>NZ_PDUT01000001.1:201408-2335224 GCF_002700155.1 Maribacter sp. 6B07 | reverse complement strand
CGCTCTGCTCTACACCTTCGCGTACTCTGTCGCCTCTGTCCCTCTCGCCCACTTCTGTCTTCTCTTATGGCTCCGCCCCCCACCGATCTCACTAACTTCCATCCACTCCGCCCTTGGACCCTGCGACCCTCCCGGCTTCGTTTCCCTTAGGTGTTTCCCTAAGCGGCTGCAAATATACAACTGTTTTTTAACCTGGCAACTTATTTCGAAAAAAAATATTTTTTCTTTTTCCCCCAGACCAACCAACATATAAATGAACCTTTTCCAACTCCCGATTCAGAACTCGTCTTCCTCGCTAGCGGGGTGCAAATCTACAACCTATTTTCTAATGTACAAGACTTTTTTGCAAAATAAATACAAGGTTTTTTATAACGCCCCATACCCCCCTGATTCAACGGAGGTTAGAAAACAAGGAAAGCTACACATTGCTTCAATTTTAAGCATCTGAATTTAAATGACACTTAAAGACCTTATGTTTTACATAGCTTTTTTAATCAAGAAAAGAAATTCCATACCAAACCAAAACGTATAACAAAGTCCCGATAAGGGTAATTTGGTGCAGCATAATAATCATAACCAGAAAACGAAGCGTTAAAATGTTCTGCCTTTAAATAAATTCTAGTCTGTTGTATTCTTGCATTAATAAAGAAATCCAACAAAGGGTACCCACCCAACTCTTCTTTATTTTGAACATAAAATTCACCCAGTACAGGATTATACCCATTCATATTATAGGCAGTAAAGTATTTAAAGGTTACACCCGTCTGTAAAAACATTGCTTTCTTAAAAACATCAGAAGAAAAATACAATGTGTTTCTAGTTACCAGTTGCGGAACATTGAGTACTTGAGAATCTTGAGTCACATTTTGATACATGACCGTATTATTCAATGCAAACATTCCAACCTTAAATTCTTTTTGATATTTCACTTTTAGATGAGATACCGTATTACCCTCTTGCAACGGTTTTATAAATGCATTATCCAACCCATCGGCAATTACCTCTTCTGATACAGGGGCAAAATATGTATAGTTATCTAAATTACTATACTTCACCATTAAGTGTCCCCAAGTTTTGGACAACAACTCACCTTTTAAACTACTTGCTCTTTCCTTTTCAAAAACATTACTATTATCCCAGTTATAATTAAAATATTCACTTTGATACAATAAGTAGTTAAAATTGGGCAACCTAGTAGAATTGTGCAGGGCGAACCTCACCTTATTATTATCATTAATATTATAGGTTGCAGAGGCATTGAACACATTACCCGCCAACTCACCTGAAAGATTATATTTTAAATCCGCATTAAAATCAAAACCACCTATTCGTTTCTCATACTTTCCCACCAGTCCAAACTCAGTTCCGTTCAACCTATTGGGTATTACCGTTCCATCTGCTTCAATAAGCCTGCTATTGAAATAATAATCGTAATTATACATATTAACACCGCCTGTTAGCCTACCAAGTGCCTTGTTGTAAAATTCTATATCAACCTCGTTATAAAACGTCTTCAAAATTGCCTTATCATCTATAGCACTTAAAATTGCATCACCAAATAATGTATCATTCGATGTTTCTATAAACTGATAATACTTGGTCTCATAATCAAAACTATGTCCTATAGATAATGCCGTTTTTTCAAACCGGGTAGAATCTAACCGTTTTCTCACCAATTTATATTGATGGTCTAAGTAATATCTTTTACCTAATATCTTATTTTCAGCATCATCTAACAAGACATCTACCCTTGGTCTATTTATAAAATCCTCATCACCAGATTCAAATTGCTCTTCTTTTTCTGCCAAGCCTCCATTTTCTTCAGACGAAATATTCTGTGCAGCTATGTGCGCTCTTAACGAATATCTACCGTTTTTAGATAAATAATTTGTAGTAGTTATAAAATTACCTGATTCTATTTGAGTATCATTATACTTACCAAGGGAACGAAAGCCTATATAACCAATAGAAAAATTTAACCTTCTAGAGGTATTGAAAGTCAAATTTGCGTCTAGTAATTGACCTTCTTCCAAAGTTGTTTTAAAAAACAACTCGGTCATTGGGGTGGCTACATTATAATAATTAATTTGTTCTTTCTCTAGGTATTTACGGTCTTTTGCCAGTGCCCCAAGATTTGGATAGCTCCCCACCCTTTCAAAATCAACCCCAAGTTCGTTATAGGCTTGCCCAATGTTGGAAAAAGACATTAACTCAAAGTCATCTTCACGCAAGTAGTTATACTTATATTCCTTTTGGATAGTCAAGGTTGTATCTAAAAAAGTAGTATCTCTTTCAAAAGAAATTATTTTATAATCTTCTATAGTTAAAGTTATAGAATCATTTTTAAGCTTGTCTTTTGGATTTATTGGCTTTGTTTTCTTTACCAATGAAAGCGAATCGCCTTTTTTCTGTGGTTTTCCAATTACATCTTGTCCTAAAACAATTGACGTTGTAAAACACAATAAAACTAAAATTATATATTTCATGAAGCAATGTTACCCTTGCAAAGTTAATTTTTTTGTTGCTAAGTAAATGTGAAAGTTTAAGGGAGTTTAAATCAGTGGTCTATAATTGTTTGACCAAAAAGTAATACATCGAGATAATTAAATATATAATTTCGTATTAACAAATAAAAGTGGAGACACAATACTTGAGTCAAGTACTAATTAAAACATACAGCAGACTATAAAATTTACTCAGTTAAAAATGAAATTGCGGTAGCATCAAAATTATAATGATATGTTCGCCAATAGAACCCATCTCCTTGAAACTCCCATACTACTTGTTTGGTATCTGTTACTTCTATAACACCAAAAGTGCCAGAAGTAATCAAGGTATTTCCATTATCTAGACGAATTGCACCGGAGACCCTAGGAGCATACAACCCTTCTCTAGTATATTCCCAAACTACATCCAATTCATTATCCGTATTAGGTTGCAGATTAAATTGAGACGGCACATTAAACTCATAGACTACCGACTGTTCAGAACCTCCATTTCCATTTCCAAAGACCAAAATATTACCTTTTCCCGGGACATCTTCATCTAAAATATTCGGGAAATGCACATTATAAAAAAGTCTGTTACCCTCATTATCATAAGTGTTTGGATTACCGAACCTATAAATTAAATCACCTCCTTTACCATAGCGGCCACCACTACTCGTTTCAGATTCATCAACTGTTGTACTATGATCTATAACCCAAATTTCACTATAATTATTTACACTTAAATAAATAAGGTCATTATCTTCATCATAATCCAATCCATTAGCATGCATAATGTCGCCATCAGGATTTTCATCATCTCTTAGTATATCAACATAGTTTATATTGATCAATTGGGGGTTTTCATTTACTAAACCATACTTCGATTTAGAGGCGTCTACATTTTGCACAATATGATCCCACGAATCCCATTTCCAAACAATTTCACTGGAATTTGAATCTATTTCAATTATAGATTCAGTATAAATTTTTTCTTGATTTCCCAAATAACCTATTTCATCTAACTCGGTCCTAGTTTTTAAATTCCAAACAATAGCCAGAATGTTTCCATTCGGTAACATTTCTACATCATGGTGGATTAAATACTTCTCATTAGATAAGGTATACTCCCATTCAACATTGCTATCAGGATTAAGAATTTGAATAACACCTCCAAATCCTCCAAAACTAAATTCAGGTGAGACCACCCCTAAAGACGCCAATAATTGTCCATTATTTAACAATTCCACATCATTCCCCAATCCATATTCAAGCTGCCATTCATGTACAATTATAGCCGAATCCTTTTGCATTAAATAAACACGATCATATGTAGCTTCATTAATTAAAACAAGTCCATCTTTTGACAAATCTTGGTCATAATCCAAAACTTCCCCTGTGGCACCCCTAATCGGATAGACAACTTCTACAGGAACAGGTGATACATTTTCATCTTCCACGACTTCTTGATCAATTTTCTTTTCATCAGTAATATCATCTGAAGAACAAGAAAAACAAAACAACAAGGACAACAACGCAAAAAAGACAATTTTGAAAATAATATTTGCTCTCATGAATACCAAAATTAACCAGATTAGTCTTGCTCAATAACCTTAAAAGTAACTTAAAATAAAGAACCCCGCAAAAAGCAGGGTTCTTAATCAAAAACTTAATCAAGTTTAATAACCTTCATTCTGAACCATGTTTGAATTTGCATTGATTTCAGATAATGGAATTGGCCAAGCAAACGCATTATTTGGGTACGTTAGGGTACTTATTGTATTACCCAATGAGCCTGTTGCATCTACCGACTGTCCCGTTCTCATTAAATCATCGAAACGAAAACCTTCAAAAACCAACTCTTTTCTTCTTTCATTAAGAATATCATCTTTAGTTACCGAAGTATAAGCAGCTGCTCCTCTATTTGATGTAATCAAATTAAGCTGAGTTAATGCATCGCCACCAGTTTCAAATAATGCTTCTGCATAATTTAAAATTACTTCTTCATATCTAAATAATGGAATATTATCAGAACCAGTAGCCGTATCTGGGTATTTACCCATATTTCTTAATGCCGTTCCACCATTTTGATAACCCAATATACCTAACCTAACATCACCTTCATCATAAATATCTATTAAATCAGAATAAGCTTGAACATCTCCATAACCTGCAGGTTCATCACCTGGATACCTATAGATATAAGACAATGCATTTGAACCTAAATTATCAGAACCACTAAAAGCAAGTTCAAACAAAACATTAGATCCACCGTCTGCTGCCCAACTAGAAACATAAGAATCTGCGCCAATAATCGAATATAATCCAGAATTAATTACAGCTTCAGAAGCCGTAACAGCTCTAGACCAATCTCCAAAATATACAGCAACTCTAGCTTCAAGAGCCTTTGCAACATACTTAGAAACTATGATTTTAGAAGTATCATATGAAGAATCCATCATACTAAAAGCCATCTCCAAATCAGCATATATGGCTTGCTTAACTTCTTCTACAGTTGCTCTTGAAGGAAATAAGTCTTCACCTTTGAAGGTCGTTACAATTGGAACTCCCAATGTACCACCTGAATTTTGCTGTCCGTAAATTCTAATCAAATCATAATTACCTAGCGCTCTCAAAGTCAACGCTTGACCTTGTATATGCGCACCATAGTCTAAATCACCTTCTAAGGTAGATAAATCGGTATTGATGATAATATTAACATTTGACATCATTTCAAATACGTCATCCCAAACATAACCAGTATTTGAGTTGTAGGAAAATTGAGATTGCGTACTGAATCTACCTGAGTTACCATTAGAAAAACAATTATCAGATCTTACCTCATTAGTAGCGATTATATCTCTACCATAATATTCATCATCAGTAAGCACATTATGTGCTCCCTTTAAAATACTATATAAGTTATCCACTTTGGTTACACTACCTTCAACACTCTTACTTTGAGATAATGTTGGCTCTAAATCCTCACTAGAACATGAACTGACAATTACCGCCATTGAGGCTAGTAATATTATTAAAAATTTATTTTTTCTCATTTTTTTCTTTTTTTAGAAGTTCAAATTAACACCAACCGAGATTGTTCTTGCAGGAGGAGTTTCCAAACCAGTTTCACCAGGAGTAACATCACCACCTTGACTATCAACATCAACTTCTGGATCAAACAACAAATTATCATCTTTAACCCATGTAAAAAGATTATTACCTCTTACAAAGAATCTCAATTTATTTATACCTAATCTATCTACCGTTTGTTGAGGAAGATCAAAACCAACAGTTAATGACCTAAGTCTTATAAAGTCTCCATCATATAAGTATTTAGAATGTCTTTGCCATCCAGCATCTCCGGTTGTAAACTTACCATTACGAGCAACATCACCAGGCTCTTGCCATCTATCTAATAATGAAGTATATCCATTAAAAGCAAGAATCGGATATACGTTAGAAGTATTCAAATACCTATGCCATCCTTCATAGATTTTATTACCACCTGAATAGTACCCATTAGCGCTTATGAAAACATTTTTATATTTGAAATTTAAGTTAAGACCGGCTGTAAAAGTTGCTACCGCGTTACCTCCTTGAAAAACAGCTTCTGCTTCATTAAAATTAGTTGTTTTTTCACCATCAATACCGTTAATAAACCACTCATCTACACCTGTTTCAGTATTTACACCTGCCCAAGTTGGCATATACCACTCTCTAACAGGATGACCAGTTTCAATTCTAGTAGTTGTAGTTGTGATAGTTCTTTCAACACCATTTGGATCCACCGGCAATTCGGTAACCTCATTATCAACAGTAGCGAAATTACCACCAACTGTAAATTGAACATCTTCAGTATTTACGACATTGAAATTAAAATCTACTTCAATACCTTTGTTAGTCAACTCTCCTATGTTAGCATATTGACTTGCAAAACCAGTAGTTTGAGATAATGGAACATCTAACAACAAATCTTCTGATGTTCTTTGAAAATAAGCTACACTACCACTAAATACGTTATTAAACATTGCAAAATCTATACCAACATCGAAAGTTTTAGACAACTCCCAAGTTAAGTCCTCATTACCAAAAGTATCTACATATTGAGCACCTTCACCACCATAATCAGCACTAAAGCCAAATAAGGATTGATATTGGTTCAAATCTATATTTGCATTACCTGTAACACCATAAGATCCTCTTAATTTAAGATTATCAATAACTTTAGAATCTGCTAGAAAATCTTCTTTTGCAATATTCCAAGCTGCACCTACAGAATAGAAGTTACCCCATCTATTATTCTCAGCAAATCTTGAATTACCCTCTCTACGGTAAGATAAATCTAAGATATACTTACCTCCAAACGCTGCATATTTGGCAAGACCCATATATGCTCCAACATAAAAATCGTTGTAACTAGAACTTACCGAAACAGGCGTACCAACATTATCCAAATAATATAGACCATCATCAGCGAAGTTATTACCGGCACCTCCTAAGAAATATCTGCGATTTGATTGATATTCCTGTAAAACTTTAAAGTCAAATCTGTGATCATCATTGATATCAAAGTTATAATCAAAATAATTTTGAAATACATAAAATACATTGGTTCTATCATATTGCTCCGCATCACCAGAAGTAGGAACACCATAGCCATAATTTCTATTAGAATAATTTCTATAGTTATACCCTTGGTAATCCACATTAAATGAAGATCCAAAAGAAAGACCATTACCTAAATTCCAATTTAAATTGTTATTAGATATAATTCTTGTAAGCCTATTTTCATAGATATTATTTTCATTGTTGTACAATGGATTTGGCAGAGAACCACCAAATTGATTAATAGAGCCATCTGCATTATATGGCAACAACAACGGAGACAAGAAATATTTAGCAGATCTTGGGCTTTCAAAATAAGCACTAGTCTCTAAAAAAGCATTTTGCAAAGAATGCGTTGCAGAGTTATTAGAACTAAAAGTTATGTTCTCCGTTAAATCCTTAGAGAAGTTTATCGCTCCCGAAATTCTCTCGAATGAAGGTCCAATCACCGTTCCTTCTTGATTCATGTAACCTACAGAACCATAAAACGTATGATCTTCACCACCACCTGAAGCAGAGATACTATGTTGCTGAACGGATGCCGCATCATTTCTAACAGCTCTATCCCATCTAGCCTCTGGTCTACCGGCAGCATCCCAATCAGCAAAACTTGAAGCCAATAATTGATCAATAGCCTCTTGTTTAGATGCAGTTATACCGTCATTATAATAAGCCTCTGCAGTCAGCTCCAATCTATTAGCCGCAGTTAAAGGCACTGGGCCAGTAATTGCATCACGCTGAAAACCATAACTAGAATTCACATCAAATACAGTTTGACCAGCTTTACCTTTTTTAGTAGTAATCAAGATTACACCATTCGCACCTCTAGCACCATACTGAGCAGTTGCAGAAGCATCTTTCAAAACTGTAATAGACTTAATGTTATTATTATCAAGACCCGCCAATGGAGACAACGAAGAGAAAGCTGCACTTGCCCCCGCATTATCATTACTTACCGGCGCACCATCAATAACATATAACGGCTCATTACCAGCAGTAATTGAACTAATCCCACGAATTCTAATATTCGCAGTTGAGCCTGGAGTTCCTGAGGTTGCAGAAACCGAAAGACCAGAAACATTTCCTTGCAAAGCCTGTTCCACACTTGGCGTAATTATCTCTGACAACTTATCAGAATCTACTTCAACAATCGACCCAGTAATATCAGATCTCCTTTGCGAAGTATACCCGGTAACAACAACTTCTTCCAATGCCTCAGCATCTTCTTCCAATTGTACATTAATGGTATTGGAAGCTCCAACACTCATCGTCACTGTTTTTTGACCTAAATAAGAAAATCTTAATTTTTCGCCTTGATTTACGTTAATGGCATAGTTACCATCAAAATCTGTTTGAGATCCGTTCGTTGTACCAACAACTACAACAGACACTCCCGGTAAAGGCAAACCGCTTTGATCGGTTACAACACCGGTCACTGTTTTTTCCTGTGCAAAGGAAAATGTCATGAAGAACACCAATAAAGGCGTCAACATCCACGTCAACTTCTGTTTCATAAAATTTGTTTTTGAATTAGCTTGCGCCAAAAGTCCAAAAATTTGCTTAGTATTCCAAAAGCTATCTTAACCCAAAAAAGTTATATGTTAAAAAAACACTTATTATTATTTTTTTTTCTGTATTTCATCGATTTTGTTGAAAATAAAACAATTATTTAACAATAAATCAATATTTAAAATTCAAAATTTTAAGTTAAAAAAAACATAATGCTTCTTAAATTTTACAAAAACATTAACGAAACCGGTACTGACGAGGCGGGAAGAGGTTGTTTAGCGGGACCTGTGACCGCTGCAGCAATAATTCTGCCAGAAACATTCGAGAATTCAATTTTAACAGATTCAAAACTGTTATCAGAACACAAAAGACAACTTCTAGAGCCATTATTAAAAGAAGATTGCATTTGTTTTGGAATTGCCCATATACAGCCAGAGATCATAGATGACATCAATATTTTAAATGCTTCTATTCTAGGAATGCACCAGGCAATATCCAAATTATCGCAAATCCCAAGCCATATCATTGTTGACGGCAACAAATTCAAACCTTATAAAAAAATATCCCATACCTGCATTGTCAAAGGTGATTCTAAATATTTGAGTATTGCCGCAGCTTCTGTCTTAGCAAAAACAGCACGTGATGCCTATATGCTGAAATTGCACGAAGAATACCCTATGTACAACTGGAAAAAGAACAAAGGTTACCCTACCAAAGAGCATAGAGAAGCAATTAAAAAATATGGTATAACCAAGTACCACAGAACAAGTTTCAAGCTTTTGCCAAACAACTAATATAGTTTTACAAATAGTATAACTTTGTATAAATTTCTATTCATGAGACCTTTTCTAGCATACCTAATTATTGCCTTTATTTGCTATAGCTGTACTTCCAAAAAAAAGAACGATAGTTCACCTTTAAAGGTAATACCTGAAAACGCTAGCTTAATATTTCAAATCAATGATTTTGAATCGGTTAAAAATGAATTTTCTTCCAATGAAATTCTGAACGGTTTAACACTGAATAAACCATTTTCCACTTTAAAGAACACCCTTAAAGACTTAGGCCTTTTATCCAATCAAAAAAGCGGATTGGTTGCGCTCTCGGTGGACAGCTTAAATATAGATTACACATATATCACAAAAGATAGTCTCTCCATAGATAACTGGGCAGAACTAACCAGTAAAAGTAAAGAGGACCTCACTTTCAACGGCTACACGGTTACAAAATACACAGTTGATAATGCAATATTCTACACCACATATCTTAATGATTTCTGGATTATGTGCTCTTCTCAACCCCTACTTCAAGAAAACATTAATTCTGTAAACTCACCTCAAAAAAACAGTTCATTTAAACAACTTTACGAAGTATCCAACCATGAAAAGCTCATTAACATTTGGCTTGATATAGATAAAGGAACCACAATGCTTAACAATCTTTTAGGCAAAGACCAAAAAGTCTCCAATTTTGGCAGTTGGTTAACACTTGATGTCACTGTGCATGGTAACGAATTAGTTTTAAGCGGCATAGCACAGCCAAATGACCTTAATCAATATTACTTGTCATTATTCAAAAATATAAAACCTATAGATAACAAAGTTTGGAATTTGGCTCCTAGTAATAGCAAATACATAACCTCATTTGGTTTTGATGAATTCAATAAGTTCATTGAAAATAAAACGCTAAACAACTACCCCACCCAACCTTTAGATTCACTATTAAGTACTGTTGAGGAAATTGGTATTTCCGAAATTGACCAAGAAAAAATGCTGTTTTTAAAAACTTATGGTACCGCTACTTTACTTGACTATTTAAATACCGAAAAAGTAAGTACTGAAGAATTCAGTGGTAATGAAATATGGGAACTACATTCTGACAATACTATTTTTGCAACACTAAAACCTTTAATTGGTGATATCACATTCACCTTCGCCAGTATTACCGAAAACACCTTTATTTTTTCAACATCTAAAACCACCCTAGAATCAGCCATTTCCAAAATAAAGACTGGTGACACCTTTGATAAGACACCTATATATAAAACCATTGAAACCAACCTTGCCCAATCATCGAGTGTGCTTTCAATTTCTAATTTTGACGGCAACGCTACCTTCTTAAACGAATCAGTTTCTAAAACCTTGGGTAGCTCGTTCAGCAATAGTCATTTAAAAGATTATGTTTTTGCATCACAGATTATCGCAGATAATGGTTTCTACCACACTAACTTCTTAATTAAAAAAGTTACTAATGGAGATGTTCAAAACACAGTTTCACAAGCATTTGAAATTCAATTTAATAATGACCTTGCTACATTGCCCCAATTTGTAACCAACCATAATAATGGTAGAAAAGAAATTATAGTACAGGATCAAGAGAATATACTTTATTTAATTTCCAATACCGGCAAAATTCTCTGGAAGAAACAGTTAGATGGTACAATTCAAGGAAAAGTACACCAAGTAGATCTTTTCAAAAATGGTAAATTACAATTGGCATTTACTACAAACAACGAGTTTTTAATTTTAGACAGAAATGGAAAAGAGGTAAAACCGTTTAAAATAAACTATTCTGGCGGCAACCTTAATCCACTAGCGGTTTTTGACTACGAAGGAAATAAAAACTATAGATTCATAGTCACACAAAACAAAAAAGTACATATGTACAATAATGAAGGTAAAACAGTAAAAGGATTTACATATGATACTGCCGAAGCCAACATACTAAATTCTCCCCAACATTTTAGAATTGGAAAAAAAGACTACATTGTTCTTAAACTTGATAATGGCAAACTAAAAATATTAAATAGAGTTGGCAAAACCAGGATAAACATAAAAGACAAGTTTTCATTTTCCGATAATGAAATTAGGTTATACCAAAACAAATTTACTTTTACCTCGATGGATGGTATTTTATACCAAATTGACTCTCAAGGAAAAATTTCATCGAGCAATCTAAATCTAGCCAAAGATCACGGTATAGATGCCACATCTAGAACTTTAGCCATAATGAACGACAATATCTTACAAATACGAGACAAAAAGGTTGAACTTGAGTTAGGGGTTTATACCAAGCCCGTTATTTTCTACCTCAATGATAAAATCTATGTATCTGTAACGGATATTCAAAATCAGAAAATATACATGTTTGACAGCCAAGCCGAAGCCATACCAAATTTTCCGATTTTTGGTAATTCCGTCATTGATATGGCAGATATGAACAGAAACAAAAAGCCCGAACTTGTATTCAAGGATCAAGAAAATAGTATTAAGGTTTATAAAATACGATAACACACCGAAAGTTAAGGTCTACAAACATTTATATACCGACCATACATTTAATCAACATAATTCTTAGGATTTTCATAAATTTAAATAGTTATAATTCAGAACCTTAACTATTATAAAATGAAAACTAAATTATTATTTACACTTGCCCTTTTAACTTGTATCACCACCTCTATAGCTCAAGATAATTGTAGTAAATTCTACCCCATGAACGAAGGTGTTTCTATGGAATACACTAATTATAATAAAAAAGGAAAAGTAGAGGGTGTAAGCTCATATAAGGTCGTAGAGGCCATAAATAACGGAAACGTCACTAATGCCACCATGGCTATAGACCTGAAAGATAACAAAGGGAAGGACGCTTATAGTACCACGTACAATTTAACGTGTACCGGAAACATGGTAACCCTAGATTACGAATCTCTTCTACCCTCTGAAATGATGGAACAGTATGGCGATATGGATATTGAAATATCGGGTAATGATATAGAAATACCAAATGACCTTAGCGTTGGCCAAAAACTTAACGATGCCAATGTTGCCATGAAAATTAGTATGAGCGGTATAAATATGAATATGACCGTTGACATGACCAATAGAAATGTAGAGAAAAAAGAAAGTATCAGTACTCCTGCCGGTACTTATGACTGTTACGTACTATACAGTGAAAACCGATCAAAAATGATGATGGCAAACCAAGTATACCCTTCTAGAGTGTGGCTTGCAGAAGGTGTGGGTATGGTTAAACAAGAAACTTATAAGAAAAATGGAGACCTTATGAGCAGTACCTTACTTACTGCACACAGCAAATAGACTAATGTCAAAACATAAAAAAACCGAGGCTTACACCTCGGTTTTTTCATTTACCTCAGCTTCAAAAAGTATTTGAAAATGCTTTAATAATTTTTGCTTCACTACTTCCAAATTAACTTCTTTCTTACCTAACTCCACGTTTAAAGAAGTAACCGCCTTACCTTTTATTCCGCACGGGATCATTAAATCAAAATAACCTAAATCAGCATTGACATTTAACGCAAAACCATGCATAGTTACCCAACGCGATGCTCTTACACCCATGGCGCAAATTTTGCGTGCAAACGGAGTACCAACATCTAACCACACTCCAGTTTCACCAGGCGAGCGCTCCGCTTTCAATCCATACTCCTTTAAAGTCAAAATGACCATTTCTTCCAAAAAACGAAGGTATTTATGTATATCCGTAAAGAAGTTATCCAAATCTAAAATAGGGTAACCTACTATTTGTCCAGGACCATGATAGGTGATATCCCCCCCTCTATTAATCTTATAGAAAGTGGCTCCTTTATCCGCCAAAACTTTTTCATCTACCAAAAGATTGGAAATGTCTCCGCTTTTTCCCAAAGTATACACATGGGGATGTTCAACATAAAGAAAATGATTGGGAGTTGCTAAATTCAACTCTTCTCTCCTATTGCGTATTTTAAGATCAAGCGTCTCTTGAAATAGCTGTTCCTGATAATCCCAAGTTTCTTTATAGTCTTTAAGACCTAAATCTTGTACTTGTACCTTCTTGTTCATTTTACAAAGGTACGAAAAGCTATAGCCTATTTCTCTAATTCCACTTCAATGACTACAGATTCTGGGTCTTTCATCATTTCTAGAAAATTAACTTCATGTACCATAGTTTTTCCATCCATGGAAAATGTAGCTTCTTCTATGTTGGTAGATTTTACACGTCTTGGAAAATGATACTTAAATGTATATGTAGAGCTAGATAAAAACATTTCTGCACCTACTAAACTATCTATGCTCCTTTCAAATAATGTTTGATCAAGAATTACTGTCTCTCGTTTGAATTTGTTCTTCTTAAAAGTATAGTTGACCTTTGTTGCTTCTTCTGGAGCACCACCCGGCATAGCATTACCCCCAGCAATGGGACCAATGGAACTTGCATTTTGAAAAGAATTAAATGCATCATTGACTTCTGATACTTTGTTGAATTCAGTAAACATATCAAAATTCATTATTCCTTTATCCGGATCAACGTTCATATGAAGTTTAAAAGGCTCTAATCTTTTTAATTTTTCTTGCTCCTCTAAAGGTAATTTAGCTATGCTATCTTTCTTTTCTATCAACAAATCTCTAAATACCAAAGTGGAGTCTATAGCCTTTTCCAATTTTGTAGAATCTGTTTCTGGCAACATTTGCAACATTTCGCCCCCATCAAAAGAAATACTCATTTTGCCTGAGCCATTTTCATTAAAATAAATTTCTTCTGTAAAATTACAGGCAACAAAGAATACTGTTATTAAAACAGCAGTGAAGGTTTTTAAAAGTTTCATGAAAGATTTTTCTAATTAGGATTGTTCAAAATGACCAATGCGGCAATTACGCCAGGCACCCAGCCGCAAAAAGTTAAAAGTAAAACAATTAGAAAAGAACCACAACCTTTGCCCAAAACCGCTAAAGGAGGAAAAAAAATGGCGAGCAATACGCGAATTAAACTCATTTGATTATTATTTTGATTGATTGATGTACCTTATACGTCGCAAGTATAACCACTTTGTTACAAAAACCAATCTTAAAAACTATCATTATTTAACCAATGCCTAAAAAGTTATTTTTAATTTACCTGCTATTTTCTTTTTCCTATTGTGCCGCACAATATAGTTTTAAAGGTCAAATTGCAGAACAACAGTTTGGCAAAACTATATACCTTTCCATTATTGAAGATTACAGAAAGTTCGACAAAATTTCAATGGAACAGATTTTAAAGAAGACTACAACAGATTCTTTGGGCTATTTTAATTTTAGCGGAGATAATTTAATGGACCAAAACAGGATTTATAGAATACACGTGGATGAATGTTCTGATCTTGGCACTAATTCCGATCATTTTTTTGGTAGTTGTGAATACAGCAAAAGTATCTTGTTCATTGCCAAAAACACCGACACCATTATGTTTCCGACATCATTTGACAATGAGACGCTATGTGAAATTTCTTCCACTAATTCTTCATCTTCTATGTTTTTGGATATTGATGTCCTAAAAGAGCAAATGGCATATGAATTCAATGAATTTAGAAGTAATGCAAGTAAAAAATTAAACTCAAAAAAATGGTTTACCTCTTTGCAAGATTATGGAGCTAACCTAAATGAACCACTGGCAGAATTATATATTTATAGCTTTTTATCCGATAGAAAAAATGATACTTACTCCTATTACTTAGCTGATATCAACAATTCGGATTATTATACATCTCTAGGTAATCGTTTACGTTCTAAATACCCAAAAATTAACCTGACTACATTATATAATAACGAAATAGCGATTGACCAACAAATTGCTGACCGTAAAGCCCCTTCAGCCAAACTATGGCAATGGGTATTGCCGTTTTTACTTGTTATTTCTATCGGGTTCAATATCTTTTTAATTCTAAAATCAAAAAAAGATAAAACAAAACTACAAATTTCACCTTTGACCAAACTTACAGAGCAGGAACAAAATATAGTATCCCAAATTCTTAAGAGCAAAACCAACAAAGAAATTGCCAATGACATGTTTATTAGCGTTAGCACCGTAAAAACACACATAAACAACGTTTATAAGAAATTGGGGGTAAGTACAAGAGATGAAATAAAGCAACGTTTTCAATAACCCTATAAATCTCCACCCTGGGTCTAGTACCCATTTCCACCCCTTAAAACCTAATTTTCCCTAATAATTTCTAGAATTTTCAGATCTAATCTAAAATTATAGATCATGAAATTTTCCTTATTAATTATTGCATTTATTTTAAGCTACACTACTACAATCAATTCTCAAAAAATTAACCAAGAAGTGCATATTGAGAATCAACAACCATTTCTACTTGGCAAAATTACACCCGAAGCTCTTTCCGCAAACACCTATAAAACTTGGTATCTTCCTAATTTCAGCAACTATCAAGCTGATACCGAAAAAATAAAACTCATTAAAAAACACTTAAACGCTTACAAAATATTAATATTTATGGGCACTTGGTGTGGTGATAGCAAACGAGAGGTTCCGCGATTTTTAAAAATTCTGGAGCAAGCTGAATACCCTAATGAAAACTTAAAAATCATTGCCCTTGACAAAAGAAAAGAAGCCTATAAAAAAAGTCCACAAGGTGAAGAGTGGGGATTAAACATTAGAAGAGTTCCTACTTTTATTTTTTATAAAAATGGCAGAGAAATAAATAGAATTATTGAAACTCCCATCACCAGTTTAGAAGACGACATTTTAAAAATTGTTAGCCAACAAGTCTACCTACCCAATTATGGGACATCATTACATTTTGACTGACAACAATTGATATCATCTAGCTTATGATTAATCGAGTATTTTATAATTAACTAAAACCTTTACAACTATTCTTACGTTAGATAATTATGAAATACTTGAACAAGTTATCCCTTATACCGCTAATAGGTCTTCTGTTTACTATATTACCATCTTGCAGCCAAACCGAAGATATTAGATCCGCACCTTTTTCAGAAGATCTAAACAACCAAGAAACCATAAACTATTTGGCTCTTGGCGATAGTTATACCGTTGGAGAAAGCGTTGCGTTTGAAGACAGCTTCCCAAAACAATTGAGTTCCACTATTGAAGAAAATAAAAACTATAAGGTCAATACTACTGTTATTGCACAAACCGGCTGGAGAACCGATCAATTATTGGCATCAATTGGTGGTAGAGCATCTGCCGAGTATAATTTAGTCACGCTACTTATTGGTGTAAACAATCAATTTCAATCTAGACCATTTTCTCAATATGAGACAGAATTTGTAAAATTAATTGATAAAGCCATTAGTCTTGCGGGTAATGATTCTAACAAAGTAGTCGTGCTTTCAATTCCAGATTACTTTTATACGCCTTATGGCCAAAGTAACGGTGATGACCAAATCTCAAGGGAACTTGACAGGTATAATGATTTTGCCAAATCTACCTCAAAATCCAAAGGAGTTACGTTTCTAAATATTACCGATATTACCAGAAAAGGTTTAAACGAACCTGAATTGGTAGCAAATGATGGTTTACACCCTTCTGCCCTTGCATATGAAAAATTTGTTGAAAGACTCTATCCTTTAGTGCGTTCTAGATTGAAAGATTAAGACATATCGATTATATTTGCCAGCTAAATAAACGACGGCATGCAATTATCGGAGCAAGAGCTTATCAGAAGAGAAAAATTGGAAAAACTAAGAGCATTGGGTATCAATCCTTATCCAGCTGCTTTATACCCTGTAAATGCTACATCGGCAAGCATTAAATCTAATTATGAGGAAGATAAACAGGTTATTGTTGCCGGTAGACTCATGTCTCGTAGAATTCAAGGTAAAGCTTCTTTTGCCGAGCTACAAGATAGTTCCGGTCGTATTCAAGTTTATTTCAATAGAGATGAAATCTGTACAGGTGATGATAAGTCTTTATACAATGATGTCTATAAAAAATTATTGGATATTGGTGATATTATCGGTATTGAGGGTGACCTATTTACTACCCAAGTAGGCGAAAAAACCATTATGGTCAAGAAATTTACCATGTTGAGCAAATCGCTAAGACCTTTACCATTACCAAAAAAAGATGCAGAAGGCAAGGTCTATGATGAGTTCAATGACCCAGAATTACGCTACCGTCAACGTTATGTAGATTTAGTGGTGAACCCAAAGGTCAAAGAAACATTCATTAAAAGAACCAAGATCACCAATAGTATTCGTGAGTTCTATAACGACAAAGGATATTTAGAGGTTGAAACACCAATTTTACAACCAATACCAGGTGGTGCTACGGCACGCCCTTTCTTAACGCACCATAATGCGCTGAACATTCCTTTGTATTTACGTATTGCCAATGAACTTTACCTAAAGAGATTGATCGTTGGTGGGTTCGATGGTGTTTATGAATTTTCAAAGGATTTTAGAAACGAAGGTATGGATCGTACCCATAATCCGGAATTTACGGTAATGGAACTGTATGTAGCCTACAAAGACTACAATTGGATGATGAATACCACTGAAAAATTATTGGAGAAAATTGCGATGGATGCCAATGGGACTACTAAGGTAACCGTAGGCAAACACGAAATTGAATTCAAAGCTCCGTACGCAAGAGTACCTATTTTAGAGGCTATAAAAATACACACAGGCATTGATGTTGCCGGTATGCCAGAAGAAGAACTACGTGAAACGGCTAAAAAATTAGGTCTAGAGGTTGACGAAACTATGGGTGTGGGCAAACTGATCGATGAGATTTTTGGTGAAAAATGTGAGCACCATTACGTGCAACCAACATTTATTACAGATTACCCAAAGGAAATGAGCCCGTTGACCAAAGAGCATAGAGACAACCCTGCTTTAACAGAACGTTTTGAGCTTATGGTAAATGGTAAGGAGTTGGCAAATGCTTATTCTGAGCTTAATGACCCAATTGACCAAAGAGAGCGTTTTGAAGATCAACTGAAGTTGTCCGAAAAAGGTGATGACGAAGCTATGTTCATTGACCAAGATTTCCTTAGGGCATTGGAATACGGTATGCCACCTACTTCTGGTATTGGTATAGGTATAGATCGTTTGGTTATGTTGATGACCAACAATGCATCTATACAAGAAGTATTGTTCTTCCCGCAAATGAGACCAGAAAAGAAACCTCTTCAATTATCCGATAATGAAAAGGTTATTTTTGATATCCTTAAATCAGAAAAGAAAATGCAATTAGACGCGCTTAAAAACAAAGCGGATCTAAGTAACAAAGCATGGGACAAAGGCATTAAAGGGATTACAAAACAGCAACTGGCAAAAATCTATAAGGACGACGATGTTCTTTTTGTTGAAATATTAAAATAGCCATTTACCGTAAAAATAAAAAATAGTAGTTTAGAAGCTGGCAAAACCAACCAGCATGAATTTAAGCAGTAAAATAGGTCTGTTTACAGGTCCTATACTATTTTTTATAATCATTTTTTTACCAAGTGTATTGATTTCAGATAGTGCGGACGCCGTCATTGCCGTTGCACTTTGGATGGTTATATGGTGGGTAACTGAAGCGGTTTCTATTTCCGTAACCGCACTATTACCCCTATTGCTCTTTCCAATTTTAAAAATTATGCCAGTTGGTGAAGTTGGAGCAAACTACGGTAGCCCCATAGTTTTTTTATTCTTTGGCGGCTTTGTAATGGCACTGGCGTTAGAGAAGGTAAATCTGCATAAAAGAATAGCACTCACTATCATTAAACTTACCGGTACCTCTGCCAATAAGGTGGTATTAGGTTTTATGATCGCTACTGCCGTACTGAGCATGTGGATCAGCAATACTGCAAGTACGGTAGTTATGTTACCGATCGCCATGTCGGTCATCAATCTATTGATCGAAGATGAAGACGGATTCACTACAAGAGATCGCAATTTTGCCTTAAGTGTAATGCTTGGCATTGCCTTTTCTGCCAATGCGGGTGGTATTGCAACGGTGATTGGCACCCCTCCAAATTCTGTCTTAATAGGTTTACTTGAAAACCAATATCAAATAGAAATATCATTTTTAAAATGGATGACTATAGGGCTACCCTTTTCCCTTATCATGATTTCCATTTGTTACTTTGTTCTCGTAAAAGTCTTTTTCCCTACTCGGGGTTTAAAATTTAAGGCTTCAAAAACCATTATTCATGAGGAACTGGATAAATTAGGACCTACTTCTGGGAAGGAAAAAATGGTCTTATCCATTTTTGGGGTCACAATATTTCTGTGGGTGTTCAGAACATTGATCAATTCCATTTTCCCCAATTTAGGTCTATCGGATACCCTTATAAGTATTTTTGCCGCTATAGCGTTATTTACACTGCCGTATAATCTAAAAAAAGGAGATTTTATTTTAGAATGGAAAGACACCCAAAAACTGGCTTGGGGAATTTTAATACTATTTGGCGGTGGTCTATCACTGGCAAATGGCATGTCCGTTTCGGGTATTGTAGATTTGGTTGCCCAAGTTATCGCAGAAAGCAACCTAAGTATATTGCTTACGGCTTCTTTACTGATCGTTCTAATGCTATTTATGACAGAATTAATGAGCAATGTTGCTCTTGTTGCAGTATTAGCTCCTGTTGTTGCGGGAATAGCCATAGGGCTGGGTCTGCCCATAACCTATCTACTTATTCCCATCACTATTGCAAGTAGCTGTGCTTTCATGCTACCAATGGCCACGCCACCAAATGCCATAGTTTTCGCTAGCGGGTATATTAAGGTACATGAAATGGCACGCGCGGGGATAATTCTTAATCTTATAGCGGTTCTCTTACTGATCCTCTTATTTCAATTTTTTCTACCTCTTTTATTTTAATAAGAATTTATTATAAAAATAAAGCCCTTGCATATTGCAAAGGCTTTATAATCGACTAATTCAGAATGAAAAAATGTTTATTCCTATTTAAAAGACGCCTATTGATCATGATTGTTACAAATAGGCTTAAGAAATTATTAACTATTTGTTACAGATATTATTTCAATCTTTGGAAGATTACCTAACTAACTCACAAATGAAAAGAAAATTACTTGTAAAATTATTACTATTACTGTGTGTTTTTGGCTACCAGAATGCTGACGCCCAAATTTTCAAAAAGAAAAAGAAAAACACGGAACAAGAAGCTAACAAGCCTTCTAAAGATAAAATTCAACCTTATAACAAGGTTATAACAAAAGATGCCAAAAGTGATTCAGGTCTATTTACTACCCACGTAGTAGATGAAAATCACTATTTTGAAATTCCAGATTCCCTATTCAATAAAGAAATGCTTATGGTAAGTCGTATTTCCAAAACTGCATCGGGCATTGGTTTTGGTGGTGGAAAAATAAACACCCAAGTACTTCGCTGGGAAAAGAAAGATAAAAAAGTATTACTTCGTGTAGTATCCCATGATGTTGTTGCCGCAGATTCTTTACCGGTACATGAAGCCGTTGTAAATTCAAACTTTGAACCGGTTTTATTTTCCTTCGATATTAAAGCTATTCAGAAAGACTCGCTCAACCCTACAACCGTAATCGAAGTAAACGATATTTTTACGAAGGACACCAAAGCTTTTGGTATGCCAGATAGGTATCGCAAAAGATATAAAGTATCTCGTTTAGATGAAGGCAGAGGGTATATAGAATCTATTAAGAGTTACCCATTAAATGTTGAAGTACGCCATGTGAAAACGTATTTGGCGAGCAACCCTCCAAGTAATTCTACCTTAGGTTCAATTTCTGTGGAAATCAATAACTCTATGGTACTATTACCTGAAGAACCTATGAAACGCAGATATTTTGATGAGCGTGTAGGTTGGTTTGCACGTGGCCAAGTAGATTATGGTCTAGATGCTCAAGAGAGCAAAACGATCAAGTTTTTAGATAGATGGCGCTTAGAGGTTAAAGATGAGGATATAGAGAAATTCAAAAATGGCGAACTAGTTGAACCAAAAAAGCAAATTGTATACTATGTAGATAGGGCTACACCTAGAAAATGGGTACCTTTTATTAAGCAAGGTATTGAAGATTGGCAAACCGCTTTTGAAGCTGCAGGTTTTAAGAACGCCATTATTGCAAAAGAACCACCTACAGTTGAGGAAGATCCAGAATGGTCTCCTGAAGATGTGCGTTATTCAGTGGTACGTTATTTAGCATCACCTATACCAAATGCCAATGGTCCGCATGTTAGCGATCCCCGCAGTGGTGAAATATTAGAATCTGATATTAACTGGTACCATAATGTAATGACCTTATTGAGAAACTGGTATTTTGTACAAACAGCAGCTATCAATCCTGCTGCCAGAGGTGTATCTTTTGATGATGAAGTTATGGGTCGCTTAATTAGATTTGTATCATCACATGAAGTTGGCCACACGCTTGGGCTTCCACATAATATGGGCAGTAGTGTTGCATACCCTGTAGACTCCCTTCGTTCTAAAACGTTTACAAAAAAATATGGTACGGCACCATCAATAATGGATTATGCCCGTTTTAACTACATTGCGCAACCTGGTGATGAAGGTGTTGCCTTAATGCCAGATATTGGGGTATATGATAAATATGCCATTCAATGGGGGTACAAACCAATTTTAAACACTACAGCAGAAGAGGAAAAAGCTATTTTGGACCAGTGGATCTTAAAACATGCAGGTGACCCTCTTTACCGTTTTGGCCATCAACAAGTAGGTGATATAGTTGACCCAAGTTCACAGACCGAAGATTTGGGAGATGACGCTATGAAAGCTAGTGAATACGGTATTGCCAATTTAAAAAGAATTGTTCCCAAACTCATAGAGTGGACCGCAGAAGATGGTAAGAACTATGAAGACCTTGATAAACTTTATGGGCAAGTATTCGCTCAGTTCAATAGATATATGGGCCATGTTTCCAATAATATTGGGGGCGTATATGAGCACCACAAAACCTATGATCAAGATGGCGCCGTGTATACCGCCGTACCTAAAGAACGCCAGCAAAGAGCCATGGCTTTTCTTCAAGAACAGTTATTTAATACTCCAATGTGGATGCTAGACCAAGATATTTTGGAGCGTACAGAGTACTCTGGCTTTTTAGAACAAATGCGGGCTATGCAAGTACGTACATTAAATAATGTATTAAGCTTAGGCAAAATGGCAAGGTTGATAGAAAATGAAACAATGGATAAGTCCGAAGCTTATTCCCTTGCCCAAATGATGAGCGAATTAAGAAAAGGTATATGGTCTGAAACAAGGAGTGGCAAAACGGTAGATACCTATAGAAGGAACCTACAAAAAGCCCATATTGACCGTTTAGCATATTTGTTGACTGCAGAAAATCAAGCCAAGGCTTCGGATTTTGGTGGCTACAGAAAATCAACAGTTGTCAACACCAGTCAATCTGATATTCGAACCATTGCGAGAGCCGAATTGAATATTTTGAAGCGCGATATTAGAAACGCACGTAACAGAACCTCTGACTTGATGACAAAATATCATTACGACGATGTTTCTGAGCGTATTAACGATATTTTAGACCCTAAATAATTGCATGTAATTGTGGTCAAGATTTCAACGTTATCGATGAAAAACCAATATCATCGATGAATGAAATGTGTTAACCACATTTTAAATATTCTAGACATCAAAAAAAGCCCATTACACAACAATGGGCTTTTTCATGCGTTTATCTTTTTTAGATTAGTAAAGAATTTAAACCCCCAAATCATGACCAATAAAATAAAAAGTCTTATCTACCTAGCTTGTTTTATCTGTGCTTCTGTTGTTTATCACCAGAACACAAATGATACCGTTAATGAAGATATTGTAACAAACACCTACGAACAAGAGGCTGACATCGTTATTAATCCATACAAAACGATGGAAGGACGAACACAGACCAATTAAAAAATTCAAAGAACATACCTACTTAAAAGCGCGGCCCAAAAGCCGCGCTTTTTAATTATCATAATTTATCTTTTTCCGTTAAAAAACTATTAAAAATTAAATTACACTTAAACCTAATTGAAAATTTCATGTCAAAGTAACAAATACATAAAAAAATAAACATGAAAAAATTAGTAATGGCCATATTGATTATGGCAGGCATAACTGCAACGGCACAAGATCACCAAAGAAAAGGAAAAAGAGGTGACATGAAAGATTTGACTCCTGAACAAGTAGCAACTATTCAGACCAAAAAAATGACTTTGGCCTTAGACCTTAATGAATCTCAACAAGGAAAAATCAAAGCAATACTTACTGAAGATGCCACTGCTCGAAAAACAAAAATGGAAGAGAGAAAAGCCCAAAAAGAAGAAGGTAAAAAGGTATTGACCGCAGAAGAAAAGTACGCTATGCAAAATGAGCGCTTAGACCATCAGATTGCCAGAAAAGAGCAAATGAAATCTATACTTGATGACGAGCAATATGAAAAATGGGAAAAAATGGACCATAGACGAAAAATGCGAGGTAAAAACAATGAAGGTAGAAAAGGAAAACGCTCTGCCAGACAATAGCTGCTTATACAAACCCAAAAAAAAGACTTGCTTTCGGCAGGTCTTTTTTGCATTTAATCGATATCTCAAACTTTCCAAAACACCTTATAAACCAAGGCTAAACCCTTAAACCATACATTCATGGATGAAATTGCATATTTGACCAATAAATTTTAAGCTAACACCTTTATGCTTGTACTTAGAATCTTCAAATTGAAGACAGCAACATGCGTCTCAATTTAGATTTTAAGACACCAAACCATGATAGCAAAAAAAATAGGTTATTTATCTCTACTTATAGCCTTTACTCTTTTAACCGGTTGCCAACAAGAACTTTACAAGTCTAATAACAAATTTAATATTCCGGAAAAAAGTACAGAGGAGCCTTTGGTTCAGTTTTTAATAGAGCCAACAAATTACAGCGCTATTTTAGAAACTGAAAACTTGGCAAAGGCTTTTGACTATTCTAAAATTGCACACAAAACGTTATGGGTAAATCAATTTAACGAAAAATTGAATATTGCACCAACCACAAGGGTCGTTACCGTTCATGAAACTGCAGGTTTAAGTACCGTTGCCATTGACAGTCTCTTAAAATTCGTTTCTAAAGGTGGAACCTTATTGATTACCAAAGCAGCAAAAGATGCACGTATGTCCTATTTTTTTGGCATGACCCCTGGGGCTGATTGGTCTACGAACAAAGTAGCTTCGGGCCTGTTCTTTAACAAACCTTTGTTTCCAGGTATGCAAGGTCGCGGCTTTGATAATGAAACAACACATTTAGGTTTCAATACTTCCAATTTCTCCAGTAACGTTAATGTACTGGTATCTGCATATAATGATAATAATTACCCTGTTTTAGTTGAAAATCAAATTGGCAATGGTAAGGTCATCCTGTACAATTCATCCCAAGTACTTAAAAAAGAAATGAGGGGATTGTTATTTTCAGCCAGTTTGCTTGGACTTGAGGGCATACCCTACCCAATTGCAAATATTGGAACGCTTTTTCTTGATGATTTTCCATCGGCTGTTTATGACGAAAATGGTAAAGCAATAACCTTAAAAAATAGAGAGGGAAAATCTGAGTTCTTAAAAAAAGATTGGTGGCCTAAAATGAAAAAGTTTTCCCAAGAAGAAGATATAAAATTCTCTGCATATGTAACTTTTAATCCCGATGACAAGAACACCGGTGAGGCTAACTTTAAAAGTTGGGACCAAACTGGGCTATTGGATGGAAAAAATGAAGATGGCACCAATAAATGGATGACCAACGAGTTTACCAACCGTGGTCATGAATTAGGTTTTCGTGGTTATAACGATCTTTCATTGTCCAAAGAATTATGGCAAGACACTGATCTAATTCTTGAAAATATAAAGGCGTCTGAGAAAAAATGGGAAGAAAATATATCCAAGTCCTTACCCACATCATATGTGGCACCAAATAATAAAATTGATAGTTTAGGGCTAATATCATTAAAAAAAGGTTTTCCTAGTTTAAACTTTGTTCATACCTCTTTCTTAGGAGATTTGTATAAAGGTGGTAATAGGGAGTTTGACCCAGACCCATTGAACAATAGATTTTTTGATTATCCACGTTTAAGTAGTGGTTATACCATTTCAGATAAAGAATTATGGGCTATAGAGTCTACCTATCTATATACAGGAATTTGGTCTCACGCCTTAAGTACTGAAGATGTCGTTGAAATGGGAAATGTCGAAAATGCAATCAATTCACTTAAAAATCATATTGCAGACTACAAGAATAGACACCCCCAAATGCAATTCTTAACCGCTAAAAAGTCTACAGAGGCAGTTATGGATTGGCGCTATCAAAGTATTCGCCATTTAAGTTATGAAGGTCAGTATGAAGTATCTAGTTCCTTAAACTCAGATGCCAATAAAGACTCTTATTGGTTAATGTACGTTAGCGAACATAACAATGTCAAAGTACATGAAAAATTATTCTTTGACCAGACAGAATTTAGCGCAACCCCATTTTTAAATGGTTTTCTATATAGCATTAAAACAAAGTCCCCAAATTTAAGTGTACCAGATATACGACCAGAAATTAGAACATTAATTGGTACAACCTCAACTTTAATCACCAATACAAATAACGATTATAAAGCTTATAACCGGAGTAAGCAGACCATGGTGCCTTTAAAGAAAAAAATCAACAGATTGGTGGTTGAAGAAAAAACCAAAGAGGCAACAAACTTAATGGAAAAACTATTTGACAATAATAAATTCATTAACAGCCAAGAAATAGTTACTTATGCAGAAGGTATGGAGGCTCAAGGCAAAACCGAAGAGCTTTGGTCACAATTAGACCAACTATACCAAAAAAACCCATCAAGTTCTTATGCAGATTTTTCTAGGGACATTAGTATTGTCAGTAATTACCCAACACCTACCATTAAAAAAATGTGGATAGAGAGGCAGATGGAATGGGGACAAAATGACCCCGCCCTTCTTAAAGAATATTATCAAAATTTCAATACCGAAGATAATACCGAAATTATAGAACAAGTACTTAGCGTTCTATATTCTTTAGAACCAACTGATGAGAACCAACATACATACTATGATTTTTTGGTAAAATCCAATAAAGATGATTTGCTACAGAAACTAGATGAAATAGAACCTTGTAGTATATCCAATAAAGATCTGGCCACTTCAATTAGTAAAGCGTATGCAGAGAAACTTAATTTTGACAAGGCAGAACTTTGGCAAAAATGTGGAAATATTTCTCCAGAAGTGGTCAAGGAATGGAAAGAAAAAACAAAGACCATTGCAAGTAAGAAATTTACAGACTTTGAGTACTATCTAAGATATCTACTGGTCAATGATCCAGACAAAGCCTTAGAGGAAGCCCAAGAAATAGAGCCCTGCAGACCCGATTTAATTAGACTATCAAAGAACATTGCTCTTTTATTTGCGCAATACTCACAATACCAGAAAGCTTTAGATTGGAGCACGTGTACCAATACCATTTCTATTAAACATATTTTAGATTGGAATCTTGAATACGCCAATGGCCGGTATTTAAAACAAGTATATGCCAAACATATAGAAAAGAATCCTAGGGATTATAATACCATGAACCACATGGTGAAATTATTATTATTAAAGGGTGATGTAGATGGTGCAGGTAAAATAGCCTTAAGCATACCACAGAACAAAATTGATCCCGATTTTAAAATTGCATTCAACAATGAGGTAAAATCTGAAACTAACGAAAAGCAATCTTTATATGTAAGCAAGTACAAAGTTTTAATGGATGACGCTATTGTAAAAAAATCTGAAATTGAAGCTAGAAAAAAGAAAGGGCACTCCATAGGACTTACCTCATCTGCTATTGCAGATGAATTTAACCCAACCTTGTTCAACAATGCCTTCCATTTTGGTTTTTATAATACAAAACTCGACTTTCATAAATTCTCAATTGTTCAAGGTACCGCATATTCAGTTCTTAAGGACACTATAGTTCCTAATGATATTGATAGAGATTTACTTGGTGTTGCATATCAATATAAAACAGAGTCCAATGAGAAGAAACCTTTTTCCGTTGGCGCCAAAGTAGAATTAGATAATTTTAATAAGGTATTCTTTCATTTTAATACCGGTATAGATTTTATTGGTGACAATAGCACATCTTCATTAGCTTTAAAAGTACACCCCGTTACTACAGGACCGGGTTACGAATTAAACATTTATGATATTCAGGTAAAAGCAGCACAGCAGTTTGAGTACTCATCTAACCTAGATCACCAATTTTATGTAAAAGCAGATTACTACACTGATAGTCAATACTACGCTATTGGTGGCACCAAAGTAAAATATAATTTGCTGAATTTGGACAAATTTAAATTTGGTCCATTAATAGAAGGTGCTTACGGTGTTGGCTCTGAAGAGAGAAGAGACGGTTTTCCTTACTGGCTTACCGAAGATAGACTTTATGCCGGTGGAGGATTACAATTCACCATTGGTAACGAAGATTCAGATTTTAATTGGCAAAGCGACTTTTCACTTTTTGCGGAGCAGGAAGAAGATAGTTTTCAGCGTTATGAAGGTAAACTATCTTACAGGATCATGAATTTTACAACCGTACATTTAAATTACTCCTATTTTACTATTGACCGGTTTTTCTCTAACGCCGTTCAGCTGGGTATTCAGTATAATTTCAAATAATAAAGAAAGCCCTGAAAACAGGGCTTTCTTTAATTACCAATTTACAATATAATTGTTCTACTTATAATTCTATTTCTTTTAACGCATTGATAGTTGCATCTAAATCTTCGTAACTTAAAGCATCATTTAAAAAATAGCTTTCAAAAGCACTTGGGGGCAAGTAAATACCCTTATTCAACATACCGTGAAAATACTTTTTAAACGTTTCATTATTGCCCTTGGCAGATGAAGTAAAGTCAACTACTGGCTCATTGGTAAAATGAACGGAAATCATACTACCATATCGGTTAATTTGATGGTCAACATTCTTTTCTTTCAATACCTCTCCAATGCCCTTATGTAAGTATTCGGTTTTATCGGCAAGACTTTTAAATACCCCAGGGTTATTGTTCAATTCTGTCAACATTGCCAATCCGGCACTCATAGCAAGAGGATTACCACTTAAAGTACCAGCTTGATAAACGGGTCCGTCAGGAGCCAGATAATCCATTATCTCCGTTCTTGCAGCAAAGGCACCTACAGGTAATCCACCACCGATTACTTTACCGTAAGTGACTATATCCGCTTTTATACCAAGTACTTCTTGAGCCCCACCTTTCGCTAGACGAAAGCCTGTCATAACTTCATCAAAAATCAATAAAATTCCTTCTTGAGTACAGATTTCACGAAGTCCTTGAATAAATTCATCCGTAGG
Source organism: Maribacter sp. 6B07 (assembly GCF_002700155.1). NCBI lineage: Bacteria > Pseudomonadati > Bacteroidota > Flavobacteriia > Flavobacteriales > Flavobacteriaceae > Maribacter > Maribacter sp. 6B07. The sequence goes on along the minus strand of NZ_PDUT01000001.1, from coordinate 2,306,478 downwards.
TATTATGCACCCCATATTACCTGCTATAGGCTCTATAATAATTGCTGCCAGTTCTCCTTTATTGGCTTTTACCAACTCCTTTACACCGCTCAAATCATTATAAACCGCCAACAACGTATCCTTTGCCGTACCCTGTGTTACACCCGGACTATTGGGACTACCAAAGGTAACCGCGCCACTACCCGCTTGAATCAAAAACGAATCTGAATGTCCGTGGTAACATCCGGCAAATTTTATTATTTTTTCTCTACCGGTAAAGCCTCTTGCCAAACGCACAGCACTCATACAGGCTTCGGTTCCACTATTGACAAACCTGATCTTATCCATATTGGGCACCATTGATATAGCCAATTTCGCCAGCTCTGTCTCAATTTCCGTAGGCATACCAAACGAAGTTCCGTTCTTAGCCTTTTCAACCACTGCATTAATTACAGGCTCATGGGCATGACCTAAAATTAAAGGACCCCATGATGCTATGTAGTCTATAAGCTTATTACCATCTTCATCATACAAATAAGCTCCTTTCGCTTTTTTTACGAATATTGGATCACCACCAACTGCTTTAAATGCGCGTACCGGTGAATTTACGCCACCTGGTATATATTTCTTTGCCTCTGCAAACAAGGCACTACTTCTTTGATAAATCATATGCTCTATTGATTTTTTACTACTTTTTGACTTTAAGTGGCTGTCCAATTGACAGATCAGAGCTATGCAGATTATTCAACTGCATTAACTCATCTACACTTAAATAATATTTTTTGGACAAGGAGTACAGGGTATCTCCTTTTTGTACCGTATGAATATTGTCCGCACCAGTAACCACCACCGTATTATCAGTATAGCCAGCCTTTTTTATTTGCTTGTCATACTTATGCAGATCATACTTCTCTATTAAATAAATTAATTTCTGCGGATACTTTGGATCTGTGGCATAACCAGCTTTACGCAAACCCCTTGCCCAACCTTTATAGTCTGTATGTCTCAAATTGAACAAGAACGCATACCTGGACCTCGTTGTTAAAAATATACTATGGTCTCTAAAGGAATACATAGGATGATTGTATTTTCTAAAACATTCCCCTTTTTCATCGTCATCATGAAAATCGTAGTCACCTTCCCACCCTTTATGGCATTTAATACCAAAATGATTGTTGGTTTTCATAGCCAATTCTCCTTTACCATTACCGCTTTCCAATAATCCCTGCGCCAAAGTAATACTTGCCGGTATACCATACCCCATCATTTCTAATTGGGCAGTTTCAGCAAAAGTTTCTATATATTCGGTTGGTGAGTCTATTTTAAACCTAATAAATTTTGAAGGCTCAGCAGGCAAATCTGCCTTTTCCCCTTTATTAGGACTATCTGCTTTAGAGTTTCTTCGCTCATTTTGAACATTCTTGGTTCGTAATTGATCCGAATATCTTTTTTTCGATTTACATGAAGTAAGCGCCACGCCCACCAACAAAATCAATAAAATTATCTTTTTCATATATGCAACAAAGGTAAATTTTTCTTTTTCAGTATACTATTCATACCGGTAATACCTTGCAGACCACCAGTATGAATTGCCAAAATTTTTGATCCTGGCACAAAAGTATCATGCTGGATCATTTGACACAACCCAAACATCATTTTTCCGGTATAAACGGGATCTAAAGAAATTTGCGTTTTTGCTTTAAACTCATTGATGAACCTTACCAATTCTTCCGTTATTTTAGCATAGCCGCCAAAATGAAAATCATTATTTATTTGCCAATTATCTTTCTGTACCAACTTCTCTATTTCAGACTTCAAAAAAGCTCCTTTTAATGCTGAAAAACCAATGATTTGCTGCTTAGCAAAAGAAGCATTGATTAACCCAGACACAGTACCACCAGTACCCACACTAGCACAAACACAATTGAATAGTTCATCTTCTTTGGTTAAAATTTCTTCACACCCTTTTATCGCCAAACTATTCGTACCTCCTTCCGGTACAAGATAAAAATCCCCAAACTCCCTTCTTAATAGGTCAATAAACTTTGAATCTTCCTTTTGCCTATATTCTTCTCTACTGATAAATTTGAATTGCATGCCATCTTCATGAGCTTTATGTAAAGTTGCATTTTGCCGCCAATTATGTTCCAGCTCTTGACCACGAATAATTCCAATAGCATTAAATCCCTTTTCTCTTGCGGCGTAAGCTGTTGCTGCAATATGATTGGAAAATGCACCGCCAAAAGTCAATAACGTGTTCTTACCTTCCGCTTGGGCAGCCAATATATTATACTTGAGCTTTCTAAATTTATTACCAGATATAAACGGATGTAGTAGATCTTCGCGCTTTAGTACTACCGTAACATTCTTTTCAGCGAATAAGGGAAGTTCAACAAGTTGATTGATGCTATGCAAGAAGGGCGATTTTTAACGCCAAAGATATTTAATAAAGCTAAAGGTTTTGCGATTGGACAAATAATCCATATCATTTTCATGCATGTAAGCTTCTCTCTCAAAGCTGAGATTTTGATAAGCTTTATAGGTATCCAAATAACAAACGGCTCTAATTGTCCACTCTGTAAGGTAAAGTATATAAAAAGGAAGGATCAATAATTCTTGCTGCTGACGCAAATGAATTTTCTCGTGATTTATAAGTACATCATCATTTTTTAAACTTCCATTTTTTAGAAATATGAAAGGCCAAAGTGAAAGACCCACATAATTTTTATAGAAGAAATGTCTAAATACCAGAATCATAGAATTACTTTGGTAATACTATTACAAAGATAAAGCCAAAAATAGTTCAACTAAAAATTACCGGTTTTTATTGCCAACAAAACCGATTAATGGTTAAAGTAGGGCTAAAGTACTTATGTATATAACTTGAACAGATTACACAACAAGGTTATCAACATAAAGAAGTAACTTTATATTCCTAAATAGTATGTTATACGATGAAGAAAATAATTCCCATTGAAGAGGGAGATTTTTACTGGTCCGAGAACGGTTATAGGGTCTTTACCAAACAATATCATCTTAAGCGAGGCTATTGTTGTGAAAGCGGTTGTAGACATTGTCCTTATGGTTATGATCCAAAAACAAATACCCAATAAGTTTTAACATAGCTCGGCATGATATTTGTGATTATTCCAATTAGAGAAAATTAAGTACTTAAAATATATAACGTTATGAAAAACATCAAACTACTTGGCTTGCCGCTACTTCTTTTAGTTTTTATTACTTCCTGTTCATCTGTAAGCGTACTTTCAGATTATGACCAGAAAGCTGATTTTAATGGTTATAAAACATATGCATTTTATAAAACAGGAATAGACAAAGCACAAATATCCGACTTGGACAAAAAACGAATTCTACGCGCCATTGAAACCGAAATGAGTTCTAGAGGTTTCGTAAAATCCGAAAAGCCAGATTTATTGGTCAGTATTTTTACCAAAGAGCAAGAACGCGTTGATGTTTATAATAACAACTACGGTTGGGGCGGCGCCTGGGGATGGGGTTACAACCCATGGGCTTGGGGACCTGGTTTTGGCTGGGGCGGCACAAGCGTAAGTGCCAGCACACAGGGTTCTCTTTATATTGACCTCATAGATAACAATACAAACGAACTGGTATGGCAAGGTAAAGGTGTGGGAACACTATCAAATACCAAGAATATTGCTAAAAAAGAAGAACGAATTAGAGAATTTGTATCTCAAATTCTAGAGCAATACCCACCTAATGCGGTTGCAATGAAATAATAAACACTTCCTATAAAATTAGGGCTTGCAGATGATTTCATCTGCAAGCCTTTTTTATTTACAATAATGGAAAATGCGTATCGTTCTTTACCTCATTTAAAACAAAAGCGCTCTTAACACCACCAATACTTGGTAAAGAAGCTATCTTAAATTTTGCGAAATTATAATAAGCATCAAGGTTGGCTACTACAACTTTAAGGAGAAAATCAAACTCTCCACCAACTACAAAGCATTCTACCACTTCAGGATACTTTTTTACCTGCTCAAAAAAATCATCCATCATTGCGCCTTTTTGAGCCTCTAAAGAAACAAAGCTAAAAACCGTTATGCTATCCTCAATTTTGTCCTTATCCAAAATAGCTACATAATTCTTTATAAACCCATCATGCTCAAGACGTTTAATACGTTCATATACTGGTGTTTTTGTCATTCCAAGTTGCTCTGCAATTGCCTTGGCACCAATTTTTGCATCTTTCTGCAAAATCTTTAATATCTCCCTATCTATAAAATCTAATTTTTCCATCAAAATATTTTCCTGAATAATGGCCTCTCGAGAACACTATAAAGTAATAATTACTTTTAAATTATCGAATTAAAGTCTTATTTCCTAATTAAATTAAATTTAACATTTAATTAGTCCTATAATCCTATATTTAATAGAAATAATATAGGCTTCAAAAGTATAATTATGGGTGAATTTACTTCTACATATGAAAGCAATCCTATTTTGGACAAACTTCCATCACATTTAAGGCAATACATTAAACCTCAAAACTATGAGGACTACACCCCTATAAACCAAGCTGTTTGGAGATATGTGATGCGAAAAAATGTAGATTACCTTAGCCAAGTTGCCCATAAATCATATACGGAAGGCTTACGTAAAACAGGCATCTCCATAGACAACATCCCAAATATGTATGGCATGAACCGTATTTTAAAAGATTTAGGCTGGGCCGCCGTCGCTGTAGATGGCTTTATTCCACCAGCCGCTTTTATGGAGTTCCAAGCCTATAATGTTCTAGTTATAGCCTCTGATATTCGCCAATTAGAGAATATTGCCTATACCCCTGCCCCAGATATCATTCATGAAGGAGCGGGCCATGCGCCTATTATTGCCAACCCTGAATATGCTGCATATTTAAGACGTTTTGGTGAAATTGGCTGTAAAGCTATATCCAGTGCTAAAGATTTTGAATTATACGAAGCTGTACGCCATTTATCTATTATCAAAGAAGCTAAAGGCACACCAATAGAAGAAATTCAAAAGTCTGAAAAGCATATTGAATTTCTTCAGGACAATATGGGTGAACCCAGCGAAATGGCGCTTATTAGAAACTTGCATTGGTGGACCGTGGAATACGGACTCATAGGAGCCTTAGAAGACCCTAAGATTTACGGAGCGGGACTTTTATCCTCTATTGGTGAAAGCCAGTGGTGCATGACAGAGAATGTAAAAAAACTGCCTTATTCCATTGAAGCGGCAAGAACCTCTTTTGATATCACCAAACCTCAACCACAACTTTTTGTTACTCCAGATTTTGCTTTTTTGAGTCAGGTTCTTGAAGACTTTGCAAATACAATGGCTTTACGAAAGGGCGGACTTTCAGGTTTACAGAAACTTATAGACTCAAAAGAACTAGGGACAATTGAACTAAGTACTGGATTACAAGTATCCGGTAATTTTGAATCATTGATTTCTCATGAAGGCAAACCTATATACTTTCAAACCAAGGGCAAATCTGCTTTAGCATACCGGGAAAAAGAGTTGGTAGGGCAAGATATCAATCAGCATGAAACCGGTTTTGGATCACCAATAGGACGACTTAAAGGCATTAACATACCCATTGAGGATATGAGTCCGCGCGACCTTAAAGCATATAAGATTTATGAAGGAGAAATTGTTTCGTTAGATTTTATTGGCGGAATCAATGTTACCGGTAAAATAGTTACTGGCACACGTAATCTTCAAGGTAGAATTATCTTAATTACTTTTGAAAATTGTAAGGTAACCCACAATGAAACCACCCTTTTTGAATCTAACGATGAACTGTACAATATGGCAATTGGTGAAGACATAGTTTCTGCCTACCATGGTCCCGCAGATTTGCATAGTTTTGACCTTTTAGACCATTCTCTAAGCCCTAGTAGTGTTAACAAAGATGAAGAGGGCTTAAATGAACTAGAATCTTATTATAAGACAATCAGGGATTTTAGAGAGGGAAAAAACACCATTGTTTCCAGAACAAAAATTTTTCAGGAAATACAGGAAAAATACCCAACAGATTGGTTATTGCCCGTGGAAATTTATGAACTGGCCATAAAAAGTAATGATGACAAATTAGCAAAAAATATAGAGCGACACCTTGAAAACATTAAACTTAACCAACCCAAACTAGGGCAATTAATTGATGACGGATTAGCATTAGCTACGGTAAAATCCCTGGCTTAATTTCTTGCAATGCCTCTAATGATTCAATAGTCTGTTCTTGGTAGGTTAATCGCCAACCCATAGAATTGGTAAGAATATAAAACTTCTGCAGCTCACTAATTAGTCTATTCTCCGCATTGCCCAATAATGAAGAAGCTTGCACTTTTTTCATTAATGATGCATTTACCGTTTTCTTTATTTTATTATAATCGGTAGCATCAAACTGGTTCAAATAATCTGCGGTAACATCGTAGTATTCAAAATCTGGATTTAAGTTAACCTCTGCATTTGGAATACTATTGATCTTAACTGTTTTTGTGGTTTCATCCACTTCAAATTCTATCTTACTTAAATCATAAGCCACGGTTACATCTGCATTTACCACAACCAATGCCTTTTTTTCTGCTCTCAATAACGGACCAAAAAGTTCTTTTGAATCTTTATAATTGTACACTTCCGCAAAATGCCCTTCAGTCACCACCAACTTGGAAACGTTGGTAATTTCTTGTTGAATGAGCATGGAGTTTTCTTTAAGAATAGATTTATTATCTCGTTCACCTTGGCACATTTGAAACGCAAACAATAATGTTACTCCGATTACCAAGCCTAAAAGAATCTTTTTCATAAAAAAGCAATGTTTTCGAAATTAAGGAACAAACGGATACGAAAGCCTATCGTTTTAACGAAAAATGACCTGAAAGCTGAATTTCAGTATCTCTATTGATGTATTTAAACCAATAATCAGATGAAGGCATTTGTTTGCCATTATAAATTCCGTCCCAGGACGAATTAGAAGTATTAGGGTCTAGCTGCTTTAATAGCTTACCGTAACGATCATAAATAAAAATATCTATATCACCTGTTCCAGAAAGTTTTGATGTATCCCAAACATCATGGTAAGCATCACTATTAGGTGTGAAAAATTTGGGTAATCCTAAAGATTCTACATCTTGACATGCAATAGGGTCAATACTTACGGAAAATCTAGATTGACCAATACAACCATTCTCTTCGGTAAAAATATAAATGGTCATGGACTCTAAAATTTCATCACCTGCCAGTAAAATTGTCCCACCTCCATCGGCTTCACTATAGTAATCTTGCCCATCAGGTAATGTTGGCAAGGTATATGTTTGACAAGTAATAACGTCATCTAATTCCGTAACCGAAACCTTGGTAATATCCACTAAAAAACTACTTTCATCAAAACAGCCTCCCGATCCCGATACATTTTCCGCATAAACATATATAATTTGCGATTCGGTAATTTCATCGCCAGCATTTAACATTAACCCGTTGCCACCAGCAGCAGTGTAATAGTTACCAGAACTTAATAATGGCAAGGTGTAAACATTACATTCATCAACATCTGGTAATACATCTGCAACCACCAAAGGGTTTACAATCAGACTAAAAACAGTCTCATTAAAACAGGTTTCAGATGCTTCAACAAGCACTGTAATGTCTTGCTGATATGGAATAGTATTGTCAAATGAATTAGATAACGCTATTGGGTTTCCTGCGGCATCAAAATAAGAAACCGTTAACCCTGTTTGCTCCCCAACAACTTGAGACTCTATAGCCGCCAAGTCTAAATTAAATGTAGCAAAACCATCGGCATCCGTATCACATATTATTACATCATCAATATCGTTTGCTATTGGTCCATTACTATCAACATTTACAGTTATAGGGTTTCTTTCCAGGATTAAATCTGTAACAATAGTGCTACTAATTTGACATGTATACACCCCTGAATCTGTTACCTGAAGATTTGTTAATACTAAATTCGGAGTATCTGAAGCTGGTATTGCCACACCGTCTTTAAACCATTCATATACATTTGCACTACCGCTTACCGTAGTGGTTAAGGTCAAAGAACCATCAACACATCCTGTAATGTTTTCAACATCGTTCACTAATGACTGTGGATTGTCAACAAATAAAGAAAAGCCTTCGTAATAATTAAATTCATCTTCAAAATCCCCAAATTGAAAACTATTGCCATAAATTCTAAATACTCCCTCATTCAAAAAATTAAAACCAGGTATATCTCCCTCTATATTATTGTTATAAATATCTAGAGAACTCAGACTGGTCCAATTCTCTAAACCTGCGGGCAAGATTCCTTCTATGTTATTATCATTAATTTCAAAAACATTAATATTAATTAAGTTTGAAAAAGAATTAGGTATTGTACCCGTAAAATTGTTTTGTCCTAATGATAAGGTTAATAGCGACTGAAGATTTCCTAATTCCTCGGGCAAATTTCCCTCAAATTGATTAAAACGAAGTACTAAGAGCTCTAATGAAACTAAATTTTCAACCAATGGAGAAATAGCTCCTTCTAGCTGATTAAATTCCAATAGTAAAGTCCTTAAATTAATTAAGTCATAAATAGCTTCTGGAATTGCCCCTGTTAGATTATTATATCTCAAAGACAAGGAAGTTAAATTTGAGAGAAGTCCCAATTCAGAAGGTATTTCACCCGAAAGTTCGTTAAAAGAAAGTCGGAGAACCCGTAGACTATTTAAATCTCCCAATTCTACAGGTATAGTTCCTGTTAGTTGATTTTCCGAAAGCAGTAAAGTTTCCAAATTACTTAAGTTACCAAGTTCGGGTGGTATTGTACCACCCAAATTATTAGCACTTAACCATAAAGTTACTAGATTATTTAAACTTCCTAGTATCATAGGTATACCATCAGACAACTCATTTCCATTTAAAAATAAGTGTTCAAGATTCAAAAGATTACCTATACTAATTGGAATAGGACCTGAAAGATTAGTTTGGTCAGACAAATCAAGAATTGTCAAGCTCTGCAAATTACCTATTTCCGTTGGTATTGTACCGATCAGGTTGTTTCCGGTATTGGAATTATTATCCAAATCTAAGGCTATAACACTATTAGCATTAACCGTTACACCATACCAATCATTAGTTACTACCGTAGCAGCTAACGGTACAGCAAAATTCCAATCATTAGTAAGGTCAGCATCTGTCTCACTAACCCAGTTAGGTCCTCCCGTAGCATTATATAGCGCTTGTAATGCTTCCAATTCAGCTAGCGGAAGTTGGGCATTAGCATTAAATATACCAAACAAACATATAATTAGACTACTTATTCTTTTAATCATTTTGAACATTAAACGGAAAAATACCTAAAAAAAAAGTTTATCATTTTATAACCATAAAAAACTCGACAAAATTCATGTTTGACCTAGAATTGTAAATGAGGGAATTCTGTCTGAATTTCTGATTTTAAAACGTTTAGTTTTACAAGGAATTTTTGATGTTGATCAGAATTTTCATTAAAGGGTTTATGTAGCATTCCTTTTTGGACCTTTTCTATTTTTTTCATAGTTGAAGATGTATTTGATGCCAACCACACCTCAACAAACTTCTCCCAGATATACTCTATTGCCGTCTCATTGGGGTGAATCATATCTTTGGCGTAAAAACGATAATCACGCAACTCATCCATCATTAATTCATAACTAGGAAAATAAGATACCCTATCCTCATTCAATACCTGATGAATGGCGGCAATAAGATGTGCTTTACTTCTTTGATTCTCCAGGAATCCGTCCTTTAAGTGCCTAACAGGTGATACCGTAAATATAAATTGTACTGTAGGATTTACAGATTGCACAAATGTGATAACTTGTTTTAAACTCTTAACCACCTCTTCAACACTTAACAGCTCTTTAGTAAAATTAGACTGCGGTACTTTATGGCAATTTGCCACTACTTTATTGCTAGAAGTCTTGCGGTACACCCAAGCGGTACCTAAAGTGATAATGATATGACTAGCTGTATTTACTTGCGTTGAAGTTCTACTTATTGCATTATTTAAATCTTCAATAATTTGTGCTTTGGACGGATTACTTAAGCTAGAATGCGCATCAAAACTATGCCATTGTTCATTCTCGTTAAACACATCTTCTTCAGTAAAGAATTCTTGATTTACCGACTTTTCAATTATCCTTTCAATTGCCAAAGGATGAAACAATATCCCAAACGGATTCTGTAATCCCTGAAATTTATAGTATTCTAATTTTGCTCCAATATTCTCAGAAAAACAAGAGCCCAACAATAATAACTGACTAGAGTAGTCAATAGGATTATTAGCTTTAGATAACGGTATTTCAGTTAAGAGATTCATTTTTTGATTCCTTATCGTTTTACGAATTTCTTAAACAATGCACAACTACTTCAAATAATCTTCTGCCTTTACCAAAGCCTCTTCAATACCACCAGGATTTTTACCGCCTGCAGTGGCAAAGAAAGGTTGACCACCACCACCACCTTGAATATACTTACCAAGCTCGCGAACAATTGTCCCGGCATTTAATCCTTTGGAGGCAACCAGTTCTTTAGATATATAACAGGACAATAAAGCTTTACCATTTTGCTCTGTTCCGAACAGTAAAAACAAATTATCCTTATTGCCGCCCATTTCAAAACTAAGGTCTTTAATACCAGCTGTATCTAAATCTACTTTTTTAGCTAGAAACTGCACTCCGTTGATTTCCTTAAGTTCCGAAAGTAAATCACCTTTTAGATTTTTTGCCTTATCCTTAAGTAATTCAGCTACTTGTTTTTTAAGGCTACTATTCTCTTCCTGAAGACTTGAAACCGACTTTAACGGATCTTGGCTATTGCCTAGAACATGTTTTATTTCTGATAGCAATTTGTCATTATCAGTATGAAGATCTTTAACGGCATCACCGGTAATTGCTTCTATTCTTCTAATACCTGCTGCAACGGCGCCCTCTGACTTTATTTTAAATTGCCAGATATCTCCCGTATTCTTTACATGTGTTCCTCCACATAATTCTATGGACTGACCAAAACGAATGGTTCTTACCGCATCTCCATATTTTTCACCAAATAACGCCATAGCGCCCTCTGCTAGCGCAGTTTTCATTGGTACGTTTCTTTCTTCCTGAAGCTGTAATTGTCCATCTATACGAGCATTCACAAAATTCTCAACCTCCTGCAATTCTTCCGGTGTCATTTTAGAAAAATGAGAAAAATCGAATCGTAAATATTTTGAGTGTACCGAAGACCCTTTTTGCTCTACGTGCTTACCCAAAACTTCTCTTAATGCCTGATGCAACAAGTGCGTTGCCGTATGGTTAGCTTCCGTTCTATTACGTTGCTTTTTATCTACGACCGCTTTAAAACTTTCATTTAAATGCTTTGGTAGGTTCTTGGCAAAATGAATGATCTCGTTATTCTCTTTCTTAGTATCGGTGATATAAATAACATCACCATGTGCATCTTCTAAATACCCTTTATCACCAACTTGACCACCCCCTTCGGCATAAAAAGGGGTTAGATTAAATACCAGTTGATATTGTGTACCTTCTTTTTTGGACGTTATTTTTCTGTATTTGGTAATCTTTACCTCAACATCAAGCATATCATAACCAACAAACTCTTGCTCATTATCCTCTTGTAAAACTTCCCAATCTTCTTTAGATACGGACGATGCGGATTTTGATCTATTCTTCTGCTTCTGCATTGCGGCATCAAAGTCAGCCTCATCTAACTCATATCCTTTTTCACTAAGAATCAATGCAGTTAAATCTATTGGAAATCCGAAAGTATCATATAGCTCAAAAGCTTTTCCGCCATCTACGACCTTTCCTTTTGTATTCTTTATGATAGTATCTAAAAGCAACAAGCCCTGATCTAAGGTTTTCAAGAAAGAGTATTCTTCTTCCTTGATCACATTTTCGATCAGTTGTTTTTGTTCTTTCAATTCCGGGTAAGCTGCACCCAAAGAATCCGTTAAAACATTTACCAAACGGAACATAAAAGGTTCTTTGGTATTCAAAAAGGTGAATCCGTAGCGTACCGCTCTTCTTAATATTCTTCTTATCACATAACCGGCACCTGTATTGCTTGGCAATTGACCGTCTGCAATAGAAAATGCCACCGCGCGAATGTGATCACTGATCACACGAATAGCTATATCAATTTCTTCATTTTTACCATAATCGGAATTTGTTATGGTTTCTATTTCTCGTATTAACGGCGTAAATATATCTGTATCATAGTTAGATTGCACTCCTTGTAAAACCATACAAAGACGTTCAAACCCCATTCCTGTATCTACGTGCTTCGCCGGCAAACTCTCTAACGAGCCATCTGCCTTGCGGTTGTATTGCATAAATACCAGGTTCCAAATTTCCACTACCTGCGGATGGTCTTGATTTACCAAACTTGCACCAGATACTTTTGCCTTTTCTTCTTTTGAGCGAATATCCACGTGAATCTCGGAACATGGTCCACACGGTCCTTGGTCGCCCATTTCCCAAAAATTATCTTTCTTGTTCCCCATGATAATCCTATCCTGTGGAACAATTTTCTTCCATAGCTCAAACGCCTCTTTATCCATATCCAATTGATCGGCATCTTCACTACCTTCAAAAACTGATACGTACAAACTATCCTTATCTATTTTAAATACTTCGGTCAACAATTCCCATGCCCAGGCAATAGCCTCTTCTTTAAAATAATCGCCAAAGCTCCAGTTGCCCAACATCTCGAACATGGTATGGTGATAGGTATCTTTACCTACTTCCTCCAAATCATTATGTTTACCACTTACACGCAAACATTTTTGAGTATCTACCACTCTTGAGCTCTTAGGCTGACTAATACCTAAAAAATATTCTTTGAACTGGTTCATTCCCGCATTTGTAAAAAGCAGGGTTGGGTCATCTTTTATGACCATAGGTGCAGAAGGCACAATTTTGTGTTCTTTACCTTTGAAAAAATTCAGAAATTGAGTTCTTGTTTCTTTGGAATTCATCTAAAATGCTAAGCTTTTACAAATTTTAACGGTTTATATAAAACTATTTTTATATTTGTTTGTTCCCTAATAATTAAAAAACAAAAATAGGATAAATAACATTCATGTCTAAGGTAAAATACTATTACGACCCAGATACGCTGTCGTACCGTAAAATAGAACCCCAAAAATCTAAACGTTATAGAAATATAACCTTCTTTATTTTGGGATCGTGCCTTTTTGGTCTGTTAGGTTTAATTCTATTACTGAACACCAATCTCGTAAACACACCTAGAGAACTTTCTTTGTCAAGGGAAGTAAAGAACTACGAGCTTCAATATGAACTGTTGAATAAAAAAATGGAACAGATTGAAGAAGTTCTGGGCAATATTGAAGAAAGGGACAACAATATCTACCGTCTATATTTTGAAGCCAACCCTATACCAGACGAGCAACGTAAAGCAGGGTTTGGAGGTATTAACCGTTATAAATCTTTAGAGGGCTTCAACAATTCCGAGATGATAATATCTACCACCAAAAGGCTGGATATTATTAAAAAACAAATGGCCATACAGTCTAAGTCTTTAGATGAAATCACAAAACTTGCCGAAGAAAAAGAAAAATTATTAATGTCCATTCCCGCTATACAGCCCATCAACAATGAAGATTTAACCCGCATGGCTTCAGGTTATGGTTGGCGTTCAGATCCTTTCACGAAAGCAAGAAAAATGCACTACGGCATGGACTTCACCGCACCTAAAGGCACACCGGTATATGCTTCTGGCGATGGTAAAATAATCAGAGCAGATAATAATTCATCCGGCTACGGTAAACATATACGTATTGAGCATGGCTACGGGTATTTAAGCCTTTATGCGCATTTAAGCCAGTATAACGTGAAGAAGGGTCAAAAAGTAAAACGAGGCGATTTAATTGGCTTTGTAGGCAGTACAGGTAGATCGGAAGCTCCACATTTACATTATGAAGTTTGGAAAGATAAAGATCGTATAAACCCTATTAATTTCTATTACGGAAGTTTATCTCCAGAAGAGTTTGAAAACATGCTTAAATTTGCTAATCAAGAAAACCAATCATTAGATTAATGCAGATAGACCTCCCAGAAAAAAGATATTATGGTATTGGTGAAGTAGCCCGTGCTTTCGGTGTAAACGCCTCGTTAATTCGTTTTTGGGAAAAAGAGTTCGATGTACTTCAACCAAAAAAGAACGCAAAAGGAAATAGAAAATTTACGCCACAGGACATTAAAAACCTTCAGCTTATCTACCATTTGGTAAAAGAAAGAGGCTTTACTCTTGATGGCGCCAAAATCCACCTTAAAGAAGAGAAGCAAAAAACACTTTCCAATTTTGACATTATTCAAAAATTGGAGCGCGTAAAAGCGGAACTAAATAAAATTAAAGACCAATTATAACACAACCATTATGAAAAAAGGACTAATCGCATTAATTGTAATCGCTGTAATAGCGTTTGGACTATACCAGTGGGGCGTAGGTTTCAATAACACAGCAATAGCGCTAAAAGAAACTTCTACAAAAACCTGGGCAAATGTTGAAAGTGCCTATCAACGTAGAAACGACCTTATAGGCAACCTAGTAAAAACAGTACAAGGTGCCGCTGATTTTGAAAAAGGTACTTTGACCGATGTAATCGAGGCAAGATCCAAAGCAACTTCGGTAAGCATTGACCCAACTAATATAACCCCAGAGCAATTAGCACAGTTCAATCAAGCGCAAAGTGGATTAAGCAGTGCACTAAGTAGATTATTGGTTACCGTTGAACGCTACCCTGACTTAAAGGCAAATCAAAATTTTCTGGAACTGCAATCTCAATTAGAAGGCACCGAAAATAGAATAAACGTAGCACGTGATAGGTTTAACGCAACCGTAGAACCATATAACCTTCACATCAAAAAATTTCCAAATTCAATTTTGGCAGGTATATTCAACTTTGATGAACTAGCATATTATAAAGCTGATGCAGGATCAGAAAATGCACCAGACGTAAATTTTGAATTTGATTGATATTTTATGTCCAAGGTAGAAGATTTTTTAACCGCCAAAGAAGAGCAAGACATAGTGAACGCTATTCTTGAAGCAGAAAAAAATACTTCTGGTGAAATTAGAGTGCATATTGAAGCACATACAGACAAAGACCATTACGAGAGAGCCAAAGAGGTTTTTCATTTATTAAAAATGGACAACACCAAACAAGAAAACGGAGTTCTCATCTATGTAGCCGTACACGATAAGAAGTTTGTAATTTGTGGTGATAAGGGTATTGACAATGTAGTACCTAAAGACTTTTGGCAAACTACTAGAAATAGCATTCAAACACATTTTGAGAAAGGAGCTTTTAAAGAAGGTTTAGTAGCTGGTGTTTTAAAAGCTGGCGAAGAGTTAAGAAGCCATTTTCCTTGGCAATCAGATGACACCAACGAACTAAGCAATGAGATATCTAAAGGTTAGCCTTGTAATTCTTTTTCTTTGGTGCACTCCGTCATGGAGTCAGTTTGAAATTCCTGAAAAACCGGCGTTACAGACCAGTGTTTATGATTACACCAATTTATTGAGCGACCAGCAGAAAGTAGCTCTTAGCCAAAAATTGGTTCGTTATTCGGACAGCACTTCTACCCAAATTGTAGTTACCATTATTGCGAGCACTAATGGCGAAAACATTAATTATTTGGGTGCCAACTGGGGGCAAAAATGGGGAATTGGTCAAGAAGGCAAAGACAATGGTATTCTCATAATTTTAGCTGAGAATGATAGAAAAGTTGCTATTAGTACCGGGTATGGTGTAGAAGGTCTACTTACAGACGCTATATCAAAGCGCATTATTGAACAAGTAATCCTTCCAGAATTTAGAGCTGGGGATTATTATGGTGGACTAAATAAAGGGTCAGATGTTATTTTTCAAGTTTTAAATGGTGAATTTGAAGAAGACAGAACCTTTGGAAATAACAGCAAATCCCCTTTCTCCTCATTTTTACCTTTTATCATTTTTCTCGTAATACTTTTTATACTTTGGAGTCGCAAAAACGACGACAATAACGGAGGAAGTAACGGTAGAAGACATAGGGGTCTTAGTCCTTGGGATATGATTATCCTAAGTAATATGGGACGTTCTAGTGGTTCTAGTGGCGGATTCGGTAGCGGCGGAGGCGGAAGCTTTGGCGGCGGTGGATTTGGAGGAGGTTTCGGCGGCGGCGGCTTTGGCGGTGGCGGTGCTTCTGGCGGATGGTAGTTTATTTTAAAAACAAATTGCTTCATTTTCAATATCCAGAGATATTAAATTCTGTTTATATCTATTCGCTTTCTAGTAACAACTAGGCTTAGGTCTATTGTATATAATTATACAGCAATCATACACATTATATTACCTTCCCCTTTATCCCCTCCCAAGAGGGGATAAATACGTATTTAGTTGCAGGCTTCTTGACAGTAAGAATTTTTGTCACAATAAGTACTACATGGACTGTTTTATTCAAAATCTTTAATTCAAGTTAGAAACTGTTCCCCTCTCGGGAGGGGCTAGGGGTGGGTTGTTGGTTAAAACTCCAAAAAAAAATGGTCAAATAATTATGCTGCGCAAAATATTTGACCACTTCTTATTTCCTTATCTAATGATTAGAGTTTATTTTTAAATTCTAACACCTGGATTTCTTAGCAACCTTACTTCTTCCTCATAAATACTGTAATAGGGACACCAGTAAAATCATACTCCTCACGTATCTTATTCTCTAAATAACGCTTGTAAGGCTCACGTACATATTGCGGCAGGTTACAGAAGAAAGCAAACTGCGGATATGGAGTTGGTAATTGCGTACAGAATTTAATCTTAACAAATTTACCTTTATACGCCGGCGGCGGATAATTCTCGATTATTGGCAACATTGTTTCATTGAACTTACGGGTAATAATCTTTTTATTACGATTATTATATACCTCAACTGCAGTTTCTATTGCCTTGAAAATACGTTGTTTCGTCAACACCGAAACAAAAAGAATTGGCACATCTGTAAATGGCTCAATAGCTTTTTTAATTTTATCGGTATAGTGCTTTATAGTATTGGTCTCTTTATCCTCTACCAAATCCCACTTATTCACAAGAATAACTATCCCTTTATGATTTCGCTGTGCTAGCCAGAAAATATTTTCTACCTGACCATCAAAGCCTCTTGTGGCATCTAACATTAAAATACAAACATCGCAATGCTCAATTGCCCTAATCGAACGCATAACGGAATAGAACTCCAAATCTTCTTTCACTTTTGCCTTACGACGAATACCAGCAGTATCCACTAGGTTAAATTCAAATCCGAATCTATTATATTTTGTATCGATGCTATCCCTTGTCGTACCTGCGATATCGGTTACAATATATCTATCCTCCCCAATAAGTGCATTTATAAAAGAAGACTTACCGGCATTAGGCCTACCGACAACGGCAAATCTTGGCAAATCACTTTCCTCTTCTACAACATCTGGCAACTTTTCTACCAAGGCATCTAGCAATTCTCCAGAACCACCTCCATTTATACTAGATAAGGTATAATACTCACCAAGGCCCAAAGAATAAAACTCAACAGCATCCTCAGCTCTTTTGGCATTATCAACCTTGTTGACCGCCAAAAAAACAGGCTTTTTCACTCTTCTTAGTAACTTGGCTACATCTTCATCCATACCGGTAACACCAGTTTCAACGTCTACCATAAAAATAATGGCATCAGCTTCTTCGATCGCCAATTCAACTTGCCTATCAATTTCCTTTTCAAAAACATCATCACTACCCACAACGTATCCGCCGGTATCAATAATTGAAAACTCTTTTCCGTTCCAATCACTTTTACCATAATGGCGATCACGAGTAACACCGCTAACGGCATCAACTATAGCCTCACGTCTTTGAATTAATCTATTAAAAAATGTTGATTTTCCTACATTAGGTCTCCCTACAATGGCAACAATAGCACCCATAGCTTAAATTTGGGGCAAAGGTAATATTTAAACTGGCATTTACACCATAAGTTAAACAGAGAGATTAGACGTAATCACTTCAAAAGATTCCTTTTCAGAAAGTTGCCGCTTTTTAGGAGTGGATAGATAAGGTTCACCAACTGACCGTTTTCGAACAATTCTTGCTGGTGACCCATAGGCAATTACGTTATTCCCAAAATGATCAACAACTAAAGACCCAGCTCCGATTACGGTATGTTCACCTATCTCAACACCATTTACCAATGAAGCTCCTAAGCAAATTGAAGAAAACTTACCAAGAAAAACATTTCCTCCACAACATGAGGATGGAGCTAAACTGGCAAAGCTCTCCATTACAGAATCATGCTCTAAAATAGAATTCGAATTAAGTATACAGAAATCATGAATAAGTGAATTTGAATTAATTATTGCCCCAGGCATAATTACATTCCCACAGCCCATCAATACATCTTTACCGATTTTAGCACTAGGATGAATGGTATTTATAAAATTAAAATTAGGTGCTATTTTTGAAATTTTATCCACAACAAGCTTTCTTGTCCAGTTATCGCCTATGGCAACAACTCCACCTCTAACATTAAATCTGTTTATTAAAAAAGGTAAGTCATATTCACTACCTAAAACTTGATAACCATTAACTATTGTCCCTTTTACCCTGTAAGAATCTACAAAACCAATTACATTATACTCCCCCTCTTTCTCTAAACAATCCAAAACAACACTACCGTGCCCAGAGGCACCAAAAATTATCACGTTATGCATTTCATCGGGGTTTTATGACAGTTTATCGATAATTCAAAAATAGGCTTTTCTTTACAACTTGAAGAATTAAAACGTACTTTAAGATAAAAATTAGTCGGATAAAGTCAATAAGCAGAAGACTTCTGATGCAAATGCCTGACACTAAAGGGTTCATATATCACCCCAGATTAGATAAAAAGTTCATTTTTATCTAAAATTTTTAATTACCCCTATTTATTGTAGCCAAAACGCTTTAATTGACGTGCATCGCTTCGCCAATTCTTATTCACTTTCACGTAGAGTTCGATGTGAACCTGCTTACCAAAAAATTTCTCTAAATCTTTTCTAGCTTCTACGCCAACGCGCTTTAAAGCTGCCCCTTTGTGACCAATGATAATTCCTTTTTGAGAATCGCGCTCAACCATAATTACGGCACGCATACGAATGATATCCTCATCTTCAAAAAACTCTTCGGTTTCTATTTCTACCGCGTAAGGAATTTCCTTTTTATAATTTAGTAATATTTTTTCCCGGATAGTCTCATTCACAAAAAAGCGTTCTGGCTTGTCGGTTAACTGATCTTTAGGATAATAGGCAGGCGATTTTGGAAGTAGCTCAACAATACGTTCAAAAACTCCCTTTATATTAAAATTAGATAATGCTGAAATTGGATGCAACTCTACCGTAGGTAATAAGTCTTGCCAATACTGAACTTGCTCTTCCAATAATTCTTGGGTAGCTGTATCTACTTTATTTAATAATAGTAAAACAGGAATTTTACTGTTTTTAATTTTCTCGAAAAACGCTTCATCTTTTAAAGCCTTCTCCCCTATCTCTACCATATAGAGTAACACATCGGCATCTTCAAAAGCAGATTTTACGAAATCCATCATACTACTCTGCAGTTCGTAGGCAGGTTTTATAATTCCAGGAGTATCTGAAAGAATCATTTGAAAATCATCCCCATTTACAATACCTAATATACGATGCCTAGTAGTTTGTGCCTTTGATGTTATAATGGATAATTTTTCACCCACAAAAGCATTCATCAATGTCGACTTACCAACATTTGGATTTCCTATTATATTTACGAAGCCTGCTTTATGATCTGCCATCCTTCAACTTTATTATGTATTTCTTTAATTCCACATTTACCTTTGGAGCCAACAAAAGTACGGCAATCATATTAGGTATTACCATTAAGGCATAGGACAAATCAATTAAATTCTTTACCAGCTCTAAAGAGGCCACTGCCGCAAAAACGATCATAATCACAAAATACCAGTTATACAACTTACCTATTTTAGCATTGGTCAAAAAGGATAAAGATTTTACTCCGTAATAGGAATAGGTAAACAAAGTGGATAGTGCAAATGCCGTAACTATTACCATTAACAATATATCTCCCCAACCGAACAGGGTTCTTTCAAAAGCTGATAAGGTCATTACAATTCCACTAGAATCTTCTAAATACGCTCCACTGAGAATAATTACGATTGCCGTAAATGTACATACCAAAATAGTATCTATAAACGGCCCCAACATAGCCACCAAGCCTTCGCGAATAGGCTCATCGTTTTTTGACTGCCCGTGATACATTGGCGCGCTACCTAAACCTGCCTCATTTGAAAACATTGCCCTACGGACACCAATAATTACCAATCCCCAAAATCCGCCAGTAGCTAAAGATTTAAAGTTCCAAGCTTCCGTAAATATCATTTTCAGAGCTGGGAATATTTGACCAGAATTCATCGCCATAACCGCTATAACAGCAATTAAATATACCGCGACCATAAATGGTACTATGGCTGAGGCAACCTTAGCAATCTTTGTCAATCCACCAAATATGACAAATGAAGTAATAATGGCCAGAATTAAACCAATGGTCCATTTCCAATTTTCATCACTCATTTCAATGATGTTGGAACCAGGTTCAACTACACTCATAAATGTTTCCGTAAACTGATTGGCCGTAAATACACCCAAAAAGCCAAAGAGACCACATATCGCAAAGAAAATAGCCAAAGGTCTTGCTTTCTCACCCAATCCTCTAGTTATATAATACATGGGGCCTCCCTGTAATTTACCGTCTGAATCTGTACCACGATACATAATTGCCAAACTACAAGAGTAAAATTTGATACACATACCTATTAATGCTGTCATCCAAATCCAAAAAACCACTCCCGGTCCACCATCATGAATGGCAATAGCTACCCCAGATATATTCCCCAAGCCAACTGTAGCAGCAACTGCAGCCGAAAGCGCTTGAAAAGAACTTACCTCACCTTTTGAATTTGAATTATCATATTTACCTGCTGTAATTGCTATAGCGTGACCGAAAAAACGATAGGGCATTAATTTGGAATAAAAAACCAAAAAGAGTCCGCCGCCTATCAACAAAAGAAACATTGGCCACTCCGTATACGGCAGGGCATTGGCTATAAAGTCGTTAATTGTATCCATAAAATTGTAAAAAACCGAAGTTATGGATTTAAAGTTTTTTAAAAGATAATGCTCCCAAAAAATATTCTTTAAATAAGTTTTGAAAATAGAGAAAATGTATTGTATATTTGCACCCCGCTACGAATAGTAGCACACCTTTATCTCGTCAGCTTAATGACCTGAAGTTGCAAAACAAGTGAGATAAGAACCCATATCGCGGGGTAGAGCAGTAGGTAGCTCGTCGGGCTCATAACCCGAAGGTCGCTGGTTCGAGTCCAGTCCCCGCTACTAAATTTTAAAAGAAGGTCCAGTTTTTACTGGACCTTCTTTTATTTAAATTTATTAATGATTTTACATAATCAGTTTAATAAATACTTCATGAGTACCGTTGGATTGTGTAGAAATCTCATTATCGTAAGGGGTTTCATAAGCATATCCCATATTAATCCAATTGGACGCATTAAATATAAATAGCCCACCTATTCCTTCGTCATATCTATACGTAGGTCCTACCTCAACTCTATTATTAAAACTAAATGCCGCAGTAATATCAATTGAAATAGGACTAGCTTCAACATACCTGAACATTGTTGAAGGTTTGAACAGAATGCCCTTAGAAAGCTCAAAGTCATAACCACCAGCCAAATATATATGTGCTTTTCCGGACGCATATGTGGCTATACCATCTTCACGTTCCAAACGATCATTACTTAATATTGCAGGCACAGACAATGAGGCAAAAAAGCGCTCACCTTTTAGTAATGCCCCAGCACCCACGTTAGGTTTAAAACTACCATCAATATTACTTAAGCTTGGATCAGAACCTATACCGAAAGTCATTAAACCTGATAGATTGGCATCATACGAATTTGCTCCTGCCTTTACTCCCAAATATAATTCAGTAAATGCGGATATTTGTAATCTATATGAAACATCAATATTTAATGAAGTACTATTTTCTATAAACGTTTGGTCATTGACAATAGAAACACCCAACCCTAAGTTGTTGCCCATAGGAGTACCAAAAAAAACACTTTGGCTTTCAGGCGCGCCTTCTACATTTACCCATTGACTTCTTATATTCAGACCCACCTCTGAACTTTGAGGTCCCTTAGTACCCTCAACACCAATAGTAGCACCGGCGTAAGCAGGATTTACCAAATTCATGGTATAGCGATAAAACGCTCTGTTAGGATCTTGTTGTCCCATTACACTGGCAAATGTTAATAACGCCAGTAAGTATAGAACGGTCGATTTAATTGTATTGTTTCTCATATTATATTTTTAAGCTACCCTAGGGAAAATCGAGTCCTTTCATTAAGTACTCTCTTAACTTGACCTTCCTTAAAGCAGCAGTATTAGTTTTAAATTTTATTTAGTAGTTGATAAAAATCCAGCCATCTTGAGGAGCCGAACCGTCATTTAAGTTAATGATGTAATAGTAGGATCCCGTTGGTACTTTCTCGCTCCTATTTTTATACACAGCCCCCCAATCATTTTGGTAACCTTTAGCAGAGAAGACTTCATGCCCCCATCTGTTGTATACTTTTACAATTGATGCAGGATAATTTTCGATTCCCGCTATAACCCAACCATCATTTATACCGTCACCATTAGGAGTAAAGGCCTGTGCCGAAACAACGGTTACTGGTATTTCAACCTTATCGCCTTCTTTTTGACTATCGGAACAGCCCTCTACATCCACGGTTTCACCATTAGGTGTATCGGCACATTGATCCAAATTGTTCATGACCCCGTCATTGTCATCGTCTTTCTGACTCTCGGCACAGCCTTTAACATCCACTACTTCATCTTCAGGAGAATTGGGGCATTGGTCCTCAGCATCACTGACACCGTCAAAGTCTGAATCTTTCTGGCTATCAGAACATCCATCAGCGCCAACCGTTTCGCCAGCTGGGGTATCTGGACACATATCCAGGGTATCGTTGATACCGTCACCATCACTATCAGAATCTTTTTGGCTATCGGAACACCCATTGGCATCTACAGTTTCACTTACCGGTGTATTGGCACAGATATCGTTTTCATCTAAAACACCATCATCATCGTCATCGGTATCGGTATCGGCATTGTCGCCCATACCGTCACCATCGGTATCGGTATCCTCATTTGCATCCAATGGAAAAGCATCTTCAGTATCCAACGTGCCGTCATCATCATCATCGGTATCGGCATTGTCTCCGGTGCCATCATTATCGGTATCAACATTCTCGTTTTCGTCTAATGGGAAAGCATCTTCTGAATCCGGGGTGCCATCATTATCGGTATCTTTTTGGCTATCGGAACAACCATTGGCATCTACGGTTTCACCTACAGGGGTATCGGGACACAAGTCTGTATCGTCCTGCACACCGTCTTGATCCGAATCGACAATGTCGCAATCTAGACCGAAATCGGCAATGGTCCAACCGTAGGTATCGATAATACTTTGGCGAGCAGTTGCTCCTTCACAATAACCGACACTACACCCAAAGGCTACATCATTTTGCAGGGTCAAATCACTCCAGCCAATTAAGATCTTATCGTAATTGGCGGTCGACATACCTGAAAGTCTAAAAATAGCGGTCATTTCGGTCACATTACTTACATTCCAATTACTTAGATCATTATTAAAAACCGAAGCACCATCGAACATATAGTACATATTAGTAACATTGCTCACATCCCAATCGCCAATATCTTGGTTAAATGCCCATGCCCCGGCAAACATTTGAGGCATACTGGTCACACTGCTTACATCCCAATTACTTAAATCATTATTAAAAACCCTAGCCCAATTGAACATATACGCCATGTCGGTCACATTGCCCACATCCCAATCGCCAATGTCTTGATTAAAAGCTGTGGCACTAGAAAACATCTCCGCCATGTCAGTCACATTACTCACATTCCACTTCCCGATATCTTGGTTAAAAGCTATGGCAAGAGCAAACATCCCCGCCATGTCAGTCACATTGCCCACATCCCAATCGCCAATATCTTGGTTAAAATTTGAATTATAGAACATATACGACATGTCGGTTACATTGCCCACATCCCAACCACTGATATCTTGGTTAAATGCACTTGCATTGTAAAACATGTCTGACATATTGGTCACCTCGGAAAGATCAGGTAAATCAACCGCATTGATTACCATATTATGGCAACTTTGAAAACTTTTTTCCATAGATTGCCATACTTGGCCTCCCCATTGCTCAACGGATAATAAATTAGTCCTATCAGAAGAACTAGTCAATTGAAAATGAGGAAAAACCCCGCTGATACTTACAGTATAGGTCCCTGCTGTGGCATAGGTATGGGTGACATCGCGCGTATGAGAACTAGTTGAACCATCCCCCCAGTCTACAGTATAACTATAGGTATAATCTGAATTTGTAGGGATGGTCAATGATCTATTTGTACCACTTATTCCCCAGGTGGTGATGAAGGGGCAATCTTCTCCGTCATCGTTAATATCCCACCCATAGTTGCCCTCTAAATCTTGTTTTGCAGTTGCCCCGGCACAATAGGTGCTATTGCCGCCTTCGAATGTGATTCCTGTTGGTATTTGTGTTTCCCCTGAGCTTGTATCCAAAGTGTTCCAGCCTATTAGGGTGTCATCGTAATTTGCCGTGGAAAGTTTGGCACCTGTAAACATATCGTCCATGCCTAAAACACTACCTATGTCCCAGCCGCCTAGATTTTGATCAAATGCTGTTGCTCCTTCAAACATATTAAACATATACTTTACCTCACCAACATCCCAGGAGCCAATATCCCCATTGAAAGCCGTAGCACCTTGGAACATAAAGGACATGTCTACAACACTGGAAACCTCCCAATCATTAAGGTCTTTGTTAAATAACGTGGCTTCAGAGAACATTCCTCTCATATCAGTAACGTTGCCCACATCCCAATTACCAATATCCCCATTGAAAGCCGTAGCCTCATAGAACATAATGAACATGTTTTCAACACCGGAAACATCCCAATCATTAAGGTCTTTGTTAAATGATGTGGCACCAGAGAACATTCCCTCCATATTAGTAACATTAGAAACATCCCAAGCACTTATATCCCCATTAAATTTAGTTGCCTCGGAGAACATATAAACCATATTGGTAACCAAAGAAAGATCTGGCGCATCCGTGGCATTGTATTCCAAATTTTTACAACCCCTAAAACTTTCATACATACTCGTCCATTGCTGGGTTCCCCACTGTTCTATAGATACTAATTTATCCCGATTAACATCAGGGCTTGACCAAAATTTTGGGTGCGGAAAATCACCGCTAATGGTTACCGTATAGGTATCCGCTGTGGCATAGGTATGTGTAGCATCGTCTGTATAGACTGTAGTATCTGTGGACCCATCGCCCCAATCTACGGTATAGGCAAATGTGCCATCACCTGTGGGTATGGTAATTTGATTGTCGTTTGATGAACCTTCATTATCGGTTTTCCAAGTAGTTACAAAGGGTAATGAGCAATCCTCTCCGGCATCCGTTATTGACCAATTATAGGTGTCAATTAAAGATTGTCTTGCTGTTACTCCCACACACAAGGTACTATTACCGCCATTGAATGTTATGTCTGTTGGTATTTTTGTTTCCCCTGCGGCTGTATTCAAGGTGTTCCAGCCGACTAGGGTATTATCGTAATTTGTTGTGGAAAGTTTGGCGCCGTCAAATATATCGTACATGTCTTCAACATTACTAATATCCCAACTGCCAAGATTTTGATCAAATGCTGTTGCTCCTTGGAACATTCCTTGACCTATTCGATATCCTGGTGGCATCATAGATTCCTCTACTGAGCCCATATTTTGAACATTACTAACATCCCAGCCACTTATGTCTTGGTTAAAGGCTGTTGCATCCGCAAACATTCCACCCATACCCAATACATTACTTACGTCCCAATTACCAATATTTTGGTTAAAAGCAGTGGCTCCTTCAAACATTCCCATATATGCCATTGCAAACCCAATGTTTGGATCTAAATAGGTCCCCATATAAATTACATTGCTTACATCCCAATTACCGATATCCTGATTAAAGGAAATAGCATCTGCGAACATACCGGACATATCTTGTACGAGACTTACATCCCAACTACCTATGTCTTGGTTAAAATTGGTAGCACTTTCGAACATACTACGCATAACCATTACTTTTGAAACATCCCAAGTTCCAATATCTTGATTAAAACTGTTTGCACCATTAAACATATCTTCCATATCTTCAACATTGCCTACATCCCAATTACCGATATCTTGGTTAAATTCATAAGCGTGTGTAAACATGTCTGACATGTTGGTAACATTACTGACGTTCCAGTTGCTAATATTTCCATCAAAAACGCTGGCAGAGTGAAACATAGTTTGCATATTAGTCACCTTGGATACATCCCAATCATTAAGGTCCTGATTAAAAGCAGAGGCCCCAGTAAACATCCTGTACATATTGGTGACATTGCTCACATTCCAATTATTTATATCCCCATTAAAGGCTTCAGCCTGACTAAACATACTGCTCATATCGGTTACCTGAGAAAGATCAGGGGCATCGATCGCATTGATTTGAACATTGGCGCAGTAATAAAAACTCTGTACCATAGATTGCCAAATTTGGTCTCCCCATTGTCCTACCGAAAGTATCTTGTCATGATCTGAGAAATAAATGAATTTTAAATGTGGAAAATCTCCGCTGATGCTTACCGTATAGGTGCCTGCTGTTGCATAGGTATGGGTGGCATTACCCGTGTATACAGAAGTATCGGTCGTGCCATCGCCCCAATCTACGGTATAGGCAAAAGTGCCGTCACCTGTGGGTATTGTAATTTGATTATCGTTTGATTCTCCATCATTATCCGTTTTCCAAGTGGTAATGAATGGTTCTTGTGCCTGCAAAAAGCCAAAGCCTAACAAGGCTATTAGTAAAAGCAGGGGATTTTTAAAATGCTTTTTCATAAATAATTTAATTGGTTTTGATTTATATGAATATCACATAACAAATATGTAAGAATTGACCTACTTAAATTGTGACAAACTTACAACGGGTGATTTGTTGGTATGATATTCCTACTTAAAACCAAATTGGTGCTTAAATATGATTTCGACATATATTTTCTCGGTTAAAGAAAAGGGATTAGTTGACCCATAATTCAAATAACTAACTGAAAATCAAGTTTTAAAATTTGACAGATAATCAAATATTAAAAGGGATTTTATTCATGAAATTTCTTGTGTGTTAAAGGCAAACTATGTGTCCAAATCCTATTCTGACATAGAATTATGTGTTTTAGCAAGAAAAAATTGTATTTTATCTAGGTTTCAGAAATACAAATCAATGCTATTTAAAGCACAACAAGGCAGTGTAAATACTTTGAAAAGTATCTAGACACAGCTATTTTCAACTATATCATTTCACTTCAGAAGCAAATTGAGTGATATTCTTTTGGGTAATTTTTTTAAATATTTTGCTAAATGAGCTTCTATTTGCAAAACCACATTGCTGTGCAAGTGCCTCTATAGTGCTCTTATCTAAATATCCAGAAGTAATAAGGTTTTTAGCATTTTCTATACGCACTTTATTTCTATACGTTGCAAAACTAACACCACGGTGTTGGTTGAGAAAATGTGATAAATGATGTGGGGGTATCTCTAATGCTTTGGAACAACTATTCAGATTAAAATCATGCTCATAGAACAAGCCTTTATCCTTCAGTGCATTTAATCCATCTTCAATTCGATCAACATCTAATCCAAATTTCAATTCTACCCCATCATCAGCAATATCGTGGTTTACAATAGCCTTTTGTTTAACTCTTCTTGGATAACCAAGCAATATAGAGGGGAAATATATAGGCATTATTCCTATAGCAAAAAGTATTATATAGAAAACAAAATTTACGGTTCTTAAAATAGGACCTGTGGATCTTAAAAAATCGACTTCAAACAATTTCTCAAGGGCAAAGATGGATGCCAATATAGACATTAACAGAAAAAGTGAATACAAAGAAACAACCCATACCAACAACTTCTTGTCTTTTTCTTTTAATAAGCTTTGTACGAAATCAACCAGTAAAGTCAACAAACTAATAAGTGCTAGAAATTGCCACAAAAAACGCATTGCATAATGTTGGTTAATATTCAAAATACCATACCTTACTTTTAATCGTTCAGACGGTTTTAAGTAAGCATTTGAAACTATAGTGTCATAAAACTCTTGAGGTTTGGCATAGACATTAATAACATCTACAACACCTATGATAAAAGGAATAAAAACAAGTAAATAAATCCAACGCCATACAAATTTATCTTTTATCAAGGTTTGAAAATAGAAAAATATTGGAACAGCTATTAGATTATATAATGGGAGTGGCCACACATAAAACCAAGTATATTTTAAAAGCAAACCAGACTCAATAACATAAGTTTGCAGCGTATAAATAGAGAATATGGTATAAAACAACCCTAAGAAAAAAGCCGATGCTTTATTTACAGATTTTCGGGTAAACAAAGAAACCGCCAATACCAACCCAAATACAGAAACTACTAAGAAAAAATTTTGCAAACTATTAAAATATTTACTTCACTTTTAAAAGCGACAAAATTACCAGAATTTGATAGCCAATAAAATATTCTATCCTGAAAAAATGATAATAAATTCGGTCTATTTTTAAAGACTACATAAATGAAAATATAGCCACCTTTCAAATTCTTGGTAAGTTTCCATTATTTTATGAACGCTGGGGTCTCCTAAAAATACTTTGCGCGCAAAATTATAGATAGCTTATGGTTACGCACAAGGCTCCAACCTAGTGGAATGAACTATATGGAATTTTGATTTTGATGCCAGGTGTTAAATTAAATCACAAAGTCATCGAAATAAACATCCAAAAAAAATGAACTGAAAATCTAAAGATTTACCTAAACATCTCAGAAATTAAACAAGAAGGCTCAGACAAGCAATATCAGGTAAAATATCTAATAAATTCTTTTTGAACTATTCACATCACCACCATCCATAATTTTTATTTAATAATACAATCCTATTTTAAAAATTTCAATCTGCTTTTATCAACTGTAACTTTTGTTTTTTGCGCCATGTGTTTTATTGAAAGTTGGTTTAACTTACCTTTAATGACTCCTTATTAAACATGTTTATCTAAAAGATGAAAACTAGATTACTTCTTATCATCACCTTGTGCATTATTCCTTTGTGGAGTAATGGGCAAAACCTTTCCCCTCCAATTCAGAATTACAGTAGCTATGAATACAATGCCGCTAGTAAAAATTGGGGACTAACTATTGATGAGAACGGTGAATTATATGTGGCAAACAACATAGGCTTGCTTCACTTTAATGGCGAAAGTTGGACACTAAACAAACTGCCCAATAAAACGATAATACGCTCAACCGCATATGTAAATGGAAAAATTTATACCGGCTCTTATGAAGAATTCGGATTTTGGAAAATGAATCCATACGGTTCATTAGAATACACCTCTTTAACCCATTTAATAAAAGAACACGAATTTACAAACGAGGAGTTCTGGCAAATAATACCTCTTAACAATACCATCATATTTCGGTCATTTTCAACCGTATATATTTACCGAAACAATGAAATAACAGTTTTAGATGCTCCTTTTGTTGTTACAAATATTGCCAAGTATAAAAACGAGATTATTGTTGCCGGTGAACAACGTAGATTATATCGTATTAAAGACAATACACTTGCTCCCTTGGAATCTCAGGAAATATTGGAAGGAAAAACTATTGTAGATATGGTTTCCTTTGGAGACGATCTACTTATCGGCACCAAACTTAATGGTTGTTATATGCTCACCAATGGTCTAATAGCTCCATTGGACGACTCAATAAACAACGAGCTGAAAGACCACCAACTGAACAAAGTATTGTCTCTCGACAAAAATACAATTGCATTTGGCACTATTAAAAACGGCATCTACACGTATGATGTTAAGCACAATACCTTTCAAAACCTCAACAAAGCACTGGGACTGCAGAACAATACCGTTTTGGCCATGCTGCATTATAAAGAACAATTATGGCTGGGTCTAGATAATGGTATAGATAAAATTCAATTGAAAAACCCCATTACTTATTATACCGACCATTCAGGTGTTTTAGGTACCGTTTATGATCTTGTAGACCATGAGGGCGAGCTATATTTGGGCAGTAATACCGGTATTTATCATTTTAAGGATGACCAGTTGCAATTTGTACCTGGATCACAGGGGCATGTTTGGGATTTGGAAATTATAGACGGAGATTTATTCTGTGGTCATAACACAGGTACTTTCATTTTAAAAAATGATAAGCTCAACAAAGTGTCCGACATTTCCGGGGGATATCAAATAGCCAAAATCCCTGAAACACAATCTTCTTATATTCAGGGTACATATACCGGTTTAGCAAATTTTAAAAAGGGGGAAAACGGAAATTGGATCACCAGCCGTATCACCGGCATTGACTTTCCCGTAAAGCAATTATGTTTTGAAAACGCTACAACTTTATGGGCGGCACATCCATATAAAGGGCTTTTTAAAATAACCATGAACGGTACGCACACAAAAGTGCTATCAACAACAGAAATTAAAACTGGTGCCATACCCAACAATTACAACATCAAATTGTACAATATTAAAAACCAAATAATACTATCTAGTGAAGGTAATTGGTTCAAATATGATCCAATAGCTGATATTATATCTGAATTTGAAGAGTTTAAAGATTATGTAAATATGGATCTTGTCAACTATAATTCAAAAAGTTATTGGTTTTTTGATAATGATAATCAGAAAAAAATTATTCATACAGACCTTGGTGATAATCAATTTACTTTAGATGATGCCCTTCTTAGAAAAAGACTTGCTATAGAAACGGAAACCATAGTAAACTATAATGATTCCATATACTACTTTACCCTTACCGACGGTTTTGGAAAACTTAACTTGAATAAATTTGAAAATGAATTAAAAAATGTAGCATTACCAATACCCAGATTAAGTTCTTTTCAAGATGAAAAAGAAACGTATCTATTAAATAATTCAAGTTTTATAATACCCTTTAACAAATCCAAATCTTTACTTATTAATGTTTCCGCTGGCAGTATTAAACGGTATACCTATTTCTATGAACTTACGGGCACAATTGATCAGTCTAACTATTTAGATCATGGTACAATTCAACTTCAAAACCTACCCTTTGGAGATTACACGCTTAAAGTTCATACCGTTAGTATTGGTAATGAACTATCTGCCCCAAAGATTATTGAATTTAAAATTTTGAGGCCTTGGTATTTTTCCAATTGGAGTTTATTGGGCTATCTACTATTGATTATTGCGGCCATTCTTTTATTCCGCTGGTATAATAGGCAAAAATTGGCTAAAAAGCATAACCAACTAAAGGTTCAAATGCAACGGGAACAAGATGAACGTTTGGCACAAATAGAGAAAGAAAAATTAGAAAAAGAAATTAAAAGGAAACAGACAGAACTGGCAAGAACCACCATGAGTGTTGCCAAAAAAAACGAATTAATCATAGAGCTAAAAGATATGATCGCATTAAATCAAGAAGCCTTTAGCAACAAACAGCGCTTTAAGTCGCTATCTAAAAAACTTGATAGCTCTTTGGATGAAGACCAAGACTGGAAACATTTTGAAGTAAGTTTTAAAGAACTGCATGAAGATTTTTTTGAAAATCTTTTAAAGAAATATCCAAAATTAACACCCAAGGATTTAAGATTATGTGCTTACCTCAAAATGAATCATACCACAAAAGAGATTGCTCCGTTAATGGGTATTTCTGTTCGTGGTGTTGAGATCCACAGATATCGTCTTCGCAAAAAATTGAATATAGACAGCTCGCAAAACCTATCTAATTACCTCATTAAATTTAAATAAAACATCAATTAATGGTTTTTACAACCACCACTCGTATTAAGAATGCGTTAATTAGCTACATCATTACTACATCAAAACGTTAATTTTTACTTTTCCATTAACACATTTACTACTGCAAAACCCCATAATCAAGGCTTTTCACGCACTACACACTATTGATGTACTTTTTATGTAGTTCAATAAAATTTAACTGCTCCTTGTTTTGATAACTTGCTATCAAAATTAACAACTTGATAATTTTACAACTCAATTTTTAAACAATTATGAAAATAGGAATCAAATTTTTAACATTCTGCATTTTAATGACCCACTTGGCGGTTTTTGCGCAAAATGGAATTTCGGTTTCGGGAACTGTTATTGACGAAGGTGGTCAACCATTACCTGGTGCAAGTATTATAATTAAAGGTACTACTACAGGAACCCAAACTGATTTTGACGGTCTATATGTTTTAAACGATGTACCTAGTGATGGTACTCTTGTCATCAGTTACATTGGCTACTCTTCCCAAGAAATTTTGGTGAACGGTCAATCAACTATTGACATAAGCTTATCTGAAGATTCTCAAACTTTAGATGAAGTGGTTGTCGTGGGTTACGGTACTCAGAAAAAGGCAGATCTTACTGGATCTATTACGACCATTAAAACAGAAGATATCACTAGAACGCCAACGAGTGCGGCCATGCAATCCTTACAGGGTAAAGTAGCAGGTCTTCAGGTAGTAAGTAGCGGAGCTCCCGGTACAGGACCAACAATTAGGGTTCGTGGTATTGGATCATACGTAGGTGGCGCATCTGACCCACTATATGTAGTTGATGGTACCTTTTTCGATGACATCGATTTTCTTAACACAGAGGATATTGAAACTATCTCTGTTCTTAAGGATGCCTCTGCCTCCGCAATATACGGGGTACGTGCCGCTAATGGTGTAGTATTGATCGAAACCAAATCGGGTAAAATCAACCAAAAACCAGAAATTACATATAATGGTTACCAAGGGGTACAAATAGCACAAAATGTGGTTACACTTTCAAACAGTGAACAGTTCGCCACCTTGGCAAGAGAATCTGGTTCTGCTGCCGAGGCACAGTCTATTGAAAATGCCATACAACGATATGGAAGAAGTAGAATCAACCCTAATGTACCAGATGTCAACACAGATTGGTACGATTTAATTTTACGTCATGCCCTACAACAGAACCATAGTATTGGTGTTGCCGGTGGTACGGAAGCCGTAACATATTCATTAGGCTTAAACTACTTTGAACAAGAAGGTATTTTGAACATGAAGAATGAATACCAAAGGTTCAATATTAGGTCTAAGGTAAATGTGGATATTACCGATCGCTTAGATATTGGTATCTCTACCCTTTTTAGCAATGCTACAAGTTATAGACCGGAAAACACGGCTTTTGCTTTGGCATATTATGCAACGCCTACAATGCCTGTATTAGATACTTCTAAAACAGATGCATACCCTAAACCTTATGCGAATGCACAAGATTTAGGATACAGAGGTACGCAGAATCCTTTTCCTATAATGGAAAATACCGAGAACCGAGACAAGATCAGAAATACCTTGACTACGGTGGACTTGAACTATCAATTAGTACAAGATAAATTAACACTAAAAACTGCTTTTTACCACAACTTTGAGACTACAGAAACTAGAGAAGTACGCTTACCTTACTTTTTTGGAAATGGTAACGCATTTAGGGAAAATGCTGAATTGGTGAAAAGAAATGCCACTTTCTCCGAGCAAACTTGGGACAACACGTTAACCTATGACGATAGCTATGGTAAACATAACCTAACGGCATTGGTAGGTACTTCTTACAGAGACCGTTCTTATGAACAATTAGAGGCTAAGGGACTTAACTTTCCCAACGGACCCGGTATTGGCGATGAATCTTATTTCTTGGATTTAGCAAAAACTATTGACGTAGATGGCGTAGGTGATGACGGTCTTAGACAATATTTTTTCTCATACTTTGGGCGAATTGCTTATAACTTTGATAGCAAATACTTGCTCTATGGTACGTTTAGAGCTGACGGAACAAGCAAATATCAAGAGAAATGGGGCTATTTCCCAACCGTTGGTGTGGGCTGGGTGGTTTCCGAAGAATCTTTCTTGGAGAACAGTAATGTTATTGATTTTTTAAAATTGAGAGCTAGTTGGGGTGAGTTAGGTAATGCAAACGTTGCAGCCAGTACCGGTGGTATTACTTCAACAGAGGTAGATGCCGCTTTTGGTGATGTTCGTTATCCAGGCTTAGTAACCAGCAGTGATTTTGAAGCCCTAAAGTGGGAGGTTACTGCAGAAACCAACGTAGGTTTAACCACCAGATTATTCGATAATAAATTAACCATAGATTCTGATTACTACGTAAGGGAAACTCGTGATGCGGTTATACCTGTATCTAGATTGTTAGTACCAGGTGAAACCAGACAGAACGTGGGCGTCATTAGAAACTCCGGTTTTGAAATAGTAGCCAATTGGAATCAGAAAGTATCGGACAACTTTAGCTTTAGTGTTGGGGGTAATTTCTCAACTCTTGATAATGAGGTATTAGACTTAGCGGGACAAGAAAATTTAACTTCTGGTGGCGACACCGCCCAACGTACCGTTGTTGGCGGCACCATTAATCCGTTCTTCGGATTAAAAGTAGACGGTGTTTACCAGACCGATGAAGAAATTTTATCGGATCCTGCGGCACAAGCTGCAATTGCCAATGGTTTAACCGTAGCGCCAGGAGATTTAAAATTCGTTGATCAAAACGGAGATATGGTAATTGATGCCCAAGATAGAGTTGATCTTGGCTCATATCTTCCAACATATTCTTTTGGGTTCAATTTTGGAATGAATTATAAAGCGTGGGATTTTAATTTAAATGTAATTGGTCAAGGCGGTAATGTCATTGCCAACCAAAAACGTTTTGCCATTCGCCAGACACCAGATGCCAATATAGATAGAGATTTCGCCGTAAATAGATGGAACGGTGCCGGTAGTACCAATAGCTATCCATCGGCAAGAGGTATTAGAAACCCTTGGAGCAACCAGTTCTTAAGCAGTTTTTTTGTTGAAAAGGGAGATTTTGTGAGACTACAGAACGTAACATTAGGGTATACGCTACCAAAACTTAATAGCAAATTCAATCCTGATATAAGATTCTATATCACCGCAGAGCGTCCATTGACATTCTTCAACTATAACGGATTTACCCCTGAAGTTTCTGATGGTAGGGATACACAGACCTATCCTATACCTGGTGTATACACCTTTGGCGTAAATATTAAAATTTAAACATACAGCTATGAAATATATAAAAGTTAACAAACTAACAGTGCTTTTAGCCTTTCTAGGTACTGTACTAATAGGTTGTTCAGATGATCTGGATCAACCGGAACTGAATAATAATTTTGCGGGAGGAACCGATTTCTCCCAAACCGATGATATGATTTTTTCATTGATCGGAGTTTACCAATCTGTTGCAGATAGAGGTTGGGAACAGCCACTAGTGGTAGCCACTAGAGGTGATGATGTCAACGCAGCGGGTGACCAACAAGGTCTAAAAAATCAAGACCGTTACGTGTACGACAACTCCTTTTTTGGATCAAGAACCTTATGGGAAACGTATTATGGCGATATCATAGGTGCACATACCGGTATGGAGCAGATAGAGAGGTATATGGAGTTTGCAGATGATGAGGGCATCGCTTTAGGCAATCAATATATCGCCGAGGCAAAAGTTTTACGTGCCGTGCTGCTTTTTCAACTATCACAAGTGTATGGTTCGGTATTCATTCCTACCTCATCAAACTTAAATGATTTTGCAGACGTAACATCCGTACCTAGTAAAGATGAAGTTATGCAACACATTTCGGATCAAATGGACGAAGCAATTCCGTTCTTGCTTGACCTAAGGCCAAATGAAAGAACTGACCTACCTGGCGGCGTTACCAAGTACACCGCTTTAATGATTAAGGCAGAGGCAAATCAAGAACTAAAAAACTACCAAGCCGTAGCAGATGCAACTGGTGAAATTATTGCTTCTGGCAAGTTCAGTTTGTTCCCAGATTATTATGAACTGTTTAAAACTCCCGGTAAACTAAGCGACGAAAACTTATTTGAATTTCAATACTCGGATTTCGGCAATGGTGAGGGTGATAGGGTAAGCCACTTGTACGCTCCATATGGTCCAAACTCATGGAATCCGGAGGTTGATGGCTCTAGTAATGGCTGGGGATTCTTTGAACCTAGTTTAAAGTTTATAGAATTTATGTTGGACAGGGGCGAGACCGATCGTCTGGAAACTTCTGTTTTCTTTAGTCAAAAGGGTATAGACAGTTTGATCGCTACTACGCCTTATACTGCGGAAACCCTACCTTCATTTGTATCTCCCATTACCAGGGATGGTGATGAAAATACTTCAACGGTTCGTTCCATATTTTCAAGTGGAAAACACTATTTACCTACCAATCAATTAATACCTGGCCGTACGGCTTATGGCAGTAACAAGAACAACATTGTTTTTCGTTACTCAGAAACATTGCTAATGTATGCCGAAGCTCTAGTTCAAGGTGCCAATAATTCTGTAATGACTGCAGATGAGGCGGTAAACCAAGTAAGGGCAAGAGCAAATATGGCTCCATTAAGTGGTGTTACCCTTGATCAGATCGTGGATGAAAAATATGCAGAACTTTCAATGGAATGGGGAAAGCGTTTTTTCGATATGGTACGCTTGGGCAGGTATGATGAACTAAGTTTTGATGGCAGAACATTTACGGAAGACAAGGCTTTTGTAACCTATCATCAAGATCAGATAGACGAGTTTCCAATATTAGGTGAAATAGCAAACTAAAAATCAACTACAATGAAATATTTAAAACACATTATTACCTTTTGGTTGGCTGCCTTTGTTTTGGTTGCCTGCGAAGATGGTATAGATTCACTTACCGAAGTTGACCCAGGGGCAGATGAAACGGCTCCTAGTATTACCATTACTTCTCCAACAGAAGGTTTGGCAGTAAAAGTTAATGAAGAATTAGCAACTATTACCATAAAATTTGAAGCTCAAGATGATATAGAATTGGCTTCTGTCAACGTTGCTTTAGATGGAACAACTATTAAAAGCTATGCTGATTTTCTGGATTACAGAAGATTGGTAGTTGATGATTTGGTTTATGATCAATTAGCGGATGGTGATCACGTTCTTACCGTAACGGCAACAGACCTAGATGGTAAAACTACTAACGGCACGGTCAATTTTACGAAAGAGCCAGCCTATGTTATTAAATATCCTGGTGAAATTTTATATATGCCTTTTGATGGCGCGTATGTTGATCTGATCAGTTTTGAAGAAGCCGAAGAATTTGGCACCCCTTCTATTAGCGAAGATAACATTGCAGGAGACGGCGCTTACCAAGGTGCAACCGATACGTATTTGACCTTAGACCCTGATCGATTCAAGAATGCAGAATTCAGTGCTATCTTTTGGATGAAAATCAACAGTTCTCCCGATCGTGCAGGTGTATTGACTATGAGTGCGCCTTTAGTGAATGGCGCAGACAATGACCTTTCTAAAGGATTTAGATTTTTCCGCGAAAATGCTAATGGCAATCAACGCTTTAAATTAAATGTAGGTTCTGGTGATGCAGGTACTTGGTTTGATGGCGGCGAGGCTGCAGACGTAGATCCTTCTTCAGGAGAATGGGTAAACTTCGCATTTACCATTTCCGGTGCTGAAGCCGTAGTATATATTGACGGTCAAATTGCCAGTGAAGGTGCTTTTAGCGGAATTGATTGGACAGATGTTAACGTGCTTTCTATCATGTCTGGTGCCCCTAACTTTACAGCCTGGGGTCACTTGTCAGATGAAAGCTTAATGGATGAACTTCGTATTTTCAACAGAGCAATTTCTCAAGATGAAGTTCAACAAATAATGGCAGATGACTCTGGTGAATTCGTTTCTTCCTACCCTCCTACTTTTGACGGTGAAATGTTCTATATGCCTTTTGATGGCACTTATAATGAACGTTTTAGAGACATTGACGCTACCGTTGTAGGTACACCTGGTTATGCAGGTGAAAGCGTAGAAGGTGATAATGCTTATGCCGGTGCAGCAGATTCTTATTTAACGTTTCCAACGAATGAATCCGGAGCACTTACTACAGAAGAATTCAGTGCCACGTTATGGTATAAATTGAATGCAGACCCAACAAGAGGTTCCATCCTAGTTATGGGTCCGGAAGATGTGGATAACGCAGGTTACCCAGATGTACAGAACAAACGCACAAACGGATTCCGATTCTTTAGGGAAGGTGATGCAACAAGACAAGTATTTAAGTTGAATGTGGGTAATGGTGACGGTGAATCTTGGTTTGATGGTGGCGATGCGGCTGCACTGGATCCTACTACTACAGACTGGGTGCACTTGGCTTTTACCATCTCCGGTACTGAATGTGTGGTTTACTTTGATGGAGAAGTTGTTGCTCAAGGTGACTTTACAGGCGTAGATTGGACAGGTTGTGATCTATTATCCATAGGTTCAGGCGCTCCAAGGTTTACAGAATGGGGACATGGTTTTGACCTTAGTTTTATTGATGAGCTAAGATTATACAACAAAGCACTGACCCAACAAGAAATTCAAGATATAAGACAAGCAGGTCTTTAAGCACGATAATAGTTTAGTTTAAATTAGTTAATGTAGTAGATTTTATGAGGTTATTTTTAATTTCAATGACCATTGCAACTTTGTTAGTGGGTTGCAATGGTCAATCCTCTAAGTCCAAACTTAGAGATCAAGACAAGCAAAAAGAAGATATCAAATTAACGGATGAACAATTATTGGATTCCGTACAAAAACAGACATTCAATTATTTTTGGGAAGGTGCAGAACCTACATCAGGGCTGGCAAGAGAAAGAATTCACTTAGATGATATTTATCCTACCCATCATAAGGATATTATTACCATAGGTGGTTCAGGTTTTGGTGTAATGGCAATT
Organism: Maribacter sp. 6B07; assembly: GCF_002700155.1. Taxonomy (NCBI): domain Bacteria; kingdom Pseudomonadati; phylum Bacteroidota; class Flavobacteriia; order Flavobacteriales; family Flavobacteriaceae; genus Maribacter; species Maribacter sp. 6B07. The sequence goes on along the minus strand of NZ_PDUT01000001.1, from coordinate 2,267,359 downwards.
TTAGTTGGTATTGAAAGAGAATTCATTACACGCGAAATGGGTCTTGAAAGATTGGAAAAAGCTGTAGATTTTCTTGACAATGCCGATCGTTTTCATGGCGCATGGCCACACTGGCTTACTCCAGATGGTAAAATGACTCCGTTCAGCAAAAAAGATAATGGAGGAGACCTGGTAGAAACCGCATTTCTTATTGAAGGCTTATTGACCGTTAAAGAATATTTTAAAGACGGTAATGAACGTGAACAAGCACTTGCCCAACACATACAACAACTATGGGAAGAGGTGGAATGGGATTGGTATACCAAAGGTGAAAATGTACTGTACTGGCACTGGTCCCCGGAGTATGAATGGGATATGAACTTCCCAGTAGGTGGTTATAACGAAGCTTTGATCATGTACATTTTGGCAGCGGCATCTCCTACCCATCCTATCAAAAAAGAAGTTTATGACAAAGGCTGGGCTAGAAATGGCGCTATAACAAAAGATACCACTTTTTACGGTCTACCCACCGTTTTAGATCATTATGAAAGTGATGCATCTCCCGTAGGCCCTATGTTCTGGGCTCACTATTCTTTTACCGGTTTAAACCCAAAAGGTTTAAAAGACCAATATGCAGATTACTGGGAATTGAACCATAATCATACCATGATACAGTACAAATATGCCGTTGACAACCCTAAGAATTTCAAAGGGTACGGAGAAGACCTTTGGGGGCTTACGTCTAGCTATTCTATTAAAGGATATGACGGACATAGACCAGATAGGGATATCAGCGTTATTTCCCCAACTGCGGCACTGTCTTCCATGCCATATGCCCCTAAGGAAAGTATGGCATTTTTAAGAAACCTATACACCAACCATGATACGCTTGTGGGTAAATACGGTCCATATGATGCCTTTAGTTTGGAAAAAAACTGGGTTTTGCCTAGATATTTAGCTATTGACCAAGGTCCTATTCCGGTGATGATAGAAAATCATAGAAGCGGATTATTCTGGATGCTTTTTATGACCAACAAAGATGTAATTAACGGGTTGGATAAATTAGGATTTTCAGTAGCATCTACAAAATGAAGGGCAAAAACCGACATAGGTACCAAAAGAAAGCACTCCAAAAGGCGTTCGCTATATTCTTGGGAATCTTAACGATGACGGTAATGGCGTGTTCCTCATCGGAACCCGATGCCCCAACTGGGCAATCTGAGCTACCGGAAATACCAACAGAGCCAGAACCAGACCCTGAAGTACCCGAAATTACGGATGAGGAACTTTTAGACCTTACCCAACGTGAAACTTTCAAATACTTTTGGAATTATGCCGAGGCAAACTCTGGTGCGGCGCGTGAACGTTTTCACCCCAATGAACCATCTAACGACCCAAATACGGTTAGTATTGGTGGTACAGGTTTTGGTTTAATGGCATTGATCATCGGAGCAGAAAGAGGTTTTATTAGCAGAAACGAATCTGTACAACGTATTGATCAAATCTTAAGTTTCCTGGAAACTGCTGATCGTTTTCACGGTGCGTGGCCACACTGGCTAGATGGTACCAATGGTACCGTTAGACCTTTTAGCGAAATGGATAATGGTGGCGACCTTGTAGAAACCGCATTTTTGGCGCAAGGCTTGATCTGCATTAAAGAATATTTTAAAGATGGTGACGATACCGAAAAGTCTTTAGCGGATAAAGCTGACACCCTTTGGAAAGGGGTTGAGTGGAACTGGTATACGCAAGATAAAAATAGCCTTTACTGGCACTGGAGTCCCAATTTTGGTTTTGATATCAACTTAGAACTTAAAGGGTATAATGAAGTAATGATTGCTTATATAATGGCTGCCGCTTCACCGGAATATTCCATTGAAAAAGATGTGTATACCAACGGTTGGGCATCTAACGGAGCTATTAATGATGCTACCAGTGCATATAATATTCCATTAGTGGTGGATCACGCAGGAAATTCTCCTAACGGCGGACCATTATTTTTTTCGCATTATTCTTATTTAGGGCTGCGACCACAAAACTTGAACGACGAATTTGTTGATTATGGTGCTGCGGCCATCAACCATGCTAAAATCAATTATCTGTACTGCGTAGAAAATCCTAAAAATTTCATCGATTATGGCGAAAATTGCTGGGGATTAACGGCTAGCTACTCCAGAAACACAGATGGCACTTTAGGGTATAACGCACATAGCCCAAGTAATGACACAGGCATAATATCTCCAACAGCGGCTATAAGCTCCATTCCTTACACTCCGGAAGAATCCCTAAAAGCGTTACGCTATTTTTATCAGCATAAAGATAAATTATTGGGACCTGCAGGATTTTATGATGCTTTTAGTCCGCAAAACAATTTTTGGGTTGCGGAAGCCTATTTGGCAATTGACCAAGGACCTGAAATCATAATGATAGAAAACTACAGAACGGGCTTACTTTGGAATCTTTTTATGCAGAATGAAGACATTCAAAACGGTCTTAACAAACTAGGTTTTACGTATGAAAAATAAACACTTGTTTCTTCTCGCCATAATTCTTGTGTGCAGCTATACAGCTTTTGCACAAGATACCAGCTTATTTGAAAAGAAAGAATTGATCGTAAAAGGTGATACGTTGCCATATAGAATGCTATACCCAGAAAATTTTGATAAGGAAAAAACTTATCCGTTGATCTTATTTTTACATGGTGCAGGTGAAAGAGGCAATGACAACCAAAAACAATTAACACATGGTAGTGCTTTATTTCTTGATCAAAACAATAGAACCAAATTTCCCGCAATTGTTATTATGCCACAATGCCCTAAAGATGATTATTGGGCTCAGGTAAACGTAGATCGTAGCAACTACCCTGTTCAATTGGACTTTCAATTTAAAAAAGGACCAACCAAGGCAATGGACCTTGTGCTGCAATTATTGGAAAATTATGAAAAAGAAGATTTTGTAGATAAAAACAAAACTTATGTCATGGGGCTTTCCATGGGCGGTATGGGCACCTATGAACTTTTAGCAAGACAACCAGACCGTTTTGCTGCCGCAATTGCAATATGTGGAGCGGGCGACCCAGCTTACGCAACAAATTACGCGAAGAAAATTCCTGTATGGGCATTTCATGGTGCTCATGATTACGTTGTTTCCCCTTTACAAACAATGGAAATGGTTAGTGCTTTACTACATGAGGGAGCTTTCCCCCGGCTTACCTTATATGATTTTGCCAACCATAATAGTTGGGATCCTGCTTTTACAGAACCAGATTTATTACCATGGCTTTTCTCTAACTCCTTGAACAAAGAATAAAAGGTCATTAAAACCGATATTTATGTCTCATACCTTTAAATTACTACCATTACTCCTATTGTCTTTTGCCATTTCTAAAATGTCTGCGCAAGAAACCATACCTGAAGTTGAAGCCTTATTGAGCAAAATGACTTTAGATGAAAAGATAGGACAGCTAAATCTATTGACACCTGGTGGCGGTATTGCTACAGGGTCTGTTGTAAGTGAAAATGTTGAAGCAAAAATAAAAGCTGGTCAAGTAGGTGGTTTATTTGGTGTATCAGGACCAGAGAAAGTTAGGCAAGCACAAGAAATAGCGATAAAAAATTCTAGATTAAAAATTCCTTTATTAATAGGTTCCGATATTATTCACGGTTACAAGACCACCTACCCTATTCCATTGGGTGTGGCTTCTAGTTGGAATATGGAACTAATTGAAAGTGCCGCAAAAATGGCTGCAAAAGAAGCTACCGCAGATGGTATTAACTGGAATTTTTCACCAATGGTAGATATATCCCGTGATGCCAGATGGGGAAGAATTTCTGAAGGTTCTGGCGAAGACCCATACTTAGGATCGGCTATTGCAAAGGCAATGGTGAAAGGTTACCAAGGTAAAGATTTAAAAAATGCGTATACCATGATGGCCACGGTTAAGCATTTGGCATTGTACGGTGCCGTTGAAGCTGGGCGTGATTATAATTCGGTTGATATGAGTAAGGTGAAAATGTACAACCAATATCTACCACCGTACCAAGCAGCTGTAGATGCCGGCGTAGGTAGCGCCATGACATCTTTTAATGATATTGACGGTATACCTGCTACTGGGAATAAATGGTTGATAACGGACTTATTAAGAAAGCAGTGGGGCTTTAAAGGTTTTGTTGTTTCTGATTATACTTCTGTAAATGAAATGACCGCGCATGGATTGGGAGATCTGCAAGCTGTTTCCGCCCAAGCAATTAATGCGGGACTTGACATGGATATGGTGGGCGAAGGTTTTTTGACCACACTTAAGAAATCTGTACAAGAAGGCAAGGTAACCGAAGAAGCCATTACCATTGCCTGTAGAAGGATTTTAACCGCAAAGCATCAATTGGGACTGTTTGATGATCCATATAAATACTCGGACACTTCAAGACCTAAAAAAGATATCCTGACCGCAGAAAACAGAGCAGCTGCCAGAAAAATTGCCACACAATCCTTTGTACTTCTAAAAAACGAGAACAACGTACTTCCTTTACAAAAAGATGCTAAAATCGCATTGGTTGGTCCTTTAGCAAATGATAAAAACAATATGCTGGGTACATGGGCACCTACAGGTGACCCTCAGCTATCCATTCCGGTTTTAGAAGGTTTAAAAAATGTAGCTCCAAAAGCTAAAATAACGTACGCCAAAGGAGCAAATATCACCAATGACCCTGAGCTGGCTTCACGTGCCAATGTTTTTGGGCTGCGCGTAGATATTGATAAACGATCGCCAGATGCCATGATCGAAGAAGCTTTGCAAAACAGTAAAAATGCAGATGTCATCATTGCAGTGGTCGGGGAAGCTTCAGAGTTTGCAGGGGAAGCAGCTAGTAGAACCGAAATATCAATACCTCAGAGTCAAAAAAAATTAATCAATGCCTTGGCAGAGACTGGTAAACCTGTGGTATTGGTACTCTTTAGTGGAAGACCACTGACCATCGCAGAAGAATTTAACCTACCGGTAAGTATTCTGCAAGTTTGGAACCCTGGTGTTGAAGCCGGTAACGCTATTGCAGATGTACTGTTCGGTGATTATAACCCGTCAGGTAAATTAACGGCAAGTTGGCCTAGAAACGTGGGGCAAATCCCCATATACCACAGTATGAAAAATACAGGTAGACCTGCACCTACCCATACATTTGAAAAGTTCAAATCCAATTACCTAGATAGTGAACTATCTCCCCTTTTTCCTTTTGGTTATGGGCTGAGTTATACCACATTTGAATATAGTGCAATAGCTGTTGACAAGAAAAAAATAGCACAAGATGAAGCTGTAAATATCTCGTTTACCGTAAAAAACACTGGTAATTATGATGGTGAAGAAGTAGTTCAACTCTACTTAAAAGATAAGGTCCGTAGTATAACACCTCCAAAAAGACAGCTTAAGGCTTTTAAAAAAATATTCCTGAAAAAAGGGGAAAGCCAAAGAGTAACTATCTCCCTTTCTGCAAATGATTTAAAATTCTATAACAGTGAATTAAAATTTGTAGCTGAACCAGGGAAGTTTATTGTTTTCGTAGGTGGAAATTCCAATGCTGAAATGTCTACTGAATTTGAACTGGAATAAATCTTTGATCCAATATTTAGAATAAAATTGAATTCGACTATGCGACTAGGCATCCTAACGCTTATAGGCTTATTGACCATTGCTTGTAACACCAAAATAAATACGAGTAAAAAAACCGTTGAAAAACCAAATATCGTATTTATAATGGCAGATGATCACGCCATTCAAGCAATAAGTGCTTATGGCCACCCCATCAGCAAATTGGCAAATACTCCTAATATTGATAGGATTGCCGAGAATGGAGCCATATTCCAAAACAGTTTTGTTACCAACTCCATTTGTGGTCCTAGTAGAGCAGTTATCCTCACCGGAAAACATAGCCATATAAACGGGTTTAGACAAAACGGAGATCACTTTAATGGTAGTCAGCCTACATTACCTAAAATGCTACAGCATTCTGGTTATAACACCGCAGTATTCGGTAAGTGGCATTTACATGGTTATCCAGAAGGATTTGATGATTGGAAAATTATTGTAGACCAAGGAAACTATTATAATCCTGATTTTATTGAACATGGCGATACAACCCGTATAGAAGGCTATGCCACCGATATTATTACCAATGATGCCTTACAATGGCTACAACAGGACCGAACAGATTCTATTCCATTTTTTTTAATGGTACAGCATAAGGCACCGCATAGAAATTGGATGCCCGCACTGCGACATGTAAACCTTTACGATTCTATACAATTTCCATTACCCGATAGTTATTTTCCTGATTTTAATAAACAATGGGCTTCCAAAGAGCAACTACAGACCATATATAATGACATGTACGAAGGCCATGATTTAAAAATGACCAAATCTTTTGGGAGCACACAACTCCTGAACAATCCATGGACCACGGACTTTGATAGAATGACCCCAAAACAACGTGATGCTTGGGATGCCGCTTACTTAGATAAAAACAACGACTTTCATAAAGCTCACTTAACCGGTAAAGATTTGGCCATTTGGAAAGGTCAACGTTACCTTCAAGATTATATGGCAACTATTGCCGCAGTAGATGAGGGTGTCGGCAAAATACTTGATTACTTGGAAGAAAGCGGTCTTGACAAAAACACGCTAGTGGTCTACACTTCCGATCAAGGATTTTGGATGGGTGAAAATGGTTGGTTCGATAAGCGTTTTATGTATGAAGAATCTTTTAAAACGCCACTACTAATGCAGCTACCTGGGACCATAAGACCAGGAACCAAAATCAATGCCATGGTGCAAAATCTAGATTTCGCCCCTACTTTTTTAGAACTTACCGGGTTTTCCAATTTAAGTAAAGACATGCAAGGAGAATCTTTTTTCGGATTATTGAACGGGACACTTAACGAAGACGATTACAGAGATGTGGTTTACTATCATTATTACGATTACCCTGCATTTCACATGGTGAAGAAGCATTACGGTATACGAACAAAACGTTATAAACTAATACATTTTTATGATGATATAGATACTTGGGAGTTATACGACCTTGAAAAAGACCCAAATGAAAAAATAAATTTGATCATGAATACCGATTATGACCAAGTCTTACATAGAATGCGCGTAAAACTGGATAGTGTACAAACACATTACAAGGTTACCGAAACTGAATTTAAAAAAGCTCCTAAAGACAATGTGGACAAAGCCTACGAGCAATTTAAAAGACTTAGGGGCACACCAGCTACATTTAACTAGGCTCGCTGCTCTAGGCTGTTATGTAAGTTCTTTGCCGCCAACCAAAATTTCTTGGTAGTGGGGTTTGGTATCACGTGCATTTCTTCATCGTCATCACTAGAACCCACCATAAGCTTTATATATTCAAATGCCTCATTAGGTATTTCATCCGATAGAAATGCCATACTCCAAGTATCAAACTCCCTAGAATAGATATTTCCCTCAGAGAGCAACTTTACCTCATGATGTCGTTTATCAACCTTTATCCTTTCGAACAATGTCAATACAACTTCTGCTTCCCCTTCCAAATATTGTATAAACATTTCATCATGATATATTAAACAACCCGTAATATCATGTTTAAAATTAAAATCTCTTGAGGTATTTAATATTTCATTTATTTGGGTTGCATTCAGTGTTTTGGCAATAGATCTATAAACCAAATTATACATAAAAACCGGTGTCTAATTATTAAATTCTACAACAATATCTTTAACATAGCGAGGGAACAAAAAGACATCTTTTTCTTACAATTATATTAAAAATAAATATCTTAACACTATTTAGCACCTAATCTTCTAAATTAAATCTGTAGGGTCAATTTTATTTTTTATAGCGACTATAGTATTTACATATATACCATAATTTTCGGTAACACTCTTAAAACATGAAGATTATGAAAAATACAATAGTTATAACTGCAGCATTGACCTTGATATTAGCATCATGCTCAAGCACAAAACAGACGACAACAAATCAAACAGAAACCGTTACCGAGCAGGTAAATACTGAACAAAACGTAACAACTGAGAATACAAATTCAGAAGCCTCGAACACATCGGTTATTGATCAGCAAAACATGGCCGCACAAGCTAATGGCTCAACAGGTGCCATGAACAACGTTATGGCAAAAGGTAGCACAACTACCATTAGAGATGAATATGCTGATATGTTCACAAAATTGGAAATGAGCAACGAACAAATAAGTACGTTTACCGCTGCCATGAACAGATTTAAAACTAAACAGGCCAACACACCAAGTGGCGAAATGTTAGGAAGTATGGAAAGTGAACGTACCCGACAATTAGAAGAAATTCTTTCTAGTGGCCAATATTCAAAGTATGAAGAATGGTTAGCTAATAATCAGTAAGTAGCTACGGCTTTCATTCATGTATTGCATCAATTCTATAAGCTATTCAACAAACTTTTGAGCAAAGCCCCTTGTACCTTTATACAATACTAATTATAAAATAATATTACAATGATAAAACCTACGCAAGAAGTACCTGAGTTAAAATTGCCGTTGATCAATGATACAAAATGGAGTTTGTATGATCAAGATAGTAAAGCATTTACAATGCTTGTTTTCTATAGAGGTCTACATTGCCCCGTTTGTAAAAATTACCTTGAAGCTCTAACAAAAAAATTAAAGGATTTTAGTGATAGAGGTGTTCATTTAATCGCCATAAGTAGCGATAGTGAAGAAAGAGCAAAAAAGGCTGGTAAGGAATGGAATATTCCTGAGCTACCCGTTGGTTATAATTTACCCATTGAAACCGCAAGGGAATGGGGGCTATATGTTTCTAAAAAAACATCTGACAAAGAGCCAGATGAATTTTCAGAACCAGGATTGTTTTTAATTCGACCAGATAATACTTTATATGCAAGTGCCATACAGACCATGCCATTTGCAAGACCTAATTGGGACGATATTTTAAACGCAATTGACTACGTTACCAAAAATGATTATCCTGCCAGAGGTGGAGAGTAAAAATTTGTGCTTTTTTATAGCACGCAACAAAAAAAGTGATTTGAATTCTTAAGAATCAAATCACTTTTTTCTGTTTTCAATCTATGTTAATTTCGTTTATTCTTTCTTCTCTTTCCACTTTTCAAACTTGGCTTTTGCTTCATCGCTCACCATAGGATAAAGCCCGATAATAGGCGTACCTGCTTGTACACTTTCCATTACGAACTCTTCATACATGGTCATTTCTAAACATTCATTGGCTACTTCATCTGCAAGATGCGCCGGAATAACCATTACACCATCATCATCACCCAATATAATATCTCCAGGAAATACCGCAACGTCACCACAACCGATCGGATCATTTATAGCAATTGCCTGGTGCAGGGTAAGATTTGTAGGTGCCGATGGTCTATTATGGAATGATGAAAAATCCAGATCCGCAATTTCCGCAGAATCCCTAAAACCGCCGTCGGTAACAATTCCAGATACCCCACGAACCATTAACCTTGTTACCAATATTGACCCTGCCGATGCCGCCCTTGCATTCTGGCGGCTATCTATAACCAAAACAGCACCTTCTGGACACTGCTCTACTGCTACCCTTTGCAAATGCTTTGGGTCTCTAAATACTGAAATTGGGTTAAGATCTTCCCTTGCCGGTATATAACGCAGGGTATACGCTTCGCCGACCATCGTAGGCCTTCCTAATTTCAACGGTTTAACATGCTGTATAAATTGATTTTTCAATCCTTTTTTAAAAAGACATGTTGCTACAGTAGCGGTACTTACTTTTTTTAATTTGTTTTTTGTAGATGTTGATACTTTGGTCATAATTGCTTCTTCAATAATTTTAATATTCCGCCTTTTTCCATGCTTCTTTGATAAAGGTTAAATCCTTTTCCATTTTAGCGAATACTTCTTTTTTATCCATTGTTATGGTTGTTGCACCATGTTCCGCACCACCAAGATCATATTCTAAATGCAATGACATAGGCACCTTAATTTTATACTTTTTTAGTATAGAGAAATAATGTACAAAATCTACCATTCCCTCTCCTAAAGGGGTATTGATCGGCTGCCATACACCATCTTTTAGACCCCACTTAAAATCTTTGATGACCAAAGATTTTATAAATGGCCGAATACGCCTTAAATCTAACTCCCAACTTTTACCTCCTTCTACTATGGCATGCCTAATATCATACTGACAACCGAGAAAATTAGTATCTGACTTGGCAAAAATAGGTGGCAGATCCCAAATTGGGGCACCTACATGATTGCCCGCATGGTTTTGATAACAACCAACCAAACGTAATTGTTTATTTACTTCTGCCAACTTCTTCGCTTGATCAGCAAACTCCTCCATACTTTCATCTATGGTTTTTTCCTCAGGATAAGATAACCAACCGGTACGATAATGTGTAAAACCTAATTGAGTTGCGGTCTGTAATACATTCAACTCATTTGGTTGCAAAATATCCCAAACGTTAGTGGTCATCATTTGAGGTTTTAACCCGTACTTCTTCATTGCTTCTACTACGCGAGGCAAATCGTTTGTAACATTATCTGGCAATACATGACCTTTTGGACGTACGGTTACATCCAATCCATTAAATCCTATTTCTGCCGCTTGTGCAGACATTTCATTGTAATCCAAAAATTGTAAATGTTTGGAGAACAGATTGATTTCCAATTCGTCTTCACTCGTAGCTATTGATGGAAAAAAAGAATTATTTATATGTAGTAACGGTATGCCTGCCAAGGCACTAGCAGATTTTTTCGCGAATTCTCTTCTTGATATCGATTTATTATCATTTCTCATTTTCACCTACTTAAAATTGTTTTACTGCCAGTTTTAATGTTAAAAATTTGGAGGTCTTACAAATATATGTATTTTTGGTCAACCAAACTGGTTAACCAGTTTTGATAAATTGACCTATTTTTTGACGATTAAATCTAATGTCAAATCACAACTAATAACATACACCTGTCACATAACATTTATAGAACAAGATTAACCCCGTTATAATGAAAAAGTATTTTACACTATTAGCTGCCGTCTTACTCCTAATTTCTTGCGGTAAAAAGACCAACGTAAATAATATTACCGTAAAGGATATCAGTGAGCTAAATACGGCATTAGCAAATGCAAAACCTGGTGATGAAATTGTTATGACCAATGGTGATTGGAAAAATGTAAACATTAAGTTTGTAGCCTACGGCAACGAACATAACCCTATCACCTTAAAAGCCGAAACCCCCGGAGAGGTTAAAATCACAGGAACATCTGACCTTAAAATTGGTGGTGAATATCTTATTGTAGATGGTTTACATTTTGTTAATGGAGCTTCTCCAACAGATGCCGTTATAGATTTTGGTATTAATCAGGATACAGTAGCCAATCACTGCAAAGTAATCAATAGCGCCATAACCGATTTTAATAAGGCGCAAAGGAACATGACCGATTTATGGGTTCGTTTTAGAGGAAGACATAATGAGCTTGACCATTGCTATATTGCAGGAAAATCAAATAGAGGACCAACAGTTAGAATAGATTTAGCAGGAAACAACAGTATCAAAAATTACCATAAGATTACCAACAATTATTTTGGACCCAGACCTCCAAAAGGTGGTCCCAGTGCAGAGACCATTCAACTAGGCAATAGTTTTACATCTATGGCTCCTAGCCATACCTTGGTAGCCAACAACTTTTTTGATCATTGTAATGGCGAGGTAGAGGTTATCTCTAGCAAAACAAATTTCAATGAATTTAGAAACAATGTATTTTATAAAAGTGAAGGATCATTGGTTACCAGACATGGTAACTACTGTATTGTAGATGGTAATATTTTTATTGGTGATGAAAAATCTGACCAAATTGGTGGCGTAAGGTTAATAGGTACGGGTCATTGGGTGACCAATAACTACTTTTATAACTTGAACGGACAAACGTTTAGAAGCCCATTGGCTGTTATGAACGGAATTCCTAAATCTCCATTAAATAGATATTTACAGGTTACAGATGTCGTTGTCGCTAATAATTCTTGGGTAAACTGTGTGTCTCCTTGGCAATTTGGCGTAGGATCCAATGTTGACCAAAAAGACATACTACCTAAATCAGAGATAAGATCGGCAACCCCTATACGTACCATAGTAGCCAATAACCTAATCTATAACGAAACACCGGACAAACAACCTATAGTCACCCATGATTCCATAGATGGTATTTTGTTCAAGAGCAATATGATCAACAACCAAGGCGGCATTTTCAAAACGGTAGACGGACTCATACAAGAAGATATTGCTATGACCGTTGCCAAAGGAGATATATTAATGCCCGAAAAAACAATGCCCGATTTTAAGCTGTACCACGGCTTTGAATTTGACCAGATCAAAACAGATCTTTTTGGTAGTCCCAGAGCTGATCACAACATGGTAGGCGCAGTTGTAGAAAAGCCATCTGACAAAAGTGATATGATGAATATTTCATTATATGGACCAGATTGGTACAACAAAGACACCGCTAAAAACTCCTTGACCAAAACACATACCGCTGCTAACACAACAGCACTTATAAGCGCTTTGTCTTCTGCAAATAATGGGGATACCATTGTACTATCTGCCGATCGTTATGAGATAAATTCCCCCTTGAAAATCAATAAAAAAATAGTTATTTCCGGTCCTTCAAACAACTCAAAGACCACCATACAATATAGTGGAGCATCTAAATCTCCTGCTTTTGAAATGCACCCAAAAGGCGAACTTATGCTTAGAAATGTTCATTTAAATGGTCAAAAAGAACAATACGCTTTTGCTAGTTTAAAAGAAAGCATGTCCAGCTTATACAATCTTACTGTTGAAAACTGTATTATTTCTGACTTTGATTACGTTCTAAAAGCCTATAAATACTCCTTCTCAGAACATATCACTTTTGAATCTACATCGGTATTAAACTGTGCGAACGGACTTGAACTATCTGAAGAAACTGAAGACAAAGGAGAATACAATGCAGAAAACATAACCATTAACAACAGCACATTTGATGGTGTAACCAGCAATGTGATCGACTATTATAGAGGTGGATATGATGAATCTACCGTTGGCGGTAATCTAATCATTACCAATAGCACTTTTACGCATTGTGGCTCAAAAGCTGAAGAAGGATTACTACTGAATACCTACGGAATTATCAATGTACACCTTAAAAACAATGAGTTTATAGATAATCCTGTAAAACTTGTTGCACGTCTTTGGGGAGCCAAAAACAATAATGCTTCTGGTAATGAAATTAAAAATTCTGGGGAATTGGTAGTACAAGAGAATTTGCCATTAAAACTAATGTATTAACATATTAAAATATGAAAAATACGGCAGCCCTTTTCCTTATAGGATTTTCAACAATGCTATGTGCTCAACATATTTCCTCAGATAGCGTTTTAGGTGTAAATGAACTTGCCACTGTTCTTAAACCCGAGACAAAAGCTGAGTTTTCTGAAGAAAACAACATTACGGAAAAACAATTGGCAGCCTATTTTAGAAGAAAGTTTACAGAACGTTTTTTCTATGATTACCGCACTGTTGATAATAGACTAGCCCTTTACAATGAAAAGTATCATAATTTTGAAGATCATAAGAGCAGAGCACAAGACCATATCTCAAAATACGCTGATTCTACCCAATGGGTTTTGCCTTTTAATTATTTAAACGGAGATAAAGTAAATGCTTACGCGCTACGCCATTTAGCCAGACAGCACAAAATGGCAGATATTATTCTCACCTATTTTAATGAGGATAGAGACCCAAAACACATTCAATATTTTGAAACTCAAATGCGCTCCTTAAATACCGCACTTGAAAGTGGAGCTTATGAAAAAATTAAAGATGGTAACGGAGTTTATGAGGTATTTAGATCCGGATATAGAATACTGAATTGGTTGTGGATCCATAATTTAATCTTGAACGAAGCCGAATATTCAGATAGGGACCAATTAACCACAATAGCTACCCTTCTGCAACACGGGCAACACCTTTACGAAAGAAACCAAGAGTTTCAACCAGGTAACCATCAAACAAGAGGTATGTCGGCTTTGGCAATGTTGTCTATTTTATTGAGGGATTTTGAAGGTACAGAGTTGTGGTACAACACAGCAATGCAGCGCCTTAGTGAGCATTTGGATAAGGAAATCAATGATGATGGGTTTCAATTTGAACGTTCTGTTCATTACCATATGAGCGACATCAATAACTATTATTACGTATACCAATTAGCTAAGATCAACAACATAACTATTGATACATCTTGGAAGAACAAGCTTGAGGGCTTATTCTCTACATTGGCAAAAATAGCTTACCCAGATAAAAGCGCACCTGTATTACAAGATGATACTGAAATTCCTTGGGCAGAAACCAATGATATATCAAAGGTTATGACCCTTGGATATTTATTATTTGAAAATCCTGAGTTTGGGTATTTTGCCTCGGATAATGTAGATGATAGAATGTATTGGTTCTTAAATCAAAATCAGCTGCATTTATTGCAAAATATTGAACGTAAGAAACCTACTTATGGATCTCTTGCACTAACGGACACTCACTATTACGTTATGCGTGAAGGATGGAATGCAAATGATAAAATGATGATGATTAGTGCCGGATTAGACGAGGACAAACCAGACCACCAACATGGAGATATGCTAGGCATACAAGCCATGGCAAACGGTCATGCCATTCTACCAAATTATCAGGTTAGATATTCGCTGAAAGATTTTGAATTATTCAAGAACTCCATGGTCAAGAATGTGGCTTTAGTAGATAACGAGCTACAGGGAAAACAATGGACTTCTAACAAAGGGGGCAGTGGCTTTGGCAAATTTGGTAATTTGCCAAAACCAACCGTTATTAATTGGACCACGCACAAAGATTATGACCTGTTCATTGGAAAGCATGATGGTTTTGACAACGTAGGTGTTAGTTACTCAAGACAGGTCATCTCTGTAAAAAATGATTTTTGGATCGTGAAAGACAACTTTTCCTCTGATCAAGAACATGAGTACAAACAAGTTTGGCAAGGGCATTACACAAATGAAAATGGATCCAATCTTTTACGGGCTACCGCACCTGACGCCAGCGGACATGACATCTTACAATTATATGCCACAGATACCGTAATCACTTCTGGCAGCAGAGGAAAAAATTGGTCTCAAGTTTCTAAATTGAATGAGAAGAATTTTAGCTTTTTAACCCTTATATATCCTTACAAAGGCTATGACAACAGAATTGATGAGACTAGTGAAACGTTAAATTTGAACGAATGGAACATAAACGCATCTCTTTCCAAAATTCAAAATGCAGGCTATACCAGCATCAGCAAAGAAAACACGGCTTATTTCTTTAATGCAAATAATATCTTGTTCCAAGAACTGAGCGTGAGAACTTCCAAAAATGCGGATTTTATCATTCAAAAAGTTGGAAATATATATCGACTCACTTCTACTAGTGCGGATGAAAATTCTTTTACGGTTTCAAAATTAAAATCTCCTGAAGAAACCAAAACCCTACTACCAGGGGAAACTTGGGAATTATAGTAACATCACCCCTCTATAACAACCCTATTCAACCAATTTACAATAAGGCATTTAGTGAACAAATTTTATTGGAGAAATCACAAAAATCAGCGACCGAATTTCAAAATTTAAATATTACGAAATTGGTAATTGTCCAAGGCATAAATTATCAAAACATAATTAAAAACACCTATAATATGTTAAATATTTGCCAGTCTTACAAATATCCTTATTTTTGGTAAACCAATTTGGTTAACCAGTTTTGCTTTATGAAACCTCATCATCTATTATTTTCAGTTTTATGTCTTTGTTTGGTATTCTCCTTTACGCCAAGCCCATCCTCTAACCTGGTGCATACCGTAGAAGAGTTTGAAGCTAAACTAAAACAAGTACAACCTGGAGATAGTATTGTACTCGCTAATGGTGTATGGACAGATGCTGAATTACTTTTTGAAGCCAACGGTACGGCAGAAAACCCCATAACACTTACTGTTGAAGAAATGGGCAAAGTCATTTTATCAGGTGAATCTAACCTAAGAATAGCCGGAAATCATTTAATTGTAAAGGGCTTGGTTTTTAAAAATGGCCACACCCCTACCAATGCTGTAATTTCATTTAGAAAGAGTAGGGAAAAAATGGCAAATAATTGCCGATTAACCGAATGTGTAATCGATAACTACAACAACCCAGAACGTCAAGTACAGGACTATTGGATCACCATTTTCGGAAAAAACAATAGAATTGACCACAATCACATTGCTGGAAAAAAGAACTTAGGCGTTACCATGATCGTTGGTTTAGATACTGAAGATAGTAGAGCCAATAACCACCAAATTGACCATAACTATTTTGGACCACGCCCTACGTACGGCAATAACGGAGGCGAGACTTTAAGAATTGGAACCAGCCACCATGCATTGGAAAAATCCAACACATTGGTTGAATCCAATTATTTTGACAGAACTAATGGGGAGCATGAAATTATATCCAACAAGTCTTGTAATAACACGTTCAAGTATAATACTTTCTTTGAATGTACCGGCACATTGACTATGCGCCATGGTAATGAAACCTTAGTGGATGGCAATGTGTTCATAGGCAACAACAAACCTAGCACTGGCGGTATTCGTGTAATCAATGAAAGCCAAACTGTAATAAACAACTACCATATTGGCTTAACCGGCTATCGTTTTAGAGGTGCTTTTGTTATGATGAACGGTGTACCAAACTCACCTCCTAATAGATATGTACCTGTTATAGATTCTAAAGTAAACAACAACACATTTATAAATTGTGATAACATTCTTTTTGGTGCAGGCAGCGACGAAGAAAGAAGTCAGGCTCCAAGGACATCAGAGTTTTCAGAGAACATCATTTATAATGAAAGCAAAAAAGATATTTTCACCATAGATGATGATATTAGCGGCATTACTTTTAAAAATAATATTCTTGGTGAACATTCTGAAACCACTATAGAAGAAGGGTTTAAAAATGCCAAAATTAAACTGGTAAAAGACGATAATGGATTATTGATTCCTACTTCTAATAAAATCAAATCGAAAGTATCTATCAGTCCTAAAATTGCAACTAAAGAAAATACAGGTACAACCTGGTATTCTAAAACTGATAATTACGTGACCTTAAACTCTGGCAACGTGATCAATGTTGAAGCTGGCATTAACACGCTGTACGAGGTGGTAAAAACATCAAAACCTGGTGATATTATTGTATTGGAAGATGGTGGTACTTATTTACTGACCAAAGCGGTTAACATTAACCATCCACTTACTTTTAAAACACTAGGTAATGAAAAAGCAACTATTCTCTTTGAAAGAATGATGGCTTTTGAAATACAGAACGGTGGTAGTCTATCATTGGAGAACATCACTTTTGACGGCACAAAATCTCCGGATTACGCAGGTAACGCTGTAATAAGTACCAGCAAAACCAGTATGATAGATAATTACAAACTGTTTATAGAAAAGTGTGAATTCAAAGATATGGTTGTCAACCACTCGTTTGATGTACTACGTGTTTCTAAAGGAACTTTTGCCGATACCATTAGCATAAAGAACTCTAGCTTTAAGAATATTTCTGGCAGTATTGCCGCATTGGACAAAGAAACAGATGACATTGGCGCATATAATGTAGAGTATTTTATAATGAAAAATAACGCTATAAATGATTTACAGGGCGCTGCATTACGATTATACAGAGGCGGTAAAGATGAAAGTACTTTTGGTCCGTTCTTAGAAGTTGAACACAACGTTTTTGACCATGTAGGTTATGGCAAAAAGAACAAATATGACGCTACCCTTTCATTATACGGCGTGCAGGAAATTGATATCAAGAACAATATTTTCAAGGACAGTAAAGCTATAAACATGCATTTGGTAGTTGGTGAACCTATTGTAAAAGTTCTCAACAACGCTTTAAGCAATTCAGAAAAATTGATCGTTACCGGAGACCAAAAATATCATGTAGAAAATCAGTGGCAACTTACCCCTGATTTTAAAGAAAGTAGCAATTATTCATTAAGTACAGACTCCCCTTTAAAAGGTAAAGGTACCGATGGCAAAGACTTAGGTCTTATTAAAAATCAACAACAAGAATGACCAAAAACATAACAACAATACAAGTAATTATTTGCTGCATTTTTCTTTGTTTCAGCACAATGGCCCAAGAGCACCCCAGCTTGATTCTGACCAAAGCCGGCGTTCAAAATATACGGGCAGAACTGGGTAACGTTCCCCTCTTTGATGCATCGCTAGAAAAGTTAAAACAAGAGGTTGATGCAGAGATCGCACTAGGTATTGACACTCCGGTGCCACAAGATTATTCCGGTGGTTACACACATGAACGTCATAAACGTAATATGGTGGTCATGCAGCAAGCAGGTCTTCTCTATCAAATTTTAGATGATGCAAAGTATGCCAAATATGTAAAAGACATGCTTATGCAATATGAAGCAATGTACAAGACCTTACCCTTACACCCTAAAACAAGGTCGTACGCAAGAGGTAAATTGTTTTGGCAATGTTTAAATGACTCTAATTGGCTGGTCTATGTTAGTCAGGCATATGATTGCATTTATGATTATTTGGATAAAGCCGAAAGAAAGAAACTTGAAAAAAATCTTTTTAGACCTTTTGCCGATCATATATCCGTAGATAGTCCGCAATTCTATCAAAGAGTACATAACCACAGCACGTGGGGTAATGCCGCCGTAGGTATGATAGGCTTGGTCATGAACGATAAAGAATTGATTGATCGCGCCTTATATGGCATAAAAGGGGTCAGTTTAGATAAGACAGCAAAAGATGATGATGGCGGTTTCTTAAATAAGGATGGTAAGGCAGGATTTTTAGCAAACATAGAAGAACCATTTTCCCCGGATGGCTATTATAACGAAGGGCCATATTATCAACGTTATGCCATGTATCCATTTCTAATTTTTGCGGAAGGATTGCATAATGTAAAACCTGAACTTAAAATTTTTGAATACAAAGACGGTGTACTGTTAAAATCTATAGATGCACTTCTGAATTTATCTGACGCAGACGGTGATTTCTTCCCCCTTAACGACGGTCAAAAAGGAATGTCCTATTATAATAACGCATTGGTTACAGCCGTAGATATTTCTTATTATTTTGGCAATCAAGATCCTGGTCTTTTGAGTATTGCCGCTAAACAGAACAAAGTTTTGCTAGATGATACCGGACTTGCCGTTGCCTTAGGTGTTAAGAATGGAAAAGCGGAGCCTTTTGAAAAAAAATCCATCAACCTGTCTGATGGACCAGAAGGCAAACAAGGTGGTGTGGGAATTCTAAGAAGCGATGGATTAGAACTTGTTTTTAAATATGCTTCTCAAGGATCTAGTCACGGTCATTATGATAAACTTTCATATTCTTATTATGAAAATGGAGATGAAGTATTACAGGATTACGGATTGGCACGTTTTGTAAATATTGAACAAAAAGGCGGTGGAAATTATCTAAAAGAAAACAAAACTTGGGCAAAACAAACCGTTGCACATAACACGCTAGTTCAAAATGAACAGTCTCATTACCAAGGAAAATATGATATAGGTAGCAAGTATCACCCAAATTTGTACCTATTTGATAGCTCTCAAGAAGATATTCAAATTGTTAGTGCTTCAGAAACAAATGCCTATCCTGGAACAAAAATGCATAGGACCATGGCCATCATTAAACAAGATGGATTTGAAAAACCGTTTATGTTGGATATTCTAAAAGTGACATCGGACAGTACAAACCAATATGACCTTCCATTCTATTTTATGGGACAAGTAGTAAAAACCAATGTAGACTATAAAATCCCCAATACCCTTGAACCTTTAGGTGAACGTAACGGCTACCAACATTTATGGTTAGAAGGTACCGGAATGACAAATAACGAAAACACAAAGTTCAGTTGGCTGGACAATGGTAGATTTTACACCATGACATCAGCTACATTACCAAATGATGAATTAAAATTGGTTAGAATTGGTGCCAACGATCCAGAATTTAATTTGAGGAGAGAAGCAGGTGTAATTTTACGTAGAAAAGACACCAACAATACATTGTTCGTTTCTACAATTGAATCTCATGGTAGTTATAGTCCGGTTTCGGAATTAGCTATAAACTCTAACAGTAACATCAAAGAATTGAAAGTTGTAGTAGATACCGCAGCATATACTGCCATTGAGATTACAGCCATTAATGACGAAACAAGCCTATTCATTATAGCCAATACAAACAACTCTAAGGAAGCTGAACATAAATTAAAAATTAACGATAAGAATTATGAATGGTCAGGTTCTTATCACTTTAACAAATAATAACAGAAATAGATTATGAAAAGATTTAGTGAAAAATATGTCATTGCAAAAGATATGGAATGGGAAGTTCTTGGTGGCGGAGTATCAAGAAAATTCTTAGGCTATGACAACCAAATTATGATGGTAAGAGTTAAATTCGACAAAGGAGCACTAGGGGCTCCACATCAACATTTTCATACACAGGCTACTTATTGTGTGTCAGGAAAATTCGAATTTGAAATTGACGGTGTAAAGCAAATTGTAGAAGCGGGAGACGGTGTTTATATCGAGCCAAATTTACTACATAGCGCAGTTTGCCTTGAAGAAGGAGAACTTATTGATACTTTCAGCCCTGTAAGAGAAGATTTCTTAACAGGTGAGGGTCCATCTTACTTTGGTGACAAAAAATAATTAAGATATATATTTCAATTAACGCTACGTTTTGCATTGGTTACGCCCCCTTTCATGACCCTTGCCATAAAGCATCAATATTAAAATTGTTACGAATGTAGTGTACCATTTTAATTCGTTTTCATAGCGATAACGAATATCAATTTAAAAGCTGAATCAAAAAATAATGGCAACAGACAATTTACCCCTTTTAGGAAAGATAAAACGAAGCCTTAAAAATTTTGGTCCAGCTTTTTTTATTATTGGCTATGTAGTAGGAACAGGAAGCGTAACCTCTATGGTGGTTTCCGGCGCAAAATATGGCCTTAGCCTATCTTGGGCGCTATTACTATCATGTTTTTTTACATATTTTCTTCTTGTAGCCATAAGTAAATTGACCATAGTTTCTGGAGACACCTTAATGTTCAATTTTAAAAAGACATTTGGTAAGCCATTAACTATATTTATAATTACTGCCCTACTCGTCTCTATAGTTTCTTCATGTATAGGTGTAATGGGTGTTGTAGCAGAAGTTACCATGGAATGGATTTCGGTAAAAACAGAAATCTCTTTCCTTAACGGTCCTATGGTATCCATTTTCTTTATTGCATTGCTTATTGCTCTTTTCTGGACCGGAAAACACGAAAATTTTATAAAAGCAATGAGTATAATGGTCGGTTTTATGGCGCTAGCCTTCATTATAACCAGTTTTATGGTCGTTAATGAAGCAGGTACTTCTATCACCGAATTTTTTCCGGAGCTACCCAAAGGGGATAATAACGGATTAGTTATTGCCGGTATTGTAGGCACTACAATGGCTGGTGTATGTTTAGCCTCTAGAAGTATTTTGGTTCAAGAACAAAATTGGGGTTTAAAGGATTTAAAGACCGAAAATAAAGATGCCATGTCATCTATGATAATGACATTCTTTATTAGTCTTGCCATTATGATCAGTGCTACCGGAACATTATATTTTAAAGGCGCACCGGTAGATGATGCAACTGACATGATGCATGCCTTAGGACCTTGGGCCGGAGATTTTGCCTTAACCCTGTTCACACTAGGTATTATTGGGGCAGGTTTATCTTCCATATTCCCTAACCTACTTCTATTCCCATGGTTAGTGGCAGATTACACCAATACGGAGCGTGACATGAAAAAACCACTGTATAAACTTATAGTTGTTTTAGTGGCATTATCCGGTCTAATTGTTCCTGTTCTAGGCGGTAAACCAGTATGGATCTTAATAGCCTCACAAGCTTTGAGTCCGTTTGTAATGCCATTGATCACATTGTTTTTACTTATTCTTTTAAATAAAGAAACGGTTATGAAAGAACATAAAATTAGCTTGTGGATGAATCTTGCTTTAGGTGCCACCTTCATTTTCAATTGCTATATGCTTTATGTAGCCTTAAACGGTTTTATTGATTTTATTTAGAATTACATTTATAGGAATAATTTTGATTGCAATAAAAAAAGAGCTAACAAATAACTTAATTATTGCAAACCCTTTTTACATCTTCTTAATTAAAAATTACTTTCTTAACTAGGAGGGTAACATAGCAAAATCTTAGATGCTATGGTAGATGAAAATTTCACTTCCTCTATAGCTGCCGAAAAAAATATTTCATCGCCTTGAGCAAAACTATACTCCTTACCTCCACTAATGATTGTACCCTCACCGTAATAAATAACAGCAACAAAAAAACTACCATTAGATTTTAAGGAATGTTCACCATTTACAGTTAAATCCAATTCACTTAAACCAAAGCAATCTGTATGGCTTTCATTAAATATTGTATTCAGGGTATGTTTATCAGATGAGTCAATGGTCTTTGGAGATACTTTCCACCTTTTCAACGCCTCTTCATAAGAGCAACCATCATAATGAAAACAGTCTAGCATATTTTGCTCACCAACACCTTGGTGTATTAACTCATCGGAAATTGTTAATCCCGCGAGAGTCACTTTTTCTACTCTCATAGTATAATCCGTAGGCTCTTGTACTTCCATTAAAAAACACCCACTACCAATGGCATGTGGCACTCCGCCATAAATCATATAAGCATCACCAGGGTTCACCTCTATTTTATGAAGGCAATCTAGCATACCTTCAATATCTTGATTTTTAAATAAGATTTCCCATTGTTCTCGGGTCACTCCTTCTTTAAACCCCATGTAAATGACACTCTTTTCGCCATTTATTTCACGTTTGTTCAATACATACCAAGATTCTGTTTTTCCAAAAGCGGAATCTAACATGGTTTTAGCATAGTCTTTATCCGGGTGTACCTGTATGGTTAATCGCTCTTTTGAGTCCAACATTTTTATCAGCACACCGGTAGTGCCAAATTTATCTGCCAAAGCCTTACCTAAATAAAGTTCTTTGTTAGACGCTACCAATTCCTTTAAAGAATAAGTTCCAGAAGGTGTTTGGACCATAGACAGACCTTCATTATCAGGTCTACCCTTACCCCTAGCCGTCACAGTTGACATTATCCACTCCTCTGGCAAGCTCCCATCAACCTCTGGAGAATCTTTTTTCCATTTATCGATTAAGGCGCCACCTTCATATGTTCTCCAAACCCTGTTTGAAAATTGTTTTAGCGGTATATAAGCATATTGCTGAAAATCGGTATTCATATTCATGTTTTAATATGTGTTTAGAAAAATCAAAAAGACCTATGAAAATCCAATATTTTGAATTCAAGGATTATTAATAAAAAGAAAAAACAATTGAAATTTTAGTGTAGAAAACCGTTCAAATTTAAGAATTAAAATACAGATTTTGGATAAAAAACTAGCATTAATGGATTCAAAATTCATTATCTCAAAAATGTTAGCATTTGTTAATTAAATACCGAATCCTCAATATTATATAGGGTTTACAGCAGATTTATAAAAATTAAGCCACCCCGAAGATGTTAAAATGTAAATTTCTCTTTTTTTAACGATTAAATAACATATATTTGGTAAACCAAATTGGATAACCAGTTTGGAAAACCAAAATTTCCAACATTACTCAACTTAAATTCGAACTTAAACTTCAATTAATTAAATGACAAAAATTAAGATTAACAACGAGATTACCCCTTAGTTCCACATTAGAACTATGTAATGATTTACCACTGTATACTATAAGCAAGAAGAATTAAAGATCAATCTAGATCAAACAGTGATTAAATGACTTAATCAGGCTTAAAACAAGTCGAACTTAAATTAACATAACAAGACAAAAATGAATTTAAAAACGAAATTAGCATTGATAATGATGTTGTTGGTCAACATTTCATTATTCGCACAAGATGGGTACAACCTGACCGGTACGGTTACCGACGAAACAAATATGCCTGTGCCCGGTGCCAATGTTGTTATTCAAAATACAACAACCGGAACTTCTACAGATTTTGATGGTAACTATTCCATTACCGTTAAAAACGGCGATGTTTTAGAGTTTTCTTACATTGGATACGCTAAAAAATCTGTTACTATTAATGGCCAGCAAACGTTAGACGTTGTACTAGCTGAAGATGCAAGTCAACTTGAAGAAGTTGTTGTTGTAGGTTATGGATCTCAGAAAAAAAGTGATATTACAGGTTCTGTTTCATCTGTAAAATCAGAAGAATTAAACGCTTACCCTGTACTGAATGCAGAACAAGCATTGCAAGGTCGTGCAGCTGGTGTTGTTGTACAGTCTAACAACGGTGGTGAGCCAGGTGCTCCAATCAGTATTAAAATTAGAGGTAATACCTCTATTAATGCAAGTAGTTCTCCACTTGTTGTTGTAGATGGTTTTGTTGGCGCTTCTATGCCACAAGCAAATGACATTCAGTCAATGGAAGTTTTAAAAGATGCATCTGCTACCGCCATTTATGGATCAAGAGGTTCTAATGGTGTTATACTGGTAACTACTAAAAAAGGTAGAAGTGGAAAATTATCAATTGAAGCCAACACTACTTATGCCATTCAAAATATCTCTAACAGATTAGATTTATTGAATGCCAGTGAATTTGCCGATTATCAAAATCAAATTAGAACTAACAATGGTGTAGCCACTCCTTATACTCAAGGACCAGCTGATACAGATTGGCAAGACTTGATCTATAGATCGGGTAGTACATCTAATAACCAAGTTTCATTTTCAGGTGGTAGCGAGAAAATTAACTTCTACGCTTCTGCCAACTATTTTAAGCAAGAAGGTATTATTATAGGTTCTGATTTTGAAAGATTAACATTCTTATCTAACGTTGATGCTCAAGTAACGGATAAATTAAAATTAGGTATGAACCTTTTTGGAAGTAGAGGAATTAAAAATGGTTCCGCTACTCAATCAGACGGTTCAGTTTCTGCCGGTGGAGATGATGTGATTACATTAGCTTTAAGATATGCGCCAGACCAGCCTGTATATAACGCAGATGGAACGTACACATTTGGTAATACCGTAGGTGACCCTGTGGACAACCCTTTTGCTGTAGCAACAGAGAGAATAGATGAAACAAAAACTGATAATTTTAGAGCTAACCTTTACGCTAACTATGAAATTATTGAAGGTCTTAGCTTTAAAAGTACTTTTGGTTTAAGTACAGAGAACCAGACTAGAGGTATATACTTACCTTCATTATTAACCCAAACAGCAGGTGGTGAAAGTGGAAGAGCAATTGTAAATACTGATAGAGAAACAAGTGTTTTAAGTGAAAACTATTTGACTTACAACAAAGAATTTGGAAAAAGTAATTTAACTTTATTAGGAGGTTACTCTTACCAAAAAACGGTTTCGGAAAACTTTTTCTCTGAAGCAACCGGTTTCATCTCTGATGGTTTTTCTTACTATGGCCTAGGTTCTGCAACCAATATATTACAACCAGATTCTTCAATATCAGAAGTAGAAATCCAATCTCAATTTGGTAGATTCAACTATGATTATGATGATAAATACTTATTGACTGCAACGCTAAGAAGAGATGGTGCATCTAACTTCTCTGCTAACGAAAAGTATGCTCTTTTCCCTTCTGCAGCTTTAGGATGGAAAGTTTCCAATGAGAATTTCCTTAAAGATAGTAAGGCTATTTCCAATTTGAAATTTAGAGCTAGTTACGGTGTAACCGGTAACCCATCAATTGGGGCTTACGAATCTTTATCAAGACTTGAAACTCTTTATGCTTCAAGTAACGGACAAACTGTTAGTGCCGTAACACCGGAACAACCAGAAAATCCTAATTTGAAATGGGAATCTTCGTATCAAACAAACTTTGGTATTGACCTAGGTTTAGTCAACAATAGAATATCCATGTCATTGGATTACTATAACATTGACACTAAAGATTTGATATTAACGGATAATAGTATCACCGAATACTTAGGGTTCTCAGGTGATGATATTCTAGCTAATGTTGGGGAAATTAACAACAGAGGACTTGAAATTGCTTTAAGCACAAAAAATATTCTTAAAGAAGACTTTAGATGGACAACTGACTTTAACATTGCCTTCAATAAAAATGAAGTAGTGAGCTTAGTTAACGATGCTGATTTGTTTTTTGATGCAACACCAAGTTATTTTAGCCATGATAGAAGTTATATCTTAAGAGTTGGCGAAGAAGTAGGTCTTTTCTGGGGTTATGAATATGCTGGCGTATACCAAGGCGGTACAGCACCAGATGGCACACAAACTTTATCTGGTGGTGTAGCAGGTGATCCATTATTCGTTGATGTAGATGGAAGTGGTGACATTACAGAAGCAGATAGAACAACAATAGGTAACCCTAACCCTGATTTCACATGGGGTTTCACTAACAATTTCACATACAGAAACTTAGATCTAAGCATTTTCTTTCAAGGTTCTCAAGGTGGTGACATCTTTAACTTGACCAATGTTCAGTTAACAAACGGTGATGCAAATACTACAAGAGCATATTACAATAGCGCTTGGACACCAACCAATACAGACACAAACACTCCGCGTGTAGGTAATAACAGTAACAGAGAAATTTCTTCTCGTTTTGTGGAAGACGGTAGTTATGTAAGACTTAAGAATATTTCTTTAGGCTATACAGTTCCTTCTGAAGTTTCAGAAAAGTTAGGTCTTGATAACCTAAGAGTATCTTTAAGTGGACAAAATCTATTGACCTTTACAGATTATTCTGGTTTAGATCCAGAAGTTAGTTACTACGGTTCTGGTGGTAACAATAATACTTCTGCTAACACTGCTCAAGGTTTTGACTTTGGTAACTACCCAACAGTAAAAACTGTTACAATGAGCCTTAATTTAAAGTTTTAATAACGAATTAATTTAAAATAAGAAAAATGAAAATATTTAAATTATTACTATTATTGGTAGGTTTATCAATAATGGGCTGTTCAGATCTAGAAGAAGAGCCTGTAGGTATATTATCAGCAGAAGGTTTCTTTGAAACTCCTGCGAATATACAAACGGCAGTAGATGGTTCGTTAACACATGCTATAAACGAGAAGTTCTGGGGAAGAAAATTGTCTATTGCGTTAATGTTACGATCAGACATGGTTAGTCTTGCCTCTAATGAAACAAGAAGAGTTGAAATGAATGAATTCACTACTCTTGCAAGTAACGGTATGATCAGTGAATTTTGGCCAAGAACTTACCAAGGTATTGCCGCTGCAAATGCTGCAATTGCAGGTGCTGAAGATGTAGATGTTGATGATTCCATAAAAAACCCGATAACTGCACAAGCTTATTTTGCAAGAGCATTCTACTATTTTCACTTAGTACGACTTTTTGGAGATGTTCCTTATATTGATGCTCCTGTTACTGATTTTGACGCTGCTACATCAATCAGTAGAACACCAGCTGCGGAAGTATATGAAAATATTATTTCAGATTTAGAGTACGCAAAAACATGGTTACCAGCAACGGTGACATCAAGAGCAACACCTTCAAAAGCGGCAGCTAGTTCGTATTTAGCCTTAGTTTATCTTACATTGGAACAATGGCAGAATGCTTACAATGAAGCTCAAGAGGTTATAGACAATGCAGGTACTTATAATTTAGCATTAGAGCCTAATTTTCAAAATCTGTTTAATGCTGATGCTATAGACGCATCTCTTGAACCAATTTTTGCATTGGATTATAACAATTTTGAAGCAGACGATAATGCTTATGATCAAACAGCTCCTATGACCGGTATCAGAGGCGACGATAGAAACCTAGGAGGAGGATGGTCTGTAGCCGTACCAACTTTAGAAGTATATACTACATGGGATGCTGCAGATTACAGAAGAGCGGTTAGTATGGATGACGAAGTATCTATTGGAGGTACAGTTGTTGACTACACTCAATTTGACATTAGTGGTCATGAATTTGCAAAAAACAACCCTTACATTGCAAAATACACTCGTTTCCCTGGACCATTTGCCCGTGCGAACGCTAGAGCAACTAGCCATAACTATTCTATGATTCGTTATGCGGAAGTATTATTAATTGCAGCAGAAGCGGCAGTAGAATTAGGAGACAATGCAACTGCGTTGAATTATATTAACCAAGTGAGAGCAAGAGCAAGAATGGGCGGAGAAACCCAAACGGGTGCAGGTGTTACCGTAGTAGTAGATCCTAGTGATGAACCTGCAGATCTTACAGGAACCGTTACTGTTGATGACGTTTTAGAAGAAAGAAGACTTGAATTTGCTTTTGAAGGCATAAGATGGTACGATATCGCTAGAAGAAGAATCGGAAATGAAGTATTTGGAGCATCTGGATTAGAAGGTGAAAAGCCCTTTTTCTCTGAAGATGATTATTTACTTCCATTACCTGAAGATGAATTGGAAAGAAACCCTAACCTAACACAAAACCCAGGGTATTAAAATATAGATCATATTAAAGAAGTTGTTTGAGTTGGTTTTTTAAAAGATGGCTGGCTTTTTGAGATAGCCAGCCCATCTTTTCCCTTACAACAAAAGAAGTTCTGAACATTAGACCGGCGAAAAATTTGTTTATACAGTTATTTTTTTAAATTTGACAAACCAATCTGGTTAACCAATTTTTTCCGTAACTAAAAAAATGTGAACTATGAAGTTGGAAATCTTAACAAGAAATGAACATAAGGAACTTCACAATACCATTATTGCTAAAATAAGGGATCTCATACTGAACAAGAATCTTGAGCCAGGTGACAAATTGCCTTCTGAGCGCATGCTATCAGAAAAATTTGAAGTAAGTAGAAATAATATTAGAGAAGCTATTCAAAAACTTGAGTTCTATGGCATATTAAAATCTAAACCACAAAGTGGAACCTTTGTTGCAGATATAGGACCAGTTGCCATGAAAGGGATGATGAAAGATATCCTTGCACTAGAGGATCCAGATTTTAAATCATTGGTAGAAACTAGAATATTACTAGAACTTAAAACAGTTAGACTAGCAGCAAAAAGAAGAACGGAAGAAGATTTGGCTAAAATGGAAGCGGCTTTAGAATCTTATAAAGAGAAAGTCTTGAATAATGAAGAGGCCGTACAAGAAGATTTACTCTTTCATTTAGCTATTGCCCAAGCTTGTGGAAATAGCACTATAAATAGAATGATGTTGATTATTACGCCAGAGATTATCAACAACTTTGAGAAATATCATGTTTGTGATAAAGACCAAGGTCCAAAACGAATTAAAGAGCATCAAAACATTTTTGACGCTATTAAAGAACAAGATACTCAATTAGCGAAACAAATGATGAAAGATCATTTTAATGAGCTATACAAGTATTGTTACAATATTTAAACGGATGATTTAATTTATCCTAATTAACCAGCTGAATGATAATACAAGGATTTTTATATACCAGCATAAAACGTCCACTTATTCTCATCGGTAAGCAATAACCAATAAATAAAGAATTATGAAAGTTAAGGGTTTAAGATGGTGGGTTATCGCTTTGATTGCATTAGCGACTATTATTAATTACATAGACAGACAGTCTATTGGAGTACTTTGGCCAGATATTGCTGAAGACTTATTTCCTGATAGTACCAATGACGAGCGAAAAGAAATTTTCGCAACTATATCGGTAGTATTTATGTTCGCCTACGCATTTGGACAAGCTATATTCGGAAAAATATTAGATTGGGTGGGCACTCGTATAGGGTTTGCCTTGTCAATTGGTGTTTGGTCTATAGCTACTGCCTTACACGCGCTTGCACAAGGTGTATTAAGTTTCGGTTTCTTCAGAACTATTTTAGGAATCGCCGAAGCTGGTAACTGGCCTGGGGCAGCAAAAGCGAATGCGGAATGGTTTCCCACAAAGGAAAGAGCATTTGCCCAAGGTTTATTTAATTCAGGTGCAGCAGTAGGTGGTATAATTGCAATACCGGCCATTGCCTTTATGACTGTATATTTCAGTTGGCAAATGATTTTTATTATCGTAGGACTAATTGGTCTGTTATGGTTAATTCCTTGGCTAATTTTAGTTAAAGCTCCACCAAAAAAACATCCTTGGATATCAGATGAGGAACGTCACTACATCTTGACCGGTCAGCAAAATCAAGATATAGATAATGATGGCACGCCTGATGAAGGATACAACCCAGATACAAAAAAACTACTCTCACATAAACAAAGTTGGGGTGTTATAATAGCTTCAGCTGCAATTGACCCAATATGGTGGTTATTCGTAGTATGGATTCCAATCTACCTTAACGAAGTATACGGCATGGATGTAAAGACCATTGGTATTTATGGTTGGGTTCCCTATGTAGGAGCAATGCTAGGTGCTTGGTTTGGTGGATTATTTGCCCAAAATCGTTTACAAGCAGGATGGACTGTCGATAAAACTAGAAAAATAATTATCACAATAGGATGTTTAATCATGTTGCCTAGCTTATTGGCCATGGCAAATCCGGGCGGACCAACTACAGCTGTTTTAATAATGGCCCTTATCTTATTTGGTTTCCAAACTGCAATCGGAAATGTTCAAACATTGCCTAGTGATTTTTTTGGAGGCAAAACAATTGGAACTTTATCGGGTATAGCGGGTATGGCTGCTAAATTAACCGCAGCGGCATTAATTTATTTAGTGCCTTGGTTAACATCTGGAGGTAACTATACACCAGCTTTTATCATCGGCGCAACAATGGCTATTATAGCTTTAGCCAGCATCTGGATATTATGCGGTAAAATTGAACCGTTAAATGAAAATAAATAAACTGAATTAAGAATAGATTAAAATAATTATAACATGAGTACAGAAGGAAAAGTAGCAGTAATTACAGGAGCAACTGGAGGAATCGGATTTGCAGTTGCTAAAAGATTAGGACAAGATGGTTACACCGTTATCTTAAATGGAATAGATGACGAAGCTGGTGCCGAAAGAATTAAAGAACTTACTGCAGAAGGTATTACTGCCGAGTACTTAGGATTTGATGTTACCAATGAAGAAGCGGTGGCAAAAAACATTAAAGCAATCGGTGAAAAATATGGTAAAATAGATACATTGGTAAACAACGCTGGTGGTCTAGGTGGTAGATCTCGTTTTGAAGAAATGACAACTGAATTCTATAGAGGTGTTATGGCCTTGAACTTAGATTCAGCTTTCTTTGCTTCTAGAGCTGCAATACCTTACCTTAAAAAAGGTGAGCACCCATCTATAATCAACTATACCTCTAATGCAGGTTGGACAGCCGGTGGACCAGGTGCTGGTATCTATGGTACGTCTAAAGCAGGAGTTCATGCTTTGACCAGAGCTTTGGCAAAAGATTTAGCTGAATATGGTATTAGAGCAAATGCAGTATCTCCTGGTACTATTGACACTCCTTTCCATGCTCAAATTAAAGCTACGAAACCAGAAGTTTTTGCTTCTTGGGCAAATAACATTATGCTAGGTAGATTAGGTCAGCCAGAAGATGTAGCTGGTGTTGTTTCTTTCTTAGCTAGCAAAGATGCAGCTTTCATTACTGCCGAAACTGTACAGATCGGTGGTGGTCAAGCTTTAGGAATTTAATAAAACCTCTGTTTATAATAATAAGGCGTCATTGTATTTACATTGACGCCTTTTATTTTGATGATTCCCTAATTATCAGTTCTGAATTCAATATTAATTTATTCAGTTTTTGTTCAACAACCTCCTTTTCAACGTAACCTAAAAAGGTTTCGGCAGCAAGCCTTCCTATTTGCGCACTATGCTGACTAATACTTGTAATGGTAGGAGTCACCAAAGAAGTAAACGGTTCATTTCCAAAGCCTACCAACTTAATATCTTGGGGCACCCTAATACCTTTTTCCTTAAGAACCTGTAAAGCACCCAATGCGGCATAATCACTTGCTACGTAAACCGCGTCAGGCCTGTTTTTAAGAGATAATAAATTTTCAATTTGCAACCTGCCGTCCTCTAAGGTCAAACCACTTTCTATAAGTAATTCTTCATCTGGTGGCAGATGATGTTTTTTAATAGCATCAACATACCCACGTATTCTATTGTTAAAAATTCTAGTTCTTCTATATCCTCCAATATGTGCTATGCGCTTACAACCTTGCCCCACTAAATGGTCTACGATCATATGGCTACTTTGATAATCGTCTATACCAACGTAATCCACATTTAGGTCATTCTCTCCCCTATCAAACAATATTAAAGGAATTCCATTAGATTTTATTTTCTCATAATAAGAAAGATCTACAGTTTCATTCGCCATTGACGCAATTATTCCATCAACTTGGGTATATAAAAGTGCATCGATATTCTTACACTCCTTTTCAAAAGATTCGTTAGATTGGGTAATAATTATATTGTATCCGGCTTTATTAAGAACACCTTCCATATTTTCAACTACCGATGAAAAGAAGTTACTATTTGTTCTTGGTACAATTACCCCTACCAAATTACTTTTACCTTTTCGTAAGGCACTTGCCAAATGATTTGGTTGGTAATTTAATTCCTTTGCAACTTGCTTTACCGCCTTCTTCGTCTTAACACTAATACGGGTATCGTCATTTAAAGCCTTGGAAACCGCTGCCGTAGAAATATTCAAAACATTGGCAATGTCTTTTAAAGTTGTTCTTTTTTTATTCAATTACTTTATATATATTTGTTTAATCGATTAACCAAAAGTAAGACTTTAATCAAAGTAAACAAAAAATGTCTGTTTTGGTTATTTTTTACCTCAAGTGGTTAATCGATTAAACAAATGATAATTTAGTACATATTAAACTTAATAGTCAACATGAAAAAAGTAGTAACATTCGGTGAAATCATGCTTCGTTTAGCACCACAAGGATTTTTAAGGTTTTCACAAGCCAATAATTTTGATGTAGTATATGGTGGAGGGGAATCTAACGTAGCTGTTTCATTAGCTAATTATGGTGTTCCTGTAGATTTCGTAACACGTTTACCAAAAAATGACATTGGTGAGTGTGCCATGATGGAAATGCGCAAAAGAGGCGTTGGTGTAGATAAAATAGTATACGGTGGTGATCGTTTAGGTATTTATTTCTTAGAAACCGGTGCGGTATCTAGAGGTAGTAAAGTAGTTTATGATAGAGCTCATTCCGCAATTTCAGAAATAGAATCTGGAATGATCGATTGGGATGCCGTATTCGAAGATGTAGAATGGTTCCACTGGACGGGTATTACACCTGCAATTTCCCAAGGTGCTGCAGATGTTTGCTTAGAAGCTGTTAAAGCTGCGAGTGCAAAAGGAATTACTATTTCTACGGATTTAAATTATAGAGCCAAACTTTGGACATATTGTGACGATGCTCACAGAGAAAAAATAATGGCCGGATTAACCGAATATTGCGATATTATATTAGGTAACGAAGAAGATGCCGAAAAGCACTTTGGTATTCACCCAGAAGGTTTAGATGTACATAAAGATGGTGCTGATGTTAAGGCTGAAGCTTTCTTATCTGTATGTAAGCAAATGATGAAGAAATTCCCTAAAGCTAAAAAAGTGATCACTACTTTAAGAGGTTCTATTTCTGCTTCGCATAACACATGGGCCGGTGTTCTTTGGGATGGAAATAAAATGTACGAAACCCGTCAATATCAAATTACCGACATCGTTGACCGTGTTGGTGGTGGAGATTCTTTCATGGGTGGTTTGATCTACGGATTATTAAAATACCCAGAAGATGACCAAAATGCACTTGATTTTGCAGTTGCAGCATCTTGTTTAAAACATACGATCAAAGGTGATGCCAACCTAGTTACAGTTTCTGAAGTTGAGAAACTAATGGGTGGTGATGCTTCTGGTAGAGTTGCTAGATAATAAAAACATTATCCTTTATCCTCTAAAACCAAAAATATGTCTCAAAAGTCAATTTTAATCCTCTGCGGTGGCGGTCCTGCTCCTGGTATAAATACCGTGATCAGTACTGTGGCAAAGGCATTTTTAAAAGACAATTATCGTGTTTTAGGTTTGCATGAAGGTTTTAAAGGAATTTTCGATGACAATCCGCAAATCAAGGAGTTTGATTTCTTCCATGCGGATCGGATTTTTAGTAGAGGTGGCTCCACTTTGATAATGAGTCGTTTTAAACCTAAAAACGAAAAACTAAACACTAACCTGTTTATTGATAATAATGTAAAACTGTTGGTAAGTATAGGTGGTGACGACACCGCCTCTACTGCCAATAGAATTACAGGTTATCTAGAAAAAGAAGGTATCTCAATAGCCAATATTCACGTACCTAAGACTATTGATAACGATTTACCATTACCTGACAGAAACCCAACATTTGGTTTTCATTCTGCTAAAGATGAAGGTGTACGCATAGGTAACACAACTTATGAGGATGCGCGTACAAGCCAAAACTGGTTTGTTATGTCTACCATGGGAAGATCAGCCGGTCATTTGGCATTTGGTATTGCTGCAAGCTGCCATTTTCCAATGATGATCATACCAGAAATGTTTGATCGTACCGCAATCACCTTTGATAAAGTAGTACGCATGGTCATTTCATCAATGATCAAACGTAAAATTGAGAACATTCATTACGGTGTTGCCTTGATCAGCGAGGGAGTGTTTCATAACATGCCAGATTCAGAATTAAAAAAGTGTGATATAAATTTCACTTATGATGACCACGGGCACCCAGAATTAGGTAATGTTAGTAAAGCGCATATTTTCAATATGCTCGTTCAAAAGAAATTAAAGGAATTAGGTATAGATATTAAAAGTAGACCAGTAGAACTAGGGTACGAATTACGCTGTTGTAGACCTATAGGCTTTGACCTAACCTTATGTACAGTATTAGGTCTGGGCGTAAAAAAATTATTTGACGAAGGTAAAAGTGGTTGTATGGTCACTGCAAATTCTAGAGGTGAAATTACACCGTTATTTTTATCCGATATTCAAGATGAAAATGGTAAAATAGCTCCTCGTTTGGTCAATATCAATTCTGAGTTGGCGGAACTATGCTTCCAAAATTTATTCTATGTAGGTGAAGATGATTATGAAGATGCAAAAAAATATGTGGACCATCCTTCAGACTACGATTTCAACAAAATTTTAACCGAGAAATAAAAAATTCAAATGGCACAATATTCAAGAATAGAAGTAGCAAATGTAATGAAGGAATCTGGTATGGTACCTTTGTTCTACCACCCAGACATTGAGTTAGGTAAAAAGGTTTTACAAGCTTGTTATGATGGTGGTGCACGTTTAATGGAATTTACCGCTCGTGGCGATTTCGCTTTTGAAGTATTTTCTGAATTGAACAAATATGCTATTAAGAACTTACCCGGTATGATTATGGGTGTAGGTTCTATAACCGATGCAGCTGCTGCATCATATTACATGTCTATAGGCGCAAACTTTATAGTAACTCCATCTTTAAGAGAAGATATTGCTATAGTTTGTAACCGTAGAAAAGTATTATGGTCTCCTGGTTGCGGTTCATTGACCGAAATCAACAAAGCCGAAGAAATGGGCTGTGAGATCGTAAAATTATTCCCTGGTTCTTTATATGGCCCTGGTTTTGTAAAAGGCATTAAAGGACCTCAACCATGGACCAGCATTATGCCTACCGGTGGTGTAAGTACAGATGAGGACAACCTAAAAGGTTGGTTTGATGCAGGGGTTACCTGTGTTGGTATGGGTTCAAAATTAATCAGTAAAGACATTTTAAACAATAAAGATTACGCAGGTTTAGAAGCTTTGGTAAAAGAAACCTTGGCTACTATCAAGAAATTAAGATCATAAAGTATAGAGACAGTACCTGAAACATTCTTGTTATCGGGAAAGTCTTTTAAAAGTGCATATTTAAGTTGTTAGTTGGAAAAGGGCATTAAAATCATGGCAATACGCCAGATTTTGTGCCCTTTTTATTTGGACAAAATTCAAGATAGATAAAATTTTCAGCCAATAAATAATTAACAACCCAACATTTAGTTTTAAGTAACTATAACTATTTTAGACAGTTACCATCTTAGAAAAAATTCAATATTATTAATAGCTAATTAGTTTATATTTTAGAGGTATGAACAACAAATTAAGCATAATCATCCCTCAATTTATATTCCTTGCTTTATTTATATTTCTAATACCCAATCACTCCTTAGCACAAGTTTCAAAAGATAGTTCACTACATTACAGAAAAGCAATTCTAAACCCTTCTCAACCTCAAGACCTGCCCTCTGGCGTTCACTATTTTACCAAGAAAAAAGAGCGGGATATAGAATCAAAAGATACCTTAAATGCAATTTATGACCTTAGGCTGCTTTCTATAGCTGAATTTAAAATTGGTAATAATTTCAGTAGTGAAAATCATATTGTTGAAGCCCTTAATCTTATTGAGTCAATGCAGACCAAAGATACTTTGATCAACTCTAGGGTAGGTCTTTACAACCAATTAGGGCGTATTTATAGAGCATCCAACAATGCAACCGAAGCCATTAGAACTTTTGACAACGCATTACAAATTGCCAATAAACTAAGCGATAGTGTTATCATTTTGAACAATAAGGCCAATATCTACAAAGATCTTTTGGAGTATAAAAATGCATTGGACATTTATTCGTTTCTATTTGAAAAACGTTTTGATTTTGCCAACGATTATCAAACCACCTTGGTAACCGATAATTTAGGTCTTGTACAGTCTAAACTTCACATTCCAGAGGGATTGGATAATTTAAAAAATGCTTTAACACTTCGTCAAAAAAATAATGACCTTATTGGTCAGCACGCGAGCAACACTCATTTATCAGAGTATTACTTGGATAGAAAAGACACTACAAAAGCATTATTTTATGCAGAGAAAGCGCTATCCCTTTCAGACAAGATCAACAGTAGTTCTTTTAAACTAGAATCCATATCATTACTTATGAATATGGATAAGAATCCTCTTATTCATGAATATAAAAAACTGACCGACAGCATAGCCAATGCCAAGCAAATAGCAGAGAACAAAAATGCATTTCTAAAATATAATGTAGCCGAAGAACAAAAGAAAACTCAAGCCAGTATACTATTACAAGAAATAGAATCACGTAAGCGGTTGGCTTACCAAGCCCTTGCCTTTATTATTTTTCTAATTCTCGTTGGTTCTTATTTTATCTACAGAAACCGATACAGAAAGGCTAAAATCGAAGAAATCTATAAAACCGAAACCAGAATTGCTAAAAAAGTGCATGATGAAGTTGCCAATGACATGTATAAAGTGATGACATCTCTTGAGAACAATTCAGAAATTGACACTACTATTTTAGATGAAATGGAAAAAATCTACACCAAAACACGAGATATTTCTAGAGAAAATAGTGCAATTGACCTTAGAAAAGATTTTGGCAAGCAATTAAACGATTTATTGCTAGGATATAAAAACAGCAAAGTCAATATCATAACCCGTAACCTTTCTAAAATGCCTTGGGACGGTATTTCTGAAATGAAAAAAACAGCTATCTATAGGGTATTGCAAGAGCTCATGACCAATATGCGCAAACATAGCCACGCAACTTTTGTAACCCTAGTTTTTGAAAAAGAAGGAAAAAAAATTCATATTAATTATCGTGATAATGGCGTTGGATGTGATCTTTTTAAGAAAAATGGCCTTCAACATACGGAATCCCGTATCACTTCTATAAATGGAACTATTAATTTTGAATCCAAGCAAGGTGATGGCTTTAAGGCATCAATAATTATTTAATGCATGTTCAAAAAAGTTTTAATTGCGGAGGATATGGAAGACATCAATAAAGGTGTATTTTCATTACTGACCGAATTGGGTGTTTCACAAATAGATCAAGTTCAATATTGCGATGATGCCTATTTAAAAGTAAAAAGGGCGGATTTGGATTCGGTTCCTTTTGATCTTGTAATATCGGACCTATCATTTAAGGTGGACCACAGGTCACAGACTTACCCATCAGGGCAGGCTTTAGTGGCTAAACTAAAGTCAGATTTCCCTTCTCTAAAAGTCATTGTATATTCTGTTGAAGATCGCTTGCAAGCTGTGCGCACTCTCTTTAACCAGCATGATATAGATGCATATGTTTGCAAAAGCAGAACCGGACTTAAAAATTTGACCCAAGCTATTTGTGAAGTTGCTAAAGATGGAAAGTTCTTATCCCCAGAAGTTTCAAATGCATTTAGTGCCGAGAACGAACTGGAAATTGATGACTACGATATTTCACTTTTAGACAACCTTAGTAAAGGCTTATCTCAAGATGAGATCAGCGCACTCTATAAAAAAGAGAATATTTCACCTGCTAGCCTAAGTTCAATTGAAAAAAGATTGAACAAATTGCGAATACAATTCAACGCCAATAATGCCATTCACCTTGTGGCTATCGTAAAAGATTTAGGGCTAATCTAAAAATAAACCGTTGCCTTACGGAAAACCGTAATACTGTTAGTTATAATGGTGTTAGGTTTGTTCTTGCTTAGCAATAGGCACACTAACCAGAATTAAAATACATATTGCTATGGCCATCCTGCTGAAGAGGTATTTCGGGGGAACTGACCGATTTGGTAGGTATGGCCTATTTATAAAATAAGCATTTGGTTCCTTTTAAACCACAGCAGCAATATCAACCGCCACTTTTAATTTACTCTGTCCACTACCATAAACAACCCCTTTTAAAGGTGGTACGTCATAATAGTCCCTACCCCAGCCTACCACAATGTGTTGGTCTTTGGGTATCTGGTTGTTCGTTGGATCAAAATCTACCCAACCGAAACCTGGAATATAAATAGCAAACCATGCATGGGAAGCATCGGCTCCTATTAATTTTTCTTTACCAGGAGCAGGTAAGGTTTCTATATAACCACTTATATAGCGTGCCGGCAACCCTACAGACCGTATACAAGCAATGGCTATTTGGGCAAAATCTTGACAGACCCCTTTTTTTTCCTTCATCACTTCCTCTATTGGCGTGGAAATAGTGGAGAATTCCGAATCAAAATCAAAGTCGGTATAAATGCGTTGCATCAATTCATATGCAGCTTCAAAAACTGATCTATCGCCCTTAAAGGACAATTCTGCATAGTTCCTAATCGCCTTATCCGTCCTTCTAATAAAAATAGATTCCAGCACATATTGCTTAGCTTCCAAAGTTTCCGCATCCATCCCTTGTAATGCAGCTAGGGCATGGTTCATGGTAATATTTTTACATGCCTCGCTATTGAAAGATTCATGGTATTGGGCGTATTCCCGTTTAATCTTACTCTTTGTGGTTACTTTTAATGTTCTATGCTCGGTTTGAATGGAAAAACGGGTTATATAATTTCCAAAAAAGTCTTTACGCTCGGTAATTTCAGCTGGTTCAGGCGATATTTCAATGGCATAATCCAACAGTTCCTGGCCTTTTGATTCTCTAGGGCGTAACGTTGCAATATTATGACAATAGCTAACGGGAGCGTTATAGTCATACTTGGTAATATGTGTAATATTAAATATCATTATTAAATGGGAAATGACTGTGTAAACAATTGTGTTTGCTTGTCCGTATGATTAAAATAGGTGTTGGATATAGATTGTGAGGTTTTATACAACAAATCAGAAAGTTCTTTTAAAAGGGTATCTAACTGCTCTCTTGTAACATCTGTTTCAGATTTTGTCTGAACCAACTTAGAAGACTCTGCCAATCTTAACTTTGAAAATGCCTCAAATACAAATTTTTGATAGTTACTTAACTGATGGTCATGTTTGGAGTGTGGCAATCTTGCGATATCTTTTTGCAATCTATTGATCATAAAGGTCAATGAACGTGCATAATCTAGATCCAACACCACTAGATCCAACACATGTGCCAACTCTATATGAGAGCGGTAACTGTACCTGTATATATTAAGGCTTTCATGACTGGTCAACAGGTACTCCAACAAATCATACTCTACCTGCTCATCATATTTTATGGTCAATAAGGCCCTACATTTAGTAATATTCAAACTACTTTGCTCCAATTGCAACCCTATAAAGTATAATAGTAAACCTTGTTGCACCATAATACTTTCTTCAATAAGCCCCATAAATGCAATTAACCGGGTAATCAATTGATTTAGGACTTTCAGAATTTTATTTATGGAGTGATCATCACCATCTACCAGGGAGTTCCAAATTTTTTGGATATTCTCAAATACGCGCCACATATCCGAGGACCATAAATTACGGATGGAATAATAGGAGTTCCCGAACATACTTATGGTATGCGCCAGACTGCCTACCCTATTCTTATCTAAAATAACGGACAACATTTCTTCATACGGATTATCCATGGCCAATTTGCCATCTTTTGACCTTTCAACGAAGCCAGGATAAGTCCCCGTTAACTGTGTAACCGCTTTAAAAAGTACTTTAAGTTTTTCAGAATCGGGTTTTTCGTTTCTGTTCTGCACAATGGCCATTTGTCGCATTACCGTACGTAAAAAACGTGCATTTACCAATGTACGCCCCACATAGCGCCCCGCCCAATATAAATTTTCTGCCGTTAAGCTGGGTAAATCATTTAGTCCCGAAATGGCAATAGATGATTTTTGCTGCCAATGCCTATTTTTTTCTTCCACAATGGGTTCATCGTCCAATATCCAAAAATCTTTACTGGTGCCACCTCTTTGATTAGACACCCTTACCGTCTCGCCATCTGGTGCCACCCTAACCAAACCACCTGGCATTACGGAATAGTCTTTTTTAGATGCGATGCAAAACGCTCTTGCCACAACATTTCTTGGCGCTAATTTATCATTTGTAAAATTGGGAGCCGTTGAGAAATTAATCCGTTCCTGTGCAACAAAACGATAGGGACGCTCCAAAATGACTTTTTTAAGTTCATCCAATGCTTCAGCACTCATTAGTTCTCCAAAATAGATACTTTCCCTGTTGGTACGATCTATTCTTTTTATGACCAATTTTGATATGTTATCCAAGACAAAATTTCTTTCCTTTTCTTGTCCGCACCACCATGATGCGATCTGAGGTAATTTTAATTCCTCATCCATAAAGAATTTTGCTATGGCCGGCATAAACGGAATCAATCCCGGATTTTCAATAACTCCACTTCCTATGGGGTTTATGACCGCTACATTGTTTCTTCGTACAACATCCAATAATCCGGCTACGCCCAAATGTGAATCCTCCCGTAGTTCCAAGGGATCGGTAAAGGCATCGTCTACCCTACGCAATACCACATCGATCTGCTTTAAGCCTTGTAAAGACTTCATCCAAAGAAAGCCATCACGCACCACCATATCATTACCTTGTACCAATGGATATCCTAAGAAAGACGCCATATAGGCATGTTCAAAATAGGTTTCGTTATGTGAGCCTGGTGTAAGAATCACAATATTCGGATTTTCCTTTTTCCCAGGTGCGGCATCAATAAGCATTTGATTGAATTCCTGAAAAAATCCGGATAAACGCTTCACTTTCATTTCCGCGTACAAATCCGGCAGAATTCTACTGGTCGTGGATCTATTCTCTAAAGCATACCCCATACCTGATGGTGCTTCTGTTCTGTCATTTACTACCCATAAACGCCCATCTGTTCCACGGCATAAATCTGCGGCATAAATAGACAAATACTGCTCTAACTGAAGCTCCATACCGGAACATTGCCTAAGAAAACCCCTATGCCCATAAATTACTTCATAGGGTACAATACCGTTTTTTATTAATTTTCGGTCGCCGTAGACATCTTTTAACACCAAGTTGAGCAGTTCTGCCCTTTGCTTTAACCCTTCCTCTACCTCTGCCCACTCATTTTGGTGCAGCATAAAAGGAACCACATTAAGGTTCCAAGGTCTATGCATACCCTGTGGATCGTTGTATACATTATAAGTGACCCCATTTTCTGACAATAACCAGTCTATATCTTTTTGACGTGCCGTTAGGCCCGTGACCCCCAAGGTATCAAAACTGGTCAATAGTTTGTTCCAATAGGGTTTTATACCATTGTTCAATGAATACATTTCATCATTGCCCTGTTGGGTATCATAATTATTGAACCACGTGGTTTTTGTTGTTGGCATTACCTCTTCAATTACTTCTTACGCAAATCTGTTACATGTGGATACTCTGGGTTGACCGGCATCTCTTTGTATGCAAATGTATTTGAACCTTTCTTAGGTTCTACCATTCTGCCCGTAAAATTTGTTGAGGCCACCAATTCTGTAGGAGTTACCTCATCTTGTGTCATGCCAATATCCCAAAATCTATTTATTCTGCGCGATTCTGCTTCTAAGCTATTTACCGGATAGGTGTCATACGACCTACCACCTGGGTGTGCCACAAAATAGGTACAGCCACCAATCGACTTTTTGTTCCAATCATCAACTATATCAAATACCAACGGAGTATCTACCCCAATAGTCGGGTGTAAGGCAGACCATGGTTCCCAGGCCTTAAAACGCACTCCCGCTACGTACTCGCCCTTTGTTCCTGTAGAGCTCAATTCAATTTTAACTCCATTACAAGTTAACGAGTATCGCTTTTCATTAAAATTATTGACTTTTACCTGTACACGCTCTAATGAAGAATCTACATAACGGGATGTTCCGCCACCGGTCATTTCCTCACCAAGCACATTCCACGGTTCTATGGCCATACGCAATTCCATTTGTATGGTATTGACATCTACCATACCGTACAACGGGAAACGGAATTCAAAGAAGGGGTCAAACCAATCTAATTTGAACGGATATCCCGCTTGGTTCAACTGCTCTACAATATCCTTGATATCTTCTTTTACATAATGCTCCAGCAAGAATTTGTCATGTAATTCTGTACCCCAACGCACCAATTTGTGCTTGTACGGTTTTTTCCAAAACCATGATACCAACGTACGCACCAACAACATTTGCATTAAGCTCATTTGCGCATGAGGAGGCATATCAAAAGCACGTAGCTCCAAGATACCCAAGCGCCCGGAAGAAGAATCCGGAGAGTATAATTTATCTATACAAAACTCCGCTCTATGGGTATTCCCTGTTATGTCCGTCAACAAATGCCTGAACAGACGGTCAGTGATCCAAAACGGGACCTCTTTATCATCTGGTATTTGCGAAAAGGCAATTTCAAGTTCATACAAGTTCTCCAACCTTGCCTCATCTACTCGTGGAGCCTGACTAGTAGGCCCTATAAATGCTCCTGAGAACAAGTAGGACAGTCCGGGGTGATGTTGCCAAAAAGTCAAAAGACTTCGTAATAACTGCGGGTTACGTAATAACGGACTATCAGCCGGAGTTACACCGCCCAAGGTAACGTGATTACCACCGCCTGTACCGGTATGCTTACCATCTAGCATAAATTTTTCGGTTCCTAAGCGGG
The DNA here is from genome assembly GCF_002700155.1 of Maribacter sp. 6B07. Taxonomy (NCBI): domain Bacteria; kingdom Pseudomonadati; phylum Bacteroidota; class Flavobacteriia; order Flavobacteriales; family Flavobacteriaceae; genus Maribacter; species Maribacter sp. 6B07. The sequence continues at coordinate 2,223,883 of NZ_PDUT01000001.1, read as the reverse complement.
CCTGCTTTGCTTCGGCATATAAGGTTAGCGTATTGTCCGTAAGTTCTTGCCAGTTTTTCGCAGGATGTACGTTTACCTCAATAACACCTGGATCAGGGGTCACCTTTAAAACTTCCAACCTATTATCACGAGGTGGTTCATAGCCTTCTAGAATCACCGGAACTTTCAATTCTTTTGCCGTAGCTTCTATACTTGCCACCAAGTCCAAAAAGTCTTCGGCACTATCTAACGGAGGCAAATAAAGAAATAATTTATTCTCCCTGACCTCTGCACAAATTGCCGTACGCACATATGGGTGCTTTCTTGGGTGACCTATAGATTTTAATTTCAACCGTTTTTCCAATGCATCGCCAGGTTTTGGCAAATCCGGCGAGGGTTCAAACAACTCTACCTCTGCCGTTGGTTCTGAAGGTATTGGTGGGTCTTGGGGCAATGCCGCCAAAGGCAAACGAAGTCCTATAGCGGAATTACCGGGTGTAAGAAACAAATGTTTATTTCTAAACTTCCATTTGTTCGTAAGCCATTTATTGTTCTTTTTTGTCAAAGGATATACGTGACCTACTACTTCACCAATTCCATTTTCCAATATTTCACCCAATTTTCTGCGTAGGTGACCATCATCTTTATTGTATTTTTTAGGATTGACATCTACCGGTAATTTTCCTTCTTCCCATAAAAAGTAAAAGGCATCTTCATAGGCTGGCATTACACTGTTGGTCTTACAACCCAAATAGCCACCTAAGGTCTTTAAAAATCGTTTGGTAATATTTCTGGGCATTTTATATTCCTCAGAAAAAGATGCCAATAAACTTGGATCGTTCCAAATGGGTTTTCCGTCTTTGCGCCAGTGGATACCAATGAGCCAACGCGGCAAGGCCTCTCCAGGATACCATTTACCCTGTGCGTGGTGCAAGAGCCCCCCTTTACCAAATACCTCTAGTAACCTAATGGAAAGTTTGCTCGCCAGTTCCCTTTTGTGTTGACCATCTGCAGCGGTATTCCACTCCTCAGATTCCATATCATCTATAGAGACAAATGTAGGTTCGCCTCCCATAGTTAAACGAACATCATTGGCCTGCAATTCTTCCTCTACCTTAAAACCAAGATCATAGATTGCTTGCCATTGTTCATCTGTGTAGGGCTTGGTTACACGTGGCGATTCAAAAATTCTAGTAACCGAATTTTCAAATTCAAAGGTAGTTTCGGCAAAATCACTAAATCCGCTTACCGGTGCGGCACTTTCATAAGATGGTGTACATGCCAATGGAATATGACCTTCTCCCGTAAACAAACCAGATGTGGCGTCTAGACCGATCCATCCGGCACCTGGTAAATATACTTCTGCCCATGCATGTAAATCGGTGAAATCTTCTTCTGGCCCTGACGGACCGTCCAATGATTTTTCATCCGATTTCAATTGCACCAAATACCCGGAAACAAAGCGAGCCGCCAAACCTAAATGACGAAGTGTTTGCACCAGTAACCATGCAAAATCCCTACAAGAACCCAACTTAGCCTCTAAGGTCTCTTCACAGGTTTGTACCCCGGGCTCCATTCTCAACGTATAATCCAAGTAATTATACAATTTGCTATTTAACCCAATTAAAAAATCAATACTTCTTTGCGGAGTCAAATCTATCTTTGACAGCCACTCTTTCAACAACGGACCACTCTCCACTTTTTCCAAATAGGGCAAAAGTTCTTTCTTAGCCTCATCGGAATATTTAAATGGAAATTCCTCTACAGCTTCCTCAACAAAAAAATCGAACGGATTGATCGTTTTTAAATCGGCTATAATTTCTACATCAATTGACAGCTCAGTGGTTTTATCGGGAAAAACAATTCGTGCCAAATAATTTCCAAAAGGGTCTTGTTGCCAATTAAAAAAATGATTTTCAGGTTTAATTTTAATTGAATAAGCCTCTATTGGTGTTCTACTATGTGGTGCCGGACGCAACCTAAAAATATGTGGCGATAGATTTATACTTCTATCGTAGATATACTTGGTCTTGTGTTTAATTGCAACTTTTAATGCCATACGGTTGTGGGATTTCGGTACTACCTAATATAAGCACTATAATCAGCAAATGAATATAAGTAGGCGTGAATCACAAAATTTTTATTCAAATTGGAGTTGGAACGCTATTTATTGATAGATTGCTAATGTTAGGGGGTGTTTGTTGATCTTTTTTGGATGGGTTAACATTGAAAAAAAGATGGTGCTGAATAACGCAACCCAAGGGGTTACTATTTTTTTGTAAATTGAAACATACATAAAACGCTCTACTTATGGAAAAGGCACTGCAAACCATGATCGACAACATGCCTGAAAAGACAGGAAAATCATTGAACGAATGGAAGACCATTCTTAAAGAAAAGTCATTTACCAAACATTCTGAAGGTGTCAATTATTTAAAGAAAGAACACGGTGTTACCCACGGTTTTGCAAATACCATTGTTACCCTTTCAAAAGAAGAAAACCATGCTCCAACGGATTTGGTGGATCAGCAATACAAAGGGAAAGAAAGCCTACTCCCTATTTATGAAAAGCTGCTACTTGTAATAAAGCCTTTTGGAGATGATATTACCATAACCCCAAAGAAAACCACTGTAAGTATCATTCGTAAAAAGCAATTTGCATTGATAAAACCTGCTACCAAAACTAGAATAGATTTAGGATTAAAAATAAAAGACAAGCCAACTACTGAGCGCCTGCAAAATTCCGGTCCGTTCGGCACCATGTGCACCCATAGAGTTCAACTTACCGAAGTTTCACAAGTGGATACCGAATTAATTGATTGGCTAAAAGAGGCTTATGAAAAAGCTATTTAACACAACCCTTTCATTAATTATATCGCATTAAGCTATCATACATTTTCTTGGCACTGTACCTTTGTCCTATGAGTATTGAACAGACTGCCATAAAAACAACATACTTTAGCATTGTAGGTAACATTCTCTTGGCCCTTATTAAAGGTTTAGCGGGATTCTTTGGTAATTCTTACGCTCTTATTGCAGATGCCATTGAATCTACCACTGACATCTTCTCCTCTATTTTGGTGTTATTAGGATTTAAGTATGCAGAAAGACCAGCAGATGAAAATCACCCTTACGGTCATGGTAAAATAGAACCCATTATTACTTTTTTAATTGTTGCTTTTCTAGTGATATCTGCAACCGTTATTGCCTATGAAAGCATTGATAACATACAAACTCCACACAAAACTCCAAAATCATGGACATTAATAGTTCTTGGCGTTATCATTCTTTGGAAAGAAATCTCATACCGAATCGTCATTAAAAAAAGTAAGGAAACCAATAGTACTTCGTTAAAAGCGGACGCTTGGCACCATAGAAGTGATGCCATAACATCAATCATGGCTTTTATAGGTATTTCAATTGCCCTAATTTTTGGAAAGGGTTACGAAACGGCCGATGATTGGGCCGCCCTATTAGCATCGGGTTTTATTCTTTACAATAGCTACCTAATCTTACGACCTGCGTTAGGCGAAATAATGGACGAGCAACGGTATGACGAACTATTGGAAGAAATACGTAAAAAATCACTGGAAGTACCCGGGGTTACCGGTACAGAAAAATGTTTTATACGAAAAGCCGGAATGAAATTTCATATTGACCTCCATGCCATGGTAGATGGCACTATATCGGTTACAAAAGGGCATGATATTGCACATTTACTAGAAGACCATCTACATCATGAAATTCCGAACCTTGGTCACATATTAATACATATTGAACCTGATGATTTGTAACTAAACCCCCAAATGCAACAAGGCCAAAGCATCTTCTGTTTTTCCTTCTGCCAACCACTGTTGTGCCAGTTTGTGCAATGCTACAGCATCTTCATCGCCGTTTAGTATAGATTTCACCTCAGCATGTGCAGCAATAGCAGCAATAGCTTCTTTAGTAGGCAATTGTTCTAAATTACCTAGTCTCCCTAAATTATTTCCTGTTAAAACCGAGCTATTACGAACAGCTTCGGGCAACATATCTACTCCTATTCCTTGGGTACGTATAGGTTTTGGAATTTCAAACAAAGCATCGCCACTAGCCCGGCAATACCAATTACCACCCATACGGGATACCAAGTCTAACTTGGGCGTATCCAATTTTCCTTCGGCATCTAAAAATGCTTTCTTTACGTGTATCTGAACCACTTTTGCCAACACTAGATTTCCTGCCCCTGGACCATCACCCAGTGCTATTACTTGGTCAACAACACACTCAAAAGCTACGGGAGCTTCCCCTACTCTCGGCGGCTTTACCTTATCACTTGGTACTTGCGTTAATCCTGATTTTACAAATTCATTTACCCCATCACCGTATTCCGTACTTGATAATGACATTTGCTCTACCATGTCATAATTCACGATATTGATTACCGTTTCCTTTACTTCCAATACATTTTCCAAGGTGTGCTTGGTGGTATTGTCACGACCTCTTCTAGAAGGGGAAAAAATCATGATTGGCGGGTTTACACTGAATAGGTTAAAATAACTGAACGGACTCAAATTTACATTGCCGTCCTTATCAACTGTGCTGGCGAAACAAATAGGTCTTGGCGCTACAGCAGATAATAAATACCCATGCAGTTCTTGTTGAGATATACTTGCCGGGTCTATTGTATTTATTTCTTCGTGTTGTGACATTGTGCTCATATTCTAAATTACTTACTGGGTAAAATAGTACCCGTTACTTCACCAAAACCAACCCTTACGCCTTCTTTTTCCGCAAATCCTTTCAAGGTTATGGTGTCATTATCTTCAATAAAGGTGCGTTTGCTTCCGTCTTTTAATTCGAAAGGTTTTTTACCTGCCCACGAAATCTCCAACAACGATCCATAGGAGCTTTCATCTTTACCCGATATGGTACCCGATGCCATGACATCGCCTACATTTACATTACATCCGTTTACGGTATGGTGCGCCAATTGCTGCATCATATTCCAATACATGTACTTAAAGTTTGAGCGACTGATTATTGTTTCTTCCGAAGATTTGGTACCCATGCCTACTTCTAATTGTATGTCATAATTTTTGGCTCCCTCATATTGTAAATACGAAAGTACGGCTGGTTCTTGCTTAGGTCCTTGAACCTTAAATGGCTCCAGTGCCTCTAACGTAACAATCCACGGCGACATTGATGATGCAAAGCTTTTGCCCAAAAACGGACCTAAAGGTACATATTCCCATTTTTGAATATCCCTAGCGGACCAGTCATTAAACAACACCAATCCAAAAATATGTTCCGAAGCATTTTCAACTGCAATCCGTTCTCCTAATTGCGTAGGTTTACCTATTATGAACCCCATTTCCAATTCAAAATCTAAACGCCCCGATGCTTGAAAAACCGGTGTTTCCATTTCATTGGTTTTCACTTGACCCATAGGTCTATGAATTTTGGTGCCGCTTACCACAATGGAAGAAGCGCGACCGTGGTAGCCTACCGGAATATGCCTCCAATTGGGCAACAAAGCATTTTCTGGGTCACGAAACATTTTACCCACATTGGTAGCATGCTCAATACTCGAATAAAAATCGGTATAATCGCCTACTTGCACCGGCAGATGCATAGTAGCGTCTTCCTGTTGCACAAATGCTTCAGGATGGTTTTTTAATGGCGAATTTTCCATCACCAGCAACTGCTGTATATCTAAACGGACTTTATTGGTAATCTTCTTTCCTAGAGCGATAAACTCATTTAAAGTTGATTGATTAAAATAGTTGGCATTGACCTCTAACAACCCTAACTCTGATACCACAACCAAATCAACAATTCGCGTTCCAATAGCAATACCTGCTCTTGGCTGATCATCGTTCACCGAAAAAACGCCAAAAGGAAGATTGTAAATGGAAAAATCTGAATTATGGGGTACGCTGACCCATGTTTTTAGTGTTGTCAAGTGTTTTCTTATTTCTGTTATAACCAAGATTTGTAATAATCGCCATCATCTAATTTCATGGCATTCTCAGTAACCATCAACGGTTTAAAGGTGTCTATCATAACCGCTAATTCTTCAGACCCTTTTTGACCTATGCTACGTTCTGCAGCACCTGGATGCGGACCGTGTGGTATACCTGCGGGATGCAAAGAAATATTACCTGGTTGTACACCGTTTCTGCTCATAAAATCGCCATCAACATAATACAGCATTTCATCTGAATCTATATTGGAATGGTTATATGGTGCCGGAATGGACTGCGGATGATAATCATACAGTCTTGGCACAAACGAACAAATTACAAAGGCATTTGTTTCAAAAGTTTGATGCACTGGTGGCGGCTGATGAATTCTGCCCGTAATAGGTTCAAAATTATGAATGGAGAATCCGTACGGGAAGTTATATCCATCCCAACCCACAACATCAAAAGGATGTCCAATATACACCATTTCATGCATGACCCCTTGCTTTTTCACCTTTATCAAATGTTCATTGGTATCGGTAAATGTTTCAAGGTCTTGCGGCAATTTATAATCGCGCTCACAGAACGGAGAATGCTCCAATAACTGCCCAAACCAATTGCGATACCTTTTTGGCGTATAAATCGGTGAATATGACTCGGCATATAATATGCGATTGTCTTCACTATCAAAATCAATCTGATAAATGGTTCCTCTGGGAATAATCAGATAATCACCATATTCAAATGGAATCTGTCCAAAAATAGTTCTTAAGGTACCAGAGCCTTTATGTATGAACAACATTTCATCGGCATCTGTATTCTTATAAAAATATTCGCGTAACGACTTTCGTGGTGCCGCTACCCCAATGATAATATCACTATTGACCAAAAGTGGCTCACGAGCTACTAAAAAATCGTCTTTTGCGGGTGCATTAAAACTAACCAACTTTAACGAACGTATATTCTTCTCCAACGCAATTTTAGGAGACACATCGGTACTCTTTACAATCTCTTTGACCATGGTAGGTCTATTATGATGATATAATAAAGAGGACATACCGTCAAAACCAATGGTACCGAACAATTGTTCCGAATACAACTCCCCGTTGGGTTTTCTAAACTGTGTGTGCCTTTTTGGCGGCAACGCACCTTGCTTATGATAGATAGGCATATACGTTCGTTTTATTAGTTACTACTATTTTATTAAAATTAAACTATTCTTGGCTTGTCAAGAAATCTGTTGAACTTATAAGGTTCCCCTTAATTCTTGCTCACGCTCAATAGCTTCAAATAAAGCCTTGAAATTTCCTTTTCCAAAAGAAGTTGCTCCTTTACGCTGAATAATTTCAAAGAACATAGTTGGTCTTGCCTGTACCGTTTTTGTGAAAATTTGCAACAGATATCCTTCATCATCACGATCCACCAAAATACCTAGTTTTCTCAATGATTCTATATCCTCATCGATTTCACCAACTCGCTCTGTCAATACATCATAATACGTTGTAGGTATGGTCAAGAACTCCACACCTCTACTTTTTAAATCAGAAACCGTTTTTACGATATCATCGGTTGCTACAGCTATATGTTGTACACCTTCACCTTCATAAAACTCCAAATATTCATCTACCTGAGATTTTTTCATTCCTGGAGCAGGCTCGTTGATCGGGAATTTAATACGACCGTTACCATTACTCATTACCTTGCTCATAAGCGCAGTATAATCGGTAGAAATATCCTTATCATCAAAAGACATTATTTGCTTAAAGCCCATTACATTGGCGTAGAAATCTACCCAATAATTCATTTTACCTTCGTTCACGTTACCTACCATGTGATCTACAAATTTTAATCCAGTAGAGGTTGGCTGATAATCGCTTTCCCATTTTTGGTAGCCTGGTAAAAATGTACCGTTATAATTTTTACGCTCTACAAAAATGTGTACTACTTCACCATAAGAATAAATACCAGAACTTACCACCTTACCGTGCTCGTCTTCTTCGGTTTTTGGCTCCATGTAACTTTTAGCTCCTCTTTTCATAGCCTCGTTGTAAGCATAGGTAGCATCATCTACCCACAGTGCCGTTACCTTAACTCCGTCACCATGCTTGTCTATGTGCCTACCCACATCTGTACCACTCTTTAACGGTGACGTCAAAACCAATCTAATTTTATCTTGCTCTACCACATAGGATTCAAAATCCCTACTACCGGTTTCAAGACCTTTATAAGCTAAGGATTTAAAACCGAAAGCGGTTTTATAATAATGTGCCGCTTGTTTAGAGTTACTTACATAAAGTTCTAAATAATCGGTACCGTTAATAGGCATAAAATCTTGTGCCTCTTTGTGTTTGTTTTCTGCTACTGTTGAAGTTGACATAGTATATGATTTAGTTTTATATTGTTTTTTTGTTGCTCATGCAACATATGTGATAAAAAATTTTATGCTGTGGTCGTTTGGCTCTTCATTAAAACCTCAATTGCGGCCAAAAGTGCTTGGTTAGCCTCTCTTACCCCAAAAGATATACGCACTTTTCCCGGCGCACCAAAATTACCTACAGGGCGTACCATTATACCTTTTTTTTCTAAAAAAGAGGTAAACTCCATATCATTCACCGGTGGGTCTATTAGCACAAAATTACCCTGTGTTGGCCAATATTTGATATTCATTGTATCAAGACCGTTCAAAACAAACTTTCTTTCCTCCTTAACCAATGCTACAGTTTTGTTTACAAACGCTACATCTTCCAAAGCAGCAATTGCCCCCTCTAAAGCCAATGATGACAATAGAAAAGGTTTACAAATCTTACGCATGTAATTGCTTAGTTCTAAAGGGGCATAACAATAGCCAACCCTTAGACCTGCCAAGCCATAGGTCTTTGAAAAACTATTGATTGCAATTACATTTTTACCTTCTACTACAAAAGGAATTCCCGAAGTGTAATCTTCGGCTTCGGCAAAATGTCTGTATACCTCATCTAACACCAGTACTACATGGTCAGGTAATTTATCAATGAAATTTCTTAAATCTGTCAGTGGAATATAATTTCCTGAAGGATTGTTGGGCGATGCTAGAAATACCAACTTTGTTCTTTCATTAATAGCCTCCAAAATACCGTCCAAATTGTAATCATAATCCTCGGTCATGGGTACGTTGATCGCCTTGGCTCCCATCCAACGGGTAAAGGCCGTATAAGGTAAAAAGCAAGGCTGACTCACAATTACCTCGTCATCTTCGTTCAAAAATGCCTTAGAAATCATATCTATAATTTCTGAACCACTATTTGCAGTAATAAAGTTATCTGCGGTAAGTACACCATCAAAATCTTTCACCAACGCCTCACGTAACCTTATATCCGTATTATCCGGATATAGGCTCAAATCATCTAAGGTATTTGCCAAGGCTTCCTTAACTTTTGGGGAATACCCTAACGGATTTTCGTTAGAGGACAATTTGTGAACGGTAACACCATCGGGCATTACAATCTTCTTACCTCCGCCTTTGTAAGTGCTATCTTCTAATATATATTTCTTAAAACCTGGTTGCATATTTCTAGTACTTTTTGCCAATTTGAACTAAGTAAAAATACAACTTTTTTTTAAAATTGTTGCATTAACAACAATTTTAACGATAAACTCCTGTATTTTTGGAAGAATAACTTTGAGATTATGGACAGGACGGAGGGCTTCGGCGTTTACATTGATCGTACTTTAAAAAAAGTACAGAGCACTTTTTTACAGGTATTTGCAGAAAACAACATTGATCTTACTATTGAACAATGGGTGATCTTGCAACGTGTACATTTAGAAGGAAAAGACGCTTCGCAAGCTGACATTGCCAAATCTAACTTTAGAAATAGAGCTACAACCTCTAGGGTAATCAGTGGATTATGCAAAAAAGGGTTGCTACGTAAATCAAGATTCAGAGATGATCAAAAGAGATATAAATTGGTCATCACAGAAGAAGGTTCTGCTCTAATAAAACAAGTAATGCCCTTTATTCTTGATTTAAGAAAAGTTAGTACCCTGGGAATCACTGAAGAAGAATTTGAAATTTTCTATAAAGTACTTGACCAATTATGGGAAAATTTTGATCAATACGAAGGTCGTTCATAGTCATATTCCAGTCAATAAAAGAAATAATTAAATTTTTATTGATTTTGGTTTTACCAGTCTATAAAAATCACTAAGTTTGCACCCACATTTGAAAAAATGGTGTCGGTCGCATAGCTCAGCTGGATAGAGCATCTGCCTTCTAAGCAGACGGTCGGAGGTTCGAATCCTCCTGCGATCACTCTGAAGCCCCTTTTTAGGGGCTTTTTTGTTTAAAAAGCTTGTTCAAGTCGTTCTATTTTTTCACAAACCCAATAATCTTAAGGTTTTTATTATTTTTGAGATACTAAGACCATCACCAAACTACCATGTATACACTTACCTACGAATCTACTGCCGTTAATATTATGACCAGTTCAGAAATGGAGTCTTTGCTTGAGGAAGCACGTACACATAACAAGAGTAAAGATATTACCGGTTGCCTTATCTATTATAAAGGAAAATTTGTTCAACTTTTGGAAGGGAACAAAAAGGAGGTGCAAGAACTCTATGATAGAATAAAAAAAGACCCACGCCATAAAGAGGTTACCTTATTTTCAGAGGATAAAATTATCAAAAGAACTTTCCCTAATTGGGGTATGGCTTACTACCCTATGGATGAGGAGCACACCAACCAATATGAACTTGAACAGTTTAAAAGAAACTTAATCTTACTTTCCGATCTTGTTGAACCTACTAATTTGACAGCAAAGCAATTTTGGAAAAAGATAAAGACAATGATTGCTGAATCGCCCAAGTAATTTACTCAATTCTATATCATTTTATTATCTAACAGTATTAGTCATCATCTTCATTCTTAATAAGTGGATGATCCGTTCTGCCTAAACCAATTATCTTTATAATATTGATTATCGTATTATACAACATTAATACCACTACGATCAAGGCAGAACTTAATATTGCGCTTACACCGATAGTAATGTAATATATAGCATCAAAATAATTTTCCGGAATATTTTCACTTTCGGTGACAGGTAGATTAAATACCAAAAAGAACAACAAAGAGGCTATAAAAATTGCCGTATCCAGCTTTGCAATTTGCATAATGTGCAAGTAATGATCATTCTTCAGTTTAGAATTTGTCCCTGAGCTCACCCCTAAAAGGGTTAACATTAACGCCAATATGGTTGCCGATGCTAGCACTATGGTATTACATAACGTATTTAATCCCGTAAGGCTAGACTTTATTAAAACTTTAGCTTCATAACCGCTTAAATTTCCAAGCATAAAAGTTCCTAATCCAATAAACCCTAATGAAATCAAGCCGCCTATAATTGCGCGCTTTGTATAAAGTGAAATATCCATACTCATATTACATAAACAAATTAATACTGATTAGATTTTTTTATAAGTTTCCCATTAAAACCTTGCGAATACCCATGAAACTGTAATACCGAAAATCATATGTGCAAGGATCAATTGCAAAAAGAAATATGTCCAGTTAATTTTTGGCGGGTTACTGTGATTACTAATTATCATTGACCACCCGGCAACACCTATGACCCCAAGTGCCAATCCAAAAATTAATCCCGTACAAATGACAATATCTTTATTGAAGTGGAAGTAATAGACGTACATAATGGCCGCCATACTAATGCCTATTAAAAAATGAATTAACCAGCCTAAGTAATAATTATTATCCACTTTTCCTTTAAAGGTCTTAGAAAGATCAATAAGCTGATTTAATAAATGTGCCTCATTAAATTTATGACCGCTTAACAATTCAACCAAATGGCTAAAACCTGTCATAATCGTAGTTCCTAAAATGCCAGCGCAAAATATAAGTAACAATTCCATTGCTGTTTTTATTTCATTAAACTAATCCAAGCATTAAATTAAATAATAATTGATGCTTACCACTATCTATATTTTTTTGAACCAACATTTACTTGTAATGAATTACTTTTTGGAGCTTAACGCCAGTACCTTCAATGTTGTTAAATGCATATCATAGCAGTTATGCATTCTAAATAATCAACTACTATTAAATAACATGGAAGAAATCATTGGAATTTTTGCCGGCATCTTTACCACCATTGCGGCAGTTCCACAAATTTACAGAGCTTGGAAAACAAAAAAGGTAGATGATGTTTCTCCTAAAATGTTTTTTATCTTAATTCTAGGGGTCCTGCTCTGGACAGTATATGGTGTTATGAAACAAGATGCTCCAATTATTATTACCAATGGTATTTCAACACTATTGAACATCACCATGTTCATTCTCATATTTAAATATAGAAAACTGGAAAAATGAAAGAATTATTTAACACTTCTTGGGAAACCGTAATGTTAATTTCAATCAGTGCATGTGGTATATATTTAGCAATTATTGTTTTTACACGCATTACCGGAAAACGAAGTTTTTCTAAAATGTCAAGTTTTGATTTTGCAATGACCGTTGCCGTTGGATCAATTATTGCCACTACAATCCTATCTTCTTCTGTAAAAATGATCGAGGGTATAGTAGGCTTGGCAATGGTATATCTTTTACAAATAAGCATTGCATTTGCCAGAAGAAATAAAACTATACAGAATTTGGTAGATAATTCACCTTTATTACTCATGGACGGGGAGAAAATTATTGAATCCAATTTAAGAAAAGCCAGAGTTACAGAGAGTGATTTACGTTCAAAATTGAGAGAAGCCAATGTAACTGAACTCAGTCAAATTAAAGCGGTTATTTTTGAAACTACGGGAGACATTTCAGTTCTACATAAAAAAGATGATGCTCCTTTAGATTTATGGATTATGAAAGATGTGAAAAGAGAATAGCACCTCCCTTCTCATAACTTACACCATTATAATTTAGTCCTAATTTGTGTCGTATTGCTATCATTATTTATCCATATGCTATACCGCACAATTTCCAATCAAAAGAGCAAATCAATTAAGTGCTCAAATTTTAATTTCAAGTAAGAAATTACAACATATTAAAATCTAACAAGATGAAATTAGCATATAAAAGTTGCATAGAAGCCTGTAAAAAATGCTTTATCGATTGCCAAAACTGCATAGTTAACATGGCTGGTAAAGAAAGTATGAACGAGTGTCCAAATTGCTGTATGCAGTGTGTAGATACTTGCCTTAGCACCATTAAAATATTAATGGCAGATAGTCCTTTTTCTTCAAAACAAGCAGCGCTTTGCGCTGAAATTTGCGAATGGTGCGCAGAACAATGCCAACAACATGACCATGAGCATTGTCAATTATGCGCAGAATCTTGCTTGGCATGTGCCAAAGAATGTAGAAAACTTGCAGCCTAATACGTATTTAAAACTAAGAACATGGAAAATATAACGATAGATAAAAATCAAGAACAGGCAAAACAACCTGGTAATGAATTCAAAATGAATCCTGAGCCACTTACCATACGTGAAAGCTACAAAGGCAGTAATAAATTAAAAAACAAAGTTGCACTGCTTACAGGTGGAGATAGTGGTATAGGTAAAAGCGTAGCGGTACATTTTGCAAGGGAGGGCGCAAAAATTGCCATCATTTACCTAAACGAGGAAAAAGATGCACTACAAACTAAAATTGAAATTGAAAATGAAGGTGGAGAGTGTCTTTTGATCAAAGGAGACGTTAAAAATGAACAGTTTTGCAAAGATGCTGTTGATAAGACCATTTCTAATTTTGGAACCTTAAACTGTGTTATCAATAATGCGGCCATGCAATTCCCTACCGAGCATATTGAGGATATCAAAATAGAGAATTTGCATACCACTTTTGAAACCAACATCTACCCTTATTTTTATATTGTCATGGCTGCCATGAAACATTTAAAATCTGGTGATACCATTATCAATACGACATCTGTTACTGCATATAGAGGGTCTGAGCACTTAATAGATTATGCCAGTACAAAAGGAGCAATTGTTTCTTTTACCAGAAGCTTGTCAAAATCACTTGCAGAGAAAGGAATCCGTGTAAATGCTGTAGCCCCCGGACCTATTTGGACTCCTTTGATACCAGCTACTTTTGATGGTGAAAAACTAGAGAAATTTGGTAAAGATGTGCCGTTGGGTAGACCTGGCCAACCGGCTGAAGTAGCCCCAGCCTATGTCTATTTAGCCAGTGAAGACAGTAGCTACATGACAGGACAAGTATTACATATAAATGGTGGTGAAGTAATTGGTGGATAATTAATTGTATACATAATGATCAAAGATGAAGTGTTCCATATTTATATGGCAGAAGATGATATGGAAGATCAACAAATATTTAGAGATGCTATAGCTAGTTTGCAAGAAAATATAAATATTACCATGTTCTCAAATGGGTTAGATTTACTAAATGAATTGCAAACTAAAACTCTAAAGCCAAATGTTATTTTTCTGGATCTTTTTATGCCTCGATTGAATGGAGAGGAAAGTTTGACCGAAATTAGAAAGAGTACTGCCCTTGATGATATTCCGGTAGTTATATTTTCTAATCTGTACGATATTGACCGTATTTCAAATTTGTTCCAAAATGGTGCAAATAGATATCTCCATAAGCCTAATTCATTTAAAACGCTAACATTTGCTTTAAAGAGAACTATAGAATCTATTAAAAACAACACTTTAGGGGGTACGGCGATAATAAACTATGTAGAATAATAGTTACATAGTAGGATGATTCATTTTTTTTTAACTCAAAAAAATCAATAACCTTTTAGGTATTGAGTTATTTTTAAAATCAATCGCATTATTGCACAACAAAGCCAAAAGCTAACTTGCAATTGAATTATCAGCACATATAGTGCATATTCAACCAAATAATTTTAGAGTACAAATTATTTACCGAACATGAGCAAACCAATTTTAAATGTTTTCCTGGCAGATGATGACAGTGATGACAGAACATTCTTTTCTGACGCTTTGCGTGAAATACCGATACAAACCAAGATTTCGGAATTTAACAATGGTGTTGATTTAATGGCAGAACTACTATCTGATACAGCAGCACAGCCAGATGTAATATTTTTAGATTTAAAAATGCCCATGATGGATGGTTTTGAATGCTTGGCCGATATAAGAGATTTAGAAAAATTTACTGATATACCGGTAATCATTTACTCTACTTCTTACCATCCTAAAGAAATTGACAGATTAGAGCAAATGGGGGCTTCATTGTACCTACAGAAACCCTCATCTTACAATCAATTAAAAACACTTTTACACAAATGCCTTCGATATGTAAAAAATACTGAGGGCAATATTATCGACAAGGAATTTGTAATCTCTATCTAATTCCCCTATTCATATTACCCTCCTCCTTTAAATTATATCAGAACACTTTTTTATTTATCAGTTTTTTTATTAATTGTTACATTAAACCAGTAATACCTAAATAGCACTTATCTGGCAAATAATTATTTTATAAAGCCAGATTTCGATTTTTGATACCACGTAATACTTCAGATTTTTCCAAAATAAAAAAGCCAGCTCTATGAGCTGGCTTTTTTATTTTTATATCGTTCGTCTTATGCAGAAAGAGATACGTTTCTAATATTCATTAAGTAAGCTTTTGGCGTACAATTAAATTTGTTTCTAAATATTTTAGAAAAATAACTTCTACTGGTAAATCCTATTGAATATACTATTTCAGAAATATTCATATCAGAAGTCTGTATTAGCTCTTCCGCTAAAATTAAACGCTCATTTCTAATAAAATTAGTAACCGTGGTACCTTCCATCACTTTAAAACCTTCTTGAAGTTTTGTTGGCGAAAGACCGTATTCTTTACTTAAATCTGTAACGGTATAAGGGTACTCTGGCTTTCTCTTAATTGCATTCACTGCTTCCTCTATTCTTAAAAGCTCTTTTTTGGTTAACATTGAAGATACTTGTCCATCATTCTCCATATCTTGCTTACAATGTAAAATCTCTAACGCAAGGGTAAAATTCACTATTCCTTCAATAAGTAGCTTTCTTACCAAGCCTACCTGCGTAATAGCTCTAATCTGCAATAATTGTTCTTTAATCTTTAAATTAAAAGTACCTATATGTGGTTCTCCATCTTCATTTAGAAAAGTTGCGAATAATTGATCATAAAGTTCTTGATGGTTATTATTATCTATTGCACTACCATCTTGAGTAACCTTAATAATGGATAAATTGGATTTTGAAGCTCCTCTCAACTTAATATTTATTGTATCGTTAGATCCACCTACTACAACGGTTTGCAGAGCCTCTACTTTTTGAGAATCGTTACCTTTTGTAAATCTAAAATTACCTTCTAAACAGTAAACGAAATATAAACTACGGTTTTCATCAAGCTTTAAATCAAAATTAAAATCTTGATTTAAATTCATGTCATATTCAGTATAAGATATACCTGATCCTAATGAGACTGTTTGTATTCTACCTGTTCCCTTATCATTATCGTATTGAAGAATACGATCGCCTTGAAAGCTAGAAATACTTCCACCTAACACATTGTTGAAATAACTTAATTGATTATGAACTATTTGCATGATAAATTGTTTTGAAGGTTATTATTTAATGCAGCCTCTTGTGCCTCAAAAGCATTTGATGAATCAGGAGTGCTACCTTTTACATTTGACGTTTGGTCATAAGAACTTTTTCGTCTTACGTTACCTACTCTAGCATATTGAAGATTATTCATAGGGACTTGCATTTCTTGTTGTTACAAAGATGCAGCCAAAGAAGTGTAAATGTGTTACATGATTTTTAGAAGCTGTTACACAATTTTAAGAAAGGCGAATTATGTACTATAACAAGGTAGGTAAGTAAACAGTAAATTCTGCACCTTTATTGATTTCCCCTTCGGCATGTATTACACCATTATGGGATTGAACAATTTTTTTACAAATAGACAACCCTAAACCTGTACCGGTAAATTCGGTTTTTCCGTGTAGTCTCTGAAAAATCTCGAATATTTTTTCTTGATACTTTTTCTCAAAGCCTATACCATTATCAATGAACTGTAATTTTACATAATTGATATTAGGTAGCAACGTTTCTAAACTATCATTTTTGCCATTAATAACACTGCTTACAATCTTAATTTGAGGTTGAACCCCTTCCCTTATATACTTTAAAGAATTACCAATAAGATTAGCAAATAGCTGTTCTAATTGAAACTGAATGCCGTTGACCACCGGTAAATTTTGAGTAACAATTTCAGCATTCAACTCATTTATACGTTCACCAAGGTCTTCAAGCACATTATTTAAAACATCGTTGAGATCTACCCTTTTTGGTTGCTCATTAACCTCATCAATTTTTGAATATGAGAGAAGATTACTTATCAAATTTCGCATTCGATCAGATGAGTATTTTATTTTATCCAAATATCCCTGCGAACGACTATTTAAACGACCTTCTTCTTCATCATGCAAACGACTAGCGAACATTTGTATTTTACGCAAAGGTTCTTGCAAATCATGACTGGCCACTCTATTAAAAGCTTCTAGATCAGCATTTGTCCTCTTTAGCTCAGCATTTTTAATCTGTAAAACGGATTCTTCCTCTATTTGATTGGTAACATCTCTTATAACGCCTACCATATACCAATTACCTTCTTTTTGGTAACACTCGCCAATGGTGTTCATATACTTAAGTTTATTAGACTTCGTATACACCCGAAACACTTGATCTGTCTTCGATTTTTTTCGTTTAGCCTCTTTAAAACTTGTCTTAACCTTTTCTATATCATTAGGGTGCAGAAAGGTCAATAAACGATCATACTGATTGTCAAACTCGTTAGGTTCATAGCCAAATAACCGGTACACATTATCCGAGTACTTAATCTGTTCTTTCTCTAAATTCCAACGAAAACTACCAATATTGGCCACATGTTCAGCCTCTGACAATAATCTATTTTGTATGAAAAGTTCATTCTCATATTTCTTTTCTTTGGTAACATCTTTGGAAAATAAAATGAGACCATCGTTCATTTTAACAGCTCTAGTACTTAACCAAAATGATTCTTCCTTAAATATGAACTCCCTAGTATATTCTTTATTCTCTCCCGTAGCATAGCAGGTTTTCAATATTTCCATTACTCCGTTTTCTGAATTCTTTGGATAATATTCTAAAATACTCAACCCTACTATTTTATCGGCTTCTTCATTGGTAATTTCATCCATTCGATTATTTAAATAATCGATTCTAAAATCTTTAACCTCACCGTTATCATTGAAAATAGGCTTTAAATAGCATATAATACTATCATTACTATCTAAAACGCGAACACCAAATAGATTGGAAATTTCCAATTCATGCGTTCTAGATTGTTTAGTACCCAACGGTAGTTTGGACTCGGCATCGGTAATATAACTTGGTTCCAACTCAGCTAGGGTAATCAAAAGCCCATTATTAAGGCACTTTGCATCTACACGGTAATTAAAAACCCCGTCATCTTTTTTAATAGATATATGTGTAGTATTTGGTTCTTTGGTGGTAAATACCTTATTAGCAACAGTTAGTATTCCATCAACATTGGAAAGTTCCCCAAAATTTAGGCCAGTAACTACTTCGGTTGTTTTGCCAAAAAAGTCAAGGGCTTTTTGGTTGGCATACTTTAAAGTATATGCTGAACTTTTTGAAGTTACATCGGTTTCTGGTTCAATATATAGCAGTGCAGTGTTGAACCCGTCAACAATATCCTCAAAAAAACTGCCTACCATATTATTCACCATTATCTCCTACTATTTTTTATTTTAAGTTAATACACTGCGAAGTAACCGTTTATATTATGATTTGACTAGTGCTAAAACAAAAAAAGTTGCTCCTAATGAAACAACTTTTACCTATAAGACCTATTGAAAATTTAAATTTTCAATAAAAAATTCTCTTTCTTAAAATCATTTAGGTGGTATGCCCAATTCATTTTAACCACTTGTTTCAATGACTTTTTAAGCTCGCTGAAACTAGAAGGTTTTTTTATGTAAATGTTTGCCCCTTTTTCAAAGGTCTCCTCAATATCTCTTTCTGCAGAAGAGGTAGAATAAATAGCCACCAACAAATCTTTAAGATGTGGTGTATTTCTAATGGCTTCTAAACACTCAAACCCATTCATTATAGGCATGTTCAAATCTAAAAACACCAAATCTGGAGTGTTTTCCGTATCACTAAGCAAAAACTCCATACAACTTTTTCCATTTTCCAATTGGTGCAAATCTGTATTAAGCTCTATTCCTTCTAACGCATCAGCAAAAAACTGTCTGTCGTCTTCGTCGTCATCTACAAGGAGTATCTTTAATTTATCCATTTCACTTTTCATGTATTGAAAGAAGAACCATTCTTCTTACTTTTTTCTAAACTTCAAGTATTGGGTAATTGTCAACCCCGTTACTTTTTTAAACTGATTCGATAAATGAGGTACACTACTAAAATTCAAGTCGTGGGCAATTTCGCCCAAACTTGCATTTTCTAAAAGCACTAACTCCTTCACTTTTTCAATGCGCACTAAGATATAAAAATTCTCAATTGAGGTGAATGTTTTACTAGAAAACAAGTTTGAAAGATATGGATAACTAAAACCCAACTGATTAGAAAGCATTTCCGATATTTTTACGTTTCTAATATCCCCATCATACACCATTTTCTTAATGTATATCTTGATTTCCTCAACGATATCCCTATTCTCCTTTGTTTGGATTTTTATTCCAAAACCTTTAAGCTCTTTTGAAATTGACTCAAGCTTTTCATTGCTTAAATCTTCAGGTAGCTTAATAGTACCGTCTTCCAAAATTTCAAAATCAATCCCCGCTGCAACCATTGTTTTACGAAATACTTCACTAACCATTTTTTCAGGGTCGACTATGAAACTATATTCCATTTAAAAACAGTAATTATTTCGCAACAGTTTAAGTTGTAAAAGTATTATTTATATAAAACTTAATATAACAAAATACAATAAATATTGACCACTATTAAGTCCATTGCAAATTATTACTAAATTTGTAAGATTTAAGCTACACTGTTTATAGTGTCAGTAGAAATTAACCAAACACATGTTTGCTATTTCATTGTATAAATTAATGCTCCATATGCAGGTATATTCATTTTTCCAGTGAAATGTTTGGCGTCTGTGACTTTATCTACAAATTCTACATCGGCAACTTCCATATTAGAAAATGCATTATCATAGATTTCACTCCCTGCATTGATTTTTAACATAAATGGTTGGTTCTCATTTAACCCAATGCCATAGTCCTTATATTCTTGATTGCTGAAATTCAAAATAACCAATACTAGTTCTGTAGGGTCATTGGCATCAAAACGTTTGTAAGCTAAAATTTTGGTTTCGTTATTAACATGAAGAAACTCAATATGCTGGCTTCTTAGCCCTTTGCCTCCCGGCATTTCTCCAGTTCTCAAATGAATAATGTCACTTACCAAAGTTTCTATTCCTTCATGTTTTTGCAGTTTTCCCCAGTCTAAAGCTTCGGTGTCTTTAAAATATTCATCCTCGATAAACTCTTGTCCTTGAAAAAGCATGGGTATACCAGGTGCGGTCAGCGTTAATACCATTCCCAATATGGCTCTTTTCTTGGCAAAATCACTCTCTGCATCGCCTGGCTGAATCTCTTCCGGCACCCTTGCTTTACCGTTGGCCACCTCATCATGAGATTCTGTATAAACTACACGGCTAAAGGCATCGTTACTGTATTTAAAGCTTAGAGCTCCTACGATTTTTTCCAAATCCCTACTATCATCATGGGTGTCTTCAATTACTTCCCTTACCGGATGCACAAAATTCATATCCCATTGCGAACCATACATTAACCCACCGTGCTCTACGGCATCCGTCACCCTACTATCACCTTTCAAATCTTCTGCTATGGTTAAAATTTGAGGATATTTCTTCCTAATCTCCATATTAATGTCGCGCATTAATATATTTCCTTCTTCTATTTCTGTATCATATCCCAATCCGCCACCTTCATAGCGTATGTATGAAGTAGCGTCCATTCGCAGCCCATCACAATGGTATTTCTCTATCCACATCAATGCGTTATCTCGCAAATATTGGCGTACTTCCTCTCTACCATAATCTGGTCTGGTGTCTCCCCAAGGCGTATCGCTTCTGTGATCATTATAAAAGTATATACCGCCTTTGTCATTTTCGCTCCAACCATCAAACTGCCACAGATCAACATCTGAAGGACCAAAGTGATTGTATACTACATCCATAATTACCGCAATTCCTTTTTTATGCGCCTCATTCACAAGTTTAGCAAAACTATCTGGTCCACCATAATCTTGTTCAATAGCAAATGGATGAGCCGGATTGTACCCCCAAGAAATTCCACCTGCAAATTCAGCCACAGGCAATAGTTCTATACAATTAATCCCCAAACCTTTTAAATAATCCAACTTTTCAATAACATCATCAAAAGTACCTACGGCATCTGGTGACGACCTGTTAAAAGTACCAACATGCAGTTCGTAAATCACCAATTCATTCCAACTTGGCATTTTAAAATCGGTATCTTCCCATTGAAAATCCAAAGACCTTATCACAGAATTTCCATTACTGTTCGTTACCTCATAGGCATAGGGATCATTTCTTGACAATAAGTTGCCGTTGTACTCAATAAAATATTTGTATTCATCACCAGGTGATGCTATATCTGTGACCATTGACCAATAACCATTCTCCTCTAATTCAAGGGAAAGTTCTCTTTTAGACCAATTGTTAAAGCTACCTGCCACAAAAACTTTGTCTGCATTAGGTGCCCATACTCTAAAGGTTACGGTACCATCATCTATGATAGCACCCATACCTGCCGATTTTGTAATAGAAGTCGTGTTCATAAGTCAAAAATAGACTTCAATTTTGGCTTGTAATACCCTTAAAGCCTGATGCTTTAACTCAAAAAAATAAATTTTGAATAACCGCTAAATGAAATATTATGGAGTTGAATAATATTCTAAAATATATGTTTACTGCTGCTTAGGAACAACTACAGTAAAAACGGAACCTTTGTTTAATTCGCTCGTTGCACTGATGTACCCATAATGGTTCTGTACAATCTTTTTAACGATTGCCAAACCTATACCGGTACCTACATATTCTTGCTTGGTATGCAAGCGCTGAAAGACTTCGAATATTTTCTTAGAGAAGTGTTCTTCAAATCCTATACCATTGTCTATAATAGTTATTTTCACATACTCCTTACCTTCCAATAAATTATCATCAATAATCTGTGCATTGGTTATAGTTTCCGTATCAATGGTTATATCAGGTTCAGTATCATTCTTTGCATACTTTAATGAATTGGACAATAAATTATAGACCAACTGTCTAAATTGAAATGGCACTACCTCCAATTCTGAAGAATTCAGCAAAGTAATTTTTCCGTTCTTTTTCTGAAGCTCTTCCCCTAGATCACTTTTTACGTCTTCTACGAGATTCTCCAGTTCAATTTTTTCAAATACCCGTTGCTCGGTATCTGCCCGTGAATAGGATAATAAATCATTAATAAGAGATTGCATTCTAAAGGCTGCGGACTGTATTTTTTTAAACTTTGTCTTACCGGAATCAGACAGTTTATCGTACTCTTTATCAAGTAAAATTTCCGTAAACATTTGAATTTTACGCAATGGCTCTTGCAAATCATGACTAGAAATATAGGCAAAGGACTGCAGTTCTTTGTTCATGGCTTCTAACTTAATATTGCTATCCGCCAATTCCTTGGTACGGTTCTCCACTTCCATTTTCAACTCATCAGCAAATGATTTTTGCTTATCAATACTCATGGCCGTACCTACAAAGCCCACCATCTCTTCCTTCTCATATTTTGGAACTCCTAGCACTTTGAACCATTCATATTTACTGGTTGAATGCCTTTTGACCCTATACTCCAAGGCAAAATCGGTTTTGTTCTCTACAGCATGCCCAAACCCGGCATAGACCAGATCCAAATCATCTGGATGAACTACATCTACCCAAACCTGTCCCGTAAAATCTTCTTCCTCTTCTATTCCAACATAGTCCAATAACGCACGGTTGGCATATTGTATATTTATTTCCTTATCGGTTACCCAAATCCATACTGGTGAAAGATTTGCCAATTCCCTGAATCTTCTTTCACTCTCTTTTAATCTTCTTTCTGCAAGTACAGCTTCTGTTGTATCTGTTACAATGACCAAAACCCCAGACACATCACCTTCCTCATCTTTTACCGGGCTATAACTAAATGTCCAATAAACATCTTCTATTCTACCATTTCTAAAAATAGGTATCAACAAATTTTCTCTCCAAATAGATTCGCCCTTATCTGTAACAACTTTTAACATTGGTTCAACTTCTTCCCAAACTTCATTCCAAGCCTCTTTTCCATTTAGTCCTAAAATTCTTGGATGTTTACCATCGTTACCTAAAATTGGCCTATAGGCATCATTGTAAAAACTTTTTAAAGTCTTTCCCCAAAACAATAACATAGGAAAGGGTGAATTCAGTAGAATGTTTATGGTTGTTCTTAAACTCTGCGGCCAGCCATCAGGAGGTCCTAAAGGTGTTAGTGACCAATCTTTTTCTCGCATCAACCTACCCATTTCACCACCATCATCAAGAAAATGAAATTTTTTGTTCATAAGGCTTGCAAATAGAAGTTTCTAAAATTATGGTTATTGTACTCTTTACGTAAAAGCATTATAAGATTAGCTAAATTAAACTAGCTATTACAAATTAAATAATTTATTGAAGAAAGTCTTAACTCAATAAAATAGAATTGCTCTTTATTAAGACCTTGAGGAGTGATTGCAACAATGTGACTTTTCCATTCCATTTTATAAAAAACCTTAAAATTGAAAATGTTAGAAAATTAGCAATTTTGACTCAAAAACAAGCAAAAAACCCTTTAAAATAGTCAAAAAAATCATAAAACAAGTCAATTTCTTGCATTTTAACTGAATTTTACTATGTTACTGTTTAACTAAAGTTATTCTATGCGACAATTAAAGATCACAAAACAAATTACGAACCGAGATGCCAAATCATTAGAAAAATATTTTCAAGAAATCAGTAAGATAGATTTAATTACTGCCGACGAGGAAGTAGAGCTGGCGCGAAAAATTCGTGAGGGTGATCAAAAAGCATTGGACAAGCTAGTGAGCGCAAATTTAAGGTTCGTAGTATCTGCCGCCAAGCAATATCAAAATAGAGGCCTACGCCTTACAGACCTTATTAACGAAGGCAATTTAGGCTTGGTAAAGGCTGCAAAACGTTTTGACGAGACTAGAGGATTTAAGTTTATCTCATATGCGGTTTGGTGGATCCGCCAGTCTATTTTACAAGCACTTTCCAAGAATTCACGCATGATACGTTTACCTCAAAACAAAATAGCGGTTAGTTCTAAAATTTATCAGGTGTATTCAACATTGGAGCAAGAAAATGAAAGACCTCCAAGTGCTACGGAAATTGCAAAAGAATTGGATATGAGCGTTTCTAAAGTTAAGAGCTCTATGAAAAACTCCGGAAAATCCATTTCACTTGATGCTCCTTTTAAAGAAGGTGAATCCTCATCCCTTTACAACGTATTAGAGTCTACATCTCTGGAAAGACCGGACAAGGATGTTATGGCAGAGTCGTTGAAAACAGACATCAATCAAGTTTTGCAAAAAATTCCAGAAAGACAGGGCGATGTTTTACGCCTGTTCTTTGGCCTAGGGAACCAACCTGCTATGAGTTTGGTTGAAATAGGCGAAGTATTTGATGTTACCAGGGAACGAGTTCGCCAAATCAAAGACAAGGGTATTAAGTCTTTACGCCGAGCTTCTAACACAGAAGTATTAAGAGCCTACCTGTAAACCAAAGCTAAATAATTAGCTAATCACCTTATACACAAACTATTATTAACACCCCTTAAAAATAGTATAACATAAGCTTAACACCTCTAATTTGTAGTTGGTGATGCTTATGTTATGTTACTGTTTTAAAAAAGAATACATGAAATTAATCTACATCAAAAGAGAAAGTAATATTAAAGAACTTTACAGAACACGCACCGGACTTATGAAATCGAAAGTGACATCGATCACCAAATATTTTATGGGAGTACCTATAAAAACCATTCACTCATACAAACAAATTTATCAAGGGCGTAAAAATAATGCCATTGAAAAAATGCTATTTATATAATCACATTATCACACAAATATTATCCAATAAATTAAACAGAATTCATGAAGATATTAGTAATAGGAGCAGGTAACATGGGCTTAACGTATGCTGAGGGCATGTCCAAATCAAAATTACTTAAGAAAAGGAATATAATGGTGCTTGACACTTCTGAAGAAAAATTGGAGGAATTAAGAGAAAATCCTCAATTTGATGCCTTTGATGACCTTAAAAATTGTGCCCCACAGGCAGATATCATTTTTATTGCCGTTAAACCATACCATGCTGAAAGCGTTTTTTTAAAGCTAAACCCGTTAGTAAAACCTGGCCAGATCATGATATCGATCATGGCGGGCGTTACCATAGATACCATAAAACAATTAACGGGACTCACAAAAATAGTACGTGCCATGCCTAATTTACCGGCCCAGATCGGTAAAGGCCTCACCTCTTTTGTAGCCTCTGAAGATGTTACCAGAATTGAGCTATTGACCATTGAAAGTCTTTTGGACACCACAGGTAAATCTATATTGGTTAGTGATGAAAACTTTATTGACGCCTCTACAGGTATTTCAGGTAGTGGACCAGCTTACGTTTTCTATTTTATGCAAAGTATGATGGAGGCCGCTTTAAAAATGGGCTTTACCCCAAGTGTTTCTAAAGTACTGGTAGCACAGACCTTTACAGGAGCCATTGAACTTTTTAACCAAAATGAACTATCGCCAAATTCTTGGATGGACAAGGTAGCAAGTAAGGGTGGTACTACCCGTGCAGCCCTAGACTCTATGGAAAATAACAATGTTGGTGAATTAATTAAAGAAGCAGCGTTCGCAGCATTTGAACGTGCAGTAGAACTTGGAAAAGAAAAAGTAAATGTATAAACAGAAAATAGTAATTAAGGTAGGCACTAACGTCATGACCAATAAGGACAATCGTATAGTGAGACCGGTATTACGAAATTTGGTACAACAGATCGCAGAACTATATGAACGTGATATTTTAACCGTATTGGTATCATCAGGATCGGTAATTGCAGGTCGTGAGGTGCTTGGCACATCGTCTATAGAGAACGACACGCAACGCAGACAGGTGTATTCGGCTATTGGCCAACCTAGAATGATGCGATTGTACTATAACATTTTTCATGATTATGGTATGAAATGTGCCCAGGTACTGCCTACAAAACGCGATTTTACACCTGGTGTACACAGACAGAACATGATCAATTGCGTAGAAGGTCTGTTGTCCGAAGGGGTAATACCGATCGCCAACGAAGATGATGCCGTATCTGTCACCATGAGTATGTTTTCCGATAATGACGAACTGGCAAGTTTAATAGCCCAGCTGATAGATGCTGACAAGCTGATTATTCTAACGGATATTGACGGACTCTATACCGGTAACCCTAACGAAGAAAGCAGCGACCTTATAGCACATGTTAATCCTGAAGAAAATTTAGAAGAATTTATTCAAGATAACACTAAAAAAGCAGGTGAAGGTCGTGGTGGCATGGGTTCTAAATTAGATTACGCTCAGCAAGCCGCCGCAAAAAACATACCTACGTTTATTGCCAACGGTAAAAAAGATCGGACGATCATTGATATTATAGAAGGAAAAAATGTGGGTACAAAAGTTACCCTTGAAGAAAAAGCAGAAGCATAATGAAGATAATTTCAACAGAAATAAAAAATAAGGTTTTAAATAGTATGATGTTACTTTTGGATACCAACCGAAGTAGCATTCTCAATGCCAACAAGAAAGATCTTGACCTGTTTACCAAAGAAGATCAAGCTATGTATGATAGACTTATTGTAACCAACGGTAAAATTGATGGTATGATCGGATCTATTAAAGAGGTGATGTCTCAAGAAGACCCTGTAGGTAAAATCATTTCTACCAAAAATTTGGATAACGGATTAGATATTACCAACAAAACAGCTCCTTTTGGTACAATCATGATCATTTATGAATCTAGACCGGACGTCACCATAGAAGCCGCTGTTCTTGCTTTTAAGGCCAACAACAAAATTTTGCTAAAAGGTGGTAAAGAAGCGCTTTACAGTAATACAATTCTTGTTGAACTATGGCACAAGGCTTTAGAGGAGAACGGACTGTCTAAAGACTACATTCAACAATTGACCATGAACAGGGAAGAAACACAAGAGTTTTTAAGAAACCCTACCGAAAAACTTGACCTCATCGTACCTAGAGGTGGTGAACGCCTCATTAACTTTGTAAAGGAACATGCAAAATGTGCCGTGTTGGTTAGCGGAAGAGGAAATAACTTTTTATTTGTAGATAAAGAAGCGGATTGGGAAAAAAGCGTTAAGGTCATCATGAACGCCAAAACCGAAAAAATATCGGCATGTAATGCTTTGGATAAAATATTGATCAATTCCAATATTGAAAATTACGAACAAAAATTAGCGGATATTTACCAACTTCTAAATGCAAATGGTGTGGAAACATTGGTTGATGCCGATGTAAACAATATTCTAAAAGATGCTCAACAAATACATGATGAAGCAATTTGGGAAGAAGAATTTCTAGCCATGAAATGTTGTTTAGGTGCTGTTGAATCTCTCGATGAAGCGATAGAAAAAATAAACGATAATTCTGGCGGACACTCTGCCACTATTATGACCACCAATAAGAATACGGCACTACAGTTTATGGAAGAAGTAGATTGTGCCGCAGTATACCAAAACGCATCTACAAGGTTTACAGATGGCGGTCAAATGGGTGTTGGTGCAGAACTTGCGATTAGTACAGATAAATTGCACCATCGTGGTCCATTAGGTCTTAAACAATTGGTAACCAATAAATATTATATATTTGGTAACGGACAAATTCGTGAATAGCATTCTAGTTCCCCTAAAAGTGAAATAATGTTCGAAACAATTGAAAATATAGACGGCGCATTGGTCTATCATGGCAACATGCACAAACGAATCTTTTTTTCTGAAGCAGAAAATGTCAATCTAGACCATTTACTTCTTAAAATGAAAGATTTGGCCAAAAAGAAAAACTACGAAAAAATACTTGGCAAAGCATCTGAAAAAGGTGTTAAGGTTTTAAAATCCAAAGGGTTTGTAGTGGAGGCTAAAATACCAGGTTTGTATCGTGGTACAGTTGATGGCTATTTTCTTGCAGAATACACCAAGCAAGAACGTCTTGCCCATGATGAAAAGACCAAAAAGACCATTAGCACGGTTAAGACCATTGCAGAAGCCGCTAATAAACCTCAAACAGATCCACATCTTCAAATGCCTAGTAACCTGAAAATAAGGTCACTCACGGTTTCGGATTTTAAAAATTTAGAAGATTTACATCAGAAAGCGTATAAATATCACCCGCATCAAATTAAGAATACAGAATACTTCTCTAAATTAAAGAGTTTGAACCATGAGTTCTATGGGCTCTTTCAAGATGGTCAATTACTGGTTTCTGCTATTCTTGCCATTAATGAAAGTGAACTGAATATGGAGATTGTAGATTTTGTAACCCATCCAGATTTTAGAGGTCAAAATCTTTCTTATTACCTAGTACAGGATATTAAGGGTCAAATGAATATTTATGGATGCAAAACCCTTTATACCATGGTAAGGGCTACCTCATATGGTTTAAACATCACCTTTAGCAAACATGGGTTTGTTCTTGCCGGCACCCTTACCAATAATTGTATGGTAAGAGATGCTATGGAGAGTATGAACGTTTGGTATTACAAAGAAAAGTAATATAACACTACACATAATGAATGCCGGTTTTGAGCCTATGACTACTCAAAATCGGCATTATTTATTTATTGTCTCACTTTATGACAATAATTCTTTGATAGTGTTCAATTTTGTGCTTTATTTGAAAAAACTATTCAAATTTTATCAAATTCACTCATGAAAGGTGCAAATAATACGAATTACATTCCTAACCTTTCTTATGATTGTGTCATATTCGGTTTTAATGGTAAGTCGTTAAAAATACTCATTCTTGAATATCATAACACTGGTTTTTTTGCACTACCAGGTGGCTTTATCAGAAAAAATCAAAGTTTAAAAGAAGCCGTACAACAAGGGGTAAAAGAACGTACTGGATTAACCAATGTTTACCTAGATCAGTTTCAGGTATTTGGTGAAGTTGACAGGGCAGATTCTTATGCCATGAGCCGTATTTTAGATGGTAGCAACAAAAACACCCCCGAAAACCAATGGATGATGGATCGTTTTTTAACCGTTGGCCATTACGCACTGATCAATTATGAAAAGGTAGACCCAAAACCAGACCATTTATCTGACAGCATTGGCTGGTACGCAATAGATGATGTTCCAAAATTAATGATGGACCACAATGAAATCGTGGATAAAGCATTAGAGGTTCTTCGTAATAACATTAGCGAAAAATTGATAGGGCTCAACCTATTGCCCCAAAAATTCACCATGAAACAACTACAACAGGTTTTTGAGGCAATTCTAGACCAAAAATTAAGACGTACAAGTTTTCAACGTAAAATGCTGTCATTGGATATTTTAGAACGTCATGAGAAGCTTTTTGAAGGCAAGGCGCACAAAGCACCTTATCTATATAGCTTTAAACAATAAAAATAATACTCACACTTTATACAACAACAATGAAAAATTCAACTAACAACTTATTTAAATGCATGGCAATTGCCATTTTTATGCTGGGCACGGTAACCACCTATGCCCAAAAGAAATTTGGAGGTCTTGCGCTTTACACGGTCAGAGATGACATGGGCAAAGACGCCAAAGCTACATTACAAGCGGTATCAGATGCAGGATACAAGAATATTGAAGCTGCAGGTTATGAAGATGGAAAATATTATGGTATGACTCCAGCTGACTTTAAAGGTTTATTAAAATCTTTAAAACTGAAACCGATCAGTACGCACCAAAGCGCGGTTACCCTTGACAATGCCGATCAGATGATGGCAGATGCCAAAGCCGCCGGTTTTAAGTATTTCGTTGTTCCTATTCCACCAATGGGCATGTTTACCTTTAACCAAGAGAACATGACTATGGGCATGACCGGTACCATAGAAGAACTGGCGGAAATTTTAACCACCTTAGGAGAAAAGGCAAATAAGGCAGGGTTAAAATTATTATACCATAATCATGATTTTGAATTTAAAAAGAATGAAAATGGTATTGTACCTATAGACTACCTATTGGAAAATGTAGACCCAAAATTATTGAACTTTCAAATGGATCTTTATTGGGTAACCAAGGCTGAGGCCAACCCAATTGCTTACTTCAACAAATATCCGGGAAGATTTAAAATTTGGCATGTAAAAGACATGGATGAGCAAGGAAGATTTGCCCCTGTTGGCACAGGATCTATCGGTTTTGAAAATATCTTGGACAACAAAGAACTTTCTGGCATGAAATATTACATGGTAGAACAGGACATGACTTTTGACGGACTAAAACCTTTAGAAGCTATAAAAATAAGTCATGAAGGCATTAAAGAAATAGGTTTCAAATAAATTTAAATACCAAACAACGGAGACTGCCCCAAAGAATTTATTTTCTTTGGGGTTTTCTTTTTTTTGCACTGTCCAGATTAAACCTTTTATAATTTTTTAGGTCTAAAACTCTTATTAACTATAATCTTACATTTGCACGCGCAAAACCGACTTTAAAATTTATAAAATGAAAATGACCACCAGTTTACGAATGAGAATTATTCACCGCTACCTAGGCTTCTTTCTAGCAGGTATTATGGCTATGTATTCCATAAGCGGAATAATCATGATTTTTAGACAGACCGATTTTCTTAAGAGTGAAAAAATAATTGAGCAGCAATTACAGCCAAACTTAAAAGCTGGTGAACTTAGCGGAGCACTACGTGTTAAAGGTGGCATAAAACCGGAAAAAACGGAAGGTGACGTAGTCTATTTTAAGCAAGGGCAATACAATAAAGCTACAGGTATGGCTACCATTAAAAAGATGGAACTTCCATTTATCTTAGATAAGATGGAGCACCTACATAAAGCCACGACCAATAGCCCTGTTTATTTCTTGAATATTTTCTTTGGACTATCATTACTGTTTTTCGTGATTTCATCATTTTGGATGTTTTTGCCCAAAACTTCAGTTTTCAAAAAAGGACTTTATTTTTCTTTGGCAGGTATGGTTTTGACTATTATACTGCTATTCGTTTAGTACAAACTCGACTAATTCAAACGTGAACCGTTGTAAGGAACTTTCTTTACAGCGGTTTTTTGTTTTAGCAGCTATCAGTATAGTGACAATACCAAAAACCTCCCCTCTCGGGAGGGGACCAAAGGGGTGGGTAAACGGATGCAGAAGATTTCATGGAACATGCTAACCCTAAAGAACCCACCCCTAGCCCCTCCGAGGAGGGGAACAGTTTGTGACTATTATTATACTTTTTAGATAATAAAGTGGTGATAACCTTTTTGAAAACGTAGCTCCCCAACAATCAACAAACCCCAAAACAAAGACGAAAACCTCCCCTCTTGGGTGGTGACCAAAGGGTAGGTAAACGGGTACTGTAGGTTTTATGGAATATGTTAACCCGGTAGGACCCACCCCTAGCCCCTCCGAGGAGGGGAATAGTTTGTGACTGTTTAAACTCCATCCATTAACCCTTAATTAATCAAACTTCTGTATCTTTCCATAAGCAAAGTACTCTCCCCTAACACTTTATAATATTATCTTTATAGTAAATCCATAACCATTGGATTTTATTAAAAAACCGTAAAACAAATATCTGACCAAATGAAAAAAGTTTTAACCCTTCTTATCCTTTTAGCAACTACATCATCCGTTCTAGCACAATCAAAACTCATAAAAGCAGCTTCTTTTTTAGATGTTAGAACCGGTAAATTAATTTCACCTGCCAACCTGCTCATTGAAAACGGAAGTATCAAATCTATTAATCCGAAGGCATTACCCGATGGTTTGGAAACGATTGACTTAACGGGTAAAATATTGTTACCCGGGCTTATGGACATGCACGTGCATTTAGATGGGGATTTTAAAGGTAGTTGGGACTATGTTTATAAGGAAAGTGCCAGTCAAGGTACTATTAGGGCTGTTGCAAATGCTGAAAAAACACTGATGGCAGGCTTTACCACCATAAGAAGTATAGGGCAATTACATATTACTCCAGAATTAATTGATGTTGCCGTTTCAGAGGCTTCTGACCAAGGTACCATAGCTGCACCACGAATTATTCCATCGGGACATATGATTACCATTAGTGGCGGACACGGGGATATTTCTTTAGGACTGGCGGAAGGATTGGTTACCGTAGGTCCAAATGACGGAGTGATCAATGGTAAGTATGATGCCATAGAAGCGGTAAGATATCAAATTAAGCATGGTGCCAAATTCATAAAAATGCACGCCACGGCAGGTGTGCTCTCTATGGAAGATGCCATTGGCGCCCAACAACTAAGCAATGAGGAAATGAAAACCATTGTTGACGAAGCTGCTAGGCATCATATTAAAGTTGCCGCCCACGCACATGGTACAGAAGGTATTAAAGAGGCGATAAAAGCCGGTGTGTACTCTATTGAACATGGGTCTATTATAGATGATGAAGGTATTCAACTTATGAAAGAAAATGGTGTTTATCTAGTACCTACCAGGGGGCTGGCCACTATAATAGAACCCATGATAGATAAAATGGATCCCGTTATGGCCGGTAAGGCAGAATATGTAATGCCCATTGCCAAACAAAACCTTACCAAAGCTATAAAAGCAGATGTCAAAATTGCCTTTGGGACGGACACGCCTATTATTCCCCATGGAAAAAACGCCATTGAATTTGCGGCATTAATAGATTGTGGTATGAGTACTAAAGAAGCCATCAAAACCGCTACTACCAATAGTGCAGAAATGCTAGGGCTCACGGATCGTGGTGAGTTAAAAGAAGGTATGCTTGCAGATATTATTGCTGTAGACACAAATCCAATTGAAGATATCTCCACTTTGGAACACGTAAAATTCGTGATGAAAAACGGTACAGTTTATAAGAATAAAAAATAAATAACCTAGAGTAATTCAATCAATCAAAAAAAACAAATTATGAAATCATTACATCGCAGTATTGGCAGTATGTTACTTACTTGCTTATCTGTTATGCTTTTAATAAGCACTGCAGCAATCGGGCAATCAAAATCAGACGATATAGATGCACTCCTAGATCAATATCTCTCATATGGCAAATTCAATGGTTCTGCTCTTGTTGCCAAAGATGGTGAGGTTATTCTTAAAAAGGGTTATGGTTTGGCGAATATGGAGTGGGATATTCCTAACAGTTCCAACACAAAACATCGTTTAGGATCGATCACCAAGCAATTTACCGCCATGCTTATTCTTCAATTGGCATCGGATGGAAAGTTAGATCTTCAAGCTCCCATAACCACATACTTACCAGAATATCCAAAAACTACCGGAGACCAGATTACCACCCACCATTTATTGACCCATACCGCCGGTATACCCAACTACACCTCATTCCCTAAGTTTTTTGAAGAAGATAGTCGCGACCCATATTCGCCAGAAGAGTTCACTAAAAAGTTTCAGGATATGGAATTGGAGTTTACCCCTGGGGAAAGATTCAATTATAGCAATTCGGGGTACTTTCTATTGGGTTTGCTTGTTGAAAAACTATCCGGAAAAACGTATGAAGAAATGCTAACGGAACATATATTTTCTCCACTAGGAATGAAAGATTCCGGATTTGACCATCACTCCAACATCCTTAAAAATAGAGCTACAGGCTATGAAAAAAATGGAAGCGAATTCATTAATGCTCCTTACCTAGATATGACCATTCCGTATGCCGCAGGATCTCTCTATTCTACCGTAGAAGATTTATACCTGTGGGATCAAGCGCTATATACCAACAAATTGTTATCCCAAAAATATATGGATATGTATTTTAAACCATACATCCCTGCATTTGGCAGTTTTCACTATGCCTACGGATGGATGTCCGGTAATGAAGCTCTTGGGAATACAACGGATAGTATTGCCGTAATTAGCCATGGTGGTGGAATTAACGGATTCAACACACAAATTTCCAGAGCGCCATCGGACCGATCATTAATCGTGCTTTTAAATAATACAGGCGGAGCTCCCTTAGGTCAAATTACGCAAGCTATTCTCGGTATTATAAACGATAAGAGCTATGACCTCCCAAAAGCTTCCTTGGCATCTAAAGTTTTAGAAGTTATAGAGACAGCAGGTATTGATGCAGGAGTAGCCTTTTATGAGAAAAATAAAGACAATCAAGATTTTAATGTCAATGAAAATGAGATGAACCAAGCGGGATATAAATTATTAAGGTCTAACAAAACCAAAGAAGCTATTCAAGTCTTTAAGTTAAATGTAGACGCGTATCCAAATTCTGCCAATGTATATGATAGTTATGCCGAAGCGTTAATGAAATCTGGTGATAATAATGGTGCTATTGAAAACTATACCAAAACGGTAGAAATGAATCCTGGAAATATAAATGCGATTGATATGCTTAAAAAATTAGGTGTTGATACCAGTAGTCTCACAAAAGAGTTTGAAGTACCAGAAGCGCTACTGGAAAGTTACCTAGGCGTCTACGAATTGATGCCCACTTTTAAAATTACGATTACCAAAGATGGTAAACAATTAAAAGCACAGGCAACGGGACAACCATCATTCAATATTTTCGCCAAATCGAAAGATACTTTTTACTTAAAAGAAGTTGCCGCACAAATTCAGTTCATAAAAGACGAAAACGGAAATACAGAAAGTTTGACCCTATTTCAAAACGGACAGGAAATGAACGGTATGAAGGTGGAGTAAAATACCCACCCCTAGCCCCTCCGAGGAGGGGAAAAAATTGAGACCGTAATTTAACTTTAAGCAAAATAATTATATGACAATTGAACTTTCAACCAACACTAACTTCACAATCAAAAACGCAATTCTCCCCTCTTGGGAGGGGACTAAGGGGTGGGTACTACTATGAGAAAAATAATACCATACCACCCATATTTAGTAGAACTGGCTAAAAAGCTAAGGAACAATATGACCTTAGGTGAAATTGCCCTATGGCGAGAAATTAAGGGTAAAAAATTGGGTTACAAATTTAGCAGGCAAATACCTATTGACCAGTATATAGTAGACTTTTATTGTAAAGATCTTCAACTTGCGATAGAAGTAGATGGTAGTATCCACTTTAAAGAAGGACATGAAGAAAAAGATAGGAAACGGCAAGCACGTTTGGCATCTTTAGGCGTAAATATGATTAGGTTTTCAGATAGTGATGTGAAGAATAATCTATCTAGCGTTTTGGAAGAAATTAAAGAGTATATTGAAGAATTGGAACAAGGAAGGACCCACCCCTAGCCCCTCCGAGGAGGGGAATAGATTGGGACTTTTATTACACTTTTTAGACATAAAAGTGGTTGTAACCTTTTTGAAAGCGTAGCTCCCCAACAACCAAAAAACCCAAAACAAAGACGAAAACCTCCCCTCTTGGGAGGAGATTTAGGGATGGGTGATCGTGTGCTGTAGATTTCATGGAATATGTTAACCCGGTAGGACCCACCCCTAACCCCTCCGAGGAGGGGAATAGTTTGTGACTTTTATTACACTTTTTAGATAAAAAAGTGGTGGCTACCTTTTTGAAAACGTAGCTCCCTAACAACCAACAAACCTAAAACAAAGACGAAAACCTCCCTTCTCGGGAGGGGACCAAAGGGGTGGGTGATCGGGTGTGGTAGGTTTCATGGAATATGTTAACCCATAAGGACCCACCCCTAGCCCCTCCGAGGAGGGGAATAGTTTGTAACTTTTATTATACTTTTTAGATAAGAAAGTGGTGGTAACCTATTTGAAAACGTAGCTCCCCAACAACCAACGAACCCAAAAACAAAGACGAAAACCTCCCTCTTGGGAGGGGATTGAGGGGTGGGTGATCGGGTGTGGTAGATTTTATGGAACATGCTAACCCTAAAGGACCCACCCCTAGCCCCTCTGAGGAGGGGAACAGTTTGTGACTTTTATTGGATTTTTTAGATAAAAAAAGTGGTGGTAACCTTTTTGAAAACGCAGCTCCCCAACAACCAACAAACCCCAAAACAAAGACGAAAACCTCCCCTCTCGGGAGGGGATTGAGGAGTAGGTAAACGGGTACTGTAGATTTTATGGGACATGCCGACCCGGTAGGACCCACCCCTAGCCCCTCCGAGGAGGGGAATAGTTTTTAGCTATTATTACACTTTTTAGATAAAAAAGTGGTGGCTACCTTTTTGAAAACGTAACTCCCCAACAAGCAACAAACCCAAAACAAAAACGCTGACCTCCCCTCTCGGGAGGGGACCAAAGGGGTTGGTGATCGGGTGTGGTAGGTTTCATGGAACATGCTAACCCATAAGGACCCACCCCTAGCCCCTCCGTGGAGGGGAATAGGTTGTGACTTTTATTACACTTTTTAGATAAAAAAGTGGTGGTAATCTATTTGAAAACGTAACTCCCCAACAACCAACAAACCCAAAATAAAGACGCTGACCTCCCCTCCTGGGAGGGGACCAAAGGGGTGGGTAATCGGGTACTGTAGATTTTATGGAACATGCTAACCTGTAAGAACCCACCCCTAGCCCCTCCGAGGAGGGGAATAGTTTGTGACTATTATTATACTTTTTAGATAATAAAGTGGTGATAACCTTTTTGAAAACATAATTCTCCCAAAACCAAAAATCTTAAAACAATGACGAAAACCTCCCCTCTTGGGAGGGGACCAAAGGGGTGGGTTCTTGGGTGTTCTGATCTCAATTATAAACCTCCCCGCCCCATAGTAGGCAGCCCATTTATTTTTCTGACAGTTTTACGGAAAGCCGTAAGAAAATATACCATAACTTCTTTATATTGCAGTAGCAAGTAAAGTACACTCCCCTAACACTTTAGCTAAAAACCATTATAAAAACCATTGCACGTATATTTTACTATTTACGAATATGTGTAATTGTACACTTACACAATAGTTTGCTACAATTATGAAAACAAAAAACTACTCAAAATAATATGTTCAAAAGAATTTGGAAAGACCCAGTTGGGAGTAAAATAATTGCTTGGTCAATAATAGGTTTAATTGGAATAATTTCAGTTAAATTAACTAGTCTAGCTAAAGGAATTACTTTCCAACAAACTTTAAGAGATATCTACGAATTTAAAGTGAAAATTGTTTATGTCGCATTAATACTTTTAGTGTCTTTCATTTTGTTTCAAGTTTTTAAGAAAAAAAGAAGTTATTACTCGAAAGCTCAAAACAAATTGAGAAAGTTTAATAGAAATCTCGACCCTGAAACTGGAATTTTGTACAAGTGGAAAGTCTATTTTAAAAGCAATGGAGACCCTTTTATTTCAGATTTAGAGTTTTATTGTACAAAACACGATGACATTCCTTTAAGGTTTATCAGAAATAATTGTCCTATGAATGGTTGTGAGAATTCAAGGGTAAGACTGGATGAGTTCGGAACTAAAAATCACATAGAATCAATTGTAATCAATGAATGGGAAAAAAATTAATGGTTAACTATATTTATGAATAAAAGTTACTTGAAATGGCAAGATATTAGAATTAAGCAATTAGGATATGCTAACAATTTGATTATTGCACTAGCTGTTGCAGTACTTGGATTTGCAATTAATTTTATCCAAACAGAAGATTTAATATTAAGCAGTTTTCAGAAAAAGCTTTTCTGGGTAGCAAGTTCTTTAATTATCATTTCAATTGGACTTGGAATATTTGTAATTTTAAATAGACTTGAGGATTTTAAACTAACCGCACAAATCGCTAGAAAAAGGGATAAGAACGAAAGAGACAGAATTGAAGATGACAGACTGAAATCTGAAAAAATGGGAAAAAAAACTTGGAATAGTTTTATATGGCAAATTGTGACATTTCTTGTTTCTTTTCTTTGCTTATTGATATTAGTTCTGATTTCATTAAAAGAAATAATTATATAAAATAACTGTAGCCAACAACTTATATAATCCATTGCTAGTGAGAGCCTACTAGCAAAAATCCTAACGGATTTTCTATTCGGTTTTATTTGCTAAATTAATTGCTAAAACCACGCAACTAATCTTATACGAAGTCGTTAGGGCACATAAGAATATGACCATCAGAATAGCCATAAATAAAAATCAAGAATATTATAAAAGTATGCAAGAGCAGATTGTTCTTGAAAATCAATACGATGGAAAAAGTCTTCTGAACAAAGAAATTGACAAACTCTATAAGCGAAATAAGTACGTGAAAGGACAAAACCATTTTGAGGAAATAATTGTAAAATGTGCAGTTATTATCGAGAAAATGAAGAAACAAAAAAGAGTTTGGTCGAATCGCGAACTGAATAATCAACTTGAAGGCGGAATTTATTATTACTTAAACGGATTTGATAATACAATCAGTGAATTTTACAGAAAACCCCCAAAGATAATCTCTCCAGACGGACATATTGTTCGTTCAAATTCAGAATTGATTATAGACTTATGGTTAAATTATCACTCTATCAAACACGATTATGAACCTTTAATTTATAAAAATAAAAAAGTTGTAATCATTTCTGATTTTTACCTTCCAGAGTACGATTGTTACATTGAATATTGGGGGCTTGAGGGAGACTCTGAATACGAAAAAAGAAAACTTGAGAAAATAAAAACCTATGAAGAATTAAAATTGAGATTAATATCCATTTATAATCAAGATTTGAATAATCTAGACAAATTATTGGCAAAAATAAAAAACGTGCCCTAACAACGGTAACCGTTGCACAAGCCTATAATTAGAAATAATCACTATCCATATTAGTCTTTATTGGGCTTTTTTTATTCCATGTCAGAAGCTGAACCTGTATTTTCGGTATACTGGAGAAAGGCTTTTTATGTAATTACACTTTCCTTTAAACTAATGGATTATTCTAAATATCTTATCTTCAACTATAGAAACAAACATACGATCTGAAACCGTTAAGTACAATTAAATCATCAATGAATCCATGGGATAACATATTTGAAGAAAACTTTGAACTAGCACTAGATCAAGCGGAAAAAAATTATGATGAAAACCCCAGTGATTTAAATTTAAGAACAAAAGCAACTTGTAATTTGTTAAACAACAATTATCAGTCCGCACTAAATGATTACACTGACCATTTTGAGAGAAATTTAGCTTCAAAAAATTTAGGAGATGTTTTGTGTTTGAAAATCGGGCTTTGTTATTATGCTCTTGAAGATTATGAAATGGCTAAGAAATATTTTGCCTACCCTATTGTTAACAAGTCTACTGTTAATTATACTAGTGGAATATTTAGGCCTTCTAGTTTTCTTCTTTTAATCTCTAAGGTTTTCAAAGATTCAAAACTAGAAAAGGTAGCTATAAAGGAGTTGAACAAAAGTCAATTAACGATTCCTAAATATTTAACTAATCGA
The DNA here is from genome assembly GCF_002700155.1 of Maribacter sp. 6B07. Classification (NCBI taxonomy): domain Bacteria; kingdom Pseudomonadati; phylum Bacteroidota; class Flavobacteriia; order Flavobacteriales; family Flavobacteriaceae; genus Maribacter; species Maribacter sp. 6B07. The sequence goes on along the minus strand of NZ_PDUT01000001.1, from coordinate 2,184,303 downwards.
ATAACAGAACTAGAATTAACAAAAGAACTTGATCAAATTGAAAACACAACCTTAAAAAAAAGATCTGCATGTGTCTTTGAATTTTATAAAGCAGTAAATGCTTTTGATAATGACGCTAATGAACAGTATATATATCATTTGCAAGAATGTAAAGGAATCAACGGTAAGTTTCTTGAGTTTGAATATTATTTTGCATCTATTGAATTAGACAGGTTAAAGAAATTTAATAAAATAGCTCCAATTTGAACAACCACCACAAAGAAAACCAAGAAAAGAAATTGAGAAAAAGACAATTAATCAATGCTGCATTGATCGGCTTTCTCGCAGCCATATTTGTTATTGGCACGGTGGCATCCATTTATAAGAAAAATGCTTTGGGTATAATACCCATGTTAATTCCGCTTTTTTTAATCTATAAAATTGCACGTAGTTCAAAGAGACATAAAACTGAGTAAAACTGGTGTAAGCTATCCATCCCTATGAAAACCATCTTCTCCACCATTATTTTCATACTACTACATGTATACAGCAATGCACAGGACAGCTTCAATAAACTGCCACTGGAAGCAAATATCAGTTGCCCAATACTCTTGGTTGACGAGCATATTATCGCCAATAAAAACATCATCACTTCAAAAGAAGTCATTGAAGAAATAGAAGTGATAAAGGAAAAACCTAGCCGAAAAGCGCATTTTTATAATCTTACGGCAAACGGTATTTTGTTTGCCAAACTAAAAAAGAAGATACCTTCTAAAACACAAACAGAACTCAATGCCTTTTTTAATTTGGAACAGAACAACCCGGTGTATGTAAACGGCTATCTATTAGAGCATGATATCTATACCATTGCAACAGAAAGTATTGCGACCATAGACCTTGTAATGCCAAATAAAGAAAATGACTTAGACCAAAAAGTCATCAATGTTTGGATTCTCTCCCAAGAAGAGCGTAAAAATGGCTGTTCACCGCAACAAATGGAGTAAATTAGTTGCTCACTTCATCATCGCTCATCATGAAAAAAACAATTCTATTTATCTCTTTCATCCTATGTACCACAATAACATTGCTTGCCCAGCAAGATCAATTTTTAGAAGATAGTATTGAACGTTTGGAGAACTCCCGCAAGTATTTGCTCTTGGTCGCGGAAATGATGCCCGAAGAAAAATATGGTTACAAAGCCACGGCAGAATCTTTGAGCTTCTCCGAGAATCTAATGCACATTGGTTTTGCGCTAGATTGGCATAGCCAGTCGCTCTTAGGTAATCGTGAAGCCCGTGTATACCAAACCGATACCGTTTTTAAACCTGCCCATAAAACCAAGGCGGAAATGATGGCGCGTATAGACCAAACCTTTACCGAAGCCATTGCCTTATTAAAGGATTTTGACCCTAAAGCATTGGACGATCATTTGGATTATTTTGGGCTGGATCGATCTAAAAGGCAAATATGTATGCTGTTGGCAGACCATATTACCCACCATAGAGGGCAAATGTTGGTTGCCATGCGCTTGAACGGTCTTACGCCACCACGGTACGTTTTGTATCAATAATATTACTCCTGCTTCTTTTTATCGGTATTCATAATAGAAAGTACAATACCTACCAGGGCAATGCAGACACCGGCAAATACGGCGATCATTACTACACCATTGCTCCAGTTCACCAAGGGAAGATTCATTGTTATCATAGTTTGGTCATTTTAATTGCGGTAAATGTAATTTCTAACGGCTGTTTATTCTATGACAATTGTCAGTCCGCCAACAATAATATACTGTATTTCTGATTGGATTATCGCCTAAAGATTGTATGCCTAATTTGGGTTCTGTATTTTTATAGTTACAAATGATATTTGAACATGGTAGATAAAATTAAATGTCCGAATTGTGCGCATGAGTTTGATGTTGAAGAGGCGCTTTCTGGCAAAATGCAGGCTCATTTTAAGGCTGAATACGAACGTAAAGTAGCAGAGCAGGCAGAGAAATTCAATAAAGAACGTAGAAAGCTTGAACTTGAGGTAGAAGAGTTCGAGAAAAAGAAAGAAAAAGAGAACGAGCTTTTTAAAGAGAAGCTGGCGCAACGTCTTGCCAAGGAATCTGAAAAAATACAAAAGCAGACCAACGAATCTTTTGAGCAGCAACTGCGTGCCCTACAACAAGAGAACGAAAAAAAGAAAGAGGAGAACAGAGCTTTGCGCGCCCAAGAGATCGATCTTTTAAAACGTGAGAACGAATTAAAGGAGAAAGCCGAGGAACTGAAGATGAACGTGCAAAAAGAGCTATTGGAGAAGCAATCTATCATAGAAGAAAAAGCCAAGGCAAAAGAGCGTGAGGCCATGGCGCTGAAAGAGAAGGAATACCAAAAGCAACTGGACGATCAAAAGAAACTTATTGATGAAATGAAGCGTAAGGCCGAACAAGGTTCTATGCAAATGCAGGGCGAAATACAAGAACTTGCCTTAGAAGAGTTGCTACGTAACACCTACCCTTTTGATAATATAGACGAGGTTGGCAAGGGTATTCGTGGTGCAGATTGTATACAAACGGTGATTAACTCCCTTCAGCAGACCTGTGGTTCTATCGTATATGAGAGCAAGCGCACCAAAAACTTCAGTAATGATTGGATCAATAAGCTAAAGCAAGACCAGATCAATTGCAAGGCAGATATTGCGGTGATCGTTACGGAGACCTTTCCACCAGATATGGATCGCTTTGGTGAGAAGAACGGTGTATGGATCTGTGGGTTCAATGAGGTAAAAAGTGTATCACTGGTGCTGCGCGAGTTGCTGCTAAAAACACAATCGATCAAATCATCTGACGAGAACAAGGGCGATAAAATGGAACTTTTATATTCTTACCTTACCAGTAACGAGTTTGTACAGAATATCAATAGAATTATTGAAAATTATGATTCTATGATCAAGCAACTGAACTACGAGAAAAAAGCCGCCTACAAGAATTTTGCGGTAAGGGAAAAGCAAATTTGGGGCGTTCAAGAGAATATTAACGTGCTGTTTGGTTCTATTAAAGGTATTGCCGGTAACTCATTATCTACCTCAACCATTCTTGACCTTCCGGATGCGGAGATTGATGATTAGTTGTTAGTGGGTTAGTTTGTTGGTGAGTAAGTGCGTTTTCGCTGCGCGCTGGGCGCTAAGCTCTTTTTAGTTTGGAATTTAGCCAGGTGATCATCTTTTCAAATCGGAAAGAGATGAATATTAAATATATACAGCTTATAAAACTACCGAAATTACTACTTGATGTATCTTTAAAATAGAACACATTTAAAAGTGTTGCCGCTAAACCTAAAACACCAACAGTAAGAATAAAGTATTTTAAAATTTTCATGGTAAGGGGCTGAATGTGTTTTTGCATGTTTTGGACGATTTTGATAATTAACTACGCCTATATGTAGCATTTTTGTGCAAATTGTTACATGTTTTGATGAAAAATAAAAATTTTACTTTCACCTACCTACCCAACTTTTAAAATCCGACGCTTTTGCCTTGCTCACTACAATACGCTCACTACACGGCGGATGGACTTCTACCAACAGCTTACTGTTAAAGTGTAGTTTTATAGTCACAATAGCTTCTCTGCGTACTATAAATTGCCGGTTTGCCCTATAGAAAAGTGTTGGATCAAGTGCCTCTTCCACTTCCTCTAACTTGATATCCAAAACATACGAACGCTCTTGCACCGTAACCGCTTTTACCACGCCGGTATCTATAAAGAAATAAGCAATATCCGCAGTTTTAATAGGCAACAATTGATCACCGATACCCACTAAAAATGTCTGTTTATACGTATTGGGCTTGGTCTGTATTAAATGTAAGAGACTTTGCATTTGCTGCTCGTCCATACCCTTTTTTTGATTTTGGGCATTAAAGCGATCCAAGGCATCTGAAAGCTCTTCTTGATCAATAGGCTTCAACAGATAATCAATACTATTCACTTTAAATGCCTTTAACGCATACTGGTCATAAGCGGTGGTGAATATAATAGGAATGTTAATAGTGACCTGATCAAAAATCTCAAATGAAATACCGTCTGCCAAGTGAATATCCATAAACACCAAAATACCTTCAAACGGATTACTGAAAAAATCTACGGCAGCCTTAACGGTATCTAACACCGTAACGATCTCAATATTTGGATCGATCTTGGTCAGCAGATACGTCAAGTTATCACTAGCAGCAAGTTCATCTTCTACAATTATTACTTTCATGCCGGTAGGTTTAAGGGCAATTCTACTTTGAATATATCATTTTGGGTGCTTACCTTAACTTCATTCTTTAGTAAAAGCAAGTAGCGTTTCTTTAAATTGTACAAGCCCGTGCCCATACCTTCTGCCACGGTACTACGCGTACGAATAGGATTTTCCACAAACAACGATTCCTCTGTAGAATACACCTTAACGGTCAACGGGTTGGTAGATGATATCTCATTATGCTTTACAGAATTCTCCACTAACGATTGCAAAGCCAAAGGTGGCACTTTACGATCTAAGAGTTTTTCATCTATATCTACCTCTATTCGTATACGATCACGGTAACGGGTTTCCATTAAATAAATATAACTACGTAAAAACTTTAGCTCGTCTTTAACGGGCACCAAATTGATCTCGCTACTCTGCAAAATATAGCGGTACATGTATGAAAGCTTATTTACGAACTGCGTAGCTTTTTCATTCTCACGAATTAATGACGATAACGAGTTTAAGGAGTTGAACAGAAAGTGTGGATCTATCTGGTTTTTAAGGGCGGCAAGCTCATTCTCCAAATTTTGTTGTTTCAACTGTTCATTTTCTATTCTACTCTCTTGCTTATCCGTACTTACCCGTAATAACCTAGCTATAAAAAATAGCACTATAGATAGATTGATGAAGGTGAAATTGACCCAACCTTCTTCGTGAGATTCCAATACCCTGCCATTTACCAAAGGATAAAACGCAATAATCACCTTGACCACAACAAATAGCGATACTACATTTATGATCAGAATTAATAGCCATTTTAAAAACGGAGGCCATTTTAAACCATCATAATCTATATTGGCATTTAACTGAATGACCGACCAAGAAAAACAGAAGAAAAATAGGTACCTATATAAAAAATCGGTTACCCATGACATGGAGAAATTTAAATTCCCCTCCATAATACCATTATATAGATAGATCGTTTTTGGCAACGATACCAAAATACCTATAAGTAGGGCCGTTTTTACTACTTCACCCTGTTTAACCTTTGTCAATGCCATGTAATCTCTTTTCTAAATGGTACTTCTCAAATATACCGTAATAATAACTTTGAATTTGTAAAACGTAAAAAAGCCGGCCTTCGCAAAAGCAAAGACCAACTTACATTTAAACTACACTAACTTCTTAAAGTGCATAGGCGTCAAAATTGTTTGGCAAATATGCCGCAGTTTCAAAACCTAATTCCACTATTTCTTCCTCTTCAAAAATTTCAAAATCTATATCGGATAAATTAGCACCTGCATAGGGATCAAAATCAAGGGGCAAATATTCAAAGGTGTCAAAACCCAAGTTTACTTCTTCGGCCATCTCAACCACTTCTATTTCATTGGCGTTTAATTTGCCCATTTCTAAAGATGCTTCTAACTGCGCTTCTAGATCAATAACACAATCTTCAAAAATAGCAGTGATTTCTGCTTTCTCTGCTTCCTTTTGTTTCTGTACTCCTTTAAATGAAATAAAGGTGACGGCCACTATGACTACCGCCGATAAAATTTTAATGTTTTTCATGATTTTATAATTTTAAGTTTTTAGAATTGTTTTTCTATACCCCAAAGATATTGAGCAATACCGCAGGCAGATAATATTAGTGACTCAACTGTCGAATTTGCCATCTAAAACAGCTTTAGACAGTTATGAATTATTTTTGGTGGATGTAAAGCGGGAATAATTTTGAAGAAATTAGTACTTGAGCACTACCAATCTGATGCTTTTAAACAAAGAGTATACTTTTGTTTTTATGGATGCCTTCCTATTTAGTGAACCACTCCCTAACCGTTTCCTCTGCCAATTTATTATTTGGGGTAAACGCATTGTTATGCTCGCCACGGTATTCTATGTAGCTAGGAAATTTCCACCATAGTATGCCCTGGCACCATGGCTCATTTTGAATTCCCTTAAATATAACCTCATAAGACCTTTGCTGTGCCTCTTCATTGATAGTTTCATCTGCCTCAGCATGCGGATTCTTCCAAGGGGTATCTATACTCCTGAATCCGATTTCGGTAAAAACTATTGGCTTTTTAAAACGGTCATATACTTTTTTAATTTTGGTCTTCACCGTATCGAACCTTAAGCTCATTTCGGCATTGGTAGGATTGTCTTTTTTACTTAATGGATAGTAGGAGTTCAACCCAATGAAATCTAAATCGTTCCAAAACTCGATTTTCTCGAACTCATCGCCCCAATTGGCGGCATAAGTGATCTTACCTGAGTAAAGTGCACGGGTTTGTTTGATCATTTGGCGCCAAGCATCTGGTCTTGCCAAAGTGGCCTTTGTAAATTCCACACCAATACATAAGGCATCCATCCCATGAATTTCTGCCAAGAAGGCGTAATGACGAATCCATCTATAATAATAATCATGAAATTTATCCCATTGGGCATCCGTAGGCATATCTATACCACCTGGCCAGCTTCCACCTACATATATCTGTGGCTTTAGCAAAGTATACATGCCCATTTTACTTGCCATGGACACGGCATGTACCACGGCATCATCATTTTCACTACCGGCATTATCACTAAAGTGTAAAGGGGTTGGTGTATTAATATCATTAATACCCGTATAGGGTACAATGGCCATGGCATTACTGCCCATATTCTTTTGTTTTAAAAGAGATTCGGTCGCTTTTTGAGAACCGTAACCGTTGTAAATACTATAACCTTCATGTGCAAAATTAAAACCTTTTAGATAGGGTAATGTCTTTGCTTGCTTTTGGACTTTAGGATGCGCTTTTGGCAACTCCTCTAAATACTGCTGCCATTTTACGTTCAATCTATTTTTCTCAGCATCAGAAAGCGATACGTTCTTATATTGTTTCAAGTACCGTTCCTTACCCCAAGTCTTGACCAAAAAATCTGTGAAAGCACCTGCCATACAATCCCTGATCAATGAAGATTCCATTTCTAAAAATGAATTGTCCAATAGCTCTGCTACGGTATACGTATTTTCAGATTCTACCAATCTTGCCGCCCAGTACTTATAGCCTTTCATTTGCCAGGTATCCGTAAAATAAATAGGTAGACCTACATTAAATATGGTTTTACTACTCTCCCCAATAAGGTTGTACAAAACCAATGCATTGTCCCTACCTATATTATTATGTGCATATATATTGTTGACAATAGTATGTACGGCATTTGTTGCGGGATCAAAAGTAGAGTGATCGGTATTGCCTGTCATTAAACCTTTCTCTTCTGTACAGGTATAAAAATTATAGGTGATTTTTGGGACATTGCCGTTACCAACAAAATTGACCACTTTGGCCTTGGCCGCTTTGACCTCTTTTAATTTTTTAGTTACATCAGCGGTATCGATCGCTTTTTGATGGTCTATAAACTTAAACTCCTCGGTATCCAATAACACTCTTGTACCTGTGGCGAAATCAAAGAAAGTAGACCCTTCAATTCCCCAACGGGTATTAAAATCGCCCATAACCAATCGTTCTTTCTGCTCATATACCTCATATTCTAAATTCTGACGGTAAAACGACTGACCTCTTTCTGCTACCTTATCGGCAAAAAGTTCAAACACTTCTTTGGCATCGGTACCAGTTAAATATGCGAAAGGTAATTTTGAGTCTACCGGACTTGGGTAAAAACAAACGCCTAAAATTGAATTGTTATTTGGAATGCTCCTAGTCCCTATGGTTATATCGGTTTCAGAAATTTGAAACGGCGTATTGACCATATATTTTTTAATGAAAGGGTTTTCATCTACAGCACCCACCAAATAGACAATAGATGTCTTAAATTCTTCTTGATCAACCTCCGCTACCGATTTAAAACTCACCTTTACACTGCGTCTAGAACGAGTAAGCTCTTGTTTTGAAAGTTCTTCCAGAAGTTTTTGATATTCCTGTTGCAAGTTGGGGTCCTTTGCCCCATACACCACTAATATCTCTCTTTTATCAAAGAACGACCTGCGTAAATCCCTTCTAGTAGAAACGGAATCCAGAGCTACGGAAACACCTCCATTTTCCGATGTTGGCAGATATTGTACCCCTGCAAAACCTACAATGCCAACTATTACAAAAAGTGTGACCAAAAGATATTTCCTTTTCATGAACCAAGAGATGATTAAACTATAGTATAAGATAGCAAAACTGTAAAACCTAAAGCTGACCAAGGCGTTTTTTAACTTAAAAAAAGGAGTTTTATGATTTGCTACCGCATGGTGCTTAAAATCAAATTGTATCTTAACTTTGTAATCTAACTGCCAACGCTTCATGAAATCTTTGCTATTTTTTACCATGCTTTTCTGCACTACCCTTTTAGTTGCTCAAAACAACGCTGTAATTCCTTTAGAAAACTTTACCGAGTTACAAGTGTATGATAGAATTAGCGTTACCCTAGTAAAAGGTGAGGAAAACAAGATTGAAATACCTCTTGAACATAAAAAAGACCTTAGCATTACCGAAAACGATGCACGTTTACGCTTAAAAATGTGTTCTGGGGAATCTGTATTAAATTCCACCTTAAGCCTTAAACTTTATTATACCGAAGCATTATCGATAATAGATGCCAATAAGAATTCTAGAATTATATCTACAGGATTGGTCATTGGTACAGATTTAGCGATCGAAGCACAAGATGCCAGCACCATTACCTTAAATATTGCCTATAACAATGTATCTGCCAAAAGCACCAGTGGTAGTGAGATAAAACTTTCGGGTACCAGCACTAACCAAGAGGTCATGATCAATACCGGAGGTAAACTTTTTAACAAGGGGCTAAAGACTAAAAACAGTACCGTAATAGTGCTATCTGGTGGTAGTGCCGAAGTTTATGCCAGTGAGGCCGTTATTGCAAAAGTAAAAGCTGGTGGTTCCATTACAGTATATGGAAATCCAAAATCAGTGGACAAGGATGATACCTTTGGTGGCAAGATTGCCATACCCGAGTAATTACTGTTCTATACTCTGAACATTAAACGCTACAAGTTCACTTTCTTGAAATTGCGGAGTAACCTCGATCGGGTTACAGCATACTTCACAATCTTCTACATAAGTCTGTTGCGCAATAGATGGGTCTAGAAGCATGGAAACTTCTTCCCAGCAATACGGACATTGAAAATAATGCTCGAACATAGAAAATGGTTATGCTTTCAGCTCTTTTGCCAATTCTTGTAAGGTAAGAGTTTGTATAAGATTTCCGCCATTTGAGGTGAAAATGGTCTCATGACCTAATTTTATGGCCAAAATATCCTCATCCTCTTCCAAATGAATATCGGTAGCGTTGATCTGTACTTCTTCCAACTTTACATCAAAGCGTTTTTTTAAGGTTATTGAACCGTTCGCCTTACGTAACTCAAATCCGTAAAAATCGAAAAGTCGTTGTAATCCACTAAAAAAACTGAAGCCAATAAAAATTAAGGCTGCCATGGCAAATTTATATGCCAAGGTAAAAACATCCAGTTCATCGCCATTTATAAAGGTGTATACCAAATTGATACAACCGTACACGCCCAAAAGAAACACCAAAAGACCAACAATAACCGCTAAAACATCTGTAAACAATGCTTTTTGAGTTCTTGTAACGGTAAATCCGTCAACGGTTCTATTTGCTTGAAAACCAAAATCCTTCAAATACTCTAAATTCTGGATCTGTGCCCTTTTATTTGCAATGGTGGTGTTTAAATCACTAAGGTCCACAACAACAGCACGTTTTTGCAACTCCTCCTGTAAACTTAATTGCGCTTCAAAAGTGAGCAATGAATGTTGGTTCATTATCTCTATGAGTTCGCTATTTGTTCTATCGCTATACATGTCTTTCGTAATTAATTGCCCCTTACAATTCTATATTCAATAACTGCCCAGTTAGCTGCAACAATTGTAGTTCTGCCAGCTTAGCATCATATTTTGCCAAATTCTTATTGGTCTGCGCATTCAATAAATTAATCTGTGCCTGTCTAAATTCTATGGACGTAATACTACCTAACTGAAACTGCTCTTTTGAACGTTCAAAGTTATTTTCATTGGTAAATACGTTCTGTTCTTGTATTTGATATATTTTCAGCAGATTCTCATATAACGCCATGGCATTCTGCATATCACGATTTACCTCTAGCTCTACCTGCTTTCTTAACAATTCTTGATTGGCATAGGCAATTTTTGCATTCTTTACGCTTACCGTTGTACTACCGCCATCAAAAAGATTCCATGTTAAACTGGCACCCAATGCATAATTACCAACGTTAGAATTTGTACCCGGAAAAACCGCTCCCGTTAAAAATGCAGAAGGGGCATTCTGGTTTCTGTTCCAACCGTAAGAACCCGTTAGCCCAATAGTAGGCAAATACCCAGACTTATTTACTTTAATGTCATAGGCATTAATGTTCAAATTGGTCTCTGTCTGTAGTACGGCCACGTTATTGGCTATGGCTTGATCCATAAACTCCACTATTTGAAACTTAGGTATAAAGACCACTGTGGTATCTACCATATACTGTGAACTTAAATCTTGATTCAACACTACGTTTAGATCGCGCTTTGCATTGGCCAATTGCTGCTCAGTGTTCAATAATGCAATGCTATCATTGGTCATATCTACCTGTGCGTTCAAAATATCCAATTTGGTATTTTGCCCGTATTCAAAAGAATATTCCGACCTTGTAATCCTATCCCTAGAAATCTCCAAAGCTTGCTTTTGTACATTTCTATTTTCAGTTAAACGGGCAATTTCAAAATAGACCGTAAACATTTGGATCATGGTGTTCTCAATAGTCTCACGTGCCTGTAAGGTACTTAGCTGATACTGCTCTTTTAGTCTTTTATAATTGTAGTACCTACCCAAACCATCAAACAAAGTGTAATTAAGGTTTAAAGCCGCACTGTATCTTTGGCTCTCTGCACCATCTATGGAAATATCATCTCTAGCACTACCATCATCATTGAACTGCCCTGGGAATTCCGTAGTGGTATTATTGTTATTATATGTAGCAGCGGCAGTACCCGTTAACGTTGGCAAATAGCCGGAGTTGAGCACACTGGCATTATTCTCGGCAATATCAACCTGACCTTTTGCAATCTCAATTCCAAAATTATTCTCCAATGCCTTAGCTACAGCTTCTTCTTTTGAGAGTGTTTTCTCTTGTGCAAAAATTGAACAAACAGGGAGAAATATCAATAATGTGATGAATCTTACTTTACTCATTATAACTTATCTAGATTCTTATGTGTTTGTGCACCATCTTCTATTGCATGTTGCGTATGACCTTCTAAATGCGCAGCTTCCTTTCTTTCCTTGATCGCTCTTTCTACCTCTTCTTTCGTAATCTTATGACCCGAAGCGAAAGATAGATTCTGTGCTTTTAAGTTGTTACTGAACGATAAAAACAATGGCAACATCAATAAGGTAAGCACCGTAGCAATACCAATACCATAAGCAATGGAAATTGCCATTGGCTTTAAGAATTGCGCCTGTCTACTAGTCTCTAACATTAATGGAGCTAAACCGGCGATTGTGGTTACCGATGTTAAGAAAATTGCCCTAAATCTTGATTTACCGGCTTCAAAAATGGCGTTGTCAAAAGACATACCTTCCCTTAAATTAGAATTGAACTTACCTATAAGTACCAAACCATCATTAACCATAATACCGATCAATGCAATGATACCCAATATAGAAAGTACGTTTATAGGAAAATCATGAATCCAGTGACCCCAAGCAACTGCGGTAAAGCTAAATGGCACCAATAACAATAACATTAACGGCTGACTGAAACTTCTAAACGTAAATGCAATTGTGATGTATATTAAAAGGATTACCGTAAAACCAACCAGTTTTAAAGACCCTGTCAACTTCTCCAATTCTCTATTTTGCCCTTCATAAGAAGCACTTACCGTTGGATATTTAGATTGTATTTCCGGCATGTGTACGTTCTGAATCTCCGTCATGATTTCCGTAGGACTATCCTTTACATCTTTCATATCTGCGGATACCTGAATTTCTCGCCTTCCTTCTAAACGGTTGATGGCTACATCTCCACGAACAATAGTATAATCTGCAACCTCACTTAATGGCACACGCTCACCAGACGGAGTTACAATTCTCATATCATCTAAATTGGAAATAGAAGAACGCTCTTCTCTATCATAGCGCACCCAAACCCTAATCTCATCTTGTGACCTTTGAAAACGTTGTGCCTGTACACCAAAGAAACCGGCACGAACCTGGGTCATTAAAGCTTGAAGATCCAAGCCAAGTAAATAGGCATTTTCCTTTAAGGTCAATCTGATTTCTTTAATACCGGCAGGATCATTATCGGCAATATCCTTTAATCTTGGGTTTTTAGTAAGAATTTCTTTAAGCTCAACCTTTGCAGCCTTTAATTGCTCTATATTATTCCCTAATAAGGATACCGATACAGGCGATCCACCAAAATTACCACCGGAACCATAAATCAAACTTTCTACACCTAAAACCGGACCCACCAATTCTTCCAATCTACGGGTAACCATATCCGCAGAAATCTCATTAGGTCTTTCTTCGCCTGGTAATAGGTTAATGGTCAATACCGCAGATGAAGACCCCGGTCCTAATCTTCTGATCATATTTTCAAAAACCATTTTATCACCTTCAGGAAAATATTTATCGGACAGTTCTTGATTTACTATGATTGCTTTCTCCTCTATAAATGAAATAATAGAATCTGTTATTTTCTCATTGGTTCCGTTTGGCATTTCTAATTCTATACCCACACGGTCACTGGCAATTCTTGGAAAGAAAGCCGTTCTAATAATACCACCACCAACAGAACCTAACGTTAATATGAATGCCGAAGCGAAAACGGCGAACATAAATATTTTATGATTCATTGAAAATCTCAATACGGGAGTGTAAAGATTATCACGCATCCATACCATTAATCTATCTCCAAACTCATTGATTACCCTAAGTTTGGCAAATGCATTTGCGAATCCGCTTTTTGGCTTGGTATCAATAGGCTGTAATGCTTTTGAATGTGCCAAGTGAGCAGGTAATATGACCAATGCCTCTACCAAGGACACCACCAATGTTAAAATAACGATTACGGATACTTCACCAAAGAATTCCCCAATTCTACTATCTAAAAACAAGAAAATAGAGAATGCCAAAATAGTGGTTATAATAGCGGAAATAATTGGAGGTAATACCTCCATAGTACCGTCTACAGCTGCCTGAACAGGAGATTTACCCTTTTCATAATGCTGATAGATGTTCTCTGCAATTACAATACCATCATCTACCAGAATACCAATTACGATAATCATACCAAATAATGACAGTACATTAATGGTAACATCAAAGAAGCCCGCAAAAACAAACATTCCTAAAAACGCTACCGGTAAACCAAAGGCTACCCAGAACGCCAATCTTGTATTCAAGAAAAGTGATAGGAATATCAACACCAAAACCATACCCATAATGGCATTTTCGGTTAATAGTTGCGTTCTTTGATTAAGTGTGATAGATTGATCGGAAACAACATCCAATTTAATGTTATTGTACTTTTCATTGAATACATCAACATATTCATTCACCTGATCGGCCGCTACAATAAGATCTTCATTATTGGTACTTGTAATAGAGACACTAACAGATAGATTGCCATTGAAATAACTTGCATTTGGCGTTTCTGCAAAGCGATCCCTTACTACCGCCACGTCTTTCAAACGAATTACGTTACCTGATTGATCTGCCCTAACCACAAGATTATTTAACTCACTACCATAATACGAACGGTTATTGGCACGTATTAAGTACTCTTCGGCATCAGTCTTAATATTACCACCGGTTACAAGTATATTGGCATTACCAACTGCACTTGCAACTTCTGTAAATGAAAGTCCGTAGGCCAAAAGGTCATTCTCGTTCACGGCTATTTCAATTTCCTCATCTGGAAAACCAGAAATCTCTATTTGAGATATACCGTCCATTGCACGTAGGTCATTCTCAATTTCCCTACCTACACTTTTTAATGTTGCCAACGGAATATTATCTCCACTTATGGCAAATGATATGGTTTGGCGAACGGTCTCTAACTTAGAAACGATCAAAGGCTCCATACCTGTTGGAAAGGTCGGCACCCTATCTACCGCATTCTTGACCTCCAAAAGCATGAAATCTATATTTTCCCCTTTTTCGATCTCCACATTGATCGTACCACTATTTTCTCTTGAGGTAGAGGTTACACGATCAACACCTTCAAGTCCTTTTAGGTTATCTTCTATCTTTAGAACAATACCTTCTTCCACCTCTTGTGGCGAAGCACCTGGATAGGTAATGGTGATAGAAATATTCTTAGAATCCGTTAGTGGAAAGTAAGAAGATTTCAATGCCTTTGCACCAACTATACCAAATAGGGCAAAGGATATTACTACGACATTTACGGCAACATGATACCGAATAAAATATTCAATCAGTTTACGCATTATCCTTTAGTATTTTCTGGTTGTTCAGCATAAATTTTAACTGCCATACCGGTATAAGCTCCGCTTATTGGCTTTGACACTATAGTAACACCATTGGGTACGTTCTTAAGAACTACACGTTTATCTGAAAAATAAACGGGCTCTACATCTATGACATCAAGTATAGAATCCCTAACTACAAAAATCTTGTTATCTTCCAATAATAGACCTCTATCTACCTCAATAGCATTCTCCTCTTTTTTAGCATCAAGATCTGCCTCTAAGTACATTCCTTCCCTTAGATTCTTATCTTCTACCTCTATATATGCATTTACGGTTTGTGTCGCTTGATCAATACTTCCATTGATTCTAGTAACCTTGCCCTTATATGTGCTGTTATCATCCAAATTTGTTAGTTCTACCGATTCACCCACTTTCAATAGATCCGTATATCTTTTACTTATGGCAACTTCCAATTCATAAACTTCGGTATTAATGAACTCCCCTAGTTTTTGACCTGATCTTACCAAAGTACCTTCTGTAACCAAAGTCTCTGTCAGTACTCCGGAAAATGGTGCCACAATACGGTATTTGGATAATCTTTGTTCTAAATTCTTAACATTATAATAGCTGGTTAAAATACCTCTCCCAGAGATGAAGAACTTTTCTTTTTCAGTAGCCATTTCCGGTAACGCCGGAGTACTTTTAGACATATCAAAATTGGTAAGATAGTCTTGCCACTTTGAGTAAATGTCCGGATAATCTAAACGTAAATCTGGCATTACCGCCGTTAATTGATTGAAGAGATTACTTTTGGCAGACTGCACACTTGCCGCGTATTCATCTGCATCTATATTTATAATGGTCTCACCCTTACGAAAAGATTGACCTTCTTTAAACAATTTGCTCCCCTTTTTGAAGACTCCTTGTACCTCTGCATATAGCTCTACGCGTTGTTTAGCGGTTAAATTACCATTTGCCGATACTATAATCGGTACCGTACCATTTTCAACGACCTCGGTAAATACTGTTTTTACTACTTTCTCAGATTTGGGTTTGAATGTTTTCTTACTATCAATAATATAACCCGCTAAAAAAAAGGATACTACAATTAGTAAAATACCTAGAACGGTAAAAATAATTTTTCGCATTTTATTATAATTTATAAGCGTATTTCAAAAAACACAGGATCAAAAGTACTTTTTAATATCCCTTAGGATGATGATGATTAAATGAACCGACCAAATTCAAGAGTGAAACGACTTTGAAACAATCTCAGCTTAAATCAACATGCCGTTTTGTACAAAAGTTTTTAAAAAAAGCACTTACTATCAACGAGTAAAATGTATTTACCTTATAGGGTAATCATCAAAATATTGTTAAAACAGAATAGCTTTTTTAAATAGACTTTAACTAGAATTTTTTGGAAATCATTTAATCATTGGCGAAACTACAAAAAAACACTTCTGGCATTGAAAGCCTTTATGGTTAAAGTAATCATAAAAAATATTGGTTTTACGGTAGGTATAAAATAAAAAAGGGTTGCTCTCGCATCCCTTTCCCTTTGTATTTATAAGCTATTTAATTTCGCTTCGCATCTTCATATTTGGTATCTACTATACGTGTTCTATTTACTTCGCCCGTACCAAATTTTAAATTCAAAAATTCGTCATCACTATCAAACACCGCAAGTTTAGTACTTTGCATTCTTAACAACGAGTTTAGCGACCTAAAATCATTGCCTTGTAATTGCACAAATTCTAGGTTACTCAATGTTTCCATACCACTAGGCAAATCGCCTTCAAATTTATTATAAGAAAGAATTATTTCCCTTAAGTTCACCAAACGTCCTAAATCTACTTCAATTGCTCCTGCCAACTTATTTCCAAATAACTCTAAACGCTCTAATTTTTCAAGTTTTTCAAGCGACTTGGGCAAACTTCCCTCCAAATAATTACTGGAAAGATTCAAAATCTTAAGATTAGAAATTTCACCGATACCATCAGGAATTTCACCTTGAAATAAATTATTGAACATAGAAAGTTCTTCCAATGCTGCCATTTTTGAAAAATCTTGGGGCAAAGTCCCTGATATCTTGTTCATTTCTAAACGCAATGAGGACAATTTTTGCAAACTAAACAAATCTTTAGGCAGTTCACCTTCAATCACGTTAAAAGCAAGGTTCAATGATTTTAAATGAGAAAGCGCAGAAATACCATCTGGAATAGCACCTGTTAAATTGTTGCGATATAATTTTAAACCAACAACATGACCGTTTGCAACCTCAACTCCATGCCAAGTAGCTGGATCGGACTTCAAATCCCATTTACGCTGCCACTGTTCACCAACGGTGCTCTTATTGAAATCTATTAAATATTGTTTCTCCTTTTCAGGTATTTGTGCATTGACCAAATAACTACAGGTCATGAAAAGTACTATGCAGGTAAAATTAATAACATTTTTCATACTGAAAATATTAAGGTTTGGGGGCTTTTTAAATACACTTTTCACAGCTTAAACAAGTATAAACCTACTTTAGTGTAAAAGGTACTTTTATTATAACGTGCAAAAAATACATTTATGATATATAGCTGAACCTTTATGGTATAAAAACAAGAAAGAGATGCTGTTCAACATCTCTTTCTTTCACCAAACTAACTAAAAGTGTAAACTACTCTTACTCTTCTATATCCTCAAACTTCGTATCCGCCATTCTGGTTCTACTGAAGTTTATATCCTTAAATTCTATTTTTTCGTCTTCTTTATCGTAATCAAAAACCAAATACTCTTTAGTTTCCAAAAGCTCTAAAGCTTTAAAAGAACTAAAATTGTTGTTCTGAATTTGAAATACCTCTAGGCTAGCCAATTGTGAAAACTCGTTGGGAATATCACCTATAAGTCTATTGTTCGCCAATACCAATTCCTTTAAATTACTAAGGTTACCCATATCTCTTGGAATAGCACCTTCTAATCTATTTTCAAAAAGACCCAAAGTCTCTAATTGAGATAATGCACCCAATGAACTTGGTATATCACCAATGAATTCATTACTAGAAAGGTTCAGCACCTTTAATCCTTTTAAATTACCAACCGTAGATGGAATCTCCCCTGTGAAAAAATTATTGAAAGCAGAAAGTTCCTCTAGTTGTAACAAGCTACCAATACCTTCAGGTAGTTCACCGTTTAGCCTGTTCATTTCTAACTTTAATATTTTTAAATTGGATAGGTTTTCAATTTCTACCGGTAACTTACCTGTTATTGAATTAAATGCAAGGTTCAATACTCTTAGGTTCTCAAGGTCACCTATTTGCGAGGATAAAGACCCCATAAGATTATTATGAAACAAGTTGATTTCAACTACCTTGTCATTTTCAACCTTAACACCGTGCCATTTAGAAACTGGTGCATTCAGATCCCATTTCTTTACCCAATGCTTACCATTGGTAGTTTCGTAAAGATCAATTAATGCCTTTTTCTCTTTTTTAGATACTTCTGCAAAACAAACTGTTGTCAGAAATAATAAGCTGAAACTTAAATAGTATAGTTTTTTCATATGATGGTGGTTTGGTAAACGTATTCAACTAGGAATTATCCTACAAATTTGAATTAATAACGTTGAAAACTGAAATTTTATCGTTGATTTACCCTGCTATGTTGTGAAAGTAGCTAAATCTGTGGTGAAACTATCAAAATCTGTGGTGAGACAAAACTGAATTATGTTAATTCCTCAATATCAATAGTTAACGTTTCCCACTTTTGCATTAACGTCTCTAATTTCTTCTTTTTGGCTTGATATCCATCAAAGAAATTAGGCTCAGCTATAGTAGCATCATAGTCTACCAGCAAATTATGATCAATCTCTTTAATCTCCTTTTCCAAAGAACCAATTTTACTTTCCACAGAGCTTAATTGATTTTTTAAACTCTTAATTTTTTTCTGATCTTGAAATGATGTGGATGCTTTTGGCTTCTCCTTTTCGGCAACAACGGTCTGTTTTTTCTCAATTGCCCTAAAATCCACTACTTTACGTTGCTCCAAGTAAAAATCTACATCGCCCAAATATTCTCTAATCTTTTGGTCTTTAAATTCATAGACTTTATTGGTAAGCCCTTGTAAAAAGTCTCTATCGTGAGAAACTAAAATTAAGGTGCCTTCAAAATTTAAACAGGCTTGTTTTAGTACATTTTTAGATTTGATGTCCAGGTGATTGGTAGGCTCATCCATTACAAGTACGTTAAATGGCTGCAATAACATCTTTGCCAAAGCCAAACGGTTACGCTCACCACCGGACAAAACTTTAACGTATTTATCAACTTCATCTCCCCTAAACAAAAATGACCCTAAAATATCTCTAACCTTACTTCTATTCTTTTCATTGGCGGCATCTATCATGGTATCAAGTATGGTCTTATTACCATCTAAATACTCTGCCTGGTTCTGAGCAAAATATCCTATTTGCACGTTATGCCCCAATTTTAAGTGACCCTCATGTTCCAGATCACCAACTATAATTTTAGCCAGGGTAGATTTTCCTTGTCCGTTCTGCCCAACAAAAGCCGTTTTGCTGTCACGTTCAATGAGCAAATTAATATCGTTTAACACCAAATTTTTGCCATAAGACTTAGAAAGCTCCTCTATCTCAACCACTACTTTGCCAGGGGTGACGGATACAGGAAAACGCAGACTCATTACACTGTTGTCATCTTCATCAACTTCAATACGTTCAATTTTATCAAGCTTCTTTATTAAAGATTGTGCCATAGAAGCCTTGGTAGATTTTGCCCTAAACTTCTCTATTAAACGCTCTGCTTGCTGAATCTCTTTCTCTTGATTCTTTTGTGCATTAATTTGTTGTTGTTTGATCTCATTCCTTAAAACCAAATACTGGGTATATGGCTTATTATAATCATATATGCGACCTAAAGATATTTCTATAGTTCTATTGGTTACATTATCCAAGAACATTTTATCATGAGAAACAATTACAACAGCACCGGTATAATTATTTAAAAACTGCTCAAACCAAATAATGGATTCTATATCCAAGTGGTTGGTGGGCTCATCTAATAGCAACACGTCATTACTTTGCAGCAGTAGTTTTGCAAGTTCTATACGCATTCGCCATCCACCGGAAAAAGTTTCGGTCTTTTTATCAAAATCCTCTCTTTTGAAACCTAAACCTTGCAGTATTTTTTCTGTCTCTCCTTGGTAGTTATATCCTCCCAAAATTTCATAATGTTGGGTAATATCACTTAAATCTACTATTAATTGATTGTACGATTCTGATTCATAATCTGTACGCTCTGCCAATTGATGGTTAATCTCATCTAACTTTAACTCTAGAGCTTTGATCTCTTCAAAAGCTTGATAAGCTTCTTCTAAAACCGACCTGCCTTGAACAAAATCTATATCCTGTCTTAAAAAACCAATTTTTATGTCTTTTTCAACCGCAATTACTCCGGTATCCAAAGCCATATCCTTATTAAGCAGTTTTAATAAGGTTGACTTACCTGCACCGTTTTTACCTACTAATCCTACTCTATTACCGGCATTTAAGCGAAATGAAATTTCTTCAAATAGATATTCTCCTCCAAAAGAGACAGATAGGTTGTGAACGTTTAACATAAATTCTAATTCTTCTTGTTAGCCTTGGATATAGATAAAAATTATCTATACATACATGCTTAATTATCTTTTCTTCAAATAGATATAAGACAAGAAAAATGCCTTAAAATCGTACCTTAGTATAAAGTTTTGCAAATGTTAAAAAAAGGAAACAAACTCTACAGTATTTTAACAGGAAGTTGCCCCAGATGCCATAAAGAAAGTATGTATGTGGACAAAAACCCATATCATATGGGCAAAATTTTTGAAATGCACGATAGATGTGGTCATTGCGACCTAAAATATAAAATTGAGCCTTCTTTCTTTTATGGCGCTATGTATGTTAGTTATGCAGTAGGTATTGCTTTTGCCGTTGCAGCTTTTGTCATTGCCAATCTTTTTCTTGGAGCTAGCCTCATCACCACTTTTATTGCGATAATTGGAACCCTGGTCGTATTTATGCCTGTAATCATGAGAATTTCTAGAAATATTTGGATCAATATGTTCGTGAAGTATGATGCCAAGGCCACTTTACACAACACTAGTCGTTAGTAAACCGGGCTATGTCCATTTCTGCCAATAGCGGTGCTTTTGTTTCAATACGATCATAAAGAGATTTGGCCGCCCACGGTGCAATGGTAATACCATGAGATCCAAAACCGTTCAGCACCCATAAGTTTTTGTGTTTAGGATGTTGCCCCACCAATGGTCTTCTATCTTTTACCGTAGGTCTCATACCTGCTACATGATCAACCACGGTATAATTACACTTTAAAAGGCCATTAAGTTTTTCTATAAGTTCATTCTTGGCTTTCTCTGTAGTAATATTGTCTTTTTGTTCTCTGTTGTAGGTAGCACCCACTTTGTATAGATCATCACCAAGCGGAATTAAAAAAATAGATGATTTAATAATATTCCTCTCATTTAAATCTTTTGCCTTGATTACAATATATTCTCCTTTAGACCCCTGCATTGGCAAATAATTGAAAAACGGATTGCACACCATACCGTACCCTTCGGTAAATACAATGTTTTTAGCTTTTACATTTTGATATACAACACAATCCTCTTCAATTTTCAATTGCTCATAATGAAATGTCTGTGCGTAAATTTTATCATTTTCACTTAGCCATTTCTCATAACTATCAAATAAGAATTTAGTATCTAGTTTACCTGTTTGTAATACTTTACCAAACTGAAAAGGGATGTTAAGGGCTGCATTATCGTTTTGCGATAAGGCAACATCCAAAAAGGGCTTTAACTTGTTTTTATCGGCAGCTTCAAACCACAAATTTTGCTCTTCAATAAAAGCGAATTTTCGGAGTACATTTAATTTTTCATCAAACCTTACATTTAAAAATTGCTCTAACCCGCTATAAAATTCGGTAGCCACAGGTAATTGCTCATCTGCCCGCCATGAGAGTGTAAACCTTTTTAAAATTATAGGATTGTACAAACCACCTGCAACCCTAGAAGATGTTTGCGAACGGTCATTAAACACTATGAAAGTCTTATTCTTTCTGCGCAGGTTTTCACAAAAGGCAGTACCTGCCAAACCTAGACCAACAATCATATAATCTACCATACCACAAATGTACTTACAATGTATGAAACAGTATATAAAACAAAAGACCCGATCTATAGATCGGGTCTTTTTTATGTGAATTGGATTTTCAGCAAGCTTAGTAAGCCCACATGTCTTGTTCTTTATCTCTAATAGTTTCTTTGATTCTTTTTGCTTCCAACAATTGGAACAAAGCATTATCAGAAATGTAATCATCAATATTTCTATCTCCTTGAACGTTATCTTCTTTATAAATAACAGCATCAAACCTACGTGCATTCAACAACATGTCAAATGATATGGGTTGTGCAGAATTCTGGGAGTTAAATAGTTTAGCCTCGTGCAACATTTCACGCGCATCTGGGTACCATACCCAAAAAAGCTCAACCATATCTGGATTTTCGTCGTCCATAAAGTTAACATCCGGAGCAACAGGAGCAATACCTAAAAGACGGTACTTTAACTCTCCTTGTCTTTTATCAAAATACCAAATTCCTTTTATATGATATTCTTCAATATCCGCTGCAGAAATAGTTCTACGAGTAATATACTCTTCAGAAACAGCTTCACCTGCATTCATTTGCTCATACCCATAATCTAGGGTATCAACCATTTGCAAGGCATCTTTTAAATCTGCATAAGTTCTTTTTTGTGTAAAATAAGAATCTGTATAAGTATCTAATTTTCCACTTTTTAAATTTTTAACCAGTACGTGGTATAATGACCTTCTATCTGGTCCAATATCCATAGTATCTGTTGGGTAGTATAATGGGAAGTTTACTCTCTCATCTAAATCAATGGTCTCCCATAAAGTTTTAGACCAAAGTATATCCCTATCATCTACATAACCATATTCTAATGGAGCATCATTATCCACAGCCTTTTGAGCTTCTGTACGAATACCAACCTCACTAGGTTTCTTTGCGTTCAATACATTTGCCTGGGCCATCATTGATAAAGGTAACATTGTTACCGCTCCCATTACTAAAACATTTTTCCAATTCATGTTTGTTTCACTTTAAAATTAACCGGGCAAGACCATAGGGCTTACCCGGTATCATTCCATTTATTTAGTTTGTAATCTCCACTACTACTGGAGATACTTTCTTTAACTTGTAACTCTTATTGTTTGTGATATAAGCTTCGATATCGAATATTTGTACAACATCTCCTCTTTTAGCACGTGATAAAGCTTGTTTAGCCTTAGCATTCATTTTGTTTCCTCTAACAGATACGGTTGGCTGACCTGGTACTTTGAATTTGAAACCGCTTACCGCTAAGTTCAAATCAAAATCGAAGTCTTCTAAACCAGCACCTATAGTAGCGATCTCAACATTTCTCTTTGGAAGTTTAAGACTACCAGTTTGCTTGCTTATGCTACCTTCCGGTCTTGGAATATCCTTAATTCTGAATTCAGACTTAGAAGATACGGACTGACCATCTGGCAATGTACCTGAAGCTGTAATAGTAACATTTCTACCAGTACCTGGTGTCATTACATACTTACTACCACTTACCGCTTTAAGACCTGGAGCAGATGCTCTAACCTTATTGTTAGGTATACCTGGTATAGAGATAGACATTGGGTTAGCAACACCTCTATAAACAACATTCATTTTATCTGCAGCGATCAAAGCAGCATTTGGCTTAGAAATCGTTGCGAAAGAGTTATTAACCTCAACAGGAATTTCTTCACCGTCTTGCTTAAAGTAGATCGTACCTTTTACTTCATGATCACCGGCAGAACCAGAACCAATCAACATTTTAACACCACCTGCCTCTAATTTATAATCAGAACCTTCAGATAATTTTCTTCCGTCTAAAGTCAATTCAGCTCTTACTGGAGTAGAAGAATTATCAGTTTTGCTGATAATGATCTTACCATCGTACTTTTCACCTGCATAGTATGCAGATTTAGTAGCCGAAAGAGATGTTGCAAAGTTCTTTAAAGAAACTTGCTCGGTCAACTCACCTGCCAACATAGATTTCAAAGCTGCTTCTTCAGTTATTTTAACATCAGCTTGTAACTGTGTTAATTTCGCCAAAGATGCTACTAAAGGATACCCTTCGTAGTGGTAGTTGATCCAATCTTGCTTTGTACCGTCTCTTTTTTCAACTTTACCGTTCTCATCTCCTGTTTGGAAACGATCGATAACAGATTGCTTTAAAGCAGCTGGTACTATTGCAGCAACTTGATCTCTATAACCTGTAAGGTTACTCATGAACTTTTTACCGTCTTCCGATAAATTTTCACCTTGAAATAATTTCTGGTCCAAGTAATCGGACATATCCATACGAGCATAATCTTTAGGATCTTCGATCCCTTCCATCATACCTTTTTTAAGTCCTTCCAAATAATCATAATACTCTTGAGACATTGCTTTGATCTGCTGAGCATTTTGATATAACTTGTCATACTTTGCAGCATCTTCAGATGCTTTAGTTCCAAGACTTTCCAAGAACGCATTGTTACTTGCTGTTGTCTTTTCGTTAGAAGTCTCTAGCTTTTCATTCATAATACCGAATGCCGCTAGCACCTCTTTACTCATGTTTAACGCCAACATTGCGATGAAGATCAAATACATTAAGTTGACCATCTTCTGACGTGGTGATTGTTTTCCTCCTGCCATGGATTTTTAATTTAGATTTTTAATTAATAATTGATTCGGGTCGGTAAAAATCCAAATTAGTTTTTGCTCATTGCAGATAACATACCACCATATACACCATTCAATGAAGAAAGGTTTGTAGACAAAGATGCCATTTGATCTTTAAGTGCACTTGCATTTTGAACAACCTCTTCATTAACTGAAGCTTGTTTGCTAGCACTTTCCAATTGTACTTTATAAAGACTGTTCAAAGACTCCATTTGAGCTGCAGCTTGAACCATTTCGCTTGAATATTTCTTAGTAGACTCCATTGCATCAACAGTTGGAGCAATACCTTTAGCAGCACCTTCAAAGTTCTTGATGCTAGTACCTAAGCTTTCCATAAGATTTGCATCTACACCAGCTTCTTTTAATAAGTCATCCAATTTCTTAGATAAAGATGCCTCAGCTTCTTTTACTTCTGTAGCAGCTTGTGCTTTCTTAGGAGCTTTGCTCTCACCACCAGCTAATTCTGGGTATACCAATGACCAATCTAAATCGTCATCTACTGGTTCAAATGCACTGATCGCAAAAATAAGTGCTTCTGTTATAAGACCTATCGCTAGAAGAATACCACCATTTAAAGGTCCTAACTCCCAGTGAAGAATTTTAAATAATGCACCGATAATTACAACTGATGCTCCAAGGCCGTAGGCCATGTTAAATAATTTTTTTGTGGATTTTGACTGTGCCATGATTTTAATTTAATTTAAGGTTTAATAAAAAAGATTTGGTTAAAAAATGAATTTGAATTTATTATAAAACTGTTAATATTATTATTTATTGTGTTGAATCTTCCTCACCCATATAATCTTGTACTGTTCTGAAACCTATGTAACTACGAGCTGAATCTGCATACTCAAAGTCTCTTGTACTTACTTGTAAAAAGTATGCTACATCTTTCCAAGAACCTCCTCTAATAACTTTTCTTGTGTTAGATTGATCACCTCCGTTAGGGTTCATTGTTGAAACATAATCGTAAGCACTTGGATCGTAGCTAGAGTTTGTCCACTCAGATACATTACCGGCCATATTATACATGTTATAATCATTTGGCTCGTAAGATTTGGCTTCTACCGTATATAAAGCGGCATCTGCTGCATAATCTCCACGTTGTGGTTTAAAGTTTGCCATAAAGCAACCCGTATCACTAATTACGTATGGTCCACCCCAAGGATAAGTACCACCTTCGATACCACCTCTTGCCGCATATTCCCATTCTGCCTCTGTTGGAAGTCTAAATTGGTTTACGAACTGCTTTCCACGACTCTTATTATCATCATTCTTGAACTTGGTTCTCCAATTACAGAATGCTTTTGCCTGTTGCCAGCTAATACCTACTACAGGATATTCGCTATACGCATCATGCCAGAAATAATCATTATGCATAGGCTCATTGTACGAGTATGAGAAATCTCTGATCCATACCGTAGTATCCGGATAAATTTCTACCTCTTCTGTTCTGATAAAGTCTTTACGGCTAGTATTTCCTTTTACAGATGCTCTTGCCGCTGCTTCAATATCCATCCAGCTGTACTTATATTTTAATTGCTTAACGTCAATAGTACGTTGACCATTATAAGATTCTTCTTCAGACAAATAGATAGAATCCATAATTTCGGTATAATATTCATCTGGATATTCCGATGTGTCCCACACAAGGTCTTCATCTTTGCTCAACGCTCTACCTTCGTATCCTGTTTCGCCCATACCAGAGTAATTATCCAACATATACTTATCATATACAGATGCTCTTGTTGTATCTGCATCTTTAAATGCATAATCACCAATACCACCTTCTTCTGGACCAATACCTAATTCATCTGCTAAAATGGCCAACTTGGTTCTAACAATAGAATCTTTTACCCATTCTACAAACTGACGATACTCACTATTGGTAATTTCAGTATCATCCATGTAAAAAGAACGTACCGTAACTGTCTTAGTTGGTGCATTCAATAATTTTCCTTGGTCTTCCTCACTCTTACCCATGATAAAAGAACCCCTTGGGATAAGTTCCATTCCATATGGTTTTTCTGGATACCACTTTTTTCCCTGGACTCCGGTTAGCTCACCTTTCTGTTTAGACCCACAACTTGTGAGTAAAAAAACAAACGCTATAGAGGATAACAATAGCTTCTTCATACTTTAGGTTAAATTTCGATTATGGTTTAAACTCAGAATACAATAATTTATTCTAACAACTAAAACTAGGTTTTATATAAAATATTGTATTAAAGTCTTTTAATGCTTTAAAAAAAATTATGTTAATTAAAGCCTTTCTTATAGGCCTTGAACCACCTTTCAGGAATCTGTTGATTACATGCGTCTACATAATCCTTCTCGGTGCAAGGTAATAACGCAGGTGTATTGGCTTTAGTATGTGAAGTAAAAATAGATGGCACTTCTGTCCACCATCTTTCTGTTAATAAGCTTTTGTAGAACACCAATTCTTCATCTTCGCTAGGTACGTTATACTTAACAAAATCATCTGTTTTGGTGTATGGAGATTCTTTAATCCTAAAATTGATACCTTCTATAAAGTACCATATTATTTGTGCTATTAGCTGTTGTGATTGTACGGTATTCTCCATTTCGTACAATCCAAAAACAGACACTTTATCACTGATACCGGCATATCTGGATATTGCACATATTTCTCTACCATTAAATCCGTTAGGAGAGAAATTTGCCGACATAGAAATTTCACTTGCTTTTACAGATCGTAAGTCTAAACTTACCATGTGCGCATTTCTTAGCACAGGCTCTGCCAAAGAAATATCATTTGCAACCTCACCAAGTCTATAGGCATCAAAAAATAAACGCTCCATAAGATCTATTTCTTCCTGGGCATTAAAATAACTTTGATAACCAATATTTGAAAAATTGAAAAGGTTATTAGGTTTGTCTGTAATGATTTTACTCATGTAGGAATGCGAAGATATAAGCTCATCTTCTATACCAAAATCGAACCTGCTATCAATAGCTACCAGGTTGATCATATCCCTAATACCATCAAAAGCCCTGTATGCAGGATATGTAATATCTTGTGTAGCTCCTAAAATGATAGGAATGATATCTTCTTCAAGTAAACCGGCAACTACTTCTTTTACCACAAAATAAGTATCCTCTACAGTTGCGCCTTCTTCTATATCCCCTAGATCTACAATAGTTGCGTTCCAATTTCCTATTAAAAGTTTGTAGAACTGTAATCGTATAGCGGAAACATCTAGCTTTTCGTGTTTTTTCTCATATGCATTTCTAGACTCCCTTACCCCTAAAATGGCTACTGTGGCATTTGCCAATACCGGCAAACCATCCTTTTCAGTATGTATATAGGTGTTTTTACCAATAGATTGACTTGGCAATAACTCATTATGGGCTAAAACTTTGTCCGATACCGGAACTAAAAAATCAAAGGCCATTATTGAATAGGTTTAGAAATCATAAAATTACTACACTCTTATAAAGACTTAAAAATAGATTACTTTTTTTTCTTAGCCTTGGCTTTTGTCTTTTTCTTTGGTGTTTTTTGTTCAATTAATTTCTGAGCTTCTTCCAACGACATTTTTGTAACATCTACCGTTTTAGCCAATTCAACCTTGATCTTGCCCTTAATAACATTATGGCGCCCCCATCTGGCTTTCTCTATCCGAATACCTTCTTCTTCCCAGT
Source organism: Maribacter sp. 6B07 (assembly GCF_002700155.1). Classification (NCBI taxonomy): domain Bacteria; kingdom Pseudomonadati; phylum Bacteroidota; class Flavobacteriia; order Flavobacteriales; family Flavobacteriaceae; genus Maribacter; species Maribacter sp. 6B07. The sequence continues at coordinate 2,156,165 of NZ_PDUT01000001.1, read as the reverse complement.
TTTGAACGACCTTATCTATTTCTTTTTGTTTTTTAACTTCAATAAGCTCAACAATATCGTCATTTGATAAGTTGTCAAAATCATACTTCTTATTAACGTTGATGAACATACCGTTCCATTTTATGAACGGACCAAACCTACCTACGCCTTTGGTAACCTCTTTTTCTTCGTACATCGCAATTGGCGCGTCCGCTTTTTGCTTGGCAACTATTAATTCTATTGCTCTATCCATCTCTATTTCAAAGGCACTTTCCCCTTTATCCATAGAAATAAATTTATCGCCGAATTTTACATAAGGTCCAAATCTACCCACGTTGGCCAATACCTCTTCTCCTTCATAAACCCCTAATTTTCTAGGAAGCTTAAACAGATCCATTGCTTCTTCATAAGTAATGGTATTCAAAGATTGCTCTGGCAACAAACTGGCGAATGTTGGCTTCTCTTCATCATCTACGGTACCAATTTGAACCATTGGCCCGAATCTACCTAAACGTACAGATACTTGTTTACCACTCTTAGGATCTTTACCTAAAATTCTTTCGCCACTTGCGCGATCCGCATTTTCTTCAACATCTACCACATTTGGATGAAAATCTTTATAAAAGTCTTTCATCATTTTCTTCCAATCTTCATCACCAGAAGCTATTTCATCGAAATCTTCTTCTACCTGTGCGGTAAAGTTGTAGTCTAATATATTGGCAAAATTACTTACCAAGAAATCGGTAACGATCATACCTATATCCGTAGGTACCATTTTTCCTTTGTCCGAACCTACATTTTCACTAAGATTCTTTTCTTCTATTTTATTTGATGCTAATATCAATTGTTGATACTTACGTTCTGTACCCTCAATTGTACCTTTTTCTACATAACCTCTATTAAGGATCGTAGAAATTGTTGGGGCATATGTAGATGGTCTACCAATGCCCAGCTCTTCTAGCTTTTTAACCAAAGAGGCTTCTGTAAATCTATATGGCGGTCTTGTAAAGCGTTCCGTCGCAGAGATAAAATTATTCAGCAAACGCTCACCTTCTTTCATGGCGGGCAACATACCTTCTTGTTCTTCGGCAACATCTTCATCATCTACGCCTTCCATATACACTTTTAAGAATCCGTCGAATTTTATCACCTCACCGTTCGCCGTGAATTCTTCTGAATGTTTATTGGTCTTGATCTTTACATTGGTACGCTCTAACTGTGCATCGCTCATTTGAGATGCAACCGTACGTTTCCATATTAAATCATATAACTTAGATTGATCACGTTCTAATGATGGGGACTGATTACCCATATCAGTAGGCCTAATGGCCTCATGGGCCTCTTGCGCCCCTTTAGATTTACCGGTAAAATTTCTAGTCTCGCTATAAGATTCACCATAGTTCTTTATGATAGCTTCTTTTGCCGAAGCCAATGCTTCATTGGACAAGTTTACACTATCCGTTCTCATATAGGTAATTAAACCTGCTTCATATAAACGTTGTGCCACCTGCATGGTTCTACCCACAGAAAAATACAATTTCCTTGATGCCTCTTGCTGTAATGTCGATGTTGTAAACGGCGCTGAAGGCGATTTCTTTGCTGGTTTCTTATCTAATTTGCTTACCGAGAAATCTGCAGAAATATTCTTTTCTAAAAATGCCTTGGCCTCTTTTTCAGAAGCAAAGGTTTTATTCAGCTTGGCAGAAAACACACTACCCTCTTCAGTCTTAAATTCTGCAGCGATCTTAAATGATGCTTGCGGCTCAAACGCCTCAATATCCCTTTCTCGTTCTACGATCAACCTTACAGCTACAGATTGTACACGACCGGCAGAAAGACCCGGTTTAATTTTTTTCCAAAGTACCGGAGATAATTGATAACCTACCAAACGATCCAAAACTCGCCTAGCTTGTTGTGCATTTACAAGATTAAAGTTGATTTCTCGCGGATTCTCTATTGCCTTCTGAATTGCAGCCTTGGTTACAGAGTTAAAAACAATTCTTTTTGTTTTTTTCTTATCTAGCCCCAATTCTTCTGCCAAGTGCCACGAAATGGCTTCTCCCTCACGGTCCTCATCACTCGCAAGCCATATAGTTTCTGCTTTATCCGCAAGACCTTTAAGCTTTTTAACCAAAGCCTTCTTTTCTTTATCTACTATATATTTAGGGGTGAAATCATTCTCTACATCTACTCCCAACTCCTTAGAAGGTAAATCCGCAATGTGACCAAAGCTCGATTCTACCTTAAAATCCTTTCCCAAAAACTTCTCTATAGTCTTGGCCTTTGCAGGAGACTCAACAATTACTAAATTTTTCGCCATCAACCTTGTTTATACTTACAAATGTATACTAAAAATTATACTTTGAAATTTCAGGAATTTATTTTTTCCCATATTTCAACAGAGATACGCTCGTAATTTCATGAAATTCACAGCTATAAACAAACCAATTGCTCGCCTTCAACGGCTAAAGCTTACGAAATAAAAAGGGGAGGCTATAAATGCCTCCCCTTTTTTTTAACCATTTCATAATTTTACAGCTGTAATGTACTTAACAGCCTAATATCATTATTTACATATTCGTATTGATACAAGGTACCTTCTCCAATCATCAAAAGAGATGATGATAATGGTATAACATCATAAGCAACAATATCTTCAAAAGTGTTGATTAAAGATATATTAGGAGCATTGCTCTTGTCATACACTTTTAAACCAGCAGTACCGTCACAAACAAATAAGGTATCTCCTTTTATTCCCAAACCGTTTGGACCGACCATTGGATAAATCACTTTTAATTCTGGATTTTCCAAGTTGGACACATCTACAACGTAAAGACCACTTTCCGCAGTGCCACAAAAATTACCGCCTTTTAACGTTACATATGCATAATCACCATCAACGACTACGGGATCACAGGCAGTACCGTGCCTAAATTCTGAAATAAACTCTGGCTTTTGAGGGTTTTCAATACTATAAATATACATGCCTTGTGAACCTCCGATAAATAGTATATCACCTTGATTATAAATAGTCTCAATATCCCAAGCTACTTGCACATCATCCAACACCTTTACATTTTCTACATCGGTAATATCAAATATGTTAATATCACTGTAATCTACCACGTATAGATAATTGCCAATAATCTTAAAACGAGCCAAAGAACCGCCCTGCCCTGTTGTTGGCGATTGATTATTAAAATTTTCGGCTACATCTGCAAAAACACCGTCGATGCTATCAAACCTGGCCTCATACTCCTTTACAGGGCGCCTTTCCGTGTTTACTTCCCACCCAACTACAATATCTTTATCATAATCAATATCTCCGTATTCATAAAAATCGGCTTGTGGAAATTCTGTATTGAACAACCAAACATCATTATTATATATGGCATTGACAATACGACTGGTTAAGGTGATATTATTTATATCCGAAATATCGAAAATCACCAAATCACCATAGCTATCCGCATATATCTCATCGTTTTTAATAGATATATCATTGTTGCCTTCCAATTTAATAAATGCGATAGGCTCTGGGTTTGAAGGATTTTGGTTATTTATGACATGAAAACCTTGATTTACATCATTCACAAAAATATAATCTCCGTAAGCGTATATCTTGCCCGAAGTCACAATGGGCACAGGTTCCGTAACGGCTACGGCTTCTGCCTTAAAAGAAACTGCATCTTGTAAAATTGGTCTAGCTACAAGGTAATCTTCATACGGTCCGTCATCATCGCATGACACCAATGCTGATGTAGCAATTACACACAAAACAAAAAAGAAATTTCTCATGGTTTAAATTTAAACGGTTGTACCCTATAGATTAAAGTTACCGCTAATAGTTGCGTTATCAACTAGTTAAATTTACGACCCCTCATTAAAACCTACACCATCCTTATACATATAGTATGCAGGTACTTTACTCAACATTACGGTAAACAATACACCAATACAACATAAAACAAAGCCCAATTGTGCCACAAACGACATGACCAATACCAGACCAAAAATGACCAGCCAATTTTTGTTGCCTAACGTAAAACTTGCCTTAACCATATCTAATGCTGACAGATCATTTGAGAACGCCAAAAAAGCGGGTAGTAATGACATAGGCACTATCAAATAGAACACACCTAACCCACAAGCAAGCCCACCTAAAAGTGAGAGTCCTAAAAGATATAAGGACAAAATGAATACTTTACCCAATCTACCTTCCTTAAAAAAATAAAAGTAGTCATCATTAGCAACCTCATCCATATCCTTTTGCTTACAAATCTTTAGAAAAGCCGCATTCAACGCCAACGCCATAGTGGTAATAGCCAACAGCAAAACAGGAAGCAAAATTACCATGGCAATGACCATCATTGGCGGAAGTTCATTCTGTTCCAGCGCTTCACGATCCGTAATTCCGGCAGCTATCATTGGCACGTAAAACAAAATATAAAATGGCAGTATAACTACAAATGTCAACAATAATGTAATGAAGCCTTGTAGCCACACTTTTTTAAAAAGTTCTATTGATCTGCTAAAAATGGTACCAAAGTCTAGATCTGGTCTACTTTGTATGTGCTGTGCAAGGTTTTCTAAATTCATAGGAGTAAGTGGTTATTTTTAAAGTTAAATCTAAATAATTAATAAGCGCAAAGCTTAAACTATACCTAAATAATCATGTCATCTTGTCATATTTTTGATTATAATAGTATCTTTGCCATCCAAATTATTTTATACGCAACGTATTACAAAAATGGAGAAAACCATAGACGAAAATGTGCAGGGCACAACTTTGGTAGTAGAAGGAAAAGAGACGAACAAACGTAATCTTTATATTGAGAGTTACGGTTGTGCCATGAACTTTTCGGACAGTGAAATTGTAGCTTCTATACTAGCGACCGAAGGTTTTAACACCACCCAAACGTTAGAAGAAGCAGATTTAGTACTTGTAAATACATGTTCTATTAGAGATAAAGCTGAACAGACTATACGTAAAAGACTTACGGAATACAATAAAGTAAAAAAATCTAGACCCCATTTAAAAGTTGGTGTTCTTGGCTGTATGGCAGAAAGATTAAAAGACAAGCTTTTAGATGAAGAAAAAATAGTGGACATGGTCGTTGGACCAGATGCCTACAAAGATCTACCCAACCTGATTAAAGAAGTAGATTCTGGCAGAGATGCCGTTAACGTCATTCTTTCCAAAGATGAAACTTATGGTGATATTGCACCGGTTAGATTAAACACCAACGGCGTAACGGCTTTTGTATCTATCACCAGAGGATGCGATAATATGTGCACCTTTTGCGTAGTCCCTTTTACCAGAGGTAGGGAAAGAAGTAGAGACCCACAGTCCATTCTTGCCGAAATACAAGAGCTTTCGCAAAAGGGCTTTAAAGAAGTTACATTACTTGGTCAAAATGTAGATAGTTACTTATGGTATGGCGGCGGACTTAAGAAAAATTTTGAAAATGCATCTGAAATGCAAAAAGCCACCGCTACCAATTTCTCTAAGCTTTTAGACATGGTAGCACTTGCCTACCCTAAAATGCGCATACGTTTTTCAACATCCAACCCTCAAGATATGACCTTGGATGTTATAAAGACTATGGCGGCACATAAGAATATTTGCAACCATATTCACCTACCCGTTCAAAGTGGAAGCAATCGTATTCTAAAGGAAATGAACCGCTTACACACTATTGAAGAGTATTTTGAACTCATAGACAACATTAGAAAAATAATACCTGACTGCGCTATTTCCCAAGATATCATTAGCGGTTTTCCAACAGAAACAGAGGAAGACCATGCCGACACCTTAAAAGCGCTTGAATATGTAAAATATGACTTTGGTTATATGTACGCCTACTCTGAAAGACCAGGTACTTTAGCAGGTAGAAAAATGGAAGATGATGTTCCTGAACCTATAAAAAAGAGACGTCTTTCTGAAATTATAGCCCTACAAAGAAGCCACTGTCAATTTAGAACGGAAAAGCACGTAGGTAAAATTCAAGAAGTCCTGATCGAAGGAACCTCTAAAAAATCAGAAAATGAGTGGATGGGCAGAAACTCTCAAAGCACCGTGGTTGTTTTTCCTAAGGAAAACTACAAAATAGGGGATTTTGTAAATGTTCAAATCAATGATTGCACTTCAGCAACCTTAAAAGGTCTTGCTGTTGGGTATTCTGACAATAATTAACTTTTAGTAGCCATTTTATATGGAAAGCATACAAAGTATAAAACAACGTTTTGAAATTATTGGGCAAGACCCAAAATTGAATCGTGCTTTAGAAAAAGCAATGCAGGTTGCCGCAACAGATATTTCTGTTTTGGTTACCGGTGAAAGCGGTGTAGGTAAAGAATCGATCCCAAAAATTATTCATTCGCTTTCTCACAGAAAGCATGCTAAATATATTGCGGTGAACTGTGGAGCCATACCGGAAGGTACTATAGACAGTGAACTTTTTGGCCATGAAAAAGGTGCTTTTACAGGTGCAACACAAACCAGAAGTGGTTATTTTGAAGTTGCCGATGGCGGTACCATATTTTTAGATGAGGTTGGCGAGCTACCTTTAACCACACAGGTTCGTTTATTACGTGTATTGGAGAACGGAGAATTTTTAAAAGTTGGCTCCTCCCAAGTTCAAAAAACAGATGTACGCATTGTTGCCGCCACAAATGTTAATATGTTCGAGGCGATTAAAAAAGAACGCTTTCGCGAAGATCTTTATTACCGACTAAGTACCGTTGAAATCAACATACCACCTTTACGTGAACGCCAAGACGATATTCATTTATTGTTCAGAAAATTTGCATCTGATTTTAGTCAGAAATACAAGATGCCCACGATCAGACTAGATGACCATGCCGTTTCTTTACTTACCAAATATAGGTGGCCGGGTAACATACGTCAGTTAAGGAATATTGCTGAACAAGTGTCTGTTCTTGAAGAAAACAGAGCCATTACAGCATCTACCCTGCACGGATATTTACCTAACAACAATACAAGCAATTTACCTGCGGTAGTTTCCAATTCTAAATCTGAAAGTGATTTCAGCAACGAAAGAGAAATCCTATACAAGGTTTTGTTCGATATGAAAGGTGACCTTAACGATCTTAAGAAATTAACCATGGAGCTACTTAAGAACAATGATTCTCAAAAAGTTCAAAAAGAGAATGAAAATCTTATACGTAAAATCTATGGTAATGAAGATGATGAGGATGTTGATTTTGATCATGACACCCAAGATGACACTTCTTTAAACGTTCTGCACTTACCCGAACCTAAAAACGAAGAAGCATCTATTATTCAAGATTCTTACGAAGACAAATATCATTTTGCCGAAGAAATTCAAGAAGAAGAAACCCTATCTTTACAGGAGAAAGAGGTAGAATTGATTAAAAAGTCATTAGAAAGAAACAGAGGAAAAAGAAAGGCAGCCGCAACTGAGTTAGGTATTTCTGAGCGCACACTTTACCGCAAAATAAAACAATACGACCTTTAAATTTAAATGAATCGCATTTCAATGAGATATCTTAAACAATCCATACTATACCTACTACCTATATTTTTATTTTTAAGTTGTGGTGTATACAATTTCACTGGCGGAAATGTGGGTGAAGCAAAAACCTTTAAGGTCAATTATTTTCAAAATTATGCCACTCAAAGTCCCGGTTCTACTTTTGAACCTGGTATGGATAGAGACTTCACACTTGCATTGCAAGATAGAATTCAAAACCAAACCAGCTTAGAATTGATCAGTACGGGCAATCCAGATTTACTATACGAAGGTGAAATTACAGAATATAAAATTTCACCAATGTCTGCAACTGCAGCGCAAACAGCAGCGCAAAACAGGCTTTCCATACGGGTTAAAGTCAGGTTCTACAATCAGTTGAAAGAAGATGCCGCATTTGACCAAAGCTTTTCTTTCTTTTACGACTACCCTGCAGACACACAGTTAGCAACTATAAAAAGTGAAGCCCACGAGGTAATTTTTGAAAGACTAACCCAAGATATTTTCAACGCCTCTTTGGCAGACTGGTAATTACATGAACGTTAAGGACTTTACATATTTTCTAGAAAACCCTACCAAAGTGGTAGAACCCATTCATACCAAACATTTAGAAGATATTATAGCCGAGTATCCTTATTTTCAAGCTGCACGGGCACTTCACTTAAAAGGACTCAAAAACTTAAACAGCTACAAATACAACAAAGCTCTAAAAGCAACGGCTGCTTTTACGACAGATAGAGATGTGCTTTTTGATTTCATTACATCTAGAGACTTTTTACAATATGATACAGCTACGGCAACTATTGCCGAAATTGAGGTCAATAACGCCATTGAAGTTCAAGAAGAAAATAAAGACCTAACAATAGTTCATTCAACTGAAACTAAAGAAAACACAGATTCTCTTGACATTTCTGATGAAGTAATTACCACAAATGACAGTAGCCCCACTGAAGAAACTGAAGATCTAAATGACCCTATTGAAGAAGCACCTACACCTTCTTTTATTACACCATCTCAAGACAACCCCCTACCACAAGACGAAAAAGATGCAGAGCAAATTTTGGACCCGGAGTTGTTTCAATCTAAAAACCCTGATAATACCGAAGAAGAAAATGCGCTAGACATTGGTAAACCTCTAACTTTTGATGCCAAAGAGAAGTATTCTTTTTCAGAATGGTTAAGCCTTGCCTCCAAAAAACCATTAGAAAAATCAGTTGAAGAAGATTCCACTCCTTCAAAAGAGGACGACACCAAAAAGCAACAAACCGTTATTGCAGAAAACAAGGTAGAGGCAGAAAGCCAAAATACAGACAGTGTCAAAGAAAAAAAGACAACAGACAAACCTGTAAAAAAACCAAGGGTAAAAAACGAGGCCATCAAAAAGAAATATGACCGTATTGACAAGTTCATAGCTTCCAACCCCAAAATTGTACCTACGGAACAAAGTACAACCATAGACATTTCACAGTCATCTACCATTAACCAGAACGAGCTAATGACAGAGACTTTAGCAAGGGTTTACCTGGAACAAAAAAAGTATAAAAACGCTATTCAGGCCTACAAAATTTTAAGTTTGAAATATCCAGAAAAAAGTAGTTTCTTTGCAGACCGAATTAAGGCGGTAGAAAAATTACGAAAAGATAATAAATAATTTAGAATGAGTACATTTTCAATTTTCCTAATACTTATCATAGTCGTTTGCTTATTGTTGGTATTAGTGATCATGGTACAGAACCCAAAAGGTGGCGGACTTTCCTCTTCTTTTGGCGGAGGTGGAAACCAAGTAGTTGGCGGAGTAAAAAAAACAGGTGACTTTTTAGACAAGAGTACTTGGACGCTAGCTGGTTTATTAATAGTTTTAATTTTAGCATCTAACATTGCACTTAAAGGCAATTTTGGCGATGCAGATTCTAAATTATTACAAGGTGACGACATTGAAACCGTAGTTCCTGAAACATTACCTGAGGAGGTAACACCACCAGTTACAAATGAAGCTACGCCTTCAGATAGTTTATAGACTACACACTACAATATATTTAAAATGCCAGCTTATGACAAGCTGGCATTTTTTGTTTACAATTTGTCAGTAAAAAGGCAATGGCATAATTTCTGCCTTTACATTTGCACAAAACTAAAAATCAATTTAAAAATTAATAATTATGGCTAAAGTTAATATCAAACCATTGGCAGACCGAGTTCTTATTGAGCCAATGGCAGCTGAGACTAAAACTGCATCTGGACTTTACATTCCTGATACCGCAAAAGAAAAACCACAGAAAGGTAAAGTTGTTGCTGTGGGTCCTGGTACAAAAGATGACAGTGTTACCGTTAAAGTTGGAGATACAGTTCTTTACGGAAAGTACGCCGGTACCGAATTAAAATTAGAAGGTACGGACTACTTGATGATGAGAGAGAGTGATATTCTAGCTATTATCTAAAAATAGCATTTGGCTTGGGCATAAAACCTAAGACCTTTTAATTTTCACGAAATAGATAATTAATAATTTTAATGACCTAAGACATATCATTGGGTCAAAATTTAAACAACAAATAAATATGGCAAAAGATATTAAGTTTGATATAGATGCTAGAGACGGCCTTAAAAGAGGTGTTGATGCATTGGCAAACGCAGTAAAAGTAACATTAGGACCAAAAGGTAGAAACGTTATTATCAGCAAATCATTCGGAGCTCCACAAGTAACCAAAGATGGTGTTACCGTAGCAAAAGAAATTGAATTAGAGAATCCATTAGAAAACATGGGTGCTCAAATGGTAAAAGAAGTTGCTTCTAAAACCAATGATTTAGCAGGTGACGGTACTACTACCGCTACCGTTCTTGCTCAAGCTATCGTAAAAGAAGGCTTAAAGAACGTTGCTGCAGGTGCAAACCCTATGGATTTAAAGAGAGGTATTGATAAGGCTGTTGAAGCCATCGTTGCCGATTTAGCCAAACAATCTAAAAAAGTAGGTGATTCTTCCGAGAAAATTAAACAAGTTGCTTCTATTTCTGCCAACAACGATGAAACTATTGGTGATTTGATCGCTCAAGCTTTCGGTAAAGTTGGTAAAGAAGGTGTAATTACCGTTGAAGAAGCCAAAGGAACAGATACTTACGTTGATGTTGTTGAAGGTATGCAGTTTGACAGAGGATATCTTTCTCCTTACTTTGTTACCGATTCAGAAAAAATGGTATCTGAATTAGACAGCCCATACATCTTGTTGTTCGACAAGAAAATTTCTTCAATGAAAGACTTATTACCAGTATTGGAGCCAGTAGCTCAATCTGGTAAGCCATTATTAATCATAGCTGAAGATGTCGATGGTGAAGCATTGGCTACATTGGTAGTGAACAAATTAAGAGGTTCTTTAAAAATTGCTGCTGTTAAGGCTCCAGGTTTTGGTGACAGAAGAAAGGCAATGTTAGAAGATATCGCAATTTTAACAGGTGGTACGGTTATTTCTGAAGAAAGAGGTTTCTCTTTAGACAACACTACTTTAGACATGTTAGGTACTTGCGAAAAAGTACAGATAGATAAAGACAATACTACTATTGTAAATGGTGGCGGTGTTGCAAAAGATATCAAAACTAGAGTTAACCAGATCAAATCTCAAATAGAGACAACAACCTCTGATTATGATAAGGAAAAACTTCAAGAGCGTTTGGCTAAATTAGCCGGTGGTGTTGCCGTACTTTATGTTGGTGCTGCTTCTGAAGTTGAAATGAAAGAGAAAAAAGATAGAGTTGATGATGCTTTACACGCTACAAGAGCAGCCGTTGAAGAAGGTATTGTTGCCGGTGGTGGTGTTGCATTGGTAAGAGCAAAATCTGTTCTTTCTAAAGTGTCTACCGATAATGAAGATGAGGCTACAGGCCTACAAATTGTAGCTCGTGCCATTGAAGCTCCTTTAAGAACTATCGTTTCTAACGCAGGTGGTGAAGGTTCAGTAGTTATCGCCAAAATACTTGAAGGTAAAGGTGATTATGGTTACGATGCCAAGTCTGAAAAGTATGTTGAAATGATGAAAGCAGGTATTATCGATCCTAAGAAAGTAACTAGAGTAGCATTAGAAAATGCAGCTTCTGTTTCTGGAATGATCCTTACTACTGAATGTGCTTTAACAGATATTAAAGAAGATGCTCCAGCTATGCCTCCAATGGGTGGCGGTGGCGGAATGCCAGGCATGATGTAAAAGCCCCTAAACCCCCAAAGGGGACTTTAAAATTTAAACCGCTCTTGAAATATCAAGAGCGGTTTTTTTCTTTTTAAATATGAGCAACAAAAAAACCACCTTCTTTATTTACAGAAGGTGGTTTTTATGTCCAAAACAGTATGCCTTCTAAAGGCGATAACTAGACTACTTCTTTCTAGGAGCAGCTTTTGGAGCAGCCTTTTTACCAGCTTTTGCCGGTGCAGGCTTTGCAGCTGGTTTCCCTGCTGATTTTGCTTGTGCCATTGGTATAGAATTTAAAAATAAATCTATAGCTAATGTATTTCAGATTTTGATCGGTGATTATTTTGTTGGCAAAAGATTAACTAAAATTTCACCCATTTTTTTCTTTTCAAAACCTCACTCTAAACCAAGCAATTATCTAGTTACCATCATGATGTTGACCATCATCAGAATTGTCTTCCCTATATCTACAACAAGGATGCACACTATTATAAGCTTCTTCTGTTGCTTTTAATTCTTTGGTATCATGACCAACGGCAACGATAGCCGTTTTTATTTTCATTGCATCGGTTTTGCGCTCATCCATTATAATATCCAACTGGTGCGTTGGTATGCTCCAGTTTGCATACTTTACCCCTTTCACATTCAGCGCAGCTTCTTCAATACGCTCTTTACACATGGCGCATTTACCATTGACATCAAATGTCATTTTCTTATTCTTCTCTTGTGCATAGGTTATCACGGCAATTAGCATCATTGCAATTGATAAAATAGTTGTTTTCATAGTATGTATATTAATTGATAAATTAAATTTTAAATCTAAAGCCTGCATAGAACATTCTACCCATAATTGGCGCAAACACTATTGTAGTATCAAAATTTGGACCAAACGGATCATCTGCCCCTAAAACAGGGTTGTCTTGCTGTACATCAGAAAGGTTTTCACCTCCTACATATACCTCAACATTTTCTGAGAACACCTTGGTTATTTGAGCATTCATATGGTTATAAGGCGATGAATACTCAGCCAACTGGTACGCTACAGGATTGCTAGTTGTATCCGGTAGTCTTTTCTTCCCCATACTATGCAAGGTATAATCAAATTTCCACTGAGATCCGTTCTCCTTGGCTTCGGTTTCATACCCTAAATTAACAAAAAATCGATGTTGAGCCAGTAAGGGTTTTTGAAGGTTTCCGCTTCTATAGTCTGTTGATACATCATAGAATTTATATGATGTTCTTAAGTCTAAACGTGGTAATAGTTCATAATTCACCTCAACCTGAAAACTCTTGGCACTACTATCACCATCCAAATTGTAGAAAGAAACTTCCTGAGGGTTCTCCCAATCTACAACTACCTGATTCTTAAAATCAGTGATGTAATAATCTAAAGTAATATCACCTTTTTTGTTCAAGAAATTAAATCCTTGTAAAAAACTTATTCCATAATTCCATGCATCTTCCGGCTCCAAACCATAAACTTCACCATCTGTACTGGCAATATTGATGGTTCTTGCAGAGCCAAATAGCTGCTGATTCTCGGCAAAAATATTGGCAGCCCTTTTACCTCTACCAAAAGACCCCCGTAAACTTCCTTTTTCCCATGGTGTAAATCTAATGTGAAATCTAGGTGTCACAAATGTTCCCAATCTATTATGATTATCTACACGTAAACCTGCGGTTAAACTCACTTTTTCTAAATTCTCATAACTGTACTCCATAAATGCACCTACAGAATTATCTACTCTAGAGTAATCTGTTGCCGACACCAATTCATCATAGCCATCGTAAGCGAAAGTAATACCGGTTTTGAACTTATTTCTAGTATCACCTATAATAGAATTGAATATGAGGTTGCTATACAAACTTTCATGGTTAATATCATAGGTTCTAAATCCAAAGTAGGAATCTTGTTTATGTAAACTGTAAGAAGTTTGAAAACCCAGACTTTGAAAAGGCAATTCCGGAAAAACATAACCTAACTTAATTGACGTATCAAACCGGCGAGTATTGATTTCACTTCCCCACACTTCGGCTCCGCTCAGTGCAAGAACTTCGGCTTCGCTCAGTGACCTATTTCCACTATCTACTCTATCCGTATCTGGCTCAAAATCCACTTGCCCTACTTGTTTTTCATCATTCAAAAAACGAATATTGAAGAAACTAACCCATCCTTTTTCGGCATCTTGATATTGCCATCTGTTCATTACATTTAATTGCTTACCCAAGGGTGCATCTAAAAATCCGTCATTATTGTCATCCTCTTTTTGCGTTCTGGTATTACCATGAACATAAAGTCCTGTGCTCAACTTTTCCGTTAACTTTCTATTGAAATGGGTATTCAATTCATAACGCCCATTTTGATTTACATATCCATTTACAAATACTGCATTATCGGTTAACGGCTTTACGAGCTCTGTATTTATTTGCCCTGAAATACTTTCATAGCCATTAACAACACTACCAGCCCCTTTGGTTATTTGAATACTTTCTATCCACGTACCTGGTGTAAACGTTAAGCCATAAGCCTGCGATGCACCGCGCACCATTGGAATATTCTCTTGGGTTATCAATAAATACGGACTGGTTAAACCCAACATTTCAATTTGCTTAGTTCCCGTTAGCCCATCGGACAGGTTTACGTCTATAGCCGGATTGGTTTCAAAACTTTCCGCCAAATTACAACAGGCCGCTTTTAAAAGCTCATCGCTGTTTACCGTAATCACATTCTGCGGACTAAAATAGGTTTTCTGAATAGCATCACGCTCTTGTTGCACCACCACCTCATCTAGCTCATTTGAAGGCTTTAAACCAATACGAATTGTCTTAGGTTCATTTATAACCAACGTATCGCTTTCAAAACCTACATAACTAATAATTAATTTACTACGCCCTCTTAAATAAGGTATGGAAAATTCACCATCAAAATTAGTGACCACTCCCGTTTGGGAATCTTGCCAATACACATTGGCACCAAAAAGACCAAGCGCATTTGAGCCTTCTGAATCTAAGACCACACCGTCCACCTTTTCTTGTTCTTGCGAAAATATAAAAGCAGGCAGCATAGCCGTTATTAGTATTACTATATATTTATTCATTATTTTTTATTCGAAGTATTTCATTTCATTTATTCCCTAATCTGTGCATCCTGTACACTAAGACATAAAATTTAAATATTGAGACCATGCCACCTACATGAGTTCCAGCAAGGAATATTTAACTTTTAACGGGTATCTACCATTTACGACATGGCATTAAATACCATTATCTCTTGGAATCAAATTAAAAAAACTTCGTGAAGAATATGTAAATCCTCTGTGAGTATAGGAGGAGGATTTACATTACAAAGAATATCATATTCCGTTTCTACAAACAAGCCTACATAGGTACTTGCATAAGAATATAAAAATATCTTTATGGGAAAATCTAAATCTGTTTCATGATAAGTCAAATCATCTTGCCCTTGCATGGTAAACACTTCATTATCACAACAAGGCTTTTTATCTTCAATTGGCTCATCACTTGTTGACATAGCATTTAATCCCAAACAACAATCATCTGCATGTGTAAATACACCAACATCCATAACACGCCCCATACAAAGATGCTTCTCTACTGTCCACGAAATAGTGGACAACAACAACAGAAACACCATTGTCAAGGAAAACAACTTATGAAACAAATTTTTCATGACTACAAAGTTACAGATTATAAAAAATTAAAAATCACATATTTAATGAAATTTAGTACAAGACATTAAATCCCTAGTAATTTCATTAAGAAATATTGCAAAACATATACGATAAAAACTTTTTTCAAGTTAAAAGCACTGAACACATTAACGTAATAACCAATAACTAAATTTTTAACAATTATGAAAAAACAATTAAAAACCACTTTTCTTATTTGCACTATTGCGCTTTTTATAGGCAGTTGTAGTTCAGACGACGGATCTGTTTTTGACACCCCAATACCAGATAACACCGGCGGTGATGATGGCGATGACACTGATGAACCGGAGGTAGCAACAATAGTTTTCAATGAGGCCGTACCTTCATCTAACATAACTTCTGCCTCTGCTAGCGGAGAAGCGGGCACGAATGTAACCGGTAGGGTTATTTTCACCTCAGACGCCACTACTCAACGTAGAATGTATATTACACAAAATTACTTAGGTCAAGGTGAAATGCCTTTTAGTTCTTTTGATTTGGAAAGTGATGATCTTGACAAAGCACTGAAAGCAGACGGCTCTATAGATTTAGATGGCGCCACCAAGAAAGAAATAGATTTTTCATTTCCACTTCCTGTACCAGATATTGAAAACGGTGAAATTGTTTATTCATTTTGGACCACTACAGGCAAAGGTGATTTTCGAGATAGCTCAAAAAGATTGGCATTAGGAGTAGGTCAAATTACGGTTACCGTAGGTACAGGCGCAAACCCTGTAGCTGAAGTTAGGGAATTTACAGATATTAAACTATTTGCCCCTGCACAAGATGGATCAACGGAATCTTTTTTTTCCCTATTAAATGAAACTGTATATAGAATTGATGTAGGGCCTGAGTTTAGAGCTTTCTGGGATTTTGGATATTACTACGGTGCTTCCGGCGCCTCTGCAGAAGACAACGCTTCTTTTGCTTCAACGGAACAATATGATGCTTCTTTTGGATTTGATGTAGAAGGGCTTAAGCCTGGCGCAGAGGAAGAGAATGCCGCTACCGAAACATTGAACAAAATGTTTTTTGCAACTTCTACAACAATAGATGTCGCAGCATTTGATGCAATAGCCTTAAACAGTGAATTAAATTTTATTACAAGTTCTAGCACCCAAAAAATCACGAACTTAAGTGTAGGCGATATTATTGAATTTGTAGATAATTACGGCAAAAAAGGTTTAATTAAAATTACAGCCATAGAACCTGGCTTCAACAATAACGATTTTATTGAATTCGATGTAAAGATTCAACCATAATCTTAAATCATAATCACATATTGAAAAAGAGGATGTTTAAATACATCCTCTTTTTTTTGTTTTAGAGCCTATTGTTACACAGTAACAATATGTATTTTTGTCAAAAAAAAAGGTATGTTCAATTTATTGCGCCCTCAAGTAAGCTCCATAATAGACTCAAACAAAACTCCAGATGCAAAAATGCTAGCCATTTGTGAACTTCTAAAAGCCGAAGTACCACATTATGATTGGGTAGGGTTTTATTTTAAAAACGGGGACAAGCGCGAGCTAAAACTAGGCCAATACGCCGGTGCACCAACAGACCATACCATTATTCCTTTTGGCAAAGGCATTTGCGGGCAGGTTGCAGAAAGTAATGAAAATTTTGTGGTGCCAGACGTACAGGCCCAAGACAACTACATAGCCTGCAGTATTACCGTGAAATCAGAAATAGTTATACCCTTATTTTTAAATGGCGAAAACATTGGGCAAATAGACATAGATTCCAATACTCCAGACCCATTTACAAAGGCAGATGAGACCTTTTTGGAATTCGTTAATTTTGAAGTAGCCAAAATTCTTTAAAACTTTAGGGTTTTTGTTGATAAACTACGCCATTTTGTAACCGCAAAAAAATTACTTTTGCTTGCTTATTAAAAACATTTAAGCATCATACAATGAGCAGTGTAAAAAAAGCGTCTTCAGCCTTAATTTCAGTTTTTCATAAAGACGGATTAGAGCCGATAGTAAGAAAATTTCAAGAATTAGGAATCACTATTTACTCCACTGGAGGAACCGAAAAATTCATCACTGATTTAGGAATAGACGTTGTTCCCGTAGAGGATGTAACAAGCTACCCTTCTATTTTAGGAGGAAGAGTTAAAACTTTACACCCAAAAGTATTTGGCGGTATTTTAAACAGACAGGATAACGAAAGTGATGTTGCCCAGTTGGCAGAGTTCGAAATTCCGCAAATAGACATTGTTATTGTGGATCTGTATCCGTTTGAAAAAACGGTTGCCAGTGGTGCTTCCGAGCAAGATATCATTGAGAAGATAGATATAGGTGGTATTTCGCTTATACGTGCCGCAGCCAAGAACTTTAAAGATGTTACTTGCGTTTCCTCTATGGAAGATTATGCTGATTTTCTTGAAGTTATTTCTGCAGATAACGGAAACATTAGCCTAGAAGATAGAAAGCGTTTTGCTGCTAAATCTTTCAATGTTTCCTCCCACTACGATACTGCTATTTTCAATTATTTCAACCAAAACCATGATTTAGCCGCGCTTAAAGTCAGTGAAACTTCCGGTAAGGTTTTACGCTACGGAGAAAACCCTCACCAAAAAGGATTCTTCTTTGGTGATTTTGATGCAATGTTCTCCAAGCTTCACGGTAAAGAATTATCATATAACAATCTATTGGATGTTGATGCAGCTGTAAATTTAATGTTAGAGTTTAAAAATGACGCACCAACCTTTGCTATTTTAAAGCATAACAATGCTTGCGGACTAGCACAAAGAAACACTTTGCACCAAGCTTATGTAGACGCTTTAGCCGGTGACCCCGTATCTGCTTTTGGCGGTGTTTTAATCAGTAACAAAGAAATTGATAAGGCTACAGCAGAGGAAATACATAAATTATTCTGCGAGGTAGTTATAGCTCCAAGCTACAATGCTGAGGCATTGGAAATTTTAAAAGGAAAGAAAAACAGAATCATCTTGATCCAAAATGAAGTTGACATGCCAGAAATGCAAGTAAGAACTTGTTTAAACGGTATGCTTCTTCAAGAAAAAGATCATAAAACAGATGCTATTGCTGACCTTACGAATGCAACTGCCACTAAACCTACTGATCAAGAGTTAGAAGATCTAATTTTTGCATCAAAACTTTGTAAGCATACAAAATCCAATACCATTGTTTTAGCCAAAAACAAACAACTTTGCGCAAGTGGTACCGGTCAAACCAGTAGAGTAGATGCCTTAAACCAAGCAATACACAAAGCAGAGTCTTTTAATTTTGACCTTAAAGGTGCGGTTATGGCAAGTGATGCATTCTTCCCGTTCCCAGACTGTGTTGAAATTGCCGATAAAGCAGGAATCACCAGTGTAATACAACCAGGCGGATCTATAAAAGACCAATTAAGCATAGATTATTGCAACGAACACAAAATTTCAATGGTGATGACAGGCACACGTCATTTCAAGCATTAATTTCATTACTTTTGTCGATGAAATACACCCTTTTATCTAAAATTTAAACATCACATATGGGATTTTTTGATTTCTTGACCGAGGAAATAGCTATAGATTTAGGTACAGCGAACACCCTTATAATTCATAATGACAAGGTAGTTGTTGACAGTCCGTCAATAGTTGCTAGAGATAGAATTAGCGGTAAAATCATTGCAGTTGGCAAAGAAGCCAACATGATGCAAGGAAAGACCCATGAAAATATCAAAACTATTAGACCATTGAAAGATGGTGTAATTGCTGATTTTGACGCTTCTGAGAAAATGTTGATGATGTTTATTAAGAACATTCCGGCATTAAAGAAAAAATGGTTTCCGCCAGCATTGCGTTTAGTTATTTGTATTCCTAGTGGAATTACAGAAGTAGAAATGCGTGCCGTAAAAGAATCTGCAGAACGTGTTAACGGTAAAGAGGTGTATTTGATCCACGAACCAATGGCAGCAGCTATTGGTATAGGTTTAGACATTATGCAACCAAAAGGTAACATGATTGTTGATATAGGGGGTGGTACTACTGAAATTGCCGTAATTGCACTTGGTGGTATTGTTTGTGATAAGTCTGTTAAAATTGCAGGTGATGTATTTACCAACGACATTATTTATTACATGCGTACCCAGCATAACCTTTATGTAGGTGAAAGTACTGCAGAAGCCATTAAAATAGAAATAGGTTCAGCTACCGAAGACCTGCAATCTCCTCCAGATGAGAAGTCGGTTCAGGGACGCGATCTTTTAACAGGAAAGCCAAAACAAGTTCAAATTTCATATAGAGAAATAGCTAAAGCTCTTGACAAATCTATTTTGCGTGTAGAAGATGCGGTAATGGAAACATTATCCCAAACTCCACCAGAATTAGCTGCCGATATTTACAATACAGGTATTTATCTTGCCGGTGGTGGCTCTATGCTACGTGGTCTGGATAGAAGGCTATCACAAAAAACCGATCTACCTGTGTATATCGCGGAAGATCCTTTACGTGCAGTTGTTCGTGGTACCGGTATTGCATTAAAAAATCTAGAACGCTATAAGAGTATATTGATCAAGTAAGAAGTTCTTTTTTTAAGAATAACTTTTTAACTTCACGATAAACAACCTTTAGTAAAGTTTAAAAATCATTTAATAGTGGTTATGATGATGTTTTACAAGTTAATACTTGTTAGAACTTAACTAACGAGAGTTAATTTCAAATCTCAATTATTGAGTAAAAATTTAGAGGTGAATGCAGCAGATCATAAATTTTTTAATTAGGAATAAGATTTTCTTATTATACCTTTTTTTGCTCTTTATTTCATTCATTTTCACATTTCAATCGCATTCGTACCATCAATCTAAATTTTTAAATTCCTCCAACTATATTACTGGAAGTATATATACTTTCTCAGATAATATAACTTCTTATTTTGGATTAAGGGAAGAAAACACCAGGCTGGTAGAGGAAAACAAACGACTTAGGGATAGGCTATTCAACAACGTATTACTATCGCCTTCAAGAATAGATTCTACTTCTGTTAATTATGAAATAATTAGGGGTAGGGCAATTAATAACAGCTATGCCGATCAACGTAATTATATAACTATCAATAAAGGTGAAAACGATAGTATTGCACAAGATATGGGTGTTATAACTGATAAAGGTATTCTTGGTATCGTGGAAAACACGTCAAATAATTTTTCCACCGTGCAGAGTATTTTAAGTGACAAATCTACCATAAACGCTAAAATCAAAAACTCTAACCACTTTGGATCTTTAGTTTGGGAAAACACGACCGACTATAATGTTGTTCAACTAATTGACATTCCAAGATTGGTGCCGTTAACCATTGGCGATACCATTGTAACGGGAGCAATGAGTAGCATTTTCCCGGAGAATATACCTATAGGAACCATTAAAAGTTTTGATTTGGACAATTCTAAAAGTTTCTACTTTATTAATGTAGAACTGTTCAATGACATGACCAATATTGGGACTATATACATCATTAAAAATTTAAATCGCAAAGAAGTTTTAGAACTAGAAGCAGAAACAGAGGCCAATGATCAATAGTACGACATTTTTAATTGTACTCCGATTTATTTTATTGGTACTGGTACAAGTACTAGTATTCAATAAATTGAATTTTTTTGGGTATATAAACCCACTGGTTTACATTCTCTTTCTTTACTGGTATCCTATCAAACAAAATAGAACTACCTTTATACTTCTATGTTTTTTCTTAGGTCTTTGCGTAGATATTTTCTCTGACACACTTGCCATTAACGCAGCGGCCACAGTAACCATAGCCTATTTAAGACCAACCATAATGCGTTTTGTCTTTGGTGTCAATTATGAATTTCAAAGTTTTAAGTTAAACAATAGCACTAAGGCACAACAATTTACGTTTTTAGCGTTATTGATTATAATACATCACTTGGTATACTTCACTTTAGAAATTTTCAGCTTTGCAAATAGCTTGTTAATTTTACAAAAAACAGTCGTAGTGGGTATTTCCACGTTGATATTAGGCATTTTGTTCAGTACGTTATTCAGCACTAAAAAAGAATGAGAAAAATTCTTTTATCATCTATTATCATTGTAATCGCAATTACCTTTTTGGGAAGGCTATCCTATTTGCAAATTTTTAGTTTTTCTGCAGAACAGGTTTTAGAAGACCCCGCAATTAAAGCTATTTATGATTATCCAGAACGTGGCTACATATACGATCGTAATGGTCATCTATTGGTAGGTAATGATCCTGCTTATGACGTCATGGTCATACCAAGAGAAGTAAAGGCTCTGGACACTTTAGAGTTTTGTGGGCTTTTAGGCATAGAAAAAGAGAAATTCGTTGAAAAATTAAGAAAAGCAAGAGTATACTCCCCTAGACTTCCTTCTGTACTTGTACCTCAACTATCAAAACAAGATTATGCTAAGCTCCAAGAGAAAATGCGTAAATACAAAGGTTTCTATATTCAAAAAAGATCTTTACGTTATTACGACACACCCAGTGCAGCCAATGTTCTTGGGTATATAAGCGAGGTAAACGAAGGAGATCTTGCCGTCAATAAGTATTATGTACAAGGTGAATTAAAAGGCAGAACTGGAGTAGAACGTTATTACGAAGACCTTTTAAGAGGAAGAAAGGGTGTGCAATACATACAAAAAGACAGATTCAATAGAGATATTGGTCCATATAAAAATGGGGAATTAGATACTTTACCTGAGCAAGGAAAACAAATTAGTATTACCATAGATAAAACCTTACAAGAGTATGGTGAAACCCTAATGAACGGAAAAAGAGGTGGTATTGTAGCTATAGAACCTGCTACAGGAGAAATTCTCTCCATGATTTCCGGGCCAACATACGACCCTGCATTATTGGTTGGTAGAGAACGTTCAAAAAACTATACTAAACTTTATAACGACACCATAGCGAACCCTACCTGGGATCGATCCATTCATGCACAGCAACCCCCTGGATCACCATTTAAAACGCTGAACGCACTCATCGCCCTTCAAGAAGGGGTTTTGGATGAGTCTACGACCATTCAGTGTTATCACGGTTTTTATGTGGGCAAGAAAAAAAGAGGCTGTCACTGTGGTGGAGGTTTAAGAAAACTAAATAATGGAATATCTCAATCATGCAACGCTTATTTTGCGGGTGCCTTCAGAAAAATATTCGAAAAATTCGAAACTACGGATGAAGCCATGGATGTGTGGGAAAAACACATGCGAAGCTTTGGTCTAGGCGATTATTTAGGTTACGATTTGCCATTTGGTCAAAGAGGTCGTATTCCTAGTAAAGAATATTATGACAAGTGGTATGGGGATAATAGATGGAGTTCGTCTTATATTATCTCAAATTCTATTGGGCAAGGTGAAATATTGGCAACTCCTGTACAATTAGCGAACATGACAGCTGCCATTGCCAACAGAGGGCACTATTTTACACCGCACATTTTAAAGAAAATTGAAGGCAAGGATATTACAGAACCAAAATTTACCGAAGCAAAGCACACCACGATAGACCCAAAATATTTTGAGCCGGTAGTTCAAGGTATGGCAGATGTATATGTAAGCGGTACTGCAAGATGGTTACAGATACCAGGAATAGAAGTTGCTGGAAAAACTGGTACGGCGGAAAATTTTACCAAAATAGATGGTGTACGTACCCAATTGACGGACCATTCCGTTTTTGTGGCATTTGCACCTGTAGACGACCCTAAAATTGCCATCGCCGTTTATATTGAAAATGGATACTTTGGCTCTAGATATGCTGGCCACATTGCCACGCTTATGATAGAGAAATACCTAAAAGGAGAAATTTCCAGAAAGGATTTGGAAAAAAGAATGTTGGAAAAAACATTGGAAGCCGAATACGCGAAACCCTACAGTGGGGAGGAGTTCAAAATAAACGAGCGTGTCTGGTAGAAGTATACTCAAAAGAATAGACTGGCTAAGTGTTTTCATCTATTTTGCACTGGTGCTCATTGGCTGGATCAATATATATTCTAGCACCTTTACAGATGACAGTAGTTCCATATTCGACATTGGTACCAGATATGGAAAGCAACTATTTTTCATAGGGGTAAGTCTAGTGACTATTGTTATTATCTTAGCATTAGAGGTCAATTTTTACGAAAGATTTTCTAGCCTCTTCTACCTTATTTCAATGGTTTCCCTGCTTGGATTGTTCGTATTTGGTAAAACCATTGCCGGAGCAACTTCCTGGTATGATCTTGGTTTTTTCAATTTGCAACCCTCTGAGCTAGCTAAAGTGGCTACTGCTTTGGCGTTAGCAAAATACTTAAGTGATATACAAACAGATATCAAAAGAAGAAAAGATCAATTTTATGCGTTACTAATTATTATAGTACCCGCATTATTGATCATACCACAACCGGACCCTGGTAGCGCCTTGGTATTCTTTGCCTTAATATTTGTCATCTTTAGAGAAGGCTTACCACTCTATTATTTAGTAGTGCTAGTAAGTTTAATTCTCGTATTTGTTATTACCCTAATGTATGGTACGGTTTGGCTTGTAATCGGTATGGTATTATTTACCATAATTTTATTTGCACTAAAAAAGAAAACTTTCAAAATTCCCGTTATACCACTTAGCCTAACGTATGCTGCAGTTATACTTTTCTCCCTTTCGGTAAACTTTGTATTCAACAATGTTTTTGAACAACGCCATAGAGACCGTTTTGGGCTATGGTTAAGATTGGAGAAAGATCCAAAAAAATTGGAGCAAATTAGAAAGTCTATCGGATACAATACCTACCAATCTGAAAAAGCAATTGAGTCTGGAGGATTTTTTGGTAAAGGCTTTTTAGAAGGTACAAGAACAAAAGGTGACTTTGTACCTGAACAGGATACAGATTATATTTTTAGCACCGTTGGGGAAGAATGGGGCTTCTTGGGTACGGCTACCGTAATAGTTCTGTTCTCGGTGTTGTTCCTAAGATTGATTTCATTGGCGGAACGTCAAAAAAATGCCTTTGCCCGTATGTACGGTTACGGTGTAATATCTATCCTTTTAATTCATTATTTCATCAACATTGGAATGGTGATAGGTATTTTACCTACTATAGGTATACCCTTGCCTTTCTTTAGTTATGGGGGATCTGGTCTTTTATTTTTTACAATTTTACTTTTTATATTCTTAAGACTAGATACCAATAGATTAAAAGAAGGTTTTTAAAATTTCCAGCCCACCGTACTTTTACTACCCTCAAAAGCACTTTGTTGTTTTTTTGATATTTGGTTAAAAAAATCAATACCCGTAGCTTTTTCAATTTCATCCACAGATACCACAAAATTTCTGAGCGATGTGAATTGGGGTTTATTGGGGATTAAAAAAGAAAGCGTGTATATCTTATCATCTTTTTTTTTGGCAATAATTTTATAGAAATAATCAGGAACATCAACATCTTCTTCCCCTATTTCTTCTAAACCTTTTTCCAATACGCCACCAGTAAATACATACAAAGTGCCATATTGTTTTGCCCAACGTCTTGTCTGTTGCTCTAAATCGTTCCAAATACCAGCATTGAACTCCCTATTTTGGGGACTTATATTACTGGTATAAAAGGTTTCATTGTAAGCTTGTAGGGAAAACCTACGATCACCAGCCGGTACCAAATGCCCGCGATCATAGCCAGACCCTTTATAATTACGCCAATCGGCAGATTTTGATGATACAAACGGGTCTTCAATAAAATATGGTCGCTTTCTATCATCATACGTCAAATGACTTTTATCCAACACATAGGCTACCCACTCTGCTTGCTCATATGGTTCATTATAAGACAGGGTAAAAAATGAATGATTTACAATTTCTCCTGTGGTGGACTCGGGTAACAACTCTTCTGGAAAATCATTGGGACCATTATCTGTATCGGTTTTTGAATACGTAGCTGGGGTATAAAAATTATCAAACAACCAAAAACCAACTACGCAAACAAGAATTAGAACGCTATAAATAGTTCTATTTTTATTACGGTATGCCATGCGCCAAAATTACCGTAATTTTGTAAGAATCAAAGCAATTTACCGACCAATAAAACCAGTATAATAAGTCTAAAACGAAAGGAAATATTATGATGTTAACTTGGAAAGATGTTATTCATTTTTCAGTAAATGGTAATCCTGAACCAGACCAAAGGGTTGAAAAAACCGAACTGGAATGGAAAGATGTACTTACGCCCCAACAATTTAAAATTACTCGTAAAAAAGGAACCGAAGCCCCGCATTCAGGAGCCTTATGTTCTGCGCATGAAGCAGGCAAATATGAATGTGTTTGTTGTGCCACACCTTTATTCGATTCAACTATTAAGTTTGAATCTGGTACAGGATGGCCAAGCTTTACGCAACCTATTAAAGAAAACGCCATAAAATATCACAAAGACACCTCTTTTGGAATGATACGGGTAGAGGTTATGTGCAATACTTGCGATGCCCATTTGGGACATGTTTTTCCTGACGGACCAGAACCAAGCGGATTACGGTACTGCATTAATTCTGAATCTATGCAATTAGAAAAGGAGGAAGCCAATGGATAATACTAATTTTGAAGTTGCTACGGTTGGCGGTGGATGTTTTTGGTGTACAGAAGCCGTTTTTCAAGAAGTAAGAGGTGTTCATAAAGTAGTTTCAGGATATACCGGTGGCAAAGCCCCTGGAAGACCTACGTATAGAGAAATCTGTTCTGGTCTTACCGGACATGCAGAGGTTATACAGATTACTTTTGATCCAGCTGTAATAACATATGAAGATATACTGATTATCTTCATGACCACGCATGACCCTACGACCTTGAATAGACAAGGGGCAGATACCGGAACGCAATACAGATCGGTAATTTACTATCACAATGCCAGTCAACAGCAAAAAGCAGATATGGTCTTAAGTGAAATGCAGAAGGTGTATGAAAAGCCCATTGTTACCGAGTTAAGTTCGCTTGGCATATTCTATGATGCAGAAGATTATCATCAAGATTATTATAAAAATAATTCTGAACAAGGATATTGCCAAGTGGTCATTAACCCTAAATTGGCAAAATTAAGGCAGCTACATGCAGATAAGCTGCTGAAATAATACTGTTTTCTGCCTAACGATCATAAATTTCTATTTATCTATAGAAATTTTCCGCTCACCTATGAATGTCAATTTTACTTCATAGGTGAGTTTATTTTTGAGACATAGTAATCCTAAAATCTTACTTATTATGAAATCTCAAAAAACATTCTACTATATTGCCCTAGGGCTTTTTGCTATAGCGGTAATTGGCTCTATAATTAACTCCGTCATAAATTTTGATACTGTTTCAGAAACCTTCACTAAACTAGGCTATCCTATATATCTTATTTACATTTTAGGTGTTTGTCAGTTTATTGGTTTAACCATGATTTTGTTGAACAAATCTCACTGGACCTTAGAGTGGGTATACGCAGGTTTTTTCATGAACTACACCTTAGGTGCCTTAGCCCATTTAGCCGTTAAAGATGGTAACGGTGCATCTGCAGTAGTATGTATAGTGCTACTTTTTGTAACCTATATTCAAAGCAGAAAAATTCGAAATAGCAATAATGAATTAGCTGAATTTGGAAAACCACAATTCGCAAAATATATCTAACTCAAAAAAAAAAAAAAAAGCCGCTACATTAATATGTAGCGGCTTTAAAAGCTTATTTATCTCTTTAATTCTTAACACTTGCCAATTTGCCTTGCTTAATGTTATTCATTTTTAAATCTTCCAAAACATTTACCGCTTCTTCAACGTAAACGTCTTTGGCTAGATTTTTATGCCATCTATTACGTTTTTCACGTAAAACTGAATCTTTTGTAAATAATTGTTCCTCATATCCTAAAGATCGAAAGGTAAGTTGTGAATCGTAATCCGTTAGCTTTTTAAAATAATCAGACTGTTCTTTATCCTTGTCTTTTTCTTCTTTATAGGTATCATAATTCAAAGAAATTTCCGTCTCGTCTTGTTCAGCCTTTAACCATTTGGCATTTTCTTCGATCAATTTAATTTGAGGACTGTTGGCCATACGTTTTTTACTATCGGCAATGGTTTTTTCGTAATCTATATAACCATCCCAAGCTTTATAATCCGCAGGAGTAATCTTATCCCACCCTAATGGATTGGATTGATCTCTTTCGCCTAAATCAATATAACTATATCTATCTGGAACAATGATATCACTTTTTACACCCTCTAATTGTGTAGAACCGCCGTTAATTCTGTAGAACTTTTGGGTCGTAATCTTTATAGCTCCCAAATCTCCATGTTCATTACTACGCAACATATTGTTCAGCGGTATTACATTTTGTACCGTGCCTTTACCAAATGTTTGCTTACTACCAATTACGATTGCTCTTTTGTAATCTTGCATTGCCGCAGCTAAAATTTCAGAGGCAGATGCAGACAATTCATTTACAAGAATAACCAAAGGACCATCCCATTGTATTCTTTCGTCTTTATCATCATATACATCTTTACCCTTATCTTTAGAACGAACCTGAACAATTGGTCCATCTTTTATAAATAGACCTGCCATTTCAACAACGGTCTTTAAAGATCCACCACCATTATCACGTAAATCCAAAATAAGACCTTCCATGCCTTCTTCCTTTAAACGCTCTACTTCTTTGGCTACATCTGTAGCTGCATTTCTTTCGCTATAATCATTAAAATCAACATAGAACTTTGGTAAATTTATAATCCCAAATTTCTCTTGTCCCTTAATGATATTTGCAGATTTCGCATATGACTCTTCCAATTCTACAACATCTCTTGTCAAGGAAACCACATCTAATGACCCATCTACTTTTCTTACCGTTAAGTCTACAACGGTACCTTGTGCACCTTTAATTAATTTGATGGCATCATCTAAACGCATACCAACAATATTAATAGGTTCTTCACCATTTTGACCTACCTTGATAATTTCGTCACCAACTTCTAATCGTTGATCTCTCCAAACTGGTCCGCCAGAAATGATCTCTACAATCTTTGCACCTTCCGGCTTTTTCTGAAGTCTTGCCCCAATACCCTCAAATTTACCAGACATGCTGGTATCAAACTTTTCTTTTTCTTCTGGAGCGAAGTAGAATGTATGTGGATCAAACTCATCTACTATGGTATTGATGTATTGTACAAACCAATCTTTGCGCTCTAAATCACCAACAAAATCAAAAAATTCATCCAATGTAGTTTCCGTAGATTTTCTAGATTGTTCTTCAGCTTCTTTTGGTGAATGAGCAGTATGATCATGTTCATCGGTACTTTCGATTTCCTTGTTCTCCATGTGAGAAATCTTAGAATCATAAGTACCCAAAGTAGCATATTTCAACTGCTTTCTCCAACGTTCTTTAAGCTCTTCCCTATTTGCCGCAAAAGGCTCTTCATCATACTTTATACTGATGCTTTCATTTTCGGAATAATCAAAAGGAGTTTCCAAAACCTCTTTATAAATACCCTTTGCATCATTCATACGTTGCATTAATCTTTCATAAACTATATTAAAGAAAGTGATGTCGGTATTTTTAATTTCATCATCAATTTGAAACTTATATTTTTCGAACTCGGCAATATCCGAAGCTAAAAAATATCTTTTGGTAGGATCTATGACATCTATGAAGTCTTCAAATACATGAACGGAAAAATCGTCGTTCAATGCTTTTGGCTCATAATGCCCCTTTTCAAGTACGTAAGTGATGAGATCCAACAATAATTTATCCTTATCGTCATTTTCAAAATTCTTATTGGTAAAACTGCATGATGCAACTGCCGCTAACATCAATAACAGTACGTAGGCTAAATTTCTTTTCATAAAATTATCTTTTACTTTCCTTTTCAATATCTCCGAATTTGAGGGTTTACAGTAGTGGTAAAAGCCACTTAAACCTCTAAGGTAAAGAAAAAACCATGCCATTTAATGGGCTTGCGATTAATTTTTTGTTAAACGGCCATCGGAACATATCATATTTAAAAACGTATTTTTACTACAGAAAGTATACGCTATGGAAAAACCATTGATTTTAGTTACCAACGATGATGGTATTACCGCACCCGGATTACGCATGCTGATCTCCATTATGAAAAAAATAGGAGATGTTGTGGTCGTTGCACCGGATAGTCCGCAATCTGGTATGGGGCATGCTATTACCTTGGACACCGCCCTATTTTCAAAAAAAATGAAAATAGACTTGGACAATGATGATATTGAAGAATATAGTTGTAGCGGAACACCTGCGGATTGTGTAAAATTGGCATTGCAAGAGTTACTGCCCAAAAAACCCGACATCTGTGTCAGTGGCATAAACCATGGTGCAAATTCTTCTATCAACGTTATTTATTCCGGTACCATGAGTGCGGCCATTGAAGCTGGTATAGAGGGCATTCCCGCTATTGGCTTCTCTCTTTGTGACTATAATTGGGATGCAGATTTTTCCCATGCACAAGATTTTATTGCTACGATCGTTACCCAAGCTTTAGAAAATGGCATTCCTAAAAGAACGGTTTTGAATGTCAATATACCTAAGCTAGAAAAGAAAAAAATAAAAGGCATTAAAGTATGTAGACAAGCAAAGGCAAATTGGAAAGAAAAATTTGACAAACGAACCAACCCCATGGGTAAAGATTATTATTGGCTAACGGGAGAGTTTGAACTTTTGGACAAAGGTGAAGATACAGATGAATGGGCATTGGCCAATGGTTACATCTCAGTAGTACCCACTCAATTTGATTTAACAGCACACCATGTTATTCAGGAATTGAATACTTGGAATTTTTAATTGATAATATTATTTAGAAGCAACACTTTAATGAACATTAAAAAAGAAATTATAATCGGTTTTATTGTAGGTATCATTGCTAATACCATTGGTACTTTATTATATATTCTTTTATTTTCTGATTTGAGTATTACCGAAACATTTCAGGCTGCCGTTACTCAAGAGCATATTGGCAGTCTTTTAGCATTGGGCGCCATTTTAAACTTAATTGCTTTTTTTGGTTTTTTAAAAATCAAAAGAGATCATAGAGCAAAAGGGGTTTTGATCGCTACCATTTTAACCGCTTTTATAATTCTCTATTATAAAATCTTTTAAAATGAAATACTACATTATTGCAGGTGAAGCTTCGGGCGACCTACATGGTTCTAATCTGATCAAAGCAATCATGGCACAAGATGGTGATGCCCAGATCAGATGCTGGGGCGGAGATTTAATGCAACATGCTGGTGGAACATTGGTAAAACATTACAAAGAGCTTGCTTTCATGGGGTTTCTTGAGGTGCTCATGAACCTGAACGCTATTTTCAAAAACATTAAGTTCTGTAAACAAGATATTGCGGCATTTCAACCGGACGCTATAATTTTCATTGATTATTCCGGATTTAATTTACGTATTGCCAAATGGGCAAAAGAGCATAATTTCTTGACCAATTACTACATATCTCCTCAAATTTGGGCATCAAGAGAGGGGCGTATTGAAAAAATTAAAGCCACGGTAGACCACATGTATGTAATACTGCCTTTTGAAAAAGAATTTTATGAAAAGAAACATAATTTTCCTGTCAATTTTGTGGGACATCCTTTATTGGACGCCATTGCCAATAGACCAATATTAAATGAAAGTGAGTTCAGGGCACAAAATAGTCTCGACCTTGAAAAACCAATTATTGCATTACTTCCCGGAAGCAGAAAACAAGAGGTTCAAAAAATGCTCAGTGTAATGCTCTCACTTACTTCTGATTTTTCAGATTATGAATTTGTTATTGCCGGCGCCCCTAGTCTTGATAAAGATTTTTATGGTTCGTTTTTAAAAGATGCCAATGTAAAGTTCATTCAAAATAAAACGTATGATTTACTTACGGTTTCTAAAGCCGCCCTTGTTACCAGCGGTACGGCCACATTAGAAACTGCTTTGTTCAAAGTACCACAAGTAGTCTGCTATAAGGCAAATTGGATCTCTTACCAAATTGCCAAACGCATTATTACTTTAGAGTATATTTCTCTGGTCAATCTTATCATGCAAAAAGAAGTTGTTAAAGAACTTATACAAGATGACCTTACAAAGCAGAATTTAAAAAAAGAGCTCTCCCTTATTTTAAATGGTGAAGCAAGGGCAAAACAACTATCATCTTACAATGAACTTATTAAAAAATTAGGTGGTGCAGGAGCAAGTTCCAATGCTGCTTCTTTGATCCTTGAAAATGCTAAAACTGCATAGGTAGATCTATTTTAAAAAATAATTCTATAATTTTGAAGTTACACGTATTACAGTGTATTCCCTAATTTATGCGTAAACTACCCTTCTTAATAGTTATTTGTTTTTTAGCCAGTTGTGGTGTTAAAAAAAGTTCCAGTTCTGACAAGGAACGAAGAATCTCTGTTGCCGCCGCAAATAATGAGCGAACGGGTAATACTGAAAAACCTACTTATCATAAAGAACACAACATAAACCCACCCGCACCGACCAATACAAAAGCAGACGATATTATTAATACCGCTCTTTCATTTGCGGGTACACGATATAAATTTGGTGGCACTACCAAAAAAGGGATGGATTGTTCAGGATTATTATATGTATCTTTTGGAGAGCATGATGTGCAATTGCCACGCACTTCTTTTCATATGGCGGAAGAAGGTCATAGAATAGCCGTAAAGAATATTAAAAAAGGAGATTTACTATTTTTTAAGACCACCCGTGGATCAAAACGAATTAACCACGTAGGTATGGTGGTGGGTACTGATAATGATGAAATAACCTTTATACACGCATCTACTTCAAGAGGTGTTACTGTTTCTTCTTTAAGAGACGGTTTTTGGAACCAAGCCTTTGTAAAAGCCACAAGAATATTATAAAATGAAGCTCTTAGCGTTTATTCCCATTAGATTAACGCTATTACTTATTCTTGGAATTTTAATTGGGAAATTTTTCTCCTTTGACCTGCTCTACTTAGGTATATTTATTGGTGCTCTTTTTGTACTATTATCCGCCATTTTTTTATTTGAAAAAAACACAAAATCTATATTTTTTGGAATTGTCTCTGCCTTAATTTTTGTGATTTTAGGCACATATTGTTACACTAATGCCCAACCCATAAACCACAATGACCATTACACGAAGATCACTTACACCAACAGTGATTTATGGTCCTTGAAAATTAAGGGTGTGTTAAAGCCCAATCCATTTTCATATCGGTACTATGCAACGGTAAAAGGTATTGGTCAACACCCTACCACTGGAACTATATTAATAAGCATTCCTAAAGATTCTTCTGGAGAACAGTTTCATATTGATGATGAATTTGTGACCCGTACGAAGTTAACCGACATATACCCTACCTTAAACCCGCACCAATTTGATTATAAAAACTATCTAAAAAATGTTGGTATTTATCATCAAATGCAGATTGAACAACATCATTTTACAATTACCTCTAGGTCAAGGACCACTTTAAAAGGTATAGCTTCAAGTGTTCGAAACCATATTATTTCAAAACTTGAAAAAGAAAGTTTTGGTGAAGATGAATTCGGGGTAATTCAAGCGTTGCTATTAGGACAACGATCAGATATTTCCGAAGAGACCTACACCAATTACCAAAAAGCCGGTGCCGTACATATTTTAGCCGTATCTGGACTGCATATAGGTATTTTACTTTTATTAATTCAATTTCTATTGAGTCCGCTAAAACAAATTCCTAAAGGCAGAACTATTATCCTATTGCTATCAGTCATATTTTTATGGGCATTTGCCTTTATAGCCGGACTCTCAGCCAGCATAATACGTGCCACCACTATGTTTACGTTTGTAGCCTATGCACTGTATTTAAACAGACCTAGCAACACCTTCAACATTTTGGCTTTATCCATTCTATTTATCTTATTGTTCATAGATCCCAACCTACTATTTCAAGTAGGGTTTCAAATGAGCTATGCAGCGGTTTTCGCCATCCTCTGGATTTTTCCTATTCTTAGGGATTTGTGGTTTCCAAAAAATAAAGTGGTGCGCTATTTTTGGCAATTACTATGTGTAAGTATAGCCGCTCAACTAGGTGTTCTACCAATTAGTCTGTTCTATTTTCACCAATTTCCCGGTTTGTTCTTTGTTTCCAACTTAATTATCGTACCTGCATTAGGTGTTATTTTAGGCATGGGGATTTTGGTTGTTTTCCTATCTATATTCAACTGGCTTCCCGCTCAATTCGTCTGGTTATACAATAAAATTATTGGGTTTATGAATAACCTTATAGCCTGGGTCGCTCGACAAGAAAGCTTTATATTCGGTGATATTCCTTTTGATGTGGTGCAGCTGATACTCTCCTTCATAGTTTTAGTCATGGGAGTTCAATTATTTACAAGATTTAATTCTAAAAGAATACTATTGTGTCTTGGCAGTGTACTTTGTTTTCAAGGTTATACGATATATCAAGAAATCAACACAAATGAAAAGGTTGAAGCTATGGTATTGCACAAAACCAAGGAGCGCATAATTTTTAATAGAAATGGAAAAGAATTGACCGTTTTAACAGATAACTATAACCAACCAGACTATTTAATTTCAAGATATAGAACTGCTGATCGCATACATAGCGTTAGTTTTGACACCTTAAAAAACGGTTACCATATTAAAAATAATTCGTTGCTGATTATTGATAGTACCGGTGTTTATCCCCTTTCAACATCCGATAAAATTCTTTTAACACAATCACCAAAAATTAATCTGGACCGATTAATAGATAGCATACAACCTAAAGAAATTATTGCAGATGGCAGTAACTACAAAAGTTATGTTGACCGTTGGAAAATTACTTGTATTAAAAATAAAATCCCTTTCCACTACACAGGTGAAAAGGGAGCTTATTATTTTAAATAAGGAATACTAATGTACCTTACCCATTAACTTTTTAATGATCGGTGATGCTACCAGTACAATTAACCCTGCACCTATAGCATACTTGGCTATTAATAAAAAGCCATCTGTATATACCGTTAAGGTTTCAAAACCATTTACATCACCATCTGAACTTTCTATAGCCAATTGTTTACCGATGAAGCCAACAATTTGGAATGCAAAGGCAGATGATAAGAACCATACCCCCATAATAAAAGCTATTAACCTTGCAGGAGCTAGATCGGTCATTTTAGACAACCCAACAGGTGACATAAAAAGTTCACCCACAGATAGCAAGAAATACATTAGCAACAAGTATGTGAACGGTACAAAACCATTTTCATTGGCACTACCGCCACTAATAGCAAGAACGTAAAAACTGATTCCCGCAAAAAGTAATCCCAATCCAAATTTATAAGGCGTTCTAGGGTTCCAATTCTTTTTACTTAACCATGTCCACATCATTGAAATAGGAATAGCCAAAATGATAATAAACATAGAGTTCAAAGAATTGGTCTGTGCAGCCGACATAATACCGTCAAGATCAATATTTCTTGCTGCGAACAACGTAATTACACTTCCGGATAGTTCATGGAAACCCCAGAAAATGGTCATAAAAAAGGTAAGTAACACCGCGACAAACAATTCTTTTCTCTCTTTAATATTCGCTTTGAACATTTCGTAAGCCAAGTATGCCAAAACCGCTATACCAATACCTGTAAATATAATATTGACAATATTCTGATCCGCAAACATACCTTCTGTAGCAACTGCCTTATAAGAAGATAATAACAACGCAATCAACGGTGCAGACAACACAGCTAAAACCGGCACAAGAATTCCTTGTTTTACACCAAGTACCTTTTTTTCCAAGACTTGCTCATTTGGAGGTAAACCTCTATCGCCAAATACATTTTTTTGAATTCCGCTCCAAAAAACGATCAACCCGGTCAACATACCTATTCCTGCCAGACCAAAACCATAGTGCCAGCCATATGTTGCGGCCAGCCATCCACATAATAATGGAGCTACCCAGCCCCCAATATTAATACCCATATAAAATATGGTGAATCCAGAATCTTTTTTAGGATCTCCTTTTTCATACAGCGTACCCACAAAAGTAGAAATGTTAGGTTTAAAGAACCCGTTACCCACAATAATGAGAGACAAGGCCAAAAAGAAGGCCATATTGTTTTCTATAGCCAATACAAAATGCCCTATGGACATAAGAATACCGCCCAAAAAAATTGAGTTTCGCATTCCTAAAATCTTATCTGATAATTTGCCACCAATTACGGTAGAGGCGTATACCAATGAACCATAGGAAGAATAAACTGCCGCCGTAGCATAATCTCTTTCTGCCAAGGCTTTGAATATTACGTCTATCATGTAGAGCGTGAGCAGTGCACGCATTCCGTAAAAGCTAAAACGCTCCCATAATTCTGCAAAGAATAAGTAAAATAAACCCTGTGGGTGCCCAAAAACCTGCTTTTGGTCTGAAAATTCGGTACTTTCAGTCATATTGATGTTAGTTTGATTATAGTTTTTCTTTAATAAAATTGGTCATTTTGTTATAGAGGTGAATTCTTGTATTTCCACCATAAATACCGTGGTTTTTATCCGGATAAATTCCCCAATCGAATTGCTTATCTGCCTGTATCAAAGCCTCGATCATACGCATTGAATTCTGCACATGAACATTATCATCACCAGTACCATGAATAAGTAAGTAATCGCCTTCCAACAAGTGAGGATAGTTAAACGGTGAGTTATCATCATATCCACTTGGATTTTCCTGTGGCGTTTGCATATAACGCTCTGTATATATTGTATCATAAAAAGCCCATGAGGTAACAGGTGCTACCGCAATTGCCATTTCAAAAGTGTCGTTACCCTTTAAAATACAATTTGTGGACATAAAACCACCATAGCTCCAGCCCCATATACCTGTTCTACTTTCGTCAATGTATGGTAACTCGCTTAATTTCTTAGCAGCGGCTATTTGATCTTCTACTTCATATTTACCCAACTCTTTTTGGGTAACCTTCTTGAAATCCCTTCCTTTAAAACCCGTACCACGGCCATCTACACAGGCAACAATATAACCTTCTGCCACCAAACTCTGGTGCCAGTAGTCGTTCGCCCCCATCCAACTGTTAGATACATTTTGAGATCCAGGACCACTATATTGATACATAAATAATGGATATTTCTTAGATGAATCAAAATCTTTTGGCTTGATCATATACATGTTCAAATCATTGCCATTAATTGAAATTGTAGAAAATTCTTTAGGACTCACAGCATAACTTTCCAGTCTTTGTAATAATGGACCATTATCTTTTATATCCTTTACCTTTTTACCGTTTATTGCCTTATGCAGTGTGTATACAGGTGGTATTTCAGCACTAGAATACGTATTTATAAAATACGTAAAATCTGTACTAAATGAAGCATTGTTGGTTCCTTGGGTAACAGCTAATGCCTTTTTATCATCTCCGCCGCTACTAATATTATATACCCCACGGTTTATTGATCCGTTCTCGGTAGACTGATAATAAATTTTATCTTCGTTTTGATCGTAACCATAGTATTTGGTAACCTCCCAATCTCCCTTGGTGATCTGACTCATAAGATTACCGTCTTCCCCGTATAGATATATATGATTATAACCGTCTTTCTCACTGGTCCAAATAAAACTATCATCTTCTAAAAAAGTAAGATTATCGGTAATATCAACATAAGCATCATCTTTCTCTTCCAGTAAAACAGATACTTCATTCTTTTTAGCATTTACGGCATACATTGTTAAATGATCCTGATGCCTGTTCAAGGTTTGAACACTCAACATATCTTTATGGTTCATCCATTTAATTCTTGGTATGTAGTATGCGCTATTTAAATCTATCGCAGCAATATTACCACTAGCCACATCTAAAAGATGTAAGGTAACTTTTGAATTGTTCTCTCCGGCCTTTGGGTATTTAAATACGTGTGGTTGTTGATATAGCCCTGTACCGTAAACATCCATAGAAAATTCGGGCACACTTGTTTCATCAAAACGTAAAAAAGCTATCTTACTTCCATCGGCATTCCATTCGAAAGCTCGTACAAAAGAAAATTCTTCTTCATATACCCAATCTGTTACACCATTTATTATTTGATTCTTAACTCCGTCTTGGGTTATTTGTTTGGTTTCACCACTTTCAATGGTAAAAATATAGAGGTTATTATCCTTCACATAGGCTACTTGGCTACCATCTGGAGAAAACAATGGTTCTTGAATTTTTGATTCACTAACCTTTACTACCTTCTTAGATGCAATTTCATATACATAAAAAACACCCAACCTTGACCTTCTAAAAATGGGTTCTATTTCAGTTGAGAGCAATAATTTTTTTTCATCATCGCTAAAGGTATAAGCTGAAAAGGTAGGTATTTCGGCTAAATCTTCAGAAGATACTACGGTACCTACTTTTTCCAAGGTCTTATAATCATATTTATCTACCGTTGTAGATTGGCTGAACCTGTTTGTATGAAGTACGGTGTATTGAGTACCGTTATTCATGGAACGTAGCGCTTCAAGACCTTCGGTTCTAAAAGCACCTTGATAAATTTCGGAAACTGATATCTTTTTTTCCTGTGCCCAAATAATTACGCTGAACGAAAGTAAAATCAACGTAAATAAGTGTGTTTTTCGCATAAAAATTTGAATTTTGTTAAATCTCTCAAGTTTACCACTATTTCCTTAAAAAAACACGCTTTACTGAAAAAAAGAAGCTGGTTTTAACGCTTTGCTTAGATAAATTAGATTCAGGTCAATATGCTTATCTTTACCAGCGTAAAATTGGAATCTATTGGAGGTGTCCAATTCTTTACAAAACATGAACCATTAGTAGAAAGTTATACCTAAATGACCGAGCCAATAAGTGGTTTTTCCAAACTTTCCAAAGAAGAGAAAATAGATTGGATCACCACAAATTACACCCAGAATGCAGCACAATCAAGAAAAATTCTGCAAACGTATTGGAATCTAGACCAAAGCGTTCAACAGTTGCACGATGAATTTATAGAAAATACCATTACCAACCTCTACGTACCCCAGGGCATAGCTCCCAACTTTTTAATAAACGATACGCTTTATGCCATACCCATGGCCATTGAAGAGAGTTCGGTTATAGCGGCAGCGAGCAAAGCCGCAAAGTTTTGGCTAAAAAAAGGAGGATTTAAAACAACCATATTAGGAACCGAAAAAGTAGGTCAAGTTCACTTTATATACAAGGGCGATACCAATAGGTTAAATTCGTTTTTTACTTATTTAAAGCCCATTTTATTAGCCGAAAGTGCCTCTTTAACTTCCAGCATGGAAAAAAGGGGCGGTGGTATTACAGATATTGTTTTAAAAGATAAAACCAAGCAACTAGAAAACTACTACCAACTACATGCCACCTTTGAAACTAAGGACGCCATGGGTGCCAATTTTATCAACAGCTGTTTAGAGCAATTTGCAGCTACTTTAAAAAAAGAGGCCGGTAGTTACGATGATTTTTCCACACAGGAAAAAGATGTTGAAATAGTAATGAGCATTCTGTCCAATTACGTACCCAATTGTAGCTTACGTGCAGAAGTTAGTTGCCCGGTGGAAGATTTAAAACTTACAGAAGAATTAACACCACAGCATACCGCCGAAAAAATAGTACAGGCCATTAAAATTGCACACATAGAACCCTATAGAGCGGTTACGCATAACAAGGGTATCATGAACGGTATAGATGCGGTTGTTTTGGCCACTGGTAACGACTTTAGGGCCATAGAGGCAGGCGTACATGCTTATGCTTGTAGAAATGGTCAATACAGCAGCCTGACCCATGCATCCATTGATAATGGAATCTTTACATTTTGGATAGAACTTCCCTTGGCTTTAGGTACTGTTGGGGGACTCACAAATTTACATCCGCTGGTAAAACTAAACCTTGAAATACTACAACACCCTTCTGCTGAAGAACTCATGCAAATTATAGCGGTAGCAGGTCTAGCACAAAACTTTGCAGCAGTGAGTTCATTGGTTACTACAGGAATTCAAAAAGGACATATGAAAATGCACCTTTTGAACATTCTTAACCAGCTGGGCGCCAATGAAAACGAAAAAGCTAAATTAGTTACATATTTTAAGACCAACCCCGTAACGCACCACGGCGTGGAACTACAACTTAACGAGATAAGAAAATAAGCCTTTACCATATGCCCACATCCTTTTACAGCAACGGTAAACTATTGCTCACTGGAGAATATGCTATTCTTGACGGAGCCAAAGGTTTGGCTTTGCCTACCAAATTTGGACAGTACCTGAGCTTATCCCACTCAGAGTCAGAGAATTTTATTTGGAACAGTTTAGATGAAAATGATGCTGTTTGGTTCAGTTCAGAATTTTCCAAGAATAGGCTTGAAACCATTCACACTTCTGACCCGGAAGTAGCTCACAGGCTATCTCAAATTTTAGTAGCGGCTAAAAAACTTAACCCTTTATTTTCACCAACTACAGATGAAGTAAATGATGTAGAAACAAAAGTAACCTTCCCTAGAGATTGGGGCCTTGGCACTTCTTCTACCTTAATAGC
The DNA here is from genome assembly GCF_002700155.1 of Maribacter sp. 6B07. Taxonomy (NCBI): domain Bacteria; kingdom Pseudomonadati; phylum Bacteroidota; class Flavobacteriia; order Flavobacteriales; family Flavobacteriaceae; genus Maribacter; species Maribacter sp. 6B07. Next base: position 2,116,296 of record NZ_PDUT01000001.1, on the reverse strand, counting down.
AAATATAGCATCTTGGGCAGAAATAAACCCCTATGAATTACTGGAGGCTACCTTTGGCGGTAGTGGTTACGATATTGCTTGTGCTACACATAAAACGCCAATTACTTATCAAAGAAATGGCTTTAGTCCAAGCATACAGGAAGTCAGTTTTAAACCTAATTTTGAAGACCGACTTTTCTTTGTTTACCTGAACGAAAAGAAAAATAGTAGAGATGCCATTACCAGTTATCGCAACTTGAATTTCAATAAAACCGAACTGCTTAGCACAATCAACAATATCACCGATAAAATTTTAAGCTGTACTTCTTTGAAGGAGTTTGAACACCTACTCAACCAACACGAAAAGATTTTATCTAAAACACTTCAGGTACCCACTATTAAAAGCGCTCTTTTTGCAGACTATTCGCATACAATAAAAAGTCTAGGTGCCTGGGGCGGAGATTTTGTCCTTGCTATTGGAACAGAGGAGGATATGGTATATTTTAAAAATAAAGGCTACCATACCGTTCTGCCTTATCAAAAAATGATATTATAAAAAAAGAGCATCTAAATTAGATGCTCTTTTATATTTACCAAACTAACTTTTTAGTAAAAAGTAGCTCTTTTATCTTCTATTTCCGCACCTTCTTTAAGAGCGTTATACACTGCTGTATTTACACGAGCAGCAGCTCCTGTTTTTAGTGCATTTGCATATACACTATAATTATCAAGCTTAGGTGCTTCGGTTTTCTTTACAATTTCAATTTTAAAGATTCCGGTGTTTCCTTCTATTAAACCAGAAGTTGCACCTTCAGCCATACTATAAGCTGTTCCTACCACTACAGGCTCGCTACCTGCACCAGGAATTGTAGGAGACTTTACCGTAAGAGCAGAAGCATTTGATACACTTACACCATTATCAGATGCAATAGCACTCATGTCTTTACCTTTATTGGCTGCAATAATCTTTGCGGCTTTACGCTCTTTTCTAATTTTAGGCAACACTAGCACAGAAGCATCTTCAGCACTCATAACACCTTCTGCGTAAGAACCTGTAAGTTGAACTACTGCATAACCGTTATTAATATTGAATCTCTTAATGTCACCAACCTCAGTATCTCCATTGAAGGCCCATTGTACAATATTTCTTTGATTTGGCAATCCAGGAAGGTTTTCATCCAAAGCTTTAATTTTGTTTACCGGACGTACAACATAGTTACCCTCTTTTGCCAATGTTGAAAAAGCACTTTCATCATCTGTAGTTTCCATTTCAAATTTGGTCGCATTGGTAAACAACGTATTTATTGTTTCTTCTGAAGCTACTATATCTCTTGAAACAGTTGCAATCTGAACCACATCTTCCTTATCATCAATTTTAATTACATGAAATCCAAAATCTGTTTCGACCATACCGATCGAACCTTCTGAGTTTCCAAATGCAAAGTCATTAAAAGCAGGAACCATTACCCCTCTTTGAAAGTACCCTAAATCTCCACCATTAGGAGCAGATGGACCATCTGAATTATCTCTAGCCAAGGTTGAAAAAACAACACCAGATTTTTTTGCTTCCCTTAATAGTTCTTTTGCCTTTGCCTCAGCTTCTTCTTTTGTTCTCTTTACTTCCGGGTTTGCTCTTGTAGCACCTTCATAAGCTAAAAGAATATGACTTGCTTTCACCGAACCGTTTGGTTTTCTAGCAATCATTTTAGAAATCTTATAAGAATCACCATCTTTATACGGTCCGTAAATTTGACCTATGTTCAAACTCATTAAGGTGTCCGCAACACTAGATGGTAAATTTTTCTTAGCCTTAAAAATAGTATCGAACTTGGTGTCTGAATATCTATCTAAAAATGCCGCAACATCTTTTGTATTTCTAAAACCTCTGATAGTATCGTTACGGTCTGTTTGAGAATTATACTCGATCGTATCGTCTAAAAGTTTTGTGATTTCTTCTTTGATAGCAGCTTCATCAGCTTCAGAAGGCTTTTCCTGAAAAAATACATACTGTAAATCTCTTGCAGGGTCCTGCTTGTACTCTTCTTTATGCTTGCTAACGTAATCTGCAATTTCGCTTTTAGTTACTGTAATTGTACTATCTGGAATAGAAGTATAAGGTACTCTTACATACTTAATATCCATTTTCTCGTTAGCCAATTTATAATCTAACTCACCTTCTTTTAAGGTAGCACCAACGCCTGCCTTAACCATGTTAAAGTAAGTTTGCTCTTTTGCCAATTGTACGATCTCAGCTTCTGTTTGCAACCAGGCTTCATATTGCGCAGGGTTGTTCACTTTCCAATCTGCAACGGTCTGCTTAAACATATTTGCATCAAACTGACCATTTTGATCTTGAAATTGAGGATTTTGAGCATAACCTGTTGTTCTTAAAAAGTCAACGATCTGATCTTGCTCTATACCAATACCTAAATCTTCAAACTGCTCACCTAAGATGGTCTTTCTTATTTTATTTTCCCAAACCTGATTTACCACTTGCATATTAGATGCAGTAGGACCAATTCTGTTAGAAGCCACCTCAACCTCTTGTCTAAATTCATCAATAGAAATATCTTCTCCATTAATTTCGGCTACGGACGAACCTACTTTATCTCCTCCAAAATTGCTACTGGTAAATACCCCAGAAATAACAAATGCAAAAAGTGCCAAACCTATGATCAAGATCAACACTGTTGTACGTTTCCTAATATTTTCTAATACTGCCATTCTTATTAACGTTTAAAATAATCGTTTGTGGTTATTGGGTGGCAAAACTACCATTTTTAATTGAAATAATAAAAACTAAAAAGCCACCTAATTTATTGATTGATGCACTGTTATTCCTCTTCCAAAACTTCTATGGAAATCAAATCTATTTTTGTGTTGGAAACTTCCAACACGGTAAACTTATATTGCTCTATAGTAAGCTCTACCTCTTTTTCAGGTATTTCACCCAAAGTATGCACTAAAAGCCCACCAAGGGTCTCATATTCATCTGATACAGGAAGGCTTAATTTATAATTCTCATTGATATCATCTACTTCTAACCTTGCAGAGAACAAATAATGACGCTCATCTACCCGCTCTTCCCTTAAATCCGTAGTATCATGCTCATCTTCGATCTCACCAAAAAGTTCTTCAACAATATCTTCTACCGTTACCAAACCAGAGGTACCGCCATATTCATCTAAAACAACAGCTATACTTTTTCGTTTTTTGATGAGAACATTCAATATATCTTGAATAAGCATGGTCTCCGGCACAAACTCAACCGGCAGTAAAATACTTTTAATTGTCTTAGGTTTTTTAAAAAGCTCATAAGAGTGTACATAGCCTATAACATTATCTACGGTATCATTATATACCAGTATTTTAGAATAGCCCGTTTCCGTAAACAATTTCGCCAAGTTTTTTGGAGTTTCATGCATTTCTACCGCAACTATTTCTGTTCTAGGCACCATAACTTCCCTAGCCTTTACAGCTGCAAACTCCAATGCATTCTGAAAGATCTGTATTTCAGTATCTACTTCATCTTCCTCCTCTACCGTTTCCATTTGCTCGGTAATGTAATCTCCCAACTCTAACTTGCTAAATGCCAATTGGACCTCATCACCTGATGTACCAAATACGTACTTCAAAATAATATCGGACACCCAAATAATAAAGTCGGATATAAATGAAAAAAGTATATAAAATAAAAATGCAGGTATCGCCAATAATTTCAAAAGGTTATTGGCATAAATCTGAAATAGCACTTTAGGTAAAAATTCAGCGGTAATCAATATGATGAACGTAGAAATCAAAGTTTGGGTCAACAAACTAAAATCTGTAATCAACAACTGCAAAATTGCATTATCGGGCACTATTTCAGTGAACCAGTTCATGAGCAATTCTCCCATGAAAAGTCCATAAATTACCAATGCTATATTGTTACCAATAAGCATGGTAGCTATAAATTTTGATGGTTTTTTAGTTAACCTTGTCAGTACAGTTGCTAAAAAGCCCTCTTGTTTTTTCTCAATTTCAATATGAATTTTGTTCGCAGAAATAAAGGCAATTTCCATTCCTGAGAAAAATGCTGAAAAAATCAAGGAAAGTATAATGATAATACCGGCTGTACCCACTATTTATTTTGATTATCACGCTTACGCTGTTCAAATTTCTTTCTATAATTTCGTCTAAACAAGAACATACCTATTGAAATTACGGCAAAAAATATAAAGAAATACGCCATACTTCGATCGGTATTCCAATCCGTTATTATTCTATAGATAGAAAAGCCCGCGACTATAACGTACAAATACTCTGTATATCTTAAAATATTAATCATTTTTTTCTTCTTTATCTTCTTCTTTGATCAACATTAAACCATAGGTTTTATGTGCATTTAAAAACTTCAGGTCTTTTTGTATATCCATACCTTCACCATCCATTACAGTACCGTCATCTGGATTGGTAAACGTAAATTTTTCTTGGGTAAAAGCCCACTCATTACCACGATCATAATATAGCTGTGATGTAGCTAGCTTTTTACCGTCATCTCCTTTTATAAGCACATTACCACGTAAATCTACAATAGAAGTCTTAGAGTACAATACTCCATAATCTGCCTCTATCGTTGTTTTTTCATTTTTCTCGTTAAAAATTTCCACTAGTAGACCTTCTGGAAAAGTTTGATACGGAAATGAAAGCTGCTCAAAATCGTTTCTGATCGGTCCGGATAATACTGCCATTACTCTAGACGAACCGTCATCTTCAGATCCTAATTTTTCAGGTGTTTCAGTATAGGTAAGTACAAAATCCTCTACTACACCCCTGGGGTAAATTTTCTTTACCGCTTCTTCACCCACTCTCTTGTAATTATCTTGACAAGATAAAAAAAGCATTGCCATGGTACATACCACGGCAATGCCTCTAAAATTATAAATCTGTTTCATTTTCTCTATAAAGAAGGTACTTTCACGCTACCACCAACCCAACAGTTGAACGTAACGGTCTTACCGGCCATACCTGAACTAAAGATCATTTCTTTAGTTGGAGCTTTAGCACTGTAACTGTTTGCCGCTTGACTAGCTGAACCCCCTAATGAAGGATCCACTCTTCCTGCTTGTCTAGCCATATCTGCAGCTTTCCAGTAAATTGCTCTCTTTTCAAACGCTGAGCTACCACAATCGTTAGCACTTGTTGCGTACAAGTTAGCAATTAAAAGATATGCACGACCATTTGACGGGTTAGCATCAATAGCTTTTTGAGCGTATTTACGTGCAGTAGACTTACTACCTTTTCTTTTATTGATCACCGCAACTTTGTAAGCGATCTTAGATTTCTTATCGTTATCTGTTTCTAGAGATAATGCCTTATCAAAATCCGCAAGGGCACCAGAACTATCTCCGTTCTTCATTTTTAAAGTACCACCGTAAACATAAGCATCTGCAGAAGGATCTAGAGACAATTGTGCTTCAAATAACTTTTGGAACATTGGATCATCTGTACACTCTTTGTTGAACATAAGACCTACCGCTCTTTTTACCCAAACAACATCACCCTTTTTCTCTTCAAAACTCTTTTCATATAAAGGAATAAGGTTACTACAATCTGCCAATGGACCTAATTTAGAATCAATACTACCAGCAATCTTACCATAAACCTCAGAGTAAGAGTTATAAGACTTTAAACGAGACTTTTCTTTTGAAGTTAAAGTACCAGCTTCTTCTTTTGGTAAAAGCTTAGCTATTTTACCTGTAAGCTTTTCATTTTCAGTTTCTATTTTTTCGGTAACTGCATCATATACATCAAAAACTTCTTGTAGATCTTTTCTACCTGCTTTGTGCTCATCAACCAAACTAGAGAAATAGATATATAAAGCCTTTGGGTTTGTAAAATTAGCTTCATCTTTTGTAAATGCCTCGCTTAACATACTGTACATCTTAGCATCATCTGCCATTTTGTTATCGTACATTACCAATGCCTTATCTACCATTGTTTCACCCGGACTAGTTTTAGATGAAAAATGTTTAAGCTTATTGTCATAAAGCCCCATAAGATCGTTGGCAAACTTTTCTTTGTCTGCACCTGTAGCCTTATCTACCTTATCTTTTAGGATACGCTCACCATAAACATATATAGCATTGTTTAATTGAGGACATGTTTCATAAACCATTTTCCATGGCTCATAGGCCGCTTCATAATTTTTAACTTTTGCATGCTCGGAAAATATTGACAGGTTGGTCATACATTCAGGGTTTTGCGCCTGCGCATTGCTCACTCCCATCATCCCAAGGAACATAATTGCCGTGAAGTAAAGTTTCGATTTCATTTTTTCTCTTTTTAAAATGGTTAATGTACTAAATTTTTATTAATTGATTTTTCTTTTCTGGAACCAACGATCGTTCAATGAGAGACCTACATTAAATTTAAAATAGCTTTCTTCAATCAAATCGGCCCTAGTAGTCCCTCTTCTACCAAACTCAAAACCTAAGTTAAGATTAGAGAAACTTCTGCCCAGTGGTAAGCCTAATCCAAAAGTTATGCCAAAGTTATTTATATCAACATCGTTCACCAACATACCCGTCTTATCTAAACGTAGACCTGCACGGTAGGTAACCCTTTTTAAATAACTTGTAAATGAATCATGATCAGGGGTTAGAAAGGCACCAAAGGCAAATGAACTTGCATCTTCATACGCCACATTAGCAGAACCCAAGAAAGCATTTTCAAAAGAACTCATTTCTTGAAAACTATATTCTGCACCCACAAACCATTTATAGTCTTCACCATAACCAATACCCAAAGTAGTAGTGGTCGGTATCTTTAATTCCGTATTCTCTAAATTCTGAGCAGCCAAATTCACCTCTAGCTCTTCTATGGTTACACCACTGGCTACTGAAAAAGAACCCAATTGCCTATCATTCTTGGAAACCAAATTACCTTGGGTGTTCACACGAACCGATGTATGAAGTCTTTGCCTACCCTTAATTAAAGGCGTATAATTTAAAGCATAGTTGAAATCAAAACCATTTACTCTAGATGAACGCCTATCAAATGTACCAAACTGCACATCTTCTATTTGCTGCAACCTTTCACTTTCAAGTGTACCAAAATTGAAATTAACGGTTGCACCAATACTTAAGTCTTTTACAATTTCATACCCAATTGAATAAAAAGCGCGGGTTAAACCACCCTCACCCGTATAAACATTAGTCAACGACCCGCCTGTTTCGGTACGATCATCAACCAAATTATATCCTACCGAAGAATATGGCATTATACCAAACCCCATACCCAAACCTTTACCTACACTAAAACCAAGTGCCAAGTAATCTAAACTTGTAATAGAGCTTTCCTCTTCTGCTGTGAAACTTTTAAGCGTAAATTGTTTATTGGAGACTCCTGCGGTATAGGTCACCAATCCTTCCCTATCCATAACTTCTAGACCTAACTTACCAAAAGCCGCTGGGTTTTTTAAATTGATATGAATACTATCGGCATATACACCAATACCTCCCATCATTTGATTTTCTACCGTACTGTTATTTTTTAAGTCACCTATTCCGTAAAAAGAATAAGGAGAAACAGTACCATCTTGAGCGTACAAACCAATAGTGGTTATGTATACAATTGTAATTACAATTTTTCTGATCATTTAGTGCTTGTTGTATTCCAGCAAATAATTAAGCCCTTTCAGGAGAAATTTGGAATCCGCAAATATGGTATTTTTTAATCGTTTAGACAAAAATAGTGTGTCTCCACCGGTTAAAATAACTGTTAAATTTTTAAATCTTGCTTTGTAAAGATCAATGACACCGTCTATTTCCAGTGTAATTCCATTTACCGCCCCACTGTGTAGACAGTTTTCTGTGGTGTTGCCAATGTAGTCTAACAGCTCCTTTTTTTCGAGTAACGGCAATTTAGATGTTTGGTAATGCATAGCATTGTACCGCATTTGCAAGCCTGGGGAAATTGCGCCGCCTAGGTACTCATCAAAATCATTGATCATATCAAACGTAACACAGGTTCCGGCATCAATAACCAAATTATTTTGATGTGGATTATAATAATAGGCAGCCGTAGCCAAGGCCAAACGATCTACACCCAAAGTTTGTGGAGAGGCATATGAGTTCTTAAACGGCACTTTTGACGCATGACTAAGCTCATGAAGTTCACTAAAAATAGCCAAAACCTTAATCTGGTCCTTTGAAATTGACCCTACACTAGAAATTATTGAAAATTCTATTTTAGGAAATTCCTTGAAAATTCTTTTTACCGCCTCAACAAACAAATCTACAACAACAGTCTCTAAATGAATTATTTCCGACTTTTTAAAGATCGCTAATTTGACATTTGTATTACCCGCATCAACAATTAAATTCATGTTGCAAAGATTAAAAATTAAAAAAACATTTTTCTTTTTTTACGATTTAGTTTGGAAATCATAAAATTGAAATTATATTTGCACCCGCTTACAGCAAGCATGGTGCCTTAGCTCAGTTGGTAGAGCAATGGACTGAAAATCCATGTGTCCCTGGTTCGATTCCTGGAGGCACCACAATAAATCCTTACTTAACGGTAAGGATTTTTTTGTTTACATCCCTTTCTTTTCTACACCAAAAATATACAAGGATAGCCAACCTACATACCATTACAGCTGTATTTTTCACTTTATAAGTTGTAAGTAGACAAATTGTAGAGCTTCCAGTGAAAATTTGCAAATCAAATTAGTTGCGGTACTGTTAACATCGACTAAAGACTACTTTAGCCGATATTAACACAATATAGTGAAGCAAATTCCTACCAATAGATAGAAAGTAAATAAAGATTAAATTTCAGCGTAAATTCAATAGGCGCAATTCACACACTGATTTTACAACATGTTAATCCCAAACCCGTTCTACCTTATGTTCTGTAAAATCTTCAATTTTTAATTCATTTTCTGAATTGTTCACAATGGTCAAAGCCCTAAAAAACTCATTGGGGAAAATTTGATTGGTCATCACATACTGACCCTCATTGATGAATAGCTCTAACGAAGAATGGTCTAAAAGCATCATTATTTCTATAGGTCCGTCCGGTATATTCGGAATCTTCATTTGTTGAACACCAGGAGCAAATTTTTCACTAAAGTCTACCTTACCCGATTTTCTTCGGTCAAAAGTGACAACTTTCTTGTCCCTATCAACATCTATACTCACGCTATCGCCATTTTTATTTCTAAAGTACATTTGCGCATTGGGCACGGAAAGCGTAAACTGTATTTTACTCTGGTTTCCATATTTAAGAGGCATAATTCTTTTTCTCGTAGGCAAGATTTCCAAAACACTTTCCGGATAAGCCATTGCTACGTGGCTCTCAAAACTTTTTAACGGATAGTTGTACAACAACACGTCATCATTTACTTTCCGCAAGGTCAATTCTCTAGGCACTGTCATTGCACTTCGCCATTTATCGGTAGGTGTATCTCTTGCATAGTCCCAATTGCTCATCCATCCAATGAAAACACGTTCATCATTTGGTGCATCGTTATAGGTTACTCCTGCATAATTATCCCTACCTAAATCTATCCACTTATGCTCCACTTGGTCCGAGGTAAATGTTTCTCCATCAAAATCTCCTATAAAATATTGCGTACCACTACCCCCATTTGGTGCACCCGGATTTATACTGATCAACAATACCCATTTTATCTCATTTGTACCTTCAATCTTCAACGGAAATAAATCTGGACATTCCCAAACACCTCCATGAGCACCTTGCTCTTTACCAAACTCACTAACTTTTTCCCACTCTTTTAAATTAGGAGAGTTCCATATTTGCAAATGATCACCTGCTACCAGTAGCATTGTCCAAGTTTCTGCCTTATCGTTCCAAAACACTTTAGGATCCCTAAAATCTTTAATACCGGTATTACCGATTACGGGGTTGCCTTCATACTTGGTCCAACTATCACCATTATCTAAGCTATAGGCAATGCCCTGAGTTTGAAAATCTTTATTACCTGCTTGCTCGCCCGCCATGTCATGATAGGTAAAAATAGCCACCATTGCCGTCTGATCTTCCGTTCCAAAACCAGAAGTGTTATTATGGTCCATAACGGCACTACCAGAAAATATCAATCCATGTTCATCTGGAAAAAGTGCAACTGGTTTATGCTTCCATTTCATCATATCTTTACTTACCGCATGACCCCAATGCATAGGTCCCCAAACGGTACTATCCGGGTAATATTGATAGAACAAATGATATTCCCCATCAGTATAAACAAGTCCGTTTGGATCGTTCATCCATTTTTCTTCTGGTGTAAAATGATATTGAGATCTATAGGGTTCTACATAATATCCCGTAGGCTCCAATTCTTCATTAACAATATCCTTTTTCACCTCTTGCTTACAACTTGCCATTGAAATAACAGATAATAGTATAAACAACTGTAAGCCTTTACTTTGCATAGTTTTAACCATAAATTCACTCTTATATTGGTACTTCTTAAAACCTTATTATAGTACCTTTGTAAGGATGAAAATACTAATTTTTAAATTAATATTCAGTTTTGTAGTTCTCTTACCTTTGTCCAATAAAAGCTTAGCACAAGACAAAATTACAAAGGCTTTGAACTCTTGGAACCAAGGCACTATACCCTTTGTATATTTTGATAATCTACCGATTACCGATTCTATTGCATACCTAGATACAAGGGAAAAAGAGGAATTTGAGGTAAGTCACCTAAAAAATGCCATTTGGGTAGGATACAAAACATTTGACGAGCAAAAAGTTCTAGAATCTTTACCTGACAAAACACAACCTATTATAGTATACTGTTCTATTGGTGTACGCTCAGAAGATATTGGAGAGAAATTAAAAGAATTAGGGTATACAAAAATTCTAAATCTTTATGGGGGAATTTTTGATTGGAAAAATAAAGGCGGACAAGTTTTTAACAGCAAAGAAATACCTACCGATAGTGTTCATGCTTTTAGCAAGCATTGGGGCAAACTTTTACAAGAAGGAATTAAGGTGTACTAGTTAGGAGTTAGGAGTTAGGAGTTAGGAGTTAGGAGTTAGGAGTTAGGAAAATTTAAAGAATCAGATTGGGAATATTACAAAACAATAAAACGGAAAAAGACGAGAAAATTATAGATTTCACTCTCGCAAACTCAAACAACCTTTTGCTTATTTTCACCAGAAACCCAGAACTTGGTAAAGGCAAAAGGCGTTTAGCTGCAACTGTAGGTGACCAAGCCGCATTTGATATTTACAAATTCTTATTAGCGCACACGGTAGCCATTACCAAAAATCTTTATGCCGAAAAACAGGTGTATTACTCTGAAGAAATTTGGAATAACGATGTTTGGGACAATTCTAAGTTTGATAAAAAAATACAAATAGGCGATGACCTTGGCATTCGTATGGCAAATGCCTTTCAAGAAGGTTTTCATAACGAATATCAAAAAATCATTATCATTGGCAGTGATATGCTAGACCTTTCTCAAGATGATTTAGAAGATGCATTTAAGGCTTTAGAGAAAAACGATTTTGTAATAGGTCCTGCAGAAGATGGAGGATATTATTTATTGGGCATGAAAAAATTTATGCCCGAACTTTTTAAAAATAAATCATGGGGAACGGAAACCGTTTTAAAGGACACCTTAGCAGACCTGAAAAATGAAACAACCGCCCTTTTAGAAACAAAAAACGACGTTGATTATTATGAGGATATAAAGGATATTGAAGCCTTTGCCCCTTTTTTAAAACATATGACAAAATGATGAAAGAAGAACTTTTAGAGTCTGTAGCTTACCTTAAGAACAAAGGTTTTGACAACCCAGAAATTGGTATTGTACTGGGCACAGGATTGGGAAAATTAGTAGATAGTATTGAAGATCCCATAGATGCCCATTATAACCACATTCCATTTTTCCCATTGGCCACCGTTGAATTTCATACCGGAAAATTAGTCTATGGTACCATATCCGGAAAAAAAGTTGTGGTCATGCAAGGTCGTTTTCACCTTTATGAGGGGTATGACTTTCTAGACATTACCTACCCTATTCGCGTAATGCATATGTTAGGTATTTCAAAACTGTTTATCTCTAACGCCGCTGGTGCGGTAAACCTAGATTTTAAGAAAGGAGATATGATGTTGATAGAAGATCATATTAACCTTCAAGGAGGCTCTCCATTAGCATTCAAAGGTGTAAGCGAATTTGGCGAACGTTTTGCAGATATGTCCGAACCTTACGATGTAGATATGCGCAACAAACTTACCGCCATTGCAAAAGAGCATGACATTTCATTGAAAAGCGGTGTATATGCATCTGTTGTAGGACCTCAATTGGAAACCAGGGCAGAATACAGAATGATCAAATTAATAGGTGCAGATGCAGTAGGTATGAGTACCGTACCAGAGGTCATAGTTGCCAATCACTTATCATTACCCATAGTAGCCGTTTCTGTTTTGACCGATGAGTGCGACCCAGATAACCTAAAACCTGTTGATATAAGTGAAATTATCTCCATTGCCGAAAAAACAGAACCAAAAATGGTGAAATTATTCAAGGAATTGATCAAGCAACTGTAAGGTACTCCAGTATTTGACTACCATAAGTTAGCAAGTATTGATTTATGAGTACCCCACAGCCAACCATTAGTATTATTATACCGGTATTAAATGAAGAAAAGTACATTAAAGATGTGCTTTTCTCCATTTCTGCCAATGCACGAACCAAGTGCATTAAAGAAATATTAGTCATTGATGGCGGTAGCACGGACCAAACAATTACCAATGCTGAAGCATACGGAGCCACAGTATTAAAAAGCAAAAAAGGGCGTGCTGCACAAATGAACTTTGGTGCTACAAATGCCAACGGTGAAATTCTCTATTTTTTACATGTTGATACTTTACCCCCAGAGGGTTTTGACAAAGAGATCATTCAAGAATTCAAAAAAGGATTTGAAGTAGGATGCTTTCAAATGCGCTTTAACAGCAACAGTAGATTTTTAAAATTCTTTTCTTGGTGCACCCGTATAAACCACCACATTTGTAGAGGTGGTGATCAATCACTTTTCATTACCCGTAAACTTTTTCACCATCTAAATGGTTTTAATGAAAGCTATATTGTATATGAAGACAATGAATTTATTCAGAGAGCCTATAAACTAAAACCATTTAAGATAATTTCTTCTGCTGTAACCACTTCTGCCAGAAGGTACGAAGAACGTGGCATGATTAGGCTACAGTATCATTTTGGCATGATCCACTTAAAACATCGTTTAGGCGCAAATCCAAAAGACCTATACCAATATTACCTAAAACATATAGCCGCTTAAATTATTGGCGCCTTTTTATTTCTTCACATTTTAAAAAAATTTACGACACCTATTAGTTACTATAAGTAGGTCTAAGTTTTAAAATTACCCAATAACGGGTATTGTTCTCCAGTATCTACCATTTTACATTTATAAATGTTAATTTAAAACTATACCAAAATGAAAACCAACGTATTAAAGCACTTTTTCTTTACTGTATTAACTCTTTTTATTATCAGTTGTGATAAAGACGAAACCGAGGTAACCGAAAATGAACAACAAGAACAAGAACAGATTGAGGAACCAGAAGAGGAAGTTACAGACTCTACAGTTGTTTTAGCCGAAGAAAGGGAAACTGTCATAAACTCCCTTACAAATGGAAATCAACAAACATGGAAAATTACTGAAGCTATTTTGACCAATAATTCAGGGACTTTTAATATTTCAAATAATTTTAATGTTATTGACGACGAGCTTATTTTCATCAATGAAGTATTTGCAGGTTCTAAAACAGACTTTAACGGTACGTTAGAATGGAGACCAGGAAATTTCATTGAAACCGAGGCTACAACAATAGAGGAAACCTTGGTAGATTATTATGAATCTCCTTTTAAAACATCCTTTGATTTTGTTAGTGAAAGTAGCGCTAACTTGGAAAGCCCCGGTTTTACATTTACCTATGTAGACGAAAATACAATTACAGGAACCGTTTTAGGCGAAGGTTCATCAACTATTGATATTATACTTAGCCCAAAATCAGTGGAGGACTATGTACAAGTACCTACTGAAACATTATCTTTTTCACCTGCTTTCACCTATCCATCAAATGCAGTTAGCGGGATGTCCCCAGGAATGACAGGGTCAAATAGCAGCAATAGTATCTATATTGTAACCAGGGAAGATGGCATGAGAGGTTCAGAATCCATGAATCCAGAACGCGTCTCAAGATTCGATCTTGAAAACGGCAACCTCACTGATCAATTATTTTTTCAAGGAGATTTTGTTTCAAAACAACTTCATATTATAGACAATAAACTAAAAGTAGTTGGCGGGCAATATATAAATACATATGATATAGGCTTACAGACAAATCCTACCAGTGCTTCTTATGAAGGTCAGATTGCATTATCTAGACATGGGTCTGCCGTAATAAACGACGAAATTTTTATCGTAGGCGGATCTCTTGGCGACACACAAAATGTTGGTAATGAAATTTATAAATGGGATGATCTTAATTCATCACTTTCTCTTGAAACTACCATGCCAGAAATTAGAAGTGGCGCCCGCGCAGAAACCGTCCAAAACAAACTATATGTTTTTGGCGGCACAGAAGAGTTCGTTGGTCAAAATGCAAAAAATACTATTTATATCTATGATTTTGAAACAGGGGATTTGAGCACTGAAACCATGCCATCATCTGTCCATTTTACCTTCACCGGTAAACATGAAAACTTAATAATTGTGGGAGGACAAATTAAAACATTTACAGATGATGCCGATGCAGATGGTAACCCTGACGGATTTTTAACTCAGGTTGATAATGATCCTTATTTAGGGGTGTACAATACATTAAACAATGAATTCACTGAATTGAGCACTAACCTAACAAGTTCTGAAAATGAAACCATTCATTCTATGACCGTAATCAATGGAAAAATATATATTCTATACGGTCAACAAGAAGAAGTGGCAGAAGGAGAATTTCAAAATTGGGATGTTTTAGTAGCAGATTTAAACTAGATATCTACTGATTTAATTGCAATCTTATATATTAACCTTTACGGACATAACAACCGTAAAGGTTTTTTTATAGCAGAACAATTTAGACAGTTAGTAGTAGTTCTATTCCCCTTCATAGTCCAGCAACACCCCTTCACTGATCCATTTTGCCAATGCCTGCCTATTATCTGGATCTACGATCCTTACTTGATCTTTGGCATTTCTAATATTTCCAATTTCGATAAAGGTCATAGCAGGGTGAGTCTTTTTCACCAAATAAAGAGAGGTTCTATCCTCAAAAGTACCAGAGTAGCTTCGGTTTGGTTGGTATTTCTTATACTTGGCCTCAAAGGTCTTATGAATACTTTGCGCCAACCTTTTACCATTTTTACTATGCTCATGGTGATAAAAAAACACATCTATGTTCTGCCCCTCACTTCTACTATCTACATGTGTAACTATCAATCTTTGATAGTTGCCTTTATTAGATTTATATAAATCATTTACAATTTCTACACGCTGCTTTAATCTCGCAACTTGATTTAAAGGTATTGTTTTGTCTAAATAAGCCACCTCATCATGGTCGATCTCTAATATAAAATCATCTCTAATACCGTCATTGGGATCTTGTATAATAATATAGACTTTTGCACCATGGGAAAGCAATTCTTTTGCCAAACGCAAGGTTATGTCATATGCATATTCATCTTCTGCAATGGCCTTACCGGCATATATGCCCATTGCCCCGGGATCAGGACCGCCATGACCGCTCACCAAATAATATATGGCACCTTTTAATCGCTCACTTTTCTCAATGACATTTTTATGCTTCTCACCAAATATATCGTAAGAAACACTTTCCAATTCCTTAATTTCCTTAGACTGTATCTGCAAGGAATCTACAATTGCCACAGTATCTAATTTTACAGCTGGCATAATGTATGTTCTACCCGCAATAAGATGTACACTATCGCGTAAATTATCATTGTTCAACAACACAAATTCATCAAACACTTCATAAGGGTCAACACCTTGCTTTCTTAACAGTGACAATATACCGTCACCAGGTTCTGCAACAATAGTTTTTAATGAATCTTGCCCAAAGCAAAAAACACTTAAAAACATACATACTACTATGGTAAAATTATTGTAATTCATCTTGGTACCAAACGCAAGGTCTATGCCATAATTTGCGGAAGACCTCTCATAAAGACACAAAGATTGCTAAAAATATTGACCAATACCAAAGACAATACCATTGTCTCCGTCTTTTGTGATTCCGTAGCCGTAATCTATTCTAAATATTGCATTGAAAATGCGCTTGTGCATAAACCTGAGCCCTAAACCTGGGTAAATTCTAAGGTTTTCACTTTTCCATAAGTCATCAAACCCACCAGCCGGGTTTCTCCATGTACCACCATCAATAAAGAAATTTCCTTGTAGCACAAATTTATTTTTTTCGATGATGGTTTGTCTGTATTCCGTATTCAGCACAATCATAGCGGTACCCCTATCTATAGTGTTGCCTACACCTCTTATATTTAAGTTATTATCTACGGTAAAAGGAGCGAACGGACTGTCCACGTTACTTGCCAAACCTAAACGCAATCTATTGGCCCAATTTCCCCGATCTCCAATTCTTTTAAAAAAGGTGAAATCGTTAAAACCAATTAAAAATTCAGGTAAATTATCATCGGTACTACCTACGTACTGAAAATTTAGTTGACTTCTAAATCCGTCTAAATAATGATAGTAATAGTCCAACCCGTTATAATCATAAATAAATTTGAACAAATGCTTATCAACATTTAAGTTCAATGGAACATCTGCACTGGTAGCACCGTCAACATACGCATAATCCTCAGTAAAAAAACTGAAACCAAATTCCATTCTGTTGAATAAATTGAACTCATACAACGCCAACAGCTCAAATCCTGTATTGCTATACCTATAATCTGCGGTATCGTTTTCAAAAAACACCGGCTCAAGTGTTGTAAAATTATTATAGTTCAATGCTAGACCCAACTTACTGGTAACCAAGTAAGGTGCCCTTACACTTACCCCAAAAGAACTATAATTATCATACTGATAAAACGCTCCTAAAGTAATATTTTGCCCAAAGGAATTAAATTCTTGCAGCCCTACCCTAAATGCGAAATTATCATTGGAAGAACTAAACAGATTGGCAAATGGTATTAAAGTAAAATTTTCCTCTACAACATATTGCACAGTACACTGGTCACTAGGTAATAAATTCACCTTATAATATGCGTGAGATATTGAGGGCAGCTTTTTTAAACGGAGAATATCTTGATCCATTACTACAGAATCCAACTCCATACCTTTCTTTAAGGTAACCAGCTTTTCAATAAAAGAAATCTTAGTCCGCTTTGTTCCTGAAATCTGCAGTTGACTTACCACATTGGTTTGCCCATACGCAGATGAGCATACTAAAAACAATACTACAACAACCAACAGCATACCTTTACATTTTGAGGTATTTAAGTCATTAACCATAAGGACATTTCATCTTGACTCTCAATATAGAACAAATTAAGTACGGAATCAATTTTAGTTAAAAACAACATGATTTAAACCAAAAAAGAGTCTAATTGCCCTACAACAATAGACTCTTTTAAGAAACACTCAAATAAAAATTAAAAAATACCTCTTAACCCTAGATTAAATGTTTGTCCTAAACCGGTATTACTACCGCGTACAAAATTAGTATACAGCAATTCTAGGTTCAAGGCACTTGTTAACTGATACTTTGCACCACCACCAATGGCAGTGAAATCTTGTGCAAAATTGTTACCTAAATCCAATCGTTGAGAATGTTGCGCCAAAGCTAAAACTGTGAATTTACTCGAAGGAAAATAGCTCAAGAACAAACCTGGGGTTAGGTTTAAACTATTATTGGCAAAGCTCTCTTCTTTATCACCAAAACTCAACTCTGAGTTTATTTCACTAAAAAGTTGCCATTTGTCTCCCGGAAAAGTATAGTCATAGAAAAATCTATTCTGCCATATGTAACCTTTTTGATCTAGGAAAACCCCGTTTTCAGTTTCATTATCCACTAACGGAATAAAGAAAGAACTCTGTATGGAAAAATTACTTACCGATGCTATTGGCACAAACTTTACAGATGGTGCAATAGAGGTAAGTCCAGATCTAGCCGTGTTATTTTCGCCATCAAATTTAAAAACATCGGTAGCACTTCTATCACCGATCACGTTAGATCTAAATTCTAAAATAGCTCCTATATTCCATCGTTTATTGGTTCCTACACCTGTATATCCTTCTAAAGTAGAGGTAAAAAAGGTTTGTCTAGGTTCAGTACCGTCTGTAAAAGTACTTTTGGTCTGTGTGTATAAATTGTTGAACCATTTTACATCATACTGACCCTTACCTACCAATTTTGAAGGTGTATACTGTTGAATATTACTTTTCTGCTGCAAACTATCTTGGGCAAAGCCCGATATTATTGAGCAAAAGAAAACTATTGAAAATATCGTTTTTGTTGAAACTCTCATCTTTGGTTTTTTTTTTAATTCTAAATTGATTATTTGGTTTCGTTCAAAGACCAGTCATAAGGATAGTAAGATACCTTTGCCCTTTCTGGTAATTGTTCTTTTCTGTAGGTATTAATAAAATCTACGGTGCTTCCTTTTTGTTCAAAATCTCCCTTATACCACTCGAATAATTGTGAAATTTGTACCTTATTCTTATTCACTTTTATAAAATTGGGGTTGTTCAATGCCAAAACCGTTTGTTTTTGTAATTGACTGTTCAATGTAGCCGGTTTATATGCCGTATTTATAATAGGAGGGCAACCCAAACCTGCACATACCAATACAAAATGAAATCTTGCTTCAGAAGGAAATTCCGCTCTCAGCAAATTATTCTCTATACCGTTCAGGGTTATGGATTTACCGCCAACCTCATGTTTAGTTTTATCAAAAAATCCAGGAACATCCAATGGTGATTTTAATGGGTAATTGTTTACAATACCGTCTATGACCAATAAATTATAAGCATTGATCCAAAAGGCTTGGTATTGTATAGCATCAGATTTAGAAACCGAAATACTCTTTGCTATTTCCAAAACGGCATTTAAACTTTTTGGGTCATTTTTAATTGCGGCATACTTCACTTTGCCGTTCACTACATTGGCTTTAAAAAAGCTATCGCTTTTGCTAAAAAAAGTAGTTAAATCTTGTGCCGTTATATTGTTTACAGCAAAAAGGATAAACAAAAAAGGTATAATAGTTTTTTTCATGGTAATCTTAATTTAGAATTGCTTTTGAGATTGTTTAAGTCGGTCATTTTTTAAAAACCATACAAACAAAAAAATATTTTTCAACGATTTTTTCAATACTTACGTCTCAATTAATCACTGATTTTCTGGATGTTACAAAGACGTTTTAATTTCATTAAAACGCAAACTACGATTAAAAGTATCACAGAGTTATAACAAGTTTATAATCTTTCTAAATTAAAATGTAGCTGTTAAGTTATTACCTTTAATACCGACACAACCACCAACAAAATCATTTTATGGATCATATTGTAATTATAGGTAATGGCATTTCTGGGGTCACTTTAGCTAGACATATTCGTAAACTATCGGACAAAAGAATTACTATTATTTCTGCAGAAAGCGATTATTTCTTTTCGCGAACAGCCCTAATGTATGTTTACATGGGCCACATGAAATTTGAACATACCCAACCTTATGAGAACTGGTTCTGGAAAAAGAACAGAATTGATCTTATGAACGGTTTTGTTGAAAAAGTAGACACCGATTCTAAAAAATTACTTTTAAAAGGAGGTTCTACCGTTTCTTATGACAAATTGGTAATTGCAACAGGCTCAAAACCCAACAAGTTTGGCTGGCCCGGTCAAGATTTAAAAGGTGTACAAGGACTGTATTCCAAACAAGATCTAGAAATGCTAGAAAAAAATGCTCCTAACAACAAGGTGTGCAATAGAGCGGTAATTGTTGGTGGCGGACTTATAGGTATAGAAATGGCAGAAATGTTACGTTCTAGAGAAATACCGGTCACCTTTTTAGTTCGTGAAAAAAGTTTTTGGAACGGTGTGCTACCCGCAGGAGAATCCGCAATGATCAACGAACACATAATAGAGCACCATATAGATTTACAGTTAGACACTAATCTTGAAAAAATTATTGCCGATGATAACGGTCATGCCAAAGCTGTTGTTACAGATAAAGGTGAAACCATTGAATGTAACGTTGTTGGCCTAACTGCCGGTGTTGCCCCTAATATAGATTTTCTAAAAGATTCTGGCATAGAAATAGGCAGAGGTGTTAAAGTAAATAGATTTTTAGAAA
This sequence comes from Maribacter sp. 6B07, assembly GCF_002700155.1. NCBI lineage: Bacteria > Pseudomonadati > Bacteroidota > Flavobacteriia > Flavobacteriales > Flavobacteriaceae > Maribacter > Maribacter sp. 6B07. Next base: position 2,095,946 of record NZ_PDUT01000001.1, on the reverse strand, counting down.
CCAACATAAAAGACGTGTACGCCATTGGTGATTGTGCAGAGCAACATGAAGGCATAGGTAGCAGAAGACCTATAGAGGCCGTATGGTATACTGGTAGAATGATGGGCGAAACCCTAGCACAGACTATTTGTGGAAACCCAAGAAAGTATAATCCCGGTCACTGGTTCAACTCTGCTAAATTTTTAGATGTGGAGTACCAAACTTACGGATGGGTGTTTAGTGAACGAGGCAAAAAAGAAACTGAACAGCATTTTCATTGGAGACACCCCGAAGAAAAAATATGTATTACCGTAGCGTTCGACAAAGACACTAATCAATTTTTAGGTATCAACACTTTTGGCATACGCATGAGACATGAGATCTTTGACCAATGGTTAACGGAGAACAAAGATATTGATCATGTAATGACTTACTTAAAAGATGCCAATTTTGATCCGGAATTCTACAAACTACATGAGGACGCAATTGTTGCCAAATACAATAGCGATTACAACAAGAACATTAATCCGAAGAAAAAAAGTTGGAAACGAATTTTCAGCATCGCCTAACTCAATTATTAAAATAAAAACACACCTACCATGGGTAATTTAAATAGAAGTATGTCACTTGCGGGAGAACCACCAAAAGCTTTGAACACTGGCCAAAAATTGGCAGTAATAACAGGTATGACCGGTATGGGCATTCTTATTTTACAATTGTTCAATTTAAATTTAGGCAATAGTGCACTATGGCTTTCAATAGCTATTCTTGCCATTTTTGCCGGAATTATTTGGTTTTCACAAGCTGCATATGCACATAAACATAAAGGGATAAAAAATGATGGGGTTTGGTTTAAATCAATGTCCAGCAGAGGTGTATTAGCCTGGATGGCAGGTATCGCCTTAACAGGATTCTACATTGTTCTTTACTTTTATCCGCAATATTTAGGACTAGTAAAAGATGGTGACAACACTGGTTTAATTGCATTATTTGACCCGTTGAGCAAAGCTTTAAGTGGCAACCCAGCCAGCCATTGGTTTGTTTATGGTACGCTATATACCGTAGCTATTTTGGCTTTTGGAGCTAAATTTATTTGGAAATACCGTCACAATAAATACGAACAGTTAAGAACGGTAAGTGTTATGTTCTTTCAAACGGCATTTGCATTCTTTATCCCAGAAATTATGGCAAGGTTAAACGGTGATTTACCCTATTATGACCTTAAGAATATGTGGCCCTTAAATTATTATAATTTTGAGCGTTACCGTATTAACGGTTTCATAGATTCTGGCAGTGTAGGTATGACTATGTTATTCTTTGGGATCATATCCATATTTGTTATATCTCCTTTCTTAACCTATAAATATGGTAAACGTTGGTACTGCTCTTGGGTTTGTGGTTGTGGTGGCCTGGCCGAAACTGCTGGAGATTCTTTTCGTCAATTAAGTGATAAATCTAAATTCGCCTGGAAAGTTGAGCGCTGGGTAGTACACAGTGTAGTAGTATTCGTAACCTTAATGACTACTGCGGTAATCTACTCTTATTTAGGTAACGACACCAGTAAATACTGGCTAACAAAAACCATGTTTATTTCTGGCGTTGCCATTATTTTAACCGCTGTATTTGCGTGGGTAATGATTTACAAAAGAGACGAACTTGAGAAAGATGCCAAATATGGCGCTATTGGATATTTTACCATAATAGCGGTATTAATAGGCATGCACTTTTTTAGTGGCTCTGGAAACATATTCATTTTTAAAGCAGAAACCCTACGTTCTACCTATAGCTTTTTGATCGGTAGTATTTTCTCCGGGGTAATAGGAACAGGTTTCTACCCCATTTTAGGAAACCGTGTATGGTGTAGATTTGGATGCCCAATGGCCGCAATATTAGGATTTCAGCAACGTATGTTCTCTAAATTTAGAATTACTACCAATGGTGGTCAATGTATCTCTTGCGGTAACTGTTCTACCTACTGTGAAATGGGTATAGATGTACGTGCTTACGCTCAAAAAGGCGCAAACATTGTACGATCTAGTTGTGTTGGCTGTGGTATCTGTTCCGCTGTTTGCCCTAGAGGTGTATTAAAATTAGAGAACGGACCAGAAAAAGGACGTATAGACTCTAAAGAAGTTTTGTTGGGCAATGATGTTGATTTAATGGATCTTGTAAACAAAAACTAGTGGTATTCAGTAGGGTCATTTAGAAAGTGCCCAAAGTTATCATCTAGGAAAAAGAACATGAAAGATTGGTTTTAGCTAATCTTTCATGACCTTTACAACGTAATAACCACCATAGAAATTAAAAATGAATCGCTTTCTTTTTATCATAATTCTCCTCTCTTTGCATTTGCAGGGGCAAAAAGAAATTAATTATCCTGAGGTAATTTATGGTAAGGAAAATATAAGCGCCAGCTGGGTTAGCCACCCAGATATTAAAGGAGGAGAGGACACTGCAGTGTTATTTAGAAACACTTTCAATATCACCGATTCTAAAGAAGATTTCATCATTAATATTTCTGCAGACAATCATTACTTTCTATATGTAAATGGGCATTTTATTACCCACGGTCCTCAATTAAGCGACATTCAGCACTATAAATTTGAAACCTTAAACTTAAAAGACTATCTAAACAAGGGCAAAAACGTTATCGCCGTTAAGGTCATCAATTTTGGAAAAAGGAGATTCTTAGGCATGCAGTCCATATTTACTAGTGTTATGGTAAATGGCGTTACCAACAATGCAACGATTATCAATACCACTGGAAACAATGATAATTGGCTAAGCACTATAGACCAATCGTATAAAGCCAATGAAGTGGTTTGGAGAGGTAATGGAGAAAAGGCGATCGTTGGCGGATTCTATGCAAACAACCCAACCGATATTGTTGATATGAACCACTACCCAACAAATTGGGAAACGTTGGATTATGATGATTCCAAGTGGAAAAAGGTTGATTTTTTTGAGAATGCAAGTAGCATGGGCGGTTCCATTGCCTATTTGTTAGAACCTCGTAATTTGCCTTTGCTTTCGTGGGATGAGGAACCTGTAGGTAGTATTGTAAGGTCAAGTAACCCTATTGACACCGCTTTCCCAAAAACAGGTGAACTTAGAGTTGCTCCAAACAAGAATATTACTTTTTTAATCGATCGACAATATGTTACCAACGGTTTTCCTGAACTGATTTTTAGCAAAGGAAAATCAGCCAAAATCACTATTAAATATGCCGAGAATCTTTTTGGTGAAAACAATGAAAAAGGTGATCGAAACAATATTGAAAACAAACAGCTTTTAGGGTATTACGATGAAGTTATTTCTAACGGTAATGTGGCTCAAAAATTTATTCCTAATTGGATGCGCACTTTTCGTTTTATAGCATTTGAAATAGCTACCAAAGACCAAGAACTTATTCTAGAAAAGTTTGTAAATCATAGATCACGAACAACCATACCATCCATCGCAAAGTTTAGATCTGACAATACCTTGTACAATGATATTTTTGATATCTGCAAACGCACTATAGATATCTGCACACAAGATTATTTTTTGAGCGATGCCTATTATGAGACCATGCAATATGTTGGCGATACCAAAATACAGGCTTTAATTTGGCAGGCATTGAGCGGTAATACGGCACATACCAAAAATGCCATTCGCCAATTTGATCATTCCAGGGATTCTGATGGCAATATATTGGGCGCCTATCCTCTGCGCTCCACATTTATTTACCCTACCTATTCTTTGGTGTGGGTAGATATGATTGCCGATTATTATAAAACCTCTGGTGACAAAGCATTTATACATACTTACAAAGACGGCATCACCAATACTTTAGCTGGTTTTGAAAAGAACATGAATGAGCTTAATTTGGTAAATAAAACACCCTATCGCTATTTCGTTGATTGGTATACAGGACCCAATAATGGCAGTGGTACGGCAACAAAAAATGATGGTCTTAATTCTGCCGTTGTAAGCCTACATTATGTTCATGCACTACAGAACGCCGCACTACTTTTTAAAGAAATAGGAGATGATCATACCTATAACAGCTATAAAAATAGAGCGCAAGAAATTATAGCATCGGTCAACAAACATTGTTACGATGCCAAAAGAAAGCTCTTTGCTGAAAGACCTGACAAGACCATTTATGACCAACATACCAATATCATGGCTATATTGACCAATGCCATACCATTGTCAGAGCAAAAGGATTTATTGTCGAAAATTTTAACCGAAAAAGATTTATTACAGGCTACCTATTACTATCGCTTTTATCTTTTTGAAGCGATAAAAAAAGTAGGCGCACCAGAGCTATTCGACCTTGCACAAAAACCTTGGGAGCAAATGATCAACGATCATATGACCACTACACTAGAACGTTTTGAAAGTACAGAAAAACCAACACGTTCAGAGGTTCATCCGTGGAGTGCATCACCAGCCTATTTTTATTTTAATTATTTGGCGGGCATCCGGTCCGTAAAAAATGATTTTGAACAAGTTGAGATCGTTCCTGCTTTTGGTGAGCTAAATGAAATTAAAGGTTTACTCCCCACATCAAAAGGGAATATTGAATTTGAACTAGAAAAAAATAAAGAAACGTTATCCGCTGTAATAACCATTCCAAGCAATATGATCGGAAACCTGGTTTGGGGCGGCAAAAATATTGCACTAAACAAGGGAAAAAACCACTATACCATACAAAGGGACAAATAGCAAGTAAAATTGCATACCGTATGAAACCAGTGAATTAAATGAAATAATATGAAGCTATTAAAACCCACATACGCCATATTGATCTGTTTAGGATTGTTAGCTTTTATAAAGCCCGAAGACAAGCATTATAAGCGTAACTTTTATGATGACGGCACCATAGAAAGTGAAGGATGGATGCGGTATAATACAAGAACAGATTACTGGACTTTTTACCACCCTAACGGAAACAAATCTCAACAAGGATTTTATTCTTACGGTAAAAAAGACAAATATTGGTTTTTCTTTGATGAACACAGAGTTAGAACTAAAGAAGGACGGTTTAAAGATAATAGTGAAATTGGTTGGTGGCTCTTTTACGACCCACAAGGGCGTATTAACCATAAATGTCAATTAACAAATGGAATAAAGGACGGGTATTGTTTAAAGTATAAAGATGCAAAACTCATATCTGCCGAAAAATATAGTAAAGGAGAAAAAATTAAAGAATGGACATCTTTTAGGGCCTTTACACATGAAAATAGTTTATCTGATTTAAAATAATGACAGACATAAAGGTAATTATACCAGCTTTTAACGAAGCAGATTCTATAGCACATGTCATCAACGAACTGCCCAAAACGGTATCTGAAATAATCGTTGTAAACAATAACTCTACAGATGACACAGTAAAAAATGCAAAAGCCGCGGGTGCAACGGTACTCACAGAAAACAAAAAAGGCTATGGCTATGCATGCCTGAACGGGTTAGATTATGTGGCAAAAAAATCTGAACAACCAGATATTATCGTATTTATTGATGGAGACTATTCTGATTATCCGGAAGAGCTGGATAAGGTAGTTGCCCCAATTTTGGAAAATGACATTGATTTTGTAGTAGGTGCCAGAGAAAAAAGTTTAAGAGAAGAGGGTTCTATGACCCCACAACAGGTTTTTGGCAACTGGTTGGCCACATTTTTAATGCGTTTGTTTTTTGGCGCAAAATTTACGGATTTAGGTCCATTTAGGGCAATTAAATACGAAAAGCTCAAAGAATTGAACATGGAAGACAAAACTTATGGGTGGACAGTTGAAATGCAACTAAAAGTTCTTAAGAAAAAAATGACATATACCGAAGTACCAGTACGTTACAAACGAAGAATTGGTATCTCAAAAGTATCAGGAACCGTAAAAGGTAGTATATTTGCTGGCATAAAAATTTTGGGGTGGATCTTCAAATACAGTATTAAATAATATGGAACTAGCTTTAGCATATTTCATCATCGTAATTTATAGTATTTCTTTACTATTAATTTTCTTTTACAGCTTGGCACAGCTAAATCTGTTGATCAATTATTTATCACAAAAGAGACAGCACCAAACGGCACCAAAATTTAATCTGTTAGACCCAAAAGAAATTCCGTTCGTAACCATACAACTTCCGGTCTTTAACGAAGAGTATGTAATGGACAGGCTTTTAGAGAACATCGCAAAAATTGAATACCCAAAAAGTAAATTGGAAATTCAGGTTTTAGATGATTCTACGGATGATACCGTAATAGCTACCGCTGCAAGCATAGCTAAATTACAGGAGACCGGTCTAGACATACAACATATTACAAGAACAGACCGATCTGGATTTAAGGCAGGTGCCTTAAAAGAAGGATTAAAAATAGCTAAAGGTGAATTCATCGCTATTTTTGATGCAGACTTTTTACCAGCTGCAGATTGGCTTAAAAAAACCGTTATCTATTTTAAAGATGAAGAAATAGGTGTAGTGCAGACCCGTTGGGGCCATCTAAACCGAGACTATTCCACTTTAACTAAAATACAGGCGTTTGCTCTTGATGCCCATTTCACATTAGAGCAGGTAGGGCGTAACAGTAAAGGTCACTTCATCAACTTTAACGGTACCGCAGGTATTTGGCGTAAAGAGTGTATTCTTGATGCCGGTAACTGGGAAGGAGATACCCTCACAGAAGATTTGGACCTAAGCTACCGCGCACAGTTAAAAAACTGGAAATTTAAGTATTTAGAAGATGTAGAAACCCCGGCAGAACTACCTGTAGTTATCAGTGCCGCTCGTTCACAACAATTTCGTTGGAACAAAGGTGGGGCAGAGAACTTTAGAAAAACGGTTTGGAGCGTTATTACCGCAAAGAACATTCCATTTAAAACCAAGTTCCATGGTGTTATGCACTTGTTGAACAGTTCCATGTTCTTATGTGTGTTTTTGGTAGCTATATTAAGCATACCATCGCTTTATATTAAAAATACCTATGGTCATTTGGATTGGGTATTCTCTTTGTTAAGCTTGTTCACGATAAGCACCATTATATTGTTTGTCTGTTATTGGTTTACCTACAAGAGTATACAAGGTAGCGGCTTTGATAATTTTGTAGATTATATACGAATTTTCTTTACTTTTTTCTCGGTTGCGCTTGGGTTCTCTTTACATAACACCATTGCCGTACTTGAAGGTCATATGGGTAAAAGAAGTGAATTTGTACGTACTCCAAAATTCAACATTAGCTCATTAAAGCAAAGTTGGAAGGGAAACAAATACCTAGCTAAAAAATTATCGCCCAATATGATATTGGAATTTGCATTAATGCTCTACTTCATGTTTGGCATGTACAGCGCCATACCATTAAATGATTTTGGACTGTTTCCATTCCATTTTATGTTATTTCTAGGGTTTGGGTTTGTATTCTTTAAATCTTTGACCTCAAGGGCTTAAAAGCACTATAATTGCAATATTTTAAAAAGATAACTCAACTGGGTTATCTTTTTTTTTCAAGACATCCTAATATAACCTGAACGCCAGAAAGACCATTTACACATTTATTTTTTATACAATAGAGGGTAAAAAAGATTTTCACTTTATATTGTGATTGCTATAGAGAATAGCATCAAAATTTAAAACATGGATCCTAAAGAAAATCTCAAAAATTTAGGACTTGAACTTCCTACAATATCAACACCAGGTGGCAATTATGTTTCTGTAAATATTAGAGATAACATAGCTTACATTGCCATTCAATTTCCTATTTTAAATGAAAAGTTCTTATACCAAGGTAGATTAGGGAATGAGATTTCAACCGAACAAGGGTATAAAGCTATGGAACTATGCGCCTTAAATGTATTGGCTCAAGTAGAAAGTAAAATTGGTTTTCATAAAATTATAGGTTTAAATCATTTTGATGCCTACTTTCAGTCAGCAGAAAACTGGGACGAATCGCCAAATGTTGTCAATGGAGCATCTAATTTGTTCGTAAAGGTTTTAAATGAAAAAGGCCAACACTCAAGAGCAATATTTGGAGTACATAAATTACCCAGAAATTTCTGCGTTGGACTAACAGCTACCTTTACCATTAAAACCGAATAAAGACCATGGAGCATAGCGTGATAAAAATACATTAACTCAACTTATAAGCTGTGGTTACAATGACACCGTGTTGATCAACAACCCTTAACAGCTCTTTTGACTTCACTGTTTTTAAGTTAAAAGGTGACTTTTGTAACTTTATACCGCTTTTCATTTTAAGCCTTGTACCTTGACCCGAAATAATGTCTATGTTGGCAACAAACTTTTTGTTTGGCAAGTGCTCCGTAACAATAACATAGGTGTACTGCATTAACTTACGAGTAATCTGAAGAACTTCGGCATTAGATAAATGTTGTAGTACTTGTCTTAAGATAGCACAATCTGCAACAGGAAGGTCATCTACTGCAATATCCAAACATTGAAACTCTACGTTCTTTGATTTAAACTTTTTCTTGTTGTACGTAATTAATTCCGGTACTATATCAACGGCAACATAATTCTTGGTATAACTTACCAGTTCTTTACCTATATTAAAATCTCCACATCCTAAATCACACACGGAAATAGGGTTTTCAAATGAAGTTAAAAAAGTAGTTAATGTCTCTATATAAGGTTTTACAATTTCCGGCTTATGAGAACCTTCACCCGAATAAAAATCTTCAGTACCACTACCCCACAGATTCATTTCATACACTTGTTGCATAGCCTTTTTGGTTGGCCAAGGAATCTTATTTGGTTTAATACCCTTTTTATCAGTATTCATAAGCAACAGTGCAAAATTTCGACTTCAAAATAAGGTATAAAAATTTAAAAATCACCACCTAACCTGAGAACATAAAATTAGTTTGCGTACAAATTCCCCTATTCATGGCTTTCAGCAGGTAGTTACCCCAAACTATCAGTGGTGATTATTTAATACTTATAATCGTTTATTTAAAGAAGGCTATTTTAATACCCATTGAAATAAATGCCAAGCCTCCTATTTTATTTAACAGTTTACTTGAACTAGGGTTTTCTTTGATCTGGTTAGAAAAAACACTTGCGAACAAGGTTAAAATAATATACCAAACCACCCCTATAAACGCATAAGTTACACCTAACATTACATACGGCATTGGGTTATGTATTTGGTTGGCGGATATAAACTGCGGAAAAAAAGCAACAAAGAATAATGCAACTTTAGGATTTAATGAATTAGTCAAAAATCCTGACCAAAAATCACTTTTCACCTTTTGACCATTAGTTGACAATTGCTCTAAACCATCAAAATCGGTTCTTTTTCTATAAGTTGCCACCCCTAAATAAATAAGGTATGCAGCACCTAAATATTTAACTGCGGCAAAGGCAAAAGCTGATTTGGCCAATAATACGGAGACTCCCATTGCCGCACACAAAGTATGCGTTAATATACCCACATTTACTCCTAATGCCGCTTGTATTCCAGATTTTCTTCCTCGTCCCAAAGACTTGTTCAGCACAAAAAAAGTGTCTAAACCAGGTGTCATTATAAACAATAATGCCGATACCATAAAGGTTACAAAGTTTTCTATACCCATAGCTCTATAATTTTAAAAATCCACAAGGCAAAGAAATGACTCTAAAGGTTTATGAAAAATACATATTTGTAGCTTTTTAATGCATAAATTGCATTAATTATGACTACACAGCAAATAAAATATTTTTTAAGCCTTGCCACGGAACTTCATTTTTGGAAAGCTGCAGAAAAATTGTTCATATCTCAATCTACCTTAAGTAGACAAATTCAATCATTGGAAGAAGAAATTGGTTATCAACTATTTAAACGAAATAAACGCAATGTAAAACTCACCGATGCGGGTATTTTCCTAAAGGACAAATGGGCTACTACCATCAATGACCTTGATCATTTTCAAAAACAGGCAAAGAAGATAGACCAAGGCACTTCTGGCCATATTTCCCTTTCTTACCCAGGTTCAATTGCCTTTAGTTATCTACCGCTTTTCTTAAGTAAAATCAACGCTAGCATACCAGATTTAAAACTAGAATTAACTGAGCCTATAGATGAAAACCATGAAAAATTGCTACTTAATTATGATACCGATATTGCTTTTAATAGAGATGCTATAAATAACACTCATATAATGTCGTATAAATTACATACTGAACCTATCTGCCTTGTGGTTTCTGAGAAACATTGGTTGACCAATACAACCTTAAAGGATTTAAAGGTGTTGCAAGATGAAAAATTCATTATTTCTGGCTTGCATAGAAACACTTACTTTCCTTCACTATTAAGAAGTCTTTTTCAAAAAAACGGTTTTGAGCCAAAAACTGTTATTGAATCTGATTTTGGAGGTATGATCATTAATCTTGTAGCACAAGGCCTAGGCATATCTATACTACCGTTATCCTATAAATTCTCAAATGCAATTGGAGTTAGGTTTATAGAGCTAGATGAAACTATTAGCTTATTTATGAACTGGAGAAAAAATGATCCTAATAGAATAACAGAAAGAGTAGTTAAACTTGCCAAAGAAATGACAAACCCTACTTAAATCAATATTTTAAAGTTTGTAGAATAAATGGATCCAAATAGATCTTGATAGCCTAAAATTAAAAGTGCTCATCAATATAGTTACCAAAGCAATAATAGCAAATACCCGCAACGGAGACAGATCTACAAAATACCAAAACAACACAAGGCTTATTATCATTTGTGCCACAGCCAAGGCATAACTAACGAACATAGCTCCAAAAAAGAAGCCCGTTTCTTTTTCAAATTTAAAATTGCATTCAGAACACCTTTCATTCATTGTCGGCATTTTAAACAAAAAAACATTTCCTTGCCCACTAAAGACCTTACCCTCATTACAATTAGGACATTTGCATTTTACAACATTCAACACTTTACTCATGACCCCCATTTTTATACTGCAAAATTAAGACATAAAATAAATGTTTCGATCGTATCATAAGCGCATATATTTGTATTTTTAAGACATTTTATATGAAAATTCCCGTTTTACATATTAGTCAGTTTTTAAAAAACAAGCCGTTACACAGTCTTTATGTAAACTCTTTTGCAGACCATATTCAAATCAATAAGAATCTTATAAATAAACCTCATACCCATAATTTTTACTTGTGCGTTATTTTTACCAAAGGCACCGGCACACATGAAATAGATTTTGACACCTACCCAATAGAACCCGGAAAGGTCTTCTTCTTAAAACCTGGGCAAACTCATTTTTGGAAATTTGAATCGCAACCAGAAGGTTATATTTTCTTTCACTCTCAAGAATTCTATGAACTTAAATTTTTGGATCATTCCCTAAATTCTTTTCCTTTTTACTATTCCAACCAAAACCCGCCTTTGCTTCAATTATCTAAAGAGAAACTGAAACACCTAACCACTGTTTTTCAAGAACTTTTTACAGAGTACAGAGAAGAAAATTTACTAAGAGAAGCTAAAATCATTAGTCTTATACATTATATATACATAGAACTAACGCGTGCATATACTGCCGACACTATTATAGAAAAATTAGGATCTAACAGCTATGCGAATATACTTGAGCGACTGGAAAAATTAATTAACGCACACTTTTACACCGAAAAATTACCTAAATTCTATGCTGAAAAACTAAGTATTACAACCAAACACTTAAACAGAGTGGTTCAAAAGACCATCAGTAAAACTACAACTACCTTGATCTCTGAGCGTATCATGTTAGAAGCTAAACGTTTGATCGTTCATTCTAATGACAACCTAGCCAATGTTGCAGACACCTTGGGGTATTCTGACTATGCCTATTTTTCAAAATTCTTTAAATCAAATACAGGGATGACCCCAATGGAATTCAGAAAAATATATTTTCATTAAACCACTACAAGATATCATGATGAATTTAGAAACAAACAAAAGGAACGCCATCGCTTTTTACAGAACGGCATATTTAGGAAACCCAAAACTGGCCATAGAAATGTATGTTGGCAAAGAATACCTTCAGCATAATCCCGCAGTTGCCAATGGTACGCAAGGTTTTATAGATTATTTTGAACGCATGCAAAAAGAATACCCTGAAAAATCTATTGAATTTGTACGTTGCATTGCAGAAGGAGATTTGGTTGCAATACACACGCACCAAGTATGGCCAGGAAATGACCAATATGTTACAATGGATTTTTTCAGGTTTGATACAAATGGAAAAATATGCGAACATTGGGATGCTATACAGCAAATACCAGAGAAATCTGAAAATCCAAATACTATGTATGAACCCATCAACTTAAAGTATTATGAATAAAATTAATATTCAAGGCATTAATTGGGATGCAAAATCATCTTTTCAAAGAGGTCCTGCAAAAGCACCTGCCCTAATCAGAAAAGCACTGTACAGTGATTCTATGAACTTATGTACGGAGCTTGGAACAACAATAGAAAATGACCTAATAACGGATAATGGTGATTTCAATATTGAAGACTATTTTGATATCGCCACTATTACCCAAAAGAATATTGAAAACGGTGAAAAGTTACTGACCTTGGGTGGCGACCACTCCATAACTTTCCCGATTATTAAGGCGTTTCATAACCATTATCCAAAACTTGACATTCTACATATTGATGCCCATGCGGATCTATACCATGACTATGAAGGCGATCCTTACTCTCACGCTTGTCCTTTTGCCAGAATTATGGAAAACGGCTATGCCGTAAAACTTGTTCAAGTAGGCATTCGTACCTTAAATCCACATCAAGCTTCACAAGCAAAAAAGTTCGATGTTGACATTCATGAAATGCGTAACCTAGATTTGAACGCCATACCCAATTTTAAAAATCCCTTGTACATTTCTTTAGATATGGATGGTTTTGACCCTGCCTTTGCACCAGGGGTTTCCCATCATGAACCGGGCGGACTCTCTTCTCGTCAAGTTATATATTTAATTCAGGGTATAGACGCCCAAATTGTGGGTGCAGATATTGTGGAATACAATCCTGATCGAGATTTTAATGATATGACCGCATATTTGGCAGCTAAAATGATGAAAGAGCTTTTAGGAAAATTGATGGTCCATTAAATTAAAAATAAATAAAAAACCATTAAATTGACCTGTTACTAAATTGAAAACCCCTAATGCCAACTAGCTTTAAAAACTTTTTGAAACTCCATAAAGTTTCCCTCACCTTAGCGGTATTAAGTTTTGTATTCTACTATACGTTTGCCTATCATTTACCTAGAACAGATTTCATAAAACTGATTACCCTATTTGTTGCCCTATTCTTTTTCTGTTTTAAGCTGATACAATTTGAAAAACACAACTTTAGGTTTTTACTGGGTATAGGCGTCATATTTAGACTGGTATTTTTATTTGCAGAACCTAATCTTTCACAAGATTTTTATAGATTCGTTTGGGACGGACATTTAGTAGCCAATGGCTATAACCCCTATCTACACACTCCAGATGAGTTAATGCAAAACATGGTATCAATAATACCGAATGCCAAAGAGCTGTACGACGGTATGGGTAGTTTAAGCGCAAGGCACTACAGTAATTACCCCCCTTTAAATCAACTTATTTTTGCCTTGGCCACTATTCTTGGCGGCAAGAGTCTTTTTGGATCTTTATTCGCTATGCGTTCAATTATAATTCTGGCTGATATAGGTATTTTCTATTTTGGCAGAAGGTTATTAAAAAACCTTAATCGATCTCCGCATCTAATATTCTGGTATTTCATTAATCCGCTTGTAATAGTTGAACTCACCGGAAATCTTCATTTTGAAGGGGTCATGTTGTTTTTCTTTATTCTATCGATGTTTTTATTGTCCATAGATAAATGGAAAACCGCCGCAATGGTTATTGCCTGCTCCATCTCCATAAAATTAGTACCTCTTTTATTCCTTCCTATTTTTCTAAAATATTTGGGTTGGAAAAAAAGTATTGTTTTCTATAGCATTATCGGCATTACGTCCATAGCTCTTTTTCTGCCTTTTAACACGCCAGAATTTATAGACAACTATAGTAGAACCATTAAACTTTGGTTCTCTAATTTTGAATTTAACTCGAGCCTCTATAACCTTGCCAAAAAAACAGCCGTTCATTTTGACGCAAAACCTTGGGAGTTCATTAAAGAATACGGTAAAATTACCCCACTAATAACTGTTATTACTGTAGGGTTATTTACATTTTTCCCCAAGAAATACGACTTAAACAGGGTACTTTGGTCAATGATGTGGGTTTTGACCATTTATTATTTCATATCTACCACAATACACCCTTGGTATATTATATTTTTAGTGCTACTATCTATTTTCACTTCATATAGATATGCCATTATTTGGTCTGCCGCCGTAGTACTTAGTTATTATGCATATTCCCAAGCAGATTTCAAAGAAAGCCTTTGGCTTTTAGGCATTGAATATATTTCAGTATTTGCCTATTTGACTTATGAAATTGTTGCACATCGTAACAAAAAGTAAACTTTTTGTAAAAATTATGTCATGCGGGATGTCAAATAAATATAATTTGTACATTTACCCCGTAATGAACGAAATAAACTACTTTTTATATAGCACCGTGAGCCCAGTGGCTCTAGCGCGCCCGTTCACATCTCGCCGTCGTCGCCCGTAAGGGTAAGATATATTTATGGAATTAGGTGAGTCCATTTCCGCACAACAAATCAAATTTATTTTTTACACTTTTAAATCTAACTGGCAATGAACTTAATTGTTGCTAACGAATCACATTTTAAATACGCTCAGGATATCTGCGATACCATAGCTGAATCTGCCAAAGTACGCGGTACCGGCATAGCAAAACGTACCCCAGAGTATATTCAAAGAAAACTTTCTAACGGTAATGCCATACTTGCATTGGACGGAGATAAATTTGCGGGTTTCTGCTATATAGAAGTATGGGGACACGAGAAATTTGTAGCAAATTCCGGACTCATAGTACACCCAGATTATAGAGGGCAAGGTCTAGCTAAAAGCATTAAAGCCAAAATCTTTGAATTAAGCAGGGAGAAATTTCCCGATGCCAAAATATTTGGAATCACCACAGGTTTAGCAGTGATGAAAATCAACTACGAACTAGGCTATAAACCTGTTACATTTTCCGAACTTACAGATGACCCTGAGTTTTGGAAAGGTTGCCAAACTTGTAAAAATTTTGACATCCTTACGAGAACTGAACAAAAAATGTGTCTCTGTACCGGTATGTTATATGACCCTACCACAAAGAAAAAAACTGAGAACACTAAAGAAATGAACGGTAAGGCATTTACAAGATTAAAAAGTATAAAAGAGAGTTTGTTTCTGAGAAGAAAAGAAGAGAAAAGTAAATAATAGAGTATAGAGTATAGAGTATAGAGTATAGAGTATAGAGTATAGAGTATAGAGTATAGAGTATAGAAAATTAAAAAATATGAGCTGAATGCTAAAGGTTTCAACCTTCTTTCTAACATCTCTTCTCTAATTTCTATTTTCTTTTTCTAACCTCTCTTTTCTAACCCTATCAAACCAAAATAATAATTACCCGGTATCACTGGAATTGAACATATTACAATGAAAAAATTAGTACTAGCATACAGCGGCGGATTGGATACTTCTTATTGCGCCAAGCATTTATCAAAAGACAAAGGATTTGAAGTTCATGCAGTAAGCGTGAACACAGGAGGTTTCTCTGTTGCGGAAATAAAGGAAATTGAGAAGAAAGCTATTGAACTGGGCGCTTCATCTTATACCTCTATAGATGCCGTACAGACCTTTTATGATAAAGTAGTAAAGTATCTTATTTTTGGTAATGTACTTAAAAACAATACCTACCCACTTTCCGTAAGTGCAGAAAGAATTGTACAGGCAATAGAAATTGTAAACTACGCTAAAAAAATAGGCGCTGGTTATATTGCCCACGGTAGCACAGGCGCGGGTAACGACCAAGTACGTTTTGATATGATTTTCCAGATCATTGCCCCAGAAATTGAAATCATCACGCCTATTAGAGATAACAAATTAGCTAGGGAAGAAGAGATCGCATACTTAAAAGAAAACGGTGTAGATTATCCTTGGGAAAAAGCAAAATACTCTATTAATAGAGGACTTTGGGGTACTTCTGTTGGTGGCGAAGAGACATTAACTTCAGAAAAGCCCTTACCAGATAGCGCCTACCCAAGCCAATTACAGGAAAAGAACCCTACAGAGGTAAAACTTACTTTTGAAAATGGCGAATTGGTTGCTATTGATGGTGCAAAAGACAACCCAGTTGCAAATATTGAAAAACTAGAGGATTTGGCATCTAAATATGCCATTGGAAGGGATATTCACGTTGGCGATACTATTATAGGTACCAAAGGCAGAGTTGGGTTTGAGGCTCCTGCTTCTTTAATTATCATAAAAGCACACCACTTATTAGAGAAACATACACTTACAAAGTGGCAACAATATCAAAAGGAACAACAAGGCAATTTCTATGGTATGTTATTGCATGAAGGCAATTACTTAGATGCCGTAATGCGTAACATAGAAACCTTCTTGACAGATACTCAAAAAACGGTTTCCGGAGATGTATTTGTAGGCTTATATCCATTTCAGTTCAGGTTACACGGTATTTCATCTAAACATGATTTAATGACCGATGCTTTTGGTAAATATGGCGAGGTCAATAAAGGATGGACAGCAGATGACGCTAAAGGATTTATTAAGATTCTTTCAAATTCCGGAAAAATCTACAACCATGTAAATGGGGATAAATAGTTAGGAGTTAGGAAAAATAGTATTAAGTAATGAGTACTAAGTATTAAGTAAAGAATTAAAAGTGTTGTTTAAGTACTTAATACTTCGCACTAATTACACAAAAGAAAATTATGATTAAAGCAGGTATTATTGGTGGTTCTGGTTATACGGGAGGTGAGCTAATTCGCATCTTATTACATCACCCAGCTACTGAAATCGATTTTGTATTCAGTACTACTAGAGCTGGAAAAAAGGTGACAACGGCTCATCCAGATCTATTGGGGGTTACTGATATAGCGTTTACGGATAATGTAAATCTAGATGTAAACGTTGTTTTTCTATGTTTAGGCCATGGTAATTCTACCGCATTTTTAAACGAGCATCATTTTTCAAAAGATACCGTTATTATAGATTTAAGCAATGATTTTAGATTGCACACCGATGCCAATTTCAATGGTAAGGAGTTTGTTTATGGTTTACCGGAATTATTCAAAACTGAAATTGAAAATGCAAAATATATAGCTAATCCAGGTTGTTTTGCAACTGCTATCCAATTAGCATTGCTACCCTTGGCAAAAGCGGGGTTGTTGGACAATGAAGTACATATAAATGCTGTAACCGGTAGTACCGGTGCGGGTGTTAGTCCGTCTGCAACTTCTCACTTTTCATGGAGAAATAATAACGTTAGCTGGTACAAACCTTTTACGCATCAGCATTTAGGGGAAATCAACGAGAGCTTACATTCATTTCAAAAAGATACTGGCAATCTGTATTTTATGCCCAATAGAGGGAATTTTACCCGTGGTATTTTGGCAACTTCCTATACCAAATTTGAGGGTAGTTTAGAGGATGCTAAAAAAATCTTTCAGGAATTTTATAATGATGCGGTGTTCACCCAAATATCAGATGAGCCCATCAATTTAAAACAAGTGGTAAATACAAATCAATGTCACATCCACTTACATAAACATGAAGATGTGCTGTTGATCACCTCTGCCATAGACAACTTATTAAAAGGTGCATCTGGGCAAGCGGTGCAGAACATGAACTTAATTTTCGGTTTGGAAGAAAACCTAGGACTTAATTTAAAAGCCGGGGTCTTCTAAATGATTTGTTGGACTATTGAAATAACATAAGATTGAAATAAAATTAATGGGGACTAATTTTAAGTAGTGATATGAAATTTACGGTTTACTTCATACTTTTTACTTAGCACCTTTTACTTAATACTACACCAAACATGAAAACAGCCATTATAGGTACAGGTAATTTAGGACTTTCTATTGCTAAAGGCATATTGAACAGTAATGGTGCTACCAGTATGTACCTTACCAAAAGAGATACCACAGCTATAGCAGAATTTGAGAAATATGATAAGGTTACCGTTACAAATGACAATAGAATAGCCGTTGAAAATTCAGATATTTTAATTTTTGCCGTACAGCCTATTCATTTTGCCGCCATTTTAGAAAGTATAAAAGATCTATTGACGGATAAACATGTAATCATCTCAACTATTACCGGATTTAGTATTGAAAAAATAGAAGCGGTAATTGGTAAAGACAACTTTATCATAAGAAGTATGCCCAATACGGCTATTTCCGTGGGTAAATCCATGACCTGTATCTGTAGCAACGAAAAAGGTAAAAAAAGGGTTGAATTGGCAAAAGCCATTTTTAATAGAATGGGACATTCTATGGAAATCCCCGAAGGTCAAATGCAGGCTGCAACCGTAATCTGTGCAAGTGGTGTAGCTTTTTGGATGCGCTTAATACGTGCCACCACCCAAGGCGCCATACAGCTTGGTTTTGATGCCAAAGAGGCTCAAGAACTTGCTATGCATACTTGTAACGGTGCCGCAAGCCTTTTAATAGAATCCGGTAATCATCCTGAAGAAGAAATTGACCGTGTTACCACGCCTATGGGTTGTACCATAACCGGTTTAAATGAAATGGAACACCAGGGTTTAAGCTCATCATTGATACGCGGAATTATTTCCTCGTACGACAAGATCACCGAATTCAAAAACAAGTAAACACGCTACCCAACCCGTTCATTATTTTGAACTTGAAACTTTTCAACTATGAAATTATTTGACGTTTACCCTTTATATAATGTAACCCCGGTTTCCGCAAAAGGCATTGTAGTAACTGATGACCAAGGACAGGATTATTTGGATTTCTACGGCGGGCATGCCGTTATTTCCATTGGCCATACGCACCCACATTATGTAAAGCGTTTAAAAGACCAATTGGATAATATTGGGTTTTATAGCAATGCGGTACAAAACCCTTTACAGGTAGAATTGGCCAACAATTTGGGTGAAGCATCCAATTGTGAAGATTACAATCTATTCATGTGCAACTCTGGCGCAGAGGCAAATGAAAACGCATTGAAAATGGCTTCTTTTGTAACCGGAAAATCAAAGGTAATTGCTTTTAACAACGGTTTTCATGGACGTACTTCTGCTGCGGTAGCAACAACGGACAATCCATCTATCAATGCTGAAATTAACCTGCAACATGAAGTTGTTTTTCTTGACCTAAACGACAGTAAGGGTTTTGAAAGGGAAATATCAAAGAATGTTTGTGCCGTTATCATTGAATCTATTCAAGGCGTTGGTGGTTTAGATGAACCTACGACCGAATTCTTACAGAACGTTGCTTTGTTATGTAAAGAGAATGATGCATTATTAATAGCAGATGAAGTACAATGCGGATTTGGCAGAAGCGGAAAATTCTTTGCATTTCAACATCATAATATTCAACCGGACATCATTAGTATTGCTAAGGGAATGGGCAACGGTTTTCCTGTAGGTGGTATTCTTATTCACGAAAGTATAAAGGCAAAATACGGAATGTTGGGCACCACTTTTGGTGGCAATCATTTGGCTTGCGCAGCCACCATGGCGGTTTTAGAAGTAATTGAAAAAGAAAATCTAATTCAAAATGCTAAAGCATTAGGCGAATATTTCAACGAAAAGGCAAAAGAAATTCCGCAAGTAAAACGGGTAAAAGGAAAAGGCTTAATGTTAGGGCTTGAATTTGATTTTCAGGTTGCCGATCTGCGTAAAAAATTAATTCACGAACATTTTCTATTTACAGGTGGCGCAAAAGATAAAACAGTGCTAAGAATTTTACCTGCACTGAATATTACAAAACAAGATTTAGACGTGTTTTTTACAGCTCTTAAAAAAGCCCTATCATGAAGACAACCCTAAGCATATCTAAAAGGAATGCCGTACTTAAGCGTATGGCCGAATTGGTGCAGCAAGAAGAATCAATTCTAATATCTGCCAATGAAAAAGATTTAAATTCTTTTGAATCAGGCGATATTGCAATGGTTGATCGCTTAAAGGTAAACAAGACCAAGGTAGCAGAAATGATTTCTTCCTTAAAAAAATTAGCTGCCTTGCCAGACCCTTTGCATGTAGAACGTTTTCAATTTACCCATGAAAATGGTTTAGAGATCAGTAATAAAACTGCACCTTTCGGTACAATCATGATTATTTATGAATCTAGGCCAGATGTTACCATTGAAGCTGCGGGCATCGCATTTAAATCAGGCAACAAAATATTGCTAAAGGGGGGCAAAGAGTCTTTGAACTCCAATTTGGTTTTAGTAAACCTATGGCACAAAGCTTTGGAGTCTTGCGATTGTGCTACGGACTGGGTAACCTACCTAAATTATTCCAGAACAGAAACTCAGCAGTTTTTAGAAAAACCAACACAAAAACTAGACTTAATTGTGCCTAGAGGTGGCGAAAAGCTGATCGCTTTTGTTAAGCAACATGCACAGTGCCCGGTAATAGTAAGCGGTAGAGGAAATAACTTTGTATATGTTTCGCACGAGGCAGATTTGCAAATGGCACTGGATGTTATCGTCAATGCAAAGACCACAAAAATTTCCGCTTGCAATGCCGTTGACAAAGTCATCATTTCAAGAGATTTACCACGCAAGGCAGAATTTTTAAGTCATTTGATCAAGACCCTTAAAAAACACAATGTTGAAATTTTGACCGATGCCAAATTAGCCGGATTAGATGGCACCTCTCAAATGGAAAATGAATCTGTTTGGTTTGAAGAGTTTTTGGATTATAAAATTGTACTAGGGCAAGTGCCAGATGTAGATGAAGCCGTACAGCTCATCAATACCTATGGAGGCGGCCACTCCGCTTCTATCATTACTAAAAATGAAGAGGAAGCAGATGTTTTCATGCAATCTGTGGATACCGCTGCGGTATACCATAATGCATCTACCCGCTTTACGGATGGCGGACAATTTGGTCTTGGAGGAGAACTAGCCATTAGTACAGATAAATTACATCAACGCGGCCCTATAGGATTACAGCATTTAGTAACCAATAAGTGGTACGTAAAAGGAAATGGACAGGTAAGGTAGTTAGGAGTTAGGAAAATAAGATTTCCACCTAACATAAACGATATTAAAATGTTGAAAAAGAGAATTTTATTGAAATTAGGTTCCAATACCTTAACCAAAGACACTGATCATATTTCCCGAGGAAAAATTGAGGATATTGGTCGGCAAATTGCCGCTCTAAAAGATAAGTTCGAATTTATTATTGTGAGTTCCGGTGCCATTGCCGCTGCAAGGCAGTTTGTTAAGTTGGAACATAATGGAGAAGAAATTAATGTAAAGCAGGCATTGGCATCTATTGGTCAGCCTCACCTAATGCGCATTTTTCAAGAAAACTTTAGGGAGCTTGGGCTCTTTACATCACAATGTTTGCTATCCTATTCCGATTTTGAAAATGAGCAAACTAGAGCGAATATTAAAAACACCATTAATGTTCTTGTTGCCAACAACTTCATTCCTATCATTAATGAAAATGATACCGTTGCTACTGATGAGATCAAATTTGGTGATAACGATAAATTGGCCGGTTTAACTGCATCGCTTTTATCTGCTGACATTCTTATCATTGCTACAAATACAGATGGTATTTATACAAAATCCTCTTTAACGACTTCCACACCAAAAACAATAGAAGCCGTTTCAGACCTGACCAAATTGCTCAAAGAAATAGGGGAATCCAAATCTACCCACGGTACCGGTGGTATGCAGTCAAAAATTGATGCAGCCACCATTGCACAAAAAGCAGGTATTGAAACCTGGATCACCAATGGCCTGAACGATAACTTTATTATTGATGCCATTGAAAATAAAAGCACATTTACAAAAATAACATCATCATGAATTACCTTTCAATAAACGATATAGACGTTTTATCCAACTGGGTAAAAGAAGCCATAACACTAAAAAAGCAACCTAAAAAATTTAAGGAATTAGGTAAAGACAAAACTATTGGGTTGTTATTCTTTAACAACTCGCTTCGTACACGTTTAAGTACCCAAAAAGCAGCAATAAATTTGGGTATGGAAGTTATTGTAATGAATTTTGGTAGCGAAGGTTGGGCTTTGGAATATGCCGATGGTACCATTATGGACCAAGGAACTTCTGAACATATTAAAGAGGCCGCCCAAGTAATTTCGCAGTATTGCGATATCATTGCCATCCGTGCCTTTGCCGGTTTAGTAGATAAGGAACTAGATGAAGCCGAAGAGGTACTCAACGGTTTTAAAACATATGCTACGGTACCTATCGTAAATATGGAAAGCTCTGTGGGGCACCCATTACAAGCATTAACCGATGCCATTACTTTAGAGGAACACAATTTTAAAAATAACCCTAAGGTTGTTCTTTCTTGGGCGCCACACCCAAGGGCTCTACCACATGCCGTTGCCAATTCATTTGTACAAATGATGCAAAAGCAACATGCCGATTTTGTGATTACGCATCCTGAAGGTTATGAACTGGACCCTAACATCACAAAAGATTGTACTATTGAGCACGACCAAGAGAAGGCTTTAGAAAATGCCGATTTTGTTTATGTAAAGAACTGGAGTAGCTATACCGATTATGGTCAAATAAAATCGCAGGACCCAAACTGGCAAATGACACTTAAAAAATTAGGCAAGGCAAAATTTATGCACTGTCTTCCTGTTCGTAGAAATGTTGTTGTTGCCGATGAAGTTTTGGATAGTGACCAGTCTTTGGTTATAGAACAGGCAAATAACAGAACCTACGCAGCACAATTGGTGTTAAAGAAAATACTGGAGAGCAATGAAAATTAATAAGTGGATCTATATTGGTATTGCGCTATTCGCCCTCATCCTTTTTGTAATGAATATGGTAGATATTGACCATAGCACCGCTCATTGGAAAGCCTATATGGGTCCGGTCAGTAATATTATTCTAATAATCGCCATGGTACTCATGTTCAAATTTGCAGATTATGAAAAATAAATTAAGTGTTGTAAAAATTGGTGGTAATGTAATAGAAGACGAAAACGCCCTAGACGTTTTTCTCACTGCCTTTTCTAAACTTGAAGGCTTAAAAATTTTAGTCCATGGCGGTGGAAAATTAGCCACTCAATTAGCAACCAAACTTGGCATTGAGTCTAAAATGATAGATGGCAGGCGTATTACCGATGGCGAAACCGTTGATATTATAACCATGGTGTATGGCGGCTTGGCAAACAAGAAAATAGTTGCACAACTACAAGCTAAAAACACCAACGCAATTGGATTAAGCGGTGCTGACGGTGATAGCATACAGGCTCATAAACGTCCTGTTAAAGAAATTGATTACGGATTTGTAGGCGATATTGATGGTGTAAACGCTGCATTATTATCCAAGCTTTTAGCGGCGGATTTAACACCCATTTTCTGTGCCTTATCGCACGATGGTGCCGGACAGTTATTGAATACCAATGCAGATACGATTGCCTCTGAAATTGCAATAGGCATGGCACCTACCTTTGAAACTACGTTGTATTATTGTTTTGAGAAAAAGGGGGTTTTAATGGATATTGCCGATGAAAACAGCGTAGTTAAAGACATTAATACCAATACCTATAAATCACTTTTATCCGATGGTATCATTGCTGACGGAATGTTGCCAAAACTTCATAATTGCTTTCATGCCCTAAACCACAACGTAGTAAAAGTATGCCTGGGCGATGTTACCATGTTAGATAAAAACACAGAACTGTTCACGACAATAAAACTTTAAGATGAACCAAACAGAACTTACAGAAAGTGCAATTGCATTACTGAAGCAACTCATATCAATAGAATCTTTTTCTAAAGAAGAAGATAAAACAGCCGATGCAATACAGGCTTGGCTGGCAAAATATGACATACCTACGGAAAGAGACCTCAACAATATTATTGCTAAAAATAAATATTGGGACGACTCAAAACCTACATTATTACTGAATTCGCACCACGATACGGTAAAACCAAATACGGCATACACCAAAGATCCTTTTTTGCCCCACATTGAAGATGGCAAGTTGTTTGGCCTTGGTAGTAATGATGCTGGCGGACCGTTGGTTTCCCTTTTGGCTACTTTTGTAAACTATTATAATGCAGAAGACCTTAATCACAATATTTTAATGGTCGCCTCTGCAGAAGAGGAGAATGCCGGTGAAAATAGCTTGCGCGGTTTATTGCCAAAACTTCCACATATAGATGTAGCCATTGTTGGTGAACCTACTTTGATGCAACTTGCTATTGCTGAAAAAGGATTGGTGGTTTTTGATGCTGTTGTTAAAGGTACTCCATCGCACGCCGCACATCCAAACAATGATAATTCCATATACAACACCATTAAAGTTCTAGAATGGTTCAAGAATTATTCTTTCGAAAAATCTTCTGAAGCCTTGGGCGATGTAAAAATGACGGTTACCCAAATAAATGCTGGCAAACAACATAATGTGGTACCGGCACAGGTAGATTTAGTAGTGGATGTACGTGTAAACGATGCATATAGCAATAAAGAAATTGCAGATTTATTAAAGAAGGATGCGCCATGCGAATTAAAGGAGCGATCTTTACGTTTAAATTCATCGAAAATAGATAAAGACCATCCGTTGGTGCAATCTGGTATTGCCTTGGGCAGAACAACTTATGGCTCACCTACATTATCTGATCAAGCAGCGTTAAGTTGCCAATCGTTAAAATTAGGACCTGGGGACAGCACACGCTCCCACTCTGCCAACGAATTTATTTATGTACATGAAATTGAAGAAGGTATAGATTTATATATTAAATTATTAAAAGGCTTCCTTTCAATCAACAATTAAAAATAACCAATTACCAATAAACATTGTTCATTGCTTAATTGATAATTGATAACTGACAACATATGAAACTCTGGGATAAAGGATTTAGCACCGATAAAAAAATCGATCACTTTACAGTTGGCAACGATAGAGAATTGGATTTACACTTAGCAAAATACGACGTTATTGCCTCTAAGGCACATGCAAAAATGCTGGGTAAAATAGGATTGATTTCCCCCAAGGAAACCGCTGAACTTGTAAAAGAACTTGATAATATTGCCGCGCGAATAGAAAAAGGCACATTTTCTATAGAAAATTCTTTTGAAGACATGCATTCTAAAATTGAATACATGCTGACACTAAGTCTAGGAGATACCGGTAAAAAAATACATACTGCACGTTCCAGAAACGACCAAGTTCTTGTAGCCATGCATTTATACCTAAAAGATGAATTGACAGAAATAAAGGCGATGACAAAATCGCTTTTCAACCTTCTTTTGTTAAAAGCACAAGAGCATAAAGATGTTATGCTACCAGGTTACACACACTTACAGATTGCCATGCCATCTTCTTTTGGGCTATGGTTTTCCGCCTATGCAGAAAGCTTAATAGATGACCTTTATTTTATTGAAGCGGCCTACAAAGTTGCAGATCAAAATCCGTTAGGTAGTGCTGCCGGTTACGGTAGTTCATTTGCTATAGACCGTAGTTTTACCACCAAAGAAATGGGTTTTGAAACCATGAAATATAATGTGGTTGCAGCACAAATGAGTAGAGGAAAAGCTGAAAAAGCTACCGCTTTTGGTATTGCCAACATTGCAGCTACCCTATCTAAAATGGCCATGGATATTTGCTTGTATATGAGTCAGAATTTCGATTTCATCTCTTTTCCAGATGAGTTAACCACGGGTTCCAGTATTATGCCACACAAGAAAAATCCCGATGTGTTTGAGTTGGTACGTGGCAAATGCAACAAACTACAGTCTATTCCTAATCAATTGACATTGGTCATCAATAATCTACCTAGTGGTTATCATAGAGATTTGCAATTGGTGAAAGAAATTATTGTTCCGGCAATTCAAGATATGAAGGCTTGTTTAGAGATTTTAACTTTTAGCCTAAAGGAAATCAGAGTGAACGATAGTATTCTAGACGACCCAAAATATGATTATTTGTTTAGTGTGGATACATTAAATGAGTTGGTACAAAGCGGTATGCCGTTTAGAGATGCCTACAAGAAAATGGGTATAGAGATCAATGCAGGTACTTTTACTCCAAAAAGAGATATTCATCATACACATGAAGGAAGTCTAGGTAATTTATGCTTAAAAGAGATTCATGATAAAATGAAAAAACTCAACTGATTTTCACATACTTATCAGAATAAATCTTGGTAAACTGCGCTCCAAAAGTGACTATTAAACTAGAGTAGGACACCCAAAGCATGACCAAAATTATACTCCCGGCCGCCCCATAGGTAGAGCCGGGTTCCGCTTTTCCAAAATAGAATGCCAAAGCATATTTACCAAGTAAAAACAATACAGCAGTAAGTGCGGCACCTACTTTAACCGCTTTCCAACGAACATGAGTACTGGGCAAATACTTGAACATAGCCCCAAATAATAAGTAGATAAAACCAAGTGATAATATTAGATCTAAAACGAACCCAAGTTCTAACATACCATCTGGCAAAAGTCTGGAGAGCTGCGTTGAAAACGCCGATAATAGAGAAGTCAACACAAAACTAACCAATAATAAAAAGCCAATAATAATTATAAAACCAAAACCTTTTAAACGCATAAACAATGTAGAAATAAACTCATTTGTGTATTTAGGTTTTGCCTCCCAAATTTCATTCAATGCGTTCTGTAATTGATAAAATACTCCAGTAGCACCATAAATTAACACACCGATCCCTAAAAGGGTAGCAATTAACGAAGTTTGCTGACTACCTTGATCCTTGATCATCTCTTGAATAGATTGTGCGGTTTCTGGTCCCATGGCAGAAGAAATTTCAGCGAACAATTCTCCCTGAACTATTTCCTTACCCCAAATACCGCCAACTAATTCCAATATTAAAATAAGCAGACCTGGCAATGACAATATTGCATAATATGCTATAATAGCACTAATCTGAAATGGCTCCTTTTCCATCCAAGCATGATACGTTTTCAGTAATAACTTAGGGAGATGGGATAACTTAAAATTAGATATTTTGCTTTTAGTTTCAGTAGACATTCAATAGTGAATTTACGCTATGATTAAATGTAACACAGATACCTTTTTTGTAATAATGCTATCCAAGAAAATACTATCTCTTTAGCAATATCGCCTAGACACCAACTACCTGATTTAAATGTATTTCCGTTAGGAATTCCATTACACAACTATTTAACTAGTATTCACAACAAATAATTTTAACATTTGACATACATGAGCATATTTGAAAAACACATTTGATCAAACTAACCAGCATGTCATTACTTAAAAAGAGTATTGCCCTTTGTCTTTTTCTATTAAGTGCCAACTTATTTTCACAATCATTTACTTCTATCTGGAATACCAATAATACCGAAACTGGATCTTCACTCAACAATGAAGTTACCATACCAACAAATCCGGCATTCACTACTTATAATTACAATGTAGATTGGGGAGATGGGTCTTCAGATACTGGAATAACTGGAAATATCACCCATACCTATGCAAACCCAAGTACCTATACAATTGAAATAAGCGGCACTTTTCCATCTATCTATTTTAATGATGACAATGCCAGTGACAAATTAAAAATCATTGAAATATTGGCTTGGGGCACCATACAATGGCAGACAATGGAAAATGCTTTTTATGGCTGTGAAAACTTAAATTTTGATTTAATTGATTCGCCAGATTTAACCCAAGTAACTTCATTGAAAAATATGTTTAGAGGAGGAACTTCATTCAATGGAATTGTAAATGATTGGGATATAAGTACGATTACTGATCTATCTGGAACTTTTGCAAATTGTAACACCTTTAATAGACCTTTAGATTTATGGGATACAAGTAACGTTACAGATATGTCTGAAACCTTTTATGGTGCAAATCAATTTAATGAACCATTAGATAATTGGAATACTAGTGCTGTAACCATTATGAAAGGAATGTTCCGCGGGGCTGCACGTTTTAATCAAAATATAAACAATTGGAATGTTAGCAATGTTACTGACATGTCTCAAACATTTGCATACACTAATGCCTTTAATACACCTTTAAATAACTGGGATGTTAGCATTGTCACAGATATGACCGCTATGTTTGATGGGTCAGGTTTTAATCAGCCTATTGATAATTGGAATGTTAGTAATGTTACTACTATGTCTGGCATGTTCAGACATGCTCAATATAACCAACCCTTAGCAAGTTGGGACGTATCTTCTGTTGTTAATTTTTCTGATATGTTTCAGAGAAATAGAACATTTAATCAACCTTTAAATAGTTGGGTCGTAACTAATGCTACGGATATGTCTGGAATGTTCGATGGTTATTACTGGGACCAAGTTTATAACTACCCTTTAGATAATTGGAACGTAAGTAATGTTTCCGATATGAGTTATATGTTTAGAGATAACTCTGGTTTTAATCAAGATATTAACGGTTGGGATGTAAGCAATGTTACCAATATGCAAGGTATGTTTTCACAAACAGATGTTTTCAATCAAGATCTTAGTGGTTGGAATGTGAGTAACGTTACAAACATGTCTACAATGTTCCAACAGGCACAATTATTCAATCAGCCTCTAAACAATTGGAATATAAGTAATGTAGATAATATTTCATCAATGTTTGATAGGGCTTCAAATTTCAATCAACCATTAAATTTATGGAACGTCAGCAATGTTACTAGTTTCCAAAATATGTTTAACCGTGCAAGTTCTTTTAATCAAGATATAACGGGCTGGAATACATCTAATATTACCAATATGTCCGGTATGTTTACTTCTGCCACCAGTTTCAACCAAAACTTGGATGTTTGGGATATTTCTTCTGTAGCTAATATGACAAATATGTTGTCAAATAGTGGCTTATCGCAGGAAAATTATGATAATACTTTAATTGGTTGGTCTGGGCAAACTGTAAACTCCGGAATAAATCTAGGTGCTACAAACCTACAATATTGCGATGCCCTTAACCAAAGACAAAGTTTAATAGATGATGATGGTTGGACAATATCAGGAGATGTAGTAAACTGTTCTTATGTACTTTGTACAGATATAACTATGCCACACGCCAGTGATACAGCAACACCAGCAAATAGTGATATTCGTTGGGATCCAGCACCAAACGCTACTGGCTACCGTATTTACTTAGAATTAGAAAGAGGTGGCTTAAGAAACTATGTTAATATAAATGGTTCACCAGCAAATAATCTAGATATTGGCAATACAGTAGGAATTAGTTTCACTAACGAATTTGACCCAGGAGATATCGTTTATGTTACCGTAGTACCTTATAATGGTGAAGGGGATGCTGTAGGATGCCAAGAAATTAGTTTTACCGTGGTGGAAAGTTGGGTAAATAGCCCAGACGCATTTAAACTAACCTATGATACTACCTTGCAAGAAGGCACAACCACGACACCAATTAACCAACTTATGATTCAAACCCAATCTGGTTTAACTTACGATTATAATATTGATTGGGGAGATGGGCAATATGACAATAATGTAACTGGAGGTATTACACATACCTATTTAACTCCAGGAATTTATACAGTAAGTATAATTGGAAATTTTCCTAG
The DNA here is from genome assembly GCF_002700155.1 of Maribacter sp. 6B07. NCBI lineage: Bacteria > Pseudomonadati > Bacteroidota > Flavobacteriia > Flavobacteriales > Flavobacteriaceae > Maribacter > Maribacter sp. 6B07. Next base: position 2,066,304 of record NZ_PDUT01000001.1, on the reverse strand, counting down.
TCCTAGACACAATCAATCCAGCGGTGATGCATACAAACTTTTATCCATAGATCAATGGGGAACTCAGGTTTGGGAAAGCATGAACAACGGTTTTGCCGGCTGTGAGAACATGGAATACAACGCAACGGATATTCCAAACCTTTCCAATGTTACGGACATGTCTAGTATGTTCATTGTTTGTAGAAAATTTAACGGTAATATTAATGACTGGGATGTTAGTAATGTAACTTCTATGTACGGTATGTTTGGTGTAGCCTCAGTTTACAATCAGCCATTAGACAGTTGGGATGTAAGTAATGTAACCAACATGAATTTTATGTTTTCTGGAGCTAGTGAATTTAATCAGAACATAAATAATTGGAATACAGGCAGTGTAACTAATATGTCAAGAATGTTCAGACAAGCAACTGTTTTTAACCAACCTTTAAATAATTGGGACTTAAGCAATGTAACCGAAACATCCCAAATGTTTAGTTATACAGATGCGTTTGACCAACCTTTAAACAATTGGAATGTAGCTAATGTAATTGATATGGAAGAAATGTTCCATTATGCTGAACTTTTTAATCAAGATATTCATAGTTGGGAAGTTACCAACGTTACTAATATGGCTTCTATGTTCAACTATGCTACTAGCTTTAATGAACCACTAAATAGCTGGGATGTTTCATCGGTAACCAATATGGCTTCTATGTTTAATGGTGCTGATGCTTTTAATCAACCTTTAAACAGTTGGGATGTCAATAGGGTAAACACTATGGTTGCCATGTTCAGTAGTGCTGATAATTTTAATCAAAATATAGATAGTTGGAATGTAACCAATGTAACCAATATGTCTTCCATGTTTAGCTATGCTTCAAGTTTTGACCAACCACTAAACAGTTGGGATGTAAACTCTGTGGTAAACATGTCCAGTATGTTTCGTGGTGCAGCAGTATTTAACCAACAGTTAGAAAACTGGGATGTTAGTGCAGTAGCAAATATGACTTCTATGTTCGAAGATGCCGTAATCTTCAACCAACCTATAAATACATGGAACGTTAGTTCGGTAACACTAATGGAGTCTATGTTTGAGGATGCTGCAGTATTCAATCAAAATTTGAATAACTGGAATACTGCGGTAGTAACCAATTTTGAAGCCATGTTCAAAAACGCCCTAGTTTTTAATGAGCCTTTATCCAATTGGAATACTGGCGAAGCTCTAACCATGCAAGAAATGTTTAGTGGAGCAACTGCTTTTAACCAGAATATAGATCCTTGGGATGTTTCTTTTGTAACTACTATGCAAGCTATGTTTAATGACGCTACCAGTTATAACCAAACCATGAATTCTTGGAATGTAGCTTCTGTAACTACTATGGAAGACATGTTTAAAGGCGCAACAGCATTTAATGAAAATATAAGTGACTGGAATGTTCGTGGTGTTATTACTATGGAAGAAATGTTCAGTGGTGCCACCGCCTTTAACCAAAACATAAACAACTGGCGTATTTCTGGAGTTGAAAACATGGATTATATGTTCAGAAATGCATCTACATACAACCAACCTATGGATTTATGGAACCCTGGAAATGTTTCTATGCGTGCTATGTTTGATAATGCCATTGCTTTTAACCAAAGTTTAGCTGAATGGGATGTTAGTAATGTTACTAATATGAATGATATGCTAGACCATACGGCTTTGGTTAGAGAAAACTACGACAACACCTTAATTGCATGGTCGGAACAAACTTTAAATAGTGGAATTACCCTTGGCGCAGAAGATTTACCGTATTGCGATGCCCAAGAAGAAAGACAATCTATGATAGATAATTTTGGGTGGACATTTGATCAAGATGTTCGTGATTGTCCTATTCCAGACTGTACCCTACTTACCGCACCATTAAACGGCGATACAGATGTACCGGTAAATACCAATATTACTTGGGAACATACCCTATATGCACAAGGATATAGATTAACTGTCGGTACAACATCTGGTGGCAATGACATTGTTAATAATGAAACTATAACCAATGAAACATCATATGAATTTGCTTCAGATTTTAATACAGGCGATACGGTTTATGTAACTTTAATTCCTTTTAACGATGAAGGGGATGCTGTTGGTCCTTGTACCGAAGAAAGTTTTACCATATCAAATGATCCGGCAACCATACCAGATTGTACCACTTTAATTGAGCCTTTAGATGGAGCAACTGATGTTGCCGTAACCACAGACCTAAGTTGGAATCCAATTTCCAACGCAGATGGTTATAAAATTACTGTTGGCACCTCTACTGGCGCAAGCGATATTCTTAATGCTGAAGATGTTGGAAATATTACCACATATGACCTTACAACAGATTTACCAGAGGATAGTGATATTTTTGTAACTATAATTCCTTATAATGATGAAGGGGATGCTACAAGTTGTACCGAAGAAAGTTTCCATACCGAAATAATTCCGGTACCCCCAACATGCACCAATTTAACTTCTCCACTAAATGGAGCAACAGATGTTGCCATAGATAGCCATTTAAGCTGGACAGCTATAAGTAACGCAACAGGGTATTTGGTTACTGTTGGCACCACATCGGGGGGTATTGAAATAGTGAATAATATTGATGTAGGCAATGTAACCACCCATGATATTCCTGCTGATTTACAAGAAGCACGATTACATTTCGTAACTATAATACCATATAATGATGAAGGTGATGCAACAGGCTGTATGGAAGAAACCTTTACTACAGGAGATTCTACCAGTCCGCCATCTTGTACAACATTAACCGCTCCAATTAATGGTGCATCCGCTGTAGATCCAGCTACTAATTTAAGTTGGACAGAATTAACCTCAGCAACAGGATTTAAATTATCGGTTGGAACTTCAAGTGGAAGTTCTGATATTTTTACAGGTGATGTGGGTAATGTAACTACTTACGATCTTACTGCCAATTTGCCTGAAAGCACTACTATTTACGTAACCGTAACCCCTTACAACGATAATGGTGATGCTATTGGCTGTACGGAAGAAACCTTTATTACTGATGGTCCACCTTTATGCACTACCCTTATAGCTCCTTTAGATGGCGCTACCAATATCGATGTAGACACAAATATAGAATGGAACGCTGTTGCCAATTCAAATGGTTATAGGGTCACCGTAATTGCCAGTAATAGTACCGCAAACAATATGACCGATTTTGAAATAACAACAGGTACAACTTTTGATTTTTCCAATGATTTTATACAAGGCGAAACGGTTACTGTTACCATAAAACCCTACAACGATAGCGGAGAAGCCTCAGGGTGTACATCTGAATCGTTTACAATAGTACCACCACCAATACCTAACTGTACATCACTAATTACCCCATTGAACAATACTTTTGATGCCGATATCGATACGGATATTAGTTGGAATGCCGTAACCGGAGCTACTGGCTACAAATTAACCGTCACCGCAAGTGAAAGCACTAACAACAACCTAAACGAGGTTGATGTTATCGCAACTTCTTATGATTTTACAAGTGATTTTATACAAGGTGAAACGGTAACCGTAACCATAAAACCATACAATAATTCTGGTGAGGCAGCTGGCTGTACTACAGAAACATTTACCATAAAACCAGTACCTACATGTACTAACTTAACACAACCAACAAATGGTGATATGGCAGTTGTGACCAACACCTCAATCTCCTGGAATACAGTAACAGATGCTATTGGATACTTTGTAACCGTTTCAGGAAGCTCAAGTACAACTAATAATGTGACAGATTTAAAAACCACAAACACCACTTTAGACTTCTCAGAAAGTTTTAACCAGGGAGAAACGGTATCGGTAACCATAACACCATATAACGAATCTGGTAACGCCATTGGTTGTAGTACAGAAAGCTTCACCATAGAAGCCCTACCTGTATGTACTACCCTAGTTCTACCAGCAAATGGCGATATAGATGTGCCAGTGAATACCGATTTAGAATGGGCAGAAATTGCAGAAGCCGATGGTTATCTGCTTTCGGTAACTGGTAGTACAAGTTCAGCGAATAACATCAACGAACTAGATATTACTACTGGTAACACCTATACTTTTACAAGCGATTTTGAACAAGGTGAAACTGTTGAGGTAATTATAATACCTTATAATAATGCCGGCGAAGCTATTGGATGTTCCTCTGAAAGTTTCAATATAAAGGCCATACCAAATTGTACAAATTTAATAGCTCCAATAGACGGAGCAGAGTTGGCTGAAGTTAATGAAATCTCATGGAACACCATACCTAATGCCAATGGTTACAAACTGACCATAACCTCAAATAACAGTACAGAAAATAACGTAACCAATTTAGAAATTACAGATACTTCATACGTTTTACCTAATGAGTTTAACGAGGGAGAAACCGTTACAGTAACCATTATACCTTATAATGAAGTAGGTGATGCCTTAGGTTGTACTGCAGAAAGCTTTACCATTAGACCATTACCTTCTTGTACCAGTTTGATCAGTGCTTTACAAAATACAAATAACGTTGCTGTAACCGCTGACATTGAATGGAATGCCTCTAACGATGCAGATGGTTATAGAATTTCCATAGGTACAAGCGCTAACGGCAATGATATTGTAAACAATGAAGATGTTGCATCTTTAACCAGCTACATATTAAATGAAGACCTGCCTTCTGAAACCTTGATTTTTGTAAGTATTACCCCCTATAACACCTCTGGAGATGCCATTGGTTGCAACTACGATAGTTTCACCACAGAAATCATTGCTCCTAATTGCTCATCCCTAATGAGTCCGGCAAACGGCGAAACCAATGTTCCTCTAGAGAGCACCATTACTTGGGAAGATGTCGATAAAACAGATGGATACCGGATATCTATTGGAACCTCTCCGGATACAAATGATATTCTTGACAATTTAGATATGGGGTTAGCTACGCAATATACCCATGGCGAAGAGTTTCCGTTCAATACTGAAATTTACGTCACCATTATCCCTTACAACAGTGTTGGGGAGGCTATGGCTTGCGACCAACAAAGTTTTACCACTTTAACACCTGAAGATGAGACTAAATATGGCTTTTCTCCCGATGGTGACGGAATAAACGAGTATTGGCATATAGAGCATATTGAGTATTATCCAGAAAATGTCGTCAGCATCTATAACCGATGGGGAGACATGGTGTTTCAGATTAAAAATTACGATAATGCCTCTAACGTATTTTCAGGTATCGCTAACATGAGCACTAAATTAGGTGCGGATCAATTGCCAACTGGTACTTACTTTTTTAACATCGAAATTGATGGTGAAACCATTTTAAGAAAAACACAAGGCTTCCTTGTTTTAAAGCGATAAAAACATGCAGAATTTATATAAGAACATCGCTTTAATGGCGTTAATTAGCTTTGCCCTGATCAACTACAGCTCAGCACAGCAAACCCCTACTTTTTCGGAATATAATTACAACCCGTATTTAGTCAATTCCGCTTTTGCCGGATTGGCACCAAGCGCAGAAATAGGCATTAGCAACACGGGCACCTTTAACCAAATTGAGGGTAGTCCCAAAAGCTTTGCATTAAGTTTTCACACCCCTTTAAATCGAGGTAAAATAGGTTTAGGAGCAGGATTAATAAGAGATGAAATTGGTGTAACCACCTCAACTAGTGCATTTGCCACATACTCCTATAAAATTTTCTTTGACACAAAAAAGAATAGACCCTACTGGCAAATCTATACTCCTAATTCATTATCATTTTCCATTTCACCTGGAGTACAACAATATCAAGATAACTTATTGGAATTAGGAATAATGGACGATCCTAATTTCGCAATGAACATTAATGCTACAGTACCAACAATTGGTCTTGGATTTTTATTGAACCTGGCAGACGTTTATGTAGGGTTTTCAACACCTAACGTAATTGGCGACATGCTCGTTTCAGATGATAACGTAGAAATAAATGTTCCCTATTACGGATATTTAGGCTATCGTTTTTTCTCCAATAAATTTGAAGAACTAATGATAAAGCCCAACTTATTGCTGAAATATGAAAATGGCGCGCCCTTTCAAATAGATATGAATATAGCCGTAAGCTTTAAAAATCGTTTTGAATTAGGTACAGGCTATAGGTCCAACTCATCAATAAATTTATTGGCTGGTGTATACTTGTTTAAAAATATAAGGGCAATTTACAGTTACAATGTAGCCACTAACAATTCTACATTAGGGAACACCCATGGTATTATTGCTACCTATCGTTTTGGTCAAGGGTTTAGTAGAGATTAAATACCTTTTAACAATTTATGAATAAACTCTAATTTTTTCTCAACAGGTTTTGAGATTATAAACGGATAGGGATCATCTTCTCCCAAAGAACGGTTCATACTATTAAGTGTAAATAAAAGGGGAATACCTGTTTCCATTATTCTACTAAAATCAGTAACGGTATATGGATCAAAAGCCGCATTCATTTTCAGGCTTTTCTTAGCAATTATTTTAGGATTTGATTTGAGACCGAAATTATAGGCGGTTTCCAATACATCAGTCAAGTGTAAGTAATGGGACCACGTTTCTGCCCAATCTTCCCAAGGGTGGGATGATGCATATTTACTTATAAAACTTTGTTGCCAATTTGCCTTTGGACCATTATTATAATGGGTGGTCAATGCATCTGCATACGATTGAGATTCATCACCAAAAATGCTCCTAAAATCCGCTAATACCTCCGGATTATCACGAATTAGCAAATCCCAATAATAATGTCCCACCTCATGTCTAAAATGACCGAGCAAAGTTCTATACCGCTCTGCCATTTGCTGTTTTACCTGCTCGCGAAAAACAGGATCCGCTTCCGCTATCATAAGGGTAATTACACCATCTGCATGACCCGTTTTTAATCCTTTTGATTCTTCTGGAAGCTCATCTTTCTCCAAAAAATCAAAGCAAAAACCTTTATCATCATCTATTGTTTTGCTAACTACCGGTAGTCTAAAACGCAATAATTGATATACCAATCTGTGCTTGGCAACCTCTATATATTTCCATTTTTTAAGATTATCATCATCTAAAAGATGCGGAATTGTTCTGTTCAGGGTACAGGCAAGACAGAATTTGCGACCTCTAGAAACGTCAACCAACCAGTTACAGACCGTGTGCTTATAGTTCTCACAATATTCATAGGTCTTTCCATCCAGTTCTTTAACCTGCCATTTAGCAGCGCTTGGATCTAAAGAAACAATTTTATTGTAATATGATGAATAACCCAGTTTAAAACCGCAGTTTAAACATGTATTGTTTTCAAAAACAACCGTACTCTTACAATTGGTACACTGAAATAATTTCATATCCTATAGCCTTTATTAAGACAAGGAGCATGTACTATTTGATCATTTTGAAATTAATGATTTCTTGTTCTGTCAAATATCTCCAGTGCCCTCTTGGTAAATCTTTTTTGGTAAGACCACCATAAACTACCCTATCCAATTTTTGGATTTTATATCCTAAGGTTTCAAACAAACGCTCTACAATTTTATTTCTAGAACTATAAATTTCAATACCAACTTCCCTTTTGGGAGCATCTGCAATGAAACTTATATCCTGTACACGAACTACTTTTTCATCTACAACGACCCCTTCTTGAATTTTCTTTAAATCGGCACTTCGTAATTCTTGCTCAAGTACTAAATGATATATTTTACGTAGACCGTTGATAGGGCTTTTTAACGTCTTGGTCATATTACCATCATTGGTAAACAAAAGTAAACCTGTATGTTCTTTTTCCAATTTATCTACAGGAAGTAATTTTGACTTAGAAGCACTTGATATTAATCCAGAAACGTGTCTTTTACCTCTTTCATCGCGAATGGTGGTAACAAAGTCTTTTGGCTTGTTAAGTAGTACGTATTCTCTTTTGACCGGATTCAATAATTGACCATCGAATTTTACTTCATCGCTTAACTTTACCTTGTAACCCATTTCGGTTACAGGCTTACCATTTACTGTTACACTACCGGCGGCAATGTATATATCGGCATCTCTCCTAGAACATACACCAGAATTGGCCACGTATTTATTCAATCGAATTGAATTAGGATCTTGCGGCTTACTTGGAGTTACATTTTTTTTAATGGGCGAATTACCACGGGCGTAGCTCTTTTTTTTAAAATTACCACCTTGCCTACCTGACGGTTTCTTACCTCTACTAGAATCATCCCTGCTCATAATTGTACCAATTTTGCACAAAGGTAGCAAATTGCATTGCGGTTCAAATAGTTATATGCAACATATTACCAACAACTACAATATTCTATTTAAAACTAAGTCTATGTCAATAAGAAGAATACTGAACACCCCCATTACTATGATCAATTTGAGAATATTATGCAACCAAACATAATCTTTACGTGCCTTGGCCCTAAACAATAAGACTATAAACAACAGTAATAGAAGAACACATAATATAAAATAGATATTCATGTGGCCTACATCAAATCTAAAAATCAATAATAACGACGGTACTAAAGTCAAAAGAATTAAAAATGAGATCAATAGTTTAGATGTTCTTGCGCCATAAATAATAGGAATGGTCCTATAATTCTGTGCTAAGTCACCAGAGATATTTTCCAAATCCTTAATTATCTCTCGAGCAAGAATAAGTAAAAAGAGAAATACGGCATGCACAAATATTACCGTCTGTATGTTCTTATAATAAATAAACACCACAAAGAAAGGAGTAATAGCTAATGTGGCGGAAATAAAATTACCTAAAAACGGAATTCTTTTTAGCTTATGGGAGTAGATCCAGATACCAAAAATATAAGAGGAAAAAAAGAATACAGCTTTAAATGAAACATAACTGGCCGCAATTACCGCTATAAAATTCAACACAAAATAAGTAGTTAGCTTAAACCGTTGGCTTACCAAACGATCCAGCATACTTTTTCTTGGTTTATTTATGAGGTCTTTTTCAGCATCATAAAAGTTATTAATGATATAACCACCCGCAATAACCAAAGCAGATGCCAATACGATAACAAAGAGATTAATATCCAATACTACTCTACGTACCGGAAGTTCAGGAGCAAGTATATAAATGGATGCCAAATATTGCGCTAGAGCTATAACTAAGATATTATACCCCCTAACTACTGAAAACAGACTCAATACCTTTAACAGTAAGAGCTTATTTTTTCTATTAAGCATTATGGAAATTACCTAAAAATTATAAACTACTTCCAGTTTATAATCTTTTAACGCAGTTTTAGCTTTTTCCAAATCCTCTGTAAACCCTAATATGTAGCCACCACCACCTGAACCACACAATTTTAGGTAATAGTCATTGGTGTCTATACCCTTTTTCCATAAATCATGGAATTTTGCCGGTATCATTGGCTTAAAGTTATCCAATACTACGTGCGATAGCTGTTTTAAATTACCGAACAGGGATTTTATGTTACCATTTACAAAGTCTTCTACACAAGCATCCGTATGTTTTATAAATTGGTTTTTCAACATACTTCTAAATCCATCATTCTTCATTTGCTCCATGAAAATCTGAACCATAGGAGCGGTCTCACCAATAATACCGCTATCCAATAAAAATACAGCTCCTTTACCTTCTGCATTCTGTGATGGAATACTTGTTGATTCAATATTATCCTTAGAGTTAATGAGAATGGGCAAACTTAAATAACTGTTCAAAGGATCAAGGCCAGAGGACTTACCATGGAAAAACGACTCCATTTTACCGAATATCGTTTTTAGTTTCAACAATTTCTCTCTGGTTAAATTTTCAAGAACGGTAATTTTATGTTGAGCATACTTATCATAGATTGCTGCAACCAAAGCACCACTACTACCTACGCCATACCCCTGTGGTATTGAACTATCAAAATACATACCCGCTGCAACATCCGACTTTAAAGTATCCAAATCAAATGATACCAATTTAGGCTCATCTATGGTCAACTTTTCCAAATACAGGGCAAAAGCCTCTAAACTCTTGTTAGATTTTGTTGCTTCTTTAGAAACACTTGCGTCAGATTTTAAGGCCCCTTTATAAAAAATATAAGGTATGGATAAGCCTTTGGAATCTTTAATAATGCCATACTCCCCGAAGAGAAGAATTTTTGAATAAAATAAAGGTCCTTTCATTTTTAATAACTAAGCAAGCATTGAACTTATATAAATATAGTCAAAGAAACACATAAAGTTGAACGTTTTACCCAAAAAGGTTAAACAAAATAGTAAAACCGTTCTTTTTACAAACGTAGGTTGCACACAAATAGTGTGCAAATCATTTACAACTTCTTAGCACCCAGACCAATTCGATCACAAATATACTGCCCATTTTGACAAAAAGAAATTAACTTCTCTTTAATAAACGGAAAAACGATATCTTTTTCATTTTCAGGGTATAGCACATGGACATTTGCCCCTGCATCTAATGTAAAACAAACATGGGTATTGGATGTTTGTCTAAACTTCCAAATTTCATTTATAATAGAAAGTGTATTGGGTTTCATTAAAATAAAATAAGGATTACTAGTCATCATCATAGCATGTAAAGTAAGTGCCTCACTTTCTACTATACCTATAAAATCATTTAAGTTACCCTCTGCCAATATTGTACGCAGCTTATCTAAATTCTCATGAGCTTGTTCAAATCTTTGCGATGCAAACGGATGACCATGCATAAGCTCATGACCAACTGTACTACTTACTTGTTTCTCCCCTTTGTCTACCAACAAAATGGTATCATGAAAATTATTGAAAATATCATGTACTTTGTAGGGATATTTAACCCCAAACAAATTTGAACTACCTTCAACCGAAGAGGTTTCTCCCCACTGCACCAAAGGACCTTCAATACTTCGGCATGCACTACCAGACCCTAAGCGCGATATAAAGGATACCTTATTGTTGAAAAAATCATCAGTAATTGGTGCTGAAAAAGTCCTTTCCATTTCCATAAAACACAAAGCTAAAGCAGACATTCCACTGGCAGATGAAGCAATACCACTACTGTGCGGAAATGTATTTGATGTTTTTATGACCAAATGATATTCTTTTAAGAAAGGAAGATATTTTTCTATCCTTTTTAAGAATGTTTTAATCTTTGGTTTAAACTCTTCTTTTGGCTGATCTTCAAAAAATAGATCCAAAGAGAATTCGTCATCCTTTCTTATTTTTTTCTTGTATTCTACACTGGTTTTGGTCATACAAGCGGCCAGCGTAAAACTTATAGACGGATTGGCAGGTATTTGATTCTCCCTTTTTCCCCAGTATTTAACCAATGCAATATTGCTAGGTGATGTATACCCAACAATACCTTCTTCTTTCAATGTAATATATGATGATGGAATAAAATCTTTTTCTGACATTGAATTTTCAATTTGTGCAAATATAGTTTTTAGGGCTATCAATTAAAATAAATCCTTATTTTAGAGCTAAACACTAGCCAATTGAAAAGAAAGCTTACCTACATATTTATCGGCATAGTAATATGCTCTACTATAGGTTTCTTGAGTAGTGTAGTTACGCAGAGCTCTGTAAATAGCTGGTATTTAACACTGAACAAGCCAAGTTTTAATCCACCTAATTGGATTTTTGCCCCCGTTTGGAGTGTACTCTACATTATGATGGGTATTTCTGCTGGTTGGGTCTGGGCAAAAGGTTTTCACCATAAATGGGTTAAGACCGGACTTTATCATTTTGGATTTCAATTACTCTTAAACGGTTTATGGAGCATTGTTTTTTTTGGACTTAAACAGCCCTTATTGGCCCTATTGATCATTGTAGCGCTATTAATTGTTCTGGCACTTACTATAAAATGGTTTAAGGTAGTCAGTAAATTTGCAGCATATCTATTGACTCCATATTTCTTATGGGTATGCTTTGCTACGGCCCTAAATTTTAAAATATGGGAATTGAACTAATTGGACAGTTCTAACAGCTTACTCATTGTCCTGTAATTTCTAGTGGTTGCCTCAACTTTCAACTTACGCTCAACATAATTATTATTCAATTTTGCTTTACCATAACCCGCTGTACATTTTAGATACATACAGTCATTGGCAACTAAAAAATCCTCAGTTTTAAATGTCTCTTTGCTTAACTTATCTACAGCTTCTACGTTTGGTATCTCATTCAGCAGAACAAAGTAATTTTGTTTTTGCAAATTCTCATCATCTGTTTTAAACGGATTCCGATCTAATATTTCTTTTAATTTAGAAATGGTCATCACTATGACAGGAACTTTAAAATTAAAATGGCTGAGAATTGCCTTAGAAATCAGATTTTCTAATTCTTTAGAATTTTCCAATCCACTTTTAAATACCACGTTACCACTTTGTATGTACGTTTTAACATCTTCCAATTTTTGCTTGGAGAGCAATTCTTTTAGCTCCTCCATTTGAATCTTATGCTTGCCACTTACATTAATGCCTCTTAAAAATACAATATAGGTGTTCATATTATTCAAAATTTGTATTTAGATCGTTAACTACACCTTGGGCCGCAATATAACCTCCGGTCCACGCATTCTGAAAATTGAATCCGCCAGTAATAGCGTCCACATTTATAATTTCACCAGCAAAATAAAGATTAGTTAGTATTTTACTTTCGTAAGTCTTAAAGTTGATTTCCTTTAAATCTACACCACCTGCCGTTACAAATTCTTCTTTAAAAGTGCTTTTTCCATTTACTTGAAATATACCCGCTGTTAATTGTGCCGCCAAATTTGACAACTGTTGTTTTGAAACTTCGGGCCATGTTAAGGTATCATCTATATTAGAGGCTTTCACTAAATTAACCCACAGGCGCTTAGGTAAATCCAATACCTTGGTTCTTAGAACGGTCTTCTTTTCTACCTGCTTTACCTTAAGAAATAATTCCAATAACCCATCATGATGATATTCCGGGGCCCAATTTACCTGTATTTTAAACTGATAATTGTACTGCTCTAAAATTCTTGCTCCCCAAGCGGATAATTTTAAAATAGCGGGTCCGCTCATACCCCAATGTGTTATTAACAAAGGTCCTTCTGAAGTTAAAACTGCAGTATCTGGTTTTAGTTTTACTTTCTTTTTGCTAATATTCTTTTTAGGTATCACTTTGACCTCTGCATGTGTAGCCACACCAGGAATATCCGAAATACGCTCATCTTTAATATTAAAAGTGAATAACGAAGGAACCGGCTGAACAATACTATGCCCTAACGCTTGTACATAATTCCACATTTTTGGATTGCTGCCAGTAGCTAAAATGAGCTTTTTACAATACATATGACCATCACCAATGGCAACCTTCCATATTACCCCTTCCTCCTCTTTAATTTGCTCTATACCGGTTACAGAACAAAGTGTTTTTACCTGAACACCTAATCTATCCGCCTCTGAAAGAAAACAATCAATAATGGTTTGTGAAGAATTGGTGACCGGGAACATTCTACCATCTTCCTCAATTTTTAGGGCAACGCCACGTTCCTCAAAAAATCCGACAGTATCTCCACTTGCGTAGGTATGAAAAGGACCCAATAACTCTTTTTGGCCCCGTGGATAGTTTTTGCTTAGATCTACAGGATTAAATTCAGCATGGGTTACATTACAACGCCCACCACCAGAGACTTTTACCTTTGTGAGTACTTCCTTACCTCGCTCTAAAATTGCAATTTTGGTTTGCGGTCTACTCTCAGCTATATGAATGGCTGCATAAAAACCGGCTGCACCGCCACCAATGACCAGAACATCATGCATTAATTTACTCGTTCAGGAAAGTTGGTAATTATGCCATCTACACCTACATTTTTCATTGCTTCAATATCTGCAGGTTCATTTACCGTCCATGTATAAATTTTAAACCCGGCATCATGTATTGCTTCGGCTTTTTCCTCATCTAATTTCTTGAAATACGGATTAATGGCCACTGCATTCAACTCTTTTGCCACTGGTATTGCTTCTAAAGGGTCTTCTTCCGTTAATACAGCAATGGCAACATTAGAATTATATTTGCGCATATCCTTCAACTCATCCCAATTAAAGCTGGAAATAATAAAATTATCGGGCGACCAATTTTTCTGCTCAATGTAATATTTCATAATATGATTTACCCTATCTGCCGTACCAGCACCTTTTAGCTCTATGTTTAATGCCACTTTATTATCAATGAGTTTTAATACCTCTTGCAGCATGGGTATTTTATGCCCCCCATCAACAATTACCTGCATTAAATCTACTATATAATAATCTTCAATGTTGCCAGGTGCATTAGTAATTCGATCAAGCTTATCATCATGAAAAACTACTACTTCCCCACTTTTTATTTTAAAAACATCGATCTCTATCATATCAACCCCAAGATCCAATGCCTTTTGAATGGATGGCAAGGTATTTTCAGTTTCGTGGCCCATGGCTCCTCTATGACCAATGACTAAAGGTTCTTTTTTCATATGACATGATGCTAAGGTTAAACAAATAAAAGCCAGGATAATTCTATAAAGCATGGGTTTATGATTTTAATTCAAAAATAAAGGATTCTAAAGGATTTAGGTTAATTGAAATATGACCTTCACCATTTTCTATACGTAAAGAATTCACATGACCGTAAAGAGCATCGTTCAGTGGATAAATTCCTTCTTTTAACTTCCAAAGATTCACCAAATCTACAGGTATTTTTAAGTCGAACGAAAAATGGTCATTAACATCAAAATTTGAGACTATTATTAATTTTTGATTTTCCGACCAACGGACATAGGACAATACACGGTGATTATAGTTTTCGGTAATTTCTTTATTGTAGAAATGAATCTCTCTGTACGCACCCATTAAAGCTTCACTACTGATAGTGATGTTCAACAAACGTTTGTAAAAATCTCGCAAAGCGGCTTCTTTGGGGCTAGATTGGCCGCCATCAAATTTTTTATCATTGACCCACCTTTGGTGATGCGGCACGCCTATATAATCAAAAATAGAAGTTCTTGACGGACTACCAAAACCTGCATGTTCTGCTGCCGGCTCACCTACTTCTTGCCCAAAATAAATCATAGTGGGCGATGTACTTATGGTAGCGGAAACAACCATTGCCGGTCTCCCAATTTCTGCATTACCAACAAATTCTGGACTAGCAATACGCTGCTCATCATGGTTTTCTAAAAAGTGGAGCATATGATGCTCTATATCTCGTAAACCATTTTGTACAACCGGTAAGTGATCAGACCAACCATAGCCTTTCATAATATGTTTAAGTCCATCATAAAAATCCACTTTATCATATAGATAGTCCATTTTCCCCTTATGAATATATGTTCTATACAAATCTGGATTATAGACTTCTGCCATTAAAAAAGCATCGGGATTTTTCATTTTAATAGATGAATTCAAGTAACTCCAGAATTCAACAGGGACCATTTCTGCCATATCATACCTAAAACCGTCAACACCCATATTTAACCAATACAAAGCAATATCCTTAAATTTTCTCCAAGAACTTGGCACTACTTTTTTCTTCCAATACTCAAAATGTTCTTTATGGTCTTTTTCTCCATAATCGTTCGGCAGCATATCAAAATCCAGTCCGCCATCTGGTCTTACCCCATAATTGATGCGTACAGTTTCATACCAATCGTTCATATCCGGTTGCGGACTACGAGAACCATTACCTGTCCACTTTGCAGGAATCTCTTCTAATTTTGGATAGGAAAAGTTTGGAGCATCTCCACCTAAGGGAACATAACCATCTCGCCATTGTGGAGTTTTAAATTCCGTCCCCGGGATGTAATAAAAATTATTGTCCTTTTGATACTCTACGGATGTATCATCTCCAAAACCAAAATCAGAAACACCCTTTGGATTAGTTTTCCCCTCATACTTTCTAGCTACATGATTAGGCACAATATCTATAATCACCTTCATGCCGGCCTTATGTGTACGCTCAATAAGTGATTTGAACTCTTTTAATCTATTTGATGGATTTTTAGCCAAATCTGGGTTAACATTGTAATAGTCCTTAACAGCATAAGGAGAACCAGCCCTGCCCTTGACTACATCTGGATCATCATTTGATATTCCTATTTCAGTATAATCATTTATTACGGCATGATGCGGTACCCCGGTATACCAAATGTGGGTAACACCCAAATTCTTAATTTCCGTTAGTGCCTTTTTATTAAAATCAGCAAACTTGCCTACCCCATTCTCCTCAATAGTGCCCCAAGGCTTATTATTGGTATTCGTATTTCCGAACAACCTGGTAAATACATGGTAAATAACAATTTTATGATTCATGGGGCATTTTAATTTTTAGTACTAACTACAGCAAGAAACTATACGGTGATCAACTCATCTGGAAACAACTCTACTTTTTTACCATTGACACGAATAGAAACTTCTTTTGTTCCAATTAATTGAAAAGTGGTACAATCAGCGGTTACGTTCACTTTTATGATCCGATTTCTAAAATTAACCTTAAATGAATATGCATTCCACTGATTTGGAATCTGAGGTTTAAACGATAATTTATCGTTTACCACACGCATACCACCAAAACCTTCAACAATACTCATCCAAGTACCAGCCATAGACGTAATGTGCAAGCCTTCTTCTACCTCCTTATTATAATCATCTAAATCTAATCTAGATGTTCTTAAATAAAAATTATATGCTTGCTCCATTCTACCCAATTTAGCTGCCTGAATACTGTGCACACAAGGGGACAAGGAAGATTCATGAACGGTAAAAGGTTCGTAGAAATCAAAATGCCTCTCCAGGTCTTCTGTAGAGAAATCCTCTTCAAAGAAATAAAAACCTTGCAGCACATCTGCCTGTTTTATATAAGGTGATCTTAAAATACGATCCCAACTCCATTTTTGGTTAATAGGTCTTTCAGATTTTGGCAAATCATCCACTTTAACCAATTCTTTATCCAAAAAGCCATCTTGTTGCAAGAAAACACCATATTCCTTTGAATAAGGGAAATACATTTTATTGGCAACCTTCTTCCACTTTTCACATTCCCTATCGGTAAGTTTGGTTTTGCCCACAACCCTATGGTAATCATCCGGATAACCGCTCTTAACCTTATCTAATTGGGTCAACGTATAGTTTATACACCATTTTGCCAAATAGTTGGTATACCAGTTATTATTGACATTATTCTCATACTCATTAGGACCCGTAACCCCTAACATTACATATTTATTTTTGTCTTTTGACAAATTAACACGCTGATGCCAAAACCTTGAAATGCCTATTAAAACCTCTAAGCCCATTTCTGGTATGTAGCTATAATCACCGGTATATCTAAAATAGTTGTGAATTGCAAAGGCTATGGCTCCATTTCTATGTATTTCTTCAAAGGTAATTTCCCATTCATTATGGCATTCCTCGCCATTCATAGTCACCATTGGATATAATGCCGCACCGTTTGAAAAGCCTAATTTCCTAGCATTTTCAATAGCCTTTTCTAAATGATTGTAGCGATACTTTAATAGTTTTCTAGCCACTTTATCATCTTTGGTAGCCATATAGAAAGGAATACAATATGCCTCTGTATCCCAATACGTACTACCACCATATTTTTCACCGGTAAAACCTTTAGGTCCTATGTTTAATGTAGAATCGGTCCCCAAGTACGTTTGGTTCAATTGAAAAATATTAAAACGAATTCCTTGCTGCGCTTTTATATCACCTTCAATGACAATATCGCTCATTTCCCAAATTGCCGCCCAAGCCTCTTTCTGTTTTTGTAAAAGCCCTTCAAAGCCAATTTCACTTACTTCACTGAGTTTATTATGAGCAACTTGCTTCAACGAGTCGTTTGGGTGATTTCGTGTAACGGTATAACCACCAAACTTTGTTAAAGTTACAGTTGAGTTAGCCTCTACCTCCTGTTCAAATTTCAATGAAACGAAATTATCCGTCTTTTCCGATGCAACACCTACAACTGTGGCACCCTCATAATCTAAAGAAGCCTGCATAAAGGTGCAGGTCTTAAATTCCGTTTTCATAGTGTGCGCTTCAATAAACGCACGATTTTCTTCGATACTTACATTTGTGGTATTCCAAAATTTGTCGTCCCAATTACTGTCCTCATTGGTAATACCACTGTCAAGATATGGCTCAAACACCAAGGATGCATTGGCATTCAATACTTTGATTTGATATGAAATAGCACCTACTTCATCTATCTCCAAACTCAAAAATCGCTTTACCACAACTTCAATTTCCACATTATTTGAAGTTACCGCCAAAAAGCTACGTGTATACACGCCTTCTTTCATATTTAACTCCCGTCTAAAGTTCGAAACTTTTTTGCAAGTGGCTATATCTAATTCTTCGCCATTTATTTTAATATTGATGCCAATCCAATTGGGTGCATTTAAAACCTTGGCAAAATACTCCGGGTAACCATTTTTCCACCAACCTACCCTGGTCTTATCTGGATAATATACCCCGGCAATATAACTACCTTGAAAAGTATCTCCTGAATAGGTTTCCTCAAAATTGGCACGTTGCCCCATGGCGCCGTTACCGATGCTAAAAATACTTTCAGAGGATTTGACATTTTCCTTATCAAACCCTTCTTCAATAATGCACCATTTATCTGGTTTTATATAATCTTGATTCATTAGTTTCTTGTTGTGTTACGATCAAAAATAAAGCAACTAGCTATAGCTATCTTTATTTATTTTTATTTAATAATAATTCCAAAAACTGATTGTCTATTTCTGTGAAATCCTTAAAATTATACTGCGCTTCATTAAGAATATCTGGATCCCCAATTCCAATGCTGACCATATCTGCCGCATTAGCTGCTTGAATACCCGCTACGGCATCTTCAAAAACCACACATAATTCCGGTTTAACTTTTAGGTTGTCCGCGGCAATTAAAAACACTTCTGGGTCTGGTTTTGCTTTGGTAACGTTGTTACCATCTACAATGCTATCAAAATATGGTAAGAGACCTACTTTTTCCAATATAGGTTGCGCATTTTTACTGGCAGAACCCAAGGCAATAGGAATATTTCTTTCCTTTAAAAAATTTAATACCCTTGGTACGTCTGGTAGAATTTCGCTAGCGTCCATCTTTTCAATATAGGCCAGGTAATCTACATTCTTCTCTATCATCCAAGTATCAAATTGTTTTTGTGTAGCCTTGACATTACCTATATCCAAAAGAATTTCCAAACACCTTTTTCTACTTACGCCCTTAAAAAGTTCATTTTGTTCTTTGGTAAATTCAAAACCCAATTCGTTTGCCAGCTTACGCCATGCCAAATAATGATATTTAGCGGTATCCACAATAACACCGTCCAAATCAAATATAAAACCTACTTTACCCATTGTATTATAACTATTAATTAATTGTTGAACCCCGTTTTACCAAAGTTGCATTAATAACTTCTGTCTTAAACGGCTCCTCTACTAACTCTACAGATTCCATTCTTTGGATCAATAGTTTGGCCGCTAGTTCTCCCATTTTCTCACCATGCTGCGCCACAGTACTTAATTGGGGCGATGAATACCTAGAGAGTATACCGTCGGTAAAACCGATTATCGAAATATCATCTGGAACGGTGTATCCTAAATGCTGAATTACACTCATGCATTGAATGGCGAATATCTCATTAACACATAATACTGCATCAACGTCATTATTCTGAAAAAATTCGGTTATTAAATTTGTATTATCCCGATCATGGGGTAGTGTTAAAATTAAACGATCATCTAATGCTATATTATTTAATTTCAAAGCTGCTAAATAACCTTCCTTTCTACTTTCACTTACGTTAAAATACTTTTCTGTGGTTATTAAAGCTATTTTTACTGCACCAGCCTTAACAAAATGTGTTACGGAATCACCGGCAGCTTCAAAATCGTTTAAAATAACTTTATCACAATCTATTTCAGTAGTTATACGATCAAAAAGTACTATTGGGATCCCTTGATCAAGCAATTCTTTTAAATGGGTGAAATCGTTCTTTTTTTGTGTTTCAGCGCTTAATGAAAGAATAAAACCATCAATACTTCCATTTGCCAACATTTCCATGTTTATGACCTCTTTATCATAAGACTCATCGGAAATGCATACTATGACATTATACCCCATAGCATTCGCATATTTCTCAATACCCCTAAAAACCGTAGTAAAAAAATGATGTACTATATCCGGAATAACAACACCAATATTTTTTGTTCTTTTATTTTTTAAACTTAGAGCTATATTATTTGGTCTATAATTGTAGAATTTTGCAAAAGCCTTTATTTTGTCCTTTGTTTCCTTACTGATTTCTTTGCTATTCTTTAGTGCTTTGGAAACGGTAGAAATTGATACGTCTAATTCTCTTGCAATGTCTTTTAAAGTAATTTTTGGTTTCAAGATAGAAGGTTTAAAAATTTAAGATAAGAACTTAATCTCTTCTAAAAGTTAAAGTTTACCATGAGGATGAAAACGGTAAATATATTCAAAAATCTAAATTTTATATATTTGTAGAATAATCATATTTTCATATTAATACAGATATATAATTATGAATATAACAAAAAGTCCTTTTAACATTCATTATACTCGCAAAAATTAAAAGTTATCAACACGAAACCGTTTTCGTAAAACTTTATATTTAAGCTTTCTACCATTCACACGTCTTTTTACATATTTTTAACATTTGAAATTAAATTAACTCAACTTAAATTAACAATTTATGAAGATTACATTCCTAAAAAGTCTGTTGGTTCTTGGAGCATTTTTATGCTTTGGATTCTTGCAGGCACAAGAAGTATCTGGAACTGTTTCAGATGCAAGTGGACCTTTACCAGGAGCTAGTGTTCTTGTAAAGGGGACTACGAACGGTACACAAACCGATTTTGACGGTAATTATACTTTGACCGCTGAAGAAGGTGCAGTACTTATTGTAAGTTACATTGGCTACAAGACTCAAGAAGTAGCGGTAAACGGTAGAACTTCAATCAATTTTACTTTAGAAGAAGATGCTGAAGCATTGGAAGAGGTTGTAATTATTGGTTATGGTACAACTACCGTAAAAGATGCAACCGGATCCGTAACAGCGGTTACTGCGGAAGATTTTAACGGTGGTAACATTGCTTCACCAGAACAACTGATCCAAGGTAAAACTGCAGGTGTCAACATTCAAGAAACAAGTGGTGAACCTGGTGCCGGTATTCAAATTAACATTAGAGGTTCTAACTCTGTACGTGCCAATAACAATCCATTGTTCGTGGTAGATGGTGTTCCATTGGGTGGAGGAGATACATCTCCACAAGGTGAGACCGGTTTTGGTCAAAGTGCCGTTAAAAACCCATTGAACTTTATTAACCCAAATGACATTGAAAGCATCAGTATTTTAAAAGATGCATCAGCAACGGCAATCTACGGTTCGCGTGGTGCTAACGGTGTCGTTATTATTACTACTAAGAGTGGTAAAGGAAGTAGCCAAGGCGTGTGGGACTTCTCTAGCTCTTTAAGTATATCTAAGGCTGCCAATACTTTTGACCTTTTAGATGCATCTGAATTTTTATCTGGTGTAACTTCTGTAGGTGGTGATGCAAGTGCGGTAAATTTTGGAGCTAATACAGATTGGCAACAAGTGGTATTGAGATCAACTGCTTCTCAAAACCAAAACCTTTCTTATTCTAAAAACTACGGTAGTGGTAACGTAAGAGCTACTTTTGGATATGGCAAACAATTTGGTATCGTTGAAAATTCCGATTTAGAAAGAATTACAGGTAGATTAAATCTTAACCAAAGATTCTTAGAAGACAAGTTAGTTTTAGGACTACAAATGTCTATTGCACGTATTAATGATTCTCAAGCACCAATTAGTGCACAAGCAGGTGCTGCAGGTGATGTTTTAGGTGGAGCTTATGCCGCTAACCCAACATGGCCAGCTAGCTCAAGCTTTAATGCAGGTGGTTTAAATGTTAACCCGCAAAATGCACTTGACAATACACAGAACATCACCAATACAAACAGATACCTTTTAAACGGTTCTGTTCAATACAACTTTACCCCTGAAATTTCTGCCAAATTAAATGCAGGTATAGACATTTCCGAAGCTTCTAACACATCTGTTATCTCAAGAGACATCAACAACATTAATGGTGTTTCAGATATAGGTCGTGGAAATTATGGTGTTTTAGAAAGAGACAATAAAACTTTAGAGGCTACTGTGAACTACAACAAAGAATTTGAAAATTCTAGTTTAGAGGCATTAGTTGGTTTTGGTTACCAAGATTTCCAAACTTTTGGTTTCAATTCTGGCGGTAGAGGTTATTCTACTAGTGATTTAAATGCTATGGGAAGAGACTTAAGAAGTGCGGTTAACGACTTACAGAATGCAGTAACCGGATCTTATCAGCAAGCGTATTATGCACCCAACACTAATGGAGTTTTAATCAATAGATTATTACCAACAGTTGTAGCTCAAGAAGAATTAGGAAGAAGCCTTAACAGCGCTGTAACTTCTGTTTTTACAGATTCTTTTGACAATACAGATGAACTACAGTCTTTCTTTGCAAGATTGAATTACACATTGAACGACAAATATTTATTTACGGCAACAATGAGAGCTGATGGTTCTTCCAGATTTGGTCCTGAAAATCAATACGGATATTTCCCTTCCGGTGCATTTGCTTGGAAAATGAACGAAGAAGATTTTGTTGGCGAAAACGTTTCTACCCTTAAATTACGTTTAAGTGCGGGTATCACCGGTAACCAAGATGGTTTAGGTTACGGTAACTTCGTAGCAAGACAACGTTTTTCAGGATTAACAGTTCAACAAAACCTTGAAATTAACGCAAATGGTACAGCAATTGTTGCTACAGATAGACCGGACTTAAAATGGGAATCTTCTTTTAACTTAAATGCAGGTTTGGATTTTGGATTTAACAATGATCGTTTAAGTGGTAGTATTGATATCTATAGAACTGAAACTACAGATGTTCTTTTACAGACTCCACCAGCTGCACCTGCAGTTGACCCGTTCCAGTTCCAGAATGTTGATGCCAGTATCATTAACCAAGGTATTGAATTTGCATTGGCTTACGATTTCGTAAGAACTGATGACGCTACTTTTTCCGCAGATTTTAATATTGCCTATAACGACAATGAGGTTCAAAATTTTGATGGCCTTATTGACACGGGTGAGGTTAATGGTCCAGGTCTTTCTGGCGCCTTTGCTCAACGTTTTGCATCAGGACAATCTTTATATTCATACTTCTTACCAATTTTCACAGGTTTTGATAGTGCCGGAACTCCAACATACCAAGATGTAGATGGGAATGGTGTCGGTGATCCTTTCCAAGACAAAACCTTTGTTGGTGAAGATGCTTTACCAGATATTACAACAGGTTTAAGCTTAAACTTAAAAGTTAAGGATTTTGATGCTTCTGTATTCTTCCAAGGTCAGTTTGGATTCTCAGTATATAACAACACTGAAAATGCATACTTTACAGCCGGTGCACTTTCTAACTCTAGAAACGTTACACAAAGTGTTTTAACAAGCGGTGAAGACCCTGGAGCTTCTGCCGATGCTTCTACACGTTTCTTGGAAAAAGGAGATTTTGTACGTTTCCAAAATGCTAGTATTGGGTACAATGTTCCATTATCTGGTGAAGGTGCATTAAACTCTTTGCGTTTTTCAATTACAGGGCAAAATCTTTTCTTAATCACTGATTATAGTGGTTTAGACCCAGAGGTTACTGCCAACACTGGGGATTTAGGTTCTGGTGTACCATCAAGAGGAATTGATTATGGTTCTTACCCAAGACCAAGAACATTCACTTTTGGTATTAATGCATCATTTTAATTAAAAAAAATTGTATATCATGAAAAATAATTTTAAAATCTTAACACTTTCTATTCTATCGTTGGTAGGGGTTTCTTCCTGTACCGACCTAGAAATAGAAGAAACAGATTCGATCATTTCTGACGGATTCCAAGGCTTGGCCGATCCATCATCAACAGTAACGAATTTATATGGATCAATAGCGGGGCAATATGCCGATCAAGGTAATTTCTTCGCTCTACAAGAAGTTACATCAGATGAACATTTGATTCCTACGCGTGGAGGTGACTGGGGCGATAATGGTCTCTGGAGAGTCTTACATACGCACGATTGGGACGGACAGCATGCATTCATCACAAATGTTTTCCAGCAATGGAACGGAAACCAACTTCAAGCATCTCAAGTTTTAGACTCTAGAAGTAATCCTTCTACAGAGAATGTAGGTGACGCAAGCTTTATTAGAGCTTATAGTATGTGGGTTATTCTTGACAACTTTGGACAAGTACCTTATAGAGATACCGAATTACCATCTTCTTCTGTACCTGAAGTACTTACGGGTCAAGCAGCATTGGATTTCATTCTTGCCGATATAGATATGGCTATTGCTAATGCCCCTGCAACATCTGCAGGTAGTGGCGAAGCTAACTTAAGAGCAAGTAAAGCCGCTGCAAGATACTTAAAAGCTAAAGTTCTTTTGAACAAGCATATTTATCTTGGCACAGCTCCAGAAGCTTCAGATATGGCAGAAGTAATTTCTTTGGTAGATGCTATTACTGCCGATGGTTATGCATTACAAGAAGGTTATTTTGATCTTTTCTTACCAGATGCCGATACCGAAACTATTTGGTCTCTAGAAGCTAATACTATTAACAAAGTAGTAATGGGACTTCACTATAACAGCACAAGTATTCAAGGTGGTGGATGGAACGGATTCAGTACCCTTGCCGAATTTTACGATTTATTTGAAGGAGATTCTGAATCTAATGAATTAGATGCGGACCAAAACCCTGTTGACGGGCAAGAAGAACGTAGAGGTGGTGTACCAACAATAGGTGTCCCTTTTGACAATCAACCTTACGCTTCTGAAAAAGATGGTTATGTAAATGGATCAAATGTTGGATATGGTTTTCTTATCAACCAACAATATGACCTAGACGGAACTCCATTACAGGATAGACAAGGAGCTCCTCTTACTTTCAAAAGAAACTTTAAAGATGGTGCGGGTAACGTAAACTTCATTAACAATGATGAAACTACAGGTATACGTATTCAGAAGTATGCTGCTAGAAATGGAGAAGCTTCTATTAGTCATCAAATCGTATTTAGATATGCTGATGCTCACTTGATGAAAGCGGAAGCAATGTTTAGAAGTGGTGGTGATCCTACGGCAATGATCAATGAGTTAAGAACTATACGTAATACTCAAGAATTATTAGGTACCGTATCTGAGCAAGATATTTTAGATGAAAGAGGAAGAGAGTTATACCAAGAAGCTTGGAGACGTAATGACTTAATTCGCTTTGGTCAATTTGGTAGAGATTGGTTATTTAAAGCCGAAGGAACCATCAATAATGATGATTACAATGTGTTCCCAATACCACAAGCTCAATTGCTTGCAAATCCTAACTTAGTACAGAACCCAGGATACTAAGCAAACATAATTTTTAGTTTAAGTTGAAAAGGCCTCCAATATCATATTGGAGGCTTTTTTTATTTATATAATACGCTATTTGAACAAATTAGCTGTAAGATTTCATTAGCTAATGACTGATTACAAACCAGATTGGCTAAATTCAATGGAAATATTACTCAATACACCAAAACAATATCTTTTCCTATTATTGCTTACAGTTATATTTGCTATTACATAGCATTCTATCTCGACAAATTATTTCTTTCTCATACCGGTAACAATGGTTCACAAGAACTTAACGGTGAGAGGACTTGAATTTAGCAACAGCCATTTGCCACAACATACGGTACGGTTTTTAAAGTATTTTTGCGTTATACAACCTATCATTTCATTTACAAGAATACTTTCTATTCTATACTGAACAAGAAATAGAATGAAACATAGGTCAGCTAACAAATAAATCAAAATAGCCACATCAAATACTTGATGTGACTATTTAACTCATGAGTTGTAAAATTCTTACTTTGCAAAGAACACGTAAATGCCGATTACAATACAACAAATAGCTATACCTGCCTGATT
This sequence comes from Maribacter sp. 6B07, assembly GCF_002700155.1. Lineage (NCBI taxonomy): Bacteria > Pseudomonadati > Bacteroidota > Flavobacteriia > Flavobacteriales > Flavobacteriaceae > Maribacter > Maribacter sp. 6B07. Next base: position 2,040,299 of record NZ_PDUT01000001.1, on the reverse strand, counting down.
CACATACTTATACGGTGTAATGGATACTTGATCCGTATACTCCAAAACAAAAGGTTCTTTTCTTGGTTTAATAGCACCAATAATTAACATAATAACAATATTGGTCACAAACAATATCGCCATTATGTGCAAGAAATGAGGATACGCATCAGCCTCAATCAATTTCAATTGCATAGGGTCTGTAATACCTTTTGCATTAGCATCTGCCAATGCTGCATCTACAAATTTATTCTTCAACCAAAATTGACTAATAATATATAATGCAGAACCTGAAAGAATACCTACTTTGGCAGCAATAGCCGGAACTCTTTTAGTCAAATATCCAACAACTATTATGGTGAAAATAGGAATGCTATAAATACCGTTGATTTCTTGCAAATAATTGAACAAGCTTCCTGCATTTGCTATAAGCGGAGCTATGAACATAGCCGCTAACGCCAAACATATCCCGAAAATTTTACCGTATTTTACCACCGTAGTTTCTGGTGCCTCTGGGTTAATATGTTGTTTGTAGATGTCAATACCAAATAGGGTTACAGAACTATTAAGTACACTATTAAAAGAACTTAAAATTGCACCGAACAATACAGCTGCAAAGAAGCCAACTAATGGCTTAGGTAAAACCGCCCTTACCAATTCTGGGTAAGCCAAATCACTTGAAGCTAAACCACCATCAAAATAATGATATGCGATCATGCCCGGTAAAACCAAAATTAATGGTCCTAATATTTTTAAAAATGAAGCCAACAATAATCCTTTTTGACCTTCGGCCAAGTTTTTTGCCCCTAATGCCCTTTGTATAATTTGTTGGTTGGTACCCCAATAAAACAACTGTACCAACATCATTCCTGTAAAAATAGTTGCAAAAGGTACTTCTTGACCTGGATTTCCCGTAGAATCAAATCTTTCAGGATTCGCACTTACCAATATATCAAGTCCGCCGAAAACACTTCCATCCCCAATAGCCATTAATCCGAATATCGGAATCAACAATCCACCTATCAATAAACCAACTGCGTTAATAGAATCTGAAACAGCCACAGCTTTCAATCCGCCAAAAACCGCATATACGGATCCTATTAATCCAATTCCCCAAATACAAATTACCAATGCCGTACTATCAGAAACCCCCAATAATGTAGGCACATCAAACATACCGCTAATCGCCACCGACCCTGAATACAGTATTACAGGCAACAACACTACGACATACCCCGTTAAAAACAAACCAGAAGTGATGGTCTTTGTTGTAACATCAAACCTTTTGGCCAAAAATTGTGGTATGGTGGTCAACCCACCTTTTAAATACCTTGGCAACAGAAAAATTGCTGTTACTACGATTGCGATAGCCGCTAAGGTTTCCCATGCCATTACAGATAAACCATCTGTATATGCACTACCGTTTAGCCCTACAATTTGTTCTGTAGAAAGATTGGTCAGTAATAAAGAACCCGCTATTACGCCTGCCGTTAGACTTCGACCCCCTAGAAAATATCCATCTGAGGTTTGCTCATCTGTTGTTCTAGTTGCTAAATATGAAATTACGGCTACCAATATGGTGAAGCCTAAGAAAGAAAATATGCCTATCATCTGTTGAGTTGTTTGTTACTTAGTCAAGGTTAAATATATTGGATTATTTTCATTACTTCTAAAAAGATGCAGCAAAATCTCATTATTCGCATTTTACTACGTACACTATAACGATTTCTTTAAATTTTAACGTCTACTTTTGGCAAATAAACCTAACAAATATTAGGTATTTGGCTATATTGCAAATCATTTTTGAATAACCTATTACACAGGTGACTAACTCAATTTTTACAGCGCATATTATTACTCAAAAATCCATTTCAAACATAAAAAGAATGAACTTCAATTTTCTTAAGCTATGCTTGCTTGGCTTATTTTTTTTACTAATACAATCCTGCGGTTCAAAAGAAGACGGTAACACTCTTGAAAATAATAGTGAACCTACACTTTTTACACTTTTACAACCTGAAGAAACGGGTATATCTTTTGTAAATAAAGTTGCGAACTCAAAAGAATTCAACATTTTCAAATACCGCAATTTTTATAACGGAGGCGGTGTTGCCATTGGAGACATTAATAATGATGGGCTATCCGATGTTTTTTTAACAGGTAATATGGAACCCAATAAACTCTTTTTAAATAAAGGAGATTTAAAATTTGAAGACATATCGGAAAAGGCAGGTGTAAAAGGAAACAAACCTTGGTCAACGGGTGTTGTTATGGCAGATATCAATAATGATGGTTACCTAGACATTTATGTTAGTAACGCTGGTAATATGGAGGGAAACAATCATGACAATGATCTTTATATCAATAACGGTGATGGCACTTTTACAGAAAAAGCCCATGAGTATAATTTAGCGGAAACAGGTTTTTCAACCCATGCTTCTTTCTTTGATTATGATAAAGATGGTGATTTAGATGCCTATATTCTAAACAACAGTAATATACCAGTAAGTAGCTTAGGGTATGCCGAACAAAGAGAAGTAAGAGCCCAAGATTGGGAAGGTGTTCCAAAAATTTTTAGAGGTGTTGGCGATATGCTTTTAAGAAATGACAACGGAAAATTTGTAGATGTCAGTGAAGACGCCGGTATTTATGGTAGTCTAATTGGTTTCGGATTAGGTGTAATGGTAGTGGACATCAATAATGACCTATACCCAGATATTTATGTTTCCAACGATTTTTACGAAAGGGATTATTTATACATTAACAACCAAGACGGGACCTTTAGTGAGGAGATTCAAAAATGGACCAATCACCTAAGTTTATCCGCCATGGGGATCGACATGGCAGATATTAATAATGATGGTCTTACCGATATCTTTATTACAGATATGCTACCTGAACCGGATCAACGTGTAAAATCGGTGATGGAATTTGAAGGTTATAATATTTTTAAGCTAAAACAGAGCAAAGACTTCCACCAGCAATATATTCAGAACACGCTGCAGCTTAATAATGGTAATGGCTCTTTTTCTGAAATTGCATATTATAGTGGTGTAGAAGCTACAGATTGGAGCTGGTCTGGACTCATGTTCGATATGGATAATGACGGACTAAAAGATATTTACGTCACTAACGGCATTAACCATGATTTGACAGACCTTGATTTCGTGGATTTCTTTGCCAATGAAATCATTCAAAAAATGGCATTGACCGGAAGAAAGGAGTCTATTGATTCTATTATAAACAAAATGCCGGTTACCCCATTACCAAATTACGCGTACAGAAATAATGGTGATATCACGTTCAGTAATTACAATAAACAATGGGGTTTTGAACTGCCAAGTAGATCAAACGGTTCTGCTTATGGTGACCTAGATAATGATGGCGATTTAGACTTGGTAGTCAACAACGTAAACATGGAAGCCTTTGTATACCGTAACAATTCTGAAACGCAGTCTAACAACAACCATATCACTTTAAAATTCAGAGGTGCAGAGGGCAATAAGTTTGGAATAGGCACCGTGGCCCGCTTATATTACACAGATAACATTATAGAGCAAACATTAATGCCTTCTAGAGGTTTTCAATCTTCTGTAGATTACCCTATGACCATTGGTTTGGGCACTACTGAAACTATAGATTCTGTCCGTATCATATGGCCAAATGACACTACAATAAAACTTGAAAACGTAAAGGCAAACCAGACCATTACCTTTAACCAAGAAGAGGCTACAGATATTTACAAAGTCAAAAACACCAAAGCCTCTACCCTGTTGAAATCTATAGAAAACAATACTTTCTTGACCCATAAAGAAAACAATTATATGGACTTTGATAATGAAGGATTAATATCAAAATCATTGGCAGAAGAAGGTCCTGGTTTAGCGGTTGGCGATGTAAACGGAGACGGCAATGATGATATTTTTATTGGTGGTGCAAAAAACCAAACTGGCGCACTATATCTTCATAATGGCAATGGTTCACTTTCTAAGCCCATAACAAATTTCTTTGTTGAAGAAGCTCAATTAGAAGATACAACAGCATCATTTTTTGATGCCGACCAAGATGGTGACCTTGACCTTATGGTTGGTACCGGTGGTAATGAAATAGGCAATCAAGGTTCTTACGGAATTAGACTTTACATAAATGACGGCAAAGGAAATTTCTCTTTAAGCACCAACAAACTTCCAAGCATCAATAAAAATGTTGCGGTAATTTCTCCCTCAGATTTTGATGGCGATGGCGATGTAGATGTCTTTGTAGGTTCAAGAAGTATTGTAGGAACGTATGGTGTAAACCCAGACCACTTATTCTTATCAAATAACGGTGATGGAACTTTTACCGATATTACTGAACGTTCCGCATATGACCTTAAAGATGCCGGTATGGTTACGGATGCCAGCTGGGTAGATATGGACGGTGATGGTAAGGATGACCTGATTACAGTATCTGATTGGGGAAGCCCAAAAATTTATAAAAACTCTGGCAGAAGGCTTAGTAAATTTACAAGTTCGTTAGATAGTTTAAATGGATGGTGGGGAGCTGTTGAGGCCTATGATTTAGACAATGATGGCGATCAAGATTTAATTCTTGGTAATATGGGTAGTAATATCCATTACAAACCAGCTCCTGGCAAGCCTATGAAAATGTGGGTGAACGATTTTGACAATGATGGTACCATTGAGCAAATTACCACCCAAAACTATGACAATGGCGATTACCCGTTACACCAGAAAAAAGAATTGACAACACAAATATTAGCACTGAAGAAGAAGAATATTAAAGCTTCAGAATATGCAACGAAGACTATTCAAGACCTATTTTCAAAAGATATTCTAGATAATACCATACAAAAGCAGGTAAACATATCAGAATCTGTTATTGCTATTAACGAAGGTAATGGTAATTTCACCATTAAAATTTTACCACCACAAGTACAGTTCTCATGTATTTGTGGCATTCAATGTTTAGATGTAAATAAAGATGGAAACCTAGACCTTGTCATGGCAGGTAATAATTTTGAATTTAAGCCTCAATACTCTAGACTAGATGCCAACTATGGAAATGTCCTACTTGGTGACGGTAAATTAAATTTTAAATGGCAAAATTATTCTGACAGTGGTTTCTTTATACGTAATGAAGTAAAACAATTAAAAACCATAAAGGATAAAAACGGAAACGAATTTATTATTGCCGCAATTAATGACGACACTCCAAAACTGTATAGATTAAATGAGGAATAAGTTATTGTACATATCTTTTTTGGTTTTTGCGTTAGGATGCAAACAAAATTCCGGTGAATTATTTACAAAACGCCCTGCTAACGAGACAGGCATCACCTTTGAAAATACACTCACCGAAACCAAAGACCTAAGCATATTAGATTACCTCTACTTTTATAACGGTGGTGGTGTTGCCATTGGTGACATCAATAATGACAGTTTACCTGACATCTATTTTTCCGGCAATCAGGTAAAGAATAAGTTATACCTCAACAAAGGCAATTTACAGTTTGAAGATATTACTGAAAAGGCAGGCGTTGAGGGTAATAGTTCTTGGAATACCGGAGCCATAATGGGAGATGTAAACGGTGATGGTCTTTTGGACATTTATGTCTGTGCAGTTGTTGGTCTAAACGGATTCAATGGATATAATGAGCTGTTCATAAATCAAGGAGATGCTACTTTTAAAGAAAGTGCAGCTGAATTTGATCTTGATTTTGAATCTTATAGCTCATCTGCCGCATTTTTGGATTATGATTTAGATGGTGATTTAGATATATATCTCCTTAACCATGCCATACACACTCAAGATTCTTACGGTAATGCGCAAATAAGACATAATCGTATTTACGAAACTGGCGACAAATTGCTACGTAATGACAATGGTAAATTCGTTGACGTCAGCGAAGAAGCCGGTATTTATGGTGGAGTAAATGGATACGGATTAGGAATAGCCGTTTCTGATTTTAATCAGGATGGTTACCCTGATCTTTATATTGGGAACGATTTTCATGAGGACGACTATTACTACCTAAATAATGGTGATGGTACTTTTAAAGAGAGTATTAAAGAGGCTTTTGGACATACCACACGATTTTCTATGGGAAGTGATGTGGCAGACATTAACCATGACGGTTTACCAGATTTAATTTCTTTGGATATGTTGGGCAGAGATGAAGTTGTTCTCAAATCATCCGAGGGTGATGATGATATCCAAATTCAAAAAATGAAAACCGAAACTTTTGGATACCATAATCAGTATACAAGAAATATGCTTTCTGTAAATCAACCCGATGGTAAATTCATAGAAACCGCATTACAAAGTGGCGTTGCGGCAACAGATTGGAGCTGGAGCGCGTTATTCGGGGATTTTAACCAAGACGGTGAGCAAGATCTTTATATTAGTAACGGCATACCTAAACGTCCTAATGATCTAGATTATATTAACTATATTTCTAATGATAACATTAGATCAAAAATCAACAATACCAACCTTGTAGATCAAAAGGCACTTAAAATGATGCCATCGGGTTTTATAGGGAATATGATTTTTAAGGGCTCAAAAGACCTTCAATTTATCGATGAATCAAAAAACTGGATTGCCCAAGACACTATAATAACCGGTGCTACAGCCTATAGTGACCTAGATAATGATGGCGACTTAGATTTAGTCACCAACAATCTTTATAGCCCTGCGGAAATACAAGAGAACACTACTAATGATAAAGCCCACTGGCTTAAGATTAAATTAGACTATACGGCAAAAAACAAATTTGGTATAGGCACTAAAATTTTCTCTTACGCAAACGGTGTTCAGCAATTTAAAGAAATGTATACGGTTCGTGGGTTCCAGGCTTCCTCAGAACCTATAATTCATTTTGGGTACGGTGACCTTACTACTATTGACTCCTTAAAAATCATATGGCCGGACAAAAGCTATCAGACTTTAAAAAATATAGCAGTAAATCAAACATTGAATATTAGTCCAAGTCAAAACAAACCTTTTGATTATAATAGCCTACACTTTCAAAAGCAATTACTGTTCAAAAAAACATTGAACAACCTAGGCATTGACTATATTCATAATGAAGATGCTTATAGCGATTATTTACGTCAAAAATTGATTCCTTATCAAATGTCAGACAGAGGTCCAGCAGTAAGTGTAGGCGATTTAAACGCAGATGGTAAAGAGGATATTTTCTTTGGTGGCTCAAAATACATTCCTTCTCAAGTTTATATTCAAGGTGACACTGTCTTTCAAAAAACGAATTATCCAGAGATAAAAAAGGATAGTATTAAAGAGGATATCACTTCGATAATTGCAGATTTTAACAATGATGGAAAGAACGATTTGATTGTAGGGACAGGTGGTGCAGATTTTTACAACGAAATGAAGCCCCTTACAAATTCCTACTACGTATCAAATAATCAAACTTATTCTAAAAAAGAATTTCCCGAAATGTTCGAGAACACATCCGTGCTCTTAAAACTTGACTACGACCATGACGATGACTTGGACCTTTTAGTCTGCAACCAATCTATAAGTGCAGATTATGGAAATAAACCTAACAGTTATTTATTAAAAAATGAAAACGGCAACTTTAGCTTAGCCAAAAATACATTTGAGAACCTAGGTATGGTTACCGATGCTTTGGTCACAGATTTCAATAACGACGGATGGGAAGATCTTTTATTTGTAGGTGAATGGATGTCCCCTAGGTTTTTTGAAAATAATGAAGGTACTTTCAAAGAAATATATCCTTTAGAAAACGATAAGTTAAACGGTTTATGGCAGGCTGTCACTAGTTTTGATATTGATGGTGATGGCGACCAAGATTTTCTTTTAGGCAATTGGGGTTTGAATACGAAGTTCTCCACATCAGAAGAACATCCTATGAAAATGTATTATGGAGACCTTGATAAAAATGGTGCATCCGAAACCATTGTAAGTACATACAAAGACGGTAAAGATTACCCTGTAGACGGATTAAAAGAATTAGCCAGCCAAATGGTTTCGCTTCGTAAAAAATTCAACAACTACCATTCTTTCTCTGGCAAACCCATAGATGAAATACTAGGTGAGAATATGCTAGCAAATGCCGAAATTTTAGAGGTGCACACTTTAAATTCTGGCTATCTTAAAAATAACAATGGTAAATTCACTTTTGTCCCTTTTAGTTATGAACTGCAATTGGCACCTATAATGTCTTTCTTGGAATTTGACTTTAACGGAGATCTTAAAACTGAGGTACTAGCAGCCGGAAATTATTTTGGAGTTAAACCATACCATGGCCGTTTTGATTCTTTTCCCGGGGCGTTGATAAGTAGCGACCGCAATATTACCTTAGCGAATAAAATTGGTCTCGATTTAACGGGAAAATCGATTCGTAATATGAACATAATCAATTTCAACAACAACAATTATATATTGCTCACCTTTAATGACAAAGCAGCAGAGGTGTACCAAATACTCAAACCTTAGTACAATGAAAAAATATGTATTTATACTTTTAGCAGTGGTCTTATTTGCAAACTGTACAGAGAAAAAACAAGAACCAATTAAGATTTCTCCAGATGATCTACATAATTCTATTGACCATGTTATAGATATCATGATCCATGATATTTTCTCTCCGCCAGTAGCCAGTAGAATATTTGCATACCCAAACATTGCGGCATATGAGATTGTTGCTCAAACAAACCCTGACTACCAATCTTTGTCCGGTCAATTAAAGGATTTAAAACCAATACCGGCGATAGATACGGCATCTGCTATAAATCCACAATTATCCGCATTAATTGCCCATATGAACATCAGTAGACAGCTCATCTTTTCTGAAGATAAATTTGATGTACTGCAAGATAGTTTGTTCACAAAATGGAAAAATATGAACGAACCGGAATTTGAAGCCTCTAAAAGCTACGGCTTAAAAGTGGCAGAACATATTAAAGAATGGATGAACAAGGACAATTACAGTCAAACCAGAACAATGCCTAAATTTACGGTCAATACAGACGACCCGGGGAGATGGCAACCTACCCCACCTGCTTATATGGATGGTATAGAACCACACTGGAATAAAATTCGCCCATTTATTATTGATTCGGCATCGCAGTTTAAACCAGTACCACCACCGCCATTCTCATTAGAAAAAGACTCCGACTTCTATAAAGAACTTATTGAGGTTTATAATATTAGTAATGATATCACCAAAACCGGAGATGAATCTGAAGAAGTGGCAATTGCCAAATTCTGGGATTGCAACCCTTATGTTTCGGTAACTAGAGGACATTTGATGTTCGCTACCAAAAAAATTACTCCAGGGGCACATTGGATCGGTATTACAAAAATAGCGGCAAAAAAGACCAATAGTAATTTTGATGATACGGTATTTGCATACACCAAAACTTCAATGGCCATTGCTGACGGTTTCATTAGCTGTTGGGATGAAAAATACCGAAGCAACCTTATTAGGCCAGAAACATTGATCAACCAACATATAGATGAAAACTGGAAACCTATTTTACAAACCCCTCCATTTCCGGAATATACCAGCGGACACAGTGTAGTATCCGGTGCAGCCTCTACAGCATTGACCAGTATTTTTGGCGATGATTTTAGCTTTGAAGATGATACCGAAACTCCTTATGGTCTACCTATAAGAAAATTCAATTCTTTTAACGAAGCTGCCGATGAAGCTGCCATTAGTAGAATGTACGGAGGAATTCACTACCGAGCTGCGGTAGAAGTAGGTGTTGGCCAAGGTAGAAAAATTGGCGATCTTTTAAACTCTAAAATTAAAATGAAGAAAAATTCAAGTTTAGCACATAATTAATTCGCATGAAAAAAGGCTTAACTATAACCATTGCCATATTAATGGTTGCATTGCTTTGGTATTTTCTTATTAAACCACAAGATTATCAAATAAGGGTTGTAGCCAAATCTAACACTGGTACTATAAATCAAGCTTTAAAAGCTTGGAACAATACCTTACCAAATGCCACTGTAAGACAGCTTAATAACTTGGGTAATTTAGAACAAAAAGTTGTTACCGGAGATTCTACCCATATCTATAATTGGAACATAACCCCCATTACGGATTCTACTTCACAATTAATCGTGAATGTAAAAGATGAAGACCATAGTATGGGCAATAAACTTGTAATCCCATTTTACGATAGCGATTTTGAAAAACAATCAAGAAAAACGGTGACCGATTTCATTGAGAGCCTCAATGCCCACAGAAAGGAATTTAAAGTTACATTTATGGGAGAAGATAACCTACCTTCTACCTACTGTGCCTGCGTTGAACACAAAACCACACAAATAACCAAGGCTTTTGGCATGATGGAGAGTTATCCTTTTCTCAATTCCGTAATAGCAAGTAATGGCATTCAGGTAAACGGTATTCCATTTATTGAAACCACAGATTGGAATATGCAAAATGATAGCATAAGCTTTAATTTTTGCTACCCCATTATCAAAAGCGATACCTTGCCTCAAATAAAAGATATTATTTATAAAGAGTTCATTGGCAAAAAATCACTTAAGGCTATTTACAATGGTAACTACATGACCTCTGATAGAGCTTGGTACACTTTATTGGACTACGCTGAAGAAAAGAACATTGCCATAGAAAAAAATCCAATAGAATTCTTTTTTAACAACCCAAATATGGGTGGCGATGCTTTGCGTTGGAAAGCTGAAGTATTTATGCCATTAGCTGATCAAGATGAATAAAATAGTTTTAAGCACATTTTTAGTTTTATCTGTATTCACCTCGTGCTCTAATTACGGTCAATTAAAAGTAATTGCAGATTTGCAAGGCAGTTTGGATGAAAACTCTGGATTGGCTACTTATGGCGATTCTACAGTTTGGGTCATTGAAGATGGTGGCAACAAAGATGAAATATATCAAATAAACCTTAAGGGAGATATTCTTAAAAGTCTTAAAGTTAAAAATGGTGACAATCAAGATTGGGAAGATTTAACCACTGATAAAGCAGGCAATCTCTATATTGGTGATATTGGAAACAATGCGAACAAAAGAAAAGATTTGGTCATCTATAAACTACCCAATCCTACTATTGAACCAGGAGACAAAATTGACGCTGTTAAAATTAAGCTCCACTATCCGGACCAAAAAGATTTTCCACCTAAAAAAGAGGGTTTATTTTACGATTCAGAAGCTATTTTTCACCACGATGGTAAAATATTCATAGTAACCAAAAACAGGTCTAAAGCATTTACAGGAGAAGCCCATATTTACTCAGTACCAGATACCAAGGGTACTTATGAGGCAACCCTTGTAGGTTCATTTACGCCTTGCAAAGATTGGAAAATATGCCAAATCACATCCATTGACATATCTCCAAAAGGGGACAGAATCGTTGCGCTTAGCTATGGTAAGCTGTTCATTTTTACAGATTTTACTTGGGATGATTTTACAAAGGGCAACATGCAAGAAATTGATCTAGGTGCCCGTTCTCAATTAGAATCGGTTTGTTTTCTCAATGATGACACCCTACTAATTTCCGATGAAAAAGCACATAGTGAAGGTGGTAACCTATACACCTATTCTATAAAATAATATACTTTTCTAAAAACCGAAACCTAATCCAAAAGTAAATCTTGGTCCGTCTTCACTAGCAAATATTGCCGTATTCACCGAGATAATATCTGATGCATTTAAGAAAAAACCGCCACCATAAGAGGTATGCCAACGACCAGAACTCATTTCAGGCATCCACACCCTTCCATAATCAAAACCACCAAAAAGCCCCATTGCAGTAGGTAGTAGTCTTGTGCGTTTTTTAGCAAGACTAAATCTAATATCCGTATTTTGATAGTAGGAAGTTTTTCCTGTAAAACGCTGATTTCTAAAACCACGAAGACCATCAACTCCACCTATACTAGCAGCTTGGTAAAATTCGTATTCATCACCTAAGTTAAAATGTGCCTTCCATTTTGTAGCAAGCACCAGCCTTCCGCTTGGTATTAATTTATAATCAAAACTTAAGCTTGGTATTATATACCCAAAACTACCTCCTTCTTTAGAAAGATTTTCTTTATACCCTGCTTCTAACGAAGTTCCCATTCCTAAGGTTGGGAATGCTTCATTATCCCTGTTTTCGTAAGTATAAGTGGCATGAGCTCCAACAAAATCACTATTGGTTTCTTCTCCATTTTGTTGATAAAAAGTGTTTATGAACCTATCATTGGTTTCTTCTACACTAATGTTCTCATAGGACAACCCCAGTTTCACCTTAGCGCCCAACTGTCCTCTCCAAACCAATGATGGTGAAAAGTCTATTTGCCTAAGTTTTACCCTATTAAAATCCAACCCTAAGTCATCATCAAAATTTTCTGTATCGTTACCAAAACCAAAGAAATTCACCGCAAAATTAGGACTTGTAAAACGGGCTTTCAATTCTGCGTTCCAATTCTCAAAAACATGGGCAAATTCTCCCTGATATTTTACGTCAAAACCGCTTGTGGCAAAATAATAAGATGCACCTATGGTATGTTGTTGCGTAAAAGGATTTTGTCTAAACCCATTATAGGTGTATGTATTTAAGAAACCTATTCTAACCCCATCATCTGGATTAAAACCTATAGTAGGTATAATTTGATTGAAACTATTTCTCAATTTAAGTGGTTGATAGGTATTTAGTTCATAGTCATCTGATAATTTAACTTTTGCCCCACTTGTCTTTTCAAACGTGTTTTTCTTGCTCTTAAAATCATACAATGCCACGTTCTTACCATTATCCACTCGATATATATCATTGTTGTGCCCCCCAATAATCCTCACCTTTACTCCCGTAAAATTGGAAGGATTCTTAACCTCAAAAATATCATCGTCATCCAAACCAAACACCCAAAGTTCTTTGGTATCATCACTTGAAAAAATCTTATAATAAAAAAGACGTTTTTTCTTATCTCCTATATTTCTAAAAACCTTTACCTCAGTTTCCTTATCATTAAGTCTATTGATTTCAAACCAATCATCTTTGTCGGTACCCGCTACAACAGCATACTTATTTAAAATCTTGTAGTATTCATTTGCCGTTTCTTGAATGTGGCTTAGGCGTGCCAAAAGTGTTTGCTTAATTTCATTGACCGTTTCATCCCTTACCTCTTCCGGAAAAGCTTTAAACGCCTCATCAATATCACTTTCCTTTAAATTCTCTTGCAAGTATTTTGCCTGAGCTAACCATTGACTTTTTTCTGTTTCTCCTAACAAGGTAAGATCCAAAACATAGGTCATAGGAGAAGAGTTAAAGCCCTTTACACTTCTAATTTCTTCATTAAAACCTTCCATTAACCTTAAACCTGGTATTATACGCGTGGCAATATTCATTAAAGCACCATCGCCCATTTTGGAGTATACTTGGTCACGATCCCTAGGTACAGGTCTATATACTACCTTATCCTTTTTATCGTCTTTAAACTCTGCCCATCTCCACTGATCAACATGCCTGTCCCAATCACCTAACACCATATCAAAAAGCCGAGCTCTTAAATAAAGATCCTTGTCCACTTCATACTTTTCATCATCACGCAAGTCTTCTAGCATTCCATCAGTACTCTTTAAATCATTTGAATATCCAAAGCTTGCCAAATCTCCATGACCATCTCCAGTGTGTTCCTCAATCATATACAATTCATCTCCAAAAGAATCATTATACTCCTTTAAAGCCGGCTGTTTTGGCACATAATACAATACAGGATTTGTATGGTATATACCAACAGCATCTGATAATTGCGCTGTGGTAAAAGGAGCATACGGGTGTGAGCCTGTATAAAAATCCTGCAAAAGTTCTTGGGTATAGGTCTCCTTTAAATCATCCAATACATACTGATCTTGAAAAGCCATGGACTGCAAGTATAGCTCGGCGCTCTTTTTTAAAGCTCGCATGACATACTCCCTACCATCCTTTGCGCGAAGACGAAGTGATTTAGATTGATGACCTCCGCCTTTCTTAACAGGTTCTAGACCACCCATAAGGGAATCTAAACGTACTGTAGGCACCTTTACCTTTGTCCCATAATACTTACGATAGCGTTCACCCCAAATTCCTTTATAAAACCTACTTTTTTCAATCTCATTATCTGTGTATACGGACGCCTCTACAGAATCTGGGAAACTGACTGAAAGTTCAGCTTCAAACGTTACTTGCGTAGGTGGCAACACTTCATTTGTAAACAAAAATTCTTCATTATTGTTTTCGCCAACACCATAAAATCTAACTCTTGACGACCCATCTTTATATACTTCTAAAGTAGCATAACCCATTTTCCCCGTACTGAACTGAGAACCGTTCAGCAACTTTGTAAAACCTTCTTTTGCACCTGAACCACTAACAATTTGCGGCGTATTATTTTCAAGGATATACTGTAATGTGTGTTCATGTCCTGATGCGAATATTACCCGATCGGAATATTGTGCCAAGGTCGTTACCCTTTTCATCAATTCTCTATAACGCTTGTTATTTACATCTTCAATGGATGCGCCAGATGTAGTTCTTAATACATTAATAAAAGTGCCTAAAACAGGTACCGGCACTGCCATTTTTTTTGGATAGAATTGTTTTCTTAACGAATACTGCCCTCCATGCTCGCCATAACTGTTTGATGGATGGTGCATGGCTATTACCGTGGTGCGATCTCTATAATCTTTTATGGCATCTTCCAATTCCAGAAAAAACTTGTCCCTACTCTTGATCTCGCATTTATTATTAATATCGGGGCGTTTGTCCCAATTGGTCAAGTACCATTCTGTATCTATTGTAATGATGGCAACATCTTCCCCAATTTCTATGACATCTATTGGGCAACCGTTCTCAGGTAAAAAAGGGTCTTTTTCCTTCTCTTTTAAAGCTCTTTTTATATAATTTTCTTCCCGTTCCAGACCAATTAAACCTTCAGTGTACCAATCATGATTACCAGGAATAAAAAGTGGCCTGCCCTTAAAATTCTCCAAAGTTTTTATTTGGGCATCTAAATGATTTTTTGCCTCTATATAGGCTTGTGTAGAATCTTTTGGATCCGGTAGCCCGGCAGGATAAATATTATCACCCAAAAATATGGCAGTACTGTTCTTCTCTGCCTTATCCAACTTATTTTTGAAAATTTTGAGTGCAGGATTCATACCCCCAATAGGAGACAAACCTGCATCACCAATTAAATAAAATGTATGTGAAACTTCTTTAGAACTATCAACATCTACAGCATATTTATCATCTACATATTTTGTACTATAGGTTGCACAACTTGTAATAAATATAAAAACCGATAGATATGCATAAATCTTTTTCATAGTAGCCTTGCCCTCTTTAAATTTTCGTAATTTGGGTTATTATTATTCAATTTTCATGTCAGACATCTTAGATAACACACAACAATTTGTAACAGACTTACTAACCAATCAATTGGATCATAAGTTTTTATATCACAATCTAAGACATACACAAAGAGTCGTTAAAAGTACTAAACAATTACTTGAATCTTGTTCTCTATCGGATCAGGATCAGGAAATTTTGCTGTTAGTAGCTTGGCTACACGATACTGGTTACACAAAAGGTACTAAAAACCACGAAGAAAGTAGTTGTGAAATTGCCGAAGAGTTTCTGTCAAAAGTAGGTTATGCAAAAGAATTAATTGCAAAAGTGAAGTCCTGTATTCTTGCTACTAAATGGAATGCAACCCCAAGTAATGAAATGGACATGATTATTCGCGATGCGGATTCTTCTCATTTTGCACAAAGCAGTTATCTTGAAACGTCTGACCTTTTGCGCGAAGAACTTAAATTACTTGGCTTAAAAAATTACTCTCAAAAAGAATGGTTAGACCTAAATATTCAAGTATTTAGAACTGACCATCAATTCTATACGGATTACGCCAAGGAGAATTGGCTGGAAAAAAAAGACAAGAATTTAAGAAAGCTAGTTAAGGACAAAAAGTCACAGAAAAAACTAGCAAAGAAAGAACGACTAAAAGCGCAATTTAAGAGCGAAAGTCCTGATCGTGGCATTCAAACACTCTATAGGGTTACCTTAAAAAACCATATTACCCTTAGCGATATTGCAGATACCAAAGCCAATATTTTATTATCGGTCAATGCCATAATAATTTCTTTGGCGCTCTCCAATCTAATTCCAAAATTGGATAACCCATCTAACGATTACTTAATCTACCCTACCGTAATCTTTGTATTCTTTAGTGTGGTATCTATGATTTTGGCAGTATTGGCAACAAGACCTAACGTTACTAGTGGCGAATTCACTAAAGACGATGTAAAAAACAAAAATGTAAACCTGTTATTTTTCGGTAATTTTCATAAAATGGCACTGAGCGAGTATGAATGGGCCATACAAGAAATGCTAAAGGACAAAGATTACATTTATACCTCTCTGACCAAAGATCTTTACTTTCTTGGAATTGTATTAAATAGAAAATACGCTCTTTTACGATGGACATATACCATATTCATGATCGGCATGATCCTTTCGGTCATAGCATTTGCCGTTTCATTTAAATTCTTTGGTCCGGATCGTAAACTTGAATTATTAAGCCAGGTACTATTCTTTTAAAGCATCCATTAAATCCTGGTAAGTATAGGTTTTTTCTGGTTCTTGCTCTCTTTTATATAAAATTTGAGCACGTATTGCCTTTAAACCAGACACGCCTTGAAGACCTTCTAACTCAACAATTTCTATTTGATTGGTAAAGTATCCTTTAGATTTCAAGAATTTGATATACCTTAAATATTCTAGCTCATCTTTTTTCTGTGAATACACAATTGACAATACTCCTTTTTGGGTCAATCTTTGCTCTGTACCCTTAATGTAAGATTTATCTATTCTCTTTTTAATTACCTCATAACGGGCATTGTACGTGCCATCTACATCAAATTGTTTTTCATCCATTCTAAAACGAATAGATAAAGATGTGTTATATACCAATATTAATGATGCCGCATCCAACGGTACAGGTAATTTGGGTTTTAACGAGTAATGTGCATTTTCCATTTCGCACATTACCTGTAATTGCCATAATCTTAAATTATTTAAGTATAACGGATTGTACTCTTTACTCTCTGAAATAGAAGATCCAATGTACATATTATGCTCCACACCATCTGTCTTATAACGCTCATAGTAATGTGGAAACATATTTTGGGCACTTTCCTGTCTTTTATCAATAACCGACGATAAGGTTTTATTGACCAAGGTTACGCTTTCATCGTAATTTTTTCTATGATCATAATAAGACCCGGTACCCATATCTATTTTGGACTCATATACCAGTATATGATTTTCTATCTCCTTATCCGCTTTTTTAAGATGTTCAAAAACCGGTGAAATTTCATCTTGAACAAAATCGAAAATAGCTTGTTCACTATTGGTGTAGAGCATTTCCTTAATACTATCCAAGTGATTATTTACCCTAAAGATCAACTCTTCATAAATAGGTAAATTCCATTTTTTCAAAGCAATATTCAATACACTATCTATTTCAGAAAGCTGTATCATCAAATCTCTTTGTATTGCCAAATTCCTTGCTTGGGAAGAATCCTTTATATCTATTTGCCCAAATAATGGGTATACATCTTTAAAAACAATTTCCTTAAAAGAAGGTGATCTACCTTCTATTTCATCTTGCATAAACCTTTTGGCCTCTTCCTGAAACCTCCAATACACCGAAGAATGAACAGAAGTACATTCATTTTGAATAATGGCATCTATTCTATTGTTCTCTTCGTTCTTGGTACGTACTACGGCAGAAACAATGAACGGCATTACATCATCTAACTTTTGTGCGTTAACCCCATTGAGCACTCCTTTTTTCTGAGAAACTATTTCTAAAATACCCAATAACTTACCTTCATATGCTATTGGCGCAAATATGGCACTTTGCACTCCTTGATCCTGTAGCCCTTTATATGGCTGCATTTCACCAGATTGCCCCACCATACGATCCATATCCGTAATGGTAAAATAAGAGTTGAAATCTATTAGTTTATGATAAGATTCTTCACACAATGCTACTTTACAGTCAATTGCATGTCTACCCCTTAAAAGAAAGCTATCAAAACCAATACCTGCAACTTCTTCAAACTGATCTTTTTTGGCATCAAAAGAAGCAAAACCTACTTTAATATTAGGTAAACGAAAGAATGATTTAAAGGTCTCCTGCAAATCATTCATAAACTTTACAGGTTGTAAAGTGTCCTTTGAGATTAATTTCGACTTAATATTTGAAATTGCCTGCTCCATGGTAACATCGAACAAATTGGCAATTACAAATCCTTTAGAAATAAAACTTTCTGGCGGAATCTTCTCCTTCCAAAGCTTAATATCAGTTGGGTTTGCCAATAACTCGTCTACATCTTCTTGGGTTACTTCCTTTGCCTTGTCCGTAGGGATAACATCAATAAAATCTGCATTATATAAAATACGATAGTGACGCATTACGCCGTTGGCATCTGGAATATCATAAAAATATGGTCTACTAAAATCTAGCTTATAACCATAATAGTAATTTAATACTACCACACAGCTCATGATATAATCCATATCATCCCCAACGTTTCTTATTTCGGGTTCATAACCGTCACCGGCTTCATGAATTATACTTTGAAAACGTTTGGATGATTTTATAATAACATCTTGGTAGGGCAAGGTAGCTACCTTTATTTCATTACTGCTCAAAGCCTCTGTAAACGTATCTTGTAAAATACGATCGATCAAGTCTTTATTTTTCTCCAATAAAGAAAAATCAGAAAAACCATTCCTCAATTCAGGAAATCCTTTTTCCACAGCCAAAATACGCTCGGCGGTAGCTGCCAAAAAAGGGTCGTCACCTTTCAAATGTTCATCGTACTTCGTAAGAAGCTTTTCAAAACTTATGAGGTGCTTAAACGGCATTTTCATTCTATCGTGCTTTCCCATGTTCTGGTTAGTCTACTAATTTTGTGTAAAGTTACAAAACCAACCCTATTTTTTGACCAACTATAGCATTATGGTTAACGGGATTTTCGGATATTTAGCGAAAACTACAGTATGTCATCGGAAAACAGACTTAATAGAGCTTATGAAAACGCTAAAACTATTCCGTTTGACGACACTTCAAAATTTATTCTATTTAGCGACTGTCATAGGGGCGATAACAGTTTTGCAGACGATTTTGCAAACAATAGAAACATTTACTACCACGCCTTAAAATTCTATTATTCAGAAGGTTTTGATTACTGTGAACTAGGTGATGGAGATGAGCTTTGGGAGAACATTCATTTTGAATCTATTTTTGAAGCCCATAAAAATGTTTTTAAATTATTGAAGCAATTTCATTTAGAACAAAGACTTCACATGATTTGGGGAAATCATGATATGGTCTACAAGGATGAAGCTTACGTAAAAAAGCATTTATCTAGCTATTTTGAACCTATAGATGATAAAGATAAATCACTATTTGAGGGCATAAAATACCATGAAGCACTTATACTAAAACATAAAGAAACCCAACAAGAAGTTTTTCTTACCCATGGTCACCAAGCAGATTGGTGGAATTACACTTTTTGGCGCTGGGGCAGATTTTTGGTAAGGGTACTGTGGAAACCCCTACAAGTATGGGGCATAGCAGACCCTACTTCACCCGCAAAAAACTACACTGAACTCATAAAAGTAGAGCGCCGTATTAAAAGATGGATTTTAAAGAACAGATTAAAAGTTACTGTTGTAGGTCATACCCACAGACCTCGTTTTCCAGAGCCTGGAGATATACCTCTCTTTAACGATGGTAGCTGCGTTCACCCAAGAAGTATTACCGGAATAGAAATTGAAAAAGGATCTATTTCCCTAATCAAATGGCAAATTAATACCACTGATGACGGTACATTACGCGTGGTTAGAATACTGTTGGAAGGACCGCAAAAACTAAAAGATTATGTGGAAAACACTTGATGCATAATTTTATGCAATGTGTTTTAATATAAGTACACCATACTATTTATAATTACAATAAACTCAGTAAAAACTATATAATTAGCTATTATATCACAATAAAACTCATAAAAAATTGTGACTTCATTAAACTTTTGGTTTCTAAATACATACAATCAATTAAACCTTAAGAAAATGAAAAAGTTTATTGCAGAATTTATAGGCACTTTATGGTTAGTTTTAGGTGGGTGTGGTAGTGCCGTACTTGCCGCAGGATATCCAGAATTAGGAATCGGTTTTGTTGGGGTCTCCTTGGCCTTCGGTTTAACCGTGGTAACTATGGCCTACGCCATTGGTCATATTTCCGGTTGTCATTTAAACCCCGCCGTAACTATGGGTGTTTGGGTAGGTGGTCGTTTTGAAGGTAAAGACGTTTTTCCTTACATCGTAGCTCAAGTAATGGGCGGTATTGCCGGAGCAGCCATTCTATTTCTAATTGCCTCCGGCAAAGCTGGTTTTGAACTTGGTGGATTTGCTTCTAACGGGTATAATGAACATTCACCTGGAGGGTATGATTTAACATCAGCTTTTACTATAGAACTTGTGATGACCTTTATTTTCTTATTCGTCATACTGGGATCTACTTACACCAAGGCACCACGAGGTTTTGCCGGGTTGGCTATAGGGCTTTGTCTAACCTTAATTCACCTAATTAGTATTCCTGTTACCAATACATCTGTAAATCCTGCAAGAAGTACCAGTCAGGCATTATTTGTTGGTGACTGGGCGCTAGATCAACTTTGGCTATTTTGGTTGGCGCCAATGATCGGAGCCATTTTAGCGGGATTGATCTATAAGACCATCTCACCCGAGATGACTGATAAATTATAGAATTACAATGTTTAAACTCATCATAATTAGATAATATATGATGAGCTTTTTTTTTATGGTATATTTAGATGATCAACTTAACTAACTCATTTTTAATATGCCATTATTCATTGTTATTTTAGGAATCTTACTCCTATTCATTCTCATTGCAAAATTTAAACTCAATGCTTTTATCACATTTATCATCGTATCACTTTTTGTGGGTATTGCCGAAGGCATGGAACCTATCAGTGTCGTAGATTCCATTCAAAAAGGTATTGGTAATATTTTAGGATTTCTCGTTATTATCTTAGGACTTGGTGCCATGTTGGGCAAATTAGTTGCCGACAGTGGTGCCGCTCAACGAATCACCACCCATTTAGTAGAAAAATTTGGTAAAAAGAACATTCAATGGGCCGTTGTCTTAACCGGCTTCATTGTAGGTATACCCATGTTTTATTCCGTAGGTTTCGTAATCCTAGTTCCATTGGTATTCACTATTGCAGCAGCCACCGGCTTACCACTACTTTATGTAGGTCTACCCATGCTGGCATCGCTGTCTGTCACCCATGGATATTTACCTCCGCATCCTGCTCCAACTGCACTGGCGTCCATGTTCAATGCTGATATTGGCAAAACACTGTTATACGGTATTATAGTTGCAATACCTGCAATTATTGTTGCCGGTCCTATCTTTTCAAGAACTTTAAAAAACATTAATGCAACACCCTTAAAGGAATTTCTAAACCCCATCATCCTAAAAGAGGAAGAAATGCCAAGCATGGCAAACAGTATTATCAGCGCACTTTTACCAGTAATTCTTATTGCCATTGCCGCACTAGCCCAACTTTTGCTACCGGCGGATTTCTTTCTCACCAAGATTTTGGTTTTTATGGGCAACCCTGCCATTGCCATGCTTATTGCAGTTTTGGTAGCAATCTATACTTTAGGTTTGGGTCGCGGTAAAAGTATGAAAGAAGTTATGGACTCTATTGGCAGTGCCATTACGGGTATTACCATGGTACTTTTGATTATTGCAGGTTCTGGTGCCTTAAAGCAAGTATTGATAGATAGTGGCGTAAGTAAATATATTGGGGGTATTTTAGAACAGTCATCTATATCTCCTTTAATTTTAGCATGGCTGATCGCTACCGTAATTCGCGTTTGCGTGGGTTCTGCCACTGTCGCTGGCTTAACGGCTGCAGGTATTGTATTACCATTGGTGCAAGGTACCGGAGTTAGCCCAGAATTAATGGTGCTAGCCATTGGATCGGGCAGTTTAATGTTGTCCCATGTAAACGATAGTGGTTTTTGGTTATTCAAAGAATACTTCAACCTATCCGTAAACGACACTTTAAAAAGCTGGACAGTTATGGAAACCACCGTAGGTGTTATGGGACTAGTAGGTGTTCTAATAATAAATATGTTCATTTAAACAATTAAATATGCAAAAGAAACCTTCAGAAAGGATTAAGGAATTAGGACTTATATTACCCCCTGCCCCACCTCCGGCAGGATTATACAAACCCGTTTTGGTGGTGGATCATTTTCTTTACATTTCAGGGCAAGGACCAATGCAAAATGACGGCTCACTAATAGTAGGTAGAGCCGGTCATGATATGACAATGGAAGAGGCTAAAATTGCAGCAAGGCAAGTTGCATTGACCATGCTATCTACCATACAAACCCATTTTGGCGACATTGACAAAATAAAAAGAATCGTAAAAACCTTGGGCATGGTCAACTCTACCCCAGATTTTGGGCAACAACCTTTGGTCATTAATGGTTTCAGCGAACTTATGGCAGAGATTTTTGGACCTGATAACGGTGTGGGTGTTCGTAGTGCGGTTGGTATGATTTTACCTGGCGGTATTCCTGTAGAGATAGAGGCACATTTTGAACTACATCATTAAAAGATATGGAAGACAACAATTGGTATTCATTGACCCATCCGGAAGACGTAATTTCTCCGTCCCTATTGATCTATCCCAATAGAATTCAACATAATATTGAATTAATGATTTCTATGAGGGGCGATGTAAATCTCTTGCGTCCGCATGTAAAAACATACAAAAACGCCAATATCATTGTTATGCAAATGGATGCCGGTATTCAAAAATTTAAATGCGCTACCATTGCAGAAGCCGAATTACTTGGTAATTGCAAGGCAAAAGATGTACTGTTGGCCATGCAACCGATAGGACCTAATACCAAACGTTTTGTTGAACTTATAAAAGCATACGGCAATACCAAGTTTTCCACTCTTGTTGACAACTCTAAATCTTTACAACTTTTAGGTGACCTTGCTAAAGCCAACAACATTAAAATTCCGCTGTGGATAGATATTAATAGCGGCATGAACAGAACGGGTATAGCTCCTGATCAAAAGGCATTGGCCCTATATCGAGAGTTAAGCGAACATGAGCATTTAATTGCCGAAGGCTTACATGTGTATGATGGTCACTTACGCCATACAGATCCCACTATTCGTGAGGCAGAATGCAATACAGCATTTGAACCTGTATTGAGCTTAAAAGCCAACATTGAGAAACTTGACATACCAAGTCCCAAAATAGTGGCCGGTGGCTCACCGACTTTTCCCTTTCACTGTAAACGAGATGGTGTGGAGACCAGCCCGGGCACTACTTTACTTTGGGATGCCGGTTATGGCAATCTCTTCCCTGAGATGCATTTTTTACCGGCAGCTGTACTAATGACACGTATTCTAAGTAAACCAACTACGGGAATTCTTTGTTTTGACCTTGGTCATAAATCCTTAGCACCTGAAATGCCTTTTCCCAGAATAGCTTTTTTAGACCTAAAGCACAGTAAGCAAATTAGTCAGTCAGAAGAGCATTTGGTCGTTGAGTATGACGACCTTACCATACCTGAGGTAGGGGATGTGCATTACGCAGTTCCTAAACATATTTGCCCTACCGTAGCCAAATACGATACCCTAACGGTTGTTAAGGATAATAAAGTTATAGATCATTGGCCGGTAACTGCAAGAACCCAAAAATCTATGATATAAGTATGTTCATTTTCGATGCCCATTTAGACTTGTCCATGAACGCCATGGAGTGGAACCGCGACCTTACCTGGTCTGTTGAAGATATTAGAAAAGGTGAGCAAGGCATGACCGATAAACCAGATAGAGGTAACAATACAGTATCGTTAGATGCTATGCGAAAAGGTAATATCGGGCTCTGCGTGGCAACGCAAATTGCCCGTTATGTCCATAAAGACAATGCATTACCGGGATGGAAGTCACCTCAACAGGCTTGGGCGCAAACACAAGGGCAGTTGGCATGGTACAAAAGCATGGAAGATGCTAAAGAAATGGTTCAAATCACCAACAAAACTCAACTTGATGCGCACCTAGAACTTTGGAAAACCGATAAAGAAAAGAAACCTATTGGGTATTTATTAAGTTTAGAAGGTGCAGATTCTATCATAGACGTTTCATACCTACAACGTTCATATGATCAGGGGTTACGTGCCATTGGACCTGCACATTACGGTCCTGGCACATACGCCCATGGCACCAACTCATCTGGTGGTATTGGTACCAAGGGAAGAAATTTATTAAAGGAAATTCAACGTTTAGGAATAATCTTAGATGTAACCCATTTATGTGATATCAGTTTTTGGGAAACCATGGTAAATTATGACGGCCCTCTTTGGACCAGCCATAATAATTGCAGGGCCCTAGTTAACCACCATAGGCAGTTTACAGATGAACAAATCAAGGAAATTATAGCGCGTAAAGGTATTATAGGTGTTGTGCTTGATGCTTGGATGATGGTTCCAAATTGGGAAAGAGGGGTTTCTACACCGCAATCTGCAGGCGTAAGTCTACAGCAAATGCTCGATAATATTGACCATATTTGTCAACTTGCAGGTAATGCCAATCATGTAGGTATAGGTTCTGACCTAGATGGCGGATTTGGAAAAGAACAAGGTCCTGCCGATGTAGATACCATTGCAGATTTGCAAAAATGTGTTCATTTATTGGAAAACAGAGGTTATTCACCTCAAGACATTGAGAAAATAATGAACGGAAATTTTATTTCGTTCTTAAGGGAAAATTTGAAATAGAATAGTTCGTTTATCGAAAAAACACTATCCTATACTTATTTTAACGTCGCCTTAAGTGCCCATGGCAGGGTATTTGTTATCTTTATTTCACCCAATGTAAAGTTTAGATGAGAAACCTTTATTATCTTTTTATTGTTTTGTTCTCCCTTTCCATGGCACAGGTTTCTGCACAAACAGATTTACCTACTGCCAAACCATTGAAAATTGAGAAAGCAAACCCTATAAATTCTAGTGGAACCGCTAGCCCCGTTCTTAAAATGCCCTCATTGATCAAAGAACAGCCAAGTCTAGACATGAACAGCAAGAACCCTGTAAAAATGTTACCCGATGAAGAATTGGTACAAGCAGGAACCGGTATGAAAATTGACCCAAAAGTAGCTCCTGGAGAACGCTTAAATGGATCTGGTCAATATTTTCCTGATCAATATCTTGGGGATGTAAAAAGTAGCGGAAAATTTATTGGTATTGTTTGCAGGGACCATGAATATGTAGATGGAGACCGTGTTAAGATTTATATGAACGATATGGTCGTGGAACAAAACCTGCTATTAACCGGAGCGTTCAAAGGAATCAATGTAGACTTACAAGATGGTTTTAACCGCTTAGATTTTGAAGCACTTAACCATGGGTCATCTGCACCGAATACTGCTCAGGTTGATGTATATAACGATAAAGGAGAATTGATTTACTCCAACAAATGGTTGTTGTCCGCAGGTTCTAAGGCTACATTAATCGTTACCAAAGAATCTATGTAAAGTGCTTTAAAGTATTATTTTGTTTTTTCTATTATTCTATTTCTTCCAGACTAATTAAATTATCATCGGGAATTCTATCAATCATTTTATTATACGGGTCTATACCAGCTTTAAACGGTTTTTTACTGGTGATAAACGTAAAAGTACTCGTACCAGGCTTAATCCATTTTTTCTCTAGAATAAGTGGAACTTTTTTTGTTTTACCGTTTATAATGGTGTCATTTTGAAATACTGCAATATCCAATAAATTTGGTTGATCAGGAGCTCCTAAATCTTTACCGTTACCGTCATAATAGTTCTTTTCACTTTCTACGGTAAGCTTAATTTCATAGGAATCATTATCTAATTTTTTAAACGTTGCTTCATTGACCTTATTTGTATATAAGGTAATTTTTTCAAAGCTATCCTCTAAAAAATACTGTAAAGAATCTGGAGTAACCTCTTTGATATAGCCGTACCATTCGTTTGACGTAGCAAAAGGTGCATGAGGTCTAAATGCCGCACTATCTATAAACTTCTTAAACCCTAAATTGAGCTGATTTTCACCTATGTAATCTTGTAAAGCATATAAAACAGATCCCCCTTTTCTATACCAAACATAGGCTTGAGTGTCATTGTCCAATAAGGTTTTTTCAAATTTATTTTCACCGGCACGACCTCGCAAATAACTATCCAATTCTCTTTTCAAAAAATCTTGCATTGCATCTACGCCATATTCTTTTTTCATGACCATAAGCGATGAATATTCTGCCATAGATTCTGAAATTTGATTAGCTCCACGTGTGGCAGAGGGTGTAATTTGATGACCCCACCATTGGTGTGCTACTTCATGAGATGTAACCATATAAGCATAATCCAAATCTTCCGGATCACTAAAATCTCCGGTCCATCCAAAACTTTCGGCATAGGGTACCGTATTTGGAAAAGACTGGGCAAAAGACTGGTATCTTGGAAATTCAATTATTCGCATCTGACGATATTGATATGGTCCGTAATTTTCTGAGAAATAGTCTAAAGAATGGCGAACAGCTTTTGCAAATCGTTTAACATTATAAGGGTGATCTGGATGATGAAATATCTCAATTACAACTTTTTCCCCATTTTCACCTGTCCAATCTTCTTTGTAAATATCATAGCGTGCAGAGGAAACATTAAAAAAATAATCCATTTCGCCTTCCATTTTATAATGGTAATATTTTCTGCCATTTTCTTCCCATTCTTTTTGCAAATAACCGGGCATTATGGCAATCTGGTCAGGAGCCGTACTCACAGTACCTTCGAAAGTTACGTAGTCTGCATCATCATTGAATAATAAATTACGTAATCCCCATTTATCATTTTGAGGAGGAGCCGTATATTCCTTTACCGGCAAATCGTATTCTTTTCTATACTTATCGCTTGTAAGCTCGTATTGTAAATTATAGCCGAAAGTCGGAAAAAAATCATTGTTCAAAAATGTACCGTTATAGACAATATCCGACCCAGAACCCTCATTTGGGAAACCCTTATAACCACGTTTTATTGCAAGATTCATGACCAAGGTATCACCAGGCATCATTGTATTTGGTAATTTATAAAGTTTATAATTGGATTTGCTATATACTTTACCCTCTTTTAAGTCAATATCTCCTACAGAAAACCTTAATAATTCAGTATGCAGCAATTGATTATCGCCCCAGTTTAAGTGTAACGAATCTATAGGTGTTTCTCCTTTATTCACCATAATGAATGTACCGGACATTGTTGCGTATCTTTCTTCAGGAACTAAATCTACCTCTACCTTTACGTCCGTAAATTTTGGTTGATTTATGTAGTTGTATTTACTAATATCTTTCTCATAATTGGCAGCTAATTCCCTTCCTTGTTTTACTGTTCTATAAGAATTTAATTCACTAACATTATAATGAACATACCATCCTGCACCAGCACAAACCAGTACCCCAGCAATCATAGCCGCCTTCTCCTTTAAGCCAAAACGGTGTCTTGCCTCTTTCCATCTGGGCTTTATCCCAGAATCAGTTCCTCTTTTCCAAAACAATAATCCAACTATCGCCAACACAAAACCAAAACCTAACCAATACAAACGAAACCAATTTTGTCCGGATAAGAAATGGCCGAATCCATTCATATCTGAAATGGTATAGCCCGGTGCATAACCATACAAATACATATTATAATCAATATCCGCCAGACTACTAATAGCAAATAACGCTGCCCAGATAGCTATGGTAATAACATGACCTAAAAACTTTTTGGCAATTACGGCATGTACAAAGAAAGCTAACATAACATAAGAAATATATTTGGGAAATTCTATTAAGTAGAGGTCGGTAAAATACATATCAAACTGAAAATTGTAGTACCCCTGTAATATTTGATTTAGCAATCCACTTACTAAAATCATATTTACCAATACAAAACAAATAAAAACCAAGGCCAGAAACTTAGAACCGTAGACTACCCAATTAGGTAATGGTAGGGCACCGTATATTTGATCGTATTTTACACTACGCTCCCTATGTAAAACCTCACCTGTCATAAAAACAATAAGTATAAAAATGAGTACTACATAGTTATAATCTTTAATCTCTAACATATAGTAGGTCATGGGCAACATTGGTGTACCGTAGGTTGGGTTACCAAACCATCCATCAAAAAACAGGAATCCAACGGCCGCAATTAAAATAGCCTTAAAAAATAAATCCTTAGTTATATTTCTAAATTCCATCCATGCCAAATTACCTAGCATTTTCACGTTATGAGACCTACTAAAAACCTGAGAAACTACCGGTATTTTTGTTAGAACTGCAGCTGATGAACCATCTACCTCACCTGCCACTTTCTTTTTAGAACCTAGCTTCTCAGTTAAAAATCGTTGAAAATCAAATCTAAAAACTGTAAACAAACAGATTAAAAGACCTATGCCCACCCATAATATTCTATTCCACATTACAGTATCCTTAAAAGGTACCGTTAAGGTATTTTGCTCTTCTGGAGTCCAGTATTGTATAGTATTATTCAATGCTCCAAAGCCAAAAGGATCTAATAGACTTACCAACTCCTTATTTTCGATATCCTGAGTAAGCGTTAAGGTCACTAAATAAACAATGAACAATATTGCACCACCGGCATAAGCTAACATAATACGTTTGGTCAAAGCAACCAAGGCAAAGAAAATACAACCTGAAAAGAAAAAATTAGACCAATAAAAAACCAGAGAAGGCTGTAAATAGTGCCAGAAATTAAAATCAGCATAACGCTCTGCCGGTTCAAAACCTGCATAAGGACCTATGGCGTAACCAATTATGAAGCCCAAAATCAACCCTAAACTTACTAAAAATAGTGTTAGCATTGACCCCGCAAACCTACCCGAAACATATCCTTTCTCACTTATAGGATAACTGAATAAATAATTCTGTGTACCATGTTCTATATCTCGATAAATTGGAACGCCCATAATGGCACTTGCCAACATAATTCCGAAAATACTGACGACATTCAAAGTTGAAGCTATATTGGTTGGCGCATTTAAAAACACTTTCTCCGACCCCCCTTCGAAACCTCCAATGGAAATAATCATTCCATATAAAAAAAGTATTCCAAAATAGGCCCAAGTTGCAGGACGTTTTAAACGATAATTTAATTCAAATAAGAATATTTCAGTAAACATGATAGTTGGCTTTAGGTGGATGGAAAGAAAATCTATACGGTAACAGCGTTTGATCTAGCTGTAATTTCTGTGAAATAAACATCTTCCAAATTCGCAGGGCTTGTTTCAAAAGTTTCATTTGGCCTCATTTCACTATAAACATGGATAATAGTTCTACCTGCTTTTAAATGAGTTGAAATAACCTGGTGTTCCGCTTTATAGGCATCAAGATCTTTTTTATCAATCATTTTTTTCCAGATTTTACCTTGTATCCTAGAAGTTATCTCTGTCGGGTTGCCTTGAGCCACAACCTCGCCAAGACAAATAATTGCCATGTTCTTACACAAATTAGCCACATCTTCAACTATATGGGTTGAAAGAATTATAATGGTATTTTCCCCAATTTCACTCAACAAATTATGAAAACGCACACGTTCCGCTGGGTCCAAACCGGCAGTAGGTTCATCCACTATTATTAATTTAGGAGATCCAATTAAAGCTTGAGCGATACCAAAACGCTGTTTCATTCCACCAGAATATGTACCCAAACTCTTGTTACGTACATGCCAAAGATTGGTTTTGTTTAAAAGTGCCTCTACTAAATCTTTCCGTTCTCCCTTATTTGAAACACCTTTCAATGAAGCTATATGATCTAACATTTTATAAGAAGTCACTTTTGGGTACACCCCAAACTCTTGTGGTAAATAACCCAAAACTTCCCTAACCCTGTCCGTATCATTTAAAATATCTATATCCCCCATGGTAATACTCCCAGAGTCTGGTTGTTGCAGCGTAGCCATGGTACGCATTAGAGAAGATTTACCGGCACCATTTGGTCCTAAAAGACCAAACATACCTTGTGGAATTGTTAAAGTAATATTCTTTAAAGCATGTACTCCATTAGAATACGTTTTACTCAGGTTTTCAATTTTTAGCTCCATGTACAGTTAGGTATTTAGTGTCAATTTTATTAACACACTGATTATTACCTAAATATACTAATTTCTTTCACCGGGCCTGTAAGTTTCTTCTGCCCTTTTTAAAACATCTTTCTTATAAAAAGGTACTTCTTTCCAATCTATATTTCTGTACCTCTCAATTTGGTCATTAAAATATGGAGAATCAGGATCACCACTTTGCCCACCTGCCAAAATACTTTTGGCTTTAACGGTTTCACCAAATTCAACCACTGCTGCAAAACTGTTGCCCCTTGTACCGTATATCTTTTTTGCGCCTTCGGTGGTGTATCGCGCACCGTATGCCGCCAAGGCTCCCCACCTACCGGAAGCAAACCCTATTGGAATACTTGGTTTAGCATCATCAAAATGCTGTACGATATCTCCTGTAGTTCGCTGATATCTATTTACTTCTCCCCATGGCATTTTCCATGTACCAAAATCTGACTCAATTTGGTTGATTACTTCTTCAAAAATGGGCAATACGGCTTCTGTGTTGTTCCCAAAATAAATCATGCGCTCCATATCACTTATTCCTTTTGGTTGGTTTGCATGTTTGCCTATTGCGGTACCATAAAAATGTGCCAATGTCATGGCTACTTGATCTTCTCCCGTTGTATAGTCCCATTCCTCAAGCATCTTAATCGGCTCTTTTAATTTCGGATTCTTATCGTTATGAGAATTATAAGCTTTTACCAAGCCAGGTATCAAAGCTTTGAATGCCGGTAAATACGGATCATGCGCTAACTGAATAAGACTATCAATGGTGTACCCTTTTCTGTCTTTCAATAATTCTATGGCATGAACGCCTCTAAAGTTCTCTTGATCTCTAGACATGTAATACGGGTAGTCTTCCTTCTTTGGACTAAATTCTAGTGCTGATGTAAACGGAGTAGAATTACAATTCTGAATCCAACCGTTCTCTGGATTTAATACTAGAATATTCTCATCTACCGTATGCAAACCTTGCCAATCTGTTTTAGGGTTGCTACCATCTACCGGTTTTGTATAATTAAATTGAACATCTCTTTTTGGAACGTAATTACCATGAAAATAAGCGATGTTTCCTTCCGCATCTGCATACACTGTATTGTTACTTGAATTGGTACGAATATCCATCATATCCCGAAAACCTTTGTACCCGTTTTGTTTTGTTCGGATGAATGATTGCTCTAACGCTTTCACCGGTTCCCACATCATGGCAGATGCCGTCCATTGGCCATCTGCAACATGGGTTATTGGTCCGTGGTGGGTTCTGTATGCAGGATACTTTTTCTCTTTCAATTCCTCTCCATCCAAATATTTCAATAGTATCTCAGATGATTGCACCGGTAGTAGTTCTTCTCCGTATTGATAGAATAAATTATCATCGTTCTTAACTATTGTCTCCTTAAATTCATCCATAACATCGGTATAAGTGGATGTATGCATCCATCCGGTTTTTTCATTAAAACCTTGATAAACGAAAAACTGACCCCAAGTTACCGCACCATAGGCATTTAATCCCTCCTCTGAAACTACATGAACTTCCCCCCTAAAATAAAACGAGGTATGCGGATTGATCAATAACAGCGGATTACCGGACTGTGTCAACTTTCCTGAAATAGCAATACCGTTAGAACCTTGTGGCTCCTCGGCTTCTTTTTCCTTCTCTAATTGCAACAATTCCATTTCTGGTAATGCCATATCGCTTTCATAGAAGGCAGCAATCTTCTTAGTTGAAATTCGCTCAATATCCCCACCAATGGATCCTTCACTAAAATACATGGGCATCCATGGCTCAAAATGCGTCAACAATCTAGGTTTTACATCTGGGTGCGTATGTAGGTAGTAATTAATTCCATTAGCAAAGGCATTACACAACTCTTTTAACCAAGCGGGACTCTTATCATAATTCGCTTTAGCCTCTTCTTCTGTCATGAACAGTTTTGCGCGCAAATCGCTATACAAAGCCTCTTCGCCATCTACTTCTGCCAACCTACCTGTTGCCCAAATGTAGTTTTGCTCTACGCGATTAAAATCATCTTCGCATTGGGCGTACAATAACCCGAACACTGCATCGGCATCTGTCTTACCATAAATATGAGGGACTCCAAAGTTATCTCTTATTATTTCAACATTAGCAGCTTGGGCTTCCCATTTTTCAACTTCAGGGCTTTTTGGTTTTTCTGTCTTACATGATAAAACCAAGACAAATGCTAACAAGTAAATTATTCTGTTCATGGATACTATTTATTTTGAATATTTGAGATACATAAAAGTACTTGAATTTTACCAACTTCCGCTTGCTCCACCACCACCTGAGCTTCCGCCACCGCCAGAAAATGAACTACCACCACCTGAAGAGCTACTGCCCGAACCGAAAGAGTGGGAACCTGATGAAGAAAATGTTTTTCTGTAATATGTTCTATCGTTCTTTAGCCACGAAATACTGAAACCTTCGTTATCAGATAGTTTAAGCTTAAAAAAAGCGATTATGGCAGCTATGCCAAAAAACGGTAGTAATAACCACAACAGAACTTTAGGATGATCAAAAATTCGCATGGCAAGATCTTGGTCTGCGGTATAAATACTATACCCCACAAAAAGAGGCACCACCATAAATACCATACCAAAAATAGTAGAAATAGAACCTCCTAAAAGCATAAAAACACCAGGTAATACGCCTAATTTACCCATAAATATTCCTCTAAAAACCTCTATAATATTTCTATAGCTTTTAAGAAAGAAAAAACCACCTACCCCAATAAATATTGACAGAAAAACACCAAGAAAAATGTTCATATAAAGCCTTTCCTTCCGTTTTTTATCTTCAATTTCTTGTTTAAACTCATCCAAAGCTTCAGGGTTATTGAGAAACGCTATAAGCTGATCAGTAGCCTCATCAACACCATCAAAATATGCCTCCTCCTTAAATTTGGGAATCATCGTATTTCTAATAATTCTTGAAGCAACGGCATCTGTAATGTACGGTTCCAACCCATAACCTACCTCTATTCTTACTTCTCGGTCCAATTCTGAAAACAGAATCAGTAATCCGTTATCCTTTCCTTCTTGTCCAATTTTATTTTGATTGAACAGTCCGTTCGCATAAGACTCAATGGTATCAAAACCCAACTCATCTATCGTGACTATTACTAGTTGATTGGTAGTATTCTCCTCAAACGCTACCAAACGCTGATTTAAATCTGCTGTTTGACTTGCTGTGAAAATGTCCGCACTATCGGTTACGAAATCACGCAATTCATAGTATTGCTCTTGTGCATTCGTATAAAAAGTAACTAATAAAAAAAGAAAAATGGTTTTTTTAAGCATCGGTCGGTAATCAGGATACTCAAATATAAAAACCTTTATCCATACTCTTAGCCAATATCAAAACCTATTCTAGATTCGGTAAAACTTTAGAATTGAAGTAACTTGCAACTCATTGCCGATCGGTCTCGACTGCGCTCGAACGGACAATGGAATAATTAAACAGTAATTAGTTAGAGCAAACACCTATGGCAGAAAAAAAAGTAAGCATACTAACAGCTTTCAAAACAATTATATGGCCACGCAGAAAACTGGTTTTGTTGGGTTTATTGCTTATCGTAATCAGTAAAGCTGCTAGTTTTGTGGCACCGGTTTCTTTACGATACTTTTTAGATGATATCATCCCTAATAAAAACTATGACCTATTAAAAATATTGGTTGCCGTTGTTATTTTTGCATTTTTGATACAAGCGGTCATGTCTTTCCTACTTACCAAAGTGCTTAGCATTCAGGCACAATACATGATTTCCGAGCTTCGTGCACAGGTACAAAAGCAAGTACTTTCATTACCTATTCGATTTTTTGACAACACCAAATCCGGCTCATTAGTTTCTAGAATCATGAGCGATGTGGAAGGGGTTAGAAATTTAATTGGCACCGGACTCGTACAACTTGTTGGTGGTACCATTACCGCTGTAGTGTCTCTTGTATTGTTATTGAGAATTAGCCCAATAATGACCTTATTGACTTTTGTACCCTTAATATTATTTGCATTCATTGCTCTAAAGGCATTTAAGATTATAAGACCTGTTTTTAGGGAGCGTGGTAAAATTAATGCAGAAGTAAAAGGAAGATTAACGGAAACTCTTGGTGGAATTCGCGTTATTAAAGGCTTTAACGCAGAGGTGCAAGAAAGTAAGGTTTTTGAAGAAGGGGTTGACAAACTATACCAAAATGTAAAAAAGAGTTTAACGGCTACCGCTTTTATGACCAGTGCTTCTACCTTTTTATTGGGATTGGCCACTACAGGGATTATGATGGGGTATGGTGGATACCAAATGATGCAGGGCGAATTGACTACGGGCGAGTATTTTGAGTTTACTTTTCTTCTTGCCCTAATGGTAGCGCCCATTGTACAAATGAGCAATATTGGAAGCCAGCTAACCGAAGCTTTGGCCGGTTTAGATCGTACCGAAGAATTGATGAACAAGGTTTCAGAGTCTGACGAAAAGGACAGAACTATGGTGCTTTCCCAATTAAAAGGAGATATGGCTTTTAAGGACGTAAGCTTTGCGTACGAGGAAGATAAAGATGTCTTGCACAACATTAGCTTTGAAGCTAAATCTGGTGATGTTATTGCCCTTGTGGGTAGTTCTGGATCCGGGAAGTCTACCATTGCAGGTTTAGCGGCTAGTTTTTTAAATCCGGATTCAGGAGTGATCACCATAGATGGCACGGACCTTTCAAAAGTTGACCTAACCAGTTTTAGACAATTTTTAGGCGTGGTTTTACAGGATGATTTTCTATTTGAAGGCACTATTAGAGAGAATATTCTTTTCCCTAGACCAAATGCTTCTGAAGAGGAATTACAAGCAGCGATCAAAGCAGCGTACGTAGATGAATTTACAGATAGATTTGAAGATGGATTGAATACCGTTATAGGGGAACGTGGCGTAAAATTATCTGGTGGTCAACGCCAGCGTATTGCCATTGCCAGAGCTGTGTTGGCAAATCCAAGAATCTTGATTTTAGATGAAGCCACCTCTAACCTTGATACGGAAAGCGAAGCTTTAATTCAAAAGAGTTTGGCTGAACTAACGAAAGGAAGAACCACTTTTGTCATTGCGCACCGTTTAAGCACTATCAGAAAAGCAAATCAGATTTTAGTGATTGAAAACGGACGTATTGCCGAACAAGGAACCCATGAAGAGCTGATTGCCAAAGAAGGCAGATACCATAATCTGTTTACGTATCAGGCTAGGATATAATTTTAGGAGTTAGGAGAAAAAATAAATACAAATTCAAATTCAAAAAACAAGTTCAAGTTCGAAAATTGTTGTTGGTTGTTGGTTGTACGAATAATAAACAATGTTATTTAGCGCAGTGAAAAACTTAGGAACACGAATTTAACAGATTTCTTCGTCGCGAAATGCTTCTCGCAATGACGTAAGCAATAATCTTTTCGTCATAGCGAGCAAAGCGTGGCTGTCTGTTTATTTGGAACTCGTATCCGCTTAATAGCTGTTGGCTGTTGGCTGTTGACTGTTGACTGTTGGCTGTTGGCTGTTGGAAAATAAATTTTTATTTTCCAGCACAAGACTATTACGAGCTCTTTGAATCAATCAAACAGATTACTTTGTTTATCTGATTGCATCTCGTTTTCTCGCAATGAGATTTATAGATCTTCTGGAGCCAACTCTACTTTGAGTCCGTCCATGTCTTCAGAAATATGCAATTGACAGCCTAAACGTGAATTATCTTTCACATTAAAAGCTTCGGACAACATAGCTTCTTCGTCATCGCTCATTTCCGGCAATTCGTGGTCAGATTCCACATAACACTGACAAGATGCACACATTGCCATACCTCCACAAATACCTATGGTTCCTTCTGGCGCCAGTTCATACGAACGTACGACTTCCATAAGGTTCATATTCATGTCTGTTGGGGCATCAATTTCATGAGATACTCCGTCACGGTCTATTATTGTAATTTTTATATCGGTCATAAATTAGTGGGTTAGTGGGTTAGTGGGTTAGTGGGTTAGTGGGTTAGTGGGTTAGTGAAATATATTACTTCATTGATTTAATAAAGGCATATAACATTTTTGATACTTGATTAGTTTCATTTATCAATTCTAGTGCCATTTCTTTTTCTACATATGCTAATCTTTGCGCAAGATAAAGCATGGATCTTAGTTCACTGTTGGAAGCTAAAGAAAAATATAAAAAGCGTTTAAAATCCGCATTAGAACTTCTTTCAAAACCTTCAGCTATGTTATTAGAAATAGATACTGAAGCCCTAGTAATCTGATCCCTAAAACCAAAGTCTTTTAAATCCCTAAATTGTTTATAGATAAGAACCGCTAAATCCTGAGATTTCTGCCAAACCTTTAGGTCTTCAAATCGTTGTATAGTCATCTTTACTAATTCACTATTTCACTAATCAACTAATGAACTAATTCACTTACTTTATTCAATCTTTTTCACCACCGCTTTAGGCGCTTCTTTTTTTGTTCCATCAAATCCGCTTACTCCACCTACGGTAGTGTATTTCATTACGTACTTCTTATCTGGATGAATTTTTTGAAAGGCGCTTTGGCACATTAGCGTTGCTTCGTGAAAACCACAAAGTATCAATTTTAGTTTACCAGGATAGGTATTGACATCTCCAATGGCGTATATACCCGGAATATTGGTTTGGTAATCAAAGGTATCAACCTTTATGGCATTTTTTTCAATCTCCAATCCCCAGTCCCCAATAGGTCCTAATTTGGGAGATAGCCCGAATAAAGGAATAAAATCATCGACCTCCAAAACAAGCTCTTCCTTAGCATCTGATATTTTTCTGATTAGAACAGATTCTAATGCTTCATCGCCATTTAAGGCAATAATTTCAGCGGGAGTAATCAGATTAAGCTTGCCTTGATTCTTCAGTTCCTGAACCTTTTCCACAGAATCCAAAGCGCCCCTAAACTCATTTCTTCTGTGCACCAATGTGACCTGAGCAGCTACATCTGCCAAAAATATGCTCCAGTCCAATGCCGAGTCTCCACCACCCGCAATAACCACTCTCTTATCACGATACACTTCTGGATCCTTAATCATGTAAGCAACACCGTTATCTTCAAATTTTGCTAAATTATCCAACAAAGGTTTTCTAGGTTCAAAACTTCCTAACCCACCTGCAATGGCTATAACCGGGGCATTATGCTTTGTTCCCTTATTGGTAGTGACCACAAAACTACCATCTTCTAACTTTTCAATAGTTTCGGCTCGTTCGCCCAAAGTAAAACCTGGTTGAAAAGATTTGATCTGCTCCATAAGATTATCCACCAAATCGCCCGCCAAAACTTCTGGAAAGCCCGGAATATCATAAATAGGTTTTTTTGGATAAATCTCTGCACACTGACCACCAGCCTGTGGCAAGGCATCTATTAAATGGCACTTAAGTTTTAGGAGTCCTGCTTCAAAAACGGCAAAAAGACCCGTAGGTCCCGCGCCAATTATTAATATATCGGTCTTAATCATTACTAAGATGGTTTGTAATATTTCTCAAAATTATCATTCTATTGTATTAAATATCATGACAATTATCAAGATCTAAGCTTCTATATTAATTACATTTTGAATTTGTGGTGCGTATTTCTTAATGGTCATTTCCACACCGCTCTTTAAGGTCATTTGATTGACACTGCAACCAACACAAGCACCTTCTAAACGCACTGTAACCGTTTCTTCTTCAATAGAAATAAGACTAATGTCCCCACCATCGCTCTGTAAGAAAGGTCTAATTTCTTCCAATGCTTTTTCCACATTCACTTTTAGCTCTGTTGCAGTCATATCTATTTTTTATTAACCGGCGAACAACCCGCCATTGTAGTAATTTTTATTGCTTCTGTAGGTGGCATTGTCTTGTTTCTAGCAACCACCTCACTAACCACCTGCTTTGTCAATTCTTCAAATGCTTTTTCTACAGGTGTAGCGGTTTGCAAAGCCGCAGGCCTACCAACATCACCAGCTTCACGTATGCTCTGTACCAATGGCATTTCGCCTAAAAAAGGTACATTTAAATCTTCTGCCAGGTTCTTAGCGCCTTCTTTACCAAAAATATAATATTTGTTTTCCGGCAGCTCTGCAGGTGTAAAATATGCCATATTCTCCACGATTCCTAAAACAGGAACATTTATAGAATCTTGCTGAAACATGGCCACACCTTTTCTAGCATCTGCCAAGGCAACCTCTTGTGGTGTACTTACTACAACGGCGCCTGTAACCGGCAAAGATTGCATGATACTCAAATGAATATCACCGGTACCCGGTGGCAAATCGATCAGCATAAAATCCAACTCGCCCCAATGTGCATCAAAAATCATTTGGTTCAATGCTTTTGACGCCATAGGCCCTCTCCATATAACCGCTTGGTCACGTTGGGTAAAAAACCCAATAGACAATAATTTTACTCCGTAATTCTCTACAGGCTTCATTTTAGATTTACCCTCTACGTTTACCGCCAATGGTTTCTCATTGGCAACGTCGAACATAATAGGCATTGAAGGACCATATATATCAGCATCTAAAAGACCTACTTTAAAGCCCATTTTTGCCAAGGTAACCGCAAGGTTGGCCGTTACCGTAGATTTACCCACACCTCCTTTACCAGAGGCTACGGCTATAATATTATTAATACCCGGTATAGGCTTACCTTTAATTTCGTTCACCTTTGGTTTTGCCACAGGTGCTTCAACCTTAATATTGATCTTAATCTTAGCTTTTTCATACACCTCTCTGTGGATGACTTTTAAAATCTCCACTTCAGTCTTTTTGCGTGCTTGTAAACTAGGGTTGGCAATGGTAATATCTACCTCTACCTCATCACCAAAAATTTGAATATTGGTTACCGCACCACTTTCTACCATGTTTTTGCCTTCCCCGGGAACCGTAATATGCTCCAAAGCCTTTAAAACATCCTTCTTATCTATCTTCATTGTATAAATTCATTCAAAACCTGCCCATTGACAAGTAGGTTACAAAGATAATCCTTAGTTATCAGATTAGGAAGCTAGCGTATTGAAAATGAAGATGCCATTATAAACAGATCCTCTTATTCATAGATATTCAATTCACATTTTTTTATGATTTGGCAATTCACATAAATTTTTCAAAAGACGTACATTAGAATCTTCTTAAAAAACCAACATACATGTACCAACCTATCAAAAGATTATCCCAACTCTTCTTTTTTAGTCTACTTACCACTTTATTAATTACATCTTGTTCCAGCTCTAAGAACGATTTCTCCAAAAAAGACGTTAAGCGCTCTCAAAAACTAATAGGGCTTGATTTTGACAAGAAATACATAGACACCTTATACCCCTATTTACAGCGGAATAAAGAAGGATTTGATTCTCTTAGAAAATACACTCTGGATTACGATGTAGTTCCTGCGGTTAGATTTGACCCATTACCAATGAATTTTACGCCAAAACCACAATCTGGGTTTCCAGAATGGGAAATTCCAAATAACATTGACGTACCTGAAAATAAAGCTGATCTAGCTTTTTATTCAATACCTCAACTAGCATCCCTAATTAAAAACAAAAAAATTAGCTCGCTAGAATTGACCCAATTTTTTATTGAACGCTTAAAAAAATATAACGACATCTTACAGTGTACCATAACCATAACCGAAGAGATGGCACTGGAACAAGCTAAAACCATGGATGCCGAACTTGCCAAC
This sequence comes from Maribacter sp. 6B07, assembly GCF_002700155.1. NCBI lineage: Bacteria > Pseudomonadati > Bacteroidota > Flavobacteriia > Flavobacteriales > Flavobacteriaceae > Maribacter > Maribacter sp. 6B07. The sequence continues at coordinate 2,000,332 of NZ_PDUT01000001.1, read as the reverse complement.
GGAAAATATCGTGGAATTCTTCATGGCATTCCTTATGGCGTTAAAGATTTAATGGCAGTAGAAGGTTACAAAACTACGTGGGGAGCAGCACCCTACCGCGACCAACAAATTGATATGACCGCCACGGTGGTGCAAAAGTTACAGGATGCAGGTGGCATTTTAGTAGCCAAGTTAGTTTCTGGTTCATTGGCACGTGGTGATGTTTGGTTCGACGGTAAAACAAAAAATCCTTGGGATACGACACAAGGAGCATCGGGTTCTTCCGCGGGCTCAGGATCGGCAACCTCAGCAGGACTAGTACCTTATTCATTAGGAACAGAAACCCTTGGCTCTATATTATCACCAAGTACCAGAAACGGGATTACTGGATTACGCCCTACTTACGGTAGAGTAAGCAGACATGGTGTAATGAGTTTAAGCTGGTCTATGGACAAGGTAGGTCCTATGACCAGAAGTGCTGAGGACTGCGCAATTGTTTACAGCGTAATTACAGGCAAGGACCCTAAAGATGGTATGACGACGGATTTACCTGACGGATTTGAACCCAACAAAGACTATAAGTCTCTTAAGGTTGCCTATTTAAAAAATGACATTGAAAAAGACTCTTCACTTAGTAAAGAAAATTTAGATAATGCCGTGAAGAAATTTGAAGATATGGGCATTTCCTTACACGCCGTAGAACTACCTAAAGATGTGCCCTACAACAGTTTTGATATCATTTTAAGAGCAGAAGCGGGTGCATTTTTCGATGATATGGTCCGAGCTGAAGAAGTCGATAAAATGGTAGAACAACACCAACGTTCAAGAGCAAATTCATTACGCCAGGCACGCTTTATTCCCGCAGTGGAATATATACAAGCCAACAGACAAAGACAGGTACTTATTGAAAAAATGCAGGCCGTTATGAAAGATTATGATGTGCTTATTTCACCAAGTTCCGGCAACAGACTTTCAATTATTACAAACCTTACCGGTCATCCGGCAATTTCTATTCCTACTGGGTTAGATAAAAAAAAGCACCCAACCAGTATCACACTAATTAGCAACTTGTATGATGAAGCTAGTATTCTTTTATTAGCAAAAGCATTTCAAGACCAAACGGATTTTGATGAAATGCATCCTGAAGGGTATACGGATTAGTGATTCGTTGATTGTTAGTAGTTAGAAAGCTATAATTTTAATTAACTCGGAAAGCTATTTAATTGTGATGATTTATCCTAATTTTTTAAAAATTAGGATAAATCATCATTTCAAGACTAAATCTGTCTGCCGTCTAAAAGATTGATAATTCTTGAACCATACTCCGCGTTCTTTTCCGAATGCGTTACTTGAATAATGGTGACGCCTTCTTCTTCATTAAGCTTCTTAAAAAGCTGCATGATTTCTTCGCTTTGTTGAGAGTTTAGGTTGCCTGTTGGCTCATCTGCCAATATCAGTTTTGGGTTTGCAATTAATGCTCTTGCCACACCAACCAATTGTTGCTGACCACCACTTAACTGTGTTGGGAACAAATCTTTTTTACCAACAATGTTGAATCTATCCAACATATCGGCTACCAAAGCTTTACGTTCAGAGCCCTTTATTTTCTTATATAATAAGGGCATTTCTAAATTTTCTTCTACCGTAAGATCATCTAACAAATGGTATGACTGAAACACAAAACCTATATATTCTTTATACAGATTAGAACGGTATTTTTCTTTTAAGGTATGTACCGATTCGTTCAAGAAATCATACTCTCCTTCATCAAACGTATCTAGCATACCTATAACATTCAATAATGTAGATTTACCTGAACCGGACGGACCCATAATTGAAATGAATTCGCCTTCCTGCACTTCTAAATTAATATCCTTTAGCAAAAACACGCGTTGACCGCCTTGCTGTACCCATTTGAAAATATTTCTTAATTGTAATAACATCTTTATGTAGTGAATTAGTTGATTAGTGAAATAGTCAGTTAGTGGTTAATGGTTAAATCTTATTTATTATTCCGTTCTCAGGCTTTTTATGGGATTGTTATTCGCTGAATTCAGAGTTTTAATTGTCATAATCAATAATGATATTACCACCATAAGAATACCGCTTAAAGCAAATACCCACCAGCTCAATTCGGTTTTGTTAGCAAATTCCTCCAACCAACTATGTAATCCATACCATGCAATTGGCGCAGCAATAACAAAAGCGATCAATACCAGTTTTAAAAAGTCTTTGGACAAAAGTATATTAAGTTGAAAAATATTGGCTCCAAGAATTTTTCGAATCCCTATTTCTTTTGTCCTACGCTCAGTGGTGTGAATAACCAACCCAAATAATCCCAAACAACTTATTAAAATTGCCAAGCCTGTTGCCCACTTTAAAAGTGTCGCTGTTTTTTGTTCGCTTTCATAAAATTGTTTTACAGTATCATCCATAAAAGCGTATTTAAAATCGGACTCAGGATAAGTTTCTTTCCATATACTTTCTATTGATGATATAGTTTCTGACCAATTAGAAACTTCATTAGGATTTAATTTAAAATGAATTGTTTTAAATTGTGTCCACTTGCCTGTATATGAACTTCCAGTAAAAGCCATTGGAGATACTCCATATTTTAGGGAATGCTGATTAAAGTCATCCATTACACCAACTATAGGCATATTATCCCCATCAACTACTAAATTCTTGCCTATTATATCTACAGCATTTTCTACACCTACGACTTTCAGATACGATGTATTCACTACAAACTCATTAATAGAATCATTTAAAGGCATTCTACCGGCTAATAATTTTAAATTATATAAATCAAAATAGTTAGCAGTACCATACATGAGCTGCAAATCTGAATTAACTTCCTTGCTGTCATCTATAAATTTTACCGCCATACTCATGGTAGTAAATGAAGCCGGAGGATTACCTGCTAATACAGCACTTGATATACCCGGCAAATCTTGCACTCTATTAACAAACCTTGTTCTTTTTACTGCTGATGTATCTTGCCATGGAGTTTTAAAATATGCGATTGCATCTGTATTAAAACCCATATCTTTTTTCATAATATAGTTTAACTGTTTACCTACCATTAATGTAGCTATGATAAATATCTGTGCAATTACAAATTGAAATACGGTTAAATACTTTCTTAACAACCCCTTATCTGAACTTGGTGTTATTTGTTGTTTTAAAACCGAAACTGGTTTATATTTTGACAACACGAGGGCAGGATAAAATCCGGACAAAATAGTCACTGCACCAAGTAAAAGGAAGACACCCAATACCAACCAAGGACTTAAAAAAATATCAAAGCTCAACCCGGCAGGAATAAAATCTGAAAATAAAAGAAGTAACCATTTTGAAAGAAAGAATGAAACTACGGCTGCAGATAAGGTCAAAAGAAATGTTTCTCCCAAATATTGAGAAATTAATTGAAATCTTGAACTCCCTAAGGTTTTTCTAATACCTATTTCTTTCGCTCTTTTAATTGCTTGCGCCGTATTTAAATTAATGAAGTTTATACAACCTAAAATCAATAAAATTAAAGCCAACAACATTAGACTTTTTAATGCTGACATTGTTGTACGGCTATCGTTGAAATCAAAAGTACCGTAGTTAGGATTTAAGTGTAAATCATTTAATGGTTGCAAATTGAACTTACTCGTACTCCCACCTTGGTAGGTATCTTCTGGTTCATTATGATCATCTGCAATTTGAGTAAGTGTTTTTTGAACATTATCTGCACTGGTATTCTCAGAAAGTTTTATAAAAAGTTGCGAGGCAGAATTTGTATTGTTCCAATCCGCTTCATTAATCGCATTGGTCATATCTTGTGTATCCGCTGTTTTTAAAGATATAAATTCTTCAAAAACAATATCTGTACGATCATTAAACCCTGCTATAATACCAGAAACCGTAGTGTGTATACTGTCATTATAAACCAGGGTCTTACCTATAATATGCTCTATTTCTTGATTTGGAAAATATTTTCTTGCACGTTCTTGCGATAGCACTACCATATTTGGTTCTTCTAAAGCAGTTTGTGAATTTCCAGCTAACCAATTATATTCAAATGTTTGGAAATATGAAGGTTCTGTATATATTACAAATTCGGGATCTTTAAACCTATTACCGGTTGCCGAATTTTCTACATGTAAAGGATAGATCGTAAAAAATGGAGCAACGGTTTCAATTTCCACCATTTTTAAATCTTTGAGCTCTTGTGCCAATGGAACGGCAACACCTGCGTTATGAAACACTCCAGACGCACCTTCAAACGAAGTAGTGACCCTATAAATCCTTTCACCATCTTGATGAAAATTATCGAATGTGAGGTCATAAAAAACCATTGCCCCAATTACAAATGCAGCGCTAAGACCAATAGAAAGCCCTAAAATGCTTATTATAGAAAACACCTTATTTTTCCAAACATTACGAAAAGCTATCTTTAAATAATTACGAAGCATAATAATTAAATTTTATTCCGTTCTTAAGCTTTTAACAGGGTTCGCCGCCGCTGCTTTCATAGTTCTTGCTCCTACCGTCAACAACGCAATTAAAGCTGCCAGCATTCCTGCACCAATGAAGAACCAAATACTCAATGGCACCCTAAAAGCATATTCCTGCAACCACTTATCTAAAGCAAACCATGCTATGGGCGCCCCTATTAGGAATGCCAAGCCTACCAATTTTAAAAAATCTTTGGTCAACAGTATGGTTATGGATGATGTACTTGCACCTATAACTTTACGAACACCTATTTCTTTTGTACGTTGTGCAACGACTAATAACGACATAGCAAACAATCCTATGCAACTAAGAACAATACCAAGTACCGAGCCGGCTGTAATAATAGTTGCCATCGTTTTTTCACGTCTAAAGGTTCTGTCTATATTTTCATCTAAAAACGAGCCTAAAAATTCTGCGTTTGGCTCAACCTTTTGCCAAGCATCTTTAATGGCATCAAAAGAATTTGCCATATCTGCCGGTGCTACTTTTACATAGGCATAATACAAATCAAAATTATCATCAAGAAATAAAGTCAATGGTTCTATACTTCTACTGATATCTTGATGATTATAGTTCTTTAATACCCCTATGACATTATAGGCTACGGAATCTTCATCAAAATATATTCTTGTGGCCAAAGGATTATCCTCTTCGTTCAGCTCTTTTACCATGGCTTCATTGATGACCATGCTTAAGCTATCCGCACTATATTCCTTACTGAACATACGCCCTTGCAACAATTGTAGATCTAAGGTTTTTGCATAATCATAGTCTACATTAAGTACATTACTCTGCACTACCCTACCTTTATGTTCAAACCCGAACTTACTGATGGACATGCTGCCGTCTTTTCCTCGTCCTAGGTTATTGTCCGACCCGGTTACACTTAAAATATTTCTATTTCCACTAAGTTCATTTCGCAACAACTCTACAACTCGGTAACTATCTTTTTTTCCGTTCAACGGTATGGACACTACCTGTTCTTTATTAAAACCAAGATTTTTGCTTCTCATAAACTCTAACTGTCCTTGAAAAACCAAAGTGCCGGTAATCAACACAATAGCAATTACGAACTGTACGACGATCAACGCATTTCTTACTCCGTTTTTGCCCAGTTCCCACTTACCTTTTAAAGCCTTCAAGGTATTTAGCTTGCTCAATAGTAATGCCGGGTACCCACCCGTAATCAATGTGACCAATAAAACCCCAAAGAAACAACCCGCTAAAATTGTAGGTGCCATCATATTTGAAAAAGTAGCCTGGGTATTAAATAAGGTCTTAAATGGGTCTATTAACACATTGGCAAGAATTAATGCCAACACAATAGCAATAGCAAATACCAACAAACTTTCTAACCAAAACTGTCCAAATAGCTGTCCTTTTACCGCACCTAACGTTTTTCTCATGCCTATTTCCTTCAGACGCTTTTCACCCAAGGCAATGTTCATGTTCACAAAATTGGCACAAGCAATAAAAATAATTAAGAATGCTATACCCAGTACCAAATACGGAAATGTTCTTTTTACCTGTAAGGTTTCTGCATTGAAATTAGCGAAATGCATATCTGTACTAGGCAATAATTTAAGTTGCGCATAATTGCCGTTGACATCCGGTTGAGCGCCATCACGTTTCATGTTATTGATCTGCTCCTCATTATGTAATAGCGTAAAATCTACCGTACTTTTTTCAAATTGCGAAGTAGTTACCCCTTTCTCTAATTGCATATACACTGGGTGATTTCTAGAATCCCAAGCATCAACATATTCTTTATAGTCCCAATGAGTGGTGAACGGTATAGCGATTTCAAAATTTATACTACTATTGTTTGGTATGTTCTTTAAAATCCCAGAAACTGTAAAAGGCTTTTCCTCTTTTCCTATTTGAAGTCTAATTATTTTACCCAAACCATTAGTAGATCCAAATAATTTCTTAGAAACTTCTTCAGTTATGGCAACCGAATTTTGATCTGGCATAGGCTTGGCACTATCCCCTATAAGGGTTGGAAAACTGAATATGGAGAAATAGTCCGTATCAACAAATTCTGCATCTAAATTATAATCGTTCTCCCCAAAAGAAACCAATACATTTTCACTTAAAGCTCTTGTTATATGCTTTATGCCGGGCACTTCATCCTTTAAAGCCGGAGCAAAGGGAACGGGGTTAGCAGTTGACAATTCCGACCCTTTTGGAGTTTGAACATTGTAATACACTTGATAGACCGACTCTTTGTTCTCATGAAACTGATCATAAGATAACTCGAACAAAACGGTGATGGTCAACAATAGTGCAATCGCAAATGCTAAGGTTAAGCCCAAAATATTAGCCGTGGTAAACACGCGGTTCTTTATCAAATTTCGCCAAGCGATTTTAAAATAATTCTTTATCATGATTACACTATTTTGATTGATTGATTGATTGATTGATGATATATCTATTATTCCGTTCGTAAACTTTTCACTGGGTTTGCCCTTGCTGCCTTAATAGCTTGAGCACCCAATGTAAATGCCGTTATGCACAAGGCAATACAACCAGCCAAGGCAAACATCCACCATTGAATTGATATACTGTATGCAAAACCGCCCAGCCATGCATTCATCATATACCAGGCAACAGGGAATGCAACAAAAGCCGCAATGCCCACTAAAATCATATAATCCTTGGAAAGCAATACCACAATTTTCAGCACACTTGCACCTAGAACTTTACGAATACCAATTTCTTTTATTCTTCTTTTTGCCATAAAAGAAATAAGACCGAACATACCTAAACATGAAATAAATATGGTCAATAAGGCTACGACGTTTACCGTTTTCAACATACCGTCCATTAAACGATATTGTCCACTTACTTTTTCGCTAAGATCATTTTGAGAATAGTTTTTTCTAGAATCTATTTTAGAGAATGCGGAAGCTATCATATCCTTAACCTCTTTTTCCTTACCGTCTACTACCCTAACAGTTAAATATCGATGTTTATCCAAATCATCTTCACTTCTATAATAATGTACCAAGGGCTCAACAGCATTTTGCAAGTCTTGATAATGAAAATCTTCCATGACACCAACCACAGGATTCCCGATAAAATCGTCCTTTTTAAATTTTAATCGCTTACCTTCTATTGTTGTCCAGCCAAAAGCGGCCATAGCAGTTCTATTAATTATTACTGGTCTTTCCTCTACACCATCCATTTCTTTACTGAAATTTCTACCTTTTACTATTGGAATTTTTAATGTGCTTAAATAACCCGCATCAGTAAATGAACGACGCAGACGCACATCCCTATCGGTATTTGCATCATAAAACCGGGTATAATTAAAGTAGTAATCTGATGGTATTGCCTGACTTGTAGCAACATTAGTGACATACGGATTTGCCTCTAGGTCATTTAAAAGCGCCTTGAAGCTAGACTTGGCAGCATCCAAATCTTTAAAATCAAGATCGATATTGCCCACTATTACGTGTTCTCTTTCAAAACCTAAATCAGCCTTTTTCATAAAACTGATCTGACTGTTCAGAATAACGGCAACACAAATAAATAGAATAGCTATGGAAAACTGAATAATTATAAATGTATTTCGCAATATAAAACTGCCTTTTGCGCTATCTATTTTTCCTTTAATGCCTTGTGAAACTGGTAAAGAAATAAATCGTAATGTTGGCAAAATACCAACTATTAAAGTCACCAAAACACCTAATAAAATAGCACCTATTACTACTGGATAATCATTTGCCAGACTAAAATTTATCTCACCAAATTCAGCACCAAAAATATCGTTCAATTTTGGCAATAAAAAGCCAAAGAAAAGTCCGCCGGAAATCAATATAGAGAGTAACACCAAAATTCCGTTTTCCAGGCAAAACTGAGTAATTACTCCCTTTTTACCACCACCTAAAATTTTACGTACAGCAATATCTTTTGTTCTACGGAACATGGTAGAGGTATTTAAATTTAAAAGATTAACAAGTACAAGAAGCAGTACAAAAATTGATGTAGCAATATTTCCCGCTATAATTATTTCTACTACGGGTATAGAATCAATACGCACATTATTATGTGGTATCACTTCCATTCTTGAAATAACAGTTGGGTCTTCATAATTTTCTTTCACCAATTGACCTACACGTTTCTCAAATTGCTGAATGTTGGCATCTGAACGAAGTTTCATAAACACCGGAGAAAAACTACTATCCCAATTGTTTTGATTTTTAAATGCTATGTTATCTTTTAATATCGTATTCGGCATTAAAATATCTAAACGAAATGAAGAATAAGGACTTATGGGTTCTAACACACCAGTTACAGTAAGATTTAAGGTGTCTGCCGCTATTAAACTTTTCCCTACAGGATTCTCTTCCCCAAACAATTGCTTACTTACCTTGTCGGTCAAAACAATAGAATACTTTTCATTTAGGGCAGAATTATGATTACCATATTTTAATGGCAAGGCAAAAACATTAAAAAATTCAGGATCGGCATAGGTAGTTGTTTTCTGAAACTCATTATCCCCTACCTCTAACCAAATATTGCCCCAACCGTGTAAATGTGTGCCGGCAACTACTTCTGGGGAAGTGCTTTTTATTTTATCCAATAACGGATATACCGCTTCATTATAATCATTGCCGTCTGCCAAATGTGTCTTTAGATAATAAATATGTTCCTGATCCGGTATCATATTATCCGCCACGTAATAAGCGTACACTGAAAACATAAGTGTTAATACACCACCAACACCTATACTTAAACCTAAAAGATTTAATGAGGATAGCAATCTATTTTTCCAAAGATTCCTAAAGGATAGTTTTAGATGATTTCTTAACATTTTTTAAAATTATTCCGTTCGTAAACTTTTCACTGGGTTTGCCCTTGCTGCCTTAATAGCTTGAAAACTTACCGTGGCAATGGTCACTAACATTGCGCCCAACATGGCTACCGCAAAAATCCACCATTTGAGTACTACTCTATACGGATACTCCTGCAACCATCCGTTCATAATGAAATAAGCTATAGGTACGGCAATAAAACAAGAGATAACCACCAGTTTTAAAAAGTCTTTGGACAACATATTCCATACATTAAAAATAGACGCTCCCAATACCTTACGCACCCCTATTTCTTTCTTTCTTTGCTCGGCTACAAATGATGTCAACCCAAATAACCCCAAACAACTAATTAAAATTGCCAATGCCGTAAATACTCCCGAGAGTGTACCAATACGTTCTTCCGATGCAAACTTTTGACCATATTCGCTATCTATAAATTCATATTCAAAGGGAATATCCGGAAAATGCTCCTTAAACACATTCTCTACGGTGGCAATACTCTTAGATGCATTGTTATTAGGATTCAACCTTAGGTTATAATAACTGGCATTATTGAACCTATCATACACATAAACACCTTGTTTTACCGGTTCGTAAGGTGATTGGGTGATCATGTCTTGAACAACACCTATAATTTTTAATGGCGGATTAGGGTCTTCTTCGTCATCGTCTCGTAATAACTGCCCTACAGGATTCTCCATACCCAGATATTTCTTTGCGGTTTCATTGATCAACACCCCTAATGAATCAGTTGCAAAATCTCTTGAAAAATCGCGCCCTTCTAAAATTTTAAGATTCAATGATTTTGCGTACTCCGGTGAAACTTCTGTCCACGCTAAATCTTCTTGAAAACCTTCTGGTTTGCCTTCCCATGTAAATCCGCCTCTATTAGACCATATTTGGGTAGTTGGACTACTGGAAGTGGACATTTCCACTACCGCTCCGGACCCTATGAATTCGGTTCGCATTAAATCATATTTCCCCACAAAATCTTGACTGAACGTCGGTATTTGGATCAATCCTTCCTTATCATACCCAACAGGTCTATTTTTTGCAAAATTGATTTGCTGCATTACAATCACCGTACCTATAATAAAAGCTACCGAGACCGTAAACTGAACTACAACCAATACCTTTCTTGGCAACCCTGCGTACTTTCCGGTCTTGAACGTACCCTTAAGCACATCTACCGGTCTAAAAGATGATAGGTATAACGCCGGATAGCTACCTGCCAACAAGGAAGTGAACACTATAAACACCAATGACACCATCCAAAACATACCATTATCCCACGGAAAGGATATTTCTTTTCTAGATAGCTCATTAAATCCGTTCAAGGAAAGTAATACCAACAATATGGCTACTACAAATGCAAAAACAACCACAAGAAACGATTCGCTCAAAAATTGATAAATCAATTGCCCTCTTTGAGAACCAATAGATTTACGTATGCCAACTTCCTTGCCCCTTTTCTCTGAACGGGCGGTACTCAAATTCATAAAATTGATACATGCCAACAGTAATACAAAAGCTCCAATGACACCAAATAACCACACGTACTTTATGCGCCCACCTTCTTGTTTTCCATTTTCAAAACTGCTACGCAAATACCAATCTTTCATTGGGAACAAAAAGATCTGCGGATTAAACTGAGCTGTATCTTCGTTTAAATCTTTCTTTACGTTTTTAATATTATTGGTTACCTGCTCAATGGTTGTATTATCTGCCAATTGTACGAACATTTGAAATGAATTGTTGCCCCATTGATCTTCGGCATTTTTTATCCATTCGTTCACTGCCAAATACTTCTCCCAAGGAATAATATAATCGGTATCGTTAAATGAATTATTGACAGGTATATCACTGTACACCGCGCTTACATTCAACTTGTGCTCATTACTTACGGTAACCGTTTTACCTATGGGGTCTTCATTACCGAACAAGGCATCTGCCGTTGATGCTGATAACATAATGGAATTGATCTCCCGTAGCGCATCTTGCTCTCCCTTAATAATATCCAGACCAAAAAGCTCAGGTCCATTTTGTTGCATGTAATTACCTGGTCTAGATATGCTCTTTTCACCATATTTTAAGTAATGGTCATTGGTCCAAGAACACATGACCAAATGCTTAAAATTATCACCGTAACCATCTCTTAAGGCTTTCTCCAAAGGTCTTGGTATGGCAGGTCCTGTTCCTGTTTCGCCATTAAAGGTTTGCGATTGAAAAACTTGGGCTATACTTTCTTTATTCTTGAAGTAGCTATTATAGGACAGCTCATCTTGGATCCAAAGTCCAATAATTAAAGTTACCGCCATACCAAGGGCAAGTCCGCCCACATTTATAACAGTATACCCCTTATTCTTAAGTAGATTTCGCCAAGCAACTTTTAAATAGTTCTTAAACATGATCGTTCGTTTTTTGATTGATGATTAGTTGATGCTAAACATTGATTGATTGATTGATGATATAAAATATGAAACTAATTCCGTGCCACTATAGTAAACATCTAATTATCAACTACTTAAAATGACAGTGCATTTTCGTGTGTAAAATATTTTGACAAAAGATGTACAATATATTTACAATGACTACTTAAAAATTAGAATGTTACACCATTGTCATCAATGCAAAACCAAGTTTTGACCATACATTTCAAAAATTACTCTGAACGCAAGCTTTTTACGGGATTTGCTGCTGCTGATTTTAATGATTGCAGTCCCACAGTCAAAAATGTGATTACCATAACAAGTACACCACTTGCCAAAAACACCCACCACTTAATTTCAATACGATACGTAAAACCCTCTAACCATCTAGAGATAAAGTAATAGGCTATTAGTGATGCTAATACAAAAGCAATGAGTACCAATTTAATAAAGTCTTTAGTTAGTAATTTAACTACTGACCGTACACTTGCGCCCAACACTTTGCGCACACCTATTTCTTTTTTCTTTTGCTCCGCTACATAGGAGATAAGTCCAAATAAGCCCAAGCAGCTTATGAATATTGCTAAAATGGTAAATCCTACAGAGATAAACCCTAAACGCTTTTCTTCTTCATATAACTTTTCTACTTCTTTATCTACAAATCTATAATCAAAAGGGATGTTACTTAACGTAGATTTCCATTGTTGTTCCAAACCTTGTAGCAACTGACCATAATTTTCTGTGTTTGCCTTAATAAACAGCCAATTAGGATCCGTTTCCTTATGCAAGAACAATGGCTGAATCTCTTCTTTTAAGGAAGCAAAATGATAGTTTTTTACCACACCTATAATTCGTAATTCATCAATTTCATCGCCATAACTTTGCATTAAAGTGGCACTTAACGCGTTTTCAATATCAATATTAAAAGCCTTTAACGTAGCCTCGTTCACTATGATCTGGTCTACGGTATCGGCAGCATTGAAATCCCTACCTTTCAACAATTCTATACCCATGGTGTTAAAATAGCCATCGCTAACGCCGTTACGTTTTACCACTGTTTTATTTTCCTTATTTCCGCCAGGCAAGTAAAATCCATTATCTGCCAATATAATTTCCGACGGCGAATAATTTCCACTTGACACTTGTAATACGCCCGGTACTTTTAAAAATGATGCTTTTAAAGATTCAAACTTATTAGATGATTCTTCGGTCCCTACCCGCAATGCCAAAAGGTTATCTTTCTTATAACCTAAGTCTTTGGTTTGGGCATATTTAAACTGTTGGCCTATAATAATTACCGTACTTATTAAACATATAGAAATTACAAATTGAAATACTACTAAAGCTTTTCTAAACGTAACGCTACCAGATTGTAAAATAGCCGAACTTTTTAATGCTCTCACCGGTTTTATAGAAGATAGGACAATAGCAGGATAAACACCTGAAGCCAAACCTGTAATTACGCCTATAGCCAATAATATTACCAAAATCTGCCATTGGTACAAACTTGTATAGGTCAATGATTCCTGTGTAACTTCATTTACAAATGGCAAAAGCAATATAACTATAGGAATACTGATCAACATGGCGAATATGGACAGTAACAAAGACTCGCCCAAAAATTGTCGCATTAATGCATTTTTACCTGCGCCAACTACTTTTCTAACCCCAATTTCACGCGCCCTTTTACTAGCCCTAGCCGTACTAAGATTTATAAAATTAATACATGCCACCAATTGTATAAAAAATGCCAAACTCAGTAAAAAATAAAGGTAGGTACTATTGGATACGCGACCCAGCTGATTTTTTCTACCGTTGGAGTACAGGTGAATATCAGTAACCTTTGTAAGCTCTAGCGTCTTACTGCTCATACCGGCATCTTTTAAATCTTGCGCTCCTCTATCTTCCATAAACTGGGGCAATTTCCGTTGAAGACCTAAACCACTACCATTTGAGGTCAATTTCACATAACTGTAGGCAAAATTATTGGTGGCAAAGCTCTGGAAGTTCTGCACAAAGGTTCCCATTCCCGGGGTACTCATGCTTACAATGTAACTAGGATTAAAATGCGTTTTATAAGCCTTTTCATCATAAACTCCTTTTACGGTAAGGGTTAATGCACTTTCCCCACTGCCCCAAACTACAGTTTTGTCCAAAGGACTGGTTTTGCCGAATAACTTATCGGACAAGTATGATGACAGCATTACGGTATTAGGTTCATCTAAAGCCGTTTTTACATCACCTTCAAGTATTTTAAAATTGAATACTTTGAAAAAAGTTGAATCTGCCAAATAGACCCTTGGTTCATAGTAAGCATCTTTACTATTTGTCGCTCTTATTAGTGGACTGTAAAATGCATCGGTCAATACAACTCTGGTTGCTTCTTCTACCTCGGCAAAATCTTCTTTTAATGCAAATGCTATTGGTGGTGACGAGGTGGCGGAGTCAAAAGATTCTTGACCATCACGATCTATAATTGTCTCCACCCTATAAATTGATGATGCCTCGGTATGGTGCTGATCATAACCCAACTGCGCAAATACATATAACAATATTACTAAACAGCTTACGGTACCAAGCGTAAGACCCAATAAGTTGATGATAGTTTGCTGCTTGTTCTTTATTAAATTACGCCAAGCTATTTTGATATAATTCTTTAACATGATGTTCTTTTTGATTGATGAAGTTTGATGCTTTGCTTACTCTGACCGTAAACTCTTAACAGGATTTACAATTGCCGCTTTTATACTTTGGTAGCTAACCGTTAGTATTGCTACGATAATGGCAAGCACAGCCGCCAACAGGAATACCCCAACACCAATCTCAATTCTGTATGAGAAATCTTCAAGCCATTTATTCATGACAAACCAGCCTATGGGCAAAGAAATCAATATGGCTACGCCCACTAATTTTAGGAAATCTACCGTAAGTCGGTAAGAAATTTGACTTACAGTAGCTCCCAACACTTTTCTAACACCGATTTCTTTTGTTCGTTTTTCGGCATTAAAGGCAGCTAATCCAAATAATCCCAAACAAGCAATAAAAATGGACAGCATAGTAAAAATGAAAAATATCTGACTCAGTTTTTGTTCGGCTTCGTAGGTGGTATTAAAGGCTTCATCCATAAAACGATAATCAAAAGGTTGACCAGGCGCCATGGTGTTCCACGTATTTTCTATCGCAGCAATATTATTGGCATAATTTCCACCACTCATTCTTACCGCCATGTTCTGTGCATTTGAATTCAAATGCATTCCCAAAGCGCCTATATTCGTTCTTAACGTTCTATAATGAAAGTCTTTGACCACTCCAATTATGGTATAATAGGCAGGATTTTCTTGATCCATTTCCTCGGATATACGCATGCCTAAAGCTTCTTCTGCCGTAACTTTTAAAATAGGCAGCGTAGCTTCATTGATAATAATTGCTGTAGAGTCTGATGCATAGGCAGGATTAAAATCACGACCGGCAACCAGTTCCATTTCCATAGTTTTTAGATAATCTGTATCTACATCCCACTCTTGCATTTGAATGGCACTTTCTTGATCTCTAGAACCTTCTTCAAAGAACGAAGTATCTGACCGCCAAGATGGCGTTGGATAATAATTGCTCAACGTAGCACTCTCTACAAAACCCATATTAGCAATCTGTTCTTTAAAAGCCTTGGTTTTGGACCCTAATGCACCCAATTCATTTATTAGCAATACTTGGTCCTTGGAGAAGCCCAAATCTTTATTCTGTATGTAATTCAATTGCTGAAATACTACCAAGGTGCTGATAATAAGAAATACCGAAATTGAAAATTGAAAAATTACCAAGGCATTACGTACCCTACCATTGCCCACACTTTCAGAACTGTTACCTTTTAACGTTTTAACAGGTGTAAACCTCGACATAAAAAATGCAGGATAACTTCCTGACAACAGCCCAAGTAACATAGTTGCCCCCAAAAGTGCCAACCAGAATAAGGGCCGCGTAAACGGAATTTCAATTGATTTACCTGTAAAGCCATTGAAAAACGGCAAAGCTACCAGTGTAATCAATAGTGCCGCTAACAAAGACACAAATGCAATTAATCCTGATTCGGTTAAAAATTGAAAGACCAAATTCAGTTTATTTGAGCCCAAGGTTTTTCGCACCCCTACTTCTTTAGCTCTCTTTAACGAATGAGCCGTAGACAAATTCATAAAATTAACACTTGCCAATATGATCAAGAACAGCCCAATAAAAGAAAGAATGTAGATATTCTGAATACTGCTCGTTGCACTCATTTCCGAGCTTTTATCTGAATGCAAATGAATATCGGTCAAGGGCATGGTGTGGTACCGAATATAATTACCGGATGCCGCAAACGACTCTGCCGTCATACCAGGAAAATACTTTTGCGCCCATGGCAACATATAACGCTCTAACATACCTTGTAAAGGCTCTTGAAAATCTTCAGCCTTGGCTCCGGGAATTAACTTTATAAATGTAAAATAATTATTACCGCCCCAATTTTCTTCTCTTGATGCCACGTTGCCCGCCATTGCCAAAAACACACTGTAATCATTGAAATAAGAATTTTTGGGCATATCTTCTATGACACCGGTTACCGTATAGGTATCGGTATTATCCAACAATAAATTTTGACCTATAACATCAGTAGAACCAAAATGTTTTTCTGCTGCAGTTTTAGTAAGCACTAATGAGTTAGTCCCCGTTAATGCTGTTTTGGCATCACCCGCAAGTAAGTCTATCCCAAAAAATTCAAAGACAGTGGAATCGGCATAAGTGATATGGTTTTCTTTGGCACTTCTGTTTCCCCCAACTTTCTTTACATAAGCACTACCTATGGTCCTAAAACGCACTGAAGCTTCTACCTGTGGATAGTCTCTTTTTAAGGTTTCCGCCATTGGTGCGGCAGATTCCCCAGCCTTAATTTCCGCTCCACCAAATTTAATATCAGAGTCTATACGATAAATCCTATCTGCATTGGCAAACATTTTATCATAACTAAGCTCATCGTAGATATAAAGCGATATAATTAATGCCCCCGCCATTCCTATGGCTAGACCGAAGGTGTTTAGAAAAGTGAAAAAGGCTTGCTTTTTTAGACTCCTCCAGGCGATTTTTAGATAGTTTTTAAACATGGTTCTCGTTTTTTGATGCTTGATTACGGAATATCAAATTCTATTTCTATGCCAAGAATACAAAATATTGATTTTCAATTATTTATGAAAATACACAAAATACTAAGTGTCAAATATTTAGACAGATTATGTCCAATATATTTACAAAGCCACTACTCCGTTCTTAGACTTTTTACCGGGTTTACCCTTGCTGCATTAATAGCTTGAAAACTAATGGTCAATAACGCTATTACAATGGCTACCGCCCCGGCAATTATAAACGCCCAAGCATTAATTGAAGTTCTGTATGCAAAACCCTCTAACCAATTCTGCATTAACAACCAGGCTATTGGCGTTGCAATTATTATTGCCACACCTACCAATTTCATAAAATCTTTAGATAATAAGCCCACAATACCTGTAATACTTGAACCTAGCACCTTTCGTACGCCAATTTCCTTTCTACGTTGGTCCGCAGTAAAAGCGGACAAACCAAAGAGTCCCAAACAAGATATTAGGATGGCCAGCAGTGCAAAAACCTGGGATAAGTTGCCTATTAATTGCTCACTTTTAAATTTGGCATCGTAAGTGTCATCCACAAATTCATATTCAAAAGGAAACGCTGGGTTAAACTTATGCAACGTTGCTTCCATTGCATTTAGTGCCAATGATGTTTCTATTCCCGTTGTAGTTTTTACATACAAAAAACGTGCTTGACTAGGGTCGTTGAAAAAAATGACAGGATCACTTGAACCATACATATCTCCGTACACATAATCTTTTACAACCCCTATCACAGGATAATCTTCTTCTATAGTTTTACCAATGGCACTGCCGCTACCCATAAGTTTTGCAAAAGATTCACTGACAATAATATTGACACTGTCCTGTGCAGGATTGTTACTAAATCCGCGTCCTTCAATAATTTTCATTCCTGTAGTGTTGAAGAAATCTACTGTAATATCTCTAACCGATACCAGTACATCTTCAGTATCTACACCGCCTTGCCAGCTTAACCCCGATGTATTATTTCCACCGGATAAAATATCAGAATTAATGAATCCGATGCTTTCTATCATCCCCGAAGCTTTCATGTCTTCTTCAATAGGTTTGAAGTTTTTGATCATATCTCCGTTAACGGGAATTTTTACCAGATTTTCTTTATTGTAGCCTAAATCTCGACCTTTTACATGCTGTACTTGTTGATAGACGATAATGGTGCTAATGATAAATACTATGGAAACCACAAACTGAGTAGCTACCAGCCCTTTTCTTATCATTGAGGCACTTCCTTTTGACCTTCTTGCTCCTTTTAAAACGTCAACAGGTTTAAAAGATGACAAATAAAATGCCGGATACCAGCCTGCAACCAAGCCACAAATCAATGTGATACCTAACAGCGTTAACAAATGCGTTGGGTTTACCAGGTTTAGCGCTAATTGTTTGCCGATCATGGTATTAAATTGCGGCACCAATAACTTTAACAAAAGCACACTTAACACGGAAGATAACCCTGCTGTGATTATCGCTTCTGCCATAAATTGAGAGATCAGTCCTTTTCTCCCAGAGCCTAAAACTTTACGCACCCCTACTTCATTTGCCCTTTTCTCGCTACGAGCCGTAGCCAAGTTCATAAAATTGATACAGGCAATTAATAAAATAATGAGTGCAATAAGACTAAACAGCCGTACATAGGTTATTTGTCCTCCTATATTTTTACCGCCTTCAAATGCCGAACGTAAATGCCAATCTTTCATGGAGAATAAAAAGGCGATGGTTTCATCGTCCTCGGTTTTCATTGGTAGTATTGCCTTTACTTTATTATTGACCACATCAAAATTTGCTTCTGGAGAAAGTTCCACAAAAGTGTCCGCGAAGTTTCTATCATATTCGTTTACCCATTCATTATCCTTTGCAAAGTGATCAAAAGGAACAACCCAATCAAAACTATAGGTTACATTGTGCGGCAAATCTTCGTAAACTCCTGAAACGGTATAACTTTCTTCGTTGTTTATTTTAATTACTTTATTAATCGCTGAAATATTCTCACCAAATAATTGTGTAGCCGTTTCTTGTGAAATAACAATGGCATCTACATCATCAAAAACAGTTTCTAAATTGCCTTCCACAAATGACAGACTGAACATACTTAAAAAATCAGGATCTGCGTAACGTCCATTTTTATTGATGGCCGTTTCACCTACCTGAAATAAAAAATCTTCTTCTTTTGTTCGGGCTGCACCTAAAATACCTGGCACCTCTTCCTTTAAAACTTCTGCCAACGGACCGGGAGTTGAATGAAATGTACGCCACTCACCTTCATATTGCTGATTTGTGGGTACATAATATACCACGTCTTGCTTATCAAAATTAGCATCGTAACCAACCTCATCTTCTACCCAAAGCAAAATCATGGCTGCACAGGTGATACCTATTGCCAAACCAAAGATATTCAGCATACTATAGCCCTTGTTCTTCCAAAGGTTTCTCCAAGCGATTTTTAAATAGTTTTTGATCATGATTTTTGTTTTTAGCCCCCCTTACTCTTTACCTAGGGGAGTAGATTTGATGAATTCTATAGTGTACCCACTTTTCTTTCAAGAGAACATATGGGATGTATTTTACTCTGTTCGCAAACTCTGAGCGGGGTTTGCAACCGCTGCCTTCACTGCTTGAAATCCCATAGTAAAAAGGGCAATGACCAGGGCCATTCCGCCGGATACTATAAACACCCACCAAGGTATTTCTATTTTATAGGCGAAATCTTGCAGCCATTTATTCATAAAATACCATGCAACCGGTGTCGCTATCAACATGGCTATTACAATTACCATCACAAAATCGCGAGCAAGCATCTGTACAATTTCACTAATGCTTGCACCCAAAACTTTCCTAATCCCAATTTCTTTTGTTTTCTGTTGGGCTATGAACGCTATTAACCCCAACAACCCCATACAGGCAATAAATATGGTCAAGAAAGAAAACACCCCAAACAAATTTGCCTGTCTTTGGTCTGATATATATGCGGTATTTAAATCATCATCCAAAAAAGAATATTCAAAAGGCACATTTGGTTGATAGTCATTCCATTTTTTTTCTATAGAAGACATCAATTTTCCAATATTTTCCGAACTCACCTTTAAAGTGATGTAGGAAACGCCAGTTTCATAACTCTCCGAGGTATTCGAAAACAATGCGAATGGTGTAATATGACTATGCAACGATTCTAAATTAAAGTCCTTTAAAACTCCCACCACTTTGTATGATTCCATTTTACCGCCAGGATACTGAATCATTCTTCCAATAGGGTTTTCCCATCCTATTTGCTTTGCTGCTGCTTCATTGATCACAACTGACAACGAATCATTGAAGTAATTATCAAACGCTCTACCTTTTATTAACTTTAAATCTAGGGTCTTCATAAAATGTTCATCAACCAGGTAAGATTGTAATATAATATCCTTAGCGACCTTTTCGTCAGAATTAGATGCTTTTGGAAAGTAAAAATCACCAAAACTACCTCTGGTAAGCATACCTGAAGAAACGGCGGCATTTTTTACTTCTGATAGCGCCTCTAGTTCCGATCTAAAGGTTTTTTCGCTACCGTCCAATTTTTCTGCATTACGAATTACAAGCAAGTTTTCTTTATCATAACCTAAATCACGGTTTTTTGTATAGTTCAATTGCAGATACACAACACTAGTTGCTATAATCATGATTATGGCAACGGTAAATTGAAAAATCACTAATCCGTTTCTAATAAAACCGTCTTTACTGTTAGCTACTTTAGAAACCCCTTTTAAAACATTTGCCGCTTTAAAAGAAGTTAGATAAAACGCTGGATAAATGCCCGCCAGAAGAGCGGTAAATAAACTAAGGCAAATAATAAATAACCAAATACCATTATCATATATAGAATTGAAATTAATGGTTTTACCAGCTAACTGATTAAATAACGGCAAAAACACCCATACTAACACTACAGCTAAAAACGTGGATACTACGGTATAAAAAATGGCTTCCGCCAAAAACTGTTTTATAAGTTGAATTCTGGGAGAACCCAGCACTTTTCTAATTCCAATTTCCTTACTTCTCTTAGAGGCCTGCGCTGTAGCTAAATTGACAAAATTAACCGAGGCCAGTATTATAATAAAAAACGCAATTATTGCAAAAATGTATAAATTCTTAACACTGTTCTGTTCAGTAATTGCAGATTCAATATCATTAGAATGTAGATGAATATCGGTTAGTGCCTGCAAGTGTAAATCCCATTTGTTCCCATTTTCCAAAAACTCTTCATACGGCTGCCCTATCCTGTCAAAAGCATTTGCTGCATGTAACCTAATCAATTCAGGAAACTGTGATTCTAAATGATTAATCACTTCTGGGTTTTCCGCTGCTTTTTCAGTTAATTTCACATAAGTAGCCATTTGTAACCATACCCAACTCCAATTAAATCGTTTTACATTTGAAAAATTTGAAACAGGAACTAGTATATCAAATTCTACAGAAGTTTGTAGATTGTCCATATCTTCTAAAACACCCGTAACCTTCAACGGTGTTCTTTCCTTTCCATAAAAAAGAATTTTACCAAGCGGATCTGCATCTCCAAAATATTTCTCTGCAATACTATTGGTTATAACTACACTGTTCCCTTCTTGCAAACTTTTTATGGGATCACCCTTTAACATAGGATAGCTTAAAACCTCTAAAAAATTGGCATCTACCGCAAACATGTTTTCTTCGTTGAAAATTTGTTTTTCAGAACCATTGGAATATTCAAGAACATCAACCCCGGGTCTGTATATACGAGTATAACTTTCAATTTCAGGAAAATTGGCAACCAAAGTCTCACCTGCTGGTGGAGGTGTATAACCCGCATAGAACTCATCATCGCCCATTTTACCATTTAAATTGACCCTATACACTTGGTCTGCATCATTAAAAAAACGATCATAGCTTAATTCATCGTTTATAAAAAGGGCTATCAAAATAACACAAGTTAAACCAATTGCAAGTCCAGCTATATTAATGATACTATTGCCCTTATATCTAAATGCATTTCTAAAGGCGATTTTTAAATAGATCTTGAACATGATTTTTGTTTTTTGATGATGAATTATTCCTTACGCAAGCTTTTTAAAGGCTGTATCAGCGCAGCGCCTATAGATTGATAGCTTATGGTCAAAATAGCTATGGTCAATGCAATGAATCCTGCGATAAAGAATATGCCCCAACCAATAGTGATGTGGTAGGCAAAATCCTCTAACCAACGGCTCATTAAATACCACCCTACAGGTATGGCAATGGCGATAGAAATTATAATCAGTTTCATAAAATCTACGGTAAGCAATTTATAGATGCTTTTAAACGGAGCCCCTAAAACCAAGCGGATGCTGATCTCTTTTTTACGTTGTTCTACCATAAAGGCAGATAGTGCAAACAAGCCTAAACAAGCAACTAAAATGGCGAACAGGGCAAAACTGTTGAATATTTTACCCATACGTTCCACATCATCGTGCATATGGCTGAACTCTTGATCTAAAAAACTATAATTAATGGACTGACTGGGCACATTTTTATCCCAAATCGAAGTAATTGAAGCCAAGGCTTCATTCACATTTCCTTTTTCCAACTTTAGCGATATAGACCCTAAATCTTTACCGATTACGAGCGATAGCGAAGAAATATCTTCTTTTAAGGACTTAAAATGAAAATCATCTATTACACCTATGACCTTAAACTGTTGACCGTTATTGTTTAGTTCTTTGCCAATAGCGTTTTCCAAGCCCAATTCACGTTGCATATTGGCGTTTATAATAATTGAGTTCAAAGCATCAGATGCAAATTGCTTAGAAAAATCTCTTCCTGTTTTAACCGTAATACCAAGCGTTTTAATGTAATCATAATCTACTCTCCAGATTTGGGCAGGTATACCTCTACCTTCATTTCCTTCATCTTCCCTTCTAAATGTATTACCGTTTCTACTACCACCATCTACCGGCAAATAATTAGAAATGGTAGCCGATTTCACTTGTGGCAATTGAAGTAGTTGTTCTTTAAAATTTTCAGCACTTTCCCCTAAGATTCCGGTACCTTCTAGAACAACAACCTGTTCCTTATCATACCCCAATTCTTTTTGAAGAATAAAATCCATTTGTTTGTAAATAATCAAAGTGGCAATGATCAGCACTACCGATGTGGTAAATTGAAAAATAACGAGTCCGCTCCTTAATTTGCCACTTTTACTGCCAATACTAAGACTTCCCTTTAAAACATTTACCGGTTTAAATGCCGATAAATAAAATGCCGGATACAAGCCCGCCAAAGCACCTACCAAAAGAGCAGCAACTATTATTACCGGAACAAACCACCAAGCAGACCAAGGCATTTCTATAGTTTTAGATGCCATGTTGTTAAATGTTGGCAGTAATGCCCAAGCCAATAACACGCCTAATAGAAAAGACACAAAACTAAACATCATAGATTCGGTCAAAAATTGCGTTATCAAATTGCTTTTAAAAGCACCAATGGTTTTTCTTAAGCCAACTTCTTTAGCCCTATTGGCAGACTTTGCGGTAGAAAGATTAATAAAGTTGATTACCGCCAATAATAGCACAAAACCGGCTACAGCGGCAAAAAGCCAAACAAAACGGATATCGCCATGTTTAAGTCCGTCTGACATTTTAATATCCGAATACAGATGAATATCGGTTATGGGCTGTAGTTTGTACTTCATGGTTCTAAGCACCTCAATAAAGTCTGGAGCACGCCCTCGTTCGCGCTGTGCGGGAATAATATAATCTTCAACAATAGAAACCATTTTTTGCTCCAATTCCCGCACGTTCGTATGGTCATCTACCAACACATAGGTAAAGTAATTCTGGTTGGTCCAGTTTGCATTGGTGTCTTCAATGGGTAACAGAAAGTCATAGGCTAGATGTGAGTTTTTTGGAGCGTCTTTCATGATCCCGGTTACCGTATACGGAGTACTCGCATCATTATCTAAAATGATGGTTTCGCCCAAAATTTTATCCTCATTAAAATACTTTGCCGCTTTGGTTTCCGATATGACAATACTTTTTGGATTTGCCAATGCGGTTTTAGGATTACCTTGTTGCAACTTCACCTCCAAAAGTTCAAATGCTTCTTGATCCGCAAGCACAAATCCGGTTTCCAAGTTATTTTGAGCTGCCCCAGCTAAGCGAATACCGCGTTTACCTGCCCCAAAAATTTCAATTGTATTTATTTTCCCTGCCTTTTTTATTTCTGGAAAATCATTTTGCAAGGCTTCTGCAAAGGGTAATTGAAAGTGAGTGCTTTTCATGACTTCACCTTTGTACATGCCTTCTAACACTACCCTATATAACTGATCTTTTTTGGTATAGTGCTGATCATAACCCACTTCATTGTGAATGAATAAGGCTATTAAAAGACAAGCCGCTATACCAACAGCAAAGCCACCAATTTTAATGGTGGCAAATAGCGTATCCTTCTTAATACTTCTCCAGGCTATTTTAAGATGGTTTCTGAACATGGCTCTCGTTTTTATTGATCGATGATTAAATTATTATCCGTGATTAAGGGATAAGCTTGGTTGGTTTGGTTTGTTGGTCGATTAGTAATCTTCACTTCGGCTCTGTTCAGTGAACAGAATTAATGATTGATTGATGAATAAACTCCCCTACATCATGGCACCTATAGCCCTATTCTGACTTTCAGTTACGATTTGACCGTCGAATAGATTTACAACTCTATGCGCGTAATGTGAGTCCCTGTCCGAGTGTGTTACCATTACTATTGTGGTTCCTTCTTGGTTTAATTCTGTCAACAAGTTCATTACCTCAATTCCGTTTTTAGAATCCAAGTTCCCCGTTGGCTCATCGGCAAGTATTAATTTAGGATTGGTAACCACCGCTCTTGATATTGCCACACGTTGCTGCTGACCACCTGATAATTGCTGCGGAAAATGTTTTTCCCTATGTGCTATTTTCATACGTTCCAGCACTTTCATTACTTTCTCCTTACGTTCTGCCTTTCCCATTTTTAAATAGATCAATGGTAGTTCTACGTTTTCAAAAACGGTAAGTTCATCTATTAAATTAAAGCTCTGAAATACAAAACCTAAATTACCCTTACGCAGTTGGGTACGCTCGCTCTCCTTTAAGCCTCCCACTTCATTACCTGCAAAATTGTAGCTACCCTCCGTTGGGTTGTCTAGCATTCCAATAATATTCAATAATGTAGATTTACCACAACCAGATGGTCCCATAATGGCAACAAACTCGCCATCTTCTACTTTTAGGTTGACACTGTTCAATGCCAAGGTTTCTACTTCTTCTGTTCTAAAACTCTTTTTTAGGTTTGTAATGGTTATCATGTTTCCTTCTTTTTGATTGTTATAATGACATCGAAAATTCTCTGATGTGACAGTTTTATTTTAAGACGATTCTTTCCTACTTTCTACCCTTCGACTACGCTCAGGGTTCGAAACCAAACACTTAAGGTAGCTGAGCGGAGCCGAAGCTATTTTAGTACAATTCTTTCCGCTTCCCCAAAATTATCGTAGTTACTGGTAATTACTTTTTCCCCTGGTTCCAAGCCTTCCAATACTTCATAGTATCTAGAATTCTGTTTTCCTATTCTTATATTTCTTTTTATGGCTTCTCCGCCATCTGGGTTTAGTACAAATATCCATTGACCGCCGGTACTTTGAAAAAAGCTTCCTTTTGGTAATAACAGCGCATCGTTAGATTCCCCCAATTGTAATTTAATATTGTAGCTCTGTCCTGAACGTATGGTCTCTGGCTTATTATCGGTAAATACTAAATCTACCTTGAACCTACCATTTCTAACTTCTGGATATACTTTGCGTAAACGCAATGGAAATTCTGCGCCATTACGCTCTAAAACCGCCGTAAGGTCTCTTTTTACACGATCAATATAATGCTCGTCTATATCTGCCTCTATTTTATAATCTGTTAATACGTTGATCTGCCCTATACGCTGCCCTTGGGCAATACTCTGACCAATTTCAGCATCTAAAAACCCTAATTGACCATCTGCAGGAGCGCGAACATTTAAATGATCCAGCCTTTGGTACACCATACCCAATGTTTTTTGCATACGTGCCAAATCTGTATCTAGACCTCTTAGTGAAGTTTCGCGTAACTCATCATCCTGCTCGGTCTGTAGCTTTACAATTTCATGCTGCTTTTGAGAAAGTTCATAGTTTTCTTTTGATAGTTGATAGGCTTCCCTAGATATTAATTCCTCATCGAACAACGCTTTGTTCTGCTCGTAATTTCTCTTTAACCGCTGCAGATCTGTACTTGCCGTTGCCAATGACTTTCTACCTTCTACTTGTCTAGAATCGAAATTCAATTTTGTGGATCTTAAATCGTTTTGCTTTAATGCCAGGTTACTTTCACTCGCCAAAATCTGTTCGTACAGATTCATGTTTTCCAGCTTTAAGATGATATCGCCTTTTTTGACCATAGCACCTTCTTCTATTAACTTTTCGCTTACACGACCACCTTCATAGGCATCCATATAAATAGTTGCAATAGGTGCAACGTTACCGTTAATGGTAATATAATCATCGAATTTTCCTGCAGACACCTCAGCAACCGAAAGTTTATCTTTCTCGGTTCTAAATGTGGATACCGAACTGGCAAATAACAGTTGGTAACCTACAAATAGTAGCAATACACCCAGAGCAATGTAACCGTAGTGTTTTGGTTTTAATCCTTTTTTCTTTTCTAATTTTATATCCATGGTAATCGTTTGTTCGTTGTTCGTTGTTCGTTGTTCGTTTTTGGTTGCTGGTTCCAAATAAAAATTTAGTTGGCTTCAATATTAAATACTGGTAGTCCTCGGTAAAAGTCCAATGTGCTTTTATTGATCTCTGAACGTAATTTTACCTGTAAATTCTCATTTTGTGCACTAGCATATAAATTTTTGGCGGTAAAAAGCTCTAAAGCATTTATCAGTCCTTTTTCATATCTTTTTTGAGCAATGGTAAAGGCTAAATTCTGCGCTTCCATTTTTTGGTTGCTCTGCACCAATTCTACCAATAATGAATTATAATCTTGCACTAATTGCTGAATGGTTTGAAACAGCTCTTGCTCTTGTGTCTTTAAATTATTCTCTGCACGAAGCTTTTCTATTTTAGATTGCTTCACCTGTGATCGTGCAGACCAACCGTTACTAATGGGCACACTCAAATTCACTCCAATATACTGCGAAGTATTGTCCCTAAATTGTTGCCTAAACGGTAAGGTTTTGCCAAGCGTGTCTCTCGTAGTTTCAAAATACCCAGTACCAATTCCTGCAAAGAAAGAAAGTGACGGATACAATCTTCCTCTGGAGACCGCAACCTGTTTTCTTGCTGCTTTAGCTCTTAATTCCTGTGCTTTTATCAATGGTAAAAACTCGCGAGCTTCGGTGTAAACAGAATCCGATTTAATTTCGTTAACCATTGCATCTGTTACCACTTGCGGCAATTCTTTTGTAATTTCAATTTCAGAGGTATTCTCCAAGTTCATTTCTTGGATCAAGGTTAATTTTGCCGTCGCCAGTTGATTGGCACTTTGTGTTACGTTCAATTTATCGGTCAATAGTAACGACTCTGCCTCATAAAGATCGGCACCGGCTTTTAAGCCTAATTCTACCTGCTTTTCTACCAAGTTGTAATTGGTTTGCGAAACCGTTAACTGTTCTTTTGAGATTTCTACCAATCCTTCAAAAAACTGAATATCATAAAACGCTTGCATTACCCTAAATGCCAGTAAATATTTTTGTTGCAATACATCTTCTTTGGTTGCTTTAAACAACAATTTAGATGCTTTAATGGCATTTATTTTTTGAAATCCCTGAAACAAATCAATGGAAGACTCCAACGAATAATTATTAGAGTAGAAATCCTGATTTACAAATGTTCCCGTATTAGGATCTTCTGCCCTACCATAATTAACAAGATAACTAGATGATGCGTTTACCGATGGCAACAAGTTACGAACCGATTGTCTATAGGTTTCTTTATTAGATTGATTGGTATACTTAAAATCATTCAACTGTAAATTATGCGCTAAGGCATATGAAACACATTCATCTAATGTCCAACTTTCTTGAGCAAATACAGATGCCCAAATGGTCAGCAGTAAAAGTGTCGTTATTTTAAATTTTTTGTTCATTTCTTTATTGGTATGCCATTCTCTATACTATATGCGTGCCATAATTTTAATTTATTGATTTACAAGTATTTAACTTGTAATAAAATTTGACAATATTTTATCAGTGTAAAAATGTTGTACAGATATTGTCAAAATTTTTTACAGTGATATGAAAATACAAACTTCTATGTGTAGATTTAAATGAGTTAAAAAGAACGTAATCATGATCGATGCCAAGATTCTTGTAATAGATGATACCAAAAGCGTGCTCAGCGCATTAGAAATACTATTACAGTTTGAATATAAAAGTGTACAAACCATTTCTAACCCTAATTTACTTTCATCTTTTCCCAACCTTAAGGAAATAGATATCATATTATTGGATATGAATTTTTCTGCCGGAGTGAATACCGGTAACGAAGGATTGTATTGGCTGCGAGAAATTAAGAAAAAGGCTCCGCACATATCGGTTATTATGATGACGGCTTATGGTGCCGTTGAGCTTGCAGTAGAAGCCATTAAAGAAGGGGCAACAGATTTTGTATTGAAACCTTGGAATAACGAACGACTTTTAACTACGGTTAAATCTGCCTACGAACTTAGAAAATCACAGAAAGAAGTACAACACTTAAAACAGAAAGAGAGTAACCTAAAACAGGTTATTAATCAGAATTCCAATTACATCATAGGTAATTCAAAAGCACTTAATAGTGTACTGAGCCTTGTGCAGAAAGTTGCCAAAACCGATGTAAATATTCTAGTAACCGGGGAGAACGGTACTGGAAAGGAACTTATAGCCAGAGAACTTCATAAATCATCTGCCCGAAATAATGAGGTTTTTATTTCTGTGGATATGGGTTCTATTTCTGAAAATTTATTTGAGAGCGAACTTTTTGGCCACGTAAAAGGCTCCTTTACAGATGCCAAAGATGACCGTGCCGGTAAGTTTGAAGCTGCTAATGGAGGTACTTTGTTCTTAGATGAAATAGGGAATCTTTCTTTGCAGATGCAAGCCAAACTATTATCTGTCATACAAAACAGAGTGGTGGTACGGGTAGGATCAAACAAACCCATACCTGTAGATATAAGATTGGTATGTGCAACCAATTGTAATTTAGAGCAAATGGTGGCAGACGGACTTTTTAGAGAAGATCTGTTATATAGAATAAATACCATTCAAGTACAGGTGCCTGCATTGCGCGATCGTGATAATGACGTTTTGGTTTTGGCAGATTATTTTCTAAAAAAATATGCCCACAAATATGGTAAACCAAGTTTAAAAATAAACCAAACTGCACAAGAAAAACTAATAACCTACCCATGGCCAGGAAACGTAAGAGAACTTCTACATACTATGGAACGTGCCGTAATCTTATCTGAAGGAAATGTACTAAAACCAACTGATTTTTTATTGGACGCAAAACCAGCCGTTGCAATGGAAGCCGGACCAAAAACCCTTGAAGAAATGGAATTGTTGATGATAACCAAAGCCCTTAACGACAATGACGGTAATTACAGTGCCGCAGCGGACCAATTGGGTATTTCCAGACAAACACTTTACAATAAACTTAAAAAATCAGGGAAATAATGGTCAGCAAAAGCATATACTACCAACTTGTATTTCGCATTGTTCTCATTGCTATTTGTGCACTTTGTACCGCTTTTCTTTTTTCTAAAGAACAGTATTTACTCGGTGTTATTTTAACCGTTGTATTTATAGGATTGGTATACGCTCTTATACATTACGTAAACCAGACGAATAGAAAAATAGCCTATTTTTTTGATGCTATAAAAAATGAGGATTTTACCCTACGCTTTCCCGAAAAACTAAGCGTAAAGTCTATTGAAGAATTGAACCATAGTTTGAATATGTTAAACAATATGATTCAAGATATTCACCTTAAAAAACAGGCGCAAGAACAATACTACCAAGAGATTTTACGACAAGCGGATATTGGCATTTTTACCGTTAATGATAAAGGACACATTCTCTATGCCAACCCTACCGTGCAAGATTTGCTCAATTACAGACCTTTAAACCATGTAAAGCAATTAAAGCAGATAGACCCTGGTCTTTATGGATTGTTTGAAAATCTACAACCGTTTGAAAGTACCATACACTCACTTGGCAATGAACGAGGAAAAAAAGAGCTAACGTTAAAATGCACC
This sequence comes from Maribacter sp. 6B07, assembly GCF_002700155.1. Classification (NCBI taxonomy): domain Bacteria; kingdom Pseudomonadati; phylum Bacteroidota; class Flavobacteriia; order Flavobacteriales; family Flavobacteriaceae; genus Maribacter; species Maribacter sp. 6B07. Next base: position 1,970,144 of record NZ_PDUT01000001.1, on the reverse strand, counting down.
CCAATTTCCATTGAAGGACAGCAACTACTATTAGTCGTCGTTCATGATATACAAAAAGAATTGGATGACAGAGAAACCGATTCTTGGGCAAAGCTTATACGTGTACTTACGCATGAAATCATGAATACCATTACACCAATAACCTCTATTTCTGAATCTATTTTAAAATACTTTAAGAAAGGAAATGAACTGACTACCCCAGAAGAATTTGGAGAACTACAAATAAAGAATTCCGCCAAAGGTCTTGAGGTCATTAAAGAACAGGGCAATGACCTTATGAGTTTTGTACAGTCTTACCGTACTTTTTTAAGTGTACCTGAACCTGACAGGGAGCTAATACCAGCGACCAAAATTTTAGAAAAAGTACGCCTCCTACTACAAGAATATACCAATGCACACGACATCACTCTTGAGGTAGTCGCAGAACCTGAAGATCTAGAACTGTATATTGATGAAAAACAACTTACCCAAATACTCCTAAATCTGGGAAAAAATGCACAACAAGCGTTAGAAGGTCAAGAAGAAGGAAAAATAGTGATCACGGCAGGTGAATCTCCACAAGGCAAGAAATATATTACCGTAACGGATAATGGTCCTGGTATTTCTCCTGAAATGTTAGATGAAGTTTTTGTTCCTTTTTTTACGACCAAAAGTACTGGTACCGGAATAGGGCTTAGTTTAAGCAAACAGATTATGCGTTTACATGGGGGATCAATACGTGTAACATCAAATGAAACAACGACGTTTACGTTAACCTTTCAATAGCATTACAATTCTGCTTTGAGCTCAGTAAACGGGTCCCAGAAATGTTTATCTAAATCCACTATTTGCAGATCTTTAATTTGAACACCTTCTGCCTCTAACAATTGTTGCATAAGGTTGGTACCGTCAAAATGGTGTTTTCCGGTTAATATCCCAGCCTTATTGACGACCCTATGTGCAGGTATATCATCCATATTGTGAGATGCGTTCATTGCCCAACCTACCATTCTTGCACTACGTGCCGCACCTAAATATTTGGCAATGGCACCATAGGAAGTTACCCTACCTTCAGGAATTAACCGTGCCACCTGATATACTCTTTCAAAGAAATTCTCATTTTCAGGTTTCATGGCATCCTATTGTTTAATTAAATAATCGAAAAGCAGTGATGATAAATAGCAATACCATTAATCCGCTTAAAATATAATTACTGTTCTTAGAGAATGAAGCCGCTCTATGCTCCCATCTATTGAAATAAATAACATATAAATACATTGCCAAAAAAGTACCACTACCCGTTGCCAATATAAATAGCACCTCATCTATAATTTCATAGGTCATAATACCCTGAGAGTGAAACACAGTATTAAGTCCGCTGTAATAAGGTATGGCCAGTAGGTTAATGAGTGCCAAGAACACCCCTTTTGAAAAACTGTTTCGTTTTTTGGTCTCCACCAACATTAAGGGTTTACTTTTCTGATTTCTCCCTTTGATAAAAAACACGATCGCCAATATAAAAAAGATACCCAATGCCAATTGTAGCAACACCTCTATAACATGTTGATTTCTTGATATTAGTTTGGCGATACGTACAGCAATATAGGTCTGTAGCATTACGGCCAGTGCTACTCCCAATCCAAAAATAATACCATTTGCCTTACCTTTCTCCACACTGGTCTTGGCTGCATTTAAGTTGAGCAGACCTGGTGGCAATGATGCAATAAAAGCTGCACCAAAAGTAAAAACAAACAAGGTTGGTAGTTGTTGCATTGATTTAGTTTACCCTGAACCTAACAAAGGTTATAGGCTTTCCCTTTTCAAGATACTGATTTTCATAGAAAGTCTGTATTTCTAAAACCTCTTTAGGACTGCCTTCATTTTTGTATACATCATGGTTAGCATACAGTACCTCTAAACCAAGACCATGCAATAAGCCCAAAGTATACCCGTGCATAAACTCGCTATCTGTCTTTAAATTAACCGTTCCTTCTGGTTTTAAAACTTGTTTATAGCGCTCCAAAAATGTAGCATTGGTCATACGGTGCTTTGTACGCTTATATTTTATTTGCGGATCAGGAAAGGTAATCCAGATTTCAGAAACTTCGGCCGCACCAAAAATATGATCGATCAGTTCTATTTGTGTTCGTATAAAGCAAACATTGGGTAAATCACCTTCAATAGCTTCTTTGGCTCCTTTCCAAAAACGGGCACCTTTGATATCAATACCAATAAAATTCTTGTTTGGAAATTTCTTTGCCAAGCCAACGGTATACTCACCCTTACCACAACCCAATTCCAAAACAATAGGATTGTCATTTTTAAAGTGTGTATTCCATTTTCCCTTTAATGGAAAACCACCTACCACCTCTTCTCTGGTTGGCTGAATTACATTTGAAAACGTCTCGTTTTCCTGAAATCTTTTTAACTTATTCTTACTTCCCACAATGATTACATCTAAACTGGGGCAAATCTAAGAAAAAAGCAAGGGTTAGCGATTATTGTACTTCCTCTATTTGAACGATACTTTTCTCTAAAGTAAAAGAAAACTCAGATCCTACCTCTACGGCACTTTCTACGTAGATTTTTTCGCCATGTGCCTCTATAACATGTTTTACTATGGCAAGCCCCAAGCCAGAACCGCCTTCACGACGGCTACCACTTTGATCTACCCTGTAAAAACGTTCAAAAAGTCTTGGTATATGTACTGCCGGTATACCTTCTCCATTATCGGTCACCCTTACAATAACCTTGTTCTTGACAAGATTTTCTACGCTCACTTCTGTAGTTCCGTTAAAGTTGCCGTATTTAATGGAATTTACCAACAAATTGGTAAGAACCTGTTGAATCTTTTCTTTATCGGCAAAGACAAATATGGGATCAATATATTCCATATCAAAAGTAAGGGTGATGTTCTTCTTTGCCGCTTTCATTTCCAATAGATCAAAAACACTCTGTATTAAATCTATAATATCAAAAGAACGTTTTTCAAGATTAAGATCCCCCACTTCTAACTTTGTAATAAGGTCTAGATCTTTTACGATATAAATTAAACGATCTACTGCTTTATTTGCTCGTATTAAATATTTCTTGCGTACGTTCTTATCATCAATGGCACCATCTAACAAGGTCTCTATATAACCTTGTACCGTAAATAATGGTGTTTTTAGCTCGTGGGAAACATTGCCCAAAAAATCTTTACGGTATTCTTCACGAATCTTTAAGGTATCAATTTCAATTCTTTTGTCCTTGGCAAACTTTTCTATTTCTGCGGTTAGAGTTCTCATATCCGTTGTTACAGGATACGAGGGTATGGTACTGGACTCTAACAATTCAACATCATCGTATATTTTCTTAATACGTTTATAAATGAATTTTTCTATCCTTAACTGCAATGTTATAAAGGAGATAACAAAGAAAAACAGTGCCGCAAACATCAAAATACCCCAATTTATGGTACTAAACCTCCATTGTAATACGGCCAATACAGAAATGCCAATTATTACAATATAAAGCGATGATCGAAATGCAAAGCGATATGATTTTTTTGAACGTAAAGGCGCTGCCATTTAGAGTACAAACTTATATCCTACTCCCTTTACGGTTTTAAAATGGTCTTCACCTATTTTCTCACGGAGCTTTCTAATGTGTACGTCTATTGTTCTACCACCAACAACCACTTCATTACCCCAAACTTTATCAAGAATGACTTCTCGTTTAAATACTTTACTAGGTTTAGACGTTAACAAGGCCAACAATTCAAATTCTTTTCTTGGTAAAATAATCTCTTTACCTTTTTTAATGATCTTATATTCTTCCCTGTTAATGACAATATCACCCACCTTGGTAATATCTTCTTGAGCGTTTTCCTCATTTTTAATTCTTCGAAGAAGTGCGTTTACCTTACTTACCAAAACTTTAGGCTTAATAGGTTTGGTAATGTAATCATCTGCCCCGGCATCAAAACCGGCTACTTGAGAATAATCTTCTCCCCTAGCGGTCAAAAAGGTTATTATGGTACTTTCCATACCCGGTGTTCTTCTTAAGATTTCACAGGCCTCTATACCGTCCATCTCTGGCATCATTACATCTAACATAATAAGATGTGGCAGTTTTTTCTTAGCCTTCGCAACACCGTCCGTACCGTTCTTAGCAGTATAAACGTCGTATCCTTCTGCGGATAGATTATAACCTATAATCTCTAGGATGTCTGGTTCATCGTCAACTAAAAGTATCCTAATATCCTTCTTTTTCATGGTTTTTAAAATGGATTGATTCGCTCAAAAGTAAAGATAATACTATTACTGATAAGGTAGTTAACATTCATTTAATGTAGTAACATTTAGATAACATTATCAAAATAAATGTTTAACATGGATCTAACCCGAACATTACAACCCATCTCTTTCTTTGCCGTGCAATTAAATTTTATGTGCTTAGAACACAATTGCCAACCTAATTAAATTAATAAATTTAAAAAGAAACGATGAAAAAAATTATTTGGTCACTTGCTACAGTTACCGCTATTATTGCTGCAGCATCTTGTGAAAAAGAAACTGTTGTAGAAGTTGAAAAAGAAGTAATTGTGGTTGATACGGTTACAACTGAAACTGAAGTAGAAACTTCCATTACCGTAACTGATGACATTACAACCGATGTTACATGGACAGCCGACAAAATAGTGAACTTAGATGGTAGAGTTTTCGTTACCGAAGGGGCTACCCTTACTATTGAGGCGGGTACAATTATAAAAGCTAATGCTGGTTCTGGTGCTAACGCTTCTGTACTAGTAGTTACAAGAGGTAGTAAAATTGAAGCTGTAGGTACTGCTACTCAACCTATTGTATTCACTTCTGCTGCTGACAATATAGAAATTGGTGAAACTGCCGGAACAAACCTTGACCAAAATGATCGCGGTCTTTGGGGTGGTTTAATCGTGTTAGGTAATGCACCTGCATCTTTTGATGGTGATGCCGAATCTGCACAAATTGAAGGAATTCCTACTGATACTGATGGTGACAAGGGATTATATGGTGGTAGTGATGCTGCAGATGATTCTGGTACATTACAGTACATTTCAATTCGTCACGGTGGTGCTTTAATAGGTGAAGGAAATGAAATCAACGGACTTACTTTAGGTGCTGTAGGTACAGGAACGACTGTAGATAACATCGAAGTTGTTGGTAATGTTGATGATGGCGTAGAATTCTTCGGTGGTACAGTAAACGCAACCAACCTATTCGTATGGGCACAAGGTGATGATGGTCTTGATATTGACCAAGCTTACTCCGGTACTATTGACAATGCAGTAGTTGTACAAGGTGGTATTTCTGACCATGCATTAGAAATTGATGGTCCAGAAGGCTCTTTACAAGGTGCATACACATTAACAAATGCCACTTTGATAGGACTTGACGATAATGTTGCTGGAGGTGAAATCGCTGATTTCAGATCAAATGCACAAGGTACTAACAACAATATCTTAGTAACTGGTTTTACAGGTATAGGTACCGATTTAGTACTTTCCGATGTTGAATTGGATAACGAAGGTGTTGCTGCAAACTATACTGCCGGTACATTAGTATTGACAAACTGGGAAATAGTTTTACCAACAGGTGTTACCAGCTCTTCTGAAGTATTTAACGATACTACTGACAGCACTACTTTTGAAGCTGATGCCGCTACTTTTTCATCTGCTGTTACAGAAGGAACTGTTGGTGCTGAAACATCGGCATTTTCTTGGACTTATGCTAACTCTAAAGCTAGCTTAGGTTTCTAAACCAAACATTAATAATAGTTACACATAATAATTGCTCGCCTTAAGGATATCTGTAGGCGAGCAATTTATTTCTTTTTAACATTTTCAATTCATTACTTATGAAACTCAAGTTATTATTAATTTTACTGACCATCTTTTCCGCACAAATTATATCTGCACAAGAAGGTATAATATCAGGAACTGTGAATGACGGTGAATTTAATGACGTCTTACCTTTTGCCAATATTCTTATTAAAGGAACAACAAAAGGAACTACATCAGATTTTGATGGAAAATATGTTCTAGATGTAGAGCCAGGCACCTATACCGTTACTTTTTCTTATCTAGGTTACGAAACCAAGGAGGTAGCAGAGGTTATAGTTAAACCCGGTGCCGAACAAATTATAGATATTACATTGAATCCACTTGCAAACGCATTGGATGAGGTTGTTGTTACTACAACCGTTAGTAAGAATACAGAAGCTTCCGTTTTAAATCTACAAAAGAATTCGGTAGCACTTTTAGATGGCTTATCCATTCAAAGTATTAAAAAATCTGGTGCAGGTGATATTGCCAGTGCCATAAAAGCAGTACCTGGCGTTTCTGTTCAAGGAGGTAAATTTGTTTACGTACGTGGATTGGGCGACCGTTACACCAAATCTATTTTGAACGGTGTTGATGTTCCTGGTCTTGATCCAGATAGAAACACATTGCAATTAGATATCTTCCCAACTAATATTCTTGATAATATTATTGTTGTTAAATCGGCAACTGCTGACCAACCTGCAGATTTCACAGGTGGTGTAGTTGATATCGTCACTAAAGATTTTCCATCTAGAGCAGAGTATAGTTTTTCTGCAGGCTTGGGCTATAACTCTAGCATGCATTTTAAAAACAACTATTTAAAATATGATGGTAGCCCAACAGATGCATTAGGTTTTGATAATGGTCAAAGAGATTTGGCAATACCACAACATATCGAAACCCCTTTACCTGTTACAGACGGTAATAGATCAGCTGCATTGACAAGATTATTGGAGCCTAACCTAAAGGCACTTGAAGAACAGAGCGGCATGGACTTCAACTTAGGCTTTACTGCTGGCAATCAATACAACCTTAATGAAGATGGTAGTAAAAAATTAGGCTATTTAGCTTCACTAACCTATAAAAACAATACCGAATTTTACGAGGACATTGTTAGTGGACAGGTTTTTAGAAAACAAGATCAAGATAAATCTGTACTTGAATTGACCGATGATAGAACACAGTCAGGAAACTTAGGTGTTAATAATGTACTAATCAGTGGTCTTGCAGGAATTTCATTAAAAAGCCTACAATCTAAATACAAATTAAACGTACTTCATATTCAAAATGGAGAATCTAGCGCTTCTTACCTTAGGCAAGATAACTTTAATGTTAACTCTAATACCATTTTCAAAGATGTATTAACTTATACTCAACGATCTATCACCAATATTTTATTAAATGGTGAGCACACAAATGAAGACGGTTCTTGGAAAGTATCTTGGAAGGTATCACCAACTTTTTCAAAAATTTACGATAAGGATCTTAGGACTACACCTTTTAGATTTGATCCTGAAACGGGTAGTTATACCATTTCACCAAGTGAATCTGGAGACCCAAGTAGAATTTGGAGAGATCTAGAAGAATACAATGTTGCCAGTAAGTTAGACTTAACCCGAAAGCATCAATTATTTGGTAGAGATGCAAAGCTTAAATTTGGTGGTGCATATACTATTAAAGAAAGAGATTTTGTAGTTAACCAATTTTCCACTCCAATTCAATCGCAATCAGGTAATTACAGCCTTAACTTTGGAGGTAATGCAGATTTAGTTTTAGCTCCTGAGAATATTTATAACCCTGAAACAAGAGAAGGAACATATGTTAGACGTGATTCTAACATTTCCGACTCTTTCAACTCACAGATTACAGTTGGGGCAGGGTATGTTGGTGACGAATTTAAATTTTCCGACCGTTTCAACGCTATTGTCGGTGTAAGGTTTGAAAAATTCGACCTTAATTACACAGGTGAAAATCAAGATGGTGAAGTTTTTGATAATGTAAATATTCTAGACAAAGCTGACTTTTTTCCTTCTGCTAATTTCATATACGAATTAAACGAAGAGGCAAATAAGAAAATTAGAGCATCTTTCTCTAGTACTACAGCAAGACCTTCCTTTAAAGAAGCTTCAAATGCCCAAATCTTTGACCCGGTTTCAAGTACATTCTTTATCGGTAATATTGATATTCAACCAACTTATATCAATAACTATGATATTAGATTTGAAGCTTACGGTGAAGGAACAAACTTTTTTGCCATTAGTGGTTTTGCCAAAACTTTTGACGACCCTATTGAACTAACTTTTATCAGGGAGGCAAGAGGTCAATTTATTCCCTTAAACTTAGGTGATGCAAAAGTATTTGGTGCCGAAGTTGAGTTCAGAAGAAATATGGGCTTTATACCGGGATGGGAAGATTTTTCTTTTAATGCTAACATTTCGGTTATTGAATCACAACAATCGTATAGCGAAGATGAAGAGGCAGCAAGACGTGACAACCTTAGAACTGGCGAAACACTGGATGATTATAGACAATTACAAGGACAATCTCCCCTTTTATTAAATGTAGGCTTCAGCTATGACAATAACGACAATGGCTGGCAAGGTGGTCTTGTCTATAATGTTCAAGGTAAAACATTAGAAATTGTTGGTAACGGTGATATCCCAGATGTGTACACATTACCATTTCACAATTTAAAATTTAATTTAAGCAAAGAATTTGGCAAGGACAACAGCAGCAAAATATCATTGAAGTTCGAAAATATTTTAAATGATAAATTTGAAAGTGTTTATCAGTCATTTGGCGCCCAAGATCAAATATTTTCTTCAAGATATCCAGGACAGGCTATTTCATTAGGATATAGCTACCAGTTCTAAAATCTTAAAAACACAATGATTAAAAGCTCGCAATTTGCGGGCTTTTTTCATTATTAAAATCGATAACCATTTGATAACATTTTACCCACAGTAGATGTATAATTATATTTTAATTTTAATCAGAGTCTTAATATTTAAATGATGAAAAAAATTACCTTTTTTTTAGCTAGCTTTATTACAATCTTTTTAGTGTCTTGCTCAAAAGAAGAAAATGTAGACGAGTCAACATCTGATGAAATATTAACACCAATATCTAATGATGATGCATTTCTAATTCCTTTAGGAACTCAGATCTTAAAAGATTCCTTAGAAATTACATTGAAATTAAGAGACTTTGATTTGGAAATCAATTTTGAAGAAATTCACTTAATATCTTTGTTTTTTGAAGATCCCAATTTAAATGAAATGAAACCTTTAGCTTATATAGATTTAGATAAAGACTATCGCATATCCTACGAAGGAGGAAACGACCTTGAAGAATTAGACTATACCATATATATTGAAAGTGCTGATGGAACCAGTGATTTTGGTTCAAGTTTTGAACTTAAAAACCTAACGGTTATTGGTTTAAATATTTACAAAATTAGAGATATCCCTACAGGAACTTTAGATTATAGGGATTACAATGAGCTGGTAGATTATTTTAATCTTCAAGATTAATTAAAAATATTCTTACAATCCAGGACTACACGCCAGTTATAAGCCCAATAAAACAGGTAGCTCAAGTCATAAATAGTGTATTTCATCGATTATTTTGCATTTCATCGATCTTTTCACAATATCTCCTCCTACAAAAATACAAGAGCGTGTTAAATTCCTATATTTGTGGCATAGCATTTGTAACCAGCTATATATGAAGCACCTTTACCTAATCCTCTTCTTTTTTATTATTTCTTTCAGCTATGGGCAAAGTACCCAAAGCAATGGGGATATAGGTGGTTTTACCATGTACCCCAACCCGGTTACCACAGGTAAAGTTTACATTTCTACCAATCTCAACGCTCCAAAAGAAATTTTCATATATGACGTTTTTGGAACCTTGTTATTAAAAACGACCATCCTAGGCAAGGAGTTAAATTTATCTGATTTAGATGCGGGCGTTTATGTATTACGTGTTCTTGAAAAGGACAAAATGTGTACACGTAAGTTGATCGTAAAGTAAACTTAGCCGCTACTATCCACAACTTTTCTAACAAATCACCATCGGTTAAATACACATATTTACGATGAAATGCAAAGGCTATTTCATTGACCTACATAAAATTAGCTTTCACAACATTTTCAGTGTACCAGTTACACTTCTATCTACATTTGTAGTGTTGACCCCAAATCAATACAAAATGAAGAAAATCTACTTAATGCTATTTATGGTAGTCTCCGTTGGTTTATATGCCCAAGACACCATAGACATCAACAACTTGGACAATGATGAAATTACCGGATTCAAATTATACCCAAATCCGGCAATTGCAGATGTTGTTTATGTTACTACGCAACAGAACTCTTTAAAGGAAATTAGAGTATATGATGTTTTTGGCGAATTAGTATTGACCGATAAACTATCTGCCAAAGCATTGAATATTTCAAAACTTTCACCAGGCGTATATGTTGTTCAAGTGACCGAAAACAACAAATCTATTACCCGTAAACTCGTGGTGAAATAAAAGCTTACTTAATTACGGTACAAATACATAAAAATAATTTGGTTCAGTACCTTTGTCCCCTTAGGCAAGAACCATGGAACACAATGCTATTTTTGACATACGCACGGCAGCTGATTTTTTACATCATGCATTGCGTATTTTTAAGTTTCAACACACGCACAACCCAGTGTACAAAGCTTTTTGCTCCTATTTAAATACAGACCCCAATGCTGTTCAAACTTTAGAACAGATTCCGTTTTTGCCCATTGAGTTTTTCAAATCTAAAAGTGTTCTCAGCTCAACTGATGCTGCAGAAATAACCTTTACCAGTAGTGGTACTACAGGAAGTGAAACAAGTAAACATCATGTTACCGATCTTAGTCTATATGAAGAAAGCTATTTAAAGGCATTCAATCATTTTTATGGTGATATTGAAGATTATTGTGTACTTGCCCTTTTACCTTCTTATTTGGAACGTACTGGATCTTCACTGATCTATATGGCAGATGATTTGATCAAAAAATCAAAGCACCCAAAAAGTGGCTTTTTTCTAAATGAATATGAACAGCTTTATAAGCTACTAGTAGAACTACAAAAAACAGATACCAAAATATTGATCATAGGGGTATCTTTTGCTTTACTGGAGTTTACAGAGCAGTATCAATTAGACTTAAAGAATGCAGTAGTAATGGAAACCGGAGGCATGAAAGGTCGCCGAAAAGAAATTGTGAGACAAGAATTACATGAACTACTTTCTAAAGGTTTTGGTGTACCACACATACATTCTGAATATGGAATGACAGAACTACTTTCTCAAGCCTACTCTAAAGGTAACGGTGTTTTTGATTGCCCTTCTTGGATGAAAATTTTGGTAAGGGACACTGAAGACCCGCTTACGTATTTAAAGAACGGTAAATCTGGCGGAATCAATGTCATTGACCTTGCCAATATCAATTCTTGCTCGTTCATTGCCACACAAGACCTTGGAAAAATCAATCATGATGGTACTTTTGAAATAATCGGTAGGTTTGATAATAGTGATGTACGTGGCTGTAACCTTATGGTGCTTTAATTGTTCAAATAATTTTTAATTATACGTTTTATAAAACCCAAACGTTGTGTATTAACATATTTACGGTAAATAAATGTTAATGCGCCTTTATACTTATCTCTTCATACATCTAATATTCAGCATTACTATTAATGCACAAAAAGTAAAAAAAACACCTCTTCCAAATTGGGTAACCCCAATTATATACCAAGAAGAAAAAGAACCTAATAATGAGGGTGCTTACAAATATCTGGTTTTAGATTATCAGGATAATCTAGTTCAAAAAGAGCAATTTATACATTATGCGGTTAAAATTTTAAACAATGAAGGCATTCAAGAAATGTCTGACATAAATGCTGTTTTTGACCCTGCATATCAAACTATAGCTTTTCACAAAATACAAGTTATTCGTAATGGTGAAAAAATAGATAAGCTACAAAACGCAACTATTAATACTTTCCAAAGAGAGACCAATTTAGAGCGCTCATTATATGATGGTTCCTTAACTGCGGTAATTAATCTATCGGACATAAGAGTTGGTGATATCGTTGAATATGCTTACACCTTAAAAGGTTACAACCCTATAAACAAAGGAAATTACGCTAATTTAGTTTACGAGGAATACACTATACCCGTCAATAAAATATACAGTAAGGTCTTAACAGATAAAAACAACCCAATATTTTATAAATTATTAAATGGGGCCAATGAGCCTAAAATTGAAAATACCAGTTTTGGGACAGAATATTCCTGGGAAAACAATAGCAATGAATTTGTAATTTACGATAGCAATACCCCGTATTGGTATAACGTGCAAAAAAGAATTTCCATTTCAACTTTTAATAGCTGGAAAGATGTTTCTGAATTGCTAACACCGCATTACCAAATACCAAGGACGCCATTAAAACTGCCTATTACAATTGACAAAAACTTAGATTCTAAACAAGATGTCATTGTAAAGCTAATCAGGTTTGTACAAGATGATATTAGATATTTAGGTTTTGAGGCCGGTGTAGGTGCATTTAAACCGCACAAACCATATGATGTATTGAACCGCAGGTACGGTGATTGTAAAGACAAATCAATGCTATTATCTACATTACTGCAACAACAAGGAGTGGACGCTTATCCAATCTTAGTTGACAGCGGATCAAATGATCATTTAAATGAATATGCTCCTAACCACTTTATTTTTGATCATTGTATCGTCTATTTTGAACACAATGACAAAGAGTATTTTGTAGACCCTACAATAGCCAACCAAGGCGGAGACCTTTATCGACTTTCCACGCCAAATTATAAATTTGGATTGGTATTAAAAGAAGGTAGTAACCAACTTAAAGAAATACCTAATTCTACGAAACCAAACATCCATATAGTAGAAGATATTACATTGGATTCTATAGGCGGCAATGCAAAATTTGATGTTAAAACTGAATATTTTGGTAGTAAAGCCGACGAGATAAGATCGTACTTTAAAAATAATACCGAACAAAACATCAATAAAGAATACTTAAGTTTTTATAGTAACCTTTACCCTAATATAAGTTCTAGCGGCAAGGTGAGCCTATTAGACGAAACAAGACCTTATGAAAATATAGTTACAACAAATGAGCATTATTCCATTGAAAAATTATGGAACACAATTGAGGGAGAAGAAACCATTTATTTCGACACCAATTCTTTGGTGTTAGATGGTTTAGTTAGTTACAACAATTCATTAAAGAGAAATATGCCCTACAATGCCGGCATACCATTTAGCTTTACCCAAGTAACCCGTATTTTAATGCCAGAACCTTGGTACATAGATTTAAAAGACATTGTAATAGATAATGATTTTTATAGCTTTAAGAAAAGTATTAATGTTAACGGTAATATGGTCACTATAGATTATAGTTATGAACTAAAAACAGATATAGTACCCGCAAAAGAAACCGAGACATTTTTGAACGGCCTTGACAAGGTAAGAGAAGATATTGGCACTCAATTAACCTATACCTATAACACCGCCACATCTGGCATTAGCTGGCTTTCAGTTTTTATAGCAATTTCGGCTATTGCCATAAGCATTTTTTTTGCATTCAAAATTTTCAAAAATTTCAACCCAAATAATGAAATTGCAGCTTTACCTGCACAACCATTTGGCGGGTGGTTAATTTTGCCCATTATCGGTATAGTTCTTACTCCAATTCTCATCTTAGCTCAAATATTTGACACCGGATATTTTAACAATAGTATTTGGGAAGGCTTTGAATATGCTGGTTATGACAATGTAGGCTTTTTAAAGTTGTATTTAGGTATGGAACTTTTTTACAACTTTACATTTTTAGTATTCGTAATCCTTACTATAATTCTGCTATTTAAAAAACGAACCTGTACACCAATTATGATGAGGATTTTCTACGGTTGCAACCTAGTTATCATTTTATTGGAAAGTTTTTTATTGAATCAATTTGGTATACCGGACCCAACTGTTGGTTCTGATATTTTTAGGACTGCATTATCTGCCGCTATTTGGATACCATATTTTCTATATTCTGATCGGGTTAAACATACTTTTGTTACAACTTACAACAAAAGCAAATCCATAACAGCAGAATCATTCATTAAAAATACTGTGCAATAACAATTATTTGACCAGTTGATAATCTAACCCAGGACCATCACAGGCCATCCATAAACTAGAAATTTCAGTTGAACTTCTGTAGATCAGTATTTCTTTATTATCGCCCGTACAGTTACCGGCTAACTCTTTCCCTGTTTCAAAAGTGAGTTCTAAATAATGATTTGGATCGTCATCGTATTCTAAAACCTCAATACTTCCGGTTGCCTCCATTACTTCTTCTTCCACAGTTCTAGATTTTACAAAAGTACCTTCTGGAGAGAAAATATAATATTCTTGCCACTCCATATCCTCGCCCTTAGTTTCAGAATTTTGGAAACTTCCGGACATTTGTGTCAACACCCATTTTTGTTCTGAAAACACAAATTGTGTAGATGCTAAACCATAATCATCATTACTGGCACAAGAAGCCAATGTAACTATTAACAAAATATAAATTGCATAATTTCTCATAGCACCAAGACTTGTAAGTAATTACAAGATACCCTAGTGTCCATAACGTTGCGTTAAGGCAATCTTAAATTATTAAAGACCTAAAATTTTGGCGTCTACAAAGAACGTAGAGTTCACCTCCAATTCATGATCGGTACTCATTAATTCATCGGTTACAGTATTTAACCTTAGACTGAATTGATCTTTCTTGATATACTCTTTTAAATCAGCATCAGAGGTATCTAATGTTATTACATTGCCTGCATCTTCAGGCACTTCTTCTAAGTAAGCTATTCTAATTTCTTCTAGGTCATCTGCCGAAATATAAACCTCTATAGCGTTTAAAAAACTAAAATCTGCAGTATCAGGAGAAATGACTACCAATTCTAACTCGGTGAGCTTAATTTCCTCTATGAGATCTTTTCTAGTATCGTTTACTTCAAAAGTAGATTCTGAGTTCGTTTCCATTTCTGGCGTAAAAACATCAAAAGGTAAATCTATGCCCGCAGAAGATGGTATGGTAGCACGTTGACTATATTCCATATCAAACTTTGTAAGTTCATCTAATTTGTCACATGAAGAAAAAATGGCAAATAAACAGATAATGGAAATATACTTCTTGATCATAATTCAGGGGTTTATGCTTATTAACGAAGTATCCCCTTAATTATTTTAATAACTAAGGGGATACTTAAAGAATTATTCCATGCCAAAAAACGTTTTCATTTTAGTCATTGAAAACCAGTACAAAATAATTTTTCTTTCCTCTTTGTAAAAGCACAAATTTATTATTGATCAAATCATCTTCAGTAATTAAAAAGTCTTCTTTAACCTTCTCTTTGTTTACCGAAATAGAATTTTGTTTCAATTCTCTTCTTGCTTCACCATTTGACCCCAGGAAGTTTGTTTTAGCAGCCAATGCACCTATCATATCCAATCCGTCTGCCAACTCAGATTTAGAAAGTTCCGCTTGCGGTACACCTTCGAATATATCCAAGAACGTTTTTTCGTTCAGCCCCTTTAAATCCGATGCCGTAGATTTACCGAACAGAATTTGACTGGCCCTTACCGCATTATCAAGATCATCTTGGGAGTGTACCATTACGGTAATTTCATCTGCCAATCTCTTTTGAAGCAATCTTAAATGTGGTGCTTCTTTATGCTGCTCAATTAATTCCTCTATTTCTTGTTGATCTAAGAAAGTAAATATTTTAATGTACTTATCCGCATCCTCATCTGAGGTATTCAACCAATATTGGTAAAATTTATAAGGTGATGTTCTTTCCGCATCTAACCATACATTACCACCTTCTGTCTTACCGAATTTAGTACCGTCTGCCTTTGTAATCAACGGACAGGTTAAAGCATACCCCTTACCACCGGCAATTCTTCTAATTAATTCTGTACCCGTGGTTATATTGCCCCACTGATCACTACCGCCCATTTGAAGGCTGCAGTTATGCTCTTTATACAAGTGAAGAAAATCATACCCTTGTACCAATTGATAAGTAAATTCCGTAAAGGACATGCCTTCTTTTGATTCTGCTGAAAGACGTTTCTTTACAGAGTCTTTAGACATCATATAATTTACGGTAATATGCTTACCGACATCTCTAATGAATTCCAAGAACGAGAAGTTCTTCATCCAATCATAGTTATTGACCAATACCGCAGCGTTTTCTTCGTCTCCTGAAAAATCCAAGAAACGAGATAATTGCTCTTTTAATGCCTCTTGATTATGACGTAGCGTTTTCTCATCAAGCAAATTACGTTCTGCAGATTTACCAGATGGATCACCGATCATACCCGTAGCGCCACCGATCAACGCATAAGGTTTATGCCCTGCCAATTGAAAATGACGTAACATCATTACGCCCACCAAATGACCTATATGTAAAGAATCTGCCGTAGGGTCAATACCCACATAAGCAGACTGCATATCTTCCAATAAATGTTCTTCTGTTCCTGGCATTGCATCATGCAACATACCGCGCCACTGTAATTCTTTGACAAAATTTGTCATTTCTTGCTTAATTTTAATTGAACTGCAAATATAAATGGAATTCTTGCCAGTACCCAGAAGTTTAAAGCATGAATTTATCCACCTGTATTTCCTAAATTTGAATTATGGTATTAGTCACAGGAGGCACAGGTTTGGTGGGGTCGCATTTGCTACTGAAATTGACAAGGGAAAATATTGCGGTCAGGGCTTTATATAGATCTGCGGACAAACTTTCTCAAGTAAAAAAAATCTTTAGTTATTACACGGATGACTCCCTTTCCCTTTTCAACCAAATTGAATGGATCCAGGGCAATATTTTAGATATCCCCTCTTTAGAAAATGCAATTGTAAAAATCACCCAAGTATATCATTGTGCCGCATTCATTTCTTTTGACCCTTCCGATTTCAAAAAATTGGAACGAGTTAATAGAGAAGGTACCGCCAATATTGTAAACATTTGTATTGCTGCGGGTATCAACAAGCTATGCCACGTAAGCACCATAGGCACTATTGGAAGAACACTCAATGGAGAAACTGCAACCGAAGAAACCGATTGGACCCGACAAAACGCCAACCCTTATGCCATTACAAAATACCTTGCAGAAATGGAAGTATGGCGCGGCGCCCAAGAAAATTTAAATGTGGTCATTGTAAACCCCGGCGTAATTCTTGGTCCGGGATTTTGGGATTCCGGCAGCGGTTCTTTTTTCAAAACAGCATCTAAAGGCTATAACTACTACCCTCCTGGAGGATCTGGTTTTATTAGCGTTACAGATGTTGTAACGATAATGACGACTTTAATGAATTCTAATATTCATAGTGAGCGTTATATTCTAGTGGCCGAAAATCTTTCTTATAAAGACGTACTGCATAAAATTGCTTTGACCATGGGAAAAAGACCTCCCACAAAACCACTTAAGTTTTGGCAATTGAATATTGGAAGAATACTGGATAAATTAAAAACAATATTTACCGGTAGCAACAGAACCATTACTAAAAATACCATTTACGGTTTAAAACACCCTAGTATTTTCAACAACTCAAAAATTAAACAGGTCATAAAAACCGATTTTGAGAGCTTGGACGAGCAGATTACTTTTTCATCAAAGCTATTTATTGCTGAACACTCTTGATCAACGTTGAGTCTTTCTCTTTAAGGTCAATATTTTTTTTAACCTTCTCTGCTTTGTTAATACTGTCACGTACTTTTTTTTCTGCTTCCAATTTTAATCGTTGCTCTTCCAATTCTTTTTCCACTTGTTTGTACATAGTTTCATAAACCAGTGGTTTAGATGCGTAATACCTGTCGCTATTTACAAATTGTGCACTATCGATCTCATACTTTTTAAAGATATAAGACGTTGGATCTACACCGTTTTCCCTAAGCTTACTAAGATTTGTAGCTTTACCGGCATTAACAATGGCCATATCTTTAATTATGGTGACCATTTTATCTTCTGGTATTAAATTATCCGGTTTTTCAATAAGTTCCTCCGCGCAAGAAGAAAATAACACCACCGCCAGCGTTAGAAATAGAAACTGTTTCATGATCTGTTGAATGTAAGTCTTTTTGCATTTCGTTTTTCAGAAAACACACCATTGCTATATCCCAAATGACCGTTGATAAAAGTATGTACCACTTTAGATGAGAACGTAGTATCCTCAAAAGGAGACCATTTACATTTATAAGCGATATTTTCTTTACTTACCGTCCAAGGGCTATTTAAATTAGCTACTACCAAATCTGCATAATAGCCTTCACGAATGTACCCTCGTTTTTCTATCTGAAACAATATTGCAGGATTATGGCACATTTTCTGTACCATTTTTTCTAAGGTAATGGTACCGTCCTTGACCTTTTCAAGCATTGCGTTCAAGGCATGTTGTACCAATGGTCCGCCAGAAGGTGCCTTAGTATAAACATTGTTTTTTTCCTCTAATAAATGAGGTGCGTGATCTGTTGCAATTACATCTATTCTATCATCTAACAAGGCATTCCAGAGCATATCACGATCCTTAGCAGTTTTAACCGCCGGATTCCACTTGATCAGTGTTTCTTTATTTGCATAATCAGCATCTGAGAACCAAAGATGATGTATACATACTTCTGCCGTAATTTTCTTTTGCTCTAACGGAATATCGTTACGAAACAGATCTGTTTCCTTTCCGGTAGACAAATGAAACACATGCAACCTTGCCCCTGTTTTTTTAGCTAATGCAATTGCTCTTGATGAAGACAAATAACATGCTTCTTCACTTCGTATAATAGGGTGCATCTCTACCGGAATATCATCACCGTACTCCGCTTTGTACTTCGCAAGATTTTCACGTATGGTCGTTTCATCTTCACAATGTGCAGAAATGACCATCTCTGTATTACTGAATATGTTTTCAATGACTTTTTCATCATCTACCAACATATTGCCCGTTGAAGAACCTAAGAACAACTTTATTCCCGAACAGGCATTTTTATCAAGTCTTTTTAATTCCTCTAAATTATCATTGGTTCCCCCAAATAGAAAAGAATAATTTGCAAACGCAGAGTTTGATGCAGTTGCGAACTTTTCTTCCAATTTCTCTATGGTAGTTGTTTGCGGCGTAGTATTGGGTTGCTCCATAAACGTAGTTATACCACCAGCAAGTGCCGCTCTACTTTCTGTTGCTATAGTTCCTTTATGGGTAAGGCCCGGTTCTCTAAAATGTACCTGATCATCTATGACCCCAGGTAAAATATGCATACCGGCAACATCTATAACCTCTGCAGCCGCATCAGAAATATCATCGGCTATTTTTGAAATTACATCATCAACTATTAGAATATCTTTTTCCTGTACTATTCCCTCATTAACAATTGTACCGTTCTTCAATACTATTTTACCCATATTTAAAACTTATTTTTCAGAAATAAACTTCTCATTTTCATTATAAACACTCCCCAAATCGCTTCACTAATGATTGACGAGCTCATTTTTGATTTTCCCAATACCCGATCTCTAAAAATAATGGAAACTTCTTCTATCTTAAAATGTTTTAAGTACGCCCTAAATTTCATTTCTATTTGAAATGCGTAGCCTACAAAACGAACCGAGTCTAGGTTGATAGCTTCTAACACCTCTCTCCTATAACAAACAAAACCCGCTGTTGGATCATCTACCCGCATACCGGTGACCAACTTTACATAAATTGATGCACCATAGGATAACAATACCCTATACAAAGGCCAGTTCACCACATTTACCCCTTTTTTATAACGAGACCCCACTGCAAGATCCGCGCCGTTCTCACAAGCCTTTAAAAGCCTTAACAAGTCTGATGGAGTGTGCGAGAAATCCGCATCCATCTCAAAAATATAATCGTAGCCTTTTGCAATTGCCCATTTAAAACCGTGAATATAAGCCGTACCTAAACCAGATTTCTCCAATCTAGTTTCTAAAAAGAGTCTTCCTTTAAACTCTTCTTGCAGTCCACAAACGCAATCTCCTGTTTTATCTGGCGAATTATCATCTACTATAAGTACATGAAACTCTTTCTGCAACACAAATACAGCCCTAATTATAGCCTCTACATTTTCTATTTCATTATAAGTAGGTATGATTACTATACTACTGGACATAAGATAATTCTAGGTGTTTGGACAAAAGTAAGGTTTTAAAAGTCGTCTTAAAATGGCCTACAATATCTTTATGAAATATTTAAACTAGGTAGGTAGTCTTAAATTTGTAATTTTACCACTTAGTACTTTATGCAAATGTTGACTAAAATACCTAAGCAGTTTTACTTTTTTTTGGCTGCAATTTTCATTCTAAACCTTGTTCAATCTAGTTTTACGCAACTCATTTTTGATGAAGCTTACTACTGGTATTACAGCCAAAAAATGGCATGGGGCTATTTTGATCATCCACCCATGGTGGCCCTACTGGTAAAACTCAGCAGTTTCTTTTTTAATGGTGAGCTTGGCGTACGCTTTATGAGCTGCATTCTTTCTGCCGTCAATATTATTCTACTGTGGTTAATGATAGACAATCCAAAAAAGAACGATTACATTACCCACTATTTTGTTCTGGTTTTTTCCATGACACTGCTAAATGCCTACGGTTTTTTCACCCTACCAGATACGCCTCTCTTATTTTTTACAAGTTGTTTTTTGTTGACATATAAGCATTTCATCAAAAAAAACACTTGGGTACTGGCTATTTTAATGGGTGTTTTTATGGCCGCGTTAATGTACAGTAAGTATCATGCCGTTTTGGTAATTTTCTTTGTGCTATTATCAAACCTAAAACTTACTACCAACAAATATGCTTGGTTAGCGGTCATAGTTGCATTAGGTTGTTATGCTCCCCATTTTTACTGGCTTTATGAAAATGATTTTGTATCCATTAAATATCATTTATACGAACGCCCCAATGCGGCTTATAGTTTTGAAAAATACACTTTAGGTTTTCTCGTAAACTTGGTTGCTATCTTTGGTCTAACTTTTCCTTTTATCTATAAGGCACTTTTTAAAACCAAAGGCAACGATCTCTTTAATAAAGCTCTAATATATCTTACTTACGGAGTTTTGATTTTCTTTTTTATTTCTAGCTTCAATAGAAGAGTACAAACACAATGGATCATCATTGTCTGTATACCTCTTGTAGTTATTGCTTTTAACTACATGCTACAAAACAAACAAGCCTTAACTTGGATTTTTAGATTAGGACTCATCAATACCGTTTTAATACTTTATTTGAGAATGGGACTTGCCTACCAGCCCTTGCTCTTTAATTTCTATTATGAAAGCCACGGCAATAAAGAATGGGCAAAAGCCATTGAAGATGAGGTTGGTAACATACCGGTAGTGTTTGAAAATTCGTACAGAAACGCCCCCATGTATTCATTTTATACAAATGGCACACCTACGTTTTCCTTAAACAACTTTATGTACCGTAAAAACCAATATTCTATAAACGATACAGAAGAGCAAGTGCGCGGTAAAGATGTTGCCTATGTTTCTAAATATTTAAACAACCCTGCATTTACCTATTCAAGAGAAGATGGCGGACTCTACAAAGGTAAATACATATCTAACTTTCAATCATACCGCAAATTAGATTGTATTATTGAAGATGATGAGGTAAAATTGCATACGGATAAGGCTATAGACCTAAAAGTATATAATCCTTACAAAGAAGACATAGACCTTAAAAAACTGAAATTTGCCGTGACGTACATGGATAACTATAAACATCCATTAGAAACCTTACGAATATCCCCAGAAACTTTGCTTAATGACATTACAACTTTGAAAAAGCAAGATACTACGGTATTTAAATTTCAGCTACCAAAAACTAAAACAGAAAATATTGGCTACTTTAGGGTTGTGATTTCTGAAAATGACCTTTTATACGGTCTAAACGGAAAACCAATTCCCGTAAAATAATGGAACCCATTGCAAGAACATTTGGACAAACCGATTGGATTACCATAACCCTTATGGCTAGTCTTTTGTTCCCTATAATTGCAAAAAGCATCTATTATCCACGTTTTTTAAATTTTATAATACTACCGTTTAACAACAAGTACATTAGCATGTACACCAAGAAAGAAAAACTGTTTAATTGGTTTCATTTTCTAATGAGCGTGTTTCAAGTGATCAATTCTACACTTTTTATTTTTTTTATTTGGCGTTCTTATTTTAATCCTACCGAAGCAAAAAACCCATATATTTTTCCTTTACTACTTGCAGGGGTTTTCTTATTTATTGGTACAAAAACCATGGCTCAGCTTTTTAACGGATTCATTTTTAATTCATACAATACGTTTAACGAGCTGATATTTAAGAAATTAACTTACTTAAATTATTCTAGCATTATTCTGTTTATAGCCAACGTATTTTTAGCTTATGTTTTTATAGACTCAAAAATTATCATAATCATAGCTTTAATTTTATTTTTAGTTATCAATATAATTGGTTGGATAACAGTTCTGAACAACTATCAAAAATTTATAAGCACCTATTTTTTCTATTTTATTTTGTACCTTTGCGCACTCGAAATTGCACCCTTAGTTATTATGGGAAGCTTTCTAAAATAGTGCAGCATATGAAAGTAAAAACGATTTTGGTCTCTCAACCTGAGCCAAAAATGGAAAACTCCCCCTATTCCAAGCTTATCGACAAAGAGAAAGTAAAGGTTGATTTTAGACCGTTCATTCATGTAGAAGGAGTTGACGCAAAAACAGTTCGCCAGCAAAAGATAGATCTGAACGATTTTACTGCGATTATCTTAACCAGTAGAAATGCAGTAGATCATTTCTTTAGAATTGCGGATGAAATGCGCTTTAAAGTGCCAGATTCAATGAAATACTTCTGCCAATCTGAAGCGGTTGCCTATTACCTTCAAAAATACGTGGTCTATAGAAAACGTAAAATATACGTTGGAAAAAGATTATTTGCCGATTTGGTACCATTGATCAAGAAGTACAAAGATGAAAAATTCCTACTTCCTTCTTCTGATGTATTAAAGCCAGATGTGCCAGAAACATTAGAATCTTTAGGCATCAATTGGAAAAGAGCAATTTTTTACAAAACCGTTATAAGCGACTTGTCCGATCTAAGAAATGTTTATTATGACATTTTAGTTTTCTTTAGTCCGTCCGGTATTGAATCTTTACTACAGAACTTTCCAGATTTTGACCAGAAAAATACTAGAATAGCCGTATTTGGAAATTCTACGGTAGATGCTGCAACAGACGCAGGGTTAAGAATAGATATTAAAGCCCCTACGCCAGAAACACCATCTATGACTATGGCGTTACAGAAATATATTATGAGCGTTAACAAATAACGAACTACATACATAAAAAAAAGCCTTGCAATGCAAGGCTTTTTTTTATCTCCTAAAACGCGTACCGTTGTGGTCCGCCCCTTCTTATTTCTTCACTGGCATAACTTTCAAACTTTTTAAAGTTTTCCCTAAAAGCATTTGTCAACTTAAACGCAGTGGTGTAATATTTTTCATCATCGTTCCAAGTAGCTCTAGGACTCAAAACCGATGTTGGCACCCCAGGACACTCTCTTGGCTGTGCAACACCGAATACTGAATGTATATGGTATTTATCATAAGAATAAAGACCTAACTCTCCACTTAAGGCAGCTGAGATCATTGCTCTTGTATACTTTAATTTCATTCGAGTTCCCACTCCATAAGGACCACCTGTCCAACCCGTATTTACAAGCCATACATCTACACCAGACTCTTTCATTTTCTTACTTAGCATTTCTGCATACTTAGTTGGGTGCAAAGGCATAAACGGAGCTCCAAAACATGCAGAAAATGATGGTACCGGCTCTACAACACCAGCTTCTGTACCTGCCACCTTTGCCGTATAACCAGAAATAAAGTGGTATGCAGCTTGACTAGGAGTTAATTTAGATATTGGAGGTAGCACACCAAAAGCATCAGCAGTCAAAAAGAAAATATTCTTCACATTCTTACCAATTGATGGCTGCTGAATATTATCAATATGATGAATTGGATAACTCACCCTTGTATTTTGAGTAATTGAAGTATCTGAAAAATCAACATTACCCTTATCATCTAAAACCACATTTTCCAGAATTGCCCCTGGCTTAATGGCACCATAAATTTCTGGCTCTTGCTCTTCAGACAAGTTAATCACCTTGGCATAACAACCGCCTTCAAAATTAAAAACGGTATTTCTACTGGTCCAACCGTGTTCATCATCACCTATTAGTTTTCTATTGGGATCAGTTGACAAGGTTGTTTTACCCGTGCCTGATAGTCCAAAAAAGATTGCTGTATCACCATCCTCACCAACATTTGACGAGCAATGCATTGGCAATGTTTCTTTATATACCGGTAAAATAAAGTTCAATGCAGAGAAAATTCCTTTTTTAATCTCACCCGTATAACCCGTACCACCGATCAAAGCAATTTTATCGGTGAAATTTAAAATAGCAAAGTTATGTTGTCTTGTACCATCAACAGCAGGATCTGCCATAAAGCCAGGTGCATTGATTACCGTCCATTCCGGAGTAAAATCTTCCAATTCGGCTTCGGTTGGTCGTAAAAACATATTATACGCAAACATATTAGACCAAGGATACTCATTAATGACCCTTATATTCAGTTTATAATCTTCATCTGCACAAGCATAACTATCTCTAACAAAAAGTTCTTTTTCGTTTAAATAGTCTATTACCTTAGTATATAGTGCATCAAATTTTTCTTTTTCAAATGCAATGTTGATATTACCCCACCAGACCTTATCTTTTGTGATATCATCTTTAACTATAAATCTATCCAAAGGAGACCTACCTGTAAATTCACCGGTTTTGACCGCAAGTGTTCCGTTACTGGTTTCAACTCCCATGTCCATTTCCAGAGTTGCTTTTTGAAGCTGTTCAGGGGTTTCTTGATAATGAAAATTGGCGTGTGTAATCCCATAATTTTTCAGGGATATGGTATTCGCATTTGTCATTGAGCTTTTCATGCTTTAGAAAATTTGTTCGTGTAAAACTAAAAAAATAAAAGCTGAACCTCTGATTTTCAGAGTCCAATTAGCACCTTTTCACGAAGAAATACGAATTCAATTAAAGATTGAGTAAAAAGGAAAATTATTCGCAGGCACTTTATATTTTTCAATACACATTATAAAGCAATAACGTATTATAATTGCATTATTGTTATTTACACCTTAAAATTTTAAGAAATAAATAAAAAAACGACTTTTTTTTACTAATTTTTAGATGAAATATTCTGCAGTTTTAGCGGATAAAAGTTGGGCGGCATTCTTCATATTATAATCAAGATCCTTACTGGTATCTTGTATTTCCAATACATCAAAAACACCTTTACCCTTTAAAGCATCTTTTGATATTTGTAGTGCTCCACAAATTGTGATTACTGGGATTTTATAATTTTTACCAAGTTTAATTACTCCTTGTAATAATTTACTGTTCAGGTTTTGCTCATCTATTTTACCTTCGCCAGTTATGATATAATCAAATTTTTCTTGATTCAAAAGTTGTTTTAATCCAGATAATTCAACACTAAAGTCCATGGCTCCCAAACCTTTGGCACCTAAAAACGTTTTCAACCCAAAAGCTGCTCCACCCGCAGCCCCTGCACCCGGCAAATCATTATAAAATACTTTATATTTTTCTGAAACTACTTTGTTCAGCCTTATTAAACCCTTATTCAATTCCATTATAGAATTTTCGCTTGCCCCTTTATATTTTGCATAAACAAAAGCTGCACCGTCTTTACCAAATAATGGATTAGCAACATCATGTACCATAAAAATGTCTACATCTTTCAATTGTGCTATAACTCTAGATTCATCTATGGATTTAATTAATTGCAAACTTGACCCCAAAGGCATTAGCACTTCTCCCTTATCATCTAAAAAATCATATCCAAGAGCACTGGCTATCCCAATTCCACCATCATTGGTAGCACTTGCGCCAAGACCTATATAAATATGTTTAATACCTTTCTCTATAGCATCTTTTATTTGTAATCCTGTTCCATAAGTACTAGTAAGCATTGGGTTTCGCTCATCATAGGACAACAATTGCAGACCAGAAGTATTTGCCAATTCTATATATGCGGAATTACTCTGCTTATTATATAGATAGTACGATCGTATTGGCTCACCTTTTGGGTTTTCACTGATTACATCAACAGAAATACATGGCCTATATTTTGCTACGGTATTTAAAAACCCTTCTCCACCATCGGTTGCCTTAATATACTGGGTACTAAAAGGCTTCCCTAATTTTTTCATACCGGAAACAAATGCATCTGCGAAAGCTTCACTCGTTAGAGAGCCTTCAAATTTATCTGGAATTAGTAATAGTTTCATTTATTTAAATTTCTGGGGGAAACTATTTATTGAGATATCCCATAATTCTGGGAGAATAAAATATACAAAAAAGGTCAATATAAAAATAGAAATTATATTCATAAATAAACCCTTACCTACCATATCCGGAATTCGTAGGTAACCAGAACCAAAGACTACAGCATTGGGTGGTGTGGCAACCGGCAACATAAAAGCACATGATGCCGCAACCGCCGCCCCTACCATTAACACAAAAGGGTGCACGTCTATAGTCAAGGCCATTGGCGCCAATACCGGCAGTAACATTGCGGTCGTAGCCAAGTTAGAGGTTATCTCGGTTAAAAAATTGACCGAAGCTATCAATACCAATATGAGTATAAGTATTGGTAGACCCGATAAAGTTGTCATTTGACTACCTATCCACTCGGCAAGTCCACTAGATTCAAAACCTTTGGCCAAGGCCATACCGCCTCCAAAAAGTAGAATAATTCCCCAAGGCATTTTTACCGCCTCTTCCCAGTTGATCAATTGCTCATCTTTTTTCTTTGAAGGAATTAAAAACAACACAATAGCAAAAAATATGGCTATTATGGTATCATCAAGCGCTGGTAGCAGTTTTTGTAATAAAACTGACCGTGTAATCCAACAGAATGCGGTCAAGGCAAATACCAAGGCAACGATCTTTTCTTCATATGTTATTCTGCCAAGACTTGACAATAAGCGTTGTATTTCTTGTTTCCCGCCCGGAAAAGACTTTTGTTTAAAGCTAAAGGCATATTTGGTCAAGTATTTCCAACAGATAAAAATTAGGATAATGGAAATAGGCAAACCAAAAGCAAACCATTGCATAAACGTTATTTCATAACCATAGGTATCCAATATCACCCCTGCCAACACTAAATTGGGCGGAGTACCTATTAAGGTTGCAACACCACCAATAGATGCACTGTAGGCTATTGCCAGCATCAATGCCTTACCAAAGGTCTGGTTTTCATCTTCTACGATATCTGGGTTATCCTGTAATTGTTTAATTATAGCCAAGCCAATGGGCAACATCATCACTGCCGTAGCCGTATTGGAGATCCACATGGACAAAAATGCAGTTGCCATCATAAAACCTAAAATTATCTTTCTAATATCAGAACCTATTAAATTGATAATATTCAGCGCTATTCTTCTATGTAGATTCCATTTTTCTATTGCAATGGCGATTATAAAGCCCCCCATATATAAAAAGACATACTTATGACCAAACGCGCCAGATGTTGACGATAGATCCAAACCACCTGATAACGGAAACAACACCAAGGGCAGCAATGCAGTTACCGCAATAGGAATTGCTTCGGTTATCCACCAAATAGCTATCCAAATGGTAGATGCCAATACGGCATTTGCCTGTACGGACAAACCTTCGGGACGAAAAAAGAACAGAATAAGTATAAAGGAAACAGGACCCAAAACCAGACCCAATAATTTAGTTTTACTCATAAAAGCACCATTAACGGGTTGAAAATACGTTATTTAAGAACTAACTAGGGCTATTTAGCCGGCTATTTCACAATTTTAGACCTTAATATATTATAACCCAAGATCAACCATGCCGCCATCAAGAAAAGTCCTCCGATCGGTGTTAGTGGTCCAATTACCTTGAGGTCAATACTAAATAGCGAATTCAAAGACAACAGGTATATGGAGAATGAAAACAATAGCACTCCTATAACCGTGCATATATAAATTGTTTTTTCTGACTTTAGAAATTCTTTTGGCAACAGACCAAGCGCAAATAAGAAAAAAGCATGATACATTTGATACCTTACCCCGGTTTCAAACGTCGTCACTGCTTGGGTATCTACCAATTTCTTCAACCCATGTGCACCAAAAGCTCCAAACACCACCGCCAGCATTCCAAATACGCATGCAGTTGTTAAAATTGTTTTTTTCATAACTTTAACTATAACTTTTTTTATAAATGTAACAATTTGATACCTTAGTAAATCCTTACCAATCAAAAATACTGAAATCGTATGATGCGAAAAATTCTTGTTATAGGCGCAGGTAAATCTACCTCCTATTTATTAGACTACCTATTAGGCAAAGCAACCACAGAAAATCTACATATTACTATTGGCGATATAAATCCTGCCGCCATACCAACTTCTATTGCCAATCATAGCCATTGTACCGTTATTGGTTTAGATATTTTTAATGACACGGAGCGAAAGGATTCTATTGCAGCTTCTGACTTGGTTATTTCTATGCTACCTGCCCATTTCCACATTAAGGTTGCAGAAGATTGTGTTCAACTGAAGAAGCATTTGGTCACAGCATCCTACGTTAGCCCTCAATTATTGGGCTTAAATGATAAGGTAAAGGAAAACGGATTGGTTTTTATGAACGAAATAGGTTTAGATCCAGGGGTTGACCATATGAGTGCCATGCAAGTTATAGACCGTATTCGTGAAAAAGGAGGCAAAATTATACTGTTTGAATCTTTTTGTGGCGGTCTTGTTGCCCCTGAACATGATAACAACCTATGGAACTATAAATTTACTTGGAACCCAAGAAATGTAGTGCTCGCAGGACAAGGTGGCACGGCTAAGTTTATACAGGAAGGCACCTATAAATACATACCCTACCACAGACTTTTTAGAAGAACAGAATTTTTTGAAATTGAAGGTTACGGAAGATTTGAAGGTTACGCCAACCGTGATTCACTGAACTATAGAGAAGCTTACCAATTACAAGACGCCCTAACCATATATAGAGGTACCATGCGCCGTGTAGGATTTTCCAAAGCATGGAACATGTTTATACAATTAGGGGTTACAGATGACACTTACTCCATTGAGAACTCAGAAAACATGAGTTACAGGGAATTCATTAACCTATTTCTTCCTTATTCTCCTACAGATTCCGTAGAACTTAAACTAAGACATTACTTAAAACTTGACCAAGATGATATTCGATGGGATAAATTACTTGAACTCAACATATTTGATCAAACTAAAGTACTAGGTATACCAAACGCTACCCCAGCTCAGGCACTTCAAAAAATTCTTGAAGATAGCTGGACACTTAAAGCCGAAGAAAAAGATATGATCGTTATGTACCATAAATTTGGTTATGAATTAGATGGAGAAAAAAAACAAATTGATTCTAAATTGGTGGTAACAGGTGAGAACCAAACCTTTACCGCAATGGCAAAAACAGTTGGTTTACCCGTAGCCATGGCAGCATTAAAAATACTTAATGGCGAAATAACAACACCGGGAGTTCAAATACCCATTTCTAAAGAGGTTTATGAACCTATATTGAAGGAACTGGAAACTTATGGTGTAAATTTCAAGGAATATGAGGTACCTTATTTAGGGTACAACCCCAATTCTGTAATTACATAAGGTATTTTAACTATCATTCTGAAACCAAATAAGTACATTTATGTTTTGATTCCTTATTGAGGATGCAATTTCTTTAAGGCTTTCCTTGAAATAATAAACATATTCATAAGCTCACCTCCAATCTATGGATTGGGGTTATTGATTTAACGATATATGAAAACACCTACTTCTTTGGCTAAAATTGACGGAATTGACAAAAAGATCTTACGATTTCTAATGGAAGACGCTCGTAAACCAGTACTAGAAATTGCTAGAAGTATTGGCATATCTGGGGCGGCAATACATCAGCGACTAAGAAAACTAGAAGCTTCTGGACTTTTATCCGGTTCTAAATTTATTGTCAATCCCAAATCATTGGGTTATACTACCATGGCGTATATTGGCATTTATTTAGATAAAGCTATGAGCAACCCAATGGCAGTGAAACAACTTGAAAAAATACCCGAAGTGTTAGAGTGCCATTATACTACCGGAAACTGGTCTATTCTAATTAAAGTACTTTGTCGTGACAACGAACATTTAATGCAAGTGTTAAACAAGGAAATTCAAGCAATAGAGGGAGTTTCAAGAACAGAAACCTTTATTTCATTGGCACAACAGATCGACAGGCAAATCACTATTTAATATTTTGATTTAATCTAAATAAGCTTTAGATTTGCCCTATGAAAGTGGTTTTTCAATCTAAATTTTATACGCTTTATCAATCCGATAAAGAGAAATGTCATTACCTTGACATGAACCAAAAGACCATTAAATTATCTTTTTGCCAGTTGCTTGCCCTACGCAACAAAGTGCAAAATATTTCAATAGAAAATCATTTTGATTCTGACCTTAACAAACATGGTTTTGAAGTATTAATGCTTTGCAACAAAGAGCACTTATTCATATTAAATACCATTGAGCTTTTAGACTTAAAAACGTTGGTAGACTATAGTTTTATATCGCTTGATATAGACCACATAGTAACCACATCTTAAAGTTTACCCAGTTTTCTTATTTATAATTGGTCTTAAATCAAATTCAAATTAAGACCCAAATACTATAATTCATATTATAGTCGTTACTTTTATACTAAATTTTAAGAGTAATGAAAGATATAGCGAGATTAAACATGAGTATTAAGGTAACATCTTTAGATGCCCTTAATGACCAAATACAGATGGAAGGCAAGGCTTCTTCATCTTATTTAGCAATGGCATCATGGTGTGATCAGCATTCATATACCGGTAGTGCAGAATTTTTCTACCGACAAGCAAATGAAGAACGTGAACACATGATGAAAATTTTCAAATTCATCAACGATTGTGGTGGCAATGCAATTTCACCGGAAATATCGAATATAAATCATGACTTCTCTTCTTTAGAGGAAATTTTTGAAACTGCATTAGAGCAAGAAATTGCCGTAACCAATTCGATCAACAAAATCATTTCTTTGGCGAAAAAGACCGAAGATTTTGCTGTTGAGAATTTCTTACAGTGGTTTGTAAAAGAACAATTAGAAGAAGAGAAATCTATGAGAGATATTCTAGACCTATTTGAAGTAATCGGTAGAGAAGGAATTGCCCTTAAATTAATTGATGAGCGTATTAAATAAATAACTTATCTAACTTAAAAAAGGGAGCTTACTTTTGCAAGCTCCCTTTTTTTTATACCTATACTTTATGTTTAGTCTCTGCCTCCAAATACTTGAAGTCCCCAGTAGACCAAAGTTGCCAATGACCCAATAGCAGCAACTAAATATGTACGTGCCGCCCATTTTAGAGCATCCTCTGAGCCTTCAAACTCTTGTGGGGTAACAACGTTCTTATTCTTAAGCCATGCCAATGCCCTATTACTTGCATCATATTCAACAGGCAAGGTTACAAAACTGAACAGTGTTGCCATACCCATCATTATTAGACCGGCAACAGCTACCCAATAACCAAAACCAACACCGGCAGCAGCACCCAATGCCAAACCACCAAACACAACCCACATAGACATCCCAGAGGTTACACTAACAATAGGTACCAATTTAGATCGCATACCCAACCACTCATAGGCTTGTGCATGCTGTACGGCATGCCCTACTTCGTGAGCGGCTACCGCAGCTGCAGCAGCATTTCTTTGATTATACACACCTTCGCTTAAGTTGACCGTTTTATTTTTTGGGTTGTAGTGATCTGTAAGCATACCAGCAGTAGATACCACTTTTACATCGCGTATGCCATGATCCGCCAACATCTTTTCAGCAATCTCGGCACCACTCATTCCATTTTGCAAATGCACCTTAGAATAATGCTTGAACTTACTCTTTAATTTATTACTAACTAACCAGCTGACCAAAGCTATAGCCCCGATCAATATATAATATCCCATCATAACTTTTCTAATTTTAAATCGATTAAATATACTAAAGATTCATACTTAAATATGAATCTACATGTATAAAAGCAAAAACCCCGCCAAATTCCTTTCGGATATGACGAGGCATATTTTACTGACAATTTGTACAGATTAGGCTACAATCTCTTCCCAACCAAAAGCTTCCATTATCTCTTGATATACCACTTTGCCTTCTACAATATTTAATCCCTTATGTAAAGATGCATCTTTTTCACAGGCTGCTTCCCAACCCAAATTAGCCAACTTTAATGCGTAAGGCAAAGTTACATTGGTCAATGCCATGGTAGACGTATAAGGTACCGCACCTGGCATATTAGCTACAGAATAGTGTACCACATCATCAATGATATAAATAGGATCTTCATGCGTGGTAGGCCTGGTAGTTTCAACGCATCCGCCTTGATCTACGGCAACATCCACGATTACAGTTCCTGGTCTCATTTCTTTCAACATGTCTCTAGTAATCAAATTAGGAGCTTTAGCACCTTTCAACAAAACACCTCCTATAATTAAGTCGTGCGTTTTAATTAATTTTCTAATATTAAACTCGTTTGAGAATTCTGTTACCACATGTGGCGGCATTACATCATTTACATAACGCAAGCGCTTCATGTTAATATCCAAAATAGTAACATGCGCACCTAGGCCTGCTGCCATTTTAGCAGCTTGTATACCCACTACACCTGCACCCAACACCAAAACCTTACCTGGAGCAACACCTGGAACACCTCCCAAAAGTACCCCACGTCCTTTTACGGGTTTCTCCAAATATTTTGCACCTTGTTGTATGGCCATTCTACCTGCAACCTCTGACATGGGCGTTAAAAGTGGCAATGTACCCTCTTCATCTTCAACGGTTTCATACGCTATACAAATAGCTTTTTGTTTGATCATTGCCTTTGTCAATGCCTCACTAGATGCAAAATGAAAATATGTAAATAGTATTTGCCCTGCTTGAATTAGATCGTACTCTTCTTCTATAGGCTCTTTTACCTTTACGATCATTTCGCTCATGGCATATACCTGACCGATCGTATCAAGAATAATTGCACCAGCTTGTTGATAATCTTGATTGAAAAAACCACTGCCTTCACCAGCCTCTGACTGTACATATACTTTGTGGTTGTTCTTTACCAATTCGAAAACACCGGCCGGCGTCATACCTACCCTGCTTTCATTGTTCTTAATTTCTTTTGGAATACCAACAATCATGATTTATCATTTTATATTACACTGCAAAATTGATACTAATTAGTCATATATCAAACAATAATTCGATAAAACACAGGGGTCTCATGTCATAATTATCATTTTATAACCACTATACCCCTATTTTTTAGGGGGTGCATTTCATTTAGTGATAAATAATTCAATTAAACTTCAAAAATTAGCTATTACCTTGATGAATATTTAACGCAAAAAAAAGAGGCAATTCCCATTGCCTCTTTTCTAGTTATACTACCTAAGAATTAACCAACGATATTTACAATTTTACCAGGTACTACAATCACCTTTTTAGGAGTACGCCCTGCCAATTGTTGTTGGGTTTTTTCATGTGACATAACCGCCGCCTCTATTTCGTCTTTATTTAAATCTAAAGACAACTGCATGGTAAATTTCATTTTACCGTTAAAGGATATCGGATATTCTTTATCACTTTCTTTGATATACTTTTCTTCAAATTTTGGGAATGGTGCCGTAGCAATAGACTCTGAATGACCCAATTTGCTCCACAATTCTTCCGCAATATGTGGCGCATATGGCGATACCAATATAGCCAATGGCTCCAATACTTTTCTGCTGACACATTTTTGAGCTGAAAGTTCATTTACACAGATCATGAAAGTAGATACCGATGTATTGAAACTGAAGTTTTCAATATCCTCTTCTACCTTTTTAATGGTCTTGTGCAATGTTTTCCAAGATTCTTTAGAAGGCTCTTCTTCACTTCGGCTATGCTCAGCGATCGCGGTTTCATCTAAAAATGGCGTGTACAATTTCCATAATTTCTTTAAGAAACCATGTGCTCCGGTGATACCTGCCGTGTTCCAAGGTTTAGATTGCTCTAACGGACCTAAGAACATTTCATACAAGCGCAGACTGTCCGCCCCATATTCTTCACAAATAGCATCTGGATTTACTACGTTGTATTTGGATTTGGACATTTTTTCGACTTCGCGACCTACTTTAAATGTTCCATCCTCTTCAGTGATAAATTCCGCATCAGCAAATTCATCCCTCCAACTTTTAAATCCTTGAATATCCAACTCGTCCGATGCATTTACTAATGATACATCTGCGTGAATTGGAGTTACATTTCTTCCTTCTATTAAGCCTTTAGAAATCAATGTTTTTCCATCCTCATCTCTATATACAAAAGCACTAGTCCCCGTAATCATTCCTTGGTTGATCAGCTTTTTAGCAAACTCATCTTTAGGCACCAAACCTTTATCGAACATGAATTTTTGCCAAAAACGAGAGTACAATAAGTGACCTGTTGCGTGCTCGCTTCCACCTATATATAAATCTACATCTTGCCAGTAATTAATGGCTTTCTCTGAGAATATTTCTTCGCTATTATGCGGATCCATATACCTATTAAAATACTGCGAACTACCCGCCCAACCAGGCATAGTATTCAACTCTAGCGGAAATACAGTGGTATTATTTATCTCGCTATTATTCACTACCTTATTGGCAACGGTATCCCAAGCCCATACCTCAGCGTTACCTAATGGTGGTTCGCCGGTTTCGGTTGGCAAATACTTTTCCACTTCCGGTAACTCAATCGGCAAATGTTCTTTTGCGATCATCTGCGGCATACCATCTACATAATATACAGGGAAAGGTTCTCCCCAATATCTTTGGCGACTAAAAACAGCATCGCGCAAACGATAATTTATTTTTCCTTCACCATGTCCTATTTTCTCCAACTCATAGATTGCCAATTTCATGGCTTTCTTATACGGCAATCCGTTTAAGAAATCAGAGTTGGCAATTATTGTTTTATCCTTATCGGCAAAAGCTTCTTCAGAGATATCAACTCCCTCAAAAATATTCGGTATCGGAATATTAAAATGCTTTGCAAAGTCATAATCGCGCTGATCACCACATGGCACGGACATTACCGCGCCTGTTCCATAACCCGCTAATACATAATCACCGATCCAAATAGGAATAGGCCCTTTTGTAAATGGGTGCTCTGCATAGGCACCTGTAAATGCACCGGAAATGGTTTTTACATCTGCCATACGATCACGCTCGCTACGTTTTGCCGTTGCTTCAATATATGCCTCTACCTCAGCTTTTTGCTCTGCCGTAGTTATTTTACCTACCAATTCGTGCTCTGGCGCCAAAGTCATAAAAGAGACTCCGAAAATAGTATCGGGGCGAGTAGTAAACACTTCTATTTTTTCATCATGGTCTTTCACATTAAAAATAGCCGATGCACCTTGAGATCGACCTATCCAATTCGTTTGCGAATCTTTCAAGGGCTGGGGCCAATCTATCTTATCCAGTCCGTCTAACAAACGT
Source organism: Maribacter sp. 6B07 (assembly GCF_002700155.1). Lineage (NCBI taxonomy): Bacteria > Pseudomonadati > Bacteroidota > Flavobacteriia > Flavobacteriales > Flavobacteriaceae > Maribacter > Maribacter sp. 6B07. Next base: position 1,934,533 of record NZ_PDUT01000001.1, on the reverse strand, counting down.
TGTGCATAGGCAGATATACGCATGCTCCACTGGGTCATCTTTTTACGAACCACAGGGTGACCTCCACGTTCTGACACTCCGTTCACTATTTCGTCATTTGCCAAAACCGTACCCAATGCCGGGCACCAGTTTACCTCGGTATCCGCCAAATAAGTTAATCTATATTTTAAAAGAATTTCTTGCTTTTCAACATCAGAAAAATTGGTCCAGTCCTCCGCAGAAAAAATAGCAATATCATCATCGCAAACCGCATTTACATTGGCATTGCCTTCTGCCTCAAATACTGAAATTAAAGTATCTATATCTTCCGCCTTATCCGTATCGGTATTATACCAAGAATTGAATATTTGAATGAATATCCACTGTGTCCATTTATAATACTCCGGACTAGAAGTTCTTACTTCCCTGCTCCAATCAAAAGAGAAACCTAATTGATCTAATTGCCTTCTATATGTTTTAATATTGGCTGCAGTGGTTATTGCAGGATGCTGACCTGTTTGTATGGCATATTGCTCTGCAGGCAACCCAAAAGAATCATACCCTTGCGGATGCAATACATTAAAACCTTTATGTCTTTTGTAACGTGCATAAATATCACTGGCAATATACCCTAACGGATGACCAACATGGAGTCCCGCACCAGAAGGATAAGGGAACATATCCAGCACATAAAATTTTTCCTTTTCAGAATTATTCTCCGCTTTAAATGTTTGGTTTTCTGCCCAGTATTTTTGCCATTTGGCCTCAATTTCGTTGAAATTGTATTGCATGATAGTTACTTCTTTTCTGTAAGTGGCAAAAATAGGTTGAATCGTTGAGAGTTAAAAAGATATTGCTAATTAACAGCTTTACTTCTACAAACTATAGAACTATTGCCAATTGACTAAATTTGGTATCTTACAATCGTGAAATTAATGTGTCCCAAAAAATTAGTCTTTTTACTTTTCATATTCTGTTTGGTTTCCATAGAAATGAAAGCCCAATTAGGATTTTGCGGTGGCAATTCTGGCGACCCTATTTTTACAGAAGATTTTGGTGCCGGGACAAATAACGGCCCAGCTTTGCCCGCTGGCACAACCACATATAACTTTACCGCCTTTACCCCTAATGATGGGGATTATACTATTTCTAGCACCACAAATTACTTTGATTGGCTATCATTACAGGATCATACCCCTGGAGACACCAATGGAAAAGCATTTATCGTCAATGCCAGTTTTACTGCCGGGGAGTTCTATCAACGTGAGGTTACGGGATTATGTGAAAACACTACCTATGAATTTTCCTCTTGGCTCATTAACCTTCAACCTGCAAATAGCTGCGAAGGCAACAGTATACCCGTTAACGTTCGTTTTCAAATTTGGGACGAAACGGACACTAATCTCTTAGCCCAAGGTGATACAGGAAATATTTTCAATACCGGCACCACCGAGTGGAACCAATATGCCTTGGTGTTTAGAACCGAACCAGGACAAACATCGGTCATTCTAAAAATGAGAAACAATAGTAATGGAGGTTGCGGAAACGATTTGGCCATAGATGACATTTTATTTAGGTCATGCGGAGACAACGTTACGGTCTCAACACCATCTAATGAAGTAAGTTTAGTGGTATGTGAAACCCAAGGCGGAGTCTCAAGAACACTTACGGCTACACCAGATTCTTCTGTTTTTAGCACACACGCCTACCAATGGCAGCATAGTACGGACCAACAAAACTGGACAGATATTCCTGGTGAGAATAGTGCCATTTTAGATACCCCATTAGTAACCACAACTACCTATTTCAGGACAAAAATTGCCGAAGATGTAGTCAATGTCAATAACGATCTTTGCAATGTGGTGTCCGATGTTTTTGATATTACCGTTTTACCTATACCAGCAGCTCCAACAAGTAACGGGGACATTATGGTCTGTGAAGGAGAATTGGGAATATTAACGGTAGCCACTCAAAATAACTACACCGTTAATTGGTATGACGCCCCTACCGGTGGAAATTTAATTTTATCCAATAGCCAAAATTTAGAAATTGGTGTCGGCGGCACGTATTATGCCGAAGCAAACTCAACTGAAATAGTATGTGCATCTACCACAAGAACAGCGGTAACGCTCACCGTAAACCCCTTACCAATAGCACCAGATGACATGAGCACATTTTTATGTGAAGATTCTTTTACCACTTTAGATGCCGAGGTTCAAAATGTCGCCTATCAATGGAACACGGGTGAAACCACACAACAAATTGATGTTACCACACCGGGCGATTACAATGTGGTCATTACCAATGCAAATGGTTGCTCAACTATACGAAATTTTAATGTGGAACAAATAGATCTTCCCAGAATAGACAACATTATATCCGATGGAGCATCTATACGCATAACTACTATTAATGATGGAAATTTTGAATATTCCCTAGACGGAATTTCATTTCAACCAAACCCCACTTTTGATGCTGTTGAAGGTGGATTTTATACTATTTACGTGCGGGACAATACAGATTGCGGCGTAGTAACCCAAGATTTTTATCATCTGGTGATTCAAAAATTCTTTACCCCAAATGGAGATACGTTCAACGATTTTTTTGAACCTGACGGATTAGAGGTTTTTAGCAACATCACCATTTCTATTTATGATCGTTATGGCAAGCTTATAAAATTTGGGAACACAAACGCCACCTCTTGGGATGGCACCTTTAATGGAGAAGATATGCCAGAAGATGACTATTGGTATCTAATTGAAGCAGACACGGCTCAATTTAAGGGGCACTTTAGTTTAAAACGTTAAGGCTTATTTTTTTAAGTACCATTTCACTTTACTTTGCTATTTTTACTGCACTTTTAAGCACTATGGCTAATTCTTTCGAAAATTATCAAAGACGCAAACTTATCTCCTCGTACTTTTCCGTGGTGTTAAGTATTGCATTGGTCTTATTCCTATTGGGAATTTTAGGACTACTTGTTTTAAACACCAAAAAAATGGCAGATCGCTCTAAAGAGCAGATTACCATTTCCGTATTTCTAAAAGAAAATACCAAGGAAATTGAAGTGGAACAACTCCAAAAAACCTTGGCAATGTCAGAATACACCAAGTCTTCTACCTATGTTTCTAAAGAAGAAGCCGCAAAAAAACATAGTGAAGAAATTGGGGAAGATTTTGTAGACTACTTAGGCTACAACCCTCTTAAAAACTCGATAGACGTAAAGCTAAACGCTGATTTTGTTACTGCAGAAAAAGTTGAAGAGATTGCCGCAACACTTTCTGAAAAAAGTTTTGTTGACGAGGTCAGTTATGATAGGGTGCTGGTTAGCATGGTAGCAAAAAGTGTAGAACAAATAGGTTTCTGGATTTTAGTAGCTAGCGCCATTTTCACCTTTATTGCCGTATTGCTGATCAACAGCTCCATACGCCTTTCTATTTACTCAAAAAGATTCATCATAAAGACCATGCAAATGGTAGGTGCTACCAAAACGTTTATCCGTAGACCATTTATATGGCAAAATATTAAATTAGGTATGATCGGTGCTACTATTGCATTGTTGGCCATTGGTGGTGTCGTATACTATGTAAATACTAATTTTGAAGACTTAGGGTTACTAGAAGAACCTTATATTTTAGTCACCTTATTTATAGGCGTTTTTCTACTGGGTATACTTATTTCGTTCATTAGCACCTATTTCGCCACCCAGCGCTTCTTAAATCTTAGAACGGACGAATTATATTATTAAATTTGCGGCATGAGTAAAAAGAACAAAATTGAACAGCAACCTAAACAGGAATTTATTTTTCAAAAGAAGAATTACATGTTCATGTTCATTGGACTTGCCTGTATTGCAGTAGGATTTATTTTAATGAGCGGTGGCGGCAGCGATGACCCCAACGTTTTTAATCCTGAAATTTATAATTTTAGAAGAATAAGACTTGCCCCTACTTTAGTGCTTATTGGCTTAGGTATAGAAATTTATGCCATTTTGTTGAACCCACACAAAAAGAAAAATTAATTGGATACTTTAGATGCTATTATACTCGGTATCATACAAGGATTGACCGAGTTTTTACCTGTTTCATCAAGTGGTCATTTAGAATTGGGTAAAGCTATTTTAGGTGATAATTCTGTACAGGAAGAAAGTTTATTGTTCACCGTTGTACTTCATTTTGCTACCGCACTAAGTACCATTGTAGTCTTTAGAAAAGATATTTGGGAAATTATAAGTGGTTTGTTTCAATTTAAATGGAACGAAGAAAGCCAATTCTCTGCTAAAATAATTGTCTCTATGTTACCTGCAGTATTTGTAGGTCTGTTTTTTGAAGAGCAATTAGAAGCTTTTTTTGGCGGCAATATAAGGTTCGTAGGCTTTATGTTGATCATTACCGCTGTACTCTTATATTTTGCCGATAAAGCCAAAGACACCGATAAAAAAGTGAGTTTTGGAAATGCCTTTATAGTTGGCATTTCTCAAGCCATAGCTATGCTACCCGGTATTTCACGAAGTGGTGCTACTATTTCTACCTCTGTTCTTTTAGGCGTAGACAAATCTAAAGCCGCAAGATTCTCTTTCTTAATGGTTGTTCCATTGATCTTTGGTAAGATCGCGAAAGACCTTATGAGCGGAGAATTAACTTTTGACGGGGAAAACAACGTTGCTATGGGTGCCGGATTCATTGCCGCCTTTGTTGCCGGACTTGCCGCTTGTACTTGGATGATCCAATTGGTACGTAAAAGCAAGCTATCCTATTTTGCCATCTATTGTCTTATTGTAGGATTGATCGCCGTTATTTACGGATTTACTAATCCGTAAAACATCAAAAACACCCAAATTCATGAAAGATTTGACCAAAGAAGACTATTTAAACGGTCAAGTATTATTGATCGATAAACCACTGGAATGGTCCTCTTTTCAAGCGGTCAATAAATTGAAATGGGCGATTAGAAAAAAGTTCAGCTTAAAGAAATTTAAAATAGGTCACGCAGGTACGTTAGATCCTTTAGCAACAGGTCTTTTGGTGATTTGTACAGGTAAGTTCACCAAAAAAATTACCGAATTCCAAGGTCAGGAAAAAGAATACACAGGTATAATTACTTTAGGCAGTACAACACCTTCTTATGACTTGGAAACCGAAATCAATGAGACTTTTTTGACGGATCATATAACGCCAGAGCTTATAAAAGCTGCCACCCATGAATTTATTGGTGAAATAGAACAAGCCCCGCCTGTTTTTTCCGCATTAAAAAAAGATGGTAAACGTTTGTACGAACTGGCAAGAGAAGGTAAAACCGTAGATATTCCAAAAAGAAAGGTACATGTAAGTGCATTTGAAATTACCGACATAGACAACTTGAACGTGCATTTTAGAATTGCATGCAGCAAAGGAACATATATAAGGTCTATGGCGCACGATTTTGGAAAAGCATTAAACTCCGGAGCACATTTAACGACCCTTAGAAGAACCAAAATAGGTGATTTTAACGTAGATAAAGCCCAAGACCCTTTGGACTTCGCCGATTTATTATTGGCACCAGAAGAAAATAAATAGCAGATTTTGAAATGCCATTTATCGATCTTCTAAAATATTTTGGTATTATTAAGGTTATATATTCATGAATCTGAACAGAAAACAATTATCATTACTTGCCACTACCTTTAGCCTGTCTATTGTAGTGCTGGTTTTGTTTGGTATTCAGTTCGGTGGCCAAGAGGAATCTCACGAAGACTATGTGGTTGAAATGATTATGGACCCAGAGGTATTGGAAGAAATTCTCAAAGAAGAAGATCCGGTTGATGATGAAATGAAAGCCGATCCAATAAAAAGTCATTTAGCTTTTAACGAAACCGCAAAACCTAGCTACGGTAATCCAGAACCATTACAGACTTTAGAAGAGCTGATGGAAGAACGTAGTGAAATGAGTGACGGTGACCCTACTGAAAGTATGATTTCCGATTCTGGTTATTCTGAAAGGGTAAAGGCCTTGGCCAAAAAGAGAGAAGAAAAAAAGCAGCTTTTAGGAGAAAAGGAAGCGCAAAAAAAAGAATTTACCAATAACCTTGCCGCCAGACGAACGTCTGTATCCTATTCTTTGGTTGATAGAAACAACTACAAATTACCCCCACCAATATACACTTGTATTGAAGGAGGAAAAGTTGTTATCAATATAGAAGTAAATGCACTAGGCTATGTAACCGAAGCAGATTACAATGCAAAAAGTTCTGGAACATCTAACGGATGTCTTGTTGAAAACGCCATTAATTATGCTTTGAAAGCAAGATTCAACAGTTCTGAAAAAGATTCCCAAAAAGGCACCATTACCTATTTATTTCAAGGGAAGTAATTCCAGCAGATCTTGAATTATACTTTGCCCCTTATCCTTATTGTAAAAAATTTGAAGATTCTGTTTAAATTCAGGCGTTAGTTTACCGTACTCCGACTTATAATCTTCCACTAGCTTAGTTGCCTTTTCAGATCTTGGACCCCATGTAGCCGCAACCGTATTTTCCTTAACATCAACCGCAATTAATTTTGGTATTGACCTACCTCCATTGGTCAAAAATTGATCCATAATATGTAAGTTCTCATCTCTTAAGATTATGGATAATGATATATTAGGATTGATTTCAGTGAATTTATGCATAACTGGCAGCGCAGGAGAAGCATCGCCACACCAGCTCTCCGATAATACTACCCATAAAACTTTTTGATCCACAGACTTTATCTTGTCAACAACCTCATCGGTAAACTTCAAGGTTTTATCCCACCTACGCATACGGCTGTTATTCAATTGGGTATATTGTGAAAGTGCTTCAGTTTGCTCAGGGCCGGTAGACGCTCCTTTTTCAGCTAGGTCAGAAACCAATACCCTATACTCGGCATAACTATAACCGTTATTTAATCCCTTTGCTTTAATATCTTCCAATAATAACTCCATAATGCTTACTTTAAAATATCTTGATCGATCACATTAGTAGCGTTGCAAATAGAATACTTACAAATTTTCAGGATTGACGGCCAGACTGTTGAATAATTTGGCCTTCGCCGTAAAATATTTATTTTCTACTTGATTCTGTTTTAAGACCGCATCTATTAACTTTGATTCCCTTGAATTGATCAAAAACAACGAGCTCTCCCCAAAACTGAATTTTCGTTCTTCCGCTGCTAGCAACGCCTCATAACTGGCAACGATATCATCTATTAAAATATTCTGATTTTCAAAAGAAGCCAACTCATTATATATAGCCAATACCTTATTTTGAATTTGCACCTCGGCGTTATCTAACTCAAACTGTGCATCCCTTAATTTCAGTTTAGCCAATTTCAAATCTCCCCGTTCTTTTCTTAAAAATAAAGGCAACTCAAAATTTAAACCACCCTTATAATTTTGGGTTTCCAATGAATTTAAATACTCGGGCGTTTCAGTAATAAACTTATACTCAACGTCAATTTTAGGTAATAGTTTATTTGTTTTTAATCGCTTATCTACGCGTAAACCATCTATTTTATACCCTAAGGATTTTAGTTTAGGATGATTTTCAAGGTCAAAACTATCTAAAGGTTTACCTAAAATTTCCAAGGCTTGATCTATCTCTACATCTAAAGACAGTTCTGGCACCACACCTGGTTGTAATTCCATAGGTATATTATCTCCCATCCAGAGAAAATTGGAAAGCTCCAATCTTGCGTTACGTAAAACTACATTAGCCTGCTCTCTTTCCAAAGCTCTGTTTTGTACGGCAATTTTAGCCTCAACGGTATCAATAGCAGCAATTTCACCAGCGTTGGCACTTTTATTGACCCCCTCTAACCTTACTTTAGCGTTCTCTAAAAAATCATTGAACAAAATACTATTCCTATAAGCCTGCAACCAATTGAAATATGCCAATGAAGCATCGAACAAAATTTGATTGACCAATAGATCCCTATCGGCTTTAGACTGCTCCCTAAAAAACTTTGCTTTCTTTACGGTTGCCATACGCTCATTGATCCATGAACCACGTCCTAGAGAAAGGGCAACCCCGGCACTGTACAATCCATCATCAGGTACATTTCGCTCTGCGTTCAAGTATTCTCCAGAGTACTGCTCAAACTCGCCTTTTAATTCTATACCATACCAGGTAGGAATTTTAAACGTAGTATTTAAAAGATCATAATATTCCGTTCCCTTAAATTCTTTAGTTGCATAATCTACCGCTATTTTGGGATCAAACCCACCACGGGCCTTCATTAGATTTGCTTGCCCAACGCTCATTACCATCTCAGCTTGTTTAGTTATAGGATGGTACTTTTTTACATATCCTAAATACTCTTTAAACCCTAGCTGGACAGAATCTACGGTTTGGGCCGACACAAAAAAACCGCCACATATACAGAAAAAGAAAAAAATGCTTCTCATCATTATTTTTTTACGGGTTTGTCCTGGGCACCTTCAGGTTGGTAATAGTTAGGTGGAAAACCATTTAACTGACGCCAAAGCTCATACCAAATAGGCACATCTTCCAATAAGGCAATAGTATTTGCCCCTGAACCAACACGTAAGGCATCTGGCCATGCTTGATCTTCTTCATCCGGAGATAATAGCACCCTATATTTTCCATTAGGGTTTATAAACGTTTCTATAGCTACCACCTTACCCGCATAGGTACCATATGATGCATTTGGCCATCCGCTGAAAACGATAGCCGGCCAACCATCAAATTGTATTCTAACACTTTCTCCTAAATGGATCAAAGGCAAGTCTATTGGAGCCACAAAAGTTTCAACCGCCATATCATAATCTGCCGGCATAATACCTACCAACGGCGTGCCTTCTTTAAATGTTTCTCCTATACCTGCTGTTAACACCTTATTGATATACCCATTTTGCGGTGCCTTAATATAACGCAGCTCACTCCTCATTTTATAATTGGTATAATCATTCTCCAACTTACTGACCTGAGCCTCAGAATCAAATTGATTGGACATTGCCGTAAACTTATCGCTTTGTGCCTTTGAGATCTTATCTGTATATGATGCTTGAACACTATTGATTTCTACTTCCGCATTGATTATTTCGTTTTTGGCCGCCAATAATTTGTTCTCTTGCGAGAGCAACTTTGCTTGGGTTTCTTGCAATTTCAACCGTTTTGCCTCAACATCTGTTACCGCTTTTAAACCTTCGCTCTCTAATTGCACAGTTCTTTCAAACTGCCTTTCAGCAATTTGAATATTTGTCTTAGCGGCCTCAAAATCAATACTATCGCTTTGTGCCTTTAATTTGGCCTGAAGCAGCTTGTTCTTTGCTTGCTCAAGTTTTAACCTTCTTTCATTGATAAGTGCCGCAACTTGATTATCCAATGACTTCACCTTTTCACCATATGAGGTTACAGATGAACTCTTAGATTTTAATTGTTGCCCAGTACGCTCCACTAAATCTGGATCAAAATATTCTGATTTCACTTCAGAAATGAACAATATGGTATCTCCTTTTTCTACATAATCTCCTTCTTGTACATACCATTGTTCTATTCTACCCGGTATTTGTGATTGAATGGTTTGGGGTCTTTGCCCCGGGGTCAACGTAGTTAAATTACCTCTAGCGGTTATGGTCTGCGTCCAAGGCAAAAACAGTACTATGACACCTACCACGGCAAATGCCAAAAGAAACCTATTAAAATGCTTGTAGTGCCTCTTGTGGTTTACCTTCTGTACCGATTTGAATCTATCTATAGAGACTTTTTGGTTAAGTTTGTTATGAGATATATTAAGCATCTTTTCCTTGGATTTCGTTAATAATCTGTCCTTTTTCCATGGTTATGATACGCGAACATTTTTTAATCCACTTATCGTTCTCACTTACTACAAGTAATGCCCAACCATTAGCTGGATCACTTAAAAAACTCAAAATACGGTCTGCTTCATCTACATTGAACTGATCAAGCGGGTCTTTAAGAATGAGCAGTTTTGGCTTACGGACAATACTTCTAGCCAACACTATCTTTTTTGACACGGTATATGGAATCTGTTTACCTTCAGGGTACAATACCGTATTAAGACCTTCTGGTTGTTTTTTTACAAAATCCGTAAGTCCTACTTTATCTAACGCCCAATACACTTGCTCATTTGTGGTCTCTTTATCACCAAAGGTGATGTTGTTCAAGATTGTACCCTCAAATGGGGATTCTTCCGGTAATGATTGACCTAAGTGCGAACGGTAATAATTAAGGTTCATACCTTTTAACGAAACTCCGTTCACATACACACCACCACTGTCTGGTTCAATGATTCCCGCAATTAAGCGCAATAAAGTATTTTTACCAGAACCACTATTACCTCTTAGAAGAATAGTACAACTAGGGGATATGGTTAAACTTAGATCCTTAATTATTTGTCTTTTTGGCTGTGGTACACTGTAAGATATTTCACTTAGCTCAACAGTAAAGGCCTGGTTCTCCATAAATGGTTTTTCTCCTTCTTGAGCCTCAAGTTCTTTATCTACCACTTGCCCCATCTTTTCTAGAGATGTCAATAAATCATAAAACGTTTCCAATCCTAAGATTAATTTTTCAACCGAACCGATTACTAAAAGAATAATAATTTCGGCCGCTACGAACTGACCAATGTTCATCTCTTGATTAAGCACCAATAACCCACCGATCAATAAAAGACCTGCGGTGACCAAAACCTTGAACCCGATCATTTGAATAAACTGCAATACCAAAACCCTAAAATGACTTTCCCTTGCATTGAGGTAATTGACTACGAGGGTATCATTTTTATCCAATGCGTGAGATGTTTTACCAGATAACTTAAAACTTACTATAGACCTGGCTATCTCTTGAAGCCAGTGCGCAATTTTATATTTACTCTTAGATTCATCTAAACTCGTATCCAGACCTCTTTGAGCGGTAAACTTGAACACCACATAAATCAACAACAGCAACAACATACCGTAAACAATAAAAAATGGGTGATAAAACGATAGTAGCAATAACCCAAAAACAATCTGCAGTAATGCCGCAGGAAAATCTATCAATACTTTTGATAAGGATTTTTGAATAGTCAAGGTATCAAAAAACCTATTTGCCAATTCTGGCGGATAGTAATTGTGCAGTTCGCTCATTTTAATTTTAGGAAAACGATATGCAAACTCAAAAGATGCCCTAGTAAATATCTTTTGCTGTACATTTTCAATTATTCTTATTTGCATAAGCTGCAGCACCCCAACAAAAGCAACACCCAATGTCACCAAAATGACCAATACGACCCAAGATGAACTAATTTGAGCACCTTGCATTAAGTTTATTATTGCCTGTATACCCAATGGTAACGACAAGTTGACAACCCCCGCGAATATGGCATAATAGAAAACTTGAAAAATATCCTTTTTATCCAGTTTTAAAAGTCCTAAAAAACGCTGCCAGGCAGTTAGTATGTTTTTACTCATTTAAGTGTTGTTTTAATGTATTGAATACAAGGTGGGTCAAATATTGTGTTGGTGTCACTTTCTTATTGCAATCTGTAAGTGACGGAAAGTGCTCTCTTAAATAATGTTGGTGCAAACCATTTTCCAAAATGGTACTTGCTAAACTCGTAGGATATTCATAATCTGCATCAACCTCGGAAATCATGGTAGACAAACGTCCTACCAATCTTTTATATATAGCGTAATAACCTTCTTTATTCTCTTCGTCTACTTCTTTGGTCAAATAGGCTTTAGAATATTCATTGATTACAATTTGATTTAAAAAGACTTCATTGACATGAGAAAATGCGGAATCTTCCTTGATTTCCCTAGTTATGATGATAATGGACTTTAATAATTTTTCTTTTGGATTTTTAATACTGTGCGTTGCAAAGACCAATTGATATTCCATCCACCCCCAGTACCAAGAGGTTAGGTAAACAAGTAATTTATGTTTGTTTTCAAAATACCTGTAAATAGAACTTTCGTTAGAACCTATTTGATGACCTAACTTTTTAAAAGTAAACCTTTCAAAACCAATTTCGTTGATCATTTGAATACTGTACTCAACGATTTTTTTACCTAGTCCAGAAGATTCAGGGTCCTTTAAATAAAGTTTCTCATTAACTTTTATCTGCACCCCTTGCAACAGCCTATCCATAATACTATCAATTACATAAAGTGTAAATATAATAGTATTACTATCAACTAATAATAGTTTAACAACTATTAACTTAAATTTAAACTTTCTTTAATGGGCTCCAAAAAAAATTAAACACTATTCTACCAAATTAAAGAAAAAGGTAAGTTCTGATCTTTTTAAATACTTTTGTCATTAAAGAAACTTTCTATGGAACCAGTAAGATGCGGTTGGTGCAAAGGCGATACGCTTTATGAAGCATATCATGACCAAGAATGGGGCGTACCCGTTAAAGACGATGATTTACTGTTCGAGTTTTTAGTGTTGGAAACCTTTCAAGCTGGTTTAAGCTGGATCACTATTTTAAAAAGACGAGAAAATTTTAGGGTTGCATTCGATCATTTCGATTATAAGAAAATTGCTAAATATCCTGAAACCAAAATCCTCTCTTTACTACAAGATGAGGGCATTATCAGAAACAAATTAAAAGTTAGGGCAACGGTGACCAATGCTATTGCCTACATGGAAATTCAGAAAGAATTTGGTAGTTTCAGTAGTTATATTTGGGAATTTGTAAACAATGAACCTATTAAGAACAAAGTAGTAGATTACAAAGATGCCCCTGCCAATACACCCATATCAGATGCCATTAGTAAAGACCTAAAAAAGCGCGGTTTTAAGTTTGTGGGCAGTACTATTATTTATGCGTTTATGCAGGCTACTGGCATGGTAAATGATCATCAACTAGATTGTTTTAGATACACTGAAGTGTAAGTAACATAACACCGTTATCATGAAAAATATTCAAACGCTCTTACTAATTACCACTCTGTTTTTTTACAGTCAATTTGGACAGGCTCAGTATAAATACGAAAGGGAACATCGTATTTTAAAATCTCAGTTTCCTGCTGTAGCTATCACTACCATAGAAGAAAATGTTACAGATTATAGGCGTATTAAGTTTTATAAGGAGACGGATAGCACTAAAGTTAGTTATGAGGCGAAATTGAAAAAAGACAAGCTTTGGTACAGCATTGAATTTGATAAAAAAGGCAATCTTGAAGATATTGAAATACTAATTAAACCAGACGATATACCTAATGATACCTATGCCAAAATAGAAGAGTATTTGAACAATAATTTCACTAAATATCGTATTAAAAGGCTGCAACAGCAATATCCTTCAAATACTGAGCCTATTGACCACACTTTTAAAAACGCATTTCAAAACTTGATACTACCCTCTAACAATTACGAACTGGTAGTTGTTGGAAGAAAAGAAAAAGGCTATTTAGATTATGAAATTCTATTTGATGCCGATGGAAATTTTATGGATATAAGAACCTCTCTTCCTCCTAACTATGACCATGTACTGTACTAGATTTCGGTTCATTTTTACCTTATTGCTGTTCTTATGTGTACGTTATGTTCAATCTCAAAATAACACTGTTGCATATTGGGAGCCTGAAGTAGCTTTAAACTACAAAGTAACCCCTTTGCTTAAACAAAATTTATCTTTATCAAATAGAAATTATACCTATCACAATAACAAATCTCAGTTAACTGTACGCCAAATAGAAATAGCCCATTTTTCCTCTTTAACAATAGATCCCTATAAGAGTATAGGCCTAGGAGTACAATATAGATTTAGAGAAGTATTTGAAAATGACAAGGAAAATGAACTACGGTTAACGCAACAATTCAACATTACCAAAATTACCAATAGTGTCCGCTTTGGTAACCGGTTTAGAATTGAGCAGCGCATACAACCTTCTACACTTATTCATCGTTTTAGATATCGTTTTGCCATTGACATTCCCTTAAAAGGTTTAAGAACAGATATTGGAGAGCCATACTTAGTGGCTACCACAGAATCTTTATTAAGCATTGAAAAAAGTACCAAAGCAATGTATGACCAGCGAATAACATCGCAAATAGGTTGGTCTATTTCAAACCATTTAAAAGCACAATTGGGTGTACAGTTCAGAATGGAGAATTACACTGAAAAAACTGAACACGTTTTTCTCTTTTTAAATAGTTTGGTTATATCACTTTAAGATTGCCATAAAATCTTTTCTTGCAATTTCTTTGGCTCCCATACTGGCCAAATGATCGGTGTGCAATTGGCAGTCTATTACCTTATACTCTTTTAGAAACAATTCTTCCGCTAGCTTAATAAAGGCAAACTTAGATGCATTAGATGTAAGACTGAACATGCTTTCTCCACAAAATACATGACCTAGATCAACACCGTACAAGCCCCCTACCAGTTTATCTTTTTCCCAAACCTCATAAGATTGGGCAATGCCATTTTTATGTAATTTAATATATGCGGTTTTCATTGCTTCGGTAATCCATGTACCGTCTTGCCCTTCTCTTGGTACGGAAGAACAATATTCTAGAACCTTTTCAAAACAAGTATTTTTAGTAAGCCTAAATTGCTTGTTTCGTATTACTTTTTTCATGCTTTTAGAGACCTTTATCTCATTTGGAAATAGCACCATTCTAGGATCCGGACTCCACCATAATATTATAGAATCGTTATCAAACCATGGAAAAATACCGTTTTGGTAGGCCAACAACAACCGCTCTGGGGAAAGATCGCCACCAACGGCCAACAAGCCTTCAACATTTGCATTTTCCACGGGCGGAAAGACAAGTTCATCAGTTAAAAAGTACATGATTCTTTTGAGGCTTTTTCGTTTTTGTTCAAATTAACCAAAGGTGTGAAAACAAAAAAACTTGTTCAACTTTTTAAGCTAAACAAGTTTTTTATTTAAAGGACAGTACCCCTTATTTTATTGTGTTATAATTATTAAAACGGTAGATCATCATGATCCTCTTCGTTTAAATTATCAGCTGGTTCAAATGCCTCCATTGGTGGTACTGGCGGCATACCTGGTGCCGGTGCTTGTTGAGATAAATTTTCTATCCTCCAGCCTTGAATTGAGTTGAAATATTTTACCTGACCTTGAGGATTTGTCCACTCTCTTCCTCTAAGATTAATACTAACTTTTACATCTTGCCCCACGGCATAACTGTTCAACAAATCACATTTATCTTGAACAAATTCTATCATGATATGCTGTGGATATTGCTCGTCTGTAGTAACGACCAACTCCCTTTTCCTAAACCCATTAGACCCAAAAGTTTGGGTTTCACCTATCAATTTAACTTTACCTTCTATTTCCATCTTGAACTCTTTTTACAATAGATTTCAAAAATACATAAAATGAAGCGGTAATAAAACACGGTACATTGATTACAACACAACAATTATTCACAATTAGGGTTATCTTTAGTATTAGATAACTATTGGATGAACTTTATTCCTAAAAACAAAATTTCCAACATTTTTCTATTGGTAGGCTCCTTTGTTGTGGTTAGTCTAATCTTATGGAATACCAATAGCTTTTTTAAACAATTTAAAGAGGAAGAGCGTTTAAAAATGGAGATCTGGGCTACTGCGCAATCAGAGTTTTTGCAATCCTCTGAAACTGTAGATTTAGGCAGTCTTCATTTAAAGGTATTTCAAAACAACACTTCTACCCCAATGATCCTTATAAACAAGGACAAGTCTATAAGGGTGAATAATTTTCCGCCAAACAAAGCGCAGGACTCCGCCTACATTCAAAGTCAACTAAAAAAATTCAAGAATGAAAACACCCCTATTTCAATTGATCAGCAAGGCGAACATTTAGCCACGTTATATTACGGAAATTCTGACGTTTTAACCAAGCTGAAGTTTTACCCTATTGCCTTACTTCTTATTATTTTTCTTTTTGCCGCCGTAATCTATTTTCTGTTCAAGACCAATAAAGCTGCCGAACAGAATAAATTATGGGCAGGTATGGCAAAAGAAACCGCACACCAAATCGGTACACCTTTATCTTCTCTATTAGGCTGGAACGAGCTTTTGAAAACTGAAGACATCAACCCGAGTATTACCAAAGAAATTGAAAAAGATATTGATCGATTACAGACCATTACCGAACGTTTTTCTAAAATAGGATCCTTACCAAAACTTGTTGAAAGCGACATTGTTAAAGAAACCCAAGATGCTTTTGATTATTTAAAGCGAAGAAGCTCTAAGCTCATTCATTTTTCTTTTAATTCTAAAGTAGATTATTTGCCTGTTATGCTTAATAGCTCATTATACAATTGGACTATTGAAAATTTGGTAAAAAACGGTATCGATGCTATGCGAGGCAAGGGTAGTATTGCCATTGAAATAGTACCAGATCATAAATTCGTGAATATTTTAATTGCCGATACCGGGCACGGTATTTCAAAAAGCAACTATAATAGTATCTTTACACCCGGTTTCACCTCAAAAAAGAGAGGTTGGGGCTTAGGACTTTCTTTGGTTAAACGAATTGTGGAAGAGTATCACGATGGAAAAATAAAGGTGTTATCATCTGGCAAAGAAGGAACTATAATGCAAATTTCTTTAAAAGTGGTTCACTAATTATGGCGAAGGAAAAATTTGAAGTTATTAAAGAAGCTCAACTGACCAATAACTGTCCGGAGTGTTTTAATCAGGATTTAAGTCTTACTTTTTATCAAAAACACACCTACGGTAGCTTTTTTCATAAGATTACTGGAGACCTCAGCAATAAATTAGTTTGCAATACCTGCCACACTACAATCTACCCAGTAAGTTGGACGGATGATATAGAGCGCATGTTCAACTATTATCAAAAAACGGCTGTTCCAGCTAAAAAATCATCTCAACCAACATTATTATTTTATGGGCTTTTGTTAGCTATGATTGCCATGGTCGCAGGAGCTGTTTACCTTTTTATTTCTGGTGCCATTTAAATCTTAGCTCCAATTTCCTGGGCTAGGTCTGCCAGTTCCTCATCACTTAGTTTTACCTTGTGTTGAAAAGTTGCATCTTTCATTTCGTTCAACGGAATTAAATGAATATGCACATGCGGTACCTCTAACCCAATAACAGACATACCAATTCGCTTACATTCAACAGTTTTTTCCAGAGCCTTGCCCACTTTTCTTGAAAATGACATGAGACCCAAGTACGTTTCTTCATCCAAGTCCAATATTTTATTTACCTCTTTTTTAGGTATACACAAGGTGTGCCCTTTAGCGTTTGGGTTGATATCTAAGAATGCTAAGAAATTTTCATCTTCAGCTACTTTAAAACATGGTATTTCACCATTTATGATCTTGGTAAAAATCGTTGGCATAATCGTTTACTATTTAATGGAAATAAAAAATCCTACCCTTTTCAAAAGGATAGGATTAAATATAGTTATTTAAAAATTTTAAGCTCTTGTTATTTCAAGAATTTCAAATTTTATTGCTCCGCTAGGAACAGTAATTTCAGCAGTATCTCCCACTTTTTTTCCTAAAAGACCTTTGCCAATTGGTGAGCTTACAGATATTTTACCCGTTTTAAGATCCGCCTCACTTTCCGCTACCAATTTATAGGTCATTTCCATACCATTATTTTGGTTTTTTAGCTTTACGGTAGAAAGTACCAATACCTTAGAGGTATCTAATTGCGACTCATCAATTATACGTGCATTGGCCACGGTATTTTCCATCTTGGAAATTTTCATTTCCAACAAACCTTGTGCTTCTTTTGCAGCATCATATTCTGCGTTTTCTGACAAATCGCCTTTATCTCTTGCTTCTGCAATTGCTTGAGACGCCTTTGGGCGCTCAACATCTCTTAAATGATCTAGTTCTGCCTTTAGTTTTTTTAACCCTTCGACAGTATAGTATGATATATTACTCATAACTTCCTCGTTTTATAAATAGACAAATCCTCTGCAAATGCCTGTTAATTCGGCTTTTTAAGAGAGGATTTAACACAAATATACATAAATTTTACGCACATTTGTTGAAGTTATTGAAAACAAAATTATAGCATGTTCAGAAGATTAAGTATCCTAATTCTATTGATTATCACTGCTTGTAGCAATGATGGAACCAACAGAAATCCGTACTTACAGGAAATAGGCTTTCGTTTTGAAGCCAATTTAAACTTGCCTTCCTACAGCCCACTTACAAATACGGGTAGTGCCGTATATATTCAAAGTGATCTTGCCGGTACACGAGGTGTTTTTGTCATCAATGCCGGTTTTGATCAGTTTAGGGCATTTGAGGCCAGTTGTCCAAATCATGCACCTAACGATTGCTCTACCATGCAGCTAAATGGACAAATTGCAACGTGTTCTTGCGAAGATTATGAATACAGCTTATTTACCGGTCAATTATTGAATAGACCAGATGATGAAAATCGATATTATGACATGCTTGAATATCGTACTACCTTTAGTGGTGGTAGTGTAATCATCTCTAACTAAGCATTTTCTTCAGCGCGATATTTCTCCATTATTTCCTTGAACAGTTCACCTGTACTTGGTGGTGTATACGATATTGCATTTGCCCCGGCATCTATTGCTTCAACTATAGAATCGTCAGATTTTCCACCCGTGGCAATGATGGCAACCTTATCATTTAAATCCCTAATTTTTTTAATGATATCTGCAGTTTTAGCTGCGCCGGACACATTGAATATATCCACACCAGCATCTATTCTACCTTTAATATCATCTTTTTCCGAAACCACCGTAATGGTTACCGGTATATCAATTTTTTCCTTAAGCATGGTTATAAGGCTGTTTGGGGTAGGCTTATTTAAAACTACCCCTAAAGCACCTTGAAATTCTGCATGTATTGCCAACTCTAAAGACCGTACCCCGGTTGTTAACCCGCCACCGACCCCACAAAATATAGGCTTGTCGGCAGCCAATATCAAAGCATTTGATATTACCGGTTGCGGTGTAAACGGATATACCGCTATAATTGCATTGGCATTGGTATTTCTTATAATAGCTACGTCCGTACTAAACAAAAACGACTTTATAGATTGCCCAAAAACACGAATGCCAGAGCATTGAGAAATGACCTCTGGCACCGTAACTATATTGTTTCTTAACCTACTGCCAAAAACTGGAATGTTGCGCTCCATAACCCTGATAATTAGTCTCCTAATTTAGATTATTCCACTATGCGCCTTACATTCTCAACAAATATTTAAGACAACTTTATATCTTTCTATTATCAACTAAAAATTCACTGTTGCACCTAATAAAAAGTTAGTTCCTGCTTGTGGATAATAACCCTGTACTTCAAATGAATTACCAGGTGTAGACCAACTATCTACATAAGTATACCCGTTAGAAACATACTTTTCATTGAAGATGTTATTTACCAAACCTGAAAACACGATAGACTTTACAATGCTATTCATGTTGATCTCATAAGTAATATTGAAATCTGTGGTAAAATAAGAGTCTAGCTTAGATGCTTCTGTATCTGTATTGCTTAGATATTGCTCACCTACAAACTTTGAATACAGCGAAATATTCATAGCATCACATGGCATATAACTAAGAACGTTACCCGCCACCAAGCCCGGAGAGTAAGCAATGTTGGTATCTCCTAAACCTTGTAGCAAACCATCTCTATCAATAAAGAAATCTTTGTTCTTATTTTGACTGATGGCAATGTTAGGCCTTAGGCTGAATTTTTCACCCAATATTATATTTGCATCAACTTCTAAACCTAGCCTGTAACTATCACCAATATTTTCCCTTAATGGTGCACCAACGTCATTTAATTCGCCAGTAACCACTAACTGATCTTTATAGTTCATGTAATATACATTGGTATTTACTTGAACTGAAGGAGAAACGTATCTCCATCCCAATTCAAAATCATTTAGTTTCTCAGGTTTTGGATTACCATTTTCATAATCGTTCCTATTGGGTTCCCTATTGGCAACCGCATACGACAAGTAAAAATTATTATTCGCATTAAGATCAAAAGTTACTCCTGCCTTTGGATTGAAAAAATTGAACCTATCATCAACAAGACCGGTATCTTCCCCGTTTGCTTTATACCCAACTGTTCTATACTGAACATCTCCATACAATGACCACTGATCTGTTAATTGATAATTTGCCTTTGTGTATAAATTAAAATCTGTTTTAGACGAACTATCATCATAATAACGATCTCTGTAACTACTATTACTAGCATATCTAGCCCAGATTACCTCACCAAAATGATCGCCTTCGTATTTATTAAGACCACCACCTATTATTAAATCTAACTTTTCTTTCTTGTAATTTGCAGAAAAAACGGTTCCGTAGAAATCATTATCCAACCAACGTCTTCTAATTAAATCGGTAGTATTCACCTCTTCACCATCTACAATCAGTGGCTCAAAACCATAGGTAGAAAAATCATCGGCTTCTCTATACTGCTCAAAATAACCTCTACCTCTTGTATAGTGCAACGCAATATTTGTACTCCAAAAATCAGAAATCTGTTCGTTCCATAATAATTGTGCATGGTCTTGCTTGTAATTATCCACTTCATTATCATAAAACTGGGTATTACCATCTAAATCAGTATAAATACCTGAAGGATTAAAAGTTCTATTATCCCTCAAAGTTTGACCATCTATACCGTACCAAGCTTGGTACGTAATTTCATGACCCCCAAACATCAATGCCTTGATCAAAGTATTGTCATCTTTATAAGCCGCTTGTAAAAAATAAGATTCCAAATCCGATCTTGCCCTATCTATATAACCATCTGATTTAATTTTAGATAGTCTCCCTGAAATTTCAATATGATCATTTAATAATCCGGTACTGAACTTTAAATTATTTCTTAATGTACCGTAGCTACCTATAGAAGTTGATATTTGACCATACGCGTCTTGTGAAAAACCGTCTGTCAACAAGTTTAAACTTGCCCCAAAAGCACCGGCTCCATTGGTAGATGTACCTACACCACGTTGCAATTGTAAACTCTCAGTTGAAGAAGCAAAATCGGGCATATTTACCCAGAATGTACCTTGAGACTCCGCATCGTTATAAGGTATTCCGTTAATGGTCACATTTACACGTGTAGCATCACTACCTCTTACTCTAAGCCCAGTATAACCAACACCGGCACCAGCATCTGTAGTAGTTACCACAGATGGTAAAAAGTTCATTAATACAGGAATGTCCTGCCCAAGGTTTCTTGGTTTAATTTCCTCTTTTGTAAGATTTGAAAATGTAACTGGAGATTGCTTGGTTACCCTTACCGCAGAGACGAACACTTCGTCTAAGACTACTTTTTGACCCTCCAGAGAATCAGTTACCTGTTCTTGGGCACTAACTCCAAGACTAAACGCAAAAAACGCCGCAATTGTGAAAATAGTAAGTTTCATTCGTAAAATAATTACGAATAAAAGGGGCTATTATTCTAAGTAAAAATTGATTTTGCCTATTTAAAGACTTTGTTTTCCAAAATGAAGTCAGCCATTACGCTGGCTGGCCCCTCGCTAAAAATGTCCACCGGACATTTTTTTAACGCTCGGTCCCTTGGCAGCATTACCCGCCCAGGTTCTTTGGGTATAATCTCAGCTTTGACCTAAAAATTTTCAGGATTTTGGCACCCCTTTGAGATGCCGCAAATGTAATGCAGTAATTTTAACTCTCATAAATAAATCTGAAAAAATAACATCTTGTTTAATTAACATCATTTTAGAACTTATTATCCCTGTTTTGTCGTATTTAACTATACATTTCAATCTGTCTTTACTACACAATTAGAAATATTACATGGATTCCAAGAAAAACAAGTTCACCCTTAAAATTACTATTAGCTACTTGCTTTTGGTCATATTGGGCATTATTGCATCATACTATATCTATACGGAGGTTCAAGAATACATTGCTACTGAAAACACAACGGAAAAAGACAACAAATTACTTAAAACAAACTCCTTTTTAGCCCAGTTATATGAAGCTGAAAGTCTCTCTAAACTTGCATTGCAAACCAAAAGTAAAATTAATTTTAGCGCCTATGAGAACAAAATAGACTCCATACGCACCAATATTCAAGAAATAAAAACGCTAACGGACAGTGAATATCAACACAACCTTTTAGACAGCCTTAGCGCACTTTTAGATAAAAAAGTGACAAATATTAATGCTTTAAGAGCCATTAGACTTAAGGACCAAACAGGGACCGCTATAAATTCTGCACTAGCGGAATTTGATAAGTTAGAGGAATCTTTAGGAATTATTAAACCGGAAGGCTTAGCTCCTAATTTAGAAGAACTTTCACCCAAGGCCCAAAGTACCATAAAAAAGGTTGCGGATTATCTTAATGCCAATGTCCCCACAAACGGTAATTCACAAAGCAATACACAGACCATGGACAGTGTTCTACAAGTCTCTAAAAATCTTTTGAAAGATGTTAAACAGGAAAATGCCATAAACGAAAACACCTTGGCCCTTAGAGAGACCAATATCAACAAAACCGATCTTGAACTTTCGCAGCAGTTACGTACCATCCTCTCTTCATTTGAGCAAGAGATTATTACGAACAGCATCAACAACTCCATTAAAAAGGAAACCTTGTTAAAAAGAAGTATTCGCCTTGCCGTTATTGCAGCAATACTCGGTTTTCTAGTGGTTGGTATTTTTACTTTTATTATAAATAGAGATTTCTGGAAAGCAAATGTATACAGAGAGAAACTTGAAAAAGAGAAGGCCTACTCTGACTCTTTATTAAAAAGTAGGGAACAATTGATTGCAACGGTAAGTCATGATTTACGCACCCCATTAAACACCATAAGCGGTTACACCAATATAATAGAAGAAAACGACCATGGAACCGTTAATAAAAAGCATATTGACCAAATAAAATCCGCTACCACATATGTGAACAATCTGGTAAACGATTTGCTGGATTTTTCTCAATTGGAGGCCGGTAAAATGGTAGTCAAAAAATCTACTTTTAAGGTAAATAACTTAATATCCGAAACTGCTAATAGTATTGCCGCACAGTATACAGCAAAGGATATTGATTTAATTCTTCATTTAGATGAGTCTTTAGAACATCCTGTTATTTCAGATGCTTTTCGATTACGTCAAATTATTACAAATTTACTGGGCAATGCCTATAAGTTTACCGATAAAGGCTCTATCACCTTAACGGGCAATATCATTGAAAAACAAAAAACAAAACAACTTTTCCTGAAAATTTCCGATACCGGCATAGGGATATCAAAAGAGAAGCAAAAATTGATCTTTAAAGAATTTACACAGGCAGAAAACGATACCGACAAAAAGTACGGCGGCTATGGATTAGGACTCACCATTACAAAAAAACTTACCGAATTGTTAGGCGGTACAATCTCGCTTGACAGCAATTTAAACAAAGGCAGCACCTTTACACTTAAAATACCTATTGCTTATGGTGAAAAATCATCTGTTGAAACAAAAATCGCTTTAAAACCGGATAGGTTAAAAATTATTGTTTTTGATGATGATGCTTCGTTTTTGAAACTAATTGGGGAAATGCTAAAGTCAGCCGGAATAGAAGTTTTACTTTTTACCGATTTCAATGCTTTTCAACCCGATTCTGATTTTAAATTCAATATGGTTTTGACCGATATTGAAATGCCTACGGTCTCTGGCTATGACATTGTTGACCAGCTTAAAACAGGAACATTTAAATATTATGAAAATCAACCCATTTTAGCGATGACCGGAAGACGAGATCTTACGGTAGATCACTTTATGGAAAAAGGATTTACTGGACTAATCCGAAAACCATTTTCAAAAACCGATCTTTTACAAAAACTAAACAACATGTTTGAAATGGATTTTGAACATACTCATGAAAAACCTTTCATTTCTAAAAATGACAACGAAAACCTTTACAGTTTAGAAACCATTGAACTCTTTTTAGGAAAAGACAAAACCGCTATTGACGAGGTATTGCTCACATTTAAAAATGATACAGGGAAAAATTTACATGAATTAAAATTGGCGATCACAACAAACAATATTACTCAAATAAATAGTACTGCACATAGAATGCTACCTATGTTCAGGCAATTGCATGTGAACAAAATTGTACCCACTTTAGAAACTTTTGAAACCCTGAAAAAAAATGATTCAACCCATAAAACGATATCAGAAATATACGCGAAGCTGGAGCAAGAAATAAGCGATGTTATGGAAGCAATTTCACAGGAAATCTCTACAGATCTAAATCATAATAGTTAATTCTATTATACAGCGTTTTTCTGGTTACTTGTAATAACTTGGCCGCTTTAGACTTGTTGTAATTAGTACGTTTTAAAGCATTAACAATTTGCTCTTTTTCAAAATCTGCTTTAGACACGCTACCTAAGTCCATTTTTTCCGGCTTTGATCTCATTAGCTCTTCTGGCAAAGTATTCACTTGTATCTCATTGGTGGTAGTTAATAACACTGCACGTTGAATAACATTCTGCAATTCCCTAATATTACCTGGCCAGTGGTATGTATTAAAAACATTCCAGACCTCATCTGAAAAATCAATAATCTGCTTGTTTAATTTTTGGTTGAACTTTTCCAAAAAATGAGATGCCAGCACAGCCAAATCTCCCTGCCTGTCTTTTAATGCAGGTATTTGAAGAGAAAACTCATTTAATCTATGATATAGATCTTCTCGAAAATTACTTTTTTCCACTGCTGCTTTTAAATCTTCATTTGTGGCCGATAAAATTCTGACATTAACCTCCACTTCAGTATTGCTACCGATCCTTTTAATTTTACGCTCTTGTAAAGCTCTTAATAGTTGTATTTGATTCTCATAAGAAAGATTACCAACTTCATCTAAAAACAAGGTTCCCCCATTTGCCGCTTCAAAACTTCCTATTTTATCGGCTATAGCCCCAGTAAAACTTCCTTTCAAATGACCAAAAAATTCACTAGCGGCAAGTTCTTTTGGTATTGCCCCACAATCTAGGGCTACAAACGGTTTTTCTTTACGATTGCTTTTTTGATGAATTGCTTTAGCCGTAACCTCTTTCCCAGTGCCACTCTCACCTATAATTAAAACAGACATGTCTGTGGGTGCCACTAAGGCAATATGTTCATCTAATTTTTGCGCAGCTTCACTAAGTAACTCCAAGTCATTAGAAATTGACGACTTATCTTCATTTTCTACAATTGATTTTGAGTCATTTTTTGTTGTAATAGCCGTTTCTTTCGAAATAATTGGTTTAGCGTGTAATGCACCATCAATTACGGCTAACATTTGATCTGGCGTAAATGGTTTTGAAATATAATCATACGCACCCATTTTCATGGCTTTAACTGCGGTAGATACTTCCGCATAACCGGTCATTACTATTACCGGAATACTGTCCTTTAATTGAGAAACGAGTTTAATGCCATCATAATCCGGTAAACGCAGATCTGTAATTACTAATTGAAAATTTTGCTCTTTGAGTTGCTTTTCACCATCTAACCCGGTCTGACTTACCACAATGTCAAAACCATTTCTTTCCAAAAACTTTTTTAGCATTTGGGCAAAAGAAGTATCGTCTTCTAAAATTAAAATTTTGGACATAGTAAGTTTGGTATTCTAAGTATTTACGTAAAAATACCATAAGCCGACTATTTGTATTTTAAAATTATCATAAAGCTTAATTAATCAATTCAATAGAGCAAAAAAAAAGGAAAGAATAGCACTTAGCTATCCTTTCCTGACCAAACCAACTTGAACAAACAAGTTTCTCTATAATTACATATCTATCCAATTCCCATTCTCATCGGCATATACGGTTCCTTGTGTACCATCTTCAAGAGACAATACCAACTTATACTGTTTCTCACTGTTCGTATATGCTTTATCTAGACTAGCAGTCGGGAAATTCTTAGCTACTGCATCTGATACTGCTTGAGGAACTTCTGCTACCGAAATTTCCTTGAAATCATCGGCCACGACCAACATCTCATTTACTTGATTATGGTGAATTCCGTTTTCTGCTATTAATGCATCTTGTGCGTTCATTGTAAAACCACCTAATGTCATTGCTCCTAATAAAAATAAAGTCTTCATCTTTCTAATATTTAAGTTAATACTACTTTTCAATACTATTAACTAAGAAAAAAGAATGCCATAATCCCTAAAAAACCAAAAACCACTGATACATAACACGTTACATATACTGCACCTATCTTAAAGCTGTGTAAAACTGTACCCAATACTAGTATCTGTATAATTTTTACCCAATAAAACAGTCACATTTTCTTGTGACCCAGAACTTATTTGAAAACAAAAAAAGGAGCTGCAATGCGCAGCCCCCCTCAAACCACCTATCAAACTCTTGTTTTAAAATTTTTAATCAACACCTTAATCAATTCAACAACAACTAATACTGGCAATGCTAATCCGGGGGATTATTTTAAATACAATTATTTGGTGGCACTTTCATAGTTAACGGTTAGTGTTTACGCGAAAGTGATATTATTGCTATTTACTTCTCTAAACATAGTTTCGATATCATCCCTAAAGAAAAAATTAGAACTGTGCCTAAAACCGAAATAAATACTAATGTGACCATTGTTTCATAATTTGCTTCACTTATTTAGACACAACATTTTCTGGTAGGTCACATTTTTAAATAAAAAAAACCGCTTTTTGCAGTTTTTTTTATTTTGAAAACTTTTTTTCAGGTTATTTTTTATTGATCCAATTACCGTATTGGTCTATATAAACGGTTCTTCGGGTACCACTTTTAAGTACCATAATCAATTTAAATTCTCCTCTATCATTTTTATAAGCTCCACCAAGTTTAGACGTTGGGTATTGTTTTAATATTTCTTCAATAACCGGAGGTGTCAACTCACTAGATTTTATTTTTACGTACTCATCTGTATTGATAGCAATTTCTTTTTCTATAAAATTTGAACCAGTCATTGCTGTACTGTTCAATGTTATTCCTAAAGTCAAGAATACTAATAATGCGTAATTCTTCATGCTAATGTTTTAATCGTTAATAACTCTACTTCTATAATTATTTACGGAAGAATCTGACATATGGATTTTCCATTGCCATAATTTAAAGGCGCTAAATTGAAAAAAGCTGCCTAGGCAGCTTTTTATAAACAACTAACTCAAACTTATAATTTCTACATTTCTAACCAGTTACCTTCTTCATCTGCATACAACACTACAGAAGAACCATCTTGAGAAATAATTTCTAATTTATAGTTATTTTCATCATCAACATATGCTTTATTCAGCATTGCACCTTGATAATCTGATGCTAGAGCATTTACAATTGGTGCCGGCAAGTCAGAAGTTGCTATCTCGGTATAATCTTGAATGAAAACATCTTCCATAATACCATCGTGAAATATAATTGGTGTAGCTGCAGTACCTATTGTTAAACTACCTATTGCTAAAGCTGTGGCAAAAACTAATTTTTTCATCTTTCTACGTTTTTAAATTAAACATTCTTGATAGGTATATTAGAATAATTATGCCAACCTTGTAACTTAAAGTTTTACAGATGTAAATTATTGATTTACAATGTCTTGTAATTTCAACTACACTTTACTTCCTTGTGTAAAATTGTGCAGAAACAAAAAAAGTGTGTAGAATCTACACACTTTTTTACCTTATGTTAGCATTGATAATTATGCCTGATGCGAATCTTTTAAAAGATCTACTACACTTTTTACCGGATTGAAAGTCACTAATGGAACTTCTACAAATATGGTGTTCCAAAACGCCATTGCCCCGTTCCATAAACCTGGAAGCTCAAGTGCCTTTAATTCTTTACCGTCTTTGGTCTTACCTGTTATAAAACCTTGTTTTTCATCTACGAACTTCAACAGGTCATATTTCTCACCTTTATAGTTACGCACAGCACAGACCAAATCTACTGGATTAAAATGCGTTGCATTCTTTAAAATATCCGCTTGTTGAGAATTATTCATATCAATTTGAGCAGATTCAATAATCTGTAATGAAACTTCTCCCTTGCTGTTAGTAACCCAAAACGGTCCACCACCAGGTTCACCTTCATTCTTTACCATACCGCAAATACGAATAGGCCTATTTATCTTATCTTTTAAAATATTTACTTTATCAGAATTTGATTTTGAATCGAACTCTTCCGAAAAACGAACATTTAGATTTGTTTTTAAGAAGTTTTTTATCTCTTCTATAGTTGCATCATCCGCTTCTCCATTATCCAATAAGGCAGCAAATTCAAATGCTTTTTCCTGCTCTTTTAACAATACACCTGCCAATACCTTTTTGCTATCCGCAACGGCCTTTGCATCTTTCATTACGGCTACATTATCTATATTCTTAATAAAAATAATATCGGCATCTTGCTCATTTAAATTTTGGATCAGTGCACCATGACCACCAGGTCTAAACAAAACAGAACCATCTTCATTTCTAAAAGGTTCATTGTTCATATCTACTGCCAAAGTATCTGTTGATGCTTTTTGAAAAGAGTAATCCACATCATAAGTAACTCCTGTATCTGAAGAAACTTTTGGTCCAGATGCTTTAAATTCATCGCCAAACATTTCTTCGTGTTGTTCAGATATCGTAAAATGTAGTTTTGCTTTTCCGTTAGAACCGGCATAAAGGGCACCTTCTTTTAAATGCTCTTCAAAAGGGGTAGCCGTAGAATTACCATATTTATGAAACGGCAATAGCCCTTTAGGGTAAAAACCATAATTTAGTGCGTTATCTCCTAAAAGCTCAGCAACGAACTTGTAGACTTTCTCACCTTCAGATTCAAAAGAAGTACCTATACTTTCCATTACTTTATCATAAAACGGAAAGCGTTCTAAACCAGCGGAAAATTTCAGTATATCCTTGTCATTTGTTCTTTCCAAATATGCCTGTAATGTTTCATTATTTGGGTCGTAAGCATTTAAAAATGCGAACAAAGCCTTAAACATTCTAGATGCCGCACCAGAAGCGGGTACAAATTTTAAAATATCTAGATCCTTCAATTTTGAGTCGTAAAAAGAAATAAGTTCTTTTTCTTCTTCATCGGAAAATTTAAGAATGCCGTTACCTATAATAGCAGCATTCTCTAAATTGACAAAAGGTATACCTTCTTTAAATGTCTGGATATGACCCAGCATTGTTTCTTTAGAAATTCCTTTACTCTCTAGTTGCTTTTGATCTTTTTCTGTAAGTTCTATCATTGATGTAATAAGGTATCTATATGGTTAATGGCTTTATTTAAACGTTGTTTTTTGTCTCCTTTCAAGGTAATAAAATTTTTACCGTATTTTTCTAAAGTATCTTTAAAATAATTGAACATTTTTTCCCTCTCGTTGGGCTTATCCCTTAGGTCATCTGCTTCCCATGGGATATCTATATACGTCAACAAATAAAGATCATATGTATTCTGCAATGCATATTTTTCTAAAATAGGATCACAATTACCTATGTAATAGGCTTCCGAATATACTTTGGTTTCCAATAAATCTGTATCGCAAATGAGAATATCTGTAGCTTTTTTGGCCAGCTTGTTCTCTAAACGCATTTGCCCTTCGGCAATTGGTAATAAGTCATGAGGTTCACATGTTTTACGTTCGTTGTTCCATTTATCTTGTAGATATTCCCTAGCGTATTCCGGTACCCAAACGGTATGGTAATGTCTTGCCAATTGTTCTGACAATGTGGTTTTACCCGTAGATTCCGGACCAAAAAGAACAACTTTTAAGACATCTGAAGGCTCTTGTCTGTATTTTTCTTCCATGCGTTATAGCCGTAAAGGGCCAATATTGTAAAAATGAAATATTGAAAACTTGTAAACGTAAATCCCTTGTAAAAATATAATGGTACAGATATAAGATCCCCAATGATCCAATATATCCAATTTTCTACTTTTCTCTTGGCCATCAACCACATACCCACAAAAAATATAGCTGTTGTTATAGTATCAACATAGGCGGTCCAGCTATTCCATTTATCAAAAACCTGATACACGGTAAACACAAAAACAAGCGTACTTATGAATATAATGACCGAAATTCCATTTTCTTTTTTCGTTGTTCTAGTGATTGGTGTATAATGGTCGGCATCAACCTTTCTTGTCCAAATGTACCAACCGTATAAACTCATTATAAAATAGTATGCGTTGATCATCATATCACCCAGCAATCCCCATTTTAAAAGGAGATATACAAAGATTGAAGTACTTATCAAGCCTGTAGGATATACTAAAATGTTGTTTTGCTTAGAACATATTACAGATAACAACCCAAAAATAACGGCTACAATTTCAAGTGTAATATCCAATGTACTATAATCGGCATATTGCCCAAAGAGATAATCAAAAATGGGGCTCATAGTCGCTTCTATCAGATTTAACTATTTTCATGAATAAAAGCCCGCGATCCATAAGTTCAAACGCTGTTTTTATCTCGGTATTCAGCACTTCCATCACTTCATCATAAGAGCCGAATACCTGTGTACTTAAAGGATTTTCAAGTATGGTTAATCCGCTAGCCCTTAGTTTTTTTATAAAATCTATAATGTGTTGCTCAAAATCGTCTTGTAAGGGCGAAAAAGTCAACTCTACCGATATGTCCATATAATGTAGCCTAAATATTAATTTTTATTTTTGATGGCATAAACACAGGTGAAATCCTCAAATTCCAAAAACTTGATTCCATAGTCCGAAGATTGCCCGTTAAAAATTATTTGCGCCGTTGTCCGCCCTGCGTTAAATATAAAATCTTGAACGTTGATGTGATGTAAGAAACTTACGCCTCTATGCCCATAAATTTTATATAAAGATTCTTTGGCGCCCCACACTATGGTCAGTTTTCTGATTATTGCTGCTGTATTAGCCAAAGTTCTATACTCTTCAAACGGAGTAAATTTGTGTGCAATTCGCAATATTTTATCGCGCTGCATTTCAATATCTATACCTACTTCTTCGGATTCACTTATTATTATCGCCGTGAAATTATGGGAATGCGTAATAGAGATAAAATTTCCGTCCTTTAAATGTGGTTTCCCATTATCATCATACTCCAGATCGGCATCTACATAATTATACAAAGCCAATAAATGTCTAATGCTTAAAAATGCCTTACGGTGAAGATCAGACTTCATACCATTGAACCTATTTTGGCAATGATCAGTAAGTTCAACTCCTTTCCAAAGATGTTCTTCTGTCTCTTCTACCTTCCATATAGCTACAGAGGTTTCTTTGTTTACTGTTATAGTTTTGTAAAGCGGCATGGGATTCTTAGTGTTATTCGTACCTTTGCACGAATTAAAAATTGCTGTACATAGATTAACGAAAGTATAAAATTATAAAGATATGAGCACGAAAACTATTCCGTATGTGCCTTATAAGGTAAAGGATATTTCCCTTGCCGATTGGGGAAGAAAAGAAATTGAATTGGCAGAAGCTGAAATGCCAGGCCTAATGGCCCTTCGTGAAGAATACAAAGACGAGCAACCTTTAAAAGGGGCACGTATTGCAGGTTGTCTTCATATGACCATACAAACTGCCGTTTTAATTGAAACTTTAACCGCATTGGGTGCAGATGTTACTTGGAGCTCATGTAATATATTCTCTACCCAAGATCAAGCCGCTGCCGCTATTGCTGCCGCAGGTGTTCCTGTTTATGCCTGGAAAGGTATGAACGAAGAGGAGTTTGACTGGTGTATTGAGCAAACCTTATTCTTTGGCGAGGACAGAAAACCATTGAATATGATCTTAGATGATGGTGGTGATCTTACCAACATGGTTTTGGATAAGTATCCAGAATTGGCGTCTGATGTTAAGGGACTTTCAGAAGAAACCACTACAGGAGTACACCGTTTATATGAGCGTGTAAAAAATGGTACTTTACCTATGCCCGCTATTAACGTAAACGATTCTGTAACCAAATCTAAATTTGATAACAAATACGGTTGTAGAGAAAGTGCTGTTGATGCTATACGTAGAGCTACGGATACCATGCTTGCAGGCAAGCGCGTTGTTGTAGCCGGTTATGGTGATGTTGGTAAAGGTACCGCTGCTTCTTTTAAGGGTGCCGGTTCTATTGTTACCGTTACGGAAATTGATCCTATTTGTGCATTACAGGCTTGTATGGACGGATTTGAGGTTAAAAAATTGGAAACGGTTATTGGTAACGCAGATATCGTAATTACCACTACTGGAAACAAGGATATTATTAGAGCCGAACATTTTGAAGCTCTAAAGGATAAAGCCATTGTTTGTAACATTGGTCATTTCGACAATGAAATTGATATGGCTTGGTTGAACAAAAACCACGGAAACACTAAAGATGAAATTAAGCCTCAGGTAGATAAATACACTATTGATGGTAAAGATATTATCATTTTGGCAGAAGGTAGATTGGTAAACCTAGGTTGTGCTACCGGACACCCTAGTTTTGTAATGAGTAATTCATTTACTAACCAAACTTTGGCGCAAATTGAACTTTGGAAGAATAGTGAAAACTACAAGAACGAAGTATATATGTTACCAAAGCATTTAGATGAAAAGGTTGCAAAATTACACTTGTCTCGTTTAGGTGCAGAATTGACCGAATTAAAGAAAGACCAAGCTGATTATATTGGTGTTACGGTTGAAGGTCCTTTTAAACCTGATTACTATAGATACTAAATTATAGTCCTGTAAATTAAAAAGGTCTCGATAACATCGAGACCTTTTTTTATATTATGCTTTTCTAGTTAGTTGTTTTCTGCCAACATACCTTCCAAATAATAACAATCTGTTTGCTCCTTTAATTGAGCCAAACCTTGTTCTTTAGAACTTAACGGATCAATTTTCACCTCTTTACCGTTTGGCATGTAAACAATGTAAAAACCTTCTTCAAAAGATGATAGTTTTATAATCTCACCATTAGGTCTTACCGCATTCCATGATTTTTCACTTGGCTTATATACCAAATCAATTTTCTTACCTTTTTTGGGTCCATCGACAACAGTTACCTGCATCCTATTTTTAGTAGCGGTCATTTCAAAGGTATTACCGTCTCTTTCTACCATTTGAGTTTCAGACTCTCCTTCTTCCATAGCAATTGGGTTAGATCCGCTCCAAAATTCGATAACATTGAAAATAATGGCATCACCCAAAAAGAATAGTCCGTAAACAGGAATTATGTTCAACCCCCAAAATACCAGGTTATTTACAAACTTACTATCAGAGACTCCTTGGTTCCAGTCCTTTAAATTATTGAAAGCGCTAAAAGAGCCCAAGCAACTAGAAAATAATAATGTGCCGGCCATAGCAATACAGATAACTGATTTTTTCATGATTTTAATTGTTTAGAATTAGTTGTACAAAATAATCACTAACCCCAAAAATTGTAATCTGATAAAAATCAATTATTAACGGTATCCATTAATATTGAAAAAATGGGCATTTCATAACATACTGCTATCGTAACAATATTAATAACCTTGACCACTTTGCATACCCTCATTCCATTTTCTTACGAACTCCTCAGACCATGCATCCCATCCAATTGTGCTCAACGTCCAAATGGTAATACCAATTACTATAATATTAAAAATCATCCCTATAATCGCAATTATTTTACCCCTTTTTATAATACCATAATTGTCATAACCATCAGGATTCATTTTATAAATTCCTTCAGATTTTGAAGCTAAATAATAGGCAATAACTGCAGGTATAATACCAAACCCGCCAAGGCAACATATAATACAGCTTAGAACTGATAATACATAAATGAATGCTGAATTAGGTAATTTTTTACTTTCCATAGAGATATTTAAATGAAATGTTTTCTTAAAGTTATTCATTAAGTTTTAAATCAATCTTATATTTTCCTTAAGATTAAAGTCAAAAGCACATACAATTGGGTTATCTCTTTTCTCTTACCTACATTTTCACGTACTTCGTTTAAAATATAGCACTATGATAATATTTGTTGATATGGACGAGGTCATAGCCGATACCTACGGTGCCCATATAGAAATTTACAATACAGAGTTTAAAGGTGAGCTCACTTCAGAAATATGTAAAGGATCAGAGGTTTGGCATATGGTGCCAGAAGCACACCAGGACAGTGTTAGAAAGCACGCCACTAGAAGAGGCTTTTTTAGAAATTTAAAGCCGATTGCCGGCAGTCAAGAAATACTTGCAAGATTAGCCGATAAGCATGAGGTATATATTGCGTCTGCCGCCATGCAATTTCCCAATTCTTTAGAAGAGAAAAGTGAATGGCTAGATGAACACTTTCCTTTTATTCCTTGGCAAAACCGTATACTATGTGGTCATAAGCACATTCTCAAAGGTGATGTTCTCATAGACGACCGTAGTTTTAACCTAGAAAATTTTGAGGGTAGAAGTATACAATTTACATCTCCACACAACGTAAATACAGAAGGGTTTGAACGTGTACAGACTTGGTTTGAGATTGGTGAGAAGTTATTGTAACTACTCTAAATTATTTATATTTAAAGTGAATTACCTTGTTCATTATATTCTTACGCTATGGCCCATCCCAAAATTAAGAATACAATAACATTTACAGATCAGTATGGCGAGCATTTAAATTTATCCAAAAGGCAGATTCTTGAAATTGATGAACTCACCTATAAGTGGCTTAAAGATTATACATGGAGTATTGATCCTGATTATGATGAAAAAACAGAACGCTGTCGTTATTATAAGACCATTTACAGAAAATTAAACGTTAAACAAAGAAGTCAATTTAGAGAAATAAAACAAGAGGTAAAAAGTAATTACGAAAAACAAGATTTTGAAAAAAGAAGATTTGAAATCAAACAAAAGGAATACGCTTCTTTAAAATTGAGTGATAATGAATTAGTAGAACTTCAAGAAATACTGCAAAAAATTCAAGGGGAAACAAGTGATAAATCTGGTTACAAAGTAGAAGATTATACAATAAACCATAGGCGTAATTTATATTTAAAAATAGCCCATGAAAAATTAAAAACTTTCCTAAACCAAGAACAATTAAAAGAGTTTTACAAGGTAGATCAATTAAATGAAGATTGGATTAAAAAAGGTCAAATAGAATTGATAGTTAATATGAATGAATCTCTTAATTTAACAAACGAGCAAGCCGAACTAATTTATAATTACAGAGAAAACAAAACCAGTAAAGATTCTAATGGAGAAATTTTGAGCGAATTTGAAGAATGGGAATTAGAAAAATCTTTTAAAAAATCTATATTAAACGAACAACAATTTAAGAAATATTTAGAATGGAAAGAGCATAATGAAAAGCTTAGAATCTCTTATTTCGATGATGAGAATAAAGGGAAAATTCAAAAAATAAAAGAAATTAAGAGTTATTTAGATTACCTAATCAAACACCACTTGCCTGTTTTATGTAATTGGCGAGAAACTATTGAAAAGGACATTCCTAATA
This sequence comes from Maribacter sp. 6B07, assembly GCF_002700155.1. Taxonomy (NCBI): domain Bacteria; kingdom Pseudomonadati; phylum Bacteroidota; class Flavobacteriia; order Flavobacteriales; family Flavobacteriaceae; genus Maribacter; species Maribacter sp. 6B07. The sequence goes on along the minus strand of NZ_PDUT01000001.1, from coordinate 1,899,187 downwards.
ATATTAAGTTAGAACTAGAAATTTTACGGAATACTTATCAAAACGATTTAAAAAAAAGGTTATTGGAGCATTTAAAAGCTCACAAAAGACATACCAGAGATTACGTACCGAAAGGAAAAATTCTTATAAAGCTAGAATTCAAACAACGAGCACTAATACCTTCAGTGTATTGTCTAAATAAAAAACAAAAAACTATTATCAACAATCTTTCAAAAAATTTGATTAACCTAATCGACAATAAACAAATAGAATTAAAGGATTTATATATTAAAAAGCACAATTTTCATATTGACAATTACGAAGAATATGGTGGTACCTACGGAGCTTCTATAAAGGTAATCCGGAACAACGAGCCGAATACTAACATCCAATTGATTAATACCCTACTTCTACATCCACAACTCTCCAAGAATATAGAGTTTGCTGACTCAATTTAAAATTATTCCATAAAAAAACCCTCTTCAGTATTGAAGAGGGTTTTTTAAATAACTTGTCTTAAGCTTAAGCTTCAAAAGGCTCAATGGAAACATATGATTTTCCACCTGCTTTCTTTTCAAACTTCACTAGACCATCTACACGTGCGTGTAATGTGTGATCTTTTCCTGCATAAACATTTTCACCAGGATTATGTCTTGTTCCACGCTGTCTAACGATAATGTTACCAGCGATAGCAGCTTGACCACCAAAAATCTTAACTCCTAATCGTTTCGATTCTGATTCTCTACCGTTTTTAGAACTACCTACACCTTTCTTATGTGCCATTGTCTGAGGTTTTAAATATTATTATACTTTGATGACCTAGCTTATTTAGCTACACCACCGTCTAATTCGTCTTGCCATTTCTGTAACTCGTCCCATTTACCGTCAGCAGCTAATTCAGCTTGCTTTGGCCAAGTATCGGTTACGTGATTTCCACGAACGTCAGCAATAATTTCAGAAATTTTAGCTGCGTCTGTTTTTGCTAAATCAGCAAAAGTAGAAATACCTGCATTATTTAAGGTTTCGGCTATTTTTGGACCAATACCTTCAATCTTTTTTAAATCATCACCTTTACCAGAAGCTTTCTTTGCTTTTGGTTTAGATGCTACAGAAACATCAACTGGTGCCGCTTTACCATCTGCCTTCTTAGCTTTTGGTGCTGCTTTCTTAGTTTCTGCTTTCTTAGCTCCTTTAGAAATAATAGACTCGATCACTATCTCGGTAAGAGATTGACGATGTCCATTTTTCTTTTTGTAACCTTTACGTCTTTTCTTATGAAAAACGATTACTTTGTCACCTCTTAGGTGCTTCACGACTTTAGCCTCTACTGCGGCTCCGTCTATAGCCGGGGCGCCGATAGTTACGCTCGAACCATCATCTAAAAGAAGAACGTTGTCAAAAGTAACTTTCTTACCTTCTTCTACTTGTAAACGGTGAACGTACACTTTCTGGTCTTTTGCAACTTTAAACTGCTGCCCTGCCATCTCTACAATTGCGTACATATTGTTAAATGTATTATTAAACCTGATGGATTTTTTCCATAGGCGGGTGCAAATATAGTTCTAAATCGTGAATTTACAAGCGTTTTTGTAGAATTTTATACGCTCTTTATTTTTGTAGTATTCGAAGTCTTAAACAGTTGCATAAAAGCAAGTGTTAAAACCAGGCTTGTTGTAAAGCCCATAGTGGCTACTACTAAAAAAACAATAGCCTCAAAACTTTTATAGGTATTTGCCCACCTTGTTGATAATTGTTCTAAAAAACCGGGTTGTAGCTCTGTGGAATATATGGCAAAGAAAAATGTAAATAGCAAGGTTGCTACACCACCGGTGATCAAGCCGGCCATGAAACCGCCCGAGTAATTAAACGTATCTCCCTTTTTTAGTTTATAATATTTTATGGCCTCATAAATGGCAAACCCTGTAATAACTGCATTGAACAGGCTATAAAAAACGTTTACATGAAGACCAAACAGAGACAACACCAAAAAATAAGCGATTAAACTACCACTGGCGGCGATACCAAATCTTATAGGAAGGGCGAAATTGTTCATCTGAATTTTATTTTTGTTTACTCTTTTAAGATAATGAATAAACAATAAATAATTTGAAATAATATGTTAAAGAATACTAAATTTGAAGATTGTTCCTACAAAACAAAAATTATTGTAACAAAATGGTATTTAAATATACCAATGGAACAAAGTATTTAAACACTAACCTAATACAGTTTCAATGAAAATGAAATCACTACTGGTTTCGGCAATGTGCCTTTCCATTTTTGCCGGAATCTCACAAGAGGTCGCTTTTGAAGAGTATGACCTAGACAATGACCTACATGTAATCTTACACCAAGACAACACCGCACCGCTAATTTCCATTTCGGTGCTATACCATGTAGGATCTAAAGATGAAGATCCACAACGTACGGGCTTTGCCCATTTTTTTGAACACCTACTCTTTGAGGGAACCGAGAATATTAAAAAAGGGGAATGGGACAAAATTGTTTCTTCTAACGGTGGCTCAGGAAACGCTACCACTGATGAGGACAGAACCTACTACTACGAAGTATTCCCCTCTAACAATTTAGAATTAGGTCTTTGGCTAGAATCTGAGAGAATGCTGCACCCAGTTATCAATCAAAAAGGGGTGGACACTCAAAATGAAGTAGTTAAAGAAGAAAAGAGGCTTCGTGTCGATAATTCTCCCTATGGTAAATTTATAGAAAATATCAAGAAAAACCTTTTTCAAAATCATCCATATAAAGAAACCGTAATTGGCAAAATGGCAGATTTAGATGCCGCTACTTTAGACGAATTTATTGCTTTTAAGAAAAAGTTTTACTCTCCAAACAATGCCGTATTGGTCATTGCCGGGGATTTTGAGAAAGACAATGCCAAAAAATTGATTTCCGATTATTTCAAGGATATTCCAAAAGGTGCAGAAATCACCAGAAATTTCCCTAAAGAAAACCCTATAACTACCGAAATCAATGCAAAAGCTTATGACTCCAACATTCAGATTCCGGCTTCTATGATCGCGTATAGAACTCCGGGACTCAGAAATAGAGACAGCCAAGTTTTAGAAATGATTTCCACCTACCTCAGCGACGGACCATCATCCAAACTATACAAAAAGATGGTAGACGATGAAAAGCAGGCTTTACAAATTGGTGCCATACCCGTTACTTTAGAAGATTATGGTATGTACATCATTTTTGCGCTACCCGTAGGTGAAACAGGTTTAAACACTCTTAACAACTCTATTGAAGAGGAAGTAGAGAAATTGAGAACTGATTTAATTTCCGAAAACGATTATCAAAAACTACAGAATAAGTTTGAGAACCAGTTTGTAAACAGTAATTCTAGCGTTGAGGGCATTGCAAACTCACTTGCTGAATACTATATGCTCTACGGCGATACTTCTTTGATCAACAAAGAAATAGAAGTTTATAGATCCATAACTAGAGAAGAGATCCAAGAAGTGGCCCAAAAGTATTTGAAACCCAACCAAAGATTGGTACTAGAATATTTACCTGAACAAAATACCGCAAACTAAACACGACCATGAAAAATACATATATATTACTCTTAGCATTGTTCTCCTTTATTGCCATACAGGCACAAGTAGACCGTACAGTAATGCCAACACCAGGACCTGCTCCTGAAGTAAATTTAGGCACACCACAATCCTTTAAACTGAATAACGGTTTAAAAGTACTAGTGGTAGAAAATCATAAACTTCCAAGGGTATCTATTCAATTATCCATTGATAATCCTCCAATTTTAGAAGGTAACAAGGCCGGTATGTCCAGTTTAACCGGCAGTCTTTTGGGACAAGGCACAAAAACCATAACAAAAGAAGCCTTTAACGAAGAAATCGACTTTTTAGGTGCTAGACTTTATTTTAGCTCACAAGGGGCATATGCTCAGTCGCTTTCAAAATACTTTGCAAGAATGATGGAACTTATGGCGGATGCTGCTATTAATCCAAAATTTACGCAGGAGGAATTTGATAAAGAAAAAGACAAACTTATTACCGGACTTAAATCTGAAGAGAAAGTGGTTTCATCTATATCTAGCAGAGCTCAAAGAGCCTTAGCCTATGGTAAAAATCATCCTTATGGGGAATTCACGACAGAGTCAACCGTAAACAATGTTACCCTAGTCGATATTGAAGATTTTTATCGAGAATACTTTGTTCCCGCAAATGCTTATTTAATTGTAATAGGTGACGTAAATTTTGATGAAGTAAAAACATTGACCGAAACATACTTTACCTCTTGGACCAAAGCGGTACCACCAAGTTTCTCTTACTCTCAACCAAAGAACGTACCAAATACCCAGATCAATTTTATTGATATGCCCAATGCGGTTCAATCTGAAATTACGGTACAAAATATCGTAAATCTTAAAATGAAGGACGATGACTATATCGCCGCACTTTTAGCCAATGAAATATTGGGCGGAGGATCTGATAGCAGGTTGTATTCTAATTTAAGAGAAGAAAAGGGTTACACTTACGGTGCCTATTCTTCTATTGGGAACGACAAATATGGCCCGTCTAGATTTAGGGCATCTGCAGAAGTTAGAAATATGGTAACCGATAGTTCCGTAGTTGAAATGTTAAAAGAGCTTGAGCTTATAACCTCTAAACCTGTTACAGATGAGGAATTAAAAAACACCAAAGCGTTATATGCCGGTAGTTTTATTATGGCTCTTGAAGACCCAGAGACTATTGCCAGATATGCCCTGAATGTTGAAAAAGAAAATCTACCAAAAGATTTCTACAAGACTTTTTTAGAAAAATTGGAAAAGATCAGCAAAGAAGAAGTTGAGGCTGCCGCAAAAAAATACTTCAATGTTGATAACGCCCGTGTGATCGTTGTTGGCAAAGGAAGTGAGATTCTAAGCAACCTTCAGAACGTACAATTTAAAGGTAAAAAATTGCCTGTACTTGCTTATTCAAAAACTGCAGATCGCGTTGAAACACCCAATTATGAAGTTACCGTACCGGAAGGTGTATCTGCACAATCGATCATTGAAAAGTATGTAGCAGCTGTTGGCGGAAAAAACAAGCTTGAAAGCGTAAAAACATTCGCCATGATGGCCGAAGCTGAAATGCAGGGCATGAAGCTTAACCTAAACATCAAAAAAACATCTAATTACCAATTTATGCAAGATGTACAAATGATGGGGAATTCAGTTAGCAAGCAAGTTCTTAATGGTGATAGTGGTTATATGGTTGTACAAGGTCAACGTAAAGATCTTGGCGAAGAAGAAATTGTTACTTTCAAAGGAGAATCTACCCCGATATCCGAACTTCAGTACCTAAAGGCTAAATCACTTTCTTTAGAAGGAATGGAAATGGTAGGCGATAAAAATGCCTATAAAGTTACGATCAACGAAAAGAAATATGCTTTCTATGATGTGGAAACTGGATTGAAACTACAAGAGATCACCACAAATGAAATGCAAGGACAACAAATCTCAAGCATCACTAATTTTGAGGATTACAAAGAGGTGTCTGGCATTATGTTCCCTTTCAAAATTATACAGACCGTGGGTCCTCAGTCATTTGAATTCATAGTTTCTGAAATCAAGATCAACGATGGCGTTTCTCCATCCGATTTTGAATAACATAGCATACCATCACTAAAAAAACCCGCTAAAAAGCGGGTTTTTTGTTTTAATCAATTACTTTCTTCTAACCTATCTTTCTAATTCTGGCTTCGCCAAATATTAAGCCCTTATCCACATCTGGGTTACCGGTATAATTTACATTTGTTTCTCCATAGCAAGTTACCTTCAACCTATCTACCACATTCACTCTAAAATTGCTTTCTCCGTAAGCAGTAATTTTAGTTTCATCGGCAACCATACTTTCAGTATTTACTTCACTTTCACCATAGGCCCTAAAAACCTGACGAGCTACATTACCTCCGCCAATTTCCAAATAACTACTACCATAAATTGCCACGGTTAATTCGTCTATAGAAACCTCATCAAAATAAATTTTTGCCTCACCATACAAAGACATTTTAAAATCATCTGCATTAAAAAGATTCTTACACCTTACGATTTCTTCTCCCCTTACAGAAAGATTTTCCAATTTTCTATACGTGACGGTAATAGTAGCCATGGTACCATTGTACAAAGGTTTACTACCGCGCCAGTTATCATTTGAAATACGTTCAGATTTTGTAACCACTTTAGCCCCTTCCAAATACAACCTTAAGGTTCTTCCTTCCACTTCAACATTTATCTTTTCCAAAGGAACTTTTGCATTGTCAATAACCACATTTTCCTCTTCACCCTCCACAAGATTCAATTCAATATGCGGACTTACAATTAGTTTATCAAATGATTTTACGTTGAACGTTTTTTCTTGAGAATGAATATTACCGATTGCAAAAGTGACCGCCAATATGACAAATACTATTTTTTTCATAATCTTCAGTTTTTTGATTAGTTCTATTCAAAGACAACCATATGATGATATTGTTACAGTTCACGTAGTTATTTTTGCCGAACTAACTTTTTTTCTATTCACTAGCCATACCCCGAATAAGATAATAAGACCTCCCAACAATTGAAGTATACTAATATTCTCTCCATCCAAAAAACCCCATAAAACAGCCACTAAGGGAATTAAATAGGTTACCGATGCCGCAAATACCGGACTAGATAGCTTTATTAATTTATTGAACAGAATATTTGCCAAAGCGGTACCTAAAAATGCCAGTGCCATTACATACCACACCGCTTCATACATAGCACCGTTACCGGCAAACTGTCTAGATACTCCAGAATATATAAGAATAATCAAAGCAGGAAAAAACGCAACACCAAAACTTGCCGTGGTAACCGCCAACGGACTCAAATGAGACAAATATTTCTTAATAATATTAATATTGAATGCGTACCCTAATGCAGAAAATATAATAAAGAAGGCATACCAATAATTTTGATCCGTATTATTTTCCATACCGGCAGCTATTAATACCACAGTACCAAAAAGACCAATGAGAACACCAATCACCTGTCTTCCTTTTAACGCTAAACCAAAAAGAGCAATACCTACCATTGTTGTAAACAAAGGTGCTACCGAGTTTAAAATTGAGGTGATGCCGCTACTGATTTCCGTTTGTGCAAGTGCAAAGAAAAAAGGTGGAAAAAACGAACTACAGAGCCCTGCTATAACTACCCATTTCCAATCTGCTTTAGATAAGGTTTTCAATGATCTATATCCCAGCACAAACAAAAGCAACGATGCAAAAACAATGCGCAAACCACCTACCTGTAATGGCGTATAACCTACTAATGATCTTTTAATAAGAATAAAGGATGAACCCCAAATAAATGACAGAATTACTAGGTAAATCCATTTTTGATCTATATTCTTCAATTGTTTAGATTTAGAACAAAAGTGAGGTTTTTTCCAAAAAAATCATCCGGTTAGCTATTTATTTTTACAAATGATTTTTAAATGGATTTTACATAATTGGTATCTTTACGCTATAACTGAATTTACTTCACAGTAGTATTCATTAAATCTTAGTCTCATGAGAATAAAAATATTGGCTCTATTCATAAGTGTTTTCACCTTGACCACAACAGTTTCATTGGCACAAGAAAACCCTACGAGCATTATTAAATTAGAAAACAGAATAACTAAGTCTGTAGAAATTGGTATAGACGGTATGGCTTGCCAAGAAGGTTGTGCAGATAAAATAGCATCTAACCTTAAAGAGAAAGATGGCGTAATTTCCGCTGATATCAGTTTTAACAATAAAAATGGAAATATCGTTTTTGACCCTTCTTTAATATCAATTGAAGAAGTAAAATCAATTATTACCGGTACAAAAGTTAAAAACTATGAATACACTATAACTTCTGTTACCCCACAAGAAAACTAAAATGAAAAATATTCTTTACATAGCTACCATAGCCATCTTTATATCTTTTACCTCCTGCAAGGAATCCAAAAAGACGGAAACAGAAACTTCAAAAATGTCCGAAGTAATGGCCATTCATGACGAGGTCATGCCCAAAATGGGAACTTTAGGAAAACTTGTTGGTCAACTTAAGCCAATGGCAGATTCCTTAGGTGTGGAATCAGTTGAATTCAAGGCAATGAAAGATTTACAAGAAGCCAATAGATCTATGATGGATTGGATGCAAGGTTTTGGAGACCGCTTTGATGCCGATGAAATTTTGAACGGAAAAGATCTAACCGATGAAAAGAAAAAATGGCTTTTTGAAGAGGAAGAAAAAGTAAAGCAAGTAAAAGATAATATCAATTCCAGTATTGCAAATGCTGAAAAAATTCTAAGTAAAAAATAAACTTAGTGCTTAAAAGGGTAATTTGGAAAGATCTACATTTCCTCCAGAAATGATAATACCTATTTTCTTGTTCTGAAAAATTTCCGGTTGTTGCATTGATTGTTTCACAACCGCAGCTACCGTAACGGCACTAGAGGGTTCTATGATAATTTTCATACGTTCCCAGACCAATTTCATAGCGGTTACAATTTCATCTTCAGTAATTCTTACAATACCGCTAACGAGCTCTTTTATTATCGGGAAATTCTTATCTCCCAACATCGTTTTTAATCCGTCCGCAATGGTATTGGTAGTTTCGTTACTCTCAATTTTGCCACTTTGTAATGAACGGTAGGCATCATCAGCCTCAAATGGTTCCGCTCCAAAGACTTTACAGTTGTTACCAAAATATTTTACCGCCAAAGCAGAACCCGCAATAAGACCACCGCCACCTACCGGGCAAAATATATAATGTAAATCGGGTTGTTTTTCCAGTAACTCCAATGCAGCGGTACCTTGACCCAAAATAACATTATTATCGTTGGACGGATGCACGAAAGTTGCTCCCATTTTTAATCCTATTTCATCTGCCAAAGCCTGTCTTGCTTCTACTGTGGGTTCACATTCATAGATTTTACCACCATACTCCCTAACCCCAACCTTTTTTACTTCTGGAGCCGTATTGGGCATTACAATATGGGCAGTAACACCAACACTCTGGGCTGCAAGAGATAAAGCCTGGGCAAAATTACCTGATGAATGGGTTACCACTCCGCTTTTCTTTTGTTCTTCGGATAATTGTAGAATAGCGTTGGTAGCACCTCGCATTTTATAAGCCCCAGCTCTTTGAAAATTTTCACATTTAAAAAACACTTGGGCATTAACTTCCTTATCAATTAATCTAGATGTTAATACGGATGTATTGTGAACAAACGGAGTAATTCTTTTATGGCAATCTAAAAGGTCTTGGCGGGTCATATCAGTTACTTATTTTTCCACCTTAAGGTCTCAATGATACTTCTTATATCATTTTGAAGATATGAAGCGGCAGGAAGAATGGAGTCATAATTAGGCCGTGAATAAAAATATACAGAGCCCGTTAAAAAATGTTCAGTACTATCCGTTACAAAAAACTGGGATTGAGAAGCCGCATTGCCCTGCACCTCAAACAAGGCACCATACACTTTCTCATTTGGGTTTACATATGGCTGCTCTACAATATTGTCAGCTTTCGCAGCATGTTCATAACTTAACCTTTTAGAATCGTGAATCAACTGAGATAAATTACCATCAACTTTCTTATAACTTAAAAAAATGGCTCCTTTCATTTCAGGGTACGAAATGGTATATGCCTGATCGCCATTAGGTTTAGCTTCTGCCAACTGATTGTACTTAAAACTGAAGTTCTCGGTTTCTAAATCCGCCAATTTACCTTGTGGATACTCTAATCTCATTTTAGCTTTCGGCTTTGGAATTACCGGCTCATCTTTACAACTGAGCATTAAAAGAAATACTATAAAAAATCCTACTAATGACTTACTCTTCATGTGGTAAGGTTACTTTTATTTGTTTCAATCGTTTTTTATCCATGGCCTCTACTACAAAAGTGTATGACCCAAACAATATCTTTTCTCCACGTCTAGGAAAACTGCCAGCTTTTTCCAAAACAAATCCGGCCAAGGTTTCTGACTCTCCTTTGTTTTCCTCAAAGTTATCCGTATCCTCTAATTTGATAACCCTGTAAAAATCTTTTAAAGGTGTTTTTCCTTCAAAAACATAGTTGAAATCATCCAATTTGGAATAAATAAGGTCTTCATCATCAAATTCATCACTAATATCACCAACTATTTCCTCAATAATATCTTCTAAGGACACTAAACCTGATGTACCCCCATACTCGTCAACAACAATTGCCAAGTGATTTTTCTTTTCTTGAAATTCGGATAAGAGATCATCTAATTTCTTATTCTCGGGCACAAAGTATGGCTCTCTTATAAGGGTCATCCAATTAAAGGTCTTTCTGTCTAAGTACGGAAGTAAATCTTTTACGTAAAGAACCCCTTTCACAGTATCTATATTCTCACCAAAAACAGGAATTCTAGAATAACCATGCTTTCTAATTTCTCCCAAAACTTCAGGAAATTTCATTTGCTCATTTAAAGCGAAAATATCGATACGGGGACGCATTACTTGCTTTGTATCCGTATTACCAAAAGTTACAATACCTTCTAAAATCTTCTTTTCTTCTTTTGTAGTATCTCCTTGTGAAGTTAAATCCAGGGCTTGGGATAAATGATCGATACTTAAATTAGATTTCTGTTTACCTAGCTTATTATATAAGAACAAGGTACCGGAGCGCATTGGCAAACTTAAGGGTGAAAATATAAAGTCCAATATCCTTAAAGGGAAAGCCATTAAGTGTGAAAAACTCATTCTATTTCTATTGGCATACACCTTTGGCAGTATTTCCCCGAACATCAATATTAAAAATGTTGCTACCACAACTTCTAATAAAAAACGAACGGACACCACCCCGAACAATATCTGATTAACATTTTCAAATAACGTATCACCAATTACACTGAACAACAAAACAACACCAATATTAATAGCATTGTTAGCTATTAAAATAGTCGCCAATAGTTTTTTAGGGCGCTCCAATAGTTTAATGAGAATAGCACTTTTTGCCGTTTTCTCATCTTGCAATTCTTTAATTTCGGTTGTGGATAAACCAAACATGGCCACCTCTGCTCCTGAAATTAGTGCAGAGCAAAGAAGAAGTACACATAGTACAATTATATTCATTGCAAAAACACCGTTTACAACCAATGTTGTCATTAAAAACGGTATGGGGTCTGGATCCAATAGCTGCTATTTAATATTGTTAGAATGGCAAATCATCATCATCCTCTTGACTTACAGGTGCAGAAGATTTAGATGGCGTTCTATTTTCAGTACTTACGGGTTTTTGCTGGCTAGGTGCAGCTCCGCCGTTATTTTGCATACCTTCTTTTTTGGTAGTCAAAAACGTAAAATCTTGCACGTGTACCTCTGTTGAATATCTGGTATTACCATCTTCACCTTGCCATTGACGGTTTTTCAACCTTCCTTCAACATATACCTTATCACCTTTACTTAGATATTTTTCACAGATTTCAGCAGCTTTATTTCTCACCACTATATTGTGCCAATCTGTATTGGTAACCCTTTCCCCGGTAGATTTATTGGTATACGTCTCATTCGTAGCAATTGGAAACCTGCCAATACTACCGCCTCCTTCAAAATAATGCATTTTAACTTCGTCGCCTAAATGCCCTATTAACATTACCTTATTTAATGTACCACTCATAACTTAAAGATATAAAAATCAAAAGTACTAAAATTTAAATGCTTTTATAAAATCTGCGATCAAAACCGGCACAGGAAATTCAGTTACTTTTTCAACAGGAATCTTATTGGTTAAATCTGCCTCAATATCAACTATCCAAAATTTGGTATGTAAATGTTGATGGGACAATTTATGCACTATATCCATATCATTATATATATGTATATCTTTTACGACCGCCCCATCAAAAATAGCATTACTACCTGCAATAACATCATTGAGCTCCAAAGATGCTTTTGACTCTATTAAAGGAAACTCCCAAAGATTTTGCCAAATACCTTTACCCTTTCTCTGTTGCAATATGGTAAACTTATTATTTTTTGCATCCTTATATATAGGTATAAGATAATTGAAGTACCTATTACTAACTTTTGTCTTTTTAAGTTTTACTGGCAATTGATCAACTAGCCGTTTTTCTAAAGCAACGCAACTTTCACTCAATGGGCAAAGTAAACATAAAGGTTTTTTGGGCGAGCATTGCATTGCACCAAACTCCATTATAGCTTGGTTGTAGTCCCTTATATTTTTAGGGTCCATGACCTTTTGGGCCAAAGACTTAAAATATTTAATACCCTCCGTACTATTTATAGGGATATCTATACCATAATACCGAGACAATACTCTGTACACATTACCATCTACAACTGCATGTGGTTCATTAAAACAAATGGAAGAAATAGCACTGGCAGTGTAATCACCTACCCCTTTCAGTGTTAAAAGTTTCTTATAATTATCTGGAAACTTACCTTTATATTCGCCCATAACCATTTTTGCGGCAGCATGTAGGTTTCTGGCCCTAGAATAATACCCAAGTCCTTGCCAGAGTTTAAGAACCTGCTCTTCTTTTGCGTTGGCAAGATCACCAACGGTAGGGAAAGTTTCCACAAACCTTAAGTAATACGGGGTTCCCTGGGCTACACGTGTTTGCTGAAGAATGATTTCAGAAAGCCATATTTTGTACGGATCAGTGGTTTTACGCCATGGTAAAACACGTTTATTTTTATGATACCAATCTAAAATTTTACCCGAAAATGACATGCTCTTCAATACTAAGTTATAAAAGTAGCAGTTTATACACTTAAAATTAACCCATTAGAAAGAAAGATTGAATTTAATTTATATATTTGCAACCCGAAAAAACATACAGAAAATCTAATATTGAAAGATGACGAAAGCGGAAATTGTATCGAAGATCTCAGATAAACTGGGAATTGAAAAAGGAGATGTACAGGCAACTGTTGAATCCTTTATGGAAGAGGTAAAAACATCATTAGAAAGTGGTGACAATGTTTACCTAAGAGGTTTTGGTAGTTTTATCATTAAGACAAGAGCTGAAAAAACCGGTAGAAATATTTCCAAGAACACAACTATTAAAATACCCGCTCACAACATTCCTGCATTTAAGCCTGCAAAGGTTTTCGTTGAAGGAGTAAAGAGCAACGTACACGTAAAATAATTAATCTTAAAAAAAGAACTTTATGCCAAGCGGTAAGAAAAGAAAGAGACATAAGGTAGCTACACACAAGCGCAAGAAGCGTAGAAGAGCTAACCGACACAAGAAAAAGTAGTTTTAAAAACTACTTTTTCTTTTTAAAAAACGTTCATTGACATAGAGATCCAATATTTGGATTTCGGCAAATACACTAGTATTTGTCTATGGTATTGTTTAATCAGTTTGTTCCCTATACAATAGTTGGAACAACTAAAAATATATTCAGGTGAATAGAGAATTAATCGTAAGATCTAGTTCGCAATCTGTTGACTTTGCCTTGTTAAAGGACGGAAAACTCACTGAACTGCACAAAGAGGAAAACAGTAATGATTTCTCTGTTGGAGATATATTTCTTGCCAAAATAAGAAAGCCCGTGACCGGTCTTAACGCAGCGTTCGTAAACGTTGGTTATGAGAAAGATGCATTTTTGCATTACCACGACCTTGGTCCTCAATTATCTTCAATGCTTAAGTTCATTAAACAAGTGAGCACAGGAAAATTAAAAGATTACTCCTTAGGTAATTTTCCGTTCGAGACCGATATTGACAAAAATGGTGTTATCACCGATGTCATAAAAGCAAACCAATCTTTATTGGTTCAAATTGTAAAAGAGCCTATATCCACTAAAGGACCAAGAATTAGTTCCGAGCTTTCAATTGCCGGACGTTATTTGGTAATGGTTCCCTTCTCTGATCGTGTATCTGTATCTCAAAAGATAGGTAGCAAAGAAGAGAAAGATAGGTTAAAAAGACTTGTTAGAAGCATTAAACCCAAGGGGTTTGGTGTTATCATAAGAACGGTCGCAGAAGGACAAAAAGTCGCAGAGCTGGACAAAGATCTAGAAAACTTGCTGAACAAATGGTCAGCAATGTGTAAAAAATTACATCGTGCCCAAACACCATCAAAAGTATTTGTTGAACTTAATAGAGCATCTTCTATTTTAAGAGATGTATTCAATGATAGTTTCACAGGAATACATGTTGATGACGCTACATTATTCAGTGAAATAAAAGAATATGTAGCCGAAATTGCTCCTGAAAAGGAAAGCATTGTTAAGCACTATAACACCAATGTTCCTATTTTTGAAAAATTTGGAATCGAAAGACAGATCAAAACGTCTTTTGGCCGCACTGCCGCTATGAGCAAAGGCGCCTATTTAATAATAGAGCATACCGAAGCACTTCATGTAATAGACGTAAACAGTGGCAACAGATCAAACAAAGCTAAAAATCAAGAAGATACGGCCTTAGAGGTAAATCTCTTGTCTGCATCAGAAATCGCAAGGCAATTACGCCTACGTGATATGGGCGGAATTATTGTAGTGGATTTTATTGATATGGTAAAACCACAACATAGAAAAAAGCTTTTTGAACATCTTAGAGATGAGATGAAAGATGATCGTGCCAAACATAAAATACTACCTCCTAGTAAATTTGGTTTAATTCAGATTACCCGACAAAGGGTACGACCTGAAATGAATATTAAAACAACTGAAGAGGACCCAAATAATTCTGGGAAACAGGTGGAAGCACCTATTGTTTTAATAGATAAAATTACAGCGGACCTTGAAAAACTTCTTAAAGGACCTAAAAAGGATAGCAGTATAACTTTAAATATACACCCTTTTATAGCAGCCTATATTACTAAAGGTTTTCCATCAATGAGAACAAAATGGTTCTTGGAATATAAGAAATGGATTAAAATTCAACCGCGCGATGCGTATACGTATCTAGAATACCGTTTTAAAAATAAAGACGGTAAAACAATATATTAAGCCAATAAGACTTTATACAACTAAAAGCGACTCTAAACAGAGTCGCTTTTTTTGTTTTTGGGTTTTTATGTATTTTAACAATTAAATTCCTAACCAACCATTACAAATGTCCTGCAAAAATTGCTCTTCCGCTCTAGTTCATCAATCATTTTACTGTAACCAATGTGGTGCTAAAATAGTCTCTGAAAGAATAACGATTAAACGTATTCTAGAAGACGCTTTTCAAAATTATATTGGGTGGGACAATAAGTACCTTGTCACCATTAAATACTTGATTTTAAGACCTGGAGTGCTTCTTAGGGAATATTATAGCGGCACACGTAAAAAATTCTTAAATCCTTTTGCATTTTTAACTATAGGCATGGCTATTAACTTGTTTGTATTTAATTCTTTTGATGAAGAATACATTTCAGTAATGAATGATTTTAATGAATCTCAAATTAATTGGTATGCAGAAACACTGGGCGGACCATTTGCAGATCCAGAATTTAAGGCAGAACAGTTGGCCAAATCAGCTGAAAGCTCAAAGTTTACACTTAAGTACTTTAACTTAATGGTTATCCTTTTACTTCCAATATACACATTGATAGCATTTTTAGTATACAGAAAGCCATACAATTATGCAGAACATATTGTAGCCAATTGCTACATTCAAGGTTTTAGTATGTTAACTACTTCTCTAATATTTTTTATAGCCATTTGGATTCACCCTAGCTTGTTTCTATTAATATACCCTCTATTGATATTATATTATACTTATGTTTATGGAAGACTATACAAACTTACCATTGGTCAATCAATATTAAAGGTTATTTTATTTTTACTAATAACAGTTGGAGTAGGAATAGCTATTGGCATTTTAATATTTTTACTCAGTTTTGCTTTTGGTTATATCTTTGCCTAAGTATCTTCCTAATTTTAAATTTTATTTAAATATCACCATTGAACCTACAATCAAAAAACTACACCGTTCAAGAAGCCACTAAGAAAATAGAAAGCTACTGTGCCTACCAAGATCGTTGCCACAAAGAGGTGGTTTCTAAATTAAAGGATATGGGTATGATACCGATAGCTATAGATACCATTATAGCCCAACTTATTGAAGACAGGTTTTTAAATGAAGAGCGCTTTGCCAAAAGTTTTGCTCGTGGCAAATTCAATATTAAAAAATGGGGCAAAAATAGAATTGTACGTGAACTCAAGTTTAGAAATATTTCTAAATATAATATAACTACAGCTTTAAAAGAGATCGAACCCGAAGCATACTCAACCACCCTAGATCATCTCGCTAAAAAAAGACTAGATCAAATTACTGAAACAAATACCCAGAAAAGAAGAAAAAAATTAGCAGATTACCTCCTATACAGAGGCTGGGAAAGTCACTTGGTCTATGAAAAACTGCAAGAGTTAATTCCCTAAGAACCTTTAGTTTTCATCTAATGCCTCAACATTTTTATTGGTGTCAGTAATCGCCCTGATATTCTTGGCATCTATCCAATCTTGACCTTTGAGTTTTCGCATTAATACATCATAATGGCGCATTATCAAAATGTTGTAAAATGCCTTACCTAAATTTTTGGGATTACGTGCCAAAGCACGCAAACTCATAGAAAAACCCGGGGTTATATACTTCATATAATGCCAAAACCCTTCTGGCATATACAGTACTTCTCCATGTTTTAATGTTGTTTTAAAACCGTTAGCATGTCTTAGTGCAGGCCACTTTTGATAATCAGGATTTGAGAAATCAATGCTTTCATGTGTTATTAAAGAATGTGGTACTTTATAAAGCTTTTTTGTTTCAGATTGAGGGAACAACACTACTTCTTTCTCTCCATCAAAATGAAAATGAAAAATATTCGCTAAATCAATATCATAATGCATAAAGGTGTATGAATCTCTTCCGCCAAAAAACAACATTGGCAGCCCTTTTAAAAGCCTTAACCCAAAATCCGGAAAGGCATAGTCTTTCTGTAAGGCAGGTACTTCCTTTAAAATATTCCAAAGAAAAATTCTGTATTTGGTTGGCTCTTTTTTTAAAAGATCAACATAGTCCGCCATTTTCATTTTAGCATGTGGCTCGTTAAAACCGTCTTTATGCTGAACCGGTCTATTATCATATAAGGGCACAGTAATATCCCCTGCAACCTCTTTCATGTAATCTAAATTCCATTTTGTAAAGGCTGGCCAGTCTGCAATAGCCTGCTCTAACACAACAGGCTTTTGAGGCTTAAAGTAGTTTTCTATAAAGTCGTCCTTAGTAATATTTTTTACCCTAGGAATGTCTGCTAACTTCAATTACTCTTGGTTTTTTTAGGGATGCCAAAGGTAATTAACGTTAAGAAAATATTTTCTTAAAAATGTATTAATGTAGTATTATTCAACAATTTTAGCCTTTTGCTTGGCATTTTCATTACGCTCAATTGAATGACCTGGTCTTGACCATTTCGGTTTTTCGCCCATTGGTTTTAATTGAGAATCCTTTGCTTCAACAGTTTTTGGCTGTGATACTTTTGTAAACGGCTTTTGTGGGTTTAAGCCTAACATTTTGAACATTTCCATATCCTCGTTTACATCTGGGTTAGGAGTAGTCAACAACTTATCTCCCGCAAAAATAGAGTTTGCTCCGGCAAAGAAACACATTGCCTGCCCTTCTCTACTCATCTCTGTTCTACCTGCGGATAAACGAACCTGAGTCTCTGGCATAACTATTCTGGTTGTAGCCACCATTCGTATCATATCCCAAATAGAAACGGGCTCAATATCTTCCATTGGCGTTCCTTCTACGGCAACCAATGCATTAATTGGAACTGATTCTGGCTGTGGATTTAATGATGTCAACGCCACCAACATGCCTGCTCTATCTTTCAATGCCTCTCCCATTCCTATAATACCACCACTGCAAACGGTTACATTACTCTTACGTACATTTTCTATAGTATCTAAACGGTCTTCAAAAGCACGTGTGGAAATTACATCTTTATAATAATCCTCTGATGTATCTAAATTATGATTGTAAGCGTACAAACCAGCTTCTGCCAAACGCTTTGCCTGATTTTCTGTGATCATGCCCAAAGTACAGCAAACCTCCATGTCAAGCTTATTGATGGTTCTTACCATTTCTAACACTTGTTCAAATTCAGGACCATCCTTAACATTTCTCCATGCGGCACCCATGCACACCCTAGAACTACCAGATGCTTTTGCACGTAACGCCTGAGCTTTTACTTGAGATACGGCCATTAAATCATTTCCTTCAATGTCTGTATGATAACGCGCCGCCTGAGGGCAATACCCGCAATCTTCTGGACAACCACCAGTTTTAATGGAAAGTAATGTAGAAACCTGTACCGTATTAGGGTCATGATTTTTTCTATGCACCGTTGCAGCTTCGTAAAGTAGCTCCATTAAAGGCTTGTTGTAAATTTCTAAAATTTCTTCTTTTGACCAATTATGTCTTGCTTCGCTCATATAATCTTAGGTTGTTACCAGGGTTCAAAAATAACTGAATTTAAATTGAAAAAATAATTGTTGGTTTTTAAATTAATGATTTACACCTTCTATTCTTTCTTAGAAACCAAAATACTTACTGCATTACCACCAAACCCAACCGCATTTACAAGCACTTTTTTCAGGTCTTTTTCATGCGTTTTCTGATTCAAATAAGGTATTGAGACCATTTCATTATTCTGTAACATGAGTATTGCCAATTCTAAATTTAACATACCCGATGTGGCAAACGTATGACCAATTTTCCATTTATTCGTAGTCAATTGCGGCATATCATCACCAAATACTTCTTTGATCGCATTATATTCTGATGAATCTCCTTTAATGGTTCCTGGTGCGTGCATTACAATGGCATCTACCTCAGCAGAATTTATCCCATCCAAAGCCTTTTTCATAGATTTTTGAAAGCAAACGGCATTTGCGGAAATTGATGTATTATGTTTTAAAATTTCCGTTGCAAACCCCACTCCTTCAATAACAGCCAGAGCATTGTCAACAATCCCAGTTTCCAAACACGCAACTGATGCCGCTTCGCCTAAAATCATACTATTGTATTCCTTTTCAAAGTTTAACGCTTGGCAAGGATAATTTTGGCTACGCTCAGTAACCGCAGAGTTATGGTCTATCGAATTCGAGTTTAACGTAGGTGCTTTTGCGTATATTTTTAACGCCTTCATTTGGGCAATCGTAAAATTGGTCAAAGGTGCTTCACTAGCTCCTACCAAAAACCTTCTAGACATTCCGCTATTTAACCAAGCTACCCCGTTCAGCACGGAATGTAATCCTGTTGAACAGGTAATGGAATGAGAAATGTCCGGTCCCTTAGCCCCTAAATCATGAGACACCCATGAAGATATGTTACCTAACGTGGTTGTTGGTGAGCTGAGTGTAGATGAAATACCTGTATTTAAAAATTCAGAATGATATTCTTCAAACAACTTGGTTGCCCCTCTTGATGAGCCCATATTGATTCCAAAATCAGAAATATTGCTCCAACCAGATTGTTCAAAAGCCATTCTAGAGGCTACCATAGCAAATAACACACTATTATCTAACTTTTTATATTTACTATCAGACCCTCGTAATGATGCTACCATTACCTGTGCAGATGTTGCTAAAGGTGCAACCCAGGTTTTGGCTTCATTGATATTTTCAAGTGAAAAATAATGTTGGTTATTTTGATAGGCTTCCCAAATTTCATCTAGACTAGACCCCAGAGGTGAAATTGAAGCTATGGACGTTATTGATATTTTCTCTTTCAATGTCTATTCTAAAAAGTGTTCAATGCTTCCGTTATGACCTCATAAACCTTCTGAAGCTCTCCTTTTTTAATTACATAGGGCGGCAATACATAAACGGTATTCCCTAAAGGTCTTAATAAAACACCTCTTTCTAAAAAGAAGCTATATAGCTTATCTCTTAAATTACCGTAACGTTCTGTTTCTATATTTAAGTCAATGGCCAAAATTACACCCATTACCCTTACTTCAGCAACTTTTGGGTGTGATTTAATTTCTTGTACATAGGTATTGTGAGCCATATTAATAGCTGACCTTTTCTTCACAATTTCTGGAGAGTTCAATAATTTAATACCTGCCAAAGCTGCTGCGCAACCTAATGGGTGAGCACTGAACGTATGAGCGTGGAAAAAACCTTTATGTACCTCATCACTTAAAAATCCGTTATACACCGCTTGAGAACAACTAGTAATACTTAACGGGAACATACCCGCCGTCAAAGCCTTGCTCAAACACATGATATCTGGCTTGTTTTCCAAATAATCAGAGGCAAAATTTTTACCCGTTTTACCGAAACCGGTCATTATTTCATCGGCAATACATAAAATATGTTCTTCTTGACAGATTTCTATTAATTCATTTAAACCTTTAGCCGAATGGAATTTCATGCCGGCCGCACCTTGTACCAATGGTTCAAATACGAAAGCGGCGCATTTATTTTTCTTTAGTATTTGAGAGAGCAGCTGTTTAATCTCATCCAAATTGTCTTCTGTTGGAACGGGAATACGTTCTACTTTTAACAAAAAATCTTCAAACGGACCGTTATATGATGATAGTCCCGATGCACTCATTGCACCAAACGTATCGCCATGAAATCCATCCTCAAAAGCAATTAATGTATCTCTTTTCTCTCCTTTATTATGAAAAAATTGAAATGCCATTTTTATTGCTGCCTCTACGGCCGTTGAACCATTATCGTTAAAGAAAATCTTAGCCTGATTGTTAGGCAATATTTCCATTAATTTTTCAGATAATTCAATTGCAGGTTCATGCGTTAATCCGCTAAACATTACAAAGTCTAAGGTTTGCATCTGTTGTGTAATCGCAGAAACAATCTGTTCATTGGCGTGGCCGTACATTACCGTATACCAAGAAGCGATCGCATCTATATATTCATTTCCATCTTCATCGAACAAGACAGCTCCTTTAGCCTTTACAATAGGCAGCTGGGGTTTTCCCAACTTATGTTGTATGAGCGGGTGCCATAAATGTTTTTTATCTCTATTGGATAGATTTTCTACAGTCATAGAATTTATAATTCGCCATTTTATCTATCTTGCAAAGATCGGGAAATAAACTGCAATAATCAGATGCCCTTAGAAAGAAACAGAAATGCACTTTTAGCTTTTTCCCAAATGAAGGATACTACGGTGTTCTTATTACTCTCATTAATTACACTATTTATTCGATTTCCCTTTTTCTTTAGAGACTATGTAGATCGTGACGAAAGTACCTTTATTCTTCTAGGTCAATCTTGGGTTGACGGATTTTTACCTTATACCCAGTTGTGGGACCTAAAACCACCTTTAACTTTTGCTTTTTTTGCGGCTATCATATCCATATTTGGCAAAAGTTTTGTTGCCATACGCTTTGCCGGTGTAGTTTTAGTAGCTATAACCGCATTCTTTACATATAAAATAGCATTGACCCTAGTCTCTAAAAAGGCGTCTGTATTCATAGGGATAATCTGCGTTGTTCTGCTAAGCCTATTTGGCAGCTTACAAGGGGTAATGTCAGAACATATTTGTATGGCTTACTTTGTACCGTCTATCTATCTTTTGCTTTCAAAAAATTCTAGCTTTTCCATATTTTTATCTGGTATACTAGTGGGTGCAACGGTAATGGTTAAGCTAAACATGGCTTTCCCAATTCTGTTCTTAGGACTTTTCTTATGCTATGAGTCCAATTTCACTAACAGAAAAACAAGCTTTGTACAGGTTGTCTTATTTGGTACCGGAGCCCTAACCATTATTCTGGCCACGGTAACCCCATATTTTTTGAACGATATAACGTATACCTGGTGGGAGTCCGTAATTCTTGCTCCTTTAGAATATACGGAAGCTAGACGTTATTCTGTTTTTAAACTAGCACCCATCTTCGTTATTACAGCTGTATTTTTGTTTTATGCCCATAAAAGTAAAAATCTAGACTTTAAGAATAGAAATATACAGCTGTTATTGATTACCATTATAGGTGTATTATTTTCTTTTGCAAAAGGAGGAAGAATCAATGGCCATTACCTAATTCAGCTACACCCAATGCTTTTAATTTTAGTAGGTGTTGTTGTTAGCAACCTTATTACAGTTCATAAACCAAAAATACCGGCTTACTTAGCCGTAATTGGTCTATTGATTCCAGCCGAAAGTTATCTGGAGTACGCAAATGTTATAAATAATAAGATTGAAAAAGGCACTATTTTCAATGGTGAAGGTTTTTCTGCCCCACAATTCATTTTAGAAAATCAACTTGAAACCAAGAACGTACTATTCTTTGAATATCATATTGGTTATTGGAACTTAGGCACCTTACCACCAACTACCGCCTCTACACATCCTAGTAATATTTGTAGGGATGAACTTTTTACCTTTTTCAAAAATCCGAGAAAAAAGTCTATTGAAGAATTAAAATTTATCATGGAAGAACTACAACCAAAAACCGTTGTCATTAGAAAAGGTAAACGTATTTTAGATAAAAAAGAAGTTGAGGAAAACCAGTACATAGATAACTACCTTGCCCAACATTATACATTATTTGCAACGGTAGATAATGCCATTATTTTACAGCGATTATAAGGTTTGTAATATTCCTTGAAATTTGTCGGCATATTTTTTAATAACCTCTTTTGTGAATTCTTTTTCTTCGTCTATTCTACCAATTAACGACACACCGGTTTTATGTAGTATGATATTCTCCGTATGCGGATTTGCTTCTCCACTGAACAATACCGAAACTTCATATCCTTTATGTAACAACCATTGTATTGTCAATAAAGAATGGTTGATACTGCCCAAATAATTTCTAGATACCACAACCACTTTATAATCTGGCATTATAATATCGAACATGGTATCTTCATCATTAAGTGGCACCAATATACCACCAGACCCTTCTATGATCAAATTATTATCCGTTTCTGGCTCGTTAATGTGAAACCTATCTATAGTGACACCTTCAATCTGGGCAGCAGCATGCGGACTCATGGGCAATTTAAGATTATAACTGCTTGGGTGAAACTTAGACCTATCATTAGATATTAAACGTTTTACCTTATCCGTATCCGTATTATCTAAATCTCCAGCCTGTACCGGTTTCCAATAATCGGCTTTCAATGCTTCAACAAAAATTGCTGATGCAATAGTTTTACCTACCTCGGTTGAAATTCCTGTCACAAAAATCTTTTGCATATTTTCTTACTTTGAATTAGTGATCATGTTACAATTTAGGCACTTATATTTTCTTTTCTCGAAAAATGGAAAAAGTTTATAAAATATACCCTTACTGTTATAATATGGCTCTGATCTCTGGGCTTTGCAATTAGGACAAACAATGGGTTTTCCATTATTATCCAAGGCGTACGTTCTAATACTATTATAGATAGCAATTGCCCTTTCTTTATCTTTAGAATATACTTGCAACTTTACCCCACCAATGGCATTACTGATCAATGGATCTGAGTTCAAGGTGTTCTCATCCCTAAGAAAAACGGGTATACCCTCAGATTCTAGCTTACCTTTAACAATTTGTACATCGGCAACATATTCAAAAGATGCCAATTGATAGAATTTATTCTCCATAGACCATTACATATAACTAGCCAATAATTTTACCAAAAGCCCAATCTCTTCCTTTGAATTATAACTATGTAAACAAATTCTTAACCGTTCTTGTCCTACTGGTACCGTTGGCGATAGAACAGCTTTTAAATTAAAACCTTTATCCAGCATCTTATTCGCTACTTCTTTTGCGTTTTTAGAACCAGGTATAATACAACCTTGAATAGCAGAATCACTTGGCAAAAAACAAGCTTCTAATTTATGTGATGCTACTTGTTTTTTAAAGTACTCAATGTTTTCAAATAGTAATGTTCTAGGTGCTTTACCAAGTTCATCTAAAAATTCATGAGCAGTTATAATTGTAGCCAATGAATGTGGTGTTAGGCCAGTAGTATATATAAATGATTTTGCAAAATTAACTAGATAATCTTTCAAATCTTCAGAGCCAAGTATTGCTGCACCATGGCAACCAAATCCTTTCCCAAAAGTTACCGTTCTAGCAAAAACATCTTTTTCCAATTTCAACAATGGCACCATTCCTTCTCCATTATTACCCAATACCCCAACCGCATGAGCTTCATCCACTATTAGACAATACTCATTTGATTTCGCATATTTAGCAAAGGCTTTCAAATCAGGAGAATCTCCGTCCATGGAAAAAATGCTTTCCGTTACAATAAAAACCGTGTATGTTTCATGTTCATTTCTAGCTACATTCAAAACTATTTTTTCTTTTAAACCAGCAAGATCGTTATGTGAAAAACTATAAGATTTAGCATTGCTTAAACGCAACCCTTCTCGTATACTAGCGTGTATATACTCATCATAAAATACCAGGTCGCCTTTTTGGGGAAGAGTACTAAATAGCCCTATATTGGCATCATACCCAGAATTAAAAACCAATGCCGCATTAGATTTGTAAAAGGTGGCCAATTGAGATTCTAACCTAGTAAATAATTTGTGATTTCCAGATAATAATCTTGACCCGCCAGAACCATTTGAGGCAACACTTTCAGTCAATAATAATTGAAAAGTTTTGGAAAATAAGGTCTCGTTAGTAGCAAAACCTAAATAATCATTGGATAAAAAATCAATTAGACCTTCTGTGGTATTAAGTGTACGTAAAGTACCTTCTTTTTTACGCGTTTCTAAAACGCGCTTTAATCTATTAGGCAGTTGACTCATAGCACAAAAATAACTTTTCTATGAAAGGATTATAACCAAATTGAAAATTTCATGAAATTTTTCTACCATCTTATCAATATCACTGATAATCCTTTAAGGTTTTGATTGAAAACGTTGCAAATATTCATTTATCAACCTGATAGATAATCACTTAGATAATCATAAAATTTAGGTGTATTGAAGAAAAAATCAATTAAATGCATTGATAAACAAACTTAAATACTATTTTTGCCTCTTTTTTTAAAGAAATTTCTTACTATTATTTTAGAATATTAGAATAAGTAACTATCTTCTTACAAAGATAACCATGAAAGGGAGAAATATTTTAAATACTAATAGATTAAAAGCATTGATTTCTTTTGATGTTATGGATACTAATCCAGAAGCTATCTATGACGAAATTACATCTTTAGCCGCTTCTATTTGTAATACCCCTGTAAGCTTAATTTCATTAGTTGATGATAAAAGGCAGTTTTTTAAATCGCACTTCGGATTTGAAGGTAATGGTACTCCTTTAAAAGAATCTTTTTGCAAGCATGTTATTACCGACGATTTAGATGTACTAGTAGTAGAGGACACTCATGCAGACAAACGATTTCAAGACAATAAACTTGTTACAGAAGACCCCAATGTAGGTTTTTATGCCGGTGCCTCATTAACCACAGCCGATGGACACCGACTTGGTACATTATGTGTTATCGATTATGAATCAAGGCAACTTAATGAAACTCAAATAGACGGACTACAAACATTGGCCAAACAAGTGGTTCATCTTTTAGAATTACGAAAAGCGAAAAAAATTGAACAAGACCAAAAAATTGAACTTGAGAAAAAGGGTCGACTTTTAGATAACATTGTTTCTGCCACCGGCATAGGGTTTTGGGAACGTAATTTCGCAAACGATACCTTTACTTTAAATCCACAAGGCATTGACATTTTAGGCATAGATCCCAATACAGTAAAAAATTTTACAACCGATGACTGGTTTAAACTAATTAACCCTGAGGATGTAGCTGAAGTTGAGAAAAAAATGCTTCAATGCTTACAATACCCATCTAAAGATTGTAGCGTACAATACAGATTCCTACAAAAAAATGGGGAATTTAAATGGATACTTGAAAAAGGTAAAGTATTAAAATGGAACAAAGCTAAAGAACCGTTAGTTATGTACGGTACTTTACAAGATATAACAGAGAAAAAAAGCTTTACAACCGAGCTTCGTAGGGTCAAGAACAACCAAGAGGCTATGATCAATAGCACTAGGGACCTTATGTGGTCTATAGATTTGGATTTTAAACTAATTACAGCCAATACCGCATTTCACGAACTGGTTAAAAAAATCCAAGGTGAACCTTTCAATGAAGGAGACTCTGTTTTTTCTACAAGCGTACCTAGTAGTATTACGGAAAAATGGAAATCTTATTATACCAAGGCAATTAAAACTGGTAGTTTTTCGGTCAAACAGAAAATACAAGACCCCAGTAAATTTTGGACGACATATGGATTAACCTCCTTTGATTTAATGTATAACAAAGAGGGGGAAAAAATAGGGGTTACCTGTTTCTCAAAAGACATTACCTCAGAAATCTTATCTCAGCAAGTTTTATTAAGTGCAAAAGAGGAGATGCAAAAAATAATGGACACTTCTTTAGATATCATATGCACCCTTGATGAGGAAGGATACTTTTTAAGTATTAACAGAGCTGTAGAAGATATATGGGGGTATGCACCAAAAGATATTATTGGTACTAGATATAATGAACTGATACACGAAGAAGATATAATTTCAACAGAAGAAAATGCCGAATTTGTTTTGTCCGGAAATAAAGTAGTCAATTTTGAAAATAGATACGTTCATAGAGATGGTCATGCCGTACCTATGCTTTGGTCCTCTAACTGGGATGAAAAAGATCGTGTATATTATTGCATAGCCAGAGATAATACCGAAAAGAAAAAAGCGGAACTTCAATTAGAAAATAGCGAACGTAGATTTAAGACTTTGGTACAAGAGAGTAGTGATATCATAACTATACTAGATGCCGAAGGTAATTTCAAATATGTAAGTCCAAGTTCTACCAGGGTTATCCAAATTAGTCCAGAAGAATTTGAAGGACAAAACGCTTTCGATTACATACATCCAGATGATTTAGAGCGTGTAAAAACACAGTTCAACAAAATAACCCAAAATGGTTCTATAAAGATAGAACCGTTTAGATTTAAAAATAAACTGGGTGAATGGCGATGGTTTGTTGCCAATGTATCCAACCAAATACACGAACCTTCAATTCAAGGGGTTATTATAACCTCTAGAGATATTAATGACACCAGAATTGCAAAAGAACAACTAGAGCAAAGTGAACGCAGATATAAAACCTTAGTGCAAGAAGGCAGCGATATGATCTGTATTATGGATGAAAATGCCAACTTCACATATGCAAGTCCTACTTCCACAAAAATCTTGAATATTACGCCAGAACAATTTATGGGTACTAATGCATTCGATTATGTGCACCCAGATGATTACAATATAGTGTTTAATGAGTTTATTAAAATTCTAAAAGTTAACCAGGTAGCCATTAAGCCATTTAGATTTAAACATGGGGACGGACACTGGATCTGGTTAGAAACTATTGTTACCAACAAAATAGACGAGCCATCATTAAAAGGAATTGTGGTAAATTCTAAAGATGTTACCACCAAGGTTCAACATCTAAATGCCATTGAGGAACAAAATGCCCAATTGAAAAAAATTGCATGGACCCAATCACATATCGTTAGAGCTCCAGTAGCAAGATTAATGGGCTTGGTAGACTTATTAAGAGACGATAAAGAAAAATTAAAGCTTGAAGAAAGAGAGCAAATTCTCAATTATATAATTACATCGGCAGATGAAATTGACAATGTTATTAAAGATATTGTAGACAATACCATTAATGCCATCGATTTAGACGAAAATAAATGAATTATAAACTTATAATAATTGAGGACGATCCCATTTTTACATTTTTACTGGAAAAAGGAATTGATCATGCCGAACTACAGGGTGAAATAATAAATTTCTCAAATGGAAAGCCTGCAATAGAACATCTCAGCAATTCCTATTCGAAATCCCATAATTACATTATTTTTCTTGATTTAAATATGCCGATAATGAACGGCTGGGAGTTTATGGATAAATTAGAATCTATTGCAACTACAGATAATTGTATGGTATTTGTGCTTACTTCTTCTGCATATAGAGATGATATTGAACGTTTAAAGAAAAAGTCATTGGTATCGGATTTTGTAACCAAACCAATTACAGAATTTCATTTAAAAGGTATTAAAGATAACATTATAGAAAAATTCGAAAAAAACGGAATTGTATAAGTCCCACCTACTTATCACCCCATATTTTCATTTTAGAATCCATTTTTCCAACATTCATTTACCAGCTTCATTATCTTAGCTAAAAATCTAAGATATGCGCTATCTCACCCTTTTACTTTTTTTAGGATTACATATTTCAAGTATTACCGCACAATCTAGTACCTATGTAATATCATTTGATAATGCGGTACATCACGAAGCCGATATTTCAGCAACCTTCAACGAAATAGTTGAAGACACTTTATCACTTAGGATGAGCCGCACATCACCAGGTAGGTATGCACTTCATGAATTCGCTAAAAACGTATATAACTTAAAGGCATTTGACAGTAAGGGCGATGCACTACCCATTTCAAAAAACAACCCATATGAATGGCTTGTTCCTAAACATGATGGCACTGTAAAAATCACCTATACACTTTATGCCAATAGAGCGGACGGAACGTATTCTCAAATTGATGATACACACGCCCATTTGAATATACCGGCAACCTTTATGTACGCCCCATCCCTAAGCACAAGAAAAATCACTGTAGATTTTAAAACCAGAGATGATTTAAATTGGAAGATAGCTACACAATTACCTTTAATAAAAAACAACACCTATAGCGCTCCAAATCTGCAATATTTTATGGATAGCCCAACCGAATTAAGCAATCACAAACTAAGGGAATTCAATGTAGACGGGCAAACCATAAAATTAGCGTTACATGATCCATGTACCGAAGAAGAAGCATCCACATATTTTGAGAAAGTAAAAAAAGTGGTTCTTGCCGAAAAAGAAATATTCGGAGAGCTACCCGCATTTGATTATGGTTCTTATACTTTTATTGCTTGCTATGTACCAAATGCTTCCGGTGATGGCATGGAGCATAGAAATTCTACAATTTTGACCAGCACCAGAACATTATCAAATGGTGGTATGGATAGAAATATAGGGACCGTTTCACATGAGTTTTTTCATAGCTGGAATGTGGAACGTATTAGACCAAAATCTTTGGAACCGTTTAATTTTGAAGAAGCAAACATGAGTGGTGAATTATGGTTTGCAGAGGGCTTTACAAGTTATTATACCAACCTTATTTTATGCAGGGCAGGTTTAATTACACCTGAAAAATATGTAGAAGGATTAACAGGTACTTTTAACTATGTATGGAATTCACCTGCAAGACAATTCTATAACCCTATAGAAATGAGTTACCAAGCTCCTTTTGTAGATGCGGCAACTTCCGTAGACCCAGTTAATAGAGAAAATACCTTTATTTCATATTACTCTTACGGCAGTGTTCTTGGGTTAGCTTTAGACTTACAACTGCGCACTGAAGGTCTTAATTTAGATGATTTTATGAAGCTGGCTTGGTCAACCTACGGTAAAACCGAAAAACCTTATACCATTGAAAATTTGAACGAACTATTGAACACGTACGCTGGTAAAACATTCGGTAATAACTTCTTTAATAGTTTTGTTTATAAAAGCGAAATGCCGCAGTATAACGAACTATTTAAAACAGTTGGCATAAGTATGTCTCAAAATGCAGAAATAGCCTATTTTGGTGCCGCTGTATCTATAACAGATGATATAAACGGTAAAATTGGAAGCAATACCAAAATTGGGAGTCCGGCTTACCTTGCCGGATTAGATAAAGACGATATCATTACTTCAATAAATGGAGAATCATTCCCTAATGGAATTCAATTTAATACGTTTATCAATGAAGGATTCAAACCAGAAGACACTCTTTCAATAACTTTTTTAAGAGATGGTATGGAAAGAAAAACTGAGGTCATTTTAACCTCTGAACCAAACTATGCCATCAACTTAGTGGAGAAAAATGACAAAGCTCCTTCTAAAAAAGTATTAAAAGCCCGCCAAGCTTGGCTAAAAGTTGAATAAATGAGCTTAATATATACCACCGCCACAACCAAAGAAGAATTAATACAAATTCTTTCTTTACAACAGATGAACTTAAAATCAGCTGTTTCCGATCTAGAAATGCAACAAGAAGGATTTGTAACCGTACATCACAATTTAGATGTGCTAACTAGAATGAACAACGCCTGCCCCCATATTATCGCAAAAGATGGTGATAAAGTAGTAGGTTACGCACTTTCAATGACTGATGATTTTAAAGATGAAATTTCAGTTTTAAGACCAATGTTTACTGAACTAGAAAATGTAAACATTCAAAATTTTATTACCATGGGGCAAATCTGTGTTGCCAAGACCCATAGAAAAATGGGTATTTTCCGTGAACTCTATAACGCCATGAAAAAAGCTTCTTACCCAAAATATGATGCCATAATTACCGAAGTTGATGCTACAAACAGCAGGTCATTAGGTGCACATTACAACGTTGGTTTTGAGAAAATTTGCACTTATCATTCTTTAGGTCAAGACTGGGAATTGATTTCTTTGAAGACATCATAATCCAATAAATTTTATTTTTATTATTGTTTTTCGATAATTTTTATATATTTGTTATCGTTAAACAATACTTTTATAAGTATGAAAATATTCGGTCCAAAATCACTTTCCACCTTCTTCTATTACATTTTTAGAAGTATTTCAATTGTACTCTTAGCTTTTCTAACCTATATGGAATTTGCTTTTATTACCGATAGATTTACAATTAAAGACGGTAGATTTGATATGAAAGTTCCCTTAATAGGAAGCTCTATACAAGGTGATTATCAGTTTAGCGACATCCTAACCATTTCCCTAACTTTAATTTTTGGTATTTTACTTCTTTACCTGCTTTCTAACATATTTAAAGCATTGGAAAAGAGGATCATATTTAACAAAGGCATTATTCAAAATCTAAAATTCTTAACCATTTTAAATTTAATAATTGGTCCTATTTTATACTTTCTTATTCAATTTCCAATAATGCATCATAATAACTTTGGCAATATCCACAATCTTATTCTCCTGATTATATTTGGAATGATTTCCCTGTTTTTAACCTATGTATTTCAGAAAGGGTATACCGTACAATCAGAAAACGACCTAACCATATAACTATGAGTATCGTCGTTAACTTAAATACCGTATTAACAGACCGTAATTTAAAAAGCAAAGAACTGGCTGAAATGATTGGTATTACCGAAGCTAACCTATCCATACTTAAATCAGGTAAAGCAAAAGCCATACGCTTTTCTACACTGGATGCTATTTGTAAGGCATTAGACTGCCAACCTGCCGATATTCTTGCTTACGAAAAGGAATAAAAAAAGGCTACACTTTTAAGTGTAGCCTTTATAATTTATAATAAAATGTACTAATTAATCCGCTAGTACAATTACTTTATTATTCTTAAGTTCAATAGTACCACTAGAAATTTCTAAGACCGTATTCCCGGCAGGATCTTTAGTGAACTTAGACGCATACTCTTTATCCAGAGTTATATTGCCCGCAACTTTCACCTTTCCCTCTTGTAATAAAGAAACAATTGGAGCGTGATCTTTTAACATCTGAAACTCACCATTTATACCAGGTACTGTAACTGATGTTACTTCGCCAGCAAATAAGGTTGCTTCTGGTGATACAATTTCTAAATACATATCTCTTTTACTTATGAGTTATGAGCTATGAGTTTCAATTCTGAACTCTAAACTCTGAACTTAATTACGCTTCGGTCAACATTTTTTCACCAGCCTCAATCGCTTCTTCGATAGTACCTTTAAGGTTAAAAGCTGATTCTGGCAAGTGATCTAATTCACCATCCATAATCATATTAAATCCTTTGATAGTCTCTTTGATATCAACTAAAACACCCGGTATACCTGTAAACTGCTCTGCTACGTGGAATGGTTGAGATAAGAAACGTTGTACACGTCTTGCTCTACCTACCGCAGACTTATCTTCTTCAGATAATTCTTCCATACCTAAAATGGCGATAATATCCTGTAGTTCTTTATAACGCTGTAAAAGCTCTTTTACTCTTTGCGCACATGCGTAATGCTCTTTCCCTAAAATTTCAGCTGTAAGAATTCTTGAAGTCGAATCTAAAGGATCTACCGCAGGGTAAATACCAAGCTCGGCAATTTTACGTGACAATACAGTTGTTGCATCTAAGTGAGCAAAAGTTGTTGCCGGTGCTGGATCCGTTAAATCATCCGCAGGTACGTAAACCGCTTGTACCGAAGTAATAGAACCTCTTTTAGTTGACGTAATACGCTCTTGCATAGCACCCATTTCCGTAGCCAACGTAGGTTGGTAACCTACCGCAGATGGCATACGACCTAATAACGCCGATACCTCAGAACCTGCTTGCGTAAAACGGAAAATGTTATCTACGAAGAAAAGTACATCTTTCCCTTGACCATCACCTGCTCCATCACGGAAATATTCAGCAATTGTCAACCCTGAAAGTGCAACTCTAGCACGTGCTCCAGGTGGCTCGTTCATTTGACCAAAAACGAATGTCGCTTTTGAACCTTTCATAGCTTCTTTATCAACTTTCGTCAAATCCCATCCACCATCTTCCATAGAGTGCATGAAATCATCACCATACTTAATAATACCAGATTCCAACATCTCACGAAGCAAATCATTTCCTTCACGAGTTCTTTCTCCTACTCCTGCGAATACCGAAAGACCACCATGACCTTTAGCAATGTTGTTGATCAATTCTTGGATCAATACCGTTTTACCTACTCCGGCACCGCCAAATAATCCAATTTTACCACCTTTTGCATAAGGTTCGATCAAATCGATAACCTTAATACCAGTGAACAAAACTTCCGTAGATGTAGAAAGATCTTCGAATTTTGGAGCTTCTCTATGTATTGGAAGTCCGGCTTCACCTGCTTTAGGCAAATTACCAAGACCATCGATAGCATCTCCGATTACATTGAACAAACGACCATATACGTCATCACCTACCGGCATTTGAATCGCACTACCTGTAGCCACTACTTCAACCCCTCTACTAAGACCATCGGTAGAATCCATAGAAATAGTTCTTACCGTATTCTCGCCAACATGAGATTGAACTTCCAAAACCAATTTTGATTTGTCCTTATTGACAATTTCCAAAGAATCATAGATTTTAGGAAGATCTGCACCTGATTGAAATTCTACATCAACTACGGGGCCAATGATTTGCGAAACTTTACCTGTAACTTTTGACATTACTTATATGTTTATATATTACGTTTAATAAAACCTGAAAAATATGCTCTCATTTTCAGGCTGCAAAGATATAGTTTTCAATTTTAAAGAAAAACTGTTTTTTTTCTTTTTTACAAAAGTAAAAAGGTGCCCTAAAAGCACCTTTCCTAAATTCATATTTTACACACAATTATTGTAGTGTTGCCGGGTAATTCGTAGGATAATCCCCTACGTTCAACAAATTACCGGATTCTTCAAAATTAGAACCATACGTTGCATCTATTGCCTTCATGAATTCATTAGCCAACAATGCATATCCTCTTGCAGTTGGATGTATACCATCTAAAGAGAATGCGCTACCAGTTACCAAATTTGAGGTTAATGTAAAATCACCACTTGTTATACCTCCATTCGCCAATTGGTTCAATAGTCCATTTGCATCAACCAGAGCTAAACCTGCTTGATTAGCCGTAGCTTCTATAATTTGATTGAAAGCCGCTGTAGCCACGGCAATTTCTTCTTGCTCACTAGGAATCAACACCCATTTATCTTCTAAAGGCAATGAAATACCTTCCACTGAAAACTGACCTGCCAATGTCTGTGGTAAACCTGCAGCCATAAGAGCAGCAACGGATTCTGTATTTATCGTTCCTATAATAGAAGAGCTTGGTAATACGAACAAATCATCTGCAGTTGCTTCTCTGGTTTGCCCATAAGTACTACCCAATAACCCCGCCACTAAAGGCGCAGCTTCTACCGGCAGTCCAAAAGATTGTACAAAAGCCGGAAATGTAGGACTTGCACTAAGTACACCAGCTATTTGAGCTGACAAATCGGTCAAAGTTTCATCTCTTATTACGACTTCACTTGCCGCGGTTGTGGAAAATTCTATGGAGCGCTCTGGCACACCCAAGAAAGCATACACTTGATTCAATTGCCCAAAAATGCCATTTAAAGTAGCAATTTGATCTCCAAAATCTGGATTGGTAGGATCTAATGGGTTATGTGGCACTGTTGTAAAATGAGGCACATCTGTAACATTAGGAATGTTGGCAACGACCCCTTGAGCACCACCTGCAGTTAACGTTGCGATCAAAGCTCCATAACTACCATCAAAACCTTGACCTGGCGCACCGGAAATAGGTGTAATAGGATCTGTTCCGTCACCTCCTGTAGTGGCATATCCTAATACATCATTATTACCTATCCATAAAGAGAAAAAACTAGGGGACTGACCAACTGCCATTTCTAAAACGCTAATATCTGGCGTGGCGCCGGTCATTCTTACAAAATAAGGATTAGCAAGACCTAATTGTACGTTAGCTATATTACCATATCCCGGTGCTAACAAATGAAAACTTTTTGCACCAGGCACCCCTAGGTTATTAAAAGGTCCTGTTGGGTTATTTAAAGCAATATCCGTGGTAACGGTTACATCCCCAATTAAAGATTCTAAAGAAACGGGACCCGCTCCACCAAATACTAGTCTAGGATCTTGTATTCTAGTACCCGCAAGTGCAAGACCACCAATATTATCATTGGTTAAAGGTTGACTAAAACTACCTCCACCTGCAAGGCTAAATTTTTGCGATAACAGATTGGGCATAGACAATGTCTGACTAGCTTGAAATAAAGCTCCATCTGTAAAACCTGCCGTTAAAGAGTTACCTAATGAAACATAATTAGAGAAATCTGCAGAACCAGCAGTTAACGCAGGCAATTCCTCTACAATGACCTCTGGTTCTAAATCAACATCTTCTGGGTCGTTACAAGCCGTAAAAGCCAAGACACCTAAAGAAATATATAAATATTTTAAGTTTTTCATTTCAACTTTTGATTTTAATTAGTTGTTAATTGTCCAAGAAACATAGTACATAGACCCAATAAGACCCGTACCGAACGCAGTGTTATATTCTTTACCCGTTAGGTTTGTACCCCCTAATTTGAAAGAAGATTTTATACTTGGAACTTCATAGTTAATTTGCGCATCAACTACATGAAATTCAGGGATTACACCATTTCCAAAAGTAGCTTCCCAGAAATAATCATCGCTAAACCTATAGGACACATTAAACCCGAAATTTTCAAAAAGTTCCTTATTACCAAAAGAAGCTTTGAACTTGTGCTCTGGAGTATTGAAGTTCAGCATTACATCTGGATTGGCTTCACGATCAAAATCCAGTTTTGTAAATGTATAACTACCACCTAAATCAAAATTACCCAACACCTTAACATCAAGACCAATAGATGCTCCATAAGAATTAACATTAGCATCAGTATTGGTGTATGTACTATATGCCTGGAAATCTCCATTAGCTATTGCCGCAACTGAAAGTCCGCCATCACCAACTTCTCCATAGTAAGGAGCAACAACTACCTCTTGAGAGATGAAATCTTGATAGCTGTTATAGTAGGTACTAAAATCAATAACTAATTTATCGACCTTACCTCTATACCCGATTTCAAAAGAAGTTACTTTTTCTGGCTTCACTAAATCTGGATTTGCAACTTCAAGAACCGAAGGGTCACCTGTCTCAGCCAAAGCCGTGGCAGAAGCTGCGGAGTAAGAATTATTATATGCAGCTGCACCAGTTTGTGTAACCGACGAAGGTTGACCTAACAACTGACCTGTTGCACTAACATCAAAATCTCTTGAATATTGCTCTAAATTATCAGGTGCAGAACCAACTAAAATTGCTCTACCGGCATCCAAACCAATAAACAGATCCTGAGTAGTAGGATTTCTAAATCCTGTTTGAGCAGACGCTCTTATATTATGATTTCTGTTCAATGTATAACCTGCAGACAATCTTGGAGAATAAAAACCATCAAAAAACTCAGATTTATCATACCTGATAGACCCCGTTAGTTTTAAACTTTTTTCTCCTGCCATAGGCAAAGTCTTTTGAACCTGTGAATAAATTCCGAATTCTGAATAATCAATAGGTCCGTCTTCCTCTGAATCTGTATAAATAGTACCTAAAGAATTTAAACTATATTCTCTAAAAGAACCACCAACTTGTATTTCCGCCCAATCAATTAAATGACTAAAGTTATAATTAGCGTCAGCATGGTAGTATTTAGATTGATCATAGAATTGTGACCCTACACTTAAATCCGGATCCTTTATTACCCTATTAAATGCAGCTTCGAACTCTGGCGTACCTGGCAATAGTCTACCAGATTCAGCTTGTGCCCTTGCAGCAGCATGTGCCTGCTGATCAGTAGCACCTGCCAATGTTGCCTGTACATATGCACCCGTATATTCACCAAACCATGTATTATCATCTTTCCATGCTCTGTTAATATTAATTCCGGTAAAAACCATATCATAAGAATCACCAGCTTTATCACCAACTACATAACCCCTTACAAAAAAGTTATCATTTTTGATTTCCAATTTATGTTGTTCTTGAAAGAAACCAGCAATATTATATCTATTAGTACCTTGATAAATAGTATTACCTGTACCCACTTTACCTACATAAGAAATTTCTAAACTATTATCTTCAATGGGTCTATAATACAAGCCCCAATCCGCTTTAATACTTTCTGCATTGTAATTGGTAAGATCACTTTCATTATACCCGGTTCTACTAACAATTTCAGAAGGCACCAAAGCATTTGCCCCAGAAGGCAAAACACCTAAGCCCTCAAGCGTAAGTGCAACCTCTTTAATATTGGTAGCAACCTCATCACCATAAACGTTAATACCGTCATAGTTTAGGTTATCACGCGTACCACCAACTGTGTTTCTATCATCTGTATTATTGGCAGCCCAGTCCGTACCTTTTAAGTAACCAAAATTAACCTTAGCCGCAAACTTATCGCTGAACTTATGTGCAGCCCTAATACCAAAATCAGTATAAGAATTATCTCCAGAAGCCTGTTGAGAAGTAATACCTTGTTTAATAGATACACTGATACCTTCATAGTCAAAAGGGCTTTTACTTCGCATAAACAAAATTCCATTAAATGCATTCGCCCCATATAGTGCAGATGATGCCCCAGGCAACAATTCAACACTTAACACATCTGGCTCTATAAGACCAACTAAATTACCAATAGGGAAATTCAATGCAGGTGTAGAGTTGTCCATACCATCTACAAGTTGCATAAAACGTGTATTGGCAAAAGATGCGAAACCCCTGGTGTTAACCGATTTAAATGTTAAACTGTTTGTGTTAACGTCTACACCTTTAAGATTTTCAAGACCACCATAAAAATCGGCAGCCGTGGTATTCTTTATTTCCGAAATACCAATTCTCTCAACGGTTACCGGAGATTCAAAAATACGCTCAGGAGTCCTTGAAGCAGATATGACTACCTCATCCAAAAAGGTTTGAGATTCATTTAAAACAACGGTAATAGTTTGGTTCGCACTAGTAATATCTTCTGTACTACTCGTATAACCAATACTTGATATTTCTATTTTGAAAGGTGGCACTTCTGATGTAGCCAAATTAAAATTACCATCAAAATCTGTTACAGTCCCAATGGTTTTGCCAACAATAACAATATTGGCCCCGGGGATAGGCACGTTGTCCTGGTCAACAACATTACCACTGATATTGGTTTGGGAATACGTAAAGGTTCCCATAATCATCAATGCTAAAAGTAGTATTGCTCTCATTCTTAATTATAGTTTAAAATTAGTTGTGGGTTAAGATACAGATTATTTTATACCAATAATAGTAATTTGAAAAAAATTATGCATGCATAGTATTATTTTAATAATTATATAGCTGTTTTACTAGTAAAAACGCAATTAACTTTTCTTTTGCAATCAACTAAAAATCAACTTAATCTACCAAATTTACTATTTGACTGAACAAAAAAAGGGGTGTGATCGCAATCACACCCCTTTTTTAAATTATTATAATTCTCTTTTATTCCACCGTTACAGATTTGGCAAGGTTTCTTGGTTGATCAACATTACAACCTCTCATTACTGCAATATGATACGAAAGCAATTGCAAAGGTATCGTAGTCAATAATGGTGTTAAGCTCTCTAAAGTTTCTGGCACTTCAATTACATGATCCGCCAACTCTTTTACCTGCTCGTCACCTTCAGTAACAATAGCTATTATTTTACCTTTTCTAGATTTTATTTCCTGGATATTACTAACCACCTTTTCATAGTGACCTTTTTTGGTCGCAATTACAAAAACTGGCATATGCTCATCTATTAAGGCTATTGGACCATGTTTCATTTCAGCTGCTGGATAACCCTCCGCATGAATGTAACTGATTTCCTTTAATTTTAACGCACCTTCTAAAGCCACTGGAAAGTTATATCCCCTTCCTAAATAAAGACAATTAGTTGAGTCTTTATAAACATCGGATATTATTTCGATCAATGTATTTGATTCCAAGGATTTTTCAACCTTTGTAGGAATTGTTTCCAACTCAGTTAAATATTCGTGGTATTTAGACTCCGAAAAAACGCCTTTAGCCTTTGCCAACTTTAGGGCCATGAGTGTCAATACCGTAATTTGAGTGGTAAAAGCCTTGGTAGAAGCAACTCCTATCTCTGGTCCGGCATGAGTATAAGCACCAGCATCTGTCTCTCTTGCGATAGAGGACCCTACTACATTACATACACCGAATACAAAAGCACCACGTTCCTTCGCCAATTTAATGGCCGCTAGGGTATCTGCAGTTTCTCCAGATTGTGAAATTGCAATTAGAACATCCTTATCGGTAATTACCGGATTTCTATACCTAAATTCTGAAGCATATTCCACTTCAACAGGAATTCTTGCTAAATCCTCAAATATATATTCCGCCACTAAACCAGCATGCCAAGAAGTACCACACGCAACTATTATAATTCTATTAGCATTTAAGAATTTTTCCATATTAAGATCAATTCCCGCCATTCTAATCAGACCTTGGTCTGCTAACAAACGCCCTCTGTATGTATCCTTTATAGCTCTTGGCTGCTCATAAATCTCTTTTAGCATAAAGTGATCATAACCACCTTTCTCTATTTCTTCGAGATTCATTTGAAGTTCTAAAATTCTAGGATAGGCAACGGCATCATCCTTAATTTTTCTAAGTTTTATTTCTTTCCCAAGTCTAATAATAGCCATTTCCTCATCTTCAAGATAAACAGCATTATTAGTAAATTCTATAAATGGTGAAGCATCTGAAGCAATAAAAAATTCATCTTCACCAATACCTATTGCTAATGGACTTCCCAATTTAGCTACAACTATTTCGTCTGGTTTTCTTTTATCAAATACAGCAATAGCATATGCTCCCACTACTTGATTAAGTGCTATTTGTACAGCTTTTCCTAATTTAACATCTTCGGTTTTTTTAACCTCCTCTATTAAATTAACAAGTACCTCAGTATCAGTATCCGATTGAAAGGTATACCCACGTTTGGTCAACTCTTGTTTAATAGCCTCATAATTTTCTATGATACCATTATGTATGATGACCAAATCTCCGGAATTGGAATAATGCGGGTGCGAATTTACATCATTAGGAACACCATGTGTTGCCCAACGTGTATGACCTATACCTATTTTTCCAGCTTGAGAAATTTCTTTTGCCTTATTCTTTAAATCTTCTACTTTACCTTTCGTTTTCGAAAGGTTAATTTGACTACCATCATATAATGCAATACCAGCACTATCATAGCCACGATATTCTAATCTCTGAAGTCCTTTTATTATTATAGGAAACGCTTCCCTATGTCCTATGTAACCAACAATTCCGCACATATTAATTTTAATTTGAGTATTTTGAGTTCAAATCCTAAGGCTACAAAATTAAATAATTGCGCCAATAGACTTAAACCATTTAGTGTAGACAACGTAAATTATGTATAAGTGGTATGTCAACATCCAAAATAATGACAAAAATAACTAGAACAACGTATTAATTTGCCTTGGTGTAAATGATTTCTAATTTTAAACGCTTATCAAAATTTGGATCGGTAGTCTCTAAATTACCGCCATACAAAATTGTACCCAAAGGTGTAACCGTAGAAGTAATAGGTAATTCTTCTTCACCATTGGCAACCTTTGCATCAGATATATTCCAATTCTGAATATTGGTTGACAGTGTTAAACCAAGTGTAGCATTTGTTGAATCTCTCACTACCATATCATTGATATGATCGGTAATTTTCACAGAATAAAGCACCCCTTTCCCGTTCGTTTTTTGAATTACTCCATCATAATTTGGGTAAAAACTAAATAAATTTGGAGTACCAGCTACAGCTAAAGCCTGATCACTTGACGTATCAATTAAGGGGAATTTATTTTCGGCATTGTAGAGATAAAGTCTTGGAGGCTCTAAAGTACTACCCACAGCATCTAATTGATCTCTATCAATATAAAAAACCAAATTTGCTTCATTTATCACCCAATTCTCACTTCTAATTTGCTCTAAAATATTTTCACCACCATCCTCTTCAAATAAATTAATTTCAGCATAAGTACCGGGACCTCCTTTTAAATATATTCTTGATGCATTTTCACCGGTATCTAAACTCTCTATTATTTGAGGACCATAATTTTCTGTAATTATGGTGTTTACCGCATTTCCAGAGATAACACCTGTTGATGTATTCTGTGTTAAAAATGAAAAAGTAAAATCTCTTTCTAAAATATTATTTGGGTTATCATCACTTGTATCATCAGTTGTACCATTGGTATCATAGTTTGTATAACTATACGTCATAGTAATATTTGAGCTTCTTAAATCGAACATAAAAAGAACATCATTACCATCACTATCTACAATTGAAAAATGAAGCCCACGAATAAATTCAGTAAAATTTGATTGACTGATCAATTCTGAACTACCCTCCTTATCCAAAATATTCTCCTGAAAAAAATCATTGTCCAATGCTACCCTTATTCCTGGTGGCAACTTTGTAAAAGTTTGTGACTCATCCACATCTTCAGTAGATTCATCATCTTCATTCCGAATTAAAATCTCCTCATCAATAATTTCTACATCCCCCTGGAATAAAGGATCGCCTGTAACAAAATCCGGTGAAAACACCTGATTTGAATAATACTGTTGCGCTTCCTGAAAACTGGCATTTGGATCTAAATCTCTTAAAAAAAAGGTTGAACGCTCTACCTTTAGATTAAATTTTGGCAATGGAGACTTTGCTACATCATCATAATTTACTCCGTTAATATAAATACTATCCAATTCTACCTTTTCCGCAAAATTGTCGGCAAATATAGTGGCGCCATCCGGATCATTAAGACCATCTCGATCAGCATCTACACTTGTGTCATCTAAGGGATCTGTATTCGATGCAGTTTCTATTATATTTGAAACCCCATCACCATCATTATCATTATCACTATTTTCTGGTTCGGCATCATACTCATCGGCAACACCATCTCCATCAGTATCCAATGAATTTGTTAAAAATGGTATATATAAATAAACTTCTTCAACGGTCTCATTTTCCTGAACCGTAGTTATAGCTTCATCTGTAGTACCTGCCCTATCCTCTTTATCTTGGGAAAAACTACCGAAGGAAGGATTCGCCGTGCTAAGAAATATTTGCGATGTTACAGAAGCTTCTGTTCTACCATAAACCGGATCGTTATACGTACCCAATTGATAAACTGCTAATTTATTGGTCTGTACCGCTTCTATATTTTTATTATAAGCAAAAACATCATAAACCTCTATACCCGTAGCAAATGGCTCATTACCAACTACTCCAGAGCCTATAGTAGTTAAATCTTGCTCGCAAGACACCAATAGACCCAATATCAAAAACAATCCCAAAAACTTAGGGAAAGCGGACTTAGCAATAAAATTCATTCAGATTATTTTAAAACTTCGGTGTTATAAAAATTTGCATAAGCCTCTTCAAATTCTTGAACAGGGACATATGGCAACACTGGTTTTTCTTGGTTGGTAATGTGGCTTTCCAATTCATCTGGAATATCTTCCGAAGCTAAAATAACAGCATCGGAGTAATCAACAGCCACCTTTAACAAATTATTATAGGTAGGTTCACCTAATGAAGCAATTTCCTCTTCAGGTATACCATCAAAAGAAATTCTTTTGATCATATCCTTATCCAAGGCACCTTCAAAAGTTTTACCGTATACCGACAATACAATTTTACTGTCAGCAAAAAGTGGCTCATCAGCATAATACTTTTTCAAGTACAACGGCAATAAACTCGCCATCCAACCGTGAACATGTATAATATCTGGTGACCAATTCAATTTTTTCACGGTTTCCATAACACCTTTTGCAAAAAATATTGCACGTTGGTCGTTATCCGGAAATAAGTTTCCTTGTTTATCCGTAAAGGTTGCTTTTCGCTTAAAGTACTCTTCGTTATCAATAAAGTAAACCTGAATTCTTTCTTTTGGAATAGATGCCACTTTAATGATCAATGGCATATCCATATCATTAATGACCAAATTCATTCCAGAAAGTCTAATTACTTCATGTAACTGATGTCTTCTTTCATTGATGTTTCCATATCTAGGCATGAATATTCTAATCTGGCCACCATTGCTGTTGACCATTCTAGGTGCTTCATAAGACATTAAGGAAACTTCGTTTTCGGGTAAGTAAGGAACTAATTCAGAAGATACAAACAATATCTTTTTACCATTCATAAAGGTTATATTTTATTTTTCACTGGAACGTAACCGCAAAATTACAAAAAATATAGAGATTAGCAGTAATTATAGTAAGTTTGCTCGCTAATGCAATTTTCAATGCAGGTAATAAAGACGAAAAAAGTACTTACGGAAAAACTTAATAAACTTGGCAGCAGCCTAAATTTAGGTCTTGTACCTACCATGGGAGCGCTACATCAAGGGCATGCATCTTTAATAAGGAAAGCTGTTGAAGAGAATGATAAAGTCGTAGTCAGTATTTTTGTAAATCCTACACAGTTCAACAATTTAGAAGATTTAAAAAAGTACCCTAAGACTTTAGATGCTGATTTACATTTAATTTCCAAAATATCTGAAGACATCATTGTATTTACGCCGGAAGTCTCTGAAATATATCCTAAAACCGTTGTTCCAAAAATTTACGATTTTGAGGGTTTGGACAAAGTCATGGAAGGGGAATTTAGAGATGATCATTTTAACGGTGTAGGCACCATTGTAGAAGAATTGCTTATTGTAGTACACCCTACTAGGGCGTACTTTGGAGAAAAGGATTTTCAACAACTACGTATTATACAGAAACTTACCGAAATAAGACAAATACCGGTTGAAATAATTGGTTGTGAAATTGTTAGAGAAGATCATGGGTTGGCCATGAGTTCTAGAAACGAAAGGTTAAGCAAAAAAACACGACTAAAAGCAGCATTCATTTACGAAACCTTAAAGGCTGCCAAAATCAAATTTGGCACGGATAATGCACTGAGTATTAAAGAATGGGTAGTTAATGAGTTTAAAAGAACGAATGATTTTGAACTTGAGTATTTTGATATAACCGATGTCGAAACCCTAACACCCATAATTGAAAAAACAAATAATTTAAAATACAGGGCCTTTATTGCCGTTTACGTAGAGAACGTAAGGTTAATAGATAACATAGCCCTAAATTAATTGAAGTTATGCAAGTAGAAGTAGTTAAATCTAAAATACACCGTGTAAAAGTTACCGGTGCCGATCTTAATTATGTTGGCAGTATTACAATTGATGAAGATTTAATGGATGCCGCTAATTTTATTCGTGGTGAAAAGGTTCAGATTGTCAATAACAATAATGGTGAAAGATTAGAGACCTACATTATTCCCGGTCCAAGAAAAAGCGGTGAGATAACCTTAAATGGTGCCGCCGCAAGAAAAGTCGCCGTTGGTGATGTTTTAATTTTAATTTCCTATACTTGGATGGATATTGAAGATGCAAAGAAATTTAACCCTTCTTTAGTTTTCCCTAATGAAGAAAACAACCTATTAACTTAGAAGTTGACCGACACTCTGAAAAAAAATCTTAAAATTATACTCCCAATTGCCATGGGAGTTTTTTTGGTTTGGTACTCTTATAATTCTACTACACCTGAGAATAGAAAGGAAATTCTATTTTATATTAAAGAAGCCAATCCGCTTTATGTATTCCTTTCGGTATTATTGGGCATTCTTGGTCATGTTTCCAGAGCTATCAGATGGAATTACCTTTTAGAACCTTTAGGGTATAAGCCCAAGCTTTTAAACAATATTCTAATAATTCTTACCTCTTATTTTGCCAACCTTGGTATACCCAGAACAGGAGAAATCTTAAGGGCAACCGCATTGACCACTTACGAAAATGTTCCATTTGAAAAAGGCTTTGGCACTATCGTTACAGAAAGGGTTATAGACGTAATAATGCTGCTTTTGGTAGTTACTATAGCATTTTTTCTACAAACAGATATCATTTTAGGACTTCTACAAGAACGCGGTTTTAACGCAACCACCCTAATACTTATGGCATTGCTAGGCGCAGCCCTGTTTTTGCTGTTTATATTTTTCATTAAAAAATCCAATAGTGCCATAGCTAATAAAATTAAAACC
Source organism: Maribacter sp. 6B07 (assembly GCF_002700155.1). NCBI lineage: Bacteria > Pseudomonadati > Bacteroidota > Flavobacteriia > Flavobacteriales > Flavobacteriaceae > Maribacter > Maribacter sp. 6B07. Next base: position 1,854,462 of record NZ_PDUT01000001.1, on the reverse strand, counting down.
TTTGTAAAAGGATTACTTGATGGCGTGTTCAGCATTTTTAAAATGAAAAATAAATGGCTGTTCATTCTGCATACATTTTTTATTTGGGGCTGTTATATCGGCATGCTTTGGATTATTAAATTTACCGTACCAGAAACCATTTCCCTGTCACTAAGTCAACTATTGGTAGCCTTCGTTGCTGGAGCCTTTGCAATGGCAACAACAAACGGTGGTATAGGACTTTATCCAATAGCCGTAAGTAGCGCTTTGGCCATCTTTGGAATAAGTTCTGTATCTGGAGATGCCTTTGGTTGGATCATTTGGATCGCACAGACTTTAATGATAGTTGTTTTTGGTGCAATATCTTTTCTTCTATTACCGTTATTGAACAGAAGCAAGTAAGTTTACTTAGATCTAATCAATTACCCCTTATGCGTTATCTATACTTTTTTTTCGCACTATTATTTGGTTTCACCTCTTATGCACAAGTGACCCAAGAAATTTTTGAATCTTTTAAACTGCAAGAGCGAAGAGATGTACACTACTACTTTCCAGAAAATTTAGATGAAACCAAAAAATACCCTATAATCATTGTACTTGATGGCGAGTACCTTTTTGAACAAGTTGTAGCAACATCCAAATTTTACAGTAGATTTCATGGTATGCCGCAAAGTATTGTTGTAGGTATTGACCAAAGCAAAAACGATCTAAGATATGAAGATTGCGCTTTTGACCCTGAAAACGGACTACCATCCGAAAAAGGCAAAAGCTTCTACGAATTCATAGGCATGGAGCTAATACCCTATCTAGACCTTAACTATAGTACCGCTCCCTTTAAAATGATAGTAGGATATGATATCACCGCAAATTTTATGAATTATTGGTTATTTAAAGATAATTCTATTTTTGACGGTTATGTTAGTATTTCTCCAACACTAGCACCAGAAATGGAAAGCAGGCTACCTATGAGATTAGGTACTTTTGACAATCAGATTTTTTACCAATTGATCGTTGAAGGGGAAGAGAGTAATGACAGGCAAAGAATTTTGGGCATGAACAATGATATAAAAACCATTGACAAAGAGTCTCTACATTATTTCTTTGATGAATACACCAACGCAGATCATATATCTGTAGCTACCTACGGTATAGGGAAAGCATTTGACAATATTTTTGGCATGTTTAAACCCATAAGTCCAAAAGAATACAAAACACAAATTCTTACCAGTGAAGAGCCTGTTTACAATTATCTTGAAAACAAATACCAAGGTATAGTTGATATGTTTGGTTTTAGCAAACCTGTAGAATTAAATGACATCATGGCAATTTATGCCGCTTCTAGAAAAAAAGAAGATTTTGAATCGTTAAAACCATTATCTGATCTTTGTAAAAAAGAATACCCAGAGACTATGCTAGGTTTTTATTTTGAGGCTGAGTATTATGAACAACTGGGCGAACCCAAGAAAGCATTAAGAACATTTGAGAAATCTTTTCAAATGGAAGAAATAGATTTTTTAACTAAAGAAATGGCCCTTGAGAAAATGGATGCACTGAAAGCCGATTTTGGTTTTTAAACAGAATTAATAAACGGCTAGTCCCAAATTAGCCTAACCTACTTAATTATGATTAAAATTGACGCAATGTACTTCGTGTTCTCCGGAGTGCTCTTTACTTACTTTGGATTAAAAGGAGAATTTAATCTGGCGTATAACGGAATTGCCCTTTTCATGGCATGGGCATCATTTTTTCTAGCTTTTAGCGCTTTTAAAAAAGAAAGGTCGAGTAAAAATTGATTCTAAATTTGATTTAAGAATTTACTCATCTCAAACTTCTTGCTACCTTTAGCCACTTTTTAAATACTAAAGATGGCCAAAACAAAAACTGCCTTTTTTTGTCAAAATTGCGGCACCCAATATGCAAAATGGGTAGGGCAATGTTCTGCTTGCAAACAATGGAACACTGTTGTTGAAGAGGTTGTACAAAAAGAAGAAAAATCTAGTTGGAAAACCCCTTCACAAAGCTCAAAAAGAGTTTCAAAACCTCTTTTGGTCAATGAAATTAGTATTGAAAAAGAAGTTCGTTTAAATACTTTTGATCTTGAATTCAATAGAGTTCTTGGTGGCGGATTAGTACCTGGAGCATTGGTGCTCTTAGGTGGGGAACCTGGTGTAGGAAAGAGCACACTACTGCTTCAAATTGCCTTAAAACTACCGTATAAAACGTTATATGTTTCAGGCGAAGAAAGCCAAAAACAAATTAAAATGCGTGCTGACAGAATTCACCCGAACAGTGAAACCTGTTTTATACTTACAGAAACCAAAACTCAAAATATATTTAAGCAAATTGAAGCTACAGAACCAGATATTGTAGTCATTGATTCTATACAAACGCTGCACTCCGATTATATTGAATCTGCTGCTGGAAGCATTTCTCAAATTAGGGAATGCACTGCGGAACTTATAAAATTTGCCAAAGAGACCAATACACCTATCATTTTAATTGGGCATATTACAAAAGACGGTTCTATTGCCGGACCAAAGATTTTAGAGCATATGGTTGATACCGTTCTTCAATTTGAAGGCGACCGTAATTATGTTTACAGAATTCTAAGGTCACTAAAAAATAGATTTGGATCCACAGCCGAACTTGGTATTTACGAAATGCAAGGTAGTGGCCTAAGAGAAGTCAACAATCCGTCAGAGGTTTTAATATCCAAAAATGATGATGGTTTAAGTGGTACTGCCATTGCAGCTACCGTTGAAGGCATGCGGCCACTGCTTATAGAAATTCAAGCTTTGGTAAGTACCGCGGTTTATGGAACACCTCAACGTTCAACTACGGGCTATAATGTTAAAAGACTAAACATGCTCTTGGCCGTTTTAGAAAAACGTGCTGGCTTCAAACTAGGTGCAAAAGATGTTTTCTTAAATATTACCGGTGGCATATCCGTAGACGACCCTGCTATTGATTTGGCAGTTATCGCCGCAATTTTGTCGAGCAATGAAGACATACCTATTGACAAAGGCATTTGTTTTGCTGCAGAAGTTGGGCTTGCAGGTGAAATTAGACCTGTACAAAGAGTTGAACAACGAATTCTTGAAGCAGAAAAACTAGGCTATGAAACAATTATTATTTCAAAAAATAATAAAATAGGTCTTAAATCAACCAAAATAAGAATTCTATTGGCTTCTAAAATTGAAGAAGTTGCCGGTAATTTATTTGGTTAACGTTTATCTCTCATTATTCTAGCCAAGACCATTATTATTATCACAACGGCAACAATAACCACTATTTGCCCAAAGCCGACTTTAAAGAATATTATATTGTTCATATTATGGAGCCGGATTTGGAATTGAACCATGTATGGCTTCTATTTCTTTAAGCACATCATCAGAAAGAGTAACGTCTATACTGCCAATATTTTCTTCTAGCTGCCTTAAATTTGTTGCGCCTATAATTGTACTGGTAACAAATGGTCTTGTATTCACAAAGGCCAATGCCATTTGCGCTAAAGTTAAACCGTTGGCCTGAGCAAGTCCATAATATTTTTTGGTAGCCTCAACAGCCGTATCTCCAATATATCTATTGTACTGGGGAAACAGGCTTAATCTTGACCCTTCCGGCATTCTATCACCCAAATATTTACCACTCAGAGCACCGAAACCCATTGGCGAGTACGCCAATAGTCCAACTTGCTCTCTCATAGCTATTTCCGACATTCCCACTTCAAACAATCTGTTCAACAAACTATAAGGGTTTTGTACCGTTATAGTTCTTGGCAAAGTAACATGTACCTTACTTTCTTCTAAAAAACGCATGGTTCCCCATGGCGTTTCATTTGACAAACCTACGTGCTTGATTTTTCCCTCACGAATTAAATCGCGCATAGTCTCCAAAACCTGATGAATATTATCTTCCCAATGGTCAGAAATATCATGTTTGTACCCCCTTTGCCCAAAGTAATTGGTATTTCTATCGGGCCAATGTAATTGATATAGGTCAATATAATCTGTTTGCAATCTAGTTAAACTACCTTCAACAGCTTCAATTATGGCATCTCTGGTAAATCCTGTAGTACGAATGAACTTTGTCATTTCTGCTTTTCCGGCAATTTTAGACGCAAGTACAATGTCTTCTCTGTTACCATTTTTTTTGAACCAATTACCTATGACCCTCTCGGTATCGGCATATCTATCTTTATGTGCAGGTACGGGATACAACTCTGCAGTATCCAAAAAATTAATTCCCTTATCCAGTGCATAATTTATTTGCTCATGACCTTCTTCTTCGGTATTCTGGTTTCCCCAGGTCATTGTACCTAAACAAATTTTACTTACTTCAATTTCAGTGTGCGGTAATTTGGTATAGATCATCCAACTCTTTTAATTGCTTTCGAGAATTACAAAACTACTAAATATATTAAGGGTGAACGCATCTATATGATCAACTATCTAACTCAATTAAAATTGGACAGTGATCACTATGTTTGGCTTCTGATAATATAACGGACCTCAACAACCTTTCTTTCAATGTAGAAGCCACCATGGCATAGTCTAAACGCCAACCTTTATTGTTGTTTCTGGCATTTGCCCTATAACTCCACCATGTATAATTATCTGGCTCAGAATTAAACTCCCTGAAACTATCTACAAAACCACTGTCTATAAAATCCCCTATCCATTCTCTCTCAACTGGTAAAAAACCAGAAACATTTTTAAGTCCTACAGGGTTATGTATATCCCTAGCTTCATGACATATATTATAATCTCCCAATACAATAAGATTAGGATTGGTTTTTTTAAGTCCATCAACATATTGTCTAAAATCTGCCATATACATCAACTTGTGCTCCAATCTTTCAATGTTGGTACCAGAAGGTAAATACATGCTCATAATTGATACTTCACCAAAATCCGCTCTAATATTTCTACCCTCAAAATCCATATACTCTATACCGGTACCAAATACTACAGCATCTGGTTTAGTTTTCGAAAGAATTGCCACTCCGCTATACCCTTTTTTTTGTGCACTATACCAATAATTGTATTTATACCCCGCTTCTTCAAACAATGTAAGATCCAACTGCTCTTCATTTGCCTTTATTTCCTGCAGACAAACAACATCAGGCGAAACTGCAACCAACCAATCCAAAAAACCTTTTCTTATTGCCGCCCTAATACCATTTACATTGTAGGATATGATTTTCATGTATCTAAATTTTGACCTAAAAATAAAAAAGAGTTGTAGATTAAAGGTGTATACTTTCTTTTAAAATCATAATTTCACATTTTAAAAGTATCCTTACAAGTCTGTTTTATATTATAATCATCTATTCATGAACAAGTTCATTTTTACAACCCTTCTAATATTTGCAACTACATCTTCTTTTGCACAAGCATATTATAATGACGATAATAGCCATGAGGTTAAACTGAATATTGGTCAGTTTTTAATTACTACTACGGTCGAACTTGGCTATGAATATTATATTAATGAAGATACCAGTATAGGAGGAACAATATATTTTGATGGAAAATCAACTGATTACAATGGTAACTTTGGTATAGGACCCAACTTAAGAGCTTATTTTGGTTTTGAACCAAAAAGTGGCCTCTTTGCAGAGGTCTTTGGTTTATATTACACTGGAGATGACGATGTAGACACTCAAAATATAGGCACAAGAAATTATGACTATTCTACCATTGCACTTGGTCTGGGTGGTGGTTATAAATGGGCTACTAGAAGTCAAAAATTTACCATTGAATTAAACGGAGGTTTGGGCAGAAATATTAACCCAGAAGATTTTCAAGATGACTTTATGTTTAGAGCAGGATTATCTTTAGGTTTTAGGTTTTAATGGGTACTTTTGAGTTTTAATCTTTTTATGAAAAAAACTCTCTTTAGCCTACTATTTATTCTTATAACCCCCTCAGTTCTTTTAGCGCAGGTAACAACAGAAAATGATAGTATTACCCGTTTAAACGAAGTTATTGTAATTGACACCCTAACAGCTAAAAATGCTATTGGCATTGTGCCATCTCAAATTATAGGGGAAACTACATTTTCCAATTACAGCCCTGTTGACTTTATAAGTTCTTTAAATCAAGTGTCCGGCCTATATGCCCTCTCAGGCGCTTTAAACACCAATAGAATCACCATAAGGGGAGTTGGATCCAGAACCTTATACGGCACAGATAAATTAAGATTATACTACAACAATATCCCGATTACAAATGGTACGGGATCTTCTACAATAGAAGCTTTTGATTTAGAAAACCTGACCTCTGTTGAAGTTATTAAAGGACCTAAAGGAACGGGATTTGGAACCAACCTCGGTGGCGCAATAATATTGAACACTAAACAATTAAGTGACCAACCTACAAAGTTTACAAACAATACAACTATTGGTTCTTACGGACTTTTTAAAAACAGCTTAGGATTTACCCATGCAGAAGATAATTTCTATATGACATTTCAATACGGACATATGGAAGTTGATGGATATCGTGAAAATAACAGATTTGAACGTGACGGATATTTATTAAACACCATCTTTAAACTTTCTAAAAAGAGTGAACTGGGATTATTAGTTAACCATATAGATTATTCTGCCCAAATAGCAAGCTCTATAAGTCAAGAAGATTTTAACGAAGACCCTACCCAAGCTGCATTTACATGGAGAGCATCACAAGGTTATGAAGACAACAATTATAGTCTAATAGGGTTATCGCATACTTACTACGCTAGCCCTAACCTTAAGAATACAACCAGTTTATTTTACACTTACTTGGATCATTACGAACCTGCACCCTTCAATATTTTAGACGAATTCACCAACGGTTATGGTGTTAGGACATTATTTTCTGGGAACTTGGACATATCTAAAAACGCTCTGTTTTACACTTTAGGTGGTGAGCTTTACAAAGACGAATACAATTGGCAAACTTTTCAAAATCTATATCAAGAAAATGAAGGCAATGGAAGCCTTCAAGGAGATCAACAATCAAAAAATAAAGAATTCAGAAACCAAATAAACATTTTCGCAACTGCCTCTTATTCAATTACACCCAAACTTACCACACAGTTAGGGCTGAATATCAACAAAACCCAATATGATTTTAGGGACTTGTTCAATACAGGGGAGCTAAATACCAGTGCAAATAGAAACTTTAAAGCCCTGTTGCTACCAAGTATAGATGTTAACTACGCATTTACACCTACCTACCAATTATATGGTAACATTAGTCGCGGATTTTCCAATCCTAGTTTAGAAGAAACGTTAACACCTGATGGAATAATCAATCCGGACATTGTACAAGAAACCGGCACAAACTATGAATTAGGCATAGAACACAAGAGTGAAGATGACAGGAATAGATTTGAAATTGCCTTTTATTTAATGCCGATAAACAATTTATTAGTAGCCAAACGTGTAGGCGACAATCAATATATTGGTAGAAATGCCGGGAAAACCAAACATCAAGGAATTGATCTTGACTGGAGTTACAGATTTAATGTTACCAATAAAATTACCATATCGCCATTTATCAGCTACACTTACAGCAATCATAAATTCTTAGTCTTTATAGATGAAGAAGCAAATGAAGATTATTCAGACAATGCATTAACAGGTGTACCAAAAAACAAAATAAATTCAGGGATACAAACCAATTTTGGAAATGGACTATTCTTTAATATTACGCATCAATATGTAGATGAAATTCCTTTGACGGACGCAAATACCTTGTATAGCGATTCTTTTAACTTATTGAACCTAAAAGTAGGATACAAAAATCAAATATCAGAACAACTGAGAATAGGTTTAGATTTTGGCATCAATAATTTAACCGATACTAAATACGCACAATCAGTATTGATAAATGCTAATGGATTTGGAGGAAATGCCCCAAGGTATTTCTACCCTGGGAACAATATCAATTACTATGGCGGTTTAAAATTAAACTACACCTTATAGACTATTCCATCTTTTTTAACCAGGTTTTCATGTCTACAGCATCATGAATAATACCGTTCAATGAAGATATGGCAACACGCTCTTGTTCCATAGAATCTCTATGCCTAATGGTAACCGTTTGATCTTCTAAAGTTTGATGATCTACTGTTATACAAAATGGAGTACCATTTGCATCTTGTCTTCTATAACGTCTACCTACCGCGTCTTTTTCATCATAGGTTACATTAAAGTCCCATTTAAGGTCATCCACAATTTTTTGTGCTACTTCTGGCAAACCATCTTTTTTGACCAATGGTAAAATTGCAGCTTTAACAGGTGCCAAAACAGCAGGTAATTTAAGAACAGTTCTAGTAGTATTATTTTCTAATTCTTCTTCCTGTAATGAATTTGAAAATACAGCCAAGAACATTCTGTCAAGACCAATAGAAGTTTCTAACACATAAGGAACGTAATTTTTATTAACCTCATGATCAAAGTACTGCAATTTCTTGCCTGAGAATTTCTCATGACTGCCTAAATCAAAATCTGTTCTAGAGTGTATACCCTCAAGCTCTTTAAATCCGAAAGGAAAACGGAACTCTATATCTGAAGCTGCATCTGCATAATGAGCCAATTTCTCATGATCATGAAAACGGTAATTATCTTGCCCCATACCAAGAGATAAATGCCATTTCATTCTTTTTTCTTTCCAAGTTTCATACCATTCTTTCTGAGTGCCTGGCTGAATGAAAAATTGCATTTCCATCTGTTCAAATTCACGCATTCTAAAAATGAATTGTCTTGCGACTATTTCATTTCTAAACGCTTTACCGGTCTGAGCAATACCAAAAGGCAATTTCATACGACCCGATTTTTGAACATTCAAGAAATTAACAAAGATACCTTGGGCAGTTTCCGGTCTAAGAAATAGATCCATTGCACTTTCTGCATTGGCTCCTAACTTTGTGCCGAACATTAAATTGAATTGCTTTACATCTGTCCAGTTCTTTGACCCAGACATTGGACAAGCAATATCCAATTCTTCAATAAGAGCTTTAACATCGGCTAAATCTTCGTTCTGCAAAGACCTACCCAATCTACTTAGAATTGTTTTTCCTTGCTCTTGATAGTCAACAACGCGCTGATTAGTCTTTAAAAATTGATCTTTATCAAAAGATTCTCCAAAACGTTTTTCTGCTTTTTTGACTTCTTTTTCAATTTTGGCATCAATTTTAGCTACATAATCCTCAACTAAAACATCTGCTCTATATCTCTTTTTAGAATCTTTATTATCTATCAATGGATCATTAAAGGCATCTATATGTCCAGATGCTTTCCAAGTTAACGGATGCATAAAAATCGCAGCATCTAGCCCAACTATATTGTCATTGAGCTGTACCATGGCTTTCCACCAATAGTCACGTATATTTTTCTTAAGCTCTACACCGTTTTGACCATAATCGTAAACAGCGCTTAAACCATCATAAATTTCACTAGATTGGAATACATAACCATATTCCTTTGCGTGAGATATTACACGCTTAAAATCATCTTCTTGCTTTGCCATTCTGTAAAAATAGAATATTACCTAAAAAAAAAATAGTTATTTCAATTGAAATTCTGAAGAAGTGATCAATCGTTCATCCTCGAAGACATTTAAGGTATAATTACCCTCCATTAAAGAGCCTTCGGGTATGGTTATAGATTCACATAACGCCTGGTCTATACCTTGAAAAACAAACTCTACCCTCTTACTATATACATTACCGTTTACTGTAATTGTATTGGCATTGTCTTCTATGATCTGTTTATTAGGATCTAAAAATTGTAAATAGATAATTTTTTCATTTCCAGCTTCGCTTTCATCTGCCAATACAGTAACACAACCTCTTAATTTTTCTATGATCGAAGCCTTGTTTGTTTTAGTTGGCCTTGTACCTCTTATCAATCTAAAACCACTACCTTCAGCATTTGCCATTTTTAGGTAACTTTTGGTTTTTAATTTTTGATTCAGCTCCAATATCTTTCTTCTCTGCAAAGCTTCTGCCTCTGCCAATGAATTACTGTTCGCCCTTAAGTTTTCAATTTGCTTGCGAGACTCATCATATTTATCTGTAAGCAACATGTTATTGTAACGAAGAAAATTGTTCTTTAAAATTAAACTATCATTCTTAGATTCTAGTCTACGTAGCTCTGTTTTGAATTCTCTTAATCTTTGCACCGTAAAATTTAATCTTCCCACAGAATCCAAAAGTTCTTGAACCTTGAATTTAGAGTCTTGCAACTCTATTTCATTCATTTCGCTCTTTGCGGACAAACGATCCACATCTGCTTTCATAATGGTAAGATCTCTTACCAAAATTGCTTTTTCCTGCTCTAAAAAGTCTATTTGGGCGTTAGACTGGGCGTAACTATAGTAGAATGCAATTAACAATGCTATAATTACGGCAGCAAATGCAGCAAGCATTATTTTATAATTGAATTTGTTATCTTGAGTGTCCATTTAAAAAGTGGGCTGTAGGTTAAGTAATCTGTAAGGTTTGATGCAAAACAGAATTTCAAATATACTAAAGGATGTTACCAACATACTGTTACCCATATCATGTTTTGGATGTAATGCACGATTATATAGAGGAGAGGTTCTTCTCTGTACATCTTGCCGACATCAATTACCGCTTACCGAGTATACTTTTAACGAAGAAAATGCCGTTGACCGTATTTTTTATGGACGAATTAACATAAAAAAAGCAAATTCATTCTTATTCTTTACCGAAATTGGAATTGTTAAAAACCTAATACATCTATTGAAATACAAAAACCAAGAGGGTATTGGCAGATTTTTAGGTGATTGGCATGGCCAAATCTTAAAAGAACAAGGAGATTTATTACAAATAGATTATGTAATTCCGGTACCGTTGCACCGTAAAAAATTAAAAAAACGGGGTTATAATCAAGTAGCACTTTTTGCCAAACAAATTGCTACTCATATTGGCGCTGATTATACCGACGACATGCTGATAAAAACGGCAAATACTAAAACACAGACAAAGAAAAACAGATTAAGCAGATGGTATGACAACAGATCTTTATACGAGATAAAAAATCATGAGCTTTTAATCAATAAAAATATATTATTGGTTGACGATGTAATTACAACTGGCGCAACCATGGAAATTTGTGCCAATACGTTTAGAGATATAGAAGGAGTAAATATTTATGTCACAAGTATGGCAGTTGTTCCTTAGAACTAGTTTTCTATAAAATATGTTGTTTCTTTGCGGTCGATAAATACACTAATGAGCAGAAAAATTTTAGGTTTCATATTTGTTTTCATCATCATATTGGTGTCCTACCAATGTGCGCAACGCGGAAACCCTACCGGAGGACCAAAAGATATTACAGCCCCTGAACTTACTAGAGCAGAACCGCCTAACATGACCACCAATTTCAAGGGTCAAAAAATTAGACTTTATTTTAATGAATTGGTGAAGTTGAAAGATATTCAAAAACAACTTATTATATCGCCTCCGTTAAAAAACTCACCAGTACTCTCCCCTATAGGTAATGCGAATAAATATGTAGAAATTACCATAAAAGATACCCTTGCCCCAAATACCACCTATACGTTAAATTTTGGTCAAGGTATTGTGGACAATAACGAAGAAAACCCTAAATCTTTTTTTACCTATGTTTTCTCAACTGGTGACTACATTGATTCATTAGAGCTTAAAGGAGTAGTAAAAGACGCTTTCAACAAAAAACCTGATGACTTTATTAGCGTAATGCTATACAAAATTGACACTAGTTATACTGACTCTACCATTTATAAGAGACCTCCAAACTACATTACCAATACACTTGATAGCGCTATTATTTTTAAGCTCAATAATTTAAAGGAAGGAAAGTATGCCTTATTTGGAGTAAAAGATGCTGCCAACAACAATCTATTTGATCAAAAAACAGATAAAATAGCGTTTGTAAAGGATACGATCAATTTACCTACAGATTCTATTTATTTACTAACGTTATTTAAGGAAATACCTGATTATAGTGTTGCAGTACCTACAATGGAAGCAAGTAATAAAATTAGTTTCGGGTATTATGGTGAAGGCTCTGATATTAGCATTAACACTTTAACGGAAATACCAGATACCGTTAAGACCATAATAACCAAAGAAAGGGATAAAGACACTTTAAATTTTTGGTTTACTCCTTACGAGATGGACTCCCTAATTTTTACTTTAACAAATGAAAAATTAAAGGTTAGAGACACTTTTAAAGTAAAGAGTAGAAAAGTAGCATTCGATTCTTTGAAAATTTCCATGAGCCAGAATGGTAATATAGAATTTGACAAACCTATTAACCTTTTAAGCAATACGCCATTAATACGTTTTGATAGTACCAAAATAAAATTAATGGATAAAGACTCCATTGAAATTGGCGTTAATGTAAAACTGGACTCAATAAGAAATTTGTTGAACTTTGATTTTAAAATTGATCCAGATCAAAACTATAGAATGGAATTGATACCCGGGGCAGTTACAGATTTCTTTGAAACCACAAATGACTCTGTCGCATTTTCATTTAAAACAAAGAGTCTTGCCGATTATGGCAATCTAACCCTTAATTTAAACGGTAATTCAATTGTTTACCCCATAATTGTGCAGCTTACCAATGAAAAGGGCGAATTACAGCGAGAGATTTATGCTACAGAACCACAAGTTTATACTTTTGACAACTTAAACCCTGGCAAATATCAAGCCCGTGTTATTTTCGATTTAAACGGTAATGGCAAATGGGATACGGGAAATCTATTGAAAAAAATACAGCCAGAAAAAATTAGTTATTACCCTGCATTAATTGAGCTAAGGGCTAATTGGGAGAAAATTGAGACTTTTAATTTAATAGACTAAACTCATCTCTATCATCTAAAAACCTTAGCTTATTCTTGATCCTATCAACTTTGGATTTTTCAACTTTTACTATTTTGATTTCCTCTTCTTTAGTAAAAACTTGAAGTTCACCTAATGGATCATAAATACTAGAGTGACCAGGGTATTGGTGCCCCAAACTATCAGTACCAATACGGTTAACTCCTATACAATACACCATATTCTCTATAGCTCTTGCTTTTAATAGAGCATCCCAAGCTGCAATTCGTTTACCCGGCCAATTTGCCGTATACAATAGCATATCAAAGTTTTGGGTATTTCTGCTCCAAACAGGAAAACGAAGATCATAACATATTAATGGACAAATGGAAAAACCCTTATACTCAACAATCAACCTTTCGGTACCCGCTGAATATTTTTCATTTTCACCAGCCAATGTAAACGTGTGCCTTTTGTCATAAGACTCAAAATTACCCTCTGGTTTTACAAAGAAAAGCCTGTTGTAATAGCTGCCATCTTCCTCAAAAACAATACTTCCTACAATGGCGCTATTTTTAATTGATGCCATTTCTTGCATCCAACGCACTGTTATTGAACCTTCTTCTTTTCTAATATTACCCGGAGACATGGTAAAGCCCGTTGAAAACATTTCTGGGAGGACTATAAGATCTACTTGCTCGGTAATTTGTTCTAATTTATCACTGAACATTTGTCTATTTGCAGCAGGATTTTCCCAATGTAGCAATGATTGAATCAATGCGATTTTCAAACTATCTTTTTTATCCTCCATAAATTATTCCAGCATATCAACAAAGGCGGTCAATCCTTGTGTTTTAGCATGATCTAATGCAGTATTACCTCTATTGTCCTTAATTGTTTTATCAGCTCCATTGGCTATTAACAGTTTTGCAATCTCTAACCTATTAAATTGTGCAGCGTAAATAAGACATGTTGCGCCCATTGCATTGCGTCCATTCAATTCTGCTTTCTTTTCAATTAATAATTTTGCAATATCCGTAAAACCTTTAAAACAAACACCCATTAATGCCGTATTACCAGAAGCATCTACAGCATCTATTTTCGCTCCCTTTTCCAATAGCAACTTAGCTATCTCCATTTCATCATAATAGGTAGCCAAAATTAAAGGCGTAGAACCTCTTGTATCTTTACTATTTACTAGCACCGGGTTTTTATCCAACATTGACCTCACCTCATTAATACTTCCTTCCCTTATGGCCTTAAAAAAAAACTCGTTCATAACTTTTAATTTTTTTCAATTCATTAAAACAATAGTTCATCAAAATTTGATGTAATTTCTTACCGAACAACTATTTTTTCCTACTTTAATGGAAATACGTACCTTTAAATCTAAATTAACATCTTTTGAAAACATTAGCCGTTGACTTTCTTGTAAAAGAGTCCCCCAATGCAATTGCTATCGTGGATACTAAGTTAAACTATATTAGCTATTCTAACCAATGGCTAAGTGATTTTAGTTTACATGAATCCAAATTGACCAATAAACATATTTTTGAAGACACCCAAGAAACTCCCCAATCTTTTAAAGCAGCTCTTAAAAACGCTTTAAAGGGGGAAGAAAATATCAATGAAGAAGAGAGATTTGTTTTACCCAACGGTGAAATTAAATGGTTAAAATGGAAAATTCTGCCTATTGAGAATGATGTGGGCAAGATTGACTGTGTGGTTATATTTCTAGATGATATAACCATCTATAAGAAAGAAATAGAATTATTGCATAAAGCAGAAGAGGTTGCCCGTATTGGTTGTTGGGAGCTTGATCTTAAAACCAGTATGGTTTATTGGACCAAAACAACTAAAGATATTCATGAGGTTAGTGAAGATTTTGAACCTAACCTTGAAGACGGTATCAACTTTTACAAAAAAGGAATTCATAGAGAGAATATTACCAATTTAGTCAGCACCGCTATAGCCGAAGGCAAATCTTTTGATACAGAGCTGATAATTGTAACAGCTACCGGCAAAGAAGTTTGGGTCTGCGCAAAAGGTGAGGTGGAAATGCTAAATGGAAAGGCCGTAAAACTTGTAGGTACATTTCAAGATATTGATGAGCGTAAAAAAATACAGTTGGCACATGAAGAAATAACGGAAAGACTTAAAATAACAACGGAAACTGCCCAAATTGGTATTTGGGATTATGATTTAGTAAATAATGAGTTAACCTGGGACAAGGAGATGTACCGCATTTTTGATGTTAACGAAAATGAATTTTCTGGCGTATTTGAAGCTTGGTCCAATACTATTCACCAAAATGATAAGAAAAGAATATTAATAGCCACACAAAAGGCCGTAGAAGGTACTAAAGACTTTGATGAAGAATTTAGAATTAAGCTTAATGATGGCTCGTTACGATATATAAAAGGCTTATCTAAAACCATAAAAGACATTAATGGAAAGCCTATTAAAATGACTGGTGCAAATTGGGACATTTCAGAGCTAAGGAGTGCAGAATTGAAACTTGCTAGAAGTACAAAGTCATTTTCAGAAACCTTTGAACATTCTGCAATTGGTATGGCTTTGGTTAACCCAGATCTTAGATGGTTAAAAATAAATAAAAGTTTATCTTATAGCTTAGGATACTCTGAAAGTGAGCTTTTAAAAATGAAAGCCACAGATATGACGCACCCAGAAGATTTGACCGACAGTCAACAGTTTAAAACCAAGGTATTTAATGGATCTAATAAAAATCTACACCTACAAAAAAGATATTTTCACAAAAATGGAAATATAGTACACGCCATTATAGGCGTTACACCTGTTTTTGATTACGATGATAAACCAAGTCATGCCATAGTCCAATTTTTGGATATTACCAAAAGAATTGAATCACAAAAAAAACTTGAAGGTCTTGTAGAAGTTACTAAAAGTCAAAATGAAAGTCTTACCAATTTTGCCCATATCGTTTCACACAATTTAAGGTCACATTCAACAAATATGACCATGCTTACCAAGTTCTTAAATGAAGAAAAAGATGAAGACGAGCGTAAAAACTTGAATAGAATGATTACCAGCGCCACAGAAAGCCTATCTGAAACCATTGCTCATTTAAACGACGTGGTACAGGTGAAGACCGGGGCGCTTGAAAAATTACAAAGCATTAGTGTTCTCAATACCATTAACCAAATTACAAAAAGCATAAACGGTATACTTGAAGAACATAGTGCTATATTAAAAATAGATGTTTCAAAGACCCATTTTGTAAGTGCCGTACCTGCCTACCTAGAAAGTATATTTTTAAACGTTCTTACAAATGCCCTTAAATACAGGTCTGCGGAACGCACACCGGTTATTGAAATTAAATCAAGAACTAAAAAAGACAAAGTACTCATTACCTTTACCGATAACGGTCAAGGAATAGATTTAAATAGACATGGAGATAAAATTTTTGGTATGTACAAAACCTTTCATAAGCATAAAGATGCAAAAGGAATTGGTTTGTTCATTACCAAAAACCAAATTGAATCTATGAACGGTACTATAAATATTGAAAGTGTTGTAGACAAAGGTACAACCATGTTCATTGAACTGAACCAAGGATAATTAAGATATTATGAAAAAAGTTGAGTTATGCTGTATTATAGATGATGATCCTATATTTGTATATGGCACCAAAAGAATCATAAAAGAAGTAGATTTCGCAGAAAACGTTATAGTCTACTCCAACGGTCAAGACGCTCTTGATGGTTTAAAGAAAACATGTTTGGCAGACGAACCTTTGCCAGATGTAATCTTTTTAGATTTAAATATGCCTGTTTTGAATGGATGGGAATTTTTAGATGAGTTTAAACTCTGTAAAAGTAAAAAATCAAAGAAAATCTTGATTTACATCATTAGTTCTTCAGTAGACCCTAGAGATCTTGAAAGAGTAAAAGACTACGAACAAGTAGATACTTACATATTAAAACCAATTACGCCAGATGATCTTTCTAAAATTTTAGGTGCAACAGTGGAAAGCTAATTTGTACTAATTTATTTAAATTTAATTGTTAATAATTTGGGTGAACTTTCTTTTCTCCAAAGAAAATTCACCCAGTTATTTACATAACTTAGTCATTAACAATTATTTATATTTAAAACCTTAAATCTAATATTAGATTTTTTATTGAACCATTTTAAATGAGCGTATTTTCAAGTTGTTGTATTATTGATGACGACGAGTTTTTCTCCGTAAGCACAAAGACCACTTTAAAGCACTATGATTTCTGTGATAATATCTTATACTACTCAGAAGGTCAAGAAGCTATTGATGGTTTGGTTGGCTTATTAGTGGAAAATATAACTTTGCCCGATGTTATTTTTTTAGATTTAAACATGCCAAATAGAGATGGCTGGTCGTTTTTAGAAGAATTTGAGGCACTACCAATGGATAAAATCGGCCATATCAAAATATATATTACCAGCTCTTTTATTAGCCCAAGTTTTATGGAAAAGGCCAAGAAATATAAATTAGTAAAAGATTACCTAGTTAAGCCTTTAACAGAAGACGCTATTAAAAAAATCATAGCCTCTAATGAAGACGTTTAAATTTATCTTGCACCAGGTGTAAAATCCATTGGAGCATTTTGAGGTTCATTTATTGTGCCACTTAAACCGGTGTCATTATAAATTAACCACTCATTTGCATTAAAAACCGTATTACCCATTATAACTTCTTCTTTTCTTAGGGCTCTACCGTCTTCAAATTCATGATCGGTATTACTACCATCTTCACCTATAATACCAAATATATCTATTATACTTCCAAATGGATCCACAAGTACCATATTATCATCACCATTTGAATCTGCAGGAGAGTTGGTACCTACCGCAAGATCCGGAGCAAAACCGTAAACGTTTTCAAACTCGTCTGCGTTTGGCGAGATAACCAGAAAATTGTTGCCCTCTATAGTTAAACCTGACAAGTCTATTATTGAGCTTACCTCCAAACTATTGTTCGTGTACCGTTGTAAAGTCCAACCTTTTAATGATAAACTTTCACTAGAGGAATTATAGAGTTCAATAAAACGGGCTCCAGAATTATTATCAGGATCGGCAATTTCCGAAATGAGTAAAAATTCTGAAGTAAATTCATCAACAAAATCTTCACAACGGTCTTTGTCGAATTTTACATCATTTAAATTTCTAATTATAAGCTGAAACTCATTGTCATTATAAGTTAAAACCCCAGTTACCGATCCCATTCTATCCGAAAGTATTTCAGGTTGAAAATCTGCATAACCACTATTGTTCAAAGACAATTCATTATCATTGCAATCAATTAGGGTTCTTATGGTTTCCTCTTCTTCAATAGCGAATGGCTTCCCTAATTCATTTTCTTCAAATTCAACATCATCAATCATAATTAATGTATTGATCATCGTCATATTTAGATCTTGTATCGTTGTTTTTAAAGGCTGAATACCAAAATTATCATCACACGTAGTTAGAACGTGTTCAAAAACTTGATTTTTAGGTAATCTACCTACATTTCTATTCCCAAAAGAAGTAAATACACCACCTACTTTGTAAACACCATTAGATTCACCTAGATACAGGTTTTTTAATTTGATGACTATTTTTTGCCCTACATCAAAGAACAAATGTGAATCCCTTAATTCCAATTCAATTTGCAACCCTTCAGTAGGCTCGGCAGGTTTATCTTGAAAATGTATTACATTAAAGAAATTACCTTTTTTATCTGAAGAAACTACATAGCCATATATTGCCAAATCTTCATGAATTTGAACAGTTTCCCCGGCATAAAGACTTTTTAGATCGCTTATTTCAATAGTTTCAATTTCCGTATCCAAACAATGAGTATCAAGTATTTCAAAATTTCTATCTTTTACACAAGACATAATTACCAGCAAACAACTGCAACTTATTATTATAAAAAATCGGTGTTTAATAATCATCTATAACCCTTCATTAAAAACTAAAAGCAAAATTTAAAAAATAAGTTCTACCGAATCCGTACCAATATTTTGGCGCAAAAGACGGACTACCACTTAAATTATCTTGCTTTAACTGACCAAAATTTCCATTTCTACTTTGTTCATAACCACCAGTTCTAAAACTGGTGTCAAAAACATTGTTCACACTGGCAAAAACACTTACATATTTTCCATTTTTTAACCACGACTTGCCACCTACCAAGTTCAACAAATAAAAATCATCTAAAGATTTTTGTTTTAATAACTGTTGCACATTCTCGTCTGTTGCATCAGGAAACCTAACCTGTGTTTCTGGGTCTATTAGAAAACTTTGTGTTCTGGTAATCGTAGAAATATTTGCATAATTGTTAGCCAAGTAATTAGCGGTCATAGCCACCCACCAATATTTTGGATCTCTATACTCAATACCTGCAGCCATTGCTTTTTGTGGACCTTGAGCCAATTTATATCCTTTTATTTTTGACTGCCCCAGGAACTTTGTACCAGATATATCTATAAGGTCTTCCCTTGCCCCGGCCGTATCGAAATTTATAGTTACAAATGGGTCACTAGCATACAAATGCTTAGCGACAGATCCTACCAATGATAGTTTAACCGCACTTGATAATTGATATTCTAGACCTAATTCTACACCTAAATGTAATTTATCCAAATCTGTCAATACCTCTTGCACAAAATCTGATCCCAAGCCAGAATCAACAAAGAAAAAATTAACATCTGTAGTATTTTGAAAACGGGTATAAAAACCAGTTAACCTGCCAGTTAGTTTTGGTAAACGTAGAAAGTAGTTAGCATCTATACTTGTGATTTTTTCATTTTGAATATTAGGAACCGATTCATTACTTTCCCTAGGGTTTATAAAGACATTTTGAAGTACAGGTGCCTTATTTATATATGCTGCATTTGCCGCTACCCAGTGCCTACCGGTTATACTATAAGACGCACCACTTTTAAACGCCCAGTTGGAAAATCTGATTTTCTCACTGTTACCTAAAGAGTTATTAATAAAGCGTTCATTTTTAAACAGACCTTCTCGTTGATAGTCAACAATAGTATACCTGCCAGAGATAAACGACCTCAAACTTTTGAATTCAGTATTTAACTGTATAAACCCATCTATTTCATTTCCCTTTACATTATAGTTGTAGTTGAAAATATCTCCATTATTCTTATTTAATGCTGAAAACAAATCGTTTTTAGTCTCAGAGAATACGTCTATATCGTTATGATATTCCGCTCCAAGCAAATCAAAAATTTGAGCATAATTTCTTGAATTGAGCGATCTGTATGTCAAGCCCATATCTAACTTAAAATGAGCGTTCAACTCCACATTCGAAGTCATTCTAACTGTTAATTGATCATCTTTGGTTACATCATCATAAAGAACATATGCGGCCTCACCGTTCTGACCTATACTGGTATTTGCTGCATACAGCTTTTCCCAATCTAATTGTGGCTGACTTAAAAATCCGTTTTTAGCCTCTATTGCACTTTCAAAATTAGCTCCTATCGGCGAATTCAAATAAAAACTAGGCAAATACCGATAATATGTAGGATCTGGATTAGGAGCATTAAAGTACCCTAAACGGCTTTTTGTATACTGCCCAGTTTGATATGCTAATCCAGCATTTAAACGGAATTTTTCAGATTCGTGATGATAATTTAATAAGAACAACGGTTCCCTTATATGGCGTTCTCTTGAATTTCTAATTTTACCATTTTGATATCCCCAATATGGATTATATTTATTTCCTTTTAATTTAAATACTTCCTCTGTTATTGCAGAAGAACGCCCCCTTCTATTAGATGCAACAATTGCCGTAGCGGAAAATGAATTTTTATCGTTTAAAAAATATTCCATTGCTCCATAAAGGGAATAAGAATCATATAGAGTACCATTAATATACCCTTGCTGTGCCCATCTTCTTGAACCGGATATTATATATGCGAATTTCTCTTTCTCTACTCCAGAATTATAGGTAGCCATTAGTCTACCACTATAGGTTCTATTTGAAATAGAAGATGACAAACGAGTGCCTGCCCTTAATTTTGAAGGCCTTAAGTCTATATTGGTATTTCCCAATATTCCACCAAAGGTGACTTCTGAAGTTTTTAATCCATTAGAGTATTGTTGATTTCTAATTACATCGTTTAGCCCGCCCCAGTTATTCCATTGAGGTCTACCATCATACAATTTATTCATTGGCAGAGAATTAAGGTAAACCTCTCCATATTGAGAGTCATAACCCCTTACCCTAAAAAACGCCTGACCAAAGTCAAACGCCGCCCTATTAAGAAAAACATCTTTTGTGGATTGTAGAAGTGCAAGTGCATTAGAATTCACTTCTTCATCTAAAAGTTCGTCATCTGTAATTGTTATTAGGTTAATCGATTTTTCTAAAGTTATATCTCGAATTAAAAAAATATCACCTAAGTCAATATTTTCATCTTCTAAAATAACCGGAATACGCTTGATCGTATATTCTCCTGAAGAAATTTGCAGTATGTACTCTCCTTTGTTGGAAAATGACAGTGAGAATTTACCTGATGCATTGGTTACCATCATAGTATCTTCCCCTTCCAAAAACACAGATACATTGGCAAGCACCATCTTACTTTCATTATCTTTTACCACTCCTTGAACCGAAAAAGTGTTTTGAGCCCTAAGGCCGATAATTATAAAAAACAGTAATAAGAATAATGTATGCTTAACCATTAGACAGCTTAATGCCTTATTTATAAGTCATTAAGATACTATTTAAGAAATAATTAACGTGAAAAATCCGTATACTCGTTGATATTTAAGACCAAATACATTCAACAATGCGCTTTTTTCAGTCAATATTCTTTTTTCTAACCTTATTGTCATTTGCCCAAGAGCCAGATACATATCAAATAAGGACTATTGCATTTTATAATCTAGAAAATTTATTTGATACTAAAAATGATTCTTTAGTCTACGATGATGATAGAACCCCAGATGGCAAAGATCAGTGGACACCACTACGCTATACTCACAAGATAGAACACATGGCTAAGGTATTATCCGAAATAGGTTCAAAAGAAAACAAGACGGCGCCAGATATAATTGGAGTTTGCGAGGTAGAAAATTTAGGTGTTTTAAAAGATTTAGTTCATCACGAATTCTTATCGGCTTTTAACTACGGAATTGTACATTTTGATTCACCAGATGAACGTGGAATAGATGTAGCCTTACTTTATAAGAAAGATGCTTTTGTACCGGTCAATTTTAATAGTCATAGGTTATTGTTATTTAAACTAGATGGCAAACGAGATTATACAAGAGATCAATTAATTGTCGAAGGTCTTCTAGATAATGAGCAAATTTACTTTATGGTAAACCATTGGCCTTCTAGAAGTGGTGGCGAAGCCAGAAGTAGACCTTTTAGAGTGGAAGCGGCTAAATTGAACAAAAGAATTATTGATTCTGTCAGACGATTTAATATTCATGCAAAAATTATAAGCATGGGCGATTTTAACGATGACCCTATTGACCCAAGTTTTAAAAAAGTACTGAAAGTTGAAAAAAACTCCAAAAAGCTGGATTCCACAAGCCTTTATGGACCTATGGAAAAGCTTTATAGAAAAGGAAGGGGCTCGCTGGCTTATAGGGACAAATGGAATTTGTTCGATCAGTTTTATATGACCTCTAGTTTAATCAATAATAATCCAAATAAGGGTTACAGATATTGGAAAACCGGCATATTTACTCCGGCTTACTTACTAGACCCTAAAGGAAGGTACAAGGGATATCCATTACGAACGTATGCCGGTGGTAGTTATATTGGCGGGTACAGTGACCATTTTCCAGTTTATCTCCACCTCATTAAAAAAGTAAATCCATAAAAAAGAACCAAAATGAATCACATTTTGGTTCTTTAATCGTCAACGTATTACAGTCCAAATTTAATTAAACCATTGTCCCCAAGGAATTCTACTTAGTATAAATAACAACCCAATACCGTAGAAAATCGCAATACTTTTAAATTTCTTATTGCCTTCAACAAATTTCTTATGTCTAGACCAACCAACGGTAATTGATACTATTGCCAAAATATTGATAAAAGGATGCTCTACAGCTAACAAACGTGCGGCAGATGTTAAACCACCCATACCAAATTCTTGTATTGCACTTAATCCACTAGGTGAAACAAAATAGAGGATCAAACCTACCAATAACTGAATATGACATAGAATTAAGGCGAACAGACTTACTCTTAAGTCTTTACCCATATCAAATATTCTTTTTGATACAAGACCAGAGATTGCATTGACAACAGCCAATATTAATACGGCCAATGCTATATAAGCCAAGTAAGAATGAAGTATGTGAATAGTTTCGTACATAGTATATAATTTAAGTTTTAAATGTACTGAATTTTGAACAAAAAAAACCCTGACTGCACAGTCAGGGTTTAATAATTTATGCAATTGGATTTTTAGAAATCGTAACGTAATGTAACGTTCCAAGTTCTACCCCAACCAAAGTAACCTTGGTTAGATACCGCAATACCATCATACAATTCATCTCCTGCTTCTGCAAAGTTAGCAGTAGTTAAAGTAGACAAATATTCAGTGTCGAAAAGGTTATTAATGTTACCTCTTATTTTCAATTGCTTCAATTTATCAGCTCCTAAAGGAACCGTAAATGTAAGACCTGCATCTAATAAGTTGTAAGAAGGCAATTCTAAATTTTCCTTAACCGCACCAACATCAGAATAAAGATTATCATAATATCTCCAATCAGAATCAATAGCGAAGTTTTGGTTAATCTTATAAGCGAAACCTAAGCCACCTGTAAATTGTGCAGCACCACCAACTTTACCACCATCATAATCAATTGTTTCTTGACTAATTAAGTTACGATCTTCATCAGTTACCTGTGTAGTTGCATCACCTTGGTATATCCAATCACCAACTGAAAGGAAACCGTTTATTGCAAGCCCAGTTGCTGGCCTAACTTTAAAATCAAATTCAACACCTGAGTGTAATTGCTCAGTACCGAAGTTGGTTGTGAACGTAAGTACGTCATCAACTACATCTGAACTAGAAACAACTCTATCTTTCCAAGAAGTTCTGTATAAGTTAACGTTAGCAGAGAATATAGAGGTCTTGAAACCATAACCAGCTTCTAAACCTAAAATCTTTTCATTCTCAGTCAAAGGGTTAACTTGATTTGTAAAGTTCAAGTAAATATTATCGTGGTATGGTTGACGGTTATAGTAACCAGCGTTTACATAAAAGCTATGAGCATCAGATGCTTTGTAACTTAAACCAGCTTTTGCGTTGTATCCAAAATTATCAACTTTTTCAGAATCAACTCCATCAGTAATCCCAGCTGGCAATGGCTCACCTGTTGCTTGAGAAGATGTACCGTCAATTAAAGATTGATCAGCATACTGGAAATGATCAAATCTTTGGTGATACTGATTAGAAACAGAACCTTGGAAAAAAGCAGACATATTATCTGTTGCATATTCCAATTGAGTAAACAAACCACCGTAAGAAATACGCTCATCGTTACTGTAAGCTATTTTTTGATCTTCATCATAAGAGTCAAAAGCAGCTTCCCAACCAGAAGGTCTGTAACTTTCGGTTGCTGTTACAAATTTATAAGTTCCAAAACCACCATAAGTTTCATGGTTATTATTCTGATCTCTAAGACGAATTTGCTCTGTCCAAGAATTTAAACCATGAAAATCAGAAACTACTCTAAAATGTTTACCGTAGTATGTTCTTAAATCAAAACCTACGTTCCAAGATAAGTTATCGGTAAGTTTAGTTTCAAAATTTGAAATTAATCCATACCAGCTGTGCAAATTCATTGATGCTCTAGTAATATAATTGTCCTCTGGACCGAAATACTCACCTGCACCGTTAGTAACTTGTGCATTTTGCGCATAAATAGCATCATAGTCAATACGACCTTCGGCAGTTCTTATTCTATTACCACGGTCACCGGTTCCACCACCGTTACCCCATGAAGCGTAAGCAACTGTAGAAAGGTTAGACTTATCGCTAATTGTCCAGTCCCAGTTTAAGTTAGCAACTGGTTTATGGTAGAAGTTTCTTCTTTCAGTTTTGTATTCACCATTATATACACCCCAGTTATTGTTATAACGTACACCATATTCTAAATAATCAGAAATTGATTTTGTAAAGTTCTGATCATGAAATTGTGGAGCACCAGTAAGCAAAAAGTTGAAACCATGTTGATCGTTTGGTCTATAACCGGCAGAAATGAAATATGTTTGACCTTCACCAAAGTTACCTTCGTTATAACCATCGCCTTGCCAATGAGAAAGCATTACACTTAATCCCCAACCTTTTTCTGAAACACCTGTATTATATCCAGCTGTAGTTTTAATATAGTTATCGTTAGCAATGGTAGAGTATGCAAATCCACCTTGATTCATTTCAGTAGCTTTAGTTACAAAGTTAACCGTACCACCCACAGAAGATATAGCTAATTTTGAAGAACCTAAACCACGTTGAATTTGAACCCCACTAGAAATATCATTTAATCCAGACCAGTTAGACCAGTACATTTTACCGTCTTCCATTCCGTTGATAGGCTGCCCATTTAAAAGGAAAGCAGTATTATCTTGCTCGAAACCACGAACTCTAATGTTAGAATCACCATAACCACCAGCTTGTCCTGATACATAAACAGATGGAGTGTTAACCATTGTCATTGTAATATCTTGAGTACCGATTTTTTCCTGTATAGTTTTTACAGGAATAGATGATACAGCAATAGGCGTTTGTCTATCACTAGCAAGGTCAATAAGACCTCTACCAACTACAACAACACCCTCCAGCTCTTCAGCATTTGGTTCCAAAACAATTGAACCAATGTTACCTGTTGAAGTAAAGGCAACTTGTTTAGAATTAAAACCAATGTAAGAAACAACTAAGGTTCCAGACTCGGCACTTGCATTAATAGTAAAGTTTCCATCAAAATCAGTTGATGTCCCGTTAGTAGTACCTTTAACCATTACTGTAGCTCCTGGCAACGGAGTGTTTGTGTCGCCATCTAGTACAGTACCAGAAATAGATCCTTGTGAAAAAGCAGTTACGGTCATTAAAAATGCCGCTAATGCAAAATACATTTTTCTCATTTTTTCAAGTATTTGTTTAGTTTTTAACTTGCTGCAAAAGTCAAGTATTTTTAAAGTTCTAACGTTAAGACAACGTTAAATCAATACCTCAAAAATACCTAAAAACCACACACGATTTACTTGAAAATTAAATAGTTACCCTTTTTTTGAAAATCTTTATTGTATTCTAAATTATTTCTTAAAATATTGTAAAAGTCGCAATGTAGAACTGTCGTGATCAGAAATTTCAGAATTTTCAATATCCTTTAATATTGTACCAGCTAGCTGTTTACCTAGTTCTACACCCCATTGATCATAGCTGAAAATGTTCCAGATTATTCCTTGAACAAATATTTTATGCTCATACAAAGCTATTAAAGCTCCTAAAGATTTTGGCGTTAGCTTATCTATTAAAACAGTATTGGTAGGTTTATTGCCGGCAAAAACCTTGAACGGAGCAAGCTTGTCTATTTCAGATTCTGTCAGGTCTTTTTCTTTCAATTCCTTGACCACCTCATCCTTTGTCTTACCGTTCATTAATGCTTCTGTCTGGGCAAAATAATTTGCCATCAACTTATTATGGTGATCTTTATCCCCATGTAAAGAATACTTAAACCCAATAAAATCTGTTGGAATTAATTTTGTGCCCTGGTGAATCAATTGAAAGAACGCATGCTGAGAATTTGTACCCGGTTCTCCCCAAATAATCGTTCCGGTTTCATAATTAACCGCATTACCCGCCCTATCTACACTTTTACCATTGCTTTCCATGATTCCCTGTTGTAAATATGCCGAGAATCTACTTAAATATTGCGCATAAGGAATTATTGCCTCTGTTTCTGCTCCATAAAAATTATTATACCATACACTCAACAATGCCATGACAACGGGAATGTTTTCTGAAAAATCACTTTCCTTGAAATGAACATCCGTTTCATGGGCGCCTTCTAGCAAAGCATTAAAATTATCATAACCAACTGCCAATGCTATTGTTAAACCTACAGCACTCCACAGTGAAAATCTTCCACCTACCCAATCCCACATAGGGAATACATTGGCAGCATCTATACCAAACTCAGCAATTTTCTCGCTATTGGTAGAAACCGCCGCAAAATGTTTGGCAATATCTTCTTGAGTACCATGCTTTAAAAACCATTTTTTAATGGTCGTAGCATTGCTCAAGGTCTCTTGTGTGGTAAATGTTTTTGAAACCACTACAAATAAGGTAGTTTCCGAATCTAAGTTCTTTAAGATTTCATGAACATGATCACCATCTACATTACTTACGAAATGAACCGATAACTGATTCTTATAGAACTTCAACGCCTCTGTTACCATAGCAGGACCAAGATCAGAGCCTCCAATACCAATATTTACCACATCTGTAAAAGGTTTGCCGGTATAACCTTTTAACTCACCACTTATTACCGCATTGCTAAATTCTTTAATATGCTCTTTAACCTCATAAACTTCTGGCATTACATTAACACCATCCACTAACACCTCATCATCTTTTTTTGCTCTCAATGCGGTATGAAGCACAGCCCTACCTTCTGTCTCATTGATATGACCGCCAGTGTAATAATCATCTATAGCACCTTTTAAATTTACTTCATCTGCCAATTGCAGCAACAACTGCATAGTTTCATCGGTTATTCTATTCTTTGAATAATCGAACAAAAAATCGTTCCATTGAAGTGTAAACTTCTCTGCCCTATTTGCATCGGAAGAAAATAAAGCTCTTAAATGCGTGCCTTTGGTCTCCTCAAAGTGTGCAGTTAATTTTTTCCAGATATCTGTTTGTTGCGGATTTATTTTACTCAGTGCCATTTTCTTGATTAAGTGTTAGTAAGTCCTCTTCGTTTTCTAATAAAACTTTAGGATATATTATACAATCTAACTGTTCTTTTTTTGTTGATATATATGCAAAGTAATCTTCTTTTAACGAGTCGTGCAGCGGTTCTGCTTGCGGTAACTCTTCTTTTAACGGATCTACTTGCCTACCATTTTTCCAAAAACGATAACATACATGTGGACCACCAGTATTTCCTGTCATTCCAATCCAACCTATGACATCACCTTGGCGTACAAATTGTCCTTTTTTGACATTTTGTGCCTTCATATGTAAATACTGTGTTGAATAGGTACCGTTGTGCCTAATCTTTACATATTTACCATTACCGCCCCTTCTTGTAGACTCTACTACAGTACCATCTGCAGTGGCCATTATAGGGGTTCCTATCGGCGCCGCATAATCCGTTCCTTTATGTGGTCTTAATTTATAGCCATAATATTTGATTCTTCTCTTTAGATTATATCTAGAAGACAGACGACCATATTCTACGGGCATTCTTAAAAACGTTCTTCTAAGATTATTTGCATTTTCATCAAAATAATCCACTATACTTCTTAGTGAATCGTTTTCATAGGCAAAGGCGTAAATAGGCTTACCATTATGTTGAAAATATGCAGCCTCAATTGGCTCTGCACCCGCATACACCGTATCGTTTATATATTTCTCGTTATAAATGATTTTAAACTTATCATTCTTTTGTAATCTAGAGAAATCAATAGTCCATGCATATACATTTGCCAGGTTGTGGGTTACATTATAATCTACCCCTTGTTGCAATATTGCTTCGGATAAACTAGATTCAATTACCCCCGAAACTTCTCTTTGCACATACTTTACCTTATTCTTATTCTTATATACTTTAACGGTATCTCTCAAATCTACCACAGTATAATTAATTGGGTCATTTTCATAAATGAATACTTGAGCCTGTGCCAGGGTATCTTTGGACTGCAAAATAACATATGGTTTTCCCACGCGTATTTTACGCACGTCAAAACTATCTCTAAAGTTTTCTGAAATAGCTGCTACCTTAGGGTAATCAACTTTATGCTGCTGCATTAATTCACCAAAACTATCACCGTATTTAATGGTATCTAGTTTCACGTAAAATTCATCTAGATTAAAACCAAATCTTTCATTTAAGACCGGCTTTTCAACTTCACCTATTTCTTGTGCGATATCTTTTTTTTGCACTTCGGCATCTTTACATGATACCATTACGGTCAAAGCCAAGATTATACCCCAATATTTCTGCATTACTCTCCTCTTGATTTATCTGGATTTAACATATGGTCAACCCATTGTTTGCCCCAATTATTTAGTTCTTGCTCTGTATACAACTCTGGGAAAAAAACTATTTTTTGGAAACTTGGCGGTAAATATTCTTTCCAATTTGTACCTCCAGTTGCCTCAATATCTCCCGTTTCTTTTCTTAAGTACCTATGGGCAGAACCCATGTGCATTAACTGCCAATTAATGTTGGCATTCATATCAAGCATTTTCAACGCATCTATCAATGCTTGATACTCTCTTTGTTTTTTGGGTAAACTTAAGTATTTATGATATATTGTTGAATTCTCAACTTGTTTTGCAATTCTGATCAATCTAGGCGTGTAACGATATTCAAACTGCTTTAAAGTCAAGGTCTTTTCGCCTGTAGCCAAATCTGTTGCCCCTTTTTTCCAATAGATATGTTCATAAAGATCTTCTATAGAGACACCCGGGGATAATTGCTCCCTATCTGATACATGTACCAGGTTTTCCAAAGGAGTGGCATACAATTCTATCATTCTAAATTGAGCAGATTGAAACCCGCTCGCCGGTAAAAGTGCCATACGGTATTGCAAGAACTGCTCACGCTCCATACCTTTTATCATAACACTGAACGATGATATCAATACTTTGTAATAACTATTGACTCTTCTAACTTTTTCAATAAAAAAATCTAGATTTCCACTTTTATCATCTACTAGTTGTTTTTGTTCATGTAAGATCAATTTAAAATACAACTCGGTAATCTGATGGTACATGATAAATATTTCCTCATCGGGGAAATGAGTTCTAGGTACTTGAAGACTAAGCAACGTGTCTAAATGAATATAGTCCCAATACGTTAAATAACGCTGATGTAGCAAGCCATCTAAATACGAGCTAAGATCTTGCCCTGAATCCTTGTATTTTTCTTCTAATTTAGAGATTTGGGATTTAATCTTCTCTTTATCTTCCATCTATGGGTTAATCCATTATAATTTTAAACTGATGCTTAAGACCATTATACCCATCTAAATCTGCTTTAATAGCACCTACCGCTAAATCTGCTTTAATTCTAATTGGAATTCTATTATCATCATTTGACACCCATAACGACAAACTTTCCTGCTCCTTGAATACACGACCCGATTGAACCAAAGGCCTAAATTTTAAGCATTCTACTTTACCGTACTTAGTGTTGAGCACTTCTAAACCTAAATATTTTAGTTTAAAGTTGAAGATCCCATCATCATCATAAAGCATTTTAAGGGTAATAGCTTTTCCTATTTCAAGATCTTCCGTTTCGTAGTTGTTCCTCAAATAATAAAAAGCGGATATTAAATCCTGTATATTGTCCTCTAGTGTAAAATTAAGCTTTTTCTTGTTTTTCTTATCATTAAGTTCCGCTTTAGATGTATCATGATCAAAGTTTATTTCCACATCTTTGGTATAACCACCTTCGTCAATTTTACGCACAAACCTATACGGCTTACCATCTACCTTATCAAAATAGCTTTCATACGTATCATCTACCTTAAAGAACCAACTGGCAACACCCGTGGTTTCACCATGACCCACTACATGATAAACTGGCTTATTGTTTATAGTGGCAGAATTCACCTGCAAAGTAGCAAAGCTGGCATTTAAAAAACCATAATGCATTCTAAACTTTAACCATTCTCCAGTTTTAAATGCAGATTGAGAACTTTGAGCTTGCACACTAAAAGAGGAAATAATAAGAGCAAGTAAAATTAATCTTTTCATAGTTCGCAGTTTATTGTAAAAATAGCAATAGATAATTTCCCATTACTTTAGTTACAATATCTTAAACAAAATTTATTCCAAAGTATTGTTGTATAAAAAAAGCCCAGTTTAAAAACTGGGCTTTTCCTAAATAACCAACCAAACTTTAAATTATGAAAAACCACTACTTAAAGTTGTAAGGGAACCACCCCTTAGCTGATGTAAATTTAAGGCACTTTACCTTACCCAAAGTACGGTTTAACTTACTTTAACGATAAACTTAACAGTTATTCACACTTCCACTTAATAATTGGGAATCCGTTAAGAATTTTAGCTTAAAAAGGTCGAATTTCACTCAAAAAACAACAGCGTTTATTTCACTTTAGAACCAATACCCAATACTTACAAAAAAATGAGAACGATCATCTTCCGGTGTCCAAGAGTACATTAGATTTATTGGTCCTACAAAAGATTCCCAACCGTATCCCACACCATAACCGGAATATGTTGGCGCTTTAAACCAATCTCCCGTTCTAAAAAGATCATCGTCTACGTTTGCATAATTGGCGGTGAACAAGGCATGGTTTTTTGGTGCAAATTCATAATCAAGTCTAGCATATGCCTTCACAAAGCTGTTACCCACTAAACTTATGAAATCATACCCCACGAAAGGAACTAAATTGTTAATGAAATCCGTTCCGTAGCCTCCCAAAATAAAATCGAAAGAGGTAACGTTAGAGGTGCCCAGCTTAAAACCTCCCTCGGTCTCTACATTTAAAGATAAATTTCTCACCAAAGGTAATGCCATTCCCATTCTAGCTTTGGATATTGAAAAGTCTTTAAAATTATTATTATAATCAGAGGATAAAACATAATAGTGCATATCTCCATTAAAATACAAGCCTCTAGATGGGAAATACTTATCATCATAGGTATCTAATTTTAAAGCTCCAAACGCACTTATATAGTTACTTCTTTCAAAATAAGTTCTTCCATTACTAGCCGTATTACCCGGCAAGCTGTCATCGTCTACATCTCCAAATGTTCTAGTACTAAATTGCAAATGCTTAAACTCCCCACCAAGGGTAAAGGCAAACTCTTCTTTAACTACTGTTTGAACATACAATTGATTAGTAAAATCCGATACGTTCAAATTAATAGAATTCAATTGTGTACCATTACCTACTTCAAAATTACCTTGAATGAGATCAAAGTTGATTTCTTGCTCAAAATCATTGAACCTAGAATTTACACCAAAACTCCAATATGTACCTTTATCAACATAATACTCAAAGTTATACCTAATATTATCTCCCAAAATAAAATCAAATGACGCCACATCATCTTTTGACAATAGTCTCTTTTTGGTAAGATTGATTATAGCCCCACTTTTATACAGATCATCATAATGTGCACCTAATCTCAAAAAGGAAGTATTTCTGGTCTCATCTAATGGCAAGATCAAATCTTCTCCGCCATTTAAATTGTCCAATAATTTATACTTTATAGTTCTAAAATTGCCTGTGGCCGACAAGTTACTAATGCCTTGTTGTAGTTTTTTAAAATCTATGGGCTCATCTAAGTTAAATCTTAATTTTCCTTTTACATACCCCCTTGTATGATTTGTATTACCATCAATAAACAATCTGTTGACCGTAAGCTCTTCTGCCGCACCAACAACCGGAATGGTTCTTTTTTCTCCAACCCCCCTTGTTGCAAGTTTTTTTAAATCATCTATTTTCAAATTTGCGGCGTCTTCCCCTTTTTTAACTATTTCTGACAGCCTGTTAAAATCAATAACAGAGTAATCTTCTATTTGCGGCTTTATGTAAATATCCGTTTTAGCCGATTTAATTTTCATATCGGCCACGGTTCTGTAATTATTTATTTGAAGTAAAATTTCGGTAGCGGACAAAAGTGCATCTCTATCAGATAAGTCATGCTGAACATCAACACCAATAATTAACTCGGCACCCATAGCCCTTACCTCATCAATTGGATAATTATTGACAACACCGCCATCTATCAATACCTTGCCATCAATTGCCGTAGGTTCAAAAAGAGAAGGCAAGGTTCCACTAGCCAATATTGCTTCTGGCAGATAACCAGAATCTAAAACAACTTGTTTACCCGTTTCTATATCTGTTGCTATACACACAAAAGGTATAGGCAGTTTATTAAAATCCTCTATATCCTTAACATGGTATAAAAGCCTCACAAATTCATTATAGATATTTTGTCCTCCAGAAAACGCAGGTGGTACGGTAACTTTAAAATTTTTAAAGGGTAAGGTAAGCGCATATCTTTCAGAATCTTCTTTTTCATAAAAAGTTTTTGCGCTTCTTGGAAGGTTATCTTGAATTAAAGAGCCAACATTGGTAACAGTAAAGAGAGAATCTAGCTCTCTCGCCGAATATCCAGAAGCATATAAAGCCCCTACAATTGCTCCCATACTAGATCCGCCAATGTAATCTATTTCTATACCTGCCTCTTCTATAACCTTTAACGCTCCAATATGTGCCATACCTTTGGCACCACCACCACTTAGCACCAAACCTATTTTTTGATCCTTTTCTACATCTACATTTTGCGCCACCAGTGCCGTAACGCACAACATAGACAGCACAATAAGCGCAAATCTTGAAAACATTCTATTTTTGACGAAAAGACTCATAAATCTTCTTTGCTTTTGATGCACCAACTTCTTGACTTAAACTTTCAACAGATGCTTCTTTGATACGTTTTACCGATTTAAATTTTTTCAATAATTGTTGTGCTGTTTTTTCTCCTACACCATTTATACCCTCTAACTCAGAATTAATAGCTCCCTTACTCCTTTTGTTTCTATGAAATGTAATGCCGAACCTGTGTGCTTCATTCCTTAAATATTGAATGATTTTTAAACTTTCAGATTTTTTGTCCAAGTATAATGGTATGGGATCTTCTGGAAAATATATTTCCTCTAATCTTTTGGCGATACCAACGATTGCAATTTTACCTCGTAAACCTAAAAGATCAAGACTTTTTAGCGCTGACGACAACTGACCTTTACCACCATCAATGACAATTAGTTGCGGCAAAGGTTGCATTTCTTCCTGTAGTCTTTTGTATCTTCTAAATACCACCTCTTCCATGGAGGCAAAATCATCAGGACCGGTAACCGTCTTTATATTATAGTGTCTATATTCTTTTTTTGAAGGTTTGCCATCTTTAAACACAACACATGCCGCTACCGGGTTACTACCTTGAATATTACTATTATCAAAACATTCTATATGGCGCGGTTCTGCAGACAACCTTAAGTCTTTCTTCATTTGAGCCATAATCCTGTTCGTATGGCGATCCGGATCAATTATTTTAATTTGATTGAACTTTTCCTGCCTAAAGAACTTCGCATTACGTTCAGACAAATCAAGAATACGCTTTTTATCACCAAGTTTGGGAACGGTTACCTTAAGACCAGGAGGAACGGCAATTTTAAAAGGCACATATAACTCTTTTGACTCAGATTTAAATCGCTCCCTGATTTCAACAATTGCCAATTCTAACAAATCTTCATCTTGCTCCTCAAGCTTTTTCTTGATCTCCATGGTATGAGACCTAATTATAGAGCCATGCGACAATTGCAGAAAATTCACATAGGCATACGCATTATCAGATACTATACTGAAAACATCAACATTACTGATCTTAGGATTTACTATAGTAGATTTAGATTGATAATTTTCGAGAACATCTATTTTATCCTTTATTTTTTGCGCCTCTTCAAACTTCATTTCTTCGGCCAAGGCTTTCATCTGTCCTTTAAAATAGGATAACGACGACTTAAAATTTCCTTTTACAATTTCGCGAATATCTTCAATTTGTCTATCATATTCCGTAATTGTTTGGTAGCCCTCACATGGACCTTTACAATTTCCCAAATGATATTCTAAAC
Organism: Maribacter sp. 6B07; assembly: GCF_002700155.1. Taxonomy (NCBI): domain Bacteria; kingdom Pseudomonadati; phylum Bacteroidota; class Flavobacteriia; order Flavobacteriales; family Flavobacteriaceae; genus Maribacter; species Maribacter sp. 6B07. The sequence continues at coordinate 1,819,758 of NZ_PDUT01000001.1, read as the reverse complement.
ATACCTTATACTTACCAGCATTTATTTTCTCTGCCGATAAATCATAATTACAAGTTCTTAAAGGATATACACTTTTAATTAAATCTAAAAGCACCCTTACCGTTTTCATACTGGTATACGGACCAAAATACTCAGACCCATCCTTAATGACCCTTCTAGTAGGAAAAAATCTTGGAAAACGTTCATTTTTAAGGCACAACCAAGGATAAGATTTATCATCTTTAAGTAATACGTTATACCTAGGTCTTAGTTCTTTAATTAAATTATTCTCTAACAAAAGTGCATCTGACTCCGTAGGCACCACTATGTGTTTAATTGCCTTTATTTTCTTTACCAGAACACGTGTTTTACCATACTCATGATTCTTATTAAAATAAGAAGAAACACGTTTTTTAAGGTTTTTGGCTTTACCTACATATAGTATACTTTCATTACTATCATAAAACTGATAAACTCCTGGACCAGTAGGCAATGCGCTTAATTGTATATTTAATGGAATATCTGTCATAATTCTACACCACTAATTTAGGCTATAATAGGCACTTTATATTATTGATAAACGTATAAATCTTATAAGCATAAAAACACATCTCTAAATAGGAATATGAAATTATTAAAACAATTTTTTAAGAATTAGAAAATCAAAACCACTCAAAATTATATTATTAATAATGCAAAAAAATTAACATTACTGCAACTACATGGTTTTCAGTTAATTAAAACCTAAAATGTTTATTTACATGCATCATAATGTTAATTTTATAATAAAAATGTGCATTTCAACGATAAAAATGTGCATTTCAAAGATATAGTATCGATTATTTTACCTATTTTTAACTCAACAACAACAATTATTGGCTCATTTACAAATCTAGGATTATGGATAGTTATATCATCACTTTAGGAACTTACCTTGTTTTAATGTTATTTTTTAAGGTATTTTTTGCCGTTGCAGGTAAAGAATAGATTGAAAAATCTATCGTTAAAAATCACTTCACTATGTTGAAGAAAGATTTACGCATAAAATATTCAAGACTTCGAAGTTCCCTAACTCCAACAGAAATATCTCAAAATAGCATTACCATTGCAAATTCAGTATTGAAATTGCCAATTTGGGATATGCAATACTTTCATATATTTTTGCCGATAGCACAAAAATCAGAAATAGACACTGAAGGTATTATCTCTATTCTTTTAGGTCTTGATAAAAACGTAATTGTCCCTAAAATAATTTCTTCTACAGAATTAGAACACTATTTGCTTACGGACAATACTAAATTCACCACCAACACACTCAATATACCTGAACCCATTGATGGTATAACCGTTGAACCAAAAAAAATTGACGTTGTTTTTATACCATTACTAGCCTTTGATAAAGGCGCAAATAGAATTGGATATGGTAAAGGTTACTACGACCGCTTTTTAAGCGAATGCAGAGAAGATGTAATTAAAATAGGGCTGTCTTTTTTTGAGGCCGAAATTGAAATTGATGACGTGGATACTACAGATATTCCTTTAGATTACTGCGTAACACCCTTAAAATCCTATTCATTTACCTCTTCTTGAGTCATATCCGAATTTTCTTCCGAGATGGACGACTCTACCTTTTCTTCTTTGTTGAAAGCTCTCTTATTAAAAACCAAAAGAATACCTACACCGGTACTTATTGCCGTATCGGCAATATTGAACACTGGTTCAAAAAATCTAAAATTTTGCCCTCCGACCATAGGCATCCAAGTGGGCCAGGTAGAATCTACCATTGGAAAGTAAAGCATGTCTACTACCTTACCGTAAAACAATTTACCGTAGGGTTCGTCCGAAAATAAGGTAGCCACTTCATTATAGCTTTCATTGAATATGGCTCCATAAAATACTGAATCTAAAATATTGCCCAATGCGCCGGCAAATATTAAGGAAACTGCCCATATCAATGTATTAGAAGCTTTTTTCTTGATGACATCGAACAACCAATATCCTATACCCAAAATAGCAAATAGCCTAAAAATGGTCAATACCAATTTTCCTATATTATCTGAAATAGGTAAAACATCGCTTAGCTTTGCGCCCCATGCAGCACCTTCATTTTCAATAAATAATATTTTAAACCAACTAAAGACCTCTACAGATTCTCCTAATACAAAATTGGTTTTGATATAAATTTTACTCCATTGATCAATTATCAATATCAATAGAATAAACAATACGGATTTTTTAATGTTCATGGGCTTTCATCAATGAGCGCAAAAATATAAATATTATTCGGTTTTACTTAAAAGTATATTACCGGTAATGGTTTCCAGCAAAAAAGAGGATGTACCAAAAGGAATAGGGTTCCTAGAAACGTCACCATATTTACTGGCCGTTGTAATATCCGCAGCTTTTGCAACAACACTAATATTACCACTCTGAGTTTTCACTTTAGTACTCCCTAATACATTATTTAAAAAGCATGCCCCATCTGATAAAGAAATATTAACTTCTTTATAAGTACCCTCCACAACTACCCTTGCATTTGTTCCAAAAACTTCCAATTTTTTCTGAATCGGCATTATAATTTTTATGGCTATCGATATTACTTTATGGGCACTTAATTTATCGTTCGGATTTTTAAAATTGGGAGTAAAACCCGTATCTATCAAAAGGGTATTGCCATTGGTAAACACTTCAATTCCTAAATCTTGGCTATACTCGCCTTCTATTTCGGTCTGTACGGTAATTTGGTTATCATTGCTTGTTTCTACTTCAACAATAAAGCAATTGGTAGCATCTACCTGAATTAGTTCTATGTGATCGTCCAATACATTTTTATACACTTTCTTTTGTGCATTAACCGCAAAAGAGCATAATAGTAGGCAACTAATTATAAAACCTTTCAAAACTACAGCTATTAAAAAACGCCCCTAAAGGCGTTTTAATTATGATTGCATATTTTTTGCTTCAATACTTAGAGTAGCATGGGGCACCAGTTTTAATCTTTCTTTATTGATTAATTTTCCAGTTACACGACAAATACCATAGGTTTTATTCTCTATTCGTAAAATTGCATTCTTAAGGTCACGAATAAATTTCTCTTGCCTAATAGCCAACTGGGTATTAGCTTCCTTGCTCATAGTCTCTGACCCTTCTTCAAAAGCCTTAAAGGTAGGTGAAGTATCATCTGTACCATTATTACCATCATTCATATAAGCACTTTTTAACAGCTCTAAATGACTTTTAGCTTTCTCTATTTTCTCTTCGATCAATTCTTTGAATTCTGCCAAATCCTTGTCAGAATATCTCACTTTTAAATCTTCTGCCATCTTTTAATGTTTTTCAATAAACAATTTAGTGTTCACCTCGTCAAAAGCAATTTCAACGCCTTTATCCAACTTTTCTTCAAAATTTAATTCGGCCGTCAAAGTTTCTGTTTTAATATACTCAATATTATCTTCTATAGCTACTTCAACAAAACCATCTTTCAATATTTTAACCGCAATTTTATCCGTTACTTCAAAACCTGAATCTTTTCTAATGTTCTGAATTCTATTTACAAGTTCTCTTGCAACACCTTCATTTCTTAATTTGTCATCAATAGTAACATCTAAAGCTACAGTTAATTTACCTGATGTTGCCACCATCCACCCTTCAATATCTTGAGAGGATATTTCTACATCTTGTAACTGTAAAGTAATACTTTTATTTTCTAATTGGATTGTTAATTCGCCATCTTGCTCAATTTTTTGGATATCATTCTGCTCAAAAGCATTGACAACTTGGGCAATTTGCTTCATTTCTTTACCAAATTTAGGACCTAAAGTCTTGAAATTAGGCTTAATACGTTTTACCAATATACCTGAAGCATCATCTAACAACTGAATTTCCTTAACGTTAACTTCAGATTTTATTAATTCTGAAACCGCCTCTATTTCTTCTCGATCTTTGGCATCAAGAACAGGAATCATGATTTTTTGTAATGGTTGGCGTACTTTAATTTTTTCTTTTTGACGAATTGATAATACCAGAGATGATATGATTTGTGCTTTATGCATTTTCACCTCTAGACCTTCATCAATTACAGATTCATCCGCTACTGGAAAATCTGCCAAGTGCACACTTTCAAAACCTTTTTTAACCGTAGCTTTATTCAAATCTAAATATAGCCTATCCATAAAAAACGGAGATATAGGCGCAGAAAGCTTTGCCACCACATCTAAACAGGTATATAGTGTTTGATAGGCCGCAATTTTATCTGCAGCATATTCGCCTTTCCAAAAACGTCTTCTACATAAACGCACGTACCAGTTACTTAAATTCTCCTGTACAAACTCTGAGATAGCCCTTGCCGCACGTGTAGGCTCATACTCCTCATAAGCACTATCTACCACTTTAATCAGTGAATTAAGTTCAGATAAAATCCAACGATCGATCTCTGTACGTTGGCCCAAAGGAATATCTTCCTCAGAGAATGTGAACTGGTCTAGATTTGCATATAGTGCAAAGAAAGAATATGTATTATATAAGGTACCAAAAAACTTACGTTTAACCTCTACAATACCTTCCTCGTCAAATTTTAGGTTATCCCATGGGTTTGCATTGCTTATCATGTACCATCTTGTAGCATCTGCACCATGCTCGTTCATGGTATCGAACGGATCCACGGCATTACCCAATCTTTTGGACATTTTTTTGCCTTCCTTATCTAAAACCAAGCCATTGGACACTACATTCTTATATGCAACCGAATCAAAGACCATTGTTGCAATAGCATGCAAGGTGTAGAACCAACCACGTGTTTGATCAACACCTTCTGCAATAAAATCTGCTGGGAACGTTTTTCCTTCGTCTATTAATTCTTTGTTTTCAAACGGATAATGCCATTGGGCATACGGCATAGACCCACTGTCAAACCAAACATCTATTAAATCACTTTCGCGTTTCATAGACTTACCAGAAGCCGAAACCAAAGTTATTTGATCTACAATGTTCTTATGCAAATCTATTTTATCATAGTTCTCATCGGACATATCGTCTACAACGAAATCTGCATAAATATCCTTTTCTAAAACTCCTGCTTCCAGAGCTTTATCCATTTCCGACTTCAATTCTGCTACAGAACCTATAATTATTTCTTCTTTGCCATCTTCAGTTCTCCAGATTGGTAATGGAATTCCCCAATACCTTGACCTTGACAGATTCCAGTCGTTCGCATTCGCCAACCAATTACCAAATCTACCTTCACCAGTTGCTTTTGGTTTCCAGTTGACCGTCTGGTTCAATTGAAACATTTGATCCTTAACATCAGTAACCTTAATGAACCAAGAATCTAATGGGTAATACAAAATAGGCTTATCCGTACGCCAACAGTTTGGGTAACTGTGCACATACTTCTCAACTTTAAATGCCTTGTTTTCTTCTTTTAATTTAATAGCGATCTCAACATCAACAGATCGCTCTGGTGCGGTACCATCTTCATAATATTCGTTTTTAACATACTTACCTCCCAATTCTTTAAGCTCTGGCCTAAATTTTCCCTGTAAGTCTACTAGAGGCACTAAATTACTGTTTTCATCCAATACCAACATTGGCGGAATTTCCGGCACTGCTTGTTTTGCTACAAAAGCATCATCTGCACCAAAAGTTGGAGCTGTATGCACTATACCTGTACCATCTTCTGTTGTAACAAAATCACCAGCAATTATCCTAAATGCATTTTCTGCATTTTCATAAGGCAACACATAATCTAACAGTTGCTCATACTTAATGTTCAATAAGTCTTTACCCTTAAATTCTTTTACGACATAAAAAGGAATTTTTTTATCACCAGACGCATATGACAACAAATCCGATTTCTCCGACACCTGATTGTATTTACCCGAAAATTGTTTCCCTACCAAATTCTTGGCAAGTATAACGTTCATAGGTTCAAACGTATATTGATTATACGTTTCTACTAACACGTAATCAATTTTTGGCCCTACAGTTAACGCAGTGTTAGACGGCAATGTCCAAGGTGTCGTCGTCCAAGCTAAAAAGTAGACAGTACCTTCGTTTTGTAAAAAATCCGGTAAGGTTTCTTCTACTGCTTTAAATTGTGCCGTAACCGTGGTATCCGTCACATCTTGATAGGTACCCGGCTGATTTAGTTCATGTGAACTTAATCCCGTACCGGCTTTTGGCGAGTACGGCTGAATGGTATATCCCTTGTATATTAAGCCTTTTGAATAAATCTGCTTTAACAACCACCAGACCGTCTCCATGTACTTAGACTTGTAGGTAATGTAAGGGTCTTCCATATCAACCCAATACCCAACTTGCTCCGTCATTGAGTTCCAAACATCAGTGTACCTCATCACTGCCTTTTTACAGGCAGCGTTATACTCCTCAACAGATATTTTTACCCCAATATCTTCTTTTGTAATCCCAAGTTCTTTTTCTACACCCAACTCAATCGGTAGACCGTGGGTATCCCAACCCGCTTTTCTTTTTACTTGATAACCTTTCATGGTCTTATACCTTGGAAAGATATCTTTTATGGTACGAGCCATGACATGATGTATACCCGGCATTCCGTTAGCCGACGGAGGACCTTCATAGAATACATAACTATCTTTACCCTCACGAGTTGATATACTTTTTTCAAAAATGGCATGTTCTGACCAATAGTCAAGTATTTCTTCTGCTACCTTTGGTAAATTTAATCCTTTATATTCTGCGAACTTCATACAAAATGCTTCTAGTACTGGGTTTTAAAGGCTGCAAAATTATAAAATTTTGATCAAAAAGGAGTGTATTGAACCTACTGAAATGCTTATAAACCACCGTTTAGAACATTTATTAACAAGTTGAACATCCAAAAGTTAAAATTATACGTATATTATTGCGAACAATTAACCATTAAACGTTTACACAAATGAAAAAAGTAATTTTAGGATCATTAGCAATTTTAGCACTTAGTATGTCTGTTTCTTGTAGAGATGCTGCGGACAAAGCCAAGTCTGCAACTGAAGAAGCTGGAGCTGCATTAGAGAATGCAGGAGAAGAGTTAAAAGATGCCGGTAAAGAATTGGAAGAAGCTGGTGAAGGCGCTATGGATGCTGCTAAAGAAGCAAGCGAGAATGCCATGGAAGCTGCCGAAGATGCTGCTGAATCAGTAAAAGAAGCAGGACAAGAAGGTATGGAAGCTGCTAAAAAAGCAGGACAAGACGGAGTTGATGCTGCAAAAAAAGCGGGTAACGATGTAAAAGATGCTGCTAACGAAGCTGCAGATAAAGCCGCTCAAAAAGCTGCAGAAGTTGAAAAGGCGGTTAAACACTAATCATATCCTTTTTATATAATTTTAAAAGACCCGTAATTTACGGGTCTTTTTTATGTCAAAAATAATATCCTAGACCCAAAATAACATTAATACCAGGAGCCACAATACCAGACGAATATGTTCTATAACGCTGGTCCGTAAAATTTTCCACATTAGTGGTTATCTTAATAGTACGGGAAACATCGTATTGCGAACGAAAATTCAATGTGTACCACGATGGTGAAAACGGATTACCATTTTCATCAATTGCATAGATATAATCTTTTTCTTGTTCTGACATTGCAAGATCGTCATATGCCACTTCTCCATTATAATTTACGAATAGATCTGTACGAATTCTTTGGTTTTTCCAAACAATATGAAAATCACCAAAAGTAGGTGCCGCATGTCTAGCCGCTGTTTCAGTACCATCATCTTCCTCTTCTACACCTTCGGTTAAGGTTAAATTAGATGATAATGACCATTGTTCTGACAAGTACGCTTCCAACCCAAATTCAAAACCATAAACGTAAGCTTTTGCCGCATTTTGTATAGCCTGCACATTACTGAGCTCACCACCATACATTATCTCAGAAATACCATTATAGCTAAAATCCCTTCTAACCAAAGCATCAACCAAATAGGTGTAGTAGGCAGCACCTTTAAGAATAATCTTATCATTGATATTACGCTGAACACCTATTTCGGCATTATACGCATATTCTGGCTCTAAATCTGGATTTGGCACAACCACCGAACCTGGTTCGGAATCAAATATTTTACCGACATCGTCAATATTGGGAGCCCTAAAACCTGTTGACCCATTTAAGGTAACCTGAAGGTTTGCCCTAGGAAACCAGCTAAAACCCAAACTACCCGTTAACGCCCCTGTACTTAAGTCAGCTTTTTCAAAAGGAAAGTTGTAAAACGTATCGTCAAAAACAGCATTAACCCAAACATGGCTATACCTTAAACCGGACATTAAGGTGAAATTCGGTTTTGCTTTATATTCGCCATTTACATACCCGGCCAAACTTTGCCAAGAAGAACCATCTGGATATCTAGATGCGGCATTTGTTTTTTCATTGGTACTGACATTAAGATCAAAACCATTGGATCTTACTTTGTTATAAATATATTCACTACCATAATAAAGTTTAAAATCACCAATTTTTTTATTCTCGAAATCTACGTTGAAATTATACGCATCTACTTGTTCTTTTGTAGTATTTCTTATATCGTCTTGAAAATCCCTATTAATTCTACTTTCCTCAAAAAATTGATAGGCCATACCAAGTTTTAAACCATCATACACTTTTCCGTTTCCTTTTTTTAGCAGCTGGGCATTACCCATAAACCACTTTTGAGGACCATAATACCATTCGGCCGAACGCAAGCCTAGACCATCACTTGTTGGCCTAATCAACCGGTCATACCTAGAATAGTTGGATGTTTCACTATAATATGCACCCAAATTCAAATCCCATTTAGAATTAGGCTTGAATAAGAATTTCTGCATCATATTAATTTGATCATAACCCGTAGTTACCTGTTTTTTAGGATTACGGTTTTCTACCAGCTCATCTACACCGTTTACCGTTTGTACATAGTTGTTTCGCAAATATGAATCAGGACCATGTGATCCCATTCTCAAATCTTGAAAATTGTTATATGTCATACTAGTGAACGATGCCCATTTATTCAGTCCTAAGTTGACATCTGCATGAAGCGTATTTTCATTATTGGCCGATGAAAATCTATAATTTGCTTTTCCGCTAACCAATAGACTGTCGCTTTCAGACAACATTGGTTTGTTCGTGTAAAAATTCATTACCCCTCCAATGGCATCACTTCCATAAATTACAGAGCCCGGTCCAAAAATGACTTCGGTATTCTTTATGGTATAAGGATCTATAGATATTACATTTTGCACGTTTCCTCCTCTAAAAATAGCATTGTTCATTCTAACACCATCAACAGACAATAACAATCTATTGGTAGCAAAACCCCTAATCATAGGGCTACCACCACCTAACTGACTTTTTTGCACAAACACCTTACCGCTGTTTTGAAGTAAGTCTGCAGAAGTTTGGGGCGTGGTAAATGTAATGGAACGTGCATCTAATGAAATAATTTTATTGGGAATATCTCTCTTTTGCTGCTCCCATTTAGAAACGGACATAACTACTTCATCTAATTCTTGGGCTTTCATAACCAAGTACACTCTATTCCCTTGTCGTTGAAGCTGTTGTTTTGTGGTATTGAACTCTTGATAACCAACATGCTTTAACGTAATACGTTCTTTATAACCGAATACTGAAGCATTGAATACCCCATCAAAATCGGTCAAGGCAATTTTTGATTTATCTTTATTAAATACGGCTACATTGGAAATTTGCTCTTCACTGTCTCCATCTAAAACAGTTATTTTTTGCGCATTACCAAAACAACTAAACAATAAAAGTGCAATAATTAGATACTTAGACATACGTATTAAATACTTCATTTAAAACGGCAAGCGACTTCGGTTTTCTAAATCCCTGTAAATGTAATTCAAAGTAAAGTATTAAGGATTTCAATAATTCCTGGCGATTGGTTTTGTTCATTTTTATGGTATGAATTGCATCAAAATTTGTGCCTAAGAAGGATTTGAAAAAATAAATATTTTCACCTTTTAGATTGGGGTTTAATGATTCTTTTTCGGCAAACTCACCCTCCAAAAGATCAAAATAAGGCTTATCTATCTGATATACATCTGGGTAAAATCCTAAAAACCTTGTTAGTGACAACATAAAATACAGATGAAAATTTGCAACATTCCTATGCATATCCAACCACTGTAGAGATGCCTCTAAAAACTCAAATAATTCTTCGTTTCTTTCTTCTTCCCGTATGCTGTTCCCCAGCAATTCCGCTAAAAACAAAGTCATTGCATTTTTTGCCATATCTGCATATAAGCTTTGGTAATGATAAAAAACCTTAGCCTCTTTGAGCATCTCTAAACTACCTTTGTTCTTGTGGTTGGCAACGATTTCCAGTTGGGTCAACGGCTGAAAATATGCTGTCTTTAATTTACCTTTTTTAGAAGATAGGACTCCTCTCAACAAATATGATTTAATTCCGTCCGATGCCGTAAAAGCTTTAACAATAAGGCTGGTGTCGCCATATTTTATCGCAGAAAATATTATAGCCTTGGTAGTTACCTGCATTTTAAAACATCTATTACAACAAAGATAGTTGTTTGGTATTTGGTAAATGAAATGCATAAAAAAATGCGAGAACCCAACTAAGTTCTCGCATTATAAAATTTATACTTTACGGTAGTAACCTAGATTACACCTTGAGCTAACATAGCATCGGCTACTTTTACGAAACCAGCAATATTGGCTCCTTTTACGTAGTTACAGAAACCATCTTCCTCTTTACCGAATTCAATACAAGAATCATGAATATCTTCCATAATATCCTTTAAACGCTCATCTACCTCTTCACGAGTCCAGCTTATTCTTAATGAATTCTGAGACATTTCTAAACCAGACGTTGCAACACCACCAGCGTTTGATGCTTTACCAGGTGCAAACAAAATTTTTGCATTGTTGAATTCATGAACCGCATCTGCATTACAAGGCATATTAGCACCTTCCGCAACACATATACAACCATTCTTTAATAGGTTTTTTGCATCTTGCTGGTCCAACTCGTTCTGAGTTGCACATGGCAAGGCAATATCACATTTGACGTTCCAAGGCGTTTCGCCGGCAAAAAATTCTGCAGAAGCATATTTATCTGCATATTCAGATATACGACCTCTTCTATTATTCTTTAGATCCATTACAAAAGCAAGCTTTTCGTCGTTAAGACCATCTTTATCATAGATATATCCGCTAGAATCTGAAAGGGTCACCACTTTTGCACCTAGAAGAATTGCTTTCTCCGCTGCATACTGAGCAACATTTCCTGAACCTGAAATTACCACAGTCTTACCATCAAAGCTTTCATTTTTGGTCTTCAACATACTTTGAGCAAAGTACACGGTACCATACCCTGTAGCTTCTGGTCTAATTTTAGAACCACCCCAAGAAAGACCTTTACCGGTTAAAACTCCAGTAAACTCATTACGTATCTTTTTGTACATACCAAAAAGGAAACCAATTTCACGTGCACCCACGCCTATATCACCGGCAGGTACATCTGTATTTGGACCAATATGACGATTTAATTCTAACATGAAAGCATGACAAAAACGCATTACTTCATCATCAGATTTCCCTTTCGGGTCAAAATCAGAACCACCTTTACCACCGCCCATTGGCAGGGTTGTAAGGCTATTTTTAAATACTTGCTCAAAAGCCAAGAATTTAAGGATACTAGCATTTACCGTTGGATGAAAACGTAAACCACCTTTGTATGGTCCAATAGCAGAATTCATTTGAATTCTATATCCACGGTTTACATGTATCTCACCATCATCATCTACCCATGCAACCCTAAACGAAACCAAACGCTCTGGTTCAACCATTCTTAAAAGAATGTTTTTACCATTATAAATTTCGTGCTTTGCAATATATGGTATTACTGTTTCTGCAACTTCTTGAACTGCTTGAATGAATTCTGGTTCGTGACCATTTCTGGCAATAACCTCATCCATAAATGCTTTAATTTTATTTTCCATAAAGCTATTTGAACTAATTTAAATTATTGATTTCAAAATATAACGGCAAAATTATGCTATTTGTGTAATTTGATTGCTTATTTTTTTAAAATTCGATAAAATTTGTTGTTTTAGCAACAAACTACCTCAACTTACTGCATTTAATTTAACATTTAGGCCATTATGCTATCGCTTGATCTAAATCTGCAATTAAATCATCAACATCTTCTATACCAACGCTTAATCTTATCAAAGCATCTACGATGCCGCTCTTTAGTCGTTCTTCTTTCGGAATACTTGCATGGGTCATACTCGCAGGGTGACCAACCAAACTTTCAACACCACCTAACGATTCGGCCAATGTGAATACCCGTAACCTTTCCACGATCTTTATTGCCTCTTCATAACTACCGCCTTTAGGCACAAAAGAAATCATTCCCCCAAAATCATTCATTTGTTCTTTTGCGATCTTATGATTGGGATGATGTTCAAAACCTGGCCAATATACTTTCTCAATTTTTGCATTATTGTACAAGAACTCGGCAATTGCTTTTCCATTTTCACAATGACGCTGCATACGCACATGCAAAGTCTTAATTCCCCTTAACACCAAAAAACTATCCATTGGTCCACAAACCGCTCCACTGGCATTTTGTATAAAGTACAATCTATCCGCTAATTCTTGGTCCTTAACCACCAACGCTCCTACAACCGTATCGCTATGTCCACCCAAATATTTGGTTGCCGAATGCATTACAATATCTGCCCCCAGTTCTAACGGTTTTTGCAAATACGGGGTCGCAAAGGTATTGTCTACCGCCAACAGAATATCCTTATCAATGGTTAAAGATGCTATAGCCTTAATATCGATAATATTCATCATTGGGTTTGTAGGCGTCTCTACCCAAATCAATTTTGTCTTCGAGTTAATTTTTTCTTGAACGGCATTTGCCCCCTGCATACCTACGAAATGAAAAACTATTCCGAATTTTTCAAATATCCGCTTAAAAATTCTATATGATCCTCCATAAAGGTCGTTTGTAGAAATTACTTCATCACCAGGTTGTAACAACTTTATAACTGCATCTATCGCTGCCAATCCGCTGCCAAATGCCATACCATGAGTACCCCCTTCAATACTTGCCAATGAATTTTCTAAAGCCGTTCTTGTAGGGTTTGCACTTCGTGAATACTCATACCCCTTATGCCCTCCAGGTGTAGTTTGCGCATAAGTTGAGGTTTGATATATTGGAGGCATTACCGCTCCATAACCTGCATCGGGTTTTTGACCACCATGTATGGTCTTGGTGTTAAATTTTAAGTCTTTGGAGGCCATAGTAAAGTATTTACCATACAAATGTATCGTTATCTTTTGGGGAATACAATGATGGTGTATTTTTACATGAAATCTAACTTTTACATGAAATCTACGCTTTCGTTCCTGCTTTTTGGTCTGCTACTTATTGCCTGTAACAATAAAAACCATCTACCCTTTGAACCCTATACCGTTTCTACCGATTCTTGCGAGAATTGCACTAAAGTCAAGATAGAAATACCACATGCGACAGCGAACACAAAACTTAGCAAAACTATTAATGCTGCTTTGGAAGGTGAAATTATAGCCCTATTAAATTTTGATGAAGAGAGCGATGCAACAAATTTAATTGAAGCAAAAAATGCTTTCTTGAAAGATTATGAGGAGTTAAGCAACAAGTTTTTGGAAGAATCAATTCCTTGGGAGGCAACAATTGAAGGTGCCATCTCTTTTGAGAATGACACGCTTATTACCATTAATCTTATTTCTTATATCTATACCGGTGGGGCACATGGCTATGGCACCAACAGATTTTTGAATTTCAACAAACTGGAAGGTGCGGAATTATATCAAGAAAATCTATTTCATGACTTAGATAAATTCACCCATTTTGCAGAATCGCTCTTTCGTAAACAAGAAAATATCCCAATGGAAGGTTCCATAAACAGTACGGGATTCATGTTCGAAACTGAACAATTTTACCTGCCTACGAATATAGGTTATACAGAAGACGGACTGTTATTGTTTTACGAACCTTACGAAATAGCTTCTTTTGCCGACGGACCAATAACCTTGTTGATTCCATTTAGCAAGGCAAATCTCTATTTAAAATACCCCAAGTAACCCTAGGCCAAATGTTTTAACAACAATGATATTTGCCCTATATGTAGCCCTTCATGAAATAAATTAAAAGCTATGGCATCATCAACATTTTTCAGTGTCACCCTTGCACTCGTGGTATACTCTTTAAAAGTTTTAAATAGCTCCGTATTATAATCTTCTATAAGCCATTCTGCCGTAGATATCAAGAAATCTGCAATCACCATCATCTCTTCATCAGAAGCTGTGCCATCGGGCACTGTACCTTTCATGAACTTATCCACTAAATTATCTGGCACGCGCATTTGAAGTCCACTGAACTTATAAATCAGAATCTGTTGAGTAATCACGGTATGGGCTATATTCCAATACACATTATTATTAAATCCTTTCGGAATTTTTAATAGTTTATCTTTTGATGTTTTTGTCAATATCGCATGTAAGTTTCTACGATTCTGCAACATTACCTGAAAAATATTCTCTGTCATCATTTCACATTTAATACCCAGTAAAAATAGCACAATTAATGTTATTTGGGTTTCTTTGTAGTACCAAAGCCTTTATTGAAAACAATATTAAATACTGCTTACCAGTAAGCCTCGCATTAAAATGAAAAAAATATATCACTTAAGCACTTGTTCTACGTGCCAACGCATTATTAAAGACTTACAACCCCTTAATGATTTTGAACTGCAGGATATAAAAACCCAGCCTATAACTAATGACCAATTAGAGCAAATGCACAGCTTATCAAACAGCTACGAAGCATTATTTAGCAAAAGAGCGGTATTATACCGTGAGAGAAATTTAAAAGAACAAGAGCTCTCAGAAGATGACTTTAAAAGTCTAATTCTAGAACAATATACTTTTCTAAAAAGACCTGTGATCATTGTAGACGACCAAATTTTTATTGGTAACAGTAAAAAAGTGGTTGAAGCCGCTAAAAAGGCAATACATTCGTGAACAAGCGATTACTAGCTATACTTGCAGCCATTGGTGCCACCACTATTTATGCATTGAACCATACGATTGCAAAGGGGGTAATGCCCCATTATGTACAACCTTTTGGTTTTATTATTTTAAGAGTTTTAGGTGCTGCCATTTTATTTTGGCTGATTTCTCCATTAGGACCAAAAGAACGTATTGATCCAAAAGATTATGTACGCATGCTCATCTGTGCACTTTTGGGCATGGCAATGAATATGTTAGTATTTTTTAAAGGATTATCACTTTCAACTCCCATTAATAGTTCAGTACTCATTACCACTTCACCAATTATAGTACTGATTTTATCAGCCATCATTTTAAAGGAAAAAATATCTGCCAGAAAAGTTATTGGCATTGTAATAGGATTGCTAGGTGCCTTAGGGCTAATCTTATTTGCTACAGAAGTTAGACAAGATGCACCTAATATTCCATTAGGCAATTTTTTGATTTTTCTGAACTCTATGTTTTATGGCTCTTATCTTGTATTGGTAAAAGTGCTTATTAGTAAATATCACCCATTTACCTTTATGAAGTGGCTCTTCTCATTAGGGGTACTAATATGTCTACCGTTCGGTTTTGAAGAATTTATGGATATTTCGTGGAGCACACTGCCTTTTGAAGCATATTTTGGTATTGGCTTCGTTATTTTAGGAACTACCTTTTGTACGTATCTATTTAACATATTTGCCCTAACGCAATTAAAGGCATCAACCTTAAGTGCCTTTGTATACGTACAACCTTTGGTGGGTATTGCTTATGCGGTACTTACTGGACAAGATACTATTACTACCGTAAAAATTGTTGCCGCATGTTTTGTACTGCTTGGAGTTTATCTATCCAGTAAAAAACCAAAAAAACAACAACTTCAAGAATATTAAAGGTGTGACCTCTTACTGTTTTCTAGATGAACGGCTATACTCCTTACCGCTTTTTCCTCATCTCGTTGATGCATGGCAGATACTATGTCCAAATGTTCTTGCATAATTGTTTTTAGAGGTCTATTTAACCCCACTAAATCCATAAAAGGTAAAATTTTTGCAGATTTAAACAATTCATACAATGTTCTATTTCCACAATTTCTGGCAATAAACTCATGAAAATATCTGTCAATTTTATAAAAGACATATGCATTTTGTGGTCCTTTTTCAAAGGGGACCAATAAATTTCTTAAATCGTCGATTTTTGATTGAGAAGCATTTTGAGTAAAAAGCTTAACGGTCATTGTTTCAATTGCCATTCGACAATCGAACATTTCCGCAATTTCCTGTTCAGACAATTCTCTTACAGTAAGACCATTATCTAAACTACCCACCAACAAACTTTCTTGTCGTAACTGCAACAATACTACCGGTATGGTATCGTCTTTAATATTTAATGTATGAGACAACCTATGCTCGGTTATTAATTGACCGGGAACCAATCTTTTGGTCACGATCAATTTTTTTACCCTCCCGTATGTTTCTTGAAATATTTCTTCTGGTAGGCTAACCATAAAGTAAATACATAATTATTGGTTCGTTAAAAACTACAGCTTTTTTGGGGGGAACTCAACTGTAATTGTTTCGGTCAACTAAAAATAAACTATTTAAGCTTGAAAATTCTATAAATTTTTAGGAATTTTCATGAACTTTCTAGAGTCTTCCTTTGTAAGCACTTTGAAATGCTCTCCTTTTTCTATTTCACTGAATTTATTTAATAAATCTTCTGTTAACCCAGTCAGTTTTCGGGTTTTCAAATCTATCCAAGCACCCATCATCTCACACCTTGCAATATTCTCTCCTTTATGATTATAGAAGTTATGATGAAATTCAAAGAACTTACCATCTTCGCTTAAACCCATAATTTCTAACGAGACCTTTATAGGCTTACCAGGAAATGCCTCTTTAAAATAATATACATGCTCATAAAAAACTACTGGTCCTATTTCATGAATTGCCATTGTCTTATGATCAAAGCCTTGTTCAATTAAAAAAGCCATACGGGTATGACTCATGAAATTAATATATGCCGAGTTTGCTAAATGCCTATTTGCATCTACATCACTCCATCTTATTTCAAAATCTTTAAAGTACATATTTATAATTTTTTGCTATGCATGCATAATACTTCATAAAAATAACATAGTTTTGAAACCTAAGAAACAAAGAACACCGTTTTTTATAGTTATTTTTAAATTACGTTCTAAAACACATCGATATGGCTGATAAACCTGGTTTTATAAAAGAATTGTCCCTTCCTGCTGTTGCAGCACCAATGTTTTTAATTTCTGGTCCACAACTGGTTATTGAATGTTGTAAAAATGGAATTGTTGGTACTTTCCCTGCCTTGAACCAAAGAACCAGTGAAGGCTTTGAAGAATGGTTAGTAGAAATTAAGTCTGCATTAAAAACCTATGAGGAAGAAACCGGAAAAAAAGCTGCTCCTTTTGGAGTTAACCTAATAGTACACCCAACAAACCCAAGATTAGAAGCTGACATTAAATTGTGCGTAAAACACAAAGTACCATTGATTATCACTTCTCTAGGTGCTGTTTCACAAGTTGTTGACGCCATTCATAGTTACGGCGGTTTAGTTTTTCATGATGTCATTAAAAAACGACATGCCCAGAAAGCTGCCGAAGCAGGTGTAGATGGGTTGATTCTTGTAGCTGCTGGTGCCGGTGGACATGCTGGTACGTTGAATCCAATGCCATTTGTTGCTGAAATAAAAAAATTCTTTAATAAAACCATTCTTCTTTCGGGCTGTATAAGTACTGGTAGAGACATAGCTTCTGCTTTACAAATGGGTGCGGACCTAGCCTATATGGGAACCCGTTTTATCAACACTACCGAAAGTAAAGCAACTCCAGAATATCGTAAAATGATTATTGATGCCGGTGCAAGCGATGTAGTCTACACTGCATCTATTTCTGGTGTACATGCCAATTTTTTAGCAGCGAGTTTAAAAGCTGCAGGTATTACCGAAGAAGACCTTAAAAAAGATGTAAAAATCGATTTTGGCAAAGAGCTAGATACCGAAGCGAAAGCATGGAAAACCATTTGGTCCGCAGGTCAAGGCTCTGCCCTTATAGAGGATTCTTCATCTGTTGCAGAATTGGTTAGCAACCTTAAAACTGAATTTAAAGATGCTATTGAAGAGCAGATAAAGGTTCTAGAAACATACCCAAAGTAAAACCTAAAAATGCCCTTAGTACACTCTTCATATAACCCGCCATTATTTTTTAAAAATGGGCATATTTCAACTATTTATGCAGGGTTAATTAGAAAAGTTAATGATTTAGAGCAAATACGAATTCGTATTGATTTGCCCGATACAGATTTTTTAGATTTAGATTGGAGCTATGCTTCAACACCTTCAAAAAAACTGGTCATTATTATTCATGGATTAGAAGGAAGCTCAGAAAGGGCCTATATAAAAGGTAGCGCAAAGATATTGTCTAAAGCTGGTTATGATGTTTGCGCTATAAACCTAAGAGGCTGTAGCGGTGCAACCAATAAACTCTACCGCTCATATCATTCTGGCGCTACAGATGATTTACGATCGGTGATAACACATATTACTCAATTAGATGAATACCACAGCATTTATCTACATGGTTTTAGCCTAGGCGGCAACCTTCTTCTTAAATATTTGGGGGAAAAAAGGGATGTCCCTAAGACCATAAAAGGTGCCGTTGCTATATCTGTACCCTGCCAATTGGCAGATTCCCTAGAGCAATTACTAAAGTTTAAAAATTCAATATACGCCAAAAGGTTTAAGGGAAACCTTATACAAAAACTGAAGCTAAAACAGCAATTGTTTCCTGATGATATTTCAGATACCGATATTGAAAATATAAAAACCCTTAAAGATTTTGATGATATCTACACCAGTAGAGCACATGGTTTTAAAGATGCCTTGGACTACTATACACAAAGTAGCAGCTTACAGTTTCTAAAATATATAAAAGTGCCTACACTAATCATCAATGCCTTAAACGATTCTTTTCTTGGTAAAGATTGTTATCCCATAAATATTGCTAAAAACAACAAGAATATATTTCTAGAAATGCCCAAATATGGTGGGCATGTGGGTTTTTATGGAAAAAACAACTTTACATACTCAGAAAAACGCACTTTAGAATTCTTGGATAGCATCACCTAATATTTTACTTGTACTCACAATAAATATCATAAGTCTATAATAAATTGTTATCCTGTTACATTTATTGATTAAAAACAAGCATACATCTACTCTAAAAAGGTACTGAGACACGTAAAAATTCATATATTAGTCGCTCAATTTACAGACAACACTTAAAATTTAGTAAACGTATGCGCAAATTATTCACTTTATTAGTTCTTGGCTCCATGATAATGAGTTGTGGTGAAAAGAAGGAAGAGAAAAAAGAAGGTTTTGAAATGAACAGGACCAAAAAAGAAACTAAAAAAGAAACAGCAACTGAAGGTGTGCCTGTTGATTTAGATAATAAAGGTGTTGGTCCTATAACCAGTGTTACTTTTGACGATGCTGTTAATGAAGATATGGCTGCTGCCGGTAAAGAAAAATTTCAAGCTATCTGTACTGCTTGCCATATGGCAGAACAACGTATGATTGGACCTGCGTTAAAAGGGGTTTACGAGCGTAGAAGTCCTGAGTGGGTTATGAACATGATCATCAATCCGGATAAAATGTTAAAAGAAGACCCTATTGCCAAAGCATTATTGAAAGAATACAATAATGCCATAATGCTAAATCAGAATTTAAACGAAGAAGAGGCTCGTAATATAGCAGAATACTTACGTACGTTATAAAAAATGCCAACCTTAATATACCGAAAGCCCTTTCAAAATTTTGAAAGGGCTTTCTTTTTTAAAATACATTAGAACATAATACATGTAGGTTTTGCCATCCATTTACGACCAATTAGATGTAGTAAAATTGAAAGACATATGAAAAACGATAAAATAAAAATAGATATAGTTTCTGATGTAGCCTGCCCTTGGTGTTATGTAGGTAAGAAGCGATTAGAAAGTGCAATTAAACAATGGGATGGTACCGAAATTGAAGTAGAATGGCATCCTTTTCAGTTAGATCCCAATATACCAAAAGAAGGTCTGGATAGAGATACCTATCTCACCAATAAATTTGGAAGTTTAGACGGACCCATGGAAATGACCAAACGCTTAGAAGAAAGTGGTAAAGCAGAAGGTATTAATTTTAACTTCGGAAAAGAGTGGTTAGCGGTTAACACCTTGCCATTACATCAGCTTTTACATGTAGCAGGAGAAGAAGGGTTTAAAGATGCTTTGAAAGAACGGTTGATGAGAGCTTACTTTGACGAAAACCTTCATTTGAACGATGTTGACGTTCTGAGCAATATTATGGCAGAATATGATTGGACTGCAGAAAAAACAAATCGTATTATAAATGATGACTCTATTGCTTATGCGGTAAAACAAGAAATAGCTCACTACCAACAACGTGGTGTAAACAGTGTTCCTTTTTTTATTATCAACGATAAATATGGCATTAGTGGAGCTCAACCCCCAGAAGCATTTTTAGAAGCCTTTAAACAAATTGCTCCTCTAAAAATCATAGCTAACGGTGATAGTTGCGACCCTAATACCGGAATTTGCTAATTTAAAACAGTATTTAATTATTAAAACTTAAAGATATGAAAGCATCATTTTCTGATATCATTGGTGGGGAAACTCCAGTATTAGTAGACTTTTTTGCAGACTGGTGCGGACCATGCAAAACTCTTGCCCCTATTCTTAAAGATGTGAAGGAAGATTTGGGTGACGATATTAAGGTCGTAAAGATCGATGTAGATAAAAATCAGACCTTAGCATCTAAATATCAAGTAAGAGGTGTGCCAACCATGATCCTATTTAAAAACGGCAAACAGGTATGGAGACAATCTGGAGTTATACCAAAGAATGATTTATTGCAAATAATAAAATCTAATTAAAAGAATTTTAAACATACGGGACTGGGCAAATCAACTTGGCTTACAAAAGTTAGGGTTCCATTTTTTTCATCTCTACTAAAAACAACAATATTGTTGCTTCGTTGATTTGCCACCAGTACATATTTATCAGAAGGATCTAAAACAAAATTTCTAGGCCAATCTCCTTTTACAGGTTCCCTACCTACTAACTTTAGTTTACCCGTAGTTTCATTTACTTGAAATATAACTACGGTGTTCTCACCTCTGTTTGTACCATACAGAAATTTACCATCGGGTGATAAATGAATATCCGCACAATAACTTTCCCCTTTAAAAGTAGCATCAACAGTATTATATGTGTCCAATTCAACGAATTGCCCTGAAACATCTTTAAAAACAGTTATCGTTGAATTCAACTCATTGATGACATAAAGAAAATTTCCATTTTTAGACGTTACAAAGTGCCTTGGACCAGCACCTTCGGCAACGACTAATTCTTCTTGCTCACTAGAATCAAACTTTTCTTCTGTTTCGCTATATATCCTGATCTTATCAAGACCCAAATCAGTCACGACCAACTTATCATTTAAGAACATTGCCATGTGAGCATGTGCCGTTTTGGTCGAGTCTAAAATTTTATGATCTATTATTTGAGGATCGTTCCTTAAATCACCATTTTCCAATGTATTATATACCGCCACATTGCCTCCTGTGTAATTTGCAACGGCAACTAACCTTCCAGTTGCATCTACACCAACATAACACGGGTTGGCACCATAAGTAGATTGCTCGCTAACCTTAATTAGTGTAGTATCTTTTACACTAAAGGTGGTAATTGAACCTTCATCTTTTTTATAATCGTCTACCTCGCTAACTGCGTATAAGGAATTTCTATCTGGTGAAAACGCTATATAAGAAGGATTCTTAATTTTCGCTGTTAATGATTTGTTCGTCAATTCACCTGTATCAGTATTTAAATTGAATGTATAAATACCTTCACTTCCATTATCTGTATATGTTCCCACAAAAAGAACTTCTTCATTTTCTGATTTTTCCATCTTACAACTGTTTACCACAATCAAACCTAATACGCCCAACAAAAATCCGATACTATATTTCATAAACTTTAATTAAATGGCCAAAAGGCAAGATACTGTATAAATTTTGCCAAAAATATAAAAGAATTGTAAAATCATTAAGATTTATTCAGCTATATGTAACAAAAATCGAATTTTATCTACATATAAGAAAGAGAAGACAATGGGGTACAGCGGACAACCTATGAAGGTAATAAAAGCAAATAGAGCATTACTTAAAAAAAGTAGAAGCTTTAGAGAATTGCGTAAAGATTATGTAAACCATGCCCAGGCAACAAAATTACATTTTAAAGAACTCACTGATATTGAGCGTAAAATTGTACGAAATAAAATTAGAGCGCAAGCAAAAAAAGATAGCATACAAGAAATAGGAATCTACCTCATTTCTTTTGCTATCGTTTTGGGTACTTTTTATGCCATATTCTATTATGGGTAGACCAGTAACTTAAATCACGATTTCTACAAACCCCATAATTTAAAAGGGTTTTGGGTTTCCGGATCCTTATCCTTTTTCTTAGCCAGAGGTTTATCAACCATTACTTTATACGTAGGATCTTCCATTACATTTACGTCTATAATATCATCTGCATTTGCTAATAAGCGAATACAGTCCTTACTCAAATGGCGCAATAAAACTTTCTTACCTACTTGGGCGTAGCGTTCTGTAATTTTGTTCAATGCCTCTATACCACTCATATCAGAAACACGGCTTTCCTTAAAATCTATAATAATATGGTCTGGATCACCTTGAACATCAAATTTTTCATTGAAAAGGGTTGTAGAACCAAAGAATAACGGGCCATAAATTTCATAATGTTTTACTCCGTTTTCATCTATGTGTTTTCTAGCTCTAATTCTTTTGGCACTTTCCCAAGCGAATACCAGTGCAGAAATAATAACACCTATTAATACCGCTAATGCTAAATTGTGCAAAAACACCGTAATCAAGGTAACCAATATCATTACAAAAATATCTGATTTAGGCATTCTTCTCAATGCTTTGAAACTTGCCCATTCAAACGTACCCACTGAAACCATTACCATAACCCCAACCAATGCAGCTATTGGAACAAGTTCTATTACCGGCGCGCCAAAAAGTATGATCAACAATATGGTCAACGAAGCAATTATACCAGACAACCTTGCCCTAGAACCTGCAGATAGGTTAACCAATGTTTGCGCTATCATTGGACAACCACCCATTCCACCAAAGAAACCGTTTAATATATTGGCACCACCTTGCGCAACACATTCTCTGTTACTATTACCTTTTGTACCTGTAATTTCATCTACCAAGTTTAAAGTTAGCAGCCCTTCGGTTAAACCAACTGCAGCCATTATTAACCCATAAGGCAAAATAATTTTGAAATCCTCAAACGTAAATGGAATTTGCGGTATGTGAAAAGTAGGTAATGTTCCACTAAGCGACTTTAGTTCTTCTCCTGGTAATGTATCTTGATTAATGATATCAACTACCTGCTTGGTATCAATATTGAAAAAATATACTATTAAAAACACAACAATAATTCCAATTAAAGATGCCGGTACCGCCTTTGTAAGCTTTGGAACAAAAACAATTATTGCAATTGTAAATAACACCAAACCTAACATGGTATACATTGCAGGTCCCGTAAGCCAAACCGCAGCATCGCCCACACCTACTTTAAATTGATCCATCTGGGCCATAAAAATAATGATGGCCAAACCATTAACAAACCCGAACATTACAGGCTGTGGCACTAGACGAATAAATTTACCGAGCTTTAAAAAGCCAATTATCATTTGAATAACACCTGCCAAAGCAACCGCCCCAAAAACATATTCTAGTCCGTGGGAATTCATTAAGGCCATAAGTACTACCACAGTTGCACCCGCGCCACCAGAAATTAGTCCGGGTCTTCCTCCAAAAATAGATGTGACCAAGCCCATAATAAATGCCCCGTACAAACCTACCAAGGGAGAAAATCCTGCAAGAATTGCAAACATCAATGACTCAGGAATCATTGTCATTGCAACCGTTAATCCTGCTAAGATTTCATTTTTATAGTCTACCTTCTGTTTAAAATCGAATATATTAAGGTACTTCTGCATGCTCTATCATTTAAAGGGCGCAAAAATAAGCCATATTTATCGGCCTCGCCACTAACAAGCTAATTATTACCAAATTATCTGTTTACCAGTCTTTTAATCCTAAAAGCTTCTCTCCCAATGGCGATAATTTTGCAGTTTCATATTTAGTCTGCTCCCATTTTCTTGGGTCGCCAGGAAATGCAAAGCCTTCTGGCGCTACCCTATTTTTCCAAGAGTTTATTCTCCAATTCTTAAGAGCCTGGTTTTCTGGCTCAGCGGGCATCATTGAAATGTACTGCGCTATTCTAACTTTATCTTTAGATTTATTGGGTCGTATACCATGAGGTTCTGTACTATTGAAAATCAAAAGATCGCCCGCTTTCATTTTTACTTTTACTATTTTATCTTCCAATCCTTTTAAACTGGGTTGAAATCGATCTCGGTCATTGGGCTGGGTCAGTTTCCATGAATCATAATTTCTATATAGCCAGGGTATACACTGAAAACCACCCATATTCTCATCTTCTTGATCTGCAAGGGCCAAAACACCCTGAACATTCTGGGGCTTTGTTTCTGGATCATAATCCCAATGAATAAATCCCTTTTTATCTACTCCTTCCGGCAATGGAAAATTCAAATTTGCACGATCAATGGTTACCCATAGTTTTTCTGTTCCCCAAACGTCTACAAAGGCATCATAGACCTTTTGTGTTTGCCTGTTGTTCCACAGATGTTGATGATTGTATACCTCAACCATACCTGTACCTGTTAGCTCTTTCATTTGCATTTCTGCCCTTGGAGCTTCATACCATGTAGATTTGTCATTGGGATCTTTTTCATCGAACTCCCAAAGAAAACCTGCAGTAGCCTTAGCCTGATCCAACGGAACTGCATTTTTAACTACCACATAGCCGTTCTCTTTCCAAAATTTCCAATCATCTTCACTGAGTACACGAAGCGGCTTTCCATTGGTACGATCATTTAGTTTCTGTTTACTACTAGTTGCCATAGACGGATTTCCTGGAATATCTACGTGAGCTTTGTTGCCCTGCTCTACATTATTTTTTGTCTGTTTCATCTTATAAAATTTAAGTCGTTATACCATAACAAAGCTATTGAGCCTTAGCAACTTAAACTACCGTAATATTGACCTAAATTTGAACAATATTGATTTTGATGGACTTGACACCTTGTATATTGCGCAATTTTGTTACATTTAATTATGAAAGTTGAATTAGAAACCATTGAACCCGCAACAAAAAGTCCGTTCCGTTTGTTGCACGACCCTAAACTGAGTCATCTCTTTTATTGGCACTTTCACCCTGAATATGAAATCGTTTATATTGAAGGGGCAAACGGTACAAGACATGTGGGCGATCATATTTCCGAGTATGAAGAAAACGATCTTGTTCTCATTGGTTCCAATATACCACATTTGAATTTTGACTATGGTGTAAAAACCACTTACAGAGAAGAGGTTTTACACATAAAACCCTCTTTTAAAAACACCTATGTAGACCCAATACCAGAATTACAAAGCCTGAATAGATTACTAGACTTATCAAGATATGGCATTGCCTTTCATGGAAATACAAAAAAAGAAGTAGGGGAAATGCTAAAAGAACTACACACCCTTAAACCATTTGAATATTTTATGGCCATTATTGCTATTCTTAAAAGACTTTCTCAAAGCAACGAGTTTCAACTACTACATAAGAAACCTTATAAAAATAGATACAGCAAAAAGGAACAAAGTAGAATTCGTGACATTTATGCATTGATCGATGAGCGCTACCAAGGAAAAATCTCTGTGGACGAGGTTGCCAAATTCTGCAACCTGACCAAACCGGCTTTTTGTCGTTACTTTAAAAAAGCCACAGGCAGTACATTTATTGAGTTTTTAAATCAATATCGAATTAGCCAATCTAAAAGAATGCTTTTAACAGGCAAAAACGTAAGTGAAACCTGTTTTGAATGTGGGTTTGAAAGCTTGTCCTATTTCAATAGAACTTTTAAGAAAGTAACAGGAGAAAATCCGTCGGCATTTAAAAAAAGATTGCAGACCCATTAAATGAAGTAGTATTCTATTGTATTGAGTATACTATAGGACCATTGAGTTGCTACCTTTAGGTGTAAACCCTAAAACCAACATAATGGAAATTTTTGACCCACTTTCAATAAAAACAGTAATTCAAATATGCGTTGCAGCACTGTTTGTTTACTTATACATGATGTTTATTACCCGAGTTACCGGTAAAAGAACATTTGCAAAAATGACCAGTTTTGATTTTGCTGTGACCATAGCTATGGGATCCATACTTGCAGATGCCGTAAACAAACCGGTAGACAATCTAATGCCAGCTTTAGTTTCCTTAGCCTTATTGGCTGGTCTACAAGCTTTGTTCGCTAAACTATTGTCATCTTCTGATGCTGCGCAACAATTTATAACAAACACTCCTATTTTGCTTATGGAAAATGGCACCATATTAAAAGACAACCTTAAAAAGGCATTGGTAAGTGAAGCTGATTTAATGGGTAAATTAAGAGAGGCCAATGTGCTACAATTATCTCAAGTAAAGGCTGTTGTTTTTGAAACTACCGGTGATATTTCTGTACTGCATTCCAACAACCCTATAACCATTGATTCCATCATTATGGGAGATGTTAAATCTCAAGCATAAAAAAAATGCCCTCTTCTAATTGAATTGGGCATTCTTAAGACAATCAACCTAAAAACTATTTTGCTTTCTTCCTTTCAACATTCATTGTTGGGTTAGAAGATTTACTTCTTTTTTTACTTTCATCGTATCCTTTACCGGACTTTAAGTATTCTATATACCCCCTGCCCCTAAACTCATAGGTTGTTCCACTATCTGGGTGATATAATTCTATAGTGCTGTCGTTTATGACATATAGTTCAAAGTAATCATCACCAAAAAAATCATAATCCAAGGTCAGCGTTTTTAAAGAGTTATCTCCTTGAACGTTATATACCTGATAATCTCCCTCAAAATCCCACTGCAGATAAGAAATACTTGTATTGGGCGTATCTAATGAAGATCTAAAGAAATTAGGTAGAAATTGCAGGTAATTTTCTTCATCAAAATCATTTAACGCGCCTGTTTCACTTGTATAAATTTTTTCCCACGCATCATACTCCTGCAAAAAGTAATTGATGTTATCGTAGAATACCATGTCATAATCAAAATTGTTGATCTGATATCCTTTTAAATAGTACGAAGTATCAGTACCGGCATCATACAGCTCAATGGTATTATTGTTAACGGCATACACTTCTAAAAACCAAGACCCATCAATATCATGGTCAATATCTACAGTACCTCTAAGGGTGCCATATGATCCTACGTCTATACCATAACCACCACCGGTCTTACCTATACCCACTATATTATTGTTAGCGTAAAAGACTCCTCTATCAAAAGAAACCGTAAATGCCCTTTGTAAAAAAGGAATTTCACCATTGCCACGTGTAGCATTGATATCTACATACCAAAGGTCATAGCTCTGTAATACTTGATCGGTATTAAAGGCAGATTCCTCAATGAAATCATCTTCAATAATTACCTCTGTATAACAAGAAACCAACATGGTGGCCAAAAGAAAATATCCTGTAAGTAGTTTTATCGTTTTCATATGATTTCATTTAATTGATTATTTACCTAGAAACAATCTCCATGCCAAATTTTACATAAGACTGATACTAAGCTTATACCAAACATGCAATTTATTGGTAAATTTGCAGTATGAACAATGATGTAAAGTTTGCGGTTTTAGGCGGTGGAAGTTGGGCTACGGCGATTGTTAAAATGTTGACCAACAACCAAGATAGGGTAGGTTGGTATATGAGAAATGATGAAGCTATTGAGCATATTAAATCTCAAAAACATAATCCTAACTACCTTACTTCTGTAGAGTTTAGACCAGAGCAATTAGTATTGACTAGCGATATAAATGAGATTGTAAACTATGCAGATGTTCTAATTTTTGCTATTCCTTCTGCTTTTTTGGTGGGTGAATTAGAAAAGCTGAACAGTTCATTACAGGAAAAAATCATTTTTTCGGCCATAAAAGGTATTGTTCCAGAATCTGGATTGATCGTTGGCGAACATTTTCATGAAGTTTTTGATATACCATTTGAAAACATTGGAGTAATTACAGGTCCTTGCCATGCCGAAGAAGTTGCTATGGAGCGACTTTCCTATTTGACCATTGCCTGTGCTGATACGGAAAAGGCAGAACTGGTTGCCAACAATTTAGCTTGCTCATACATAAAAACCAGTATCAGTAAAGATATTATTGGTACAGAATATGCCGCAATGCTAAAGAATATTTACGCCATTGCCGCGGGTATTGCCCATGGTCTGGGATATGGAGATAATTTTCAAAGTGTATTGATGAGCAATGCAATTCGTGAGATGAAGCGATACACTAAACGCATTCATAACCTAGATCGTAACATTAATAAATCTGCCTATTTAGGCGATTTATTAGTTACTGGGTACTCTATTTTTAGCCGAAACAGGATGTTCGGTAATATGATAGGTAAAGGGTACACCGTAAAAAGCGCACAGATGGAAATGAGTATGATCGCTGAAGGCTACTACGCAGCAAAAAGTGCTTTTAAGATTAAGGAGAATTTTACAAAAAAGGTAAAGACCCCTATCATAGATGCTGTTTATAAAGTTCTCTATGAAAATAAAAACCCTAAAAAGGTTTTTCTAGATTTAACAGAGAAGTTAGACTAACCTCGCTCCAAAGAGAAATCTGAATGCTCTTTTAATTCCTCTTCCAAAGTTGTTCTCCAACTTTCAACTATATCATTAGATACCCCAAATTTATTCTGGAATTCTTTTAAGATAGGTTCCATTAGGGTTCTAATGCTTTCAATATCAAAATACAATCTACCGGTTCTTCTTATGAAAAAGTCCATTGGGGTTTGTACCATTTCATAATCTATACCAAATGCTACTTCTGCTTTTGCCAACCTTACATAGGAATCAGCCTCTACAATGGTTGCATACAGTTCTAATATTTTCTCTGTCTGCTTACCGTAATTGGTTACCAAAAACCAGGCATCATGTTTTGAAAAGCCTTCATCTTTAATGTTATTGTAAACCTCGCTTATGTATTTTTTTACATGTTTGAATTTTTTGAAATCAACATTACCACACAGAAATATCTTCTCTGTATAACATTCTTTCAGTTCGGTATCGTATTCTTCTTCCATTTTCTTGGCAATGCGATCTACAACTCTTTCTGCCATTTTACGATAACCGGTCAACTTACCCCCCGCAATACTGATCAAGCCTGTATCTGAAACAAAAATTTCATCTTTTCTAGATAATTCTGATGCAGATTTTCCTTCTTCATGAATTAACGGTCGTAAACCTGCCCAAGAAGAAACGATATCATCTAATTCTAGATTTATATCCGGAAACATATTGTTAACGGCAGATATTAAATAAATAGCGTCTGCAATATCTGTTCTTACGCGGTCCTTATTATCATTATAGTTGGTATCTGTTGTACCTACATAAGTAACTTTACCTCTTGGTATTGCGAACATCATTCTACCATCAGGTATATCAAAATAAACCGATTGCTTCACCGGCAATTTTTCATATGGAAAAACCAAATGTACCCCTTTGGTCAAATGAAGCTGTTTTCCTTTTTTAGAATTATTAAGACTTCTTAGCTCATCTACCCACGGTCCGGCAGCGCTAATTACATACTTAGATTTAATGGTAAACTCCTTACCCGTAGTTTCATCTGTAACTTTTACCCCAGCAACCTTTTCATTGTCATAAAGAAAGTCGTTTACCTTAGCATAGTTCAAGGCCTGTGCACCAAAAAGTAAACTAGTTTTTATGTTTTCTATAGTCAAACGGGCATCATCTGTTCTATATTCCGCATAATAACCCGCCCCGTTCAGTATCTTTTTTGGCAATAATGGCTCTAATTTCATTGCTTCTTTTTTTTCGAGCATTTTTCGTTTATCGTCACCAGATACCTGTGCCAGTATATCATAAACCTTAAGCCCTATTGACGTTAACCATTTACCGTAAGACCCATTTTCAATTAAAGGTAACAACATCTTTTCGGGCAGTACTAAATGTGGAGCCAGTTTGTGCACAATAGCACGTTCTGAACCTACTTCTTTCACCAACCAAAAATCGAATTGTTTTAAGTAACGGAGTCCGCCATGTATTAATTTGGTGGATTTGCTACTTGTACCCGAAGCAAAATCTCCTTTCTCGAGCAGCACTACCTTTAATCCACGCGAGGCAGCATCTAACGCAATACCACCACCAGTGATACCACCACCGATAACTACCAAATCAAATTCCTCCGATTCTAGATTACCTATTGTTTTTTGGCGTTCTAAATTTGTGAATTTTATATTTTCCATTGGTAGTTTCTATTTAAATTAATATGCTTGTGCTTGTCCATATTGCAGACAAAAGCCAGTACAAAAAATCAAAGATAGCGTGACCCTTATGCTATTTTATGCTCTAAAGAATTAATTAATTGTAAATTCAATGTGTATTTACTCTTCGTCTTCCCAACCTTTTGAGCGTTCTACCGCTTTTTGCCATTTCTTATATAGGCGCTTTCTTTTTACACGGTCAAAAGTTGGGGTAAATATTTTGTTCATTGGTCTACTCTCATCAATATCTGACTGTTGCCAGAACCCGACCTCTATGCCCGCTAAAAATGCCGCACCCATTGCGGTAGATTCAATAATCTCTGGTCTATGTACCTCTGAATCCAAGATATCGGCTTGAAATTGCATTAAATGGTCGTTAGCACATGCACCGCCATCTACCCTTAAGTTCTTAAGTTGAATGCCAGAATCATCTTCCATAGCCTTTAAAATATCCTTTGTTTGATATGCAAGTGCCTCTAGTGTTGCTTTCGCCAAATGAGCTTTACCGGTATCACGCGTTAAACCGAATACTGCTCCCCTTGCATACATATCCCAATAGGGCGCCCCAAGACCTGCAAACGCCGGCACCACATAAACGGGGTTTTCACCTTCAATGGAGTTGGCCAGTTCTTCTGTTTCCTTAGCGTCATCTATCAACTCAAGACCATCTCGCAACCATTGTATTGCGGCACCTGCAATAAAAATACTTCCTTCTAAAGCATAGTGTACCTTACCATTTAAACCGTAAGCTATAGTGGTCAGTAATCCGTTTTTAGAAAACTGTGGCTTTTCTCCCGTATTCATTAGCATAAAACAACCAGTACCGTAGGTATTTTTAGCTGAACCTTTCTTAAAACAAGCCTGACCAAAAAGAGCTGCCTGTTGATCTCCTGCTATTCCTGCAATAGGTATTTTAACACCATCAATTTCATAATCGCCAAAATGAGCAGACGATGGTTTTACTTCTGGAAGCATGGTTTTGGGTATTTCTAACGCCTTTAGCATTTTGTCATCCCATTTTAAATTTACGATATCGTAAATCATAGTTCGTGATGCGTTGGTATAGTCCGTTACGTGATTATGTTCTTTGGTCATGTTCCAAACCAACCAGGTATCAATGGTGCCCATTAACAAATCTCCTGCCTGTGCTTTCTTCTTTGCTCCCTCAACATTATCCAAAATCCACTTTACCTTGGTGCCAGAGAAATAGGAATCTATGACCAGACCTGTGGTCTTCTTTACATGCTCCGTAAGACCGGATTTTTTAAGATGTTCGCAAATATCAGCTGTACGTTTATCTTGCCAAACAATGGCATTATAAATATGTTCTCCGGTATTTTTATCCCAAACCACAGTAGTTTCCCTTTGGTTGGTAATACCAATGCCCATAATTTCTGAAGGCTTTACTTCCTCTTTTTCAAGAAGCTCTTTTAAAACCATCATTTGAGAATCTAAAATCTCTTTTGGATCATGCTCTACCCAACCCGATTTTGGAAAAATTTGTTTGAATTCTTTTTGAACTATTCCTTGAATAGTTCCATCATGGTCTACCAACAAAGCTCTTGAGCTAGTGGTACCTTGATCTAATGATATTATAAATTGCCTTGACATGTGCTATAGTTATTTCTTTAAATATAGCAGATTTCATACCCAATTCAAACATCAAAAATCTAATGGACAAAGTATATTTCTATTCAAGATAATTTCTCTACCTATACATTTTAGGCAGCTTTTTTACAGAGCATTATTTGCGGTGTAATTACTTTATAAATTCTTTTTCCAGGAAGTAAGAGACAATTGCTTCTTTCATGAGCACCGTTTGCTCACCCGCTTTTAGAGAAGGTAGTTCTTCTAACACATTATAATGTGGCCAACCATCTTCATCAAAAAAGCTAAACTCATAAAAACCGTAAGGCTCCAACAATCTGCAAATTGCTATGTGCATAAGGTCTAGTTTATCATCTTTCTTATACTTTCTGTGATATTGGCCCAATTCTTGAACACCCACCAAGTAGATGATAGCATCCAATTCTAACGGATCTCCATCAGAAAACTTTTCAGATAGTTTCTCTACTAAATAATCCCAACGTTCTTTTAACTGTATATCCCTTGCCATATCAACCTGCTATCTACTATAATCTAGACCATGCAAAGGTACAAATCAAAGTTCTATATTTGTCAAAACACTATACGAATGGGACTTTTGGATATTTTACTTGGACTACCGCTCATTTGGGGTCTGTGGAAAGGATATAATAACGGACTATTCATGGAAATTGCTTCTATAGTAGCCTTGGTAGCCGGTATTTTTGGCGCTATTCACTTTTCATATATAACAGGCAACTATCTATCTAACCATTTAGATTGGAATGAACGTAATATGAGTATTATAGCATTTATAATTACGTTGATCCTTATCATTATAGTAGTGAACCTAGCCGGAAAATTATTGACCAAAGTCGTCAATTTTGCTATGTTAGGGTGGCTGAATAAAATTGCCGGTGGAATTTTTGGCACCTTAAAAGTCGCTATTCTATTAGGGGCCGCATTTATCTTTTTTGATCGTATGGATACCACCCTGAACCTACTTTCAGATGAAACCAAGAAAGAGTCTATACTTTACCAACCCATTAAAGATATAGGTGCGTTGATATTTGATACTGTTCTTAAGACAGAAGCAATGCCAGAAGAGTCTAGCGAAGAATCGATGACAATCTAAATTTGATCGTTCAATAATCTTACATATTGTGCACTTTGTCGAATAAGTAATATTGTTCCTCCCCTGTGTTTAATTTTTATATAATATTACGTTATCGATAACCCAAATCGAAAATAGAGAACTTAGAACATTCTCACCTTCTTACCTACTTCGCTACGCCGAGAGGCTAATTAAAAGACACTTATATGAAAATGAGATTGCTTAATGCGGTCACTGTCTTTTTATTACTTTTTCTTGGTTCTTGTACTAGCGAATCTCTTGAAGAAACGCCTGTATTGGAAGCTGAAAATGTTTTAACTATAGAGCAGGACCTACTGGATATTGTCAACACACATAGACTTAGTCTCAACACTAATACTTTGCAGTTTAGCGATGTAGCATATAAATATGCAAACCTGCATACAGATTACATGATTTCTAAAGGTAGCATTAGCCATGACAATTTTAGCTCTCGCGCTTCAAACATAGATTCTGAGATATCTGTTGAAATGGTGGCTGAGAATGTTGCCAAAGATTATGATACCGCACAAGAAGCTTTTGAAGGTTGGTATATAAGTAGTAGTCATAAAAAAACCATGGAAGGAGATTTTACCCATACCGCCATTAGTGTCAAAAAAGATGATTTCGGCAATTACTACTTTACACAACTTTTCTACAAGCAGTAAAACAACCTTATATTAAGATTTTGGTAAGAAAATAGCATTTTTGATTAACTCATATAGGTCAATGTGAATCATAACCTAGATAAAGTGAGAAAAATCATATTAAATGCCATTTTTTACGATGTAATTCAAAGTGCATTTTATCGATAAGCGCTGCTATATCAAATAGATGTAGCTTATCGAATATTTTACCCTATCCATAGATGTTCTTCTTTATAAGCTCGTCATCTAAACTACTTTTGACACTCATAAAACAAAATAGTTTCCCCTATGAAAACTTTATTTCCTTTTTTGGTAGTGTTGATCATTTCACTATCATCCTGTTCAAAATATGAGAATTTCGCAGGTTACGAGATTACATCTGAAGACTCCCTAGAGCAATATACTTTGGCATCTTCTAAAAATCACAGTACACTGGAAAGTGAACTTTTTGAAATGATAAATACATATAGAGCTAGTATAGGATTAAATGAAATGGAATTTGAAAGTACCACCTATTATTATGCAACGCTTCATACCGACTATATGATTTCTAAAGGAAATACTAGTCATGATAATTTTACGCAACGTGCAGAGAATATTTCAAAGAGAACCGGTGCAGTTTTTGTAGCAGAAAATGTTGCAAGAAACTATGACACTATTGAAGAAGCTTTTGAGGCATGGTTAGAAAGTCCGGGGCATAGAGTAAATATTGAAGGTGAATACAACTACTCAGCCATAAGCATTAACCAAAATAGCAATGGCGACCTATACTTTACACAGTTGTTCTTTAGATAAAATATCGTAAAATATAATTTTAAGAAGCCTTTGTTATACAAAGGCTTTTTTTATGCTTAACTTTTCAGTGAGAAACGATCGTTTAATTAACTTTCAATTAATTTCACTGAAATGAGTATACAAGCACCATTTAATCTCAACAAATGGATAGAAGATAACAGAGCATTACTAAAACCTCCTGTTGGAAATAAAAACTTATATAAAGATGCTGGCGACTATATTGTCATGATCGTAGCCGGACCAAATGCACGTAAAGATTACCATTACAACGAAACCGAAGAGCTGTTTTATCAATTAGAAGGAAATATAGAAGTTCACATTCAAGAAGACGGTAAAAAAAGGACCATGAAATTAGGTCCGGGAGATATGTATTTGCATCCTGCTAAAGTGCCACATTCTCCTGTTCGTAAAGAAGGATCTATTGGCTTGGTCATTGAAAGAAAACGAGCTAGCATGAATGTTGATGATGGTTTGCTTTGGTTTTGTGACAATTGTAATCATAAGCTCTATGAAGCCTATTTCACCCTTCATGACATAGAAAAAGATTTTTTAGCACACTTTAAACATTTTTACAGTTCAAAAGAATTGAGAACATGTGATAATTGCGGCACGGTAATGCCTGTTGACGAACGTTTTATTGCCAAGGAAGAATGATAGTATTAGCTAAAATAATTACAGCACTTGTAGCATTTATTCATGTTTACATCTTATGGATAGAAATGTTCGCATGGACCACTACCGGTAGAAAGGTGTTTAAAAATTTCCCGAAAGATTTGTTTATACCCACTAAACAAATGGCGGCAAACCAAGGACTTTACAATGGTTTTTTGGCAGCAGGGTTAATTTGGTCATTACTGATTTCTGATGGTAACTGGTCATGTAACGTAGCCCTTTTCTTTTTAGGCTGTGTTACTGTCGCCGGTATGTACGGTGCCGTTTCGGTAAGCAAAAAGATATTTATTGTACAGAGTGTACCTGCCTTGGCAGGTATTATTCTATGGTTGATCGTCAAATTTGCCTAGTTGTAATTAGTTCTTCCTAAAGACAAAATTCTTTGTATTTTTGTAATATATCTAACATTAATTGCATAAAAAGTTATAAAATGTCAAAAATAGCAGCAGATTTTGGAATACATGATGCCCTTAAGGCACTTGGAATTAAAGAGGTAAATGACGGTACATCAACCGGATCAGATCATTTCTCCTCAGGAGATATTATCTCATCTTACTCACCTGTAGACGGATCTTTAATTGCAAAGGTAAAAACGACCACAAAAGAAGATTATGAAAAAGTAATGTCTTCTGCTACCACTGCTTTTAAGCAATGGAGAACAAAACCCGCACCTCAACGTGGCGAAATTGTAAGACAATTTGGTGACAAACTTAGAGAGCTAAAAGAGCCCCTTGGAAAACTGGTTTCCTATGAAATGGGAAAAAGCTACCAAGAAGGTTTAGGAGAAGTGCAAGAAATGATAGATATCTGCGATTTTGCCGTTGGTCTTTCTCGACAATTGCACGGATTGACCATGCATTCTGAAAGACCTGGGCATAGAATGTACGAGCAATACCATTCACTTGGTGTAGTGGGTATTATTTCCGCCTTTAACTTTCCAGTTGCCGTATGGGCATGGAATACAGCGTTGGCATGGATCTGTGGTGATGTTTGTGTTTGGAAACCATCAGAAAAAACCCCTTTATGTGGTGTAGCCTGCCAAAACATTGCTGCTGAAGTTTTTAAGGCAAATAACCTACCCGAAGGAATTTCCTGCTTAATAAACGGCGATTATAAGATTGGTGAACTTATGACCCAAGATAATAGAATACCGTTGGTATCCGCTACAGGTTCAATTAGAATGGGTAAAATAGTCGCCCAAGCAGTTGCCGCCCGTCTTGGAAAATCTCTATTGGAGTTGGGCGGAAACAATGCTATTATTGTTACACCGGATGCCGATTTAAAAATGACCGTTATCGGTGCCGTTTTTGGTGCCGTAGGAACGGCTGGGCAACGTTGTACTTCAACCAGAAGATTGATCATTCATGAATCTATGTATGATAAAGTGAAAGAAGCCGTTGTTGCCGCTTACCAACAATTAAGAATAGGTAATCCATTAGATGAGAATAACCACGTAGGGCCATTGATTGATACTGATGCTGTTTCACATTATAAAAATGCTTTAAAAAAGGTAGTTGAAGAAGGTGGTAAATTAATTGTTGAGGGTGGTGTTTTAGATGGTGAAGGCTATGAAAGTGGTTGTTATGTTAAACCTGCCATTGCAGAGGCTAGTAATGATTTTGAAATTGTTCAGCACGAAACTTTCGCACCTGTTCTTTACCTTTTAAAATATTCCGGTGACGTTGAAAATGCCATCGCCATTCAAAACGGAGTTGTTCAAGGGCTGTCATCTGCAATTATGACCAATAATTTAAGAGAGGCAGAACGTTTTCTTTCTGCTTGGGGCAGTGATTGCGGTATAGCTAATGTAAACATTGGTACCTCTGGCGCAGAAATCGGCGGTGCCTTTGGTGGAGAAAAAGAAACTGGTGGTGGTCGTGAAAGTGGTTCAGATGCATGGAAAGTGTATATGAGAAGACAGACCAATACCATTAATTTTACTACCGAACTGCCATTGGCTCAGGGAATAAAATTCGACCTATAATCAAATCATATTTTCTTTTGCATGTTTATTACCTAAGCAGCTTTTCTATTTGGTGGTTCATGAGACCAACTTCCATCTAATAAAGTTTGAGTGCCCAGTACGATAAACATGCAAAGAAAATTAAAACACTTTTTTATTTTTTTCTTCATTTTCAATACAAATACAGCTGTTTCAAGCTAACAAATTGTATCCTTTAATGGTGTGAAATCTGTACAAATTCATGTAAAAATTGTATAGATGGAAACCTACTTTCTATACTATTGAACATAAAAAAATCCTGTCGACATATTGAAAACAGGATTTTTTAACCAACTAACTCAAAACTTTAAATTGTATGATCAATGCCCAAACTTTGTGGGGAGATGCATACCATTTAAATACTTACGCAAAATTGCAATTAATAGTTGTCGCATCATTAACTTTTTTTACAATCTCACCAACTGATCGTATACTTGGTACTATACGCTACATAACTGTTATTACTATAATGATTGACTGTAAGGCAATTAGGCTCAAATGATTTAACATTTTTAAGATTTTTTTAATAAATTGTGGGCTAAACACTAAACAGTATTAATAATGACAAAAACAATAACGTATTTATTAGGTATGTTGATTACCATTCTAATAGGTACTTATTTCTTTATCACTTGTTGTAGCGAATGTAATGCAACAAGTACGCATGAAGAACCCGCTAAAGAAAAAGTAATCGTAAAAGAACCCTCGGCAACATCTTACCCTTTTGCTATTGATGCAAACGGATTTGCCTATAATACCAATGACAACTACAATTTTAATGTCTCTTCCAATGCTATTTTAATGCCTTTAAGTGCCAACCTTACAAAAGGTATTAATGGTCTTAAGAGCTATTTAGAAGCAAATGATGGCAACGTAGTCAATGTCACCGGTTATTACACAAGTGAAGAAGAGAACAACTCAGCGTTTCCTAATTTAGGTTTAGCAAGAGCCAATGCCATAAAAAATGATTTAGCATCTAAAGGTATTTCTACTGCACAAATAAATACTTTGGGCAAACTAATGGATGACATGGTACCTAAAGAAAATACCTATTGGGGTGCGGCTTCTTTTGATATTGAAGAGCGATCTGTTAATGAAAAGGATGACCTTAATGCCCTTTATGAGAAAATTAAGGCCGACCCGTTAATACTTTACTTTAATACTGCAGAAGCTTCTATTTACCTAGATGCCGAGCAGCGCCAAAAGGTTGCAGATATTTCTAGATATATAGATAAAGTTGAAGATGCAACAGTAAGTGTTGTAGGCCATACCGATGCTACTGGACAAGCAAGTACTAACATGAGGCTAGGGCAAGACAGGGCAGAATTCGCCAAAAACTATCTAATGCAAAACGGTATAGCTGAAAGTAAAATCATTGCTACATCCAAAGGGCAGACCCAACCTATTGCAACAAATACTACCGAAGAAGGCAGAGAAAAAAATAGAAGAACAGTTATTACATTAAATTAAAACATACACTAATCCTATAAATAAGTAAAATCATGAATTTTGAAAATATGAGTATTTGGTGCTGGATAATTCCATTGTTAGTAGGTCTTATCTGCGGTATTTTAGGTTATCTACTCGGTAAAGGTTCTACCAAAGTAATTGACAACTCTGCTGAAATAAACAGTCTTAAAGCCAATAATACAAAGTTAAACGCCCAATTGGCAGAATTGAACAACTTAAAGGCTAGCAACACTAAATTAAAAGCCGATTTAGATGCCTGTAACCAAAAGGTAATTGCCGCTAGCAAAGCCGTACCGCCAACGACAAGCACAAATCTTGGTGCTTCTGCTACAGCAGCATCATTTGCCGCCGGTGCCGCTACAAGTAGCGCCTTAGCTTTTGATGGCGCCGCTGCAAAAGCTGCTTTTGGCAAAACCGTTAAACAAGACGATTTAAAACTTGTAGAAGGTATTGGTCCAAAAATTGAAGGTATGTTCAAAGACCATGGTATTAAAACCTGGAAAGCACTTTCTGAAGCCAGTCTTGAAGATTGTCAGAAAATATTGGATACAGGTGGAACACGGTATAAGATACACGACCCGGCATCTTGGCCAATGCAAGCTAAAATGTGTTATGAAGGTAAATGGACAGAACTTGTTAAATGGCAAGATGAGCATAAACACGGTAAACTATAAATCACCGTTTAGCAAAAAAAATCCCGATAATGAATTATCGGGATTTTTTATTTTATAATGCTCCATTAGCTTCTACCCACTTAAAGTGATATTGATCTTCTGGAAATTTCATTCTTTCCGCAATTCGCTCTAACCTTGCCGGCAATTTAATTAAATAATCACGAGCCTTTTCTGCTTCCTCATTTAAAGAACGTACAGAATCTAACTGCCAATAAGCATTTAATTTGCTTAATATATCTACATAATCCTGTGCTGTATATACACCTAAACGTTGTGCGCAATTTGAAAAATTCTCAAATGCCGATCCAATTGTGCCACCGGACTCCCTTAAAAAATGAGCAGGCATTACAATCTTCTTCTTCATCATATCTGCGAAGGCAATCATCATACCAGATGGATCTTCGCCAAAAATAGTCTTAACGAATTCTCTATATGCCAAGTGGTGTCTCATTTCATCACCTGCAATAATTGTACACATTTTACCTAACAGGGTATTTCCTTTCTTCTTAGCCATTTGCCCAACACGCTTGTGTGAAATATTGGTAGCCAATTCTTGAAAAGAGGTATATACAAAGTTCTTATAAGGGTCACGATCCGTACCAATATCAAAACCGTCTGAAATTAAATGTTGGGTGGTCAACTCTATTTCTCTCATATTTACCCTACCGGATAAATATAGATACTTGTTCAACACATCGCCATGTCTATTCTCTTCTGCTGTCCAAGCTCTTACCCATTTTGCCCAACCATTGGTCTTATGATCACCATGTTGGTCTATACCTACTACATCCATCAACCAAGATTCATAGGTTGGCAAAGCCTCTTCAGTTATCGTATCCGCTACCATGGTTACCCAAAAATCATAACCAAGTTCTTTAGACTCTTCTCTAATATCTTTTACTTCTTGTAAAAATGTATCTTTTTCAGAATTTGGTAAAAAATCCGTAGGTTGCCATATATCCTCTGGTTTAATAAGGAAAGAATCCATAAATCCTTCTACCTGAGGCTCTAAAGCCTGCATCACTTCTAATCTTATATTTTTAGTAGACATAGTTTATTTTTTTCAAAGATCGTCATTTAAACAATCCATTTTTAGTAAAGTTAACGGTTTTCTTAGTTTCTACCCTTTTCATTAGGGTAAAACGTATGTACGGGATCGCTTTGCCAGTATTCTTTTGAATCTGCATTGAAAATGGTCAAAGGTCCTTTGAAAGCTGCACCTGTGTCAATATTCCAAACATTGGCCGCTTTTTGCGGTGTAGTTTTACCAATTCTTGTTACTGGTGTATGACCAATATAGATCTCAGAATAGTTCTTTAGTCGTTTTGGGTAATGTATATGATCTTCTTCTAAATTTTTGTTCAGAGAAAGAGCTAGCTCCCATAAG
The DNA here is from genome assembly GCF_002700155.1 of Maribacter sp. 6B07. Taxonomy (NCBI): domain Bacteria; kingdom Pseudomonadati; phylum Bacteroidota; class Flavobacteriia; order Flavobacteriales; family Flavobacteriaceae; genus Maribacter; species Maribacter sp. 6B07. The sequence continues at coordinate 1,778,800 of NZ_PDUT01000001.1, read as the reverse complement.
GTACGGTCCCAGTAAAACGTTTTTTTAAAATATTCATGCTCAATTCCTTTTAAGTTAGTAAATCCTGCATGTAAAAACAACCTATTTTCGGTATCTAAGTGATAATTCTCTAGACTTTCATAAAAATTGAGATGAATCTCTTTATCCTCGCTAGAAATATTGGCGTAAGAATTGGAAGTAGCTTCACCACCATGCATAAACCAAGTTGGGTTGTCTGCTTTACCTGTCAACCATTCATAGCAAAGTTCATCATGATTGCCCCTTAGGTATATGCAATTGTATTTTTTCTTTAATTCTAGAAGGTAATCAATAGTTTCTACCGCTTCACTCCATCCATCTATATAATCCCCTAAAAATATTAAAGTATCGTGTTCTGTTACAGCTGCTTTACTAAGCACTTGTTTTAACGCTTGTAAGCCCGAATGAATGTCACCTACAACCAGTGTTCTATTTATATTCATTTAGCAAAAATCGCAATTATGGTGATTATGACAAGTATAAAAAGTACTAAAAAGAAGATTTTCCAGAATGAATATGGCCTATTTCCGCTAAGCACCCCGGTTTGTCCATTTATATAAAAGTTATATTCCTTTCCCTCATATCTGTAGGAGCTTATATAAACAGGAAGCAGAATATGTTTAAATTTCTCGTTAGATAATTTAATGTCGGCATTTGCCACTCGTTGGGTATCGCCACCAATGTCTCTTCTGATCCAGTTATAGGCTATATTTTTGGCTTCTTGAAAAGACTTATGATGACCTTCTTTCAATGAAACGGTATATTTCTCTGTTACAAACCCCGATAAATATTTGGAGTTGAATACCACCAAATCCTTTAGGTTCCAAAAAGCAACCTTTGACGGTATTTCTTTTCTCTTTTTTTCCGATGCACTGATCAAGATGTCATCAACGAACCCATCTACTTTACCAGAAGCATACGTCCATCTTGTTTTACGAACCCTTCTAGTTCTTTTGCCCTTATCACTATTATAGGTCTGATTTTCGTAATAATAATCTCCTCTTTGCCCTTGATAAGACGCAAAAAGATTGGCATCAAAAGTCCAGTAAGGAATATAAAGACCATGCAAACCTTCTGGGTCTAATGCTGCTTTTTTCAAATTATCCGGTGCAAACCAAATTTTGCCTACCCAAGATTTAAAAATAGATTGTGCCTTCTTTGCATCCAATTCAAACGGTACCAAGGCACCGGGCAAGATCCAACCTTCCTTTTCAACGTCTTCCCGTATTAAAGGTTCACTACAGTATACACAATTTAATGATTTATAGTTTTCCTCTACATGCTGGTTTGCCCCACAATTTTTACAATGCAATAACTCAATGGTGTCTGTATATGCATTTTCACCAACAATTTTTAAGTAGTGCTCTAGTTCTAGTTCTTCAAAACTGCTCTTAGATTGTTCAATAAATTCTTCATAACCACAATATTCGCAGGTAAGTTGATGGGAACCTGGCTTAAATTTAAGTTCTGCCCCACAATTGGCGCACGCTTTTTTATATTCCGATTGTTGAATATCGTCCATAGAGAGTATACCTTATCTAAAAAAGAAAGATTGTCCAGTAATATTTTTACATTTTTTAGACCGTTGGTAAAGGCGGTGGTGTATTTCCACCCAAGAAAGATTTTAACTCCTCAATTTCTTTAAGTGCCGCCCAATTTTCCATTCCTTGTTTCCAAATTAAGGAGTCTCTATTAATGGTTCTACTTGCAAAGAGCTCCTTTAATTTCTCAAAAGAAACAGGGCCCAACTGCTGACCGTTAACGGCATAGAAATAACTAACCTGTACTGGTATTGGTGGTGGCGCCTGTGGTTGTTGTACTGCTTGACCACCAATTGGCTGTGCTGCCGGTTGCCCCATAAGACCACCCATTTGCTGAGCCAGCACAAAACCCATGCCCATGCCCATGCCAGCACCTGCAGTACCGCCTTCGTTCTTTGCTGCCAGTTCCATAGCCTTGGCCGCTTTGAACTGTGCCAGTTTACCCATGTCCAATTTATCTAAACGGCTGTACTCAAAAATTTCCTTTTTAAGTTCTTCTGGCATAGACACATTCTCAATGTAGAATCGCTCTAATTCTATACCTACCCTATTGAACTCAGGTTGCATAACCTCTTGGCAAGTTTCAGAGAGTTCACTGGTATTGGCCGCATATAACTCTATAGGTAAATTGGCTTCGCCAACAGTATCTGTAAATCGGGTTACAATTAAACTTTTTAAATGTTCGTTTACTTCATAATTGGTAAAATTACCATCGGTACCCACTACATCTACTACAAACTTACCTGGATCATTTATTCTAAAACTATAAGTACCAAAAGCACGTATTTCTACCAGACCAAACCGGTCATCACTAAGCATGAACGGATTTTTAGTTCCCCATTTCTCATCTGTAAACAAACGGGTATTTACGAAATATACCTCTGCCTTGAACGGACTATCAAATCCGTATTTCCATCCTTTTAACGTTGTAAGAATAGGTAGGTTTTGGGTGTTTAGTGTGTAAGTACCAGGTTTAAAAACATCTGCCAACTGCCCTTCATTAATAAAAACTGCGGTTTGCCCTTCCCTTACGATCAGTTTTGCGTTATTCTTAATTTCGTTTTGATAACGCTCAAATCTATGTACAATGGTATCATTGCTAGTATCTAACCATTCTACTATGTCAATAAATTCATGACTTAGTTTTTTCTTAATTTCATCAAATATGCTCATAGTCGGTTTGTGTTTTAAAAATGTGCAATTCAAGATATGCAATTAGGCAACAGACCCAAAATACCTTGGGTAATAAATCATAAAAATAAACCGTACACAACCATAATTTAATATTTATTTAAGATTATTTAGGATGAAGCGACCATTTCTATTTAACTTAGACCTCCTAATTTTCTTTTTGTACTATGAAAAAGGTTTTTTGTATTGGAGAATTACTGATTGATTTTGTTGCCGAGAACCAAGGCAAAGATTTATCAAAAGCAAAAGAATTTTCCAAAAAAGCAGGTGGTGCACCTGCCAATGTAGCTTGTGCTATTAGTAAGCTTGGTGGTGATAGCTTCTTTGTTGGTGCAGTTGGCAATGATCCATTTGGGTCTTTTCTATTGCGTATTCTTGAAAATGAAAAAGTAGATATTTCGTTAGCACAGAAAAGCGATACCTTCACTACTCTAGCTTTTGTTTCTATTGCCGAAGATGGTGAAAGAGATTTTGTGTTTAGCCGTGGTGCAGATAAAGAGCTTACCTATGATTCTTCACTAAAATCAAATTTTGATAATAATATAATACACTTTGGTGCTGCAACAGCTTTATTGGGAGGTCCGTTAGAGGAAACTTATAGCAGATATCTTTTTGATGGTCTTACCAAAAATGCCATTATCAGTTTTGACCCTAACTATAGAGTTGACCTTTGGAAAAATAAAGAGGACGTATTTATTAGAAAATGCCATCCTTTTATTGAAAAATCTCATTTATGCAAATTTAGCCTTGAAGAAGCCCAACTTCTTTCAGGTAAAGAGGACCTTGAAGATGCTTGCCAAATTTTTCATGAAATGGGAACAAAAATTATAGTTGTTACCCTTGGTGGAGAAGGTACATTATTAAGTACCCAAAAATTCAAGAAGACCATACCTAGTATAAAAGTCTCCCCAAAAGACACTACAGGCGCAGGTGACGCTTTCATTGGCTGCTTTCTTCAACAAATTGCGCAGTACTCAAATTTTGAAGACTTACTTACAAACGAAAAACTATTGACCAACATGGTTGCCAGAGCTAATAAAGCCGGCGCCATCACTACAGAAAACTTTGGCGCAATAGAATCTTTACCTACTTTACAACAATTAGATTCTTAATATGAACCAGGCGGAATTATTAAGATTGTTGGCCTCTAGGGACCAAAAGAAAAGAAGTACCCAATCTTTGTTTGATCAGAGGTTAGCTACAAACATTTCTCTTATTAAAACCCAATTTTTTTCTTTATACCAAGAGAAAGAACACAAAGTATTTTTTAATACGCTGTTAAACACCTTAGAATCACTCTTTAAAAACCGACCAAAAGAGCTGCAAAATCAAGACATTGACCGTTTAAATTCTGGTAATTGGTACCAAAGCGAACAAATGGTGGGTATGCAAATGTATGTTGATAGGTTTAACAAAGACATTAACGGACTTAAAGATAAACTGCCTTATTTTGATGATCTAGGAATTAATTTTCTACATCTAATGCCTATTACCACCCGGCCAGATGGTGAAAATGACGGCGGTTATGCCGTAAACAGCTATCATGATATTGATAGTAAGTATGGTACCAAGGCAGATTTTTTGGATTTCACCAAAAAGGCACGTAAAAACAATATGTTCTTAATGCTTGATTTTGTTGTTAACCATACTTCAGATGAATATGAGTGGGCACAAAAAGCAAAAGAAGGCAATCTACATTATCAAAACTATTACTATACTTACCCTGACCGTCATATCCCTGACGAGTTTGAAAAAACCATGCCCGAAATTTTTCCGCAATCTGCACCTGGTAATTTTACCTACTGCCCTGAAATGGAAAAATGGGTAATGACCTGTTTCAATAGTTACCAATGGGATTTAAATTATAGAAACCCAGAAGTGTTCATTGAAATGTTCAGTAATTTAGTTGGACTTGCAAATTTGGGGGTAGATGTTATCCGTTTTGATGCTCTTGCCTTTCTATGGAAAAAACTAGGTACACTGTCACAAAATTTACCGGAAGCCCATACCCTAATTTCCCTTTTCAGAATGTGCTTACAAGTAGTGGCACCCGGTGTTATACTTTTAGCGGAAGCTATTGTAGCTCCTAGAAATATTATTAAGTATTTTGGGGAAGGAATATTAACCGGTAATGAGTGTGAAGTTGCCTACAACGCCTCTTTAATGGCGTTGCTTTGGAATTCAATAGCCACCAAAAAAGCCTCTTTATTGGTTAAAAGCGTTTCTGATATTCCTACAAAACCAGAGGATGCCACTTGGATCAATTACATACGCTGTCATGATGATATTGGTCTTGGCTATGATGATGATTTTGTAAGGGCTATGGGTTATGACCCTACGGCACACAAACAGTTTATTCTTAACTATTATTGTGGAAAGTTAGATTGGTCGCCAGCAAAAGGGCTCATGTTCATGTACAACCCTAAAAACGGAGATGGTAGAATAACCGGAAGTGCTGCATCTTTATTAGGTTTAGAAACCGCACTTGAGCAAAAGAATGATAAAATCATTGACTATGCCATCGCTAAAATTCTAATGATGCACGGCATAATTTTAACCTACGGTGGCATACCCATGATTTATGCTGGTGATGAAATCGCCACTTTAAATGATTATAGCTATGAGCAAAACCAAGAGCATATAAATGACAATAGGTGGGTTAACAGACCTATACAAAATTGGGATGTAGTTTCTAAAATTGAAAAAGATATAAAAAGTGCCCCCTCTATAGTTTATAACGGATTAAAAGATATGATCCGCATACGAAAAGAGCATAGCGTATTTGCCGACACTAACGACCTTAAAGTACATGGTTGCCCTAATGAACATATATTTGTTTTTGAACGTACCAATAAAAACGAAACTATTTGGGTACTGAGTAATTTTAACGAGGTCACCGAGATGATAAACGTAGGCTGGCTACTTTCTATAGGTATTCACACGGGCAAAAAATCTACTGATTTGCTTTCCGGAAAAACGTTAGAATTAATACGTAACGAATTACCTTTAAAACCCTACGAGCAACTGTGGATTAAGAATATTTAACTTTTCTTAATACACGAAGTGCTTCTTTGAGCGAAGCATTTATATTAGGATACTTAGGTTTTAGAATCTGTCTTGCTTTTTCCATGCGCTCCTTAGCTTCTTCAAATCCGTTTAAAAAACATATCAAATAAGAATCTGCCAAATATTTTAATTGCTTTATTTCTGCAATGGTCAGTTCTACATTTTTCTTTGCCTTAATCACCAAGGCATTGTTACTTTCATAGATTTTCTTCAATTCCTCTTTATCATGTACAGGTGGATCAAACAACAAATCGCTTTTAATTTGATAGGTACCATTTTCACTAAAATTAATGACAACCTTTTCTAACGGGTAATATTTTTGCTTTGCACCCAAGCCCAATTGCACAAACTCTATTGTGGAAAAAGAATCGTTATCATAGGTTATAGTTACCTCATCTAAATTTGAATAGAAGAGTTTTACTTGCTCGTTGATCAATTCTATATCAACACGATAATAATAGGTAACACCATTGACCACCTTCTTATTACCCGCCCAACAGACTACAAACTGTTCTTTAAAAACTTTATAATCACTTTCAAGATCTTTGTGACGGTGATTAATAAAATCAATTACACCGTCTAACGTAAGTTCAATATTATTCTTCGCGTGTTGCTCAATGGTGGCGACCGCTTCAGAATTAATATCTTTCAATTCAATATCAAACACTTTTGGCAAGCTTATACTGCCTTCCCTAAAGAAAACAGAACCTCCATAATACTTCCAAATGTTTTTTCTGAGCGAGCAGATTTTTCCAATAGATTTTATGGTAACCAAGCCCACAACTTTACCTTCGGGCAAATGTGGAAAAGGAATATTTTCATAAGAGATCAACGGTGGATTATCCAAATAAGCGTTCACTAAATTCTGAATCTTGCTGTCATCAAAAAAATCTACACCTACAATACTATTATCCTCATCTTCAACTCCAATAACAATAAATGAATTATTGGATGGGTTGCTATTGGCCAAAGCACAAACGTGCTTTAAGAATTTGCCTTTCCCCTCCTTTTCCCCAATTGCAATAAACCGCTTTTTATCGTAAAAACTGTTCTCATCATTATGTGCGAGCAAGTTTTTTACCAAAAGCCGTTTATTGATCATTTTGAGCTATTTTTCTTAAATGTAAACTTCTAAATATTAATGGTCTACGTTTTATCTACAATTGTTGAAGAAGCTTGGGCGGTGGGCATAACTACCAAATCTGCAATATTTACATGATATGGCCTGGTAACTACAAAATAAATAATATCGGCAATATCCTCTGGTTTTAAAGGTTGAAAACCCTTATAAACATTATCTGCCCTTTCTTCATCTCCCTTGAACCTTACATTACTGAACTCGGTTTCTACCAAACCAGGGTTAACGGCACCAACACGTACACCTGTACCGTTTAAATCTATCCGCATACCTTGGTTAATGGCATCAACGGCATGCTTACTGGCGCAATATACATTTCCTTTTGGGTACACTTCTTTACCTGCAGTTGAACCAATATTGATGATATGCCCAGATTTACGCGCGATCATTTGCGGCATCAATGCCTTTGAAACATATAGCAAACCCTTAACATTAATATCAAGCATAGCATCCCAATCATCTATACTACCATCTTGTATGGTATCTAAACCATGGGCATTACCGGCATTGTTGACCAGAATATCTATTTGAGAAAATTCACTAGGCAAAGATGCAATGGCCGCATGAACAGCTTCCTTACTTCTAATATCAAAATTCAACGTATGAATTTGTACTTCTTTTCCCAATTCTTTTTCAAGGGCATCTAAACGGTCTTGTCTTCTACCGCACAACACCAAGTTTATTCCTTTTAAGGCAAAATGAATTGCCGTTGATTTTCCTATGCCGCTTGTAGCGCCTGTAATAAATGCTGATTTTGTCATTTTCTTTTTAATTACGCAACTTCGTGCCCCTCATTAGCCTCAAGTAAAATAAACCAATCCTGTAACTCCATGTCAATTTCAACGGCATCCATGGCTAGTTTCAACCGTTGTGGTGTTGCGGTACCAACCACAGGATGTATAGTACTTGGGTGTTTTAAAATCCATGCCAAGAGCAACTGGTCTTCTGTAGCGCCATACTTTTTGGTCAGGTCTGCCAATACCGTTTTTATCCTAAGATTTGCCTTGGAATCTTCCCTAAAATAACTTCCCAATGGGCTCCAGCTCATGGCTAGTCTGTCAAAAGTTACGCAGTCATCCAATGTTCCATCATTCATTACCACATTGGACGAAAGTGAAAATTCTACTTGATTGGCTTCTACCTGAATCTCTTTCTCTATCAATTGTATTTGGGAAGGTGAGAAATTGGACACTCCAAATTGTTTGATCTTTCCTTCAATTTTTAGTTTATCTATTGCTTCGGCAATTTCTGAAGGATCCATTAAAGGGCTTGGCCTATGTAACAAGAGTAAATCCAAATAATCTGTCTGTAGCATTTTTAATGACCTTTCTACAGATGAAATAATGTAGCTGGCATTATAATCATAGTGCTTAACCCTATTACTTCTTTCTTTTACGTTGAATTGAATTCCGCATTTACTTATAAGCTGAACATCTTCTCTCTTGACACTACTCTTACTAAAAGCCTTACCAAAATCTTCCTCATTTGTATAATCTCCGTAAATATCGGCATGATCAAACGTAGTAATCTTATTTTCAACACAATGGTTCATTAAAGCTATCATTTCAGCAGTAGAAAGTTGTTTTCCCCATTTGCCCCAGGTCATAGTTCCTGCAATTATTCTTGAATATTTCAATATATTGTATTTTGTTTAATGAAATTAAAAAGAAATACCTTAAAACGTTCATAAAAATAAGGGCTTTTCCAATTTTTTAACCTATCATTAACAGCGACTGACTGAATTAATTTTCAATTTGCATAACTGTTAAAATTAGAAGCCTTAACAATCAATAATATAATATTTTAAATGGAAGAAAATACCTCAATTGACATTAGTGCAGTAAATGAGAAAATTGCTCAAGAAAGCGCTTTTATCGATTTATTGATGCTTGAAATGAATAAAGTGATCGTTGGCCAAAAATATATGGTTGAACGATTATTAATTGGACTTTTAGGACAGGGCCACATATTATTGGAAGGTGTTCCGGGGCTAGCAAAAACATTAGCGATCAACACTTTATCAAAAGCTGTAAAAGGTAGTTTTAGCAGAATTCAGTTTACACCCGATCTTTTACCCGCAGATGTTGTTGGTACCTTGATCTATAACATGAAACTGAATGATTTCTCAATAAAGAAAGGACCAATTTTCGCAAACTTTGTTCTTGCAGATGAAATTAACCGTGCTCCTGCCAAAGTACAGTCGGCACTGTTAGAAGCCATGCAAGAAAAGCAGGTGACCATTGGCGATGAAACCTTTGTACTTGACAAACCATTTTTAGTAATGGCAACACAAAACCCTGTAGAGCAAGAAGGTACATACCCATTACCAGAAGCACAAGTGGATCGTTTTATGTTGAAAACGGTTATTGACTATCCAAAAATAAACGAGGAGCAATTGATCATGCGCCAAAATTTAAAGGGCAGCTATGAAACGGTTAATCCTGTTGTTTCCATAGATCAAATACTTAGTGCACAAAAAGCCGTTCGTGAAGTGTATATGGACGAGAAAATAGAAAAGTACATACTTGATCTTGTTTTCGCTACCAGATATCCGGAAAAATACAATTTGGAAAGCTTAAAGCCTTTGATCAGTTTTGGTGCATCTCCTAGGGGTAGTATCAATTTAGGTACTGCTGCCAAATGTTATGCCTTTATAAAAAGAAGGGGCTATGTTGTGCCAGAAGATGTACGTGCCGTAGTACATGATGTATTAAGACATAGAATAGGTATTACCTATGAGGCCGAAGCGGAAAATATTACTTCTGTTGATATCATCAACAAAATTGTAAACGAGATAGAGGTTCCTTAAATACAGTACAACTTATTCAGCATGTGCTTTTTATGCATTGATTTATTTTTTGTGCTGAACCAATGATACTTAAAACGGAAACTGTAAACTGTTTACCTTACAATGGATACCAAAGAGCTACTCAAAAAAGTACGTAAAATAGAGATTAAGACAAGACGTCTTTCTGACCATATATTTGGTGGGGAATACCACTCTACCTTTAAGGGTCGCGGTATGACGTTTAGTGAAGTACGGCAGTATCAATTTGGAGATGATGTTAGAAATATAGATTGGAACGTAACCGCTCGTTATAACGAACCCTACATTAAGGTCTTTGAAGAAGAAAGAGAGCTGACCATGATGCTAATGGTAGACATTAGTGGTTCAGAATTATTTGGTACTACCAACCAGTTCAAAAATGAAATTGTTACGGAGATATCTGCCACTTTAGCTTTTAGCGCCTTACAAAACAACGATAAGGTAGGTGTAATATTATTCTCCGATCAAATAGAACTTTTTATTCCGCCCAAAAAAGGTAAAACGCATGTTCTGCGAATCATTAGGGAGTTATTGGAGTTTAAGCCTAAAAGTAATAAAACCAACATTGCCCAAGCGCTGAAATTTTTGAGCAGTGTTATGAAGAAAAAAGCCATTGTATTTGTGCTTTCTGATTTTATTGATGAAGGATATGAGAAAACTTTAAAGATTACAGGTAGCAAACATGATGTCACGGGTATCCGTATTTATGATGAGCGTGAAGAATCTATTCCCAACTTGGGCATGGTACAAATGGAAGATGCCGAAACGGGCAAATTGCAATTGGTAAATACCAAATCTAAAAAAGTACGCAATGCCTATGCTGAGTTTCACAGAGAGCGTGTTACGTATTTCAAGGAGTCTTTTACAAAATCAGGTTGCGGTGTTTTAGACTGTAGGGTAGATGAAAGTTATGTGAAAAAATTATTGGGCTATTTTAAAAGAAGAGGTTGATACGAATGAGTTATACTAATAGAACAAATAAAATAGGTGTATCGTATTTTTTACGTGTATTACCCGTATTCGTATTTCTATTATGCGGCTCTAAAATGAGCGCTCAAGAAAGTCCACGAATATCCACTGAGATAGATACAACTTTTATAAAAATAGGTGAACAGGTTCAATGGAAGGTTACCGTAGATATAGATTCTACAGACTTTGTAATTTTTCCTGAAGGGCAAACATTTTCGCCATTGGAAACCGTTGAAGCCTTTGCTACGGATACCACTAGAAATAAGGATCGGCTTACGCTCCAAAAAATATACGCATTAACCCAATTTGATTCCGGCGCCTATAAATTACCATCTCAACGTATTGACATCAACGGTACCGGTTTTATGACCGATTCTTCTTTGATCAATGTAGCTACGGTTCCTGTAGATACCCTGAATCAGAAAATGTATGACATAAAACCAATAATCAATGTAGAAAAAAGTAATTATACCTTTTGGAAATATCTACTTATCGGACTTTTGATCCTTTTGATTTTAGGAGGACTTTTCTACTGGTTCTTCTTACGCAAAAAACCATTGACCGAAGAAGAAAAAGTAGCACTGTTACCACCATACGACAGGGCATTACTTGAACTTAAGAAGTTAGAAAACTCCAAGTATTTAATTCAAGATGAATACAAGCAATATTATTCTGAATTAACCACCATTGTACGTTCATACTTAGAAGAAGATGCCCACGTAACTGCTTTAGAGAGTACCACCGGTCAACTGATCGAAAAGTTAGAACTACTAAAAGATGCTGGAGAATTAAAACTAGATGATGATACCATAAAACAGTTTCAACAAATTTTACAAACGGCAGATTTAGTAAAATTCGCAAAGAACAAACCTTCTACATCTGTTGCTGAACAAGATCGAAAACTGGTTGAGCAAATAGTAGAAAAAACACACGAGGCTTTACCTGAACCTACAGAAGAAGAATTGCTGGAGCAAGCTGAATACCAAGAAGAATTAGAGCGAAAGGCAAAAAAGAAAAAAATACAAATTGCCGTAATATCCGCAGTAGCCGTAATATTGATAGGTATTACCATTGCCGGTGTTAAATTTGGTTTCGGTTATTTAAAAGACACTGTTCTGGGCCACCCAACAAAAGAGCTTTTAGAAGGTGAATGGGTACAAAGTAGCTATGGTTTTCCGCCAATACAATTAGAATCCCCGCAAGTACTGGTACGCCAAAAGATAAAATTACCGGCAGAAGCAAAAGCTGCCATAGCGGATATTCAAGCTTTTGAATATAGAAGTCCAATTGCACTTTTTAACATTGGTACAACCAGCATCACTTTAGCACAACAAGATATAGAACCAGAATTTGATAAGACCATTGAACAAATACTATCAAATTTTGAAAGTCAGGGAGCTAAGAACATCATTACCAAACAAGAGGAATTTAGCACTATTAGCGGGGTAAAAGGTGTTAAGGTTTTTGGTAGTGGCAAGTTTCCTATGCCCGGATCGGAAGAATTAATTGATGGCGAATATGCAGTATTACTTTTTGGCGGAAAAGGCTTTCAACAATATGTAATACTCACCTGGCTAGAAGAAGACACATACGCACAAGAAATAGTAGACCGTATTTTAACATCGGTAGAAGTAAAAACAGAAGCATAAATGTTCGATAATATATCATTTGCAAATCCTGATTTCTTTTGGCTGTTCCTATTACTGCCATTGGCAATTGTGTGGTATATCTTTAAACAAAAAGAGCAAACTGCATCACTACGAATTTCTAGTGCCAAAGGTTTTAGCCACAACAGTATTTTACCAAAACTTAAACCAGCACTTTTCTTATTGAGATTACTGGCTTTGGGCGCCATTATAGTTGCGCTGGCAAGACCACAGACCGAGGATATTTCTACCAGAACAAAAACTACAAAGGGTATTGATATTGTTATGGCCATAGACGTATCTTCAAGTATGTTGGCACGTGATCTAAAACCCAATAGATTATCTGCATTAAAGAAAGTTGCCGCAGATTTTATAAAAGAGAGACCAAACGATCGTATTGGTCTTGTTGTATATGCCGGTGAAGGTTACACAAAAACACCTATTACCACAGACAAATCTATAGTGCTCAATGCGCTGTCTGAAATTACTTATGGACAATTGGACGACGGTACTGCCATTGGTATGGGCCTGGCAACCTCTGTAAACCGACTTAAAGAGAGTACGGCAAAAAGTAAAATTATCATTTTATTGACCGACGGTGTAAACAATTCTGGTTTTATAGAGCCGCAGACGGCTGCAGACCTAGCTATTGAATTTGGCATTAAAACGTATACCATTGGCTTAGGGACAAATGGAAATGCGCTTTCCCCTATTGCTTATAACGCAGATGGTTCTTTTAGATATGGCATGAGACAGGTAGAAATCGATGAAAATCTTCTAAAAGACATTGCAAGTGCTACGGGCGGTAGATATTTTAGAGCTACGGACAATGAGTCATTGGAAGAAATCTACGATGAGATCAATAAGTTAGAAAAAACCGAAGTAGAAGAATTTAAATATTATCGTTACGAAGAGAAATTTAGATTTTGGGCACTTTTGGCACTAGGGTTGCTTTTATTAGAATGGATATTAAGAAACACGGTATTTAGAAGCTTTGTATAATATGATACAGTACGACGAAAAAATATATTTCTATTTGCTTATTATCATTCCGGTGATAGTGGTACTGTTCCTTTTGTTACTGGTTTGGAAAAAGAGAACACAGAAAAAATTTGCCAATACCGATCTATTAAAAAGGCTAACGCCTAACCGTTCATACAATAAAGGTGGTATTAAACTTGTGGTATTTATATTGGCCTTGGCTTTATTGATCATTGGTTTGGTCAACCCTAAAATTGGCACAAAACTAGAAACCGTTAAACGTGAAGGTGTAGATATTGTTTTTGCCGTTGATGTCAGTAAAAGTATGCTGGCAGAAGACATTGCCCCCAATCGTTTAGAGAAGGCAAAACGTTTGGTCTCCGAAATTATCAACCAACTGGCAAGCGATAGAATAGGTATAATTGCCTATGCCGGTCAAGCCTACCCGCAATTACCTATTACTACTGATTATGGCGCTGCAAAGATGTTTTTGCAGAGTATGAATACAGATATGCTAACATCACAAGGTACGGCAATTGACCAAGCTATTGAATTGGCCACTACTTACTACGATGATGCCGAACAAACCAACCGGGTTCTATTTATAATTTCTGACGGTGAAGATCACTCAGAAGGATCAACTATAGACGCTGTTGAAGATGCTGCAGATGAAGGAATCATTATTTATACTATTGGTGTTGGTAAAGAAAAGGGAGCTCCTATACCCATTAAAAGAAACGGTATACTAGAAAGCCTGAAGAAAGATAGTCAAGGTGAAACCGTAATTACAAAATTAAACGAGAGTGTTCTAGTAGATATAGCAAGTGAAGGTGACGGACAATATATTGACGGGTCTAACACTGATGCTGCCGTAGAGTTCATAAAAGAAGAATTGTTGAAAATGGATAAAAAAGAATTTGAAGCCAAACAATTCGCAGAATATAAAGATCAGTTTCAATGGTTTATTGGTGGGGCACTATTGCTTCTCTTTTTAGATATTTTTATCTTGGACCGCAAGACAAGCTGGTTAAAGAAACTCAATTTGTTCAATGAGAAAAGAAATGAATAACAAAAGCACAATTTTAGTATTACTTCTTGTTTGCTTTTCATCTTTTGCTCAAGAGGTAGACGAAAAGGAAAAAGAAAAGGCTTTAAGGTTATCTACCAATTTAACTTGGGATGGTAACAAGGCTTTATCAGAAGACAATTTTATTGCCGCCGAAGTAGATTACAGAAAAGCGATTTCCAAAAGCCCGGATAACAGCGCCGCACCCTATAATTTAGGTAATGCTTATTATAATAATGAAACGTATAATGAAGCATTTAGCAGGTTTAAGGAAGCTGGTGAGACCTCGACCTCCAAAGATGACAAACACAAAGCCTACCATAATATGGGCAATGTTTTCATGAAACGTAAAGATTACGCCAAGGCTGTTGAAGCATATAAGGAAGCATTACGTAACGATCCAACCGATGAGGAAACCCGCTATAACCTAGCTTTGGCAAAAGAGCTTCTTAAAAAAGATCAAGACGAAAATAAACAGAACCAAGACGATAAGGACAAGGACAAAGAGGATCAAGACGAGAATAAAGATCAAGACAAGAAGGACGAAGGAGAAAACGAGGATAAGAAAGATCAAGGTGAAGACGGTGACAAGGGTGATGAAGGGGATCAAGATGAAGAGAAAAAAGACGATAATAGTGAAGGTGACGGGGACAATAAATCTGATCAACAAAAAAAGCCTGAACAAGGTGATGGAGAAAATGAACAGAACCAACA
This sequence comes from Maribacter sp. 6B07, assembly GCF_002700155.1. Classification (NCBI taxonomy): domain Bacteria; kingdom Pseudomonadati; phylum Bacteroidota; class Flavobacteriia; order Flavobacteriales; family Flavobacteriaceae; genus Maribacter; species Maribacter sp. 6B07. The sequence continues at coordinate 1,763,643 of NZ_PDUT01000001.1, read as the reverse complement.
ACAACCCAGACCTAACCAACTTTCCAAGCAACAAGTTGAGAACTTATTAAGGGCAATGCAAAATGCCGAGAAAAAGGTTCAAGATAAAATTGATGCCAAGAAAGTAAAAGGTGCTAAAATTAAAAACGAAAAGGATTGGTAGACTTTAAGTCCATAACTAAACTAGGGTTAGTATTAACCATTTTTCTATCATCTGTTTTGATGATGGCCCAAGGCAGTAATGACGTTACTTTTGAAATGAAGTTGAGCAAACCAAAGCTTGGCATCAATGAAAGGTTAAGGGTAGACTTTGTCATGAACCGTGATGGCGATAATTTTAGCCCTCCGGACTTTACTGGTTTCAAAGTTATCATGGGTCCGTCGCAATCTATAAGTTCATCTTGGATCAACGGGGTTAGAAGTTATTCCAAATCATATTCATATACCTTGGCACCTACCGCCAGGGGTAAGTTTACCATAAAACAAGCTACTATTGTTATTGGTGGTGAAACCTATAAATCACTAGCGCAAGATGTTGAAGTTACTGCCGCGGTAGACAAACCAAGCGATCAAATGACCGCTGATGATATAGCCGATGAAAATTTACATTTAGTTGCAGAAGTCTCTAAATCCAACCCATATTTAAACGAAGCTATTACGGTTATTTACAAGTTGTATGTGAGCCCTAATATTAGTGTATCCAACTATCAACCGTTGGACAACCCTACTTACAATAATTTTTGGAGCCAAGACATTAAAGTGAATGCCCTAAGTGCCCAAAATGGCACATATAAGGGAAAACCTTATCGCTATGTCATATTAAAACGTGTAGTATTATATCCCCAAAAATCCGGTAAACTAGATATAGAACCCTTATCCCTAGATGTTACCGTAGACGTACCCACAGGAAGAAGAGATTTTTTTGGTCAGCGTATGTACGCTCAAACAAATAAAACTGTATCTGCCGGTAATAGAACTATTAATGTGAAACCTTTACCATTAGATAATCAGCCCGCCAATTTTAACGGCGCCGTTGGCGATTTTGATTTTGCCGTAACTACTAGTAAAACAAGTTTAAATGCCTCTGAATCTTTGCAAGCTACCGTAGAAGTTAGTGGAAAAGGAAATCTTAAACTGTTTAAGCTTCCTGAACTTGAACTTCCAAGTGCCTTAGAAGTTTATGAGCCAGAATTTACGGAAGGGGTCAGAACTACATTGGCCGGCATGCAGGGTAAGGTAAGCAACCAATATACCATTGTACCATCATTTAGAGGAAAATACCCTATTCCATCTTTAAACTTTAGCTATTTTAATCCATCAACAGGTAAATATGCCACACTTACCTCAGATGAAATAGTAATCAATGTTTTAGAAGGACCTCTAAGCGCATCTTCCAATGCTTCCGCTTCTACCAATAATCAAAAACAATCGGTTGTTGCCAGTGGAAATCAATTCAATTTTATAAAGTTGAATCCTAATTTAACCGGAAAAGGTTATTCATATTTCTTTGGTTCCACCTCATTTTACCTTTGGTTGTTATGCCCATTATTATTAATCCCTATTGCAATAGTATTTAGAAAGAAGAGAGATGCAATGGCCGGCGATATTGTAGGTAATAAAATAAGAAAGGCTAACAAATTGGCACGTAAATATTTATCTGCGGCCAGAAAAGAATTGGGTAACAAAGACTCCTTTTATATTGCCTTAGAAAGAGCTCTTCATAATTACCTGAAAGCCAAGTTAAAAATTGAGACCTCAGAGTTCAGTAAAGATAAAATTACCGAATTACTCACTGAAAAAAATATAGACCCTACCACTGTTGATAGTTTTATAGCATTACTTAAAAACTGCGAAGCTGCTAGGTACAGTCCTTTTTCAAATGTACAGATGCAGGCAGATTATGATAAAGCGAGTGAAGTAATTTCTATAATGGATAAACAATTATAAACATGTTCAAAAAGCTAGTTACTCTTATTGGCCTATTTATGGTTCTACTGTGTACCGCTCAGAACGATCAATTGTTTGAGCAGGCTACCGATGCATATAATGCGGGAGATTATGGGAAAGCGGTAAGTTTTTATAACAATATCCTGAATAATGGTAAGCATTCATCTGCCCTGTATTATAACCTGGGCAATGCTTATTACAAACAAAATAAGATTGCAGAAAGTATCTATTTCTATGAAAAAGCCCTGCTACTATCGCCAAATGATCAAGAAATAAAAACCAATCTTAGCTATGCTCAAAATATGACCATAGACGCTATTGATACCATGCCCGAGACTGGTTTGGCTAGACTTTATAAAAACGTTACCGGTAAACTAACCTTTGACCAATGGGCATATTTGGGAATAACCTTCATGATCCTTTTTGTACTACTTTATATTTTATTCTATTATTCCAACTATTCAACTAGAAAAAGATTTACGTTTATTGGTAGTTTACTCGCACTGTTTTTCTGTATAATTTCGGTATTGTTTGCTTACGTGCAAAGAGCTGATTTTGACAAAGACCAACCAGCAATTGTTTTTGCAGAAGAGAGTACCGTTAAAGCGGAACCCAATACCACCAGCGCTGAAGTTTTTGTAATACATGCCGGTACAAAGGTGAATGTTCTAGACCAATTGGAAGACTGGAAAAAAATTAAACTAACGGACGGTAAAACGGGTTGGTTACCGCAAGATGATATAAGATTGTTAAAGGATTTTTAGTACCTTGTTAACAGTTTATACCCGTTTGGGTACTATCTTTACCTTTCTTATTTTAGTATATGCAATTAATCGCACGTTTAACTCTTTTAATATTTTGGCTTTTTGCAATTACTGCACCAAGCATTATTACCCTGTGCGATGTTGAAAACCCTATTGTTATTACCAATTTAAACGAAGAAGAGCAAGAATCGGGTAAAAAATCCTTAGGGGAAGAAAAATTTGTAAATGAAAATTTTATTGATTTTTCATTCATTTCAATTTATGAAAATTCCGTAATTGGAAACAACAATAAAATAGGATATCTAGATTTATATTTAGAAGTCTTTTCACCCCCGCCAGATTATATTAGTTAATTGTACCGTTTTCAATATTTTAACTAATCTGCCCTTAGTTTAGGGCAAAATTTTGTATTTCATGTTCAAACATATTAAAAGTGATATTCCAGCGAGTATCGTTGTATTTTTCGTTGCGCTACCTTTATGTTTAGGTATTGCATTAGCTAGTGGAGCTCCCTTGTTTTCAGGTTTAATTGCCGGTATAATTGGAGGTGTCGTAGTCGGCGGATTTAGTGGCTCTAAAATTGGTGTTAGTGGTCCAGCTGCCGGATTGGCGGCAATAGTACTTACTGCCATTGGCACTCTGGGCGGTTATCAAAATTTCTTGGTTGCCGTGGTTTTAGGTGGAATTATCCAAATTATTTTCGGTGTTTTAAAAGCAGGTGTTATTGGTTATTATTTTCCGTCTTCTGTTATTAAAGGTATGCTTACCGGTATAGGTATCATTATTATTTTAAAACAGATTCCTCACTTTTTTGGATATGACGCCGACCCAGAAGGTGATTGGGCATTTTTTCAAGTTGATGGAGAGAACACCTTTTCAGAAATTCTAAATACTATCAACAATATTAGTCCGGGTGCAACCCTTATTGCAATTATAGGACTATCTATTTTGTTACTATGGGATAAGGTGCTGTCTAAAAAAGGAAAAATCTTCCAATTGGTACAAGGTCCTTTGGTAGCGGTTGCCGTTGGTATTATATTTTATATCGTCACCCAAGATAGTGAAGTACTTGGTATATCTAAAGATCATTTGGTAAGTGTTCCTGTACCTGAAGATGCAGCATCATTTATTGGTCAGTTCAGTTTTCCAAACTTTAGTGCCATAACCAATCCGCAGGTATGGGTAACAGGATTTACCATTGCCTTAGTAGCAAGTTTAGAAACATTGCTGTGTGTTGAGGCTACGGATAAGTTAGATCCACATAAAAATGTTACCCCAACAAACAGAGAATTATTAGCACAAGGTACCGGTAACATCATATCTGGATTGATCGGTGGTTTGCCTATTACACAGGTAATTGTTCGTAGTTCCGCGAACATTCAATCTGGTGGTAGAACCAAATTATCGGCTATCATACATGGATTCTTGTTGTTGATTTCGGTGATTTTAATACCAACTTTGTTGAATATGATTCCGCTATCGGTTTTAGCTGCAATTTTATTTATTGTAGGTTTTAAACTAGCAAAACCATCGTTATTCATGAAAATGTACAAACTTGGCTGGAAACAATCTATTCCTTTTTTTGTAACCGTATTAGGTATCGTATTTACGGATTTACTGATAGGTATTAGTTTAGGCCTTGCTGTTGGTATTATCGTTATTCTTCTAAAAAATTACCAAAACTCTCATTTTTTGCATATTGAAGATAATAGTGATGGTAAAAACAAAATAAAAATGACTTTAGCAGAAGAAGTGACTTTTATTAACAAAGGAGCTATTTTAAAAGAACTTGACAGTTTACCAGAAGGCACCTACCTAGAATTGGATGTTATGAAAACTAGATATTTAGATTATGATATCATTGAAATTTTAGAGGATTTTAGCCTAAAGGCAAAGGAGAGAAATATTGATATTAAGTTAATTTCCAAAAGAGGTGTGGTTGAAAACCCTCCTAGCTATATTGAGTTTTTTAAGCAAAAACCAAAATCTAATTTAAGCTTAAGTTAAACAGTACCTTTAACACACAATAAAATAATGTCCATATGACTTACCCAAACTTTATAAACGCTTAAGTTTATAACGCTATTATAGCAGTAGTATTAGGAAGAAATTACTGGACAAATTAAAATATTAAAAACATTATGAAAGCACATACTAAAGAAACACAGGCTACAATGACTCCTGAAAAGTCATTAACTTTTTTAAAGGAAGGCAATGAAAGATTTCAAAACAACCTTAAAGCAAACAGAAATCTGTTAGAGCAGGTAAATGATACTAGTGAAGGACAATTTCCATTTGCAACCATATTAAGTTGTATTGACTCTAGAGTTTCTGCAGAACTGGTTTTCGACCAAGGACTTGGCGATATATTCAGTGTTAGAATTGCAGGTAATTTTGTAAACGAAGATATTCTTGGTAGCATGGAATTCGGTTGCAAATTAGCCGGAACCAAATTAATTGTTGTTCTAGGACATACTAGTTGTGGTGCCATCAAGGGAGCTTGTGATCACGCAAGGCTAGGAAACCTAACGGCATTGATCAATAAAATTGAACCAGCTGTAGAAGCCGTAACTGAACCAGCAGATGAAAGCATTAGAAATTCAAAAAATTTAGAATTTGTAGATAAAGTAGCAGCTAAAAACGTGGAGTTAACTATAGAGAATATAAGAAAACAAAGCCCGGTACTTGCAGAAATGGAAGAAAACGGAGAAATTAAGATTGTAGGTGCTATGTATGATATTGCTTCTGGAGCTGTAGAATTTTATGCATAACCGCAAATACATTTTAACAAAGTATTTAAAAAAACCGATGTACATACATCGGTTTTTTTATTAATGAATGATCTATCTACATTTTTAATATAAAGGTATTTGTATCATTTTAATTCTATAAACTCTACTTAACCTATATAAACCGCCAAAAACATATTAAACCTCTTGTAAAAGTTTTAAATTTGCGGCTTTAATCAACATTTATGATTGATAATATAAAGAAAGAAATTGCCACAGTAGCTTCGTTCACAGCAGATAATATTGACGCTGTTGAGACATTTAGAATTAAATACCTTGGTAAAAAGGGTATTCTTAATGACTTTTTTGCTGAATTTAAAAATGTACCCAATGAACAAAAAAAGGAATTTGGGCAAACCATTAACGAACTTAAGCAAGCTGCAACTGCAAAAGTTGAGGAATTAAAAGAGGCTTTAGAGAATTCAAAAACAGATGAGCAGTTATATGGTGATTTGACTAGACCAGGCAATCCTATTGAACTAGGATCGCGCCATCCAATATCTATTGTAAAGAATAGAATCATTGATATTTTCTCAAGAATAGGTTTTAATGTTTCAGAAGGTCCTGAAATTGAAGATGATTGGCATAATTTCACCGCATTGAACTTACCGGAATATCATCCGGCAAGAGATATGCAAGATACATTCTTTGTACAAACTGATCCAGATATACTATTGCGTACCCATACCTCATCGGTTCAAGTACGTTATATGGAAAATAATAAGCCGCCTATACGAACTATTTCTCCTGGAAGAGTATATAGAAACGAAGCCATTTCAGCTAGATCACATTGCTTCTTTCATCAAGTTGAAGGCTTATATATAGATAAAGATGTCTCTTTTGCGGATCTAAAACAGACACTTCAATATTTTACCTCTGAACTTTTTGGGAAATCTAAAATTAGACTAAGACCTTCATATTTTCCATTTACTGAACCTAGTGCAGAAGTAGATGTTTATTGGGGATTAGAATCCGAGGCAGACTATAGAATAACCAAAGGTACAGGTTGGTTAGAAATTGGTGGCTGTGGTATGGTTGATCCAAATGTATTGACCAACTGTAAAATTGACCCCAATGAATATTCTGGCTTCGCCTTTGGCGTAGGTATAGATCGTATTGCTATGCTTTTACATCAAATTACCGACATTCGTTTATTAAGTGAAAATGATGTTAGATTTTTAGAACAATTTAAAAGCGCCCTGTAAAACCATTACGTGAAAAAAGATATTGAAATACCGGTTGCCAAAGATGTGCATGTTGCCATGATCCGTGAATGGAACAAAGAATTTTTGGATAAAGATTGGAATGCCTATATCATTAACGATCGCACCACTCTTATTGAGATGACCATGGTCGTTTCAAAAGGATATGATAAAGATCGTAAATCTTCAACTATGAGACATGGCATTGGTGATATGCAACCAAAGTCTTTTAGAAAAATCGAAGTTGTTCAAGAAGATGTTCTAGGTTTGAACAATGAATTTTTTGTCACATTTTATGCCGATAATAAATTATACGAAAAACGTTTTGTGTTTGAAAAGAATACCGTGACAGAAAATAACTTGGTTAATATTCAATTAATCCATAAAGAGGGCATTTTGGCTAAGTAAGATTTTAAAAGCAACCTATGCGTCATGCGGCTATCTAGTAAATAAAACATGAAACTTAAAATTGTAATCTTATTATTCATCATTATTTTAAACAATGCCTGTGATGTTTCTCAGGAAGGAACAGATTGTGCTTTAGTTGATTGTGCAGTTGGACAATTATTTTCTGTTGAGTTGATCGATAATGACGGTAATAATTTGATAACGAACAACACCTACGCGATTTCAGAAATATCAATAACCACTAATGAATCTAAAATAGATTTAATACCCTTTAACTCTAACGATTTTCTAAATTTTATAGTTGAAAATAAAAGTGGAGAAAGCATTTATACCATACGATTTTCAGAATCTGAAATTGATACGTTAAATCTCAATTTGGTTGAATTGAACCAAACTTCCGTTTGCTGCGGTCCCTACTATGCAGTTCAAAGTGCTACTTATAATGGTGCCGATCATGAGATCCTGCCTAACGAGAATGATGATTTTTTTAAAATTACTGTAGTCAAGTAACTAAATTATTCCATTTCTAAACTCCTATAATTAGTAGTGATATATGGCTAAATAGTTGTAACGAGATTCAACAGCATCTTCGATTCTTCTAAATTTCAATACTTTAACACTTTTTAAGTTCTTTTGGTTTGTTTGTTACCGAACTAATCATACCTTTGTGGTTTCAAATTAAGAATGATGAACAAAGAACAAAGCAAACAAGTGTTAATTGAGGAGTTAGGAGTATACTTTGAGACAGAGTATGACCTACCCCCACTTGCTGCCAGAATATTTGCAAATCTTGTGGTAACCGATGAAGATGGATTAACGTTTGATGATTGCCTTGAAAAAAGAGGTGCTAGTAAAAGTTCTATTTCCACATCTTTAAACCTTTTACAACAAATTGGTTTTATCAACTATTTCACTAAATCTGGTGATCGTAAACGTTATTTTAAAGTTTCAGAAAAGGATGCATTCTTTAGTAACAAATTAAAACAATCATTAAAAAAATTAGAAACGGAATGCAAAATGATTGATAAAGTCGCTGAATATAATAAAGAGCACAACATTACAAAATATGAGGAAAACAAAGAGAAAAAAGAAATCTATCTTAACTGTTTAGAAGAAACTAGAAAGATTTTTAAACAAACTATTAATAATCTTAAAAAATTAGATGACTAATTTTTTTATTTAATTAGTTCGTTTATTACCGAACTTACAGAATTAACAAAACCTTAACACGCAAAAACAATCATACAAACAACAACTATCTATCATGAAAAAATTATCGATTATAGGAATATTAAGTTCTGCTCTACTATTGAGCTCTTGCTTTGGCTCATCTGAGCAACCGGCACAAGGTGCTACGGCACCACCGCCACCTAGTTTAAAAGTAGCGTCTCTCAGCCCCGAAACTATAACCGTTTACAACGAATTTTCAACCACCTTAGAAGGAAAGCAAAATGTTGAAATATGGCCAAAAGTATCGGGATTTGTACAAGAAGTTTATGTTGAAGAAGGGCAGAAAATAAAGAAAGGACAATTACTTTTTAAATTAGAAACTCAAACCTTAAATCAAGATGCAAATGCTGCTAAGGCTTCTGTTAACGTAGCACAAGTAGAAGTAAATAAATTGAAGCCTCTTGTTGAAAAGAACATTATCAGTGAAGTTCAATTAGAAACGGCAAAAGCCCAATTGGCTCAAGCAAAAGCCAACTATGAAAGTGTAGCTTCTAATATTGGCTATTCTAGAATAACTAGTCCTGTTGACGGTTATATTGGTGAAATTCCATTTAAAGTGGGCGCATTGGTCAGCTCTAATATGACCCAGCCTTTGACTACAGTTTCTGATATTAGTGAGGTACGTGCATACTTTTCCTTAAATGAAAAAGAGCTTTTGAAGCTTAAGGAGTCTATGCCTAAAAATGAGAAGAACCAAATGGACCTTAGCCAAGCTCCTAAAGTATCTTTAATTATGATCAACGGTGAAGAATATCCCGAAGAAGGAAAAATTGCAATGATCAATAACATTATAAATAGTTCAACGGGCAGTGTTACCGCTAGAGCGGATTTTGACAATAAAAACAACATGCTAAGCAGTGGTAGTACCGGTAAAATTAAATTACCCACAGTTTATGAAAATGCATTTGAAATACCACAATCTGCAACCATAGATTTACAGGGTAAAAAACTAGTTTACATTCTTAAGGATGATAACACAGTAACCACACAACCGTTGAACATTATTGCAAATACGCAGCATGGTTTTATCATTAAAAACGGATTGGAACCAGGAACACAAATTGTTCTTGAAGGTGTTACAAAAATTAAAGACGGTATGACCATTTCTCCGGTTAAATAAACATCCGCTATTTCATAATACATAAATAAAGAACAATGTTTCAAAAATTTATTGATCGGCCCGTACTATCTACGGTTATATCGATTATTATAGTAATTCTAGGTGTCTTAGGTTTAAGTACCTTACCTATTGAGGAATATCCAGAAATTGCACCACCAACAGTACAGGTAACTAGTACTTACACGGGTGCCAACGCAGAGACCGTACTAAAAAGTGTAGTAGTACCATTAGAAGAACAGATAAACGGTGTGGAAGACATGCTGTATATGACATCTAATGCCAGTAACGATGGTAGTGCCACCATAAACGTCTACTTTAAATTAGGAACCGATCCAGATATTGCGGCGGTTAACGTTCAAAATAGAGTAGCTAGGGCAAATAGTGTATTACCACAAGCTGTAATACAAACAGGTGTAATTACACAAAAATCTCAAACAAGTGCACTACTGTTCTTTTCATTATTCTCAGAAAATGATAATTATGATGCTACGTTCGTAGAAAACTATGCTCGTATTAACCTAGTACCTAAGCTTCAACGTATAGAAGGTGTGGGTAACGTAACGGTTTTTGGTGCCAAAGATTATTCTATGCGTATTTGGCTAGACCCAGCTAAGATGGCCGCCTATAAGCTTATGCCTTCTGATATTCAAGCAGCCTTAAACGAACAAAACCTTGAAGCAGCAACTGGTAAAATCGGTGAAAATGCAGATGGTGTTTATGAATATGTTCTTAAATATAAAGGTAGACTTTCTGAAGAAGCAGAATATGAGGACATCATTATTAGAGCTCAAGAAAACGGACAGTTTTTACGCTTAAAAGATGTTGCAGAGGTAGAATTAGGAGCATTTAATTACGGTACCAAGAATGAAGGTATGGGTAACCCTGGAACAGCAGTTGGGGTTTTTCAAACTTCTGGGTCAAATGCAAACGAAATTATTGACCAAATACAGTCTATATTACAAGAGAGTCAACCAGATTTTCCTGACGGATTAGATTATGTAATTCCATATAACACAAAAGACTTCTTAAGTGCCTCAATAGAGCACGTAGTACAAACCTTAATTGAAGCTTTTTTACTTGTATTCTTGGTTGTATTCCTGTTCTTACAGGATTTCAGATCCACCTTAATTCCTGCAATTGCGGTACCTGTGGCCATTATAGGAACATTCTTCTTCCTATCCCTATTTGGTTATTCTATTAACATGTTGACCTTGTTCGCTATGATTTTGGCTATTGGTATTGTTGTAGATGATGCCATTGTAGTTGTAGAGGCGGTTCATGCTAAAATGGAGGAAGGTGCCACCAATGCAAAAACGGCAACGAAATCTGCGATGTCCGAAATATCCGGTGCCATTATTTCCATTACTTTGGTAATGTCAGCAGTATTTATTCCGGTATCATTCATTAGTGGTTCTTCTGGGGTATTCTACCAACAATTTGGTATTACATTGGCCATCGCCATTTTAATTTCAGCCGTTAACGCTTTGACTTTGAGTCCGGCATTAGCAGCACTGTTCTTAAAACCACACAATCCATCAGAAGAACATAAAAAAGGATTGAAGCAACGTTTCTTTACAGCCTTTAACACTGGTTTTGACACTATAACCGACAAATATGTAGGATCCGTAAAAGTATTTGCCAAAAATAAATGGCTTACCATTGGTAGTTTAGTAGTATTCACGGTATTAACCATTTTCATGTTTAAGACCACACCTACCGGGTTTATACCAAATGAGGATAAAGGAATCATTTTTGCCGATGTTACTATGCCTCCTGGTACTACATTGGAAGAAACACAAAGAACCGTTAAGCAATTAGATTCTATTTATGAATCAATGGATATTGTCAAAGCAAGAATGAACATTACCGGTTTTAGTATTTTAAACAGTGTTAACGGGGGTTCTTACGGCTTCTCTGTAATTCGTTTACAAGATTGGGAAGAAAGAACAGAACCTTCACAAACCGTAGAGGCTACCATTGGCCAGCTTTTTGCTAAAACGGCAGGGTTAAAAAATGCCCGTATCTTTTTCTTTACACCTCCAGCGGTTAGAGGTTTTGGTAACTCGGCCGGTTTTGAGCTGAATCTACAGAATAAAGATGCAGAAGATTGGCAGTCTATTGGTCAAACGACCAATGAGTTTTTGGCAGCTTTAAATGCACGTCCGGAAGTTCAATATGCCATTACCTCTTTTAACCCTAATTTCCCACAATATGAGCTACAAGTAGATATTGAAAAAACAAAGTCTGCAGGTTTAGCAGTAACGGATGTATTCAATGCTATGCAAGGATATTATGGAGGACTGTATACTACCGACTTTAATAAGTTTGGTAAGCAATATCGTGTCATGATACAGGCGAAACCCGAAGATAGGGCGAATGAGGAGTCACTGAACCACATCTTTGTGACCAATGCCAACGGAGAATCTGTTGCGGTGTCTCAATTTGTATCGCTACAAAAAATATATGGTCCTGAAATTGTTAGTAGATTCAACTTACTGAATTCTGTAAAGATTAACGGTGCCATGAACCCAGGTTATAGTACCGGTGATGCCATTACTGCTATAGAAGAAGTGTCTGCTCAGGTATTGCCCAATAATTACACCTATGAATACTCCGGACTTACCAAAGAAGAGAATAGCGCTGGTAGTCAAACCATCATCATATTTATATTGAGTTTGGTATTCGTGTATTTCTTGTTAAGTGCACAGTATGAATCTTATATACTGCCATTCTCCATTTTATTATCGCTTCCGGTAGGTATTGCAGGTGCCATTGGGTTTGTTAGCCTGTTTGGACTAGAAAACAATATTTATTTTCAAATTGCATTGATCATGTTGATCGGTCTGCTATCTAAAAATGCCATTCTAATAGTTGAGTTTGCGCTTCAGCGTAGAAAGCACGGCATGTCAATAATGGAATCTGCCATTGATGGTGCAAAAGCAAGGCTTAGACCAATTTTAATGACATCCTTTGCTTTTATCCTTGGTCTTTTACCATTGGCACTATCCAGTGGAATAGGCGCAGTAGGTAACAGGTCTATTGGTATGAGTGCCGTTGGCGGTATGTTGATCGGTACCATTTTCGGTGTATTCGTAATACCTGCGCTATATGTCATTTTCCAATCTATTCAAGAAAGATTTACCGGTGCTCCAAAAGAAGCCATAGAAAAATAAAGAACTATAGAAATCATGAATAAAATAATAGCAAATAAACTTATACTGGTAGCCATACTGCCACTGTTATTACAGTCTTGCTTTACGGCAAAAACGTATGAACGCCCTAGTGTAGAAACAGAGAATCTGTACAGAACAGATAATCTGCCACAAGACAGTATTTCTTTTGCCTCAGTGTCCTACAAGGATCTTTTTACAGATACTTACCTAAGAACTTATATTGAAAGAGGTTTACAGAACAATTTAGATATAAGAATTGCACTGCAGAACATTGCGGCCGCAGAGGCTTACGTAAAACAAGGCAAGGCTGGTTATTTACCTACCTTGAACGGTGCCGCAAGTGCTACAAGAACCGCTAGAACTAGTGAGAACGGACAATTCGGTAGCTTTTTTACGCAACCTTTTAACCAATTTGAAACCTCTGGAACATTGTCTTGGGAGGCAGATATTTGGGGAAAGATCAGAAGTACAAAAAGGGCCAGTGATGCAAGTTACTTACAGACTGTTGCCGCTCATAGAGTGGTAAAGACAAGTCTGGTATCACAAATAGCAACTACCTACTATCAATTATTGGCTTTGGACAAACAAATTTCAGTTACCGAAGAAACTATTGAAACCCGCTCTAAAAGTTTAGAGACCATTACAGCTTTAAAAGAAGCCGGGCAAGAAAACCAGGTAGGCGTAGACCAAACAGCAGCGCAATTGTATAGTGCACAAAGTCAATTATTGGATCTTAAAAATGCTCTTTACAAAACAGAAAACACTTTAAGTATTCTTTTAAGTGAGGCACCACAAGATTATGACCGTGGAACTTTAGATGATCAAAAATTATCTGCCAACATGCAACTTGGTGTACCTGCACTTTTATTACGTAACAGACCAGACATTATGCAGGCGGAATACGGATTGGTAAATAGTTTTGAATTGACCAATGTTGCCAGAAGTAACTTTTATCCATCCATTACCCTATCCGCACAAGGTGGATTTCAAAGTTTAGAATTGGATAATTGGATAGATTCCAGCTCTATTTTCGCAAATTTAGTAGGCGGTCTAACCCAACCTATTTTCAATGGCAGAAAAGTAAGAACTGCCTATGAAGTAGCAAAAGCACAACAAGAGCAATCACTATTAAGCTTTAAACAATCGCTTTTGGTTGCTGGAAAAGAAGTGTCCGAAGCCTTATATGACTACAATATATCTGTTGAAAAAGAGGCTTTTGTAAGCAAGCAAGTTGTTGCTTTGAAAAGAGCTGAAGATAATTCTGAAGAGTTATTGAACAGTGGCTACCTTACGTATTTGGACCTATTAACGGCAAGAGAAAACTCTTTAAACGCAGAACTAAGTTTAGTGGAAAACAAACTTGATCAATTATCTGCTACGGTAGAATTGTATCGTTCCCTTGGCGGCGGATGGCAATAAATCTTTGCTCATAAAAAATGCAGAAAAAAACTGAATATATAGAACAGGCTTTACTGCTTTTCTCTAAATATGGATGCAAAAGGGTCGGAATGGATGATGTGGCTGAGACCCTTGGCATCTCTAAAAAAACATTATATGAAGTTTTTGAAAATAAGAATAATCTAGTTCAGGAAAGTGTTTCTCTTTTGCTTAATCGTACCCATGATAAAATAAGCAGGTTTATTCAAATTTCTGACCAAGAGCCAAATCCGTTTAATAATATCATTCATATTTATAATGTAGGACTTAAGGAACTTAGAAACCTGAGTCCTACATTTTTTTATAGTTTAAAAAAATATTATCCCCAGTCCTATATTCTTTACGAAAATTTTACCCAAGCCGTTGTTTGGACCTATGTATTAGATTTGCTTGAAGTGGCAAAAAACAAAGGCCTTTTAAAAGATAATATCAATCTTAAGCTCATATGCGAGTTATTTCTCATTCGAATAAATGAGGTTATATTGCCAAATAGAGACTTTTTTGATAGCTACAGTACAGAGGAACTACTGGAACACTTAATTATGGTACCCTTACATGGTATCAAAAAATAAAATGTGAATTACCGAAGTCCAAAACCTTTGGCCGCCCACCACGGGTGAATTTCTATTTTTAATCTACCCGCTTTTACCATTGGATCTGCGTTGGCCAAACTATCGGCAATTTCCATACTTGGTGTATTGTAAATGGTTATTCCCCTTATATCGCCATCATCACCAAATGGTCCAGAAATATCCGCATATCCCAATTCATACATTTTACCCAAGTGTGCCATATGTAGCATTTGCAAACTATCCGCTACAGCTTTTGGCTGATCACGGTTTGGACCACTTTTTAAAAAAGCAATATAATACTCCTGCATAAGTACCGTGTCTTTGGTTTTCTCATCTACATAATCAAAAATCTGAAAACCCTTCTCAGTTAGTTCTGTTTTCAACTGTGCCGCCGATTTCTTTTCTTCATTGGGCACGTTAGGGCTTAATTCTACTTTCTTTTGATTACATGCCAAAATGAGCATCAATACCAGTATGCCAAAAAAAAGATTCTTACTTCCTACCATAGATTAAAAGGTGTTTTAATTAATTGGGAGTTATAATATTTTACCTCACCGGTGACCTCTACCCCCAACCAAGCTGGTTTTTCAAATAATTCATTCTCATCGTTCAATTCAATTTCAGCTACTGTCAACCCTTCATTTTCATCACGGAATTCATCTACCTCATAAACATGGTTCCCTACCGGCACTTCATATCTATATTTATCTAGAATTCCTTTTTCACACAACTTCAACAGACTTTCGGCATCTACTATAGAAATTTCCTTTTCCCATTCAAACCTAGATGTACCTGAAGCATTGGATTTCCCCTTTACGGTAATAAAGCCTAAATCTCCCTTTATTCTAATTCTAACCGTTCTGTTGGGGTCTGTATTTAAAAAGCCTTGTACTATTCTAGTTTTAGACCTTGCTTCAGATTTATAATCCTCTGATCCTACCAAAAATTTACGCTCTATTTCTAACATATGAATGGGTAAAACTACTATTCATAAACTAAGATAAGTCTTAAATTTGCTTATGCCCAATGAAATGCCTCTTCGAAAAATTATTCATGTTGATATGGATGCCTTTTATGCGTCCGTAGAAGAGTTGGACAACCCAGATTTAAAGGGCAAGCCCTTGGCCGTTGGTGGTAGTGAGAAAAGAGGCGTGGTATCGGCAGCTAATTATGAAGCCCGTAAATTTGGTGTGCGTAGTGCTATGAGCGGATTTCAAGCTAGAAAAAACTGTCCTCACCTTACTTTTGTAAAACCCCGGTTTGATCGTTATAAGGAAATCTCAAAACAAATACGGGCCATTTTCTTTGAATACACAGATTTGGTAGAACCATTGTCACTTGATGAAGCATACCTTGATGTAACCATAAATAAAAAAGGAAACCCTTCTGCCACTATGCTTGCCACAGAAATCCGACAACGTATTCTAGAAAAGACAGGCTTAAATGCATCCGCAGGAATTTCGATCAATAAATTTATAGCCAAAGTAGCAAGTGATATCAATAAACCTAACGGACAAAAAACGGTTAATCCAGAAGAGGTAATTCCGTTTTTAGAAAATTTAGATATACGCAAGTTTTATGGCGTTGGTAAGGTTACTGCAGAAAAAATGTATAAGCTGGGCATTTTTACGGGCAAGGACTTAAAATCAAAATCCATTGAATTTCTTGCCGAAAATTTTGGTAAAAGCGGTCCATACTATTATCATGTAGTACGTGGCATTCATAATAGTGAAGTTAAACCGCACCGCATACCAAAATCTGTTGGAGCGGAACGTACCTTCAACGAAAACCTTAGTAGCGAGGTTTTTATGCTGGAAAGGTTAGAGCATATTGCTCAAGAATTAGAAAGAAGACTAACGAAATCTAAGGTAGCAGGAAAAACTATTACGCTAAAAATAAAATATAGCGATTTCACTTTAAACACCAGAAGTAAAACTATGCCCTATTTTATTGCGGACAAAGACCTCATTTTAGAAACGGCTAAAGATCTTCTCTATCAAGAGGAGTTACAAAACTCTGTTCGACTATTAGGCATCTCCTTATCCAATTTAAATACAGAAGATAAGAAAACTAAAAAAGTTGACGATAAATCGATTTTAGTGCAATTAAAGTTTGATTTTTAATTATTCACCCCATTTTTTCGCCTTTTGACCAATAATTGAAAATGTTAACAAAAATTAACGGCTTTTAGTTGTACAGCAACTATAGCTAGAATAATTTTGGCTCCTTAAATGAAAAAGAGTTTTTTAAAATTTCTTCTTTCGATCTGTATACTACTAACTGGTATATACAGCCCTCTATACGGTAACTACAATATAGAGCATACCTCTTTTCATAACATTCAGCAATTTCAACATGCTATAGGCAATACCCAAGAAACGGTTTCTTTACACAAAACTGTTCTTAAAAACTCATTTGGCAACCTAGATAAGGTAATGGCAATTGAGGCCATTGAAATTGAAGAAGAAGAAAGTAAACAATCTCACTTTCAAAAAGATGTAGCGCAGCAACAAGCTTCTGCTTCATTTTATTTATTAGCTGTTTTATTCTTATTCAGCTATTTTACAAATAGCAGCACACTACAAAAGCTATTTACTTTTCTACCCATAGCAAATAGGCGCTTTGTCCTATATCAGGTATTTCGTATTTAAAATTTCTTCAGGTCAAGTCTCTATTTGACCCAAAACACGTCTACATTTTTTTAGCAGCAGCCAATTTTAAGATGTAATCATCTTCTGCTTTAAGAATTGTGCGTGTCTCCACATATTCACATTTTATTTTCCAATCAATTAAATATTATACTTATGACCAAGAGCGTACTCCTGATCGCTACCGCATGCACTTTGTTCATTGTGGCAAGCTGTAATTCTAAAAAAGAAAAAAAAGAAGAGCACACCAAATTCTTAATTACCAGTCCAATTAAAAAAGACACTTCAATTACCAAAGATTATGTATGTCAAATACATTCATTTAAACACATTGAACTTAGGGCCCTTGAAAAAGGATATTTGAACGAAATTCATGTAGACGAAGGACAGATAGTGAAAAAAGGGCAAAAAATGTTCAATATAATGCCCAACATTTATGAAGCAGATTTACAAAAAGCAAAGGCAGAGGCTAAAGTTGCTGAAATAGAACTACAAAACACCCAGCTTTTAGCTGATGGAAATGTGGTTTCTGAAAACGAATTATCCATGGCAAAAGCCAATTTTGATAAGGCCAACGCAGAAGTTTCTCTCGCACAGACCCATTTAGGCTTTACCAATATTCGAGCTCCCTTTGATGGTATCATGGACCATTTACATGTTAGGGAAGGTAGCCTTTTAGACGAGGGAGAACTACTTACCACCTTATCCGATAATTCTAAAATGTGGGTCTATTTCAATGTACCAGAGGCGGAGTATCTAGACTATATCATGAGTACGGACAAAGACTCTAAAAAAGAGGTTCAACTATTAATGGCCAACAATAAAAGGTTCAACCAAATGGGAATTGTTGAAACTATTGAAGGAGAATTCAATAATGAAACCGGTAACATTGCCTTTAGGGCTACTTTCCCTAACCCAGATCAGATTTTAAGACACGGTGAAACCGGTAGCGTACTCATGACCATTCCTTTCAATGACGCTTTGATTATACCACAAAAAGCAACTTTTGAGATATTGGACAAACGCTACGTTTTTGTTCTTGATAATGATAATGTTGTTCACCAAACCGAAATTTCGGTTGCCGCTGAACTACCTCACCTTTTTGTAGTCAACAAAGGTCTTCAACTAAAAGACAGAATTTTGGTAGACGGTATCAGAATGGTTAAAAACAATGAAAAGATTGAAACCCTATTTGCCGAACCTACCGAGGTAATGTCAAAATTGGCCGTTTACGCCGAATAATTAAAAAACAAAGAACATGTTCAGTAAGTTTATAAAAAGACCGGTATTGGCTATCGTCATATCGGTAATCATAGTATTCGTAGGGTTGCTCTCCATAAAGCAATTACCTATTTCACAGTTTCCGGATATTGCGCCCACCACGGTCAATATCTTTATAGCCTACCCGGGCTCTAGTGCAGACGTACTGGTAAAATCAACGCTTATTCCATTAGAAACCGCAATTAATGGTGTACAAGATATGCGCTATATTGCTTCTGATGCTACAAGTGCCGGTGAAGGTACCATCCGTATCATCTTTGAGCCTGGCACAGACCCTGATCAAGCAGTTGTGAGGGTCAAAACAAGAGTGGATCAAGTAATGCCGTTATTACCAGAACTGGTACAACGTGAAGGTGTTATCATTACTCCTGTACAGCCAAGTATGCTTATGTACGTAAACCTGTATAGTGACAATGCAGATGATCACGAGCTGTTTCTATACAACTATGCATACACCAAAATGATTCCTGAAATTCAAAGAATAGATGGTATTGCAAGTGCACAGATCTTAGGTAGCCGTAAGTTTGCCATGCGCGTATGGTTAAAGCCTGATCGTATGCGTGCCTATAATATTTCTGCCGAAGAAATTCTTGAGGCTATGGAAGAGCAAAGTATTTTGGCACGTCCCGGTAGAATTGGGCAAAGTTCCGGCAAAACCTCACAGTCCTTGGAATATGTTCTCATGTACCAAGATAGGTATGATGAACCTCAACAATACAAGGACATTATTCTTAAGGCAAATGCCGAAGGCGAAATCTTAACGCTTGGTGATGTAGCAGACGTGGAGCTTGGTAGCGAATTTTTTGATATCTACTCTAATCTAGATGGAAAACCATCAGCATCTATAGTATTGAAACAAACTTTTGGTAGTAATGCCAGTGATGTTATAGATGAAGTAAAATCCAAGTTGAACGAGCTTAAAAAAGACCTTCCCACGGGTCTGGATTACAAAATTAGTTATGACGTTTCCAACTTTTTAAATGCATCCATAGAACAAGTAATACACACACTACGAGATGCCTTTATTCTGGTTGCCATAGTTGTATTTCTCTTTTTGGGCGATTGGCGCTCTACCTTAATTCCCATTATTGCCGTACCCGTTTCCTTGATCGGGGCATTTTTTATTATGCAGTTATTTGGACTCTCCATTAACCTAATTACCCTTTTTGCATTGGTACTGGCCATTGGTATTGTGGTTGATGATGCTATAGTAGTGGTTGAAGCCGTACATGCCAAAATGGAAGAAACCCATGTGGGACCTTATGAAGCCGTAAAATTAGTAGTCAACGAAATAGGGGGTGCCATAATAGCCATTACTTTGGTAATGGTTTCGGTGTTCATTCCTATTGCTTTTATGACGGGACCTGTTGGGGTTTTCTACCGTCAGTTTTCTATAACCATGGCCGGCTCAATAATTCTATCGGCTATTGTAGCCCTAACCTTAACACCTGTGCTCTGTGCCATGATTCTTAAAAACAACCATGGTAAACAACGTAAAAAAACAATTGTAGATAAATTCATTGATTGGTTTAATAGAGGTTTTGAAAAACTTACGGGTAGGTATGGTAACATCCTTAATAAAATTGTTGCAAGAAGAGTATTGACCTTTGGTATTCTAGGTGCTTTTTGTGTCGCCATATTTTTCACCAACAACAGTTTACCTGCTGGTTTTATACCAAACGAGGATCAAGGTATGATCTATGCCATTATACAAACACCACCAGGTTCTACCTTAGAACGTACCAATGATGTAGCCCATAAATTACAGCAAATCTGTGAAGAGACCGAAGGTGTGGAGTCCGCCTCTTCATTGGCTGGTTATGAAATCATGACCGAAGGGCGTGGATCAAATGCCGGTACGGTGTTGATCAACCTTAAGCCCTGGAGCCAACGTCATCATTCCGTTCATGAAATCATGGAAGAGCTTGAAGAAGAAACCAAAGATCTAGGTGCAGTAATTGAATACTTTGAACCACCTGCGGTACCCGGTTTTGGATCCTCTGGCGGATTCTCCATGCGTCTTTTAGATAAAACGGATGGAACCGATTATCACGAATTTGAAAAAATCAACAATAATTTTATGGAAGCGTTGTCTAAACGAGATGAGCTTACCGGACTGTTTACTTTTTACTCTGCCAATTACCCTCAATATGAATTAAAAATCAACAATAAGATTGCCATGCAAAAAGGGGTTTCCATTGATAAAGCCATGGAAAACCTGAATATTTTAATTGGTAGTACCTATGAACAAGGTTTTATTCGCTTTGGTAGATTTTTCAAGGTGTACACCCAAGCTGCTCCCGAATACAGGGCGTTACCATCTGACCTAGAAAAACTGTTCGTAAAGAACGAAGAGGGAGAAATGGTTCCATATTCCGCCTTTATGTCCATGGAAAAGAGACTGGGACCAAATGAGATCACCAGATATAATTTATACAATTCCGCTTCTATAAGAGGGCTTCCTGCTAGTGGTTATACCAGTGGTGATGCTATACAAGCAATTAACGAAGTTGCAGAGCAAACTTTACCTAGAGGCTTTGATGTGGCTTGGGAAGGTCTGTCCTATGATGAGGCGCAAAGAGGAAATGAATCGCTCTACATTTTTATGGTGGTATTGATCTTCGTATACTTTGTTTTGGCGGCCCAGTATGAAAGTTTCCTACTTCCGTTCGCCATCATTCTATCACTACCGGTAGGTGTTCTTGGGTCTTTCTTTATGCTAAAGGCAATGGGACTCGCAAATGATGTTTATGCACAAATCGGACTCATTATGCTTGTTGGCCTACTGGGTAAAAATGCCGTGCTTATCGTTGAATTCGCAGTTCAAAAAAGAAGACAGGGGAGCACTATTCTAGAAGCCGCCATTGAAGGTGCAAAGGTGCGTTTTAGACCTATTCTAATGACTTCCTTTGCTTTTATAGCTGGACTAATTCCTTTGGTTATTGCACATGGCGCAGGGGCAATAGGCAATAGAACCATTGGTGGGTCGGCAATGGGCGGTATGCTTATGGGTACATTAATAGGTGTACTTATTATCCCTGGCCTATATTACATTTTCGCAAAAATGGCAGATGGCCGTGGACTTATTAAAGGAGAGTCGGACGAACCCGTATCGGAAGAGTTTATGAGACTAAGCGAAGGTGAAAGTAAAACACGCCAAAAGCTTCGCGAATTAAAGCAAATGATTAAAAAACTAACCAAAAAAGAAGATAATGATTAAGATAAACAATACCATGAAGCATGGTAAGATCCTATTGCTATTTTTAATACTAATGGGTCTCTTCTATTCTTGTGTGCCCACAAAGCAATTAAAATCGGCAAATACGGACTTACCTTCAAGTTTTAATGGTTTGCCAGTAGATACCTTAAATAGCGCACAATTAAAATGGAGCCATTTCTTTGAAGATGAGCATCTTATTGCATTGATAGATACCGCCTTGGCAAATAACCAAGAGCTGCGCATTATGATGCAACAAATTGATATTGCCCAGAACGAAGTGAAGACAAGAAAAGGAGAATATTTGCCTTTTATAAATTATGGTGCCGGAGTTGAAATAGAAAAAGTTGGCGAATATACCCGTAACGGTGCTGTTGAAAAAAACTTGGAAATCAGGGAAGGCGAAGAATTTCCTGAGCCTTTAACAGATTACTCCGCCGGTCTATTTGCTACCTGGGAATTGGATGTTTGGAAAAAACTACGCAATTCCAAAAAGGCCGCCACCTTAGAATACCTATCTACTATTGAAGGCAAAAACTTTATGGTTACCAGGTTAATTGCGGAAATAGCCCAATCATATTACGAATTGATCGCATTGGATAATCAATTGGCAATCATTGAGCAAAATTTAGAATTACAAGGTAATGCCTTAACTATGGTCCGGCTACAAAAGCAAGCAGCTAGAGCTACCGAATTAGCGGTAAAAAGATTTGAGGCAGAAGTAGCTAAAAACAAAAGCCACAAATTTGAAGTTCTCCAAGAAATTGTTGAAATGGAAAATAAGCTGAATTTTTTGATAGGTAGACAACCACAGCATATTGCCCGTAATTCCGATGATTTTATAGCAACAGCAATAAATACTATTGATGCCGGTATACCATCACAGTTGCTTTTAAATAGACCGGATATTAGGCAAGCGGAATTTGAACTGGAAGCGGCAAAATTGAATATAAAGGTTGCTAGGGCAAATTTTTATCCTTCAATAGGATTGAAGGCTGGCGTTGGACTACAGGCATTCAAACCAAAATACCTGACAAATACCCCAGAATCTTTGATTTATAGCGCCGTTGGAGATATTGTAGGTCCTTTGATCAATAGAAATGCCATTAAAGCAGATTACAATACTGCAAATTCCAAACAAATACAGGCAGTCTACGAATATGAAAAAGCTGTTTTAGGCGGTTATATTGAAGTTGTAAATATGCTTTCTAAAATTGAAAATCTTAAGCAGAGTTATATGCTGAAAGAGAACCAAGTAGAAGCTTTGACCGCTTCGATCGATTTGTCTACTCGGCTGTTTCAATCTGCAAGGATAGAATATATTGAAGTATTGTTGACACAACGTGAAGCATTGGAATCTAAAATGGAATTGATCCAAACCAAAAAAGATCAGTTACTTGCAAAAATAAATGTATACCAAGCTCTTGGTGGCGGGTGGAACTAGCAATACTCTTGTTGAAAACTTAGCATATAAATCCCCAAAAGTGATAACACACTATTGGGGATTTCTATAAAACCATCAATTTTCAACAAATTTTGGTCATTGGTTGTTCAACCTTTTAAAGATCTATTGCCCAATTATCAAGGATTACTTAAACATTTATAGTAAACAATTATTAAAGTTATTCCCGTAGCAAGTATTTTTCATAGCTTTAACTTCCAAAAACCATGAAAAAATATAGATATTTTTAATCTAAACTTTACAAGATGATGGAATTAAGAGATTATGATAATGCACATATCAAGTTTAGAAATAGCTTAAAATTCACCATGTTACCTATTCTTTCTTGGGATTTTTATGCCTCTAATTATGAGGAGATCAAAAACCTTGATGAAGATTATAACTCATTGTTATCTTTAGTTTCTACTAATTCTTGGAATATTGATACAAGCATTTTAGATAGAAAATTAAGAACAGAGAAAAACATTATTGTTGTAACAGATACTCACCTAAACATTGTTTTTGCCTCAAAGAACATGTGGAACATGAGCCAATATAGACCTGATGAAATAGTAGGTAAGAACCCTAAAATGTTTCAAGGCGACTTAACTTCTAATTCTACATTAAAAATAGTTTCAAAAGCAGTAAAAGAAAAAAATCCTTTTGAAGTTACTGTTGTCAATTATAGAAAAGACGGTACTACCTACAATTGTAAAATACAAGGAGAACCCGTTTTTGACCATAATGGCAAGGTGGTTAATTTTATAGCCTTTGAAAAAGAAGTTGCTTAACACTTAAACAAAAAGCATAAAAAAAGGACCGCTAGTTAGCGGTCCTTTTATTTTATGAAAATGGATTCATTAGATATCCTTGGATTCAATTTCAGTAACCCTTAAGGTATTTACCATTCCCTTTTCTTTAATAGGCATGGCCGCAAGACTAATTACCATATCTCCAACCTGTAAATGCCCTTTATTAAAAGCAATGTGGTTAACATCTTCTATGGTATCATCCGTTGATACGAATTTATCATAATAGAATGCTTTAACACCCCACAATAGATTTAGTTGCGTTAAAATTCTCTTATTGGATGTAAATACTAAAATGTAAGCACTAGGTCTCCATGCGGAAATCTGAAAAGCGGTATATCCACTATTGGTCAATGTAGAAATTGCTTTAGCCTTGATATCATTGGCCATTAAGGCTGCATGATAGCATATAGATTTTGTGATAAATCTTTTAGTACGAATGTGTGGTGGATTTTGTGGTACCTGAATTAAATCTGAACCTTCAACGCTCTCTAAAATACTAGACATCTTTTCAATTACCTGTACCGGGTAATTACCCACCGATGTTTCTCCAGATAACATTACCGCATCTGCACCATCCATTACCGAGTTGGCAACGTCATTTACCTCTGCTCTTGTTGGTGTTAGACTTGTAATCATAGTTTCCATCATTTGAGTGGCTATAATTACAGGTATTCTGGCCTTTTTAGCACGCAACACCAATTGCTTTTGAATTAATGGAACCTCTTGTGCAGGAACTTCAACACCTAAATCTCCACGAGCAACCATTAAACCGTCACAGTATGCTACGATCTTATCTATATTCTCAACAGCTTCCGGCTTTTCTATTTTTGCAATAATCGGAATTTTATGATCAGAATGTTTGTTGATGATATTCTGTAGATCAATAAGGTCTTGGCTGAATCTTACAAAAGAAAGTGCAATCCAATCTACTTCCAATGAAATTGCAAATTCCGCATCCTTAATATCTTTTTTGGTAAGTGCAGGTAAAGAAATATTGGTATTGGGCAAGTTTACCCCTTTCTTGGATTTTAAAGGTCCGCCTTGAATTACTTTGGCCAAAACTTCGTCTTCACCATTGGTCTTTACAACCTCGAACATTAATTTACCGTCATCCAATAAAATACGCTCCCCAGCTTTAACATCTCTAGGAAACTCCTTGTAATTCATGTAAACACGTTCTGCGCTACCTTCAAAAGGCTCACCTGTTACAAATGTAATCTCATCACCAGGGCTCACTACAACGTCACCTGCCATTACGCCTACACGTAATTTTGGACCTTGTAAATCCGCTAAAATAGAAGTGTTGGTTTCCATTTCGGCATTTAACTCACGTATCATATTTACACGCTCCTTAACATCTTCATAATCAGCATGTGAAAAGTTTATCCTGAATACATCTACTCCAGCATCAATCATGCTCCTGAGCACCTCTTTCTTGCTAGTTGCAGGACCCAGGGTCGCTACAATTTTCGTCTTTTTTACAGTTGGCATATTTAAAAAATTAGATTGTTCTTTGATTTTAGTTTCTCTGTACTTATTTCATACGCTGCCATAATTCTTGGCAACGATTGTATGTTCTTAATAATAGAATTTATATCTAAATCCTTATCCGTTTCAATCTTTAGAAGATAATCAACATCTTTATACTCAGGAAGTAACCTTGGCGTCTTAAATGTTGTTTCGTTCTTAAATAAGTCGTCATGTACAATGCTTTCTTTTTCACTGCTATGGTTGGCGATCAACACCCAGTACATATCATTATACTCGTCTTCCCATTCAAAGATTGGAAACGATTTATTTTCAGCAAGATTAAAATTCTTTTTTGCCCTTACAAATTTTGCCTTCATACTTTGGTTTAAACCGTAGGCCAAAGCAAAATCTTCTAAGGTAGTGTGTAAAGCTATAAGGCTAAAGGATTCATCGTAAAAATCATCATTTATTTTAATAGTTGCAGCCATAACTCAACAAAAGGGTAAATATAGAACTTCTAAGCTATAATGCCTAGTTTCATAAATTGATAAAAACACTCTAAAAGTTATTAAAATGTTAGCATTTTACCTTTTGGTAAAATGATCAGCTATCCATTTTATCCTGCAGTGCAAAAAATGCCCTTTTAGCTGCTCTTTCTTCCGCTTTTTTCTTTGAGGTGGCTCTTGCTTTTGCAACTACATCTCCCCCAATGGAGAGTTTAACGGCAAAATGTTTTAAAGGATCATTTCCGGTATCTTCATAAACATCAAAATCAAAAGACTTCTTTTGTTTCTGACACCATTCGATCACCAAACTCTTATAACTAATGACCCGGCCTTCTAACTGTTCTATATCTACGTAAGGTTCTACCACCCTTTTTTGAATGAACTTTTCACAGTATTTATAACCGCGATCTAAATAAATGGCACCTACCAATGCTTCAAAAACATTGCCGTGTATGTTCTGTCCAAAATGGGATTTAGGTATTCTACTCTGTACAAAATCTATTAATTTCAAGTCTTTACCCAACTCATTTAAATGCTCTCTACTTACTATTTTAGATCGCATTTTAGTAAGGTAGCCTTCATCCCCTGCAGGTACCTCGCTGTATAAATGTTTAGATATTATGGTTCCTAGCATTGAATCTCCCAAAAACTCTAGGCGCTCATAATTCATTGCATTACCCTTATCATCCTTTTTGTTCATTGACCTATGAAGAAAGGCCTTTTTATAAATAGATAAGGTTTTAGGTTTGAAACCTAAAATTTTGGTAATTCCCCAAAAAAAATCCCCATCCTCTTTAGGATGGGAATTAAATAAGTTCGTGGGAAAAGGCATATAAAAAATTAATCAATTTTCTTAAAAACTACACATGCATTGTGCCCACCAAAACCAAATGTATTGCTCATTGCAACTTTAACATCTCGTTTTTGTGCCTTGTTCAACGTTAAGTTTAAACTAGGATCTATATTCTCATCTACCGTAGTATGGTTTATGGTAGGTGGTACCATACCATGCTCCATGGCCAATATTGAAGCAATTGCTTCAATAGCGCCCGCAGCACCTAACAAATGACCGGTCATTGACTTGGTAGAGTTAATGTTTATGTCTTTAGCATGCTCCCCAAATACTTGAGTAATCGCTTTCAACTCTGCCACATCTCCCAAAGGGGTAGATGTACCGTGAGTGTTTATAGCGTCTACATCTTCTATGGACAAGCCTGCATCCCTTAGACAATTTTCCATTACCCTAACCACCCCTATACCATCTGGATGCGGTGCGGTCATATGGTAAGCATCACTTGACATACCTCCACCGGCAACTTCTGCATAGATTTTTGCTCCTCTGGCAACGGCATGCTCATACTCTTCAAGAACCAACGCTCCTGCACCTTCACCTAGAACAAAACCATCCCTGGTTGCATCAAAAGGTCTTGAAGCTGTTTCAGGACTATCGTTTCTTGTTGATAATGCGTGCATAGCACCAAAACCGCCCATACCTGCAATAGTTACTGCCGCTTCACTACCACCTGTTACAATGACGTCACAATGACCCAATCGTATATAGTTCAAGGCATCGATCATTGCATTTGCCGATGATGCACAAGCGGAAACGGTGGTGTAATTAGGTCCCATAAAACCATGCTTAATGGATATGTTCCCCGGGGCAATATCAGCTATCATTTTTGGAATAAAGAACGGATTGAATCTTGGTGTACCATCTCCGTTGGCAAAATTCATTACCTCGTTCTGAAAAGTTTCCAAACCTCCAATACCCGCTCCCCAAATAACGCCTACGCGAAATTTGTCGATTTTCTCTAAATCTAATTTAGAATCACGAATAGCTTCATCTGAAGATACAAGTGCGTACTGCGCAAATCTATCCAGCTTACGGCCTTCTTTTCTATCAAAGTGATCTTCTGTCTTGTAATTCTTAAGCTCACAAGCGAATTTTACTTTGAATTTTTCTGTATCGTAATAAGTAATGGGCGCTGATCCACTTTTACCGTTTACCAAAGCATCCCAATACTCTTCAATATTATTACCTATTGGGGTAAGTGCCCCCAAACCTGTAACTACAACTCGCTTTAACTGCATTTAACTTTGTATTTGTTTAAATCTAAACCAAGCGTAAATTAAAAAAAATTATCCATGCGGAGCATTTACCACATGGATAATTTGAATTCTATTTAAGAAAACATGTTTTACTTAGCTTCTTCTATATAGCTGATGGCTTGACCAACAGTTGCGATATTCTCAGCTTGATCGTCTGGAATTTGAATATCAAATTCTTTTTCGAACTCCATTATCAACTCTACCGTGTCTAATGAATCTGCGCCTAAATCGTTAGTAAAGCTAGCCTCGGTTACCACTTCGTTCTCATCAACTCCTAATTTATCAACGATGATAGCTTTAACTCTTGATGCAATGTCTGACATAATAATATTTGTTTTAAAAATTTAAATTGAAGGCAAAAATAAAAAACTTTGGTTTAATTACACTAATTGTCGTTAAAATGTATGGTAATTTAATAAAATTAAAGACATGTGCTGTAATTTTACCGTATTAATATTTTGTTTCGGTAACGTTGATAAAAGGTATTGAAAAGTAGCGAGGTATTAGAACTATTCTATTTAATCGTTTTTTTCTAAATTCTGACAAGCTTTAAATTTGCTTTATTTGCCAAACTTAATTTCATTGTTCGTTATCTTATAAAGACCCTTTCTATTGAAAACCAAGAAAATTATACTTTTTGCCTCAGGTTCCGGATCCAATGTTGAAAACATTGCCAATTATTTTAAGCTTCGCAAAGATGTTACTATATGCTGCGTACTTACTAACAAAAGCGATGCCAAAGTCATTGAGCGTTGTAACAGACTTGGAATCAACGCCTTGTTTTTTAATAGGCAAGCATTTTCAAAGAGTAATTTTATTCTAGATATGCTACGATCATTAGAACCCGACCTAATAGTGTTGGCCGGCTTTTTATGGAAAATACCCGAAGCCATTACCAATGCCTTCCCCAATAAAATTATAAACATACATCCTGCCCTACTACCAAAATACGGCGGTAAAGGTATGTACGGTATGCATGTTCATAATGCCGTAAAAGAGGCTAAAGAGACGGAAACCGGTATTACCATCCATTACGTAAATGCACATTATGATGAGGGCGCTATTATACAACAGGTAAAAACTATAGTGAACCCAAAAGATTCGCCCGAGGATATCGCATCAAAAGTACATCTGTTGGAATATGAATTTTTTCCAAAGGTCATAGACGAATTATTATCTAAGCAGTAATGGGCAAAAAGAAAAAGTTCTATGTTGTTTGGAAAGGTAAAAAGCCGGGTATTTATGAAACATGGAAAGAATGTAAAAAATCTATTGACGGCCATGCCGGTGCCGAATACAAATCATTTGAATCTTTTGAGGTAGCCAAAAAGGCATATAATGGCACTTACGCAGATTTCAAGGGAAAGAAAAAAACTGCACCTACTTTATCCAAAGCAGAATTAGAAAGAATTGGGCTACCAAATTATCATTCCATTTCTGTTGATGCTGCTTCTAGCGGCAATCCCGGTATTATGGAATACCAAGGGGTTGATACCAAAACTGGTAAAAAATTATTTAAACAAGGTCCTTTTCCTAATGGAACCAATAATATTGGTGAATTTTTAGCCATTGTCCATGGTTTAGCTTTTCTAAAAAAACATAATAGCGACCGTATCATTTATACAGATTCTAGAACGGCCATGAGCTGGGTGCGTAAAAAAAAGTGCAACACCAAACTTACTCCTAACGCAAAGAACAAAACACTTTTTGAATTTATTGATAGAGCGGTAGATTGGCTGAACAAGAATGAATACAAAACCATTATCGTCAAATGGGAAACGAAAGCTTGGGGAGAAATTCCTGCAGATTTCGGTAGGAAATAAATGGCAATTTATATCAACAATTCGCCTTTGATAACTATTACAATTTGTATTCGATAAACCGTTTTAATTAGCTTTTCAAAATCGTATATTTGCAGCTTAAATTTTTTCACATTTATGGGCAAGCTTTTAATAGTAGGTACTGTCGCTTTTGATGCAATAGAAACTCCTTTTGGTAAAACGGATAAAATATTGGGCGGCGCAGCTACCTATATTGGCTTAGCGGCATCTCAATTTGATGTTGATTCAGCTATCATTTCTATTGTAGGTGATGACATGCCTAAAGAATATTTAGACCTTTTAACCGATCGCGGTATTGACATTTCTGCCTTGGAAATTGTTGAAGGCGGTAAAACCTTTTACTGGAAAGGAAAATACCACAACGACCTAAATACCAGAGACACCTTAGTAACGGAGTTAAATACTTTAGAGGACTTTAATCCTGTTGTACCGGAAAGTTATAATGATGCAGATGTGGTTATGCTTGGTAATCTTCACCCAATTGTTCAAATGGGTGTAATCAACCAGATGAAAAAGCGACCAAAGTTAATAGTATTGGATACCATGAATTTTTGGATGGACAATGCTTTAGATGATTTAATGAACGTTATTAAACATATAGATGTAATAACTATTAATGATGAAGAGGCCAGACAATTAACCGGTGAATATTCACTTGTTAAGGCAGCGCAAAAGATTTTTACCATGGGACCTAAGTATGTAGTGATCAAAAAAGGAGAGCATGGCGCACTTTTGTTCAATGAAGACCAGATCTTTTTTGCACCGGCGCTACCTTTAGAAGAGGTATTTGATCCTACTGGTGCCGGAGATACCTTTGCCGGTGGTTTTTCAGGCTATTTGGCAGCAAGCGGAGATAGCTCATTTGAGAATATGAAGAAGGCAATTATACACGGTTCTAATCTGGCATCCTTTAGTGTAGAGAAATTTGGAGCGGAAAGAATGTTACAGTTAGACCGAAAAGAAATTAGAGAAAGACTGCATCAGTTTAAGAAATTGACCCAGTTTGACATAGAATTACAATAATCCCCTAGCCCCAAAATATTTTGGGGTTTTTTTAATACCAAAAACAATGAGTGACGCAATTAAGCATGAGTGTGGTATTTCTGTAATACGGTTATTAAAACCTTTAGAGTATTACAAGGAAAAGTATGGAACAGCATTTTATGGTGTAAATAAAATGTACTTAATGATGGAAAAACAACATAACCGTGGTCAAGACGGTGCAGGTTTTGCCAGCATTAAATTAGATGTTAAGGCAGGTGAACGCTACATGAGCCGTGTTCGTTCTTGCCAACAACAGCCTATACAGGACATTTTTGCACAAATAAATGATCGTATCAATACCGAGATGAAAGAGCATCCGGAGTATGAGCATAATGTTGCCTTGCAAAAAAAGAATATACCTTATATAGGTGAACTCCTTTTAGGTCATGTGCGTTACGGTACCTTTGGCAAAAACAGCATTGAGAGTGTTCATCCTTTCTTAAGACAGAACAACTGGATGCACCGTAACTTAATTGTTGCCGGTAATTTTAATATGACCAATGTTCATGAGCTTTTTGACAACCTGGTTCAACTTGGCCAGCATCCTAAAGAGATGGCAGATACCGTTACGGTAATGGAAAAAATAGGTCATTTTCTTGATGATGCCGTTGCTAAACTATATAAGCAGATAAAAAAAGAAGGATACACCAAACAACAAGCTTCGCCTATTATTGCAGAACGTTTAAAGGTGTACAAGATATTAAAAAGAGCCGCCAAGAATTTTGATGGTGGTTATGCCATGGCAGGTTTGTTAGGCCATGGTGATGCTTTTGTCCTACGGGATCCTAGTGGCATTAGACCGGCTTATTACTACAGGGATGATGAAGTTGTTGTAGTTGCCTCAGAAAGACCTGCTATACAAACGGTATTCAACGTACCTTATGACGAGGTAAAAGAACTTGACCCTGGTGCCGCCATTATCATTAAAAAGAACGGTACTAGCGCCATTCACCAAATTCAGGAACCTAAAGAACGTAAAGCATGTTCTTTTGAACGTATTTATTTTTCTAGAGGTAGTGATAAGGAGATTTATCAAGAACGTAAAGCTTTAGGTAAATTGGTATTTCCACAGATATTGGAATCTATAAATGAAGATATCAAAAACACTGTATTCTCTTATATACCGAATACTGCAGAAACTTCTTTTTACGGTATGGTAAAAGAGGCTCAAAACTATTTGAACCAGAAAAAAGAAGAACAAATACTTGCATTAGGTCCTGCAATAACCGGCGAGCAACTTCATGAAATACTAGAGGTACGTCCAAGAATTGAAAAAGTAGCTATTAAAGATGCCAAGCTAAGAACCTTTATTACGCAAGATAGCAGTAGAGATGACCTAGTGGCACATGTATATGACATTTCTTATGGTTCTGTAAAAAAAGGAGACAACCTTGTTATTATAGATGATAGTATTGTAAGGGGTACTACCTTAAAAAAGAGTATTCTTAGAATTTTGGACAGGTTATCTCCAAAGAAAATAATAGTTGTATCATCTGCACCACAGATCCGCTACCCAGATTGTTATGGTATAGATATGGCAAAGCTTGAAGATTTTATTGCCTTTAAAGCAGCCTTGGCGTTGCACGAGGATAACAACTCCATGCATATTGTAGAGGAAATCTACAAAAAATGCTTAACACAAGTAGAGAGCCGTGATCAAGATGTCATTAACTATGTAAAGGATTTCTATGCACCATTCACAGCAAAAGAAATTTCTAAAAAGATCGGAGAGCTGTTGAGTCCAGATGATATCAATGCAGAAGTTTCCATAATATACCAAACCATATCTAGTTTACATGAGGCTTGCCCTAAGAATTTAGGTGATTGGTATTTTACCGGCAACTACCCAACGCCTGGTGGAAATAGAGTTGTAAATAGAGCGTTCA
The DNA here is from genome assembly GCF_002700155.1 of Maribacter sp. 6B07. Classification (NCBI taxonomy): domain Bacteria; kingdom Pseudomonadati; phylum Bacteroidota; class Flavobacteriia; order Flavobacteriales; family Flavobacteriaceae; genus Maribacter; species Maribacter sp. 6B07. Next base: position 1,730,767 of record NZ_PDUT01000001.1, on the reverse strand, counting down.
TCAACTTCTATGAAGGAAACAACGAACGCGCTTATTAAATAATAATTCGATGAAATGCACACTTTTTATGTATTTCATCGACGAATATAGCATTTTAACGACTGAATAGTCGTTTTGACTTAACCCTGTTTACTTTTAAAGCTACCATAGCATAAGTAGGTTAAGTTCATGGTAAGATTTGGGGCAAAAAAGGTGGAGACTTCTCCGCCTTTTTTATTTTATACAGATTACAGATTGTTATTTTGTAATCCAATTCTTCACAATGCCCCCTTTAACGTTTTAACGGTACGTTTAACTAGTTCTATTTTCAATTGTAGTTAAGCATATTACATTTACAGAACCATAGCATAAGTAGGTTAAGTTCATGGTAAGATTTGGGGAAAAAGGCGGAGCAATGCTCCGTCTTTTTATTTTTGAACCTATTTCATCAAAGCTCTCGTTACCTAAGTATCATTTTCATCTAAAATAGTAGTACAACCTAGGTTTACGACGTACATCGATTAGCTTGCCCAACCACAGTAACATCATTTATATTTACAGAACCATAGCATAAGTAGGTTAAGTTCATGGTAAGATTTGGGGAAAAGACGGGGCTATGCTCCGTCTTTTTATTTTAATGCAACCTAGTTTACTTTCAGGCTGTTATCTATCATAATTCACTAAGAGAAATATAACACGACATAAATAAAAGTGAATTTTTTTCTTAAAATTCCTTTTTTTATTTACTCAATACCAGTAATTTAGTATCGCCATAGCATAAGTAGGTTAAGTTTATGGTAAGATTTGGGACGAAAAGGGTGGAGACTTCTCCGCCCTTTTCTATTGTAAAAACAAAAAACCACCTATGAAATTTTCATAAGTGGTTTCCTACAAGTTAGTTAGGATTTACTTTACCTTTCCTTATTTGTTACTAGCATAAAGTTTAGATACTTCATCCCAGTTGATAATATTAAAAAACGCTTCAATATAATCTGGTCTCTTATTTTGATAATTTAGGTAATATGCATGCTCCCATACATCTAATCCTAAGATAGGTTGCCCACCACATTCTACTCCTGGCATTAACGGATTGTCTTGATTTGGTGTAGAACAAACTTCTACTTTACCACCTTCATGAACACATAACCATGCCCAACCAGAACCAAATCTAGTACCTGCAGCAGCAGTAAACTTGCTTTTAAACTCTTCAAAAGAACCAAAAGCACTATCAATAGCAGATGCTAATTCTCCACTAGGCTTACCACCACCGTTTGGTGATAATATAGTCCAGAATAATGAGTGGTTATAAAAACCACCTCCGTTGTTTCTAACTGCACCATTACTCATATCCAAACCTGTTAAGATATCTTCAATAGATTTTCCTTCAAGATCTGTACCTTCAATAGCGGCATTTAACTTAGTTGTATATCCGTTATGATGTTTTGTATGATGTATTTCCATCGTCCTTGCATCAATATGAGGCTCAAGAGCATCATAAGCGTAAGGCAATTTTGGTAATTCAAAAGCCATAATTTATGTGTTTTTAGATTTATATTAATTGTATTTCAAAGTTACGGATTTTAACATTTATATTCACGTAATAATTTGTTAAGAACTGTACAGTAATCCTTAATTTGCAGTAAAAATCAGTGTCTAATAATCCGTTTACCATATATAATGCTTCTGCCGGATCAGGCAAAACGTATGCGCTTGCCAAGGTGTACTTGAAGATTATACTGGCTTCTCCTCAAAATTTCAGAAAAATATTAGCGATCACTTTTACCAATAAGGCGGTAAATGAAATGAAACATCGTATTCTTAACAGTCTTTTTGAGTTTTCAAAAACGACTTCTATGGACCATGCAGCACCATTGTTCAAAGATATACTGAATGAGACCGATTATACTTTTGAGGAATTGCCCGCTTTGAGCAAACTGCGTTTAAAGCAAATTTTGCACAACTATGCTTTCTTTGATATTTCTACCATAGATAAGTTTACCCATAGGCTTATTAGAACATTCGCCAAGGATTTAAAGATCCCTCAAAATTTTGAAGTGGTTTTAGATGTGGATCTGCTTTTACAAGAAGCCGTAGAGCGCGTCATAGGCAAAGCTGGTGAAGACCCTGAATTTACCAAGGTTCTTTTAGATTTTGCACTAGAAAAAATAGAGGACGATAGAAGTTGGGACATTGGTTTTGATCTTTTAAAAATCGGAAAATTAATTTTCGACGAAAACAATGCTGCACATTTAAAGAGCTTAAATGCTATTGAGCTAGGTGATTTTTTAAAACTTCAAAATCACCTTAAAAAACAAACTAAGGATATAGAAAAAAAAGTTGAGGAACTTGCAACCGCTTGTCTTGAACTCATTACCAATGCCGGATTGGATTTTAAAGATTTTCCAAGGGAAACCCTACCCAATCATTTTAAAAAAATAATTGCCGGCAACTATTCACCAACTCAACTTTACAACAATAAACTAGAAGACAATTTAATTGAAGGTAAAATTCTAAAAGCCACGGTAAAAAATGCCCCTATTGATTTAGCTCCTCAACTTTTAGTTTATTATCAAACTATAAAGCAACTTATTTACAAAAGAGGGCTGTTTGCCAACATTAACAGAAACATTGTTCCTTTTGCGCTCTTGAACGCTATTCAAAAAGAACTAAAAATCATTCAAGAAGAAAAGGATCAGTTATCCATATCTGAATTCAACACATTAATTGCAAAGGAAGTAAAGGATCAACCTGCCCCTTTTATTTATGAACGCTTGGGAGAAAAATACCGCCATTATTTTATTGATGAATTTCAAGATACCTCGCAAATGCAATGGGAAAACCTTATACCTCTCATAGGGAATGCCATGGAAGGCCAAGATGAGTTAGGCAATATGGGTTCTCTATTTCTTGTGGGTGATCCCAAGCAAGCCATCTACAGATGGCGTGGCGGTAAGGCTGAACAATTTTTAGAATTGGCGACCCATAAAACACACCCTTTTACCGTACCATCTGATTTGGTTACGTTACCAAAGAATTATAGAAGTTACGCGGAAGTCATTAACTTCAACAACAACTTCTTTCAAAGTGTGAGTCCTTTTTTGGAAAATGAGGTTTATCAAGAATTTTTTAAAATAGGCAACCAACAGGAAATCAACCATAAAGAAGGTGGCTATGTTCATATATCTCTTTTGGAAGAGGATGACGATGAGCTTTATGCCGAAACCACTTTAGCGACCATTCAAAAATGTATAGCACAAGGTTATTCCTATAGTGACATTTGCATTATTATCAGAAAAAAGAAACACGGTCTATTGCTTGCAGATCAGTTGATGCAGCATAATATACCGGTAGTTTCCTCAGACTCTTTATTGTTGAGCGAGAGCAAAAAGGTTATTTTTCTTGTACAGCTAATTAGGCACTTGGTACAACCCTCGGAATTGGAAATTCAATATGAATTACTTCATTTCCTTTCTGAAAACAAAGCTGACAAACACGCTTATATTTATGAGAACTTAGATAATCTAAACAACCATTTCCTAAACGTTTACGGCTTTGATTCTTCTAGATTACGACAAACATCTGTTTATGATGGATTGTCATATGCCATCAAAACCTTTGACCTTATACCTACTTCAGATGCTCACTTGACTGCTTTTATGGATCTTGTTTTTGATGTAGAGCAGAAATTTGGCTCAGATATGCAGTCTTTTTTAGATTACTGGGACAAAAAAGGACATTCAGCAAGCATTAGCACACCAGAAAATATTGAATCTGTACAGATAATGACCATTCACAAATCTAAAGGTCTGGAGTTTCCAGTGGTCATTTTCCCCTATGCAAATTCAAACATATTTGAAGAAATAGACCCTAAATTATGGCTACCGGTTGATAAAGATGAGTTTCTTGGCTTTTCTGAAATACTGATCAATAAGAAACAGGAAGTACAAGAATACGGAGAAACCGAAGCCTTGTTGTATTCCCTTGATCACCAAAAATTACAGCTAGATGCTTTCAACCTTTTATATGTTGTTTTAACCAGAGCCGTAAAGGCACTTTTCATAATTAGCGAAAACAAACTTGATAAGAAAGGGGAACACAATACCAATTACTACTCTGGGCTATTCATTCATTTCCTAAAAAGTATTGGTGCGTACCAACAAGATAAATTAGATTACCATTTTGGTGAGTTCCCACTTAATCAAGCCAAAAAAGAAATGGATAACGATCCTCTGACCATACCTTATATATATACCAATAAAGACAGGGCAGATTTTAAAATACTGGCACTGGCAGGAACCCTTTGGTATGAAGGTTTAGATATTGCCATTAATCAAGGTAATGTTATACATTTTATACTGGGTGCCATCCATACCGCAAAAGACCTAGAAAGAGCCATGCAACTGGCATTACAAAAAGGTCTGATCAAGGAACAAGAAGTCAATGAGATAAAGGAAGTTGTAAAAAAGGTCATCTATCATAAAGATTTATCGCAATTTTACACTCAAGATTTTGAGGTGCTGAACGAAAGAGATCTTTTAATGGCAGACGGTTCTACCCAAAGACCAGATAGGGTCGTGCTTAACGATAACCATGCAACCATTATAGATTATAAAACCGGTGAACGCAATAACCACTATCACCAACAGGTGAACGCCTATGCCCAAAGTTTTTCAAATATGGGCTACACCATTGATCACAAAATCATTGTGTATATTAATACTGAAATAGAACTAGATTATATATAGAAGGAATATGTACGGAAAAATCAAAGAACATTTACAGCAAGAAATTGAAACGATTAAAAAGGACGGACTTTTTAAAGAGGAAAGAATTATTGTTTCTCCACAAGATGCCGTCATTAAAATTAATACCGGGCAAGAGGTCATTAATTTTTGCGCCAATAACTATTTAGGGTTATCATCACATCCTGAGGTTATACAAGCGGCAAAAGACGCTATGGAAACCCATGGCTTTGGTATGTCATCTGTAAGGTTCATTTGCGGTACACAAGATATCCATAAAGAATTGGAGCAAAAAATAGCTCATTTCTATGGTACCGAAGACACTATTTTATATGCTGCTGCATTTGATGCCAACGGTGGCGTATTTGAACCTTTGCTTACCGCAGAAGATGCCATCATATCAGATTCATTGAACCATGCCTCAATCATAGATGGTGTTCGTTTATGTAAAGCAAAACGTTATAGATATGCCAATAGTGATATGGCAGATCTAGAAGCACAACTTATTAAGGCAAACGAAGACGGGGCACGTTTTAAGATCATTGTTACGGACGGTGTATTCTCCATGGATGGCATTGTTGCCCCGCTGGACCAAATATGTGATCTAGCCGATAAGTACGATGCCCTGGTGATGATAGACGAATGCCATGCAGCCGGTTTTATAGGCGAAAAAGGAAGAGGCACCTTAGAAGAAAAAGGGGTAATGGGTAGAATTGATATTATAACCGGCACGCTGGGCAAAGCCTTAGGTGGTGCCATGGGCGGTTATACTACAGGAAAAAAGGAAATCATTACTTTATTGAGACAACGCTCTAGACCTTACCTATTTTCAAACTCCTTGGCACCCGCCATTGTAGGTGCCTCTATAAAGGTATTTGATATGTTGGAGAACGACACTTCTTTAAGAGATAAGTTGCAAGAAAATACTGCATACTTCAAAAAAGGCATGATAGCGGCTGGTTTCGACATTGTTGATGGCGATTCTGCCATTGTACCGGTAATGTTATATGATGCCAAACTATCTCAAGAAATGGCAAATAAGCTTTTGGAAAAAGGCATTTATGTTATCGGGTTTTTCTACCCTGTTGTTCCAAAAGACAAAGCTCGTATTAGGGTACAACTTTCAGCCGCGCATTCAAAAGAGCATTTAGACGCTGCCATTACCGCATTCACAGAGGTAGGCAAGGAATTAAAAATCGTTTAAATGCACCATTTAATCTATTAAATGCATTAAAAAAAATAGGAAATTGATTTTGTTAATAATATTTAACAAGTTACATTTGCAGCTAATAAACACTTAAACTTAAAAATTTGAACATGAAACATCTTAGCAAATTATTGGTTGTTGTACTACTTGTTGTAGGTATCAACAACATACAAGCGCAAGACGAGAATAACCCTTGGCAAGTGCAATTTGGGGTTAATGCCATTGACGTATATCCAACTTCGGATGTAAGTTCTTTCGGTAATGAATTCTTCAATGCAAACGATCACTGGAATATCTTACCTTCTATTTCTTATGTAGGAGTATCTAAATCTATAGGAGATGGTTTCTCTGTTGGAGCTAGAGGTTCTCTTAACAAAATTAGCAAATTAGGTGACGTTAGTGTTGACGATCTATCTCACTACGCTATAGATGGTACAATTAAATATGATATCATAAAAAGACAAACTGTTCTTGACCCATTCATCGAAATAGGTGGTGGTTATACTTGGATCGATGAAATCGGTGCTGGTACTGCAAACGGTGGTGTTGGTCTTAACATCTGGTTCTCTGAGAACTTAGGTCTTACTTTACAATCTTCTTATAAGCATGCTTTCGAAGATTACTTAGCTCCTCATTTCCAACATTTAGCTGGTATCTCAGTTAAGTTTGGTGGTACTGACACTGACGGTGACGGTATCTACGATAAAGATGATGCTTGTCCAGAAGTTGCTGGTCTTGAAGCATTCAACGGTTGTCCAGATTCTGACGGTGACGGTATAGAAGACAGCAAAGATGCTTGTCCTAACGAAGCTGGTTCTAAAGAAATGAACGGATGTCCTGATGCTGACGGTGACGGTGTTGCTGACAAAGATGACGCTTGTCCTAACGAAGCTGGTGTTGCTGCTTTAGCTGGTTGTCCAGATGCTGACGGTGACGGTGTTGCTGATAAAGATGATGCTTGTCCTTCTGAAGCAGGTCCTGCTGAGAACAAAGGTTGCCCATGGCCTGATACTGACGGTGACGGTGTATTAGACAAAGACGATCAATGTCCTGAAGTTGCTGGTACTGTAGCTAACGCTGGTTGTCCTGAAGTAACTGAAGAAGTTCAAAAGCAATTGAACGATTACGCTAGAACTATCTTATTTGATACTGGTAAATCTTCTATCAAAGCTGAGTCTACTTCAGTAATGGTTGACATTATCACTATCCTTAAAGAATACCCTAACGCTAAATTTACAGTTGAAGGTCACACTGATAGCGTAGGTAGCGAAAAATTAAACCAAAGTCTTTCTGAGTCAAGAGCTCTTTCTGTAAAAGAATTCTTAGTTGACAAAGGAATAGAAGAGTTCAGATTATCTGCAGTTGGTTACGGTGAGTCTAAGCCTATCGCAACAAACAACACTAGAGCTGGTAGAACTCAAAACAGAAGGGTAGAAATCAACTTAGTAAAATAAGTAAAAAACATACCTAAGTGTTTTAATAAAATAAAAGCTCCGCAATATTGCGGAGCTTTTTTATTTTTACATCATGCAGAGCTTTATACAAGATGTAGTACAGGATGTTTTAAAACACAATTCCAACATTGCCAATACCATTTTTATCTTACCCAGTAAACGGGCTGGTGTCTTTCTTAAGAAAGCACTATCCAAATCATTGACCAAAACCATACTTGCTCCTGAAATCTACAGTATTGAAGACTTCATTGAAAAAGTATCCAACCTGGTAACCGCCAATACTACTACCCAGTTATTTGAACTATATAATGCTTACTTGAGCGTTGGTGACTATGAAAAAGAATCTTTTGATTCTTTCTTGAAATGGGGACAAATTCTATTACAAGATTTTAATGAAGTGGATCGCTACTTAGTAGATGCCACTGGTCTGTATCAAAATGTTGCGGCTATACAAGAGGTAAATCATTGGTCTTTGAACAGCGACAAATCTGAAATGATCGAAAATTACCTTCATTTTTGGCGCCACCTTGAAGAAATATATACCAAATTCAATAATAACCTAATACAAAAAGGTTTAGGACATCAAGGTCTTATATACAAAACATCGGTATCCCAACTTTCTGGTTATCTTGAATCCAACAGCAAGAAACATATTTTTCTTGGCTTTAATGCCTTGAACACTGCTGAAAGTATTCTTATACAAACCATTCTTGAAAAAACAGATGCAGCCATCTATTGGGATATTGACCCTTATTTTCTAAAAGACAATATTCATGATGCCGGATACTTTATACGCCAGTATCAAAAAACATGGAAGGTTCTAAAAGATAAACCCCTTGCCGGTCTAACCAATTACTACAATACTGAAAAGCACATAGAAATTATTGGTGTACCCAAAAATGTATCCCAGGTGAATTATGTAGGTGATATTTTAAATCACATTCAAAGTAATGCACCAGAAACATTGCAAAACTCCGCCATTGTTCTTGGTAATGAAGAATTATTAAACCCCCTATTAAATTCTATACCGGATCATATACCGGCAACGAATATTACCATGGGTCAAAAGCTAGAATCTACTACCCTAGCAAGTTTTTTTATAAACCTCATAGAATTTCATGAACAAAAAACAGATCGTGGCTGGTTCTATAAACACCTATTGAATCTTTTGACGCATTCATATACGGTCATATTATTCGATGCCAACGAGGTTTCTACCCACCAATTAATTTCAAAAATAAAGCTGAATAATTGGACCTATATCAACCATGGACAAATAAATGCGCTTTTACCTGAGCATGCCACTGTTTCTTTATTGTTTGAAGAAATCAACAACGATCCCAATAAACTAATAGAAAACTTTCTAGCCTTAATCACTTCTATGAGAAGCATAGAAGCGGTAAAACAGAATTCATTATTGTTAGAGCAGTTATATAAATTCTACACCTTGTTCAATCAGCTCAAGGATCTTTGTCACAATTTTACCTACATAAACAATCTAAAAAGTTTAAAACACCTTTTTAAACAGTTGTTAAGCTCAGAAACTTTAGATTTTCAAGGAAATCCTATAGAAGGCATACAGATTATGGGTATGTTGGAAAGTAGGTTGTTGGATTTTGAGACCATTATCATTACGTCTGTAAACGAAGGTGTGCTACCATCGGGAAAATCCAATAATTCCTTTATTCCGTTCGACTTAAAGACGAAAAACGGATTACCCACTTACAAAGAAAAAGATGCGGTGTACACCTATCACTTTTATCGATTATTACAGCGTGCCAAAAACGTATACATCTTATATAATACAGAGCCAGATGCTTTAGAAGGTGGAGAACGTAGTAGGTTGATCACCCAATTACTAACGGATGATAACAGAAGCGATATCAAAGAAGTCATAGCCACACCTACCATACAACCTATTGCCAAAGAAATTGAGCAGATAGCAAAGACAACTACGCTTACACAACTTATTCGTGAAAAAGCCGCTAAAGGATTTTCGCCAAGTTCTTTGAGCAACTACATTAGAAACCCAATTGATTTCTATAAGCAGAATCTATTGAATATCAATGAGGTCATGCAGGTTGAAGAAACCCTTGCCCCCAATACTTTTGGTACTATTGTCCATGATAGCTTAGAAGAGTTGTATACACCTTTAATTGGCACAACCCTTACCAAAGAGTCTCTAAACGATATCCGTAAAAATGTAACCACCTCGGTGGCCCGTAACTTTGAAAAAACGTACAAGGAAGGGAACATCAGTTCTGGTAAAAACTATATTTCTTTTCATGTCATCCTTAAGTACATTCAAACATTTATAGATGCAGAAATAGCCGCTATTAAAGACCATAGCATTAAAATAATTGCACTGGAACAGTCACTATCAGTACCCCTGGAAATTGCCGGTTTGGACTTCCCCATTACCTTAAAAGGAAAATTAGACCGTGTTGATGAATTTGATGGCGTTACCCGTATCATAGATTACAAAACAGGTAAGGTAGAAAGACGCAATGTTGAATTAATGGATTGGGACGTACTTACCGAAGATTATCAGTTTAGCAAGGCTTTTCAATTGCTTTGTTACGGATTAATGTTTTTTAAAATGCATCCTGCAGATAACTTAACCATTCAAGCAGGTATTATCTCTTTAAAGAATTTTGCAGATGGAACGTTGCTGTTCGCGCAAAAAGAAACTGCCCGAGGTCCCAAAAATCACCTTATTACCAATGAGGTCATTTCTGATTTCGAGCAGCTACTTGGTCAGTTAATTACAGAAATCTGTAATGCCGACATTCCTTTTACTGAAAAAGAAGTCTAAACTTATTTCTTGTCCGGTCTTGTTGGCCTTACCTCTATTTTACTAGGTAAGGTTCTTTCGTTCATCTGCAATAGATCCAACACCAATTCACCAATGTCCTCTGGTTGTATTTTCCATGCATCTTTATCACCTGGCTCATTATGGTTAAAATGTGTTGCCACAGAACCCGGCATTATGGTAGATACTTTTATACCGTACTGTCTAAGATCTAGCATTGCCGCTTGTGTAAAGCCAACCACACCAAATTTTGAAGCATTATACCCAGCACCTTGAGCAAAGAAATTGGTACCTGCCAAACTTGCTAGGGTAATATAATAACCTTCTGTTTTCTTCAGGGATGCTACAGATGCCTTTAGAGTATGAAAAACACCACTAAGGTTTACATCTATCATTTGGTGCCATTGTTCTTCGGTCATTTCATCTATGGGTGCAAAATTACCAACACCGGCATTTGCCAGAACAACATCTACTTGTCCCCATTTATCCGTTATTTTAGCTACGGCATTTTCTTCGTCTGAAAGTTTAGCGACATTAGATACAATTCCTAAAACATCATCGTTATTAAAATCTTTTAACGCCTGATCTACGCTTTCTTGAGACCTACCGCTAATGGCCACTTTCATGCCTTGATCCAATAATGTTTGCGCTACGGCAAAACCTATTCCCTTAGTGCCTCCTGTTATATAAGCTACTTTATTTTTTAAATCTTTCATGGTTCAATTTTAAAATTAATACAAGTTACCAATTCTTTGATTTTTATGTTGACCCAAAAGATTATGATTTTACGATTTTCATTCATTATATTTAACATCAACTTAACACTCAACAATGAACAGAATTATCGTATGGTCAATTACTGTGGCCCTCGCAGGATTTTTATTTGGTTTTGATACCGTTGTCATCAGCGGCGCAAATGAACCTATTAAACAAATTTGGAACACATCGCCTTTATTTCACGGCACCTTTATCATGAGTATGGCGCTCTGGGGTACCGTAGTAGGCTCTCTTTTTGGTGGCATTCCCACCAAAAACCTAGGGCGTAAGAAAACGCTGTTATGGGTAGGTATTCTATTCCTGGTCTCCGCACTTGGCTCTGCCTTGGCGCAAGATCCATATTCATTTTCCATATTTCGTTTTATTGGTGGTGTAGGTGTCGGTATTTCTTCGGTTGCCGCTCCTATTTACATTTCTGAAATTACATCTAAGGAGAATCGTGGAAAGCTTGGCGGACTGTACCAATTTTGGTTGGTATTCGGTATTTTGATCGCCTTTGTATCTAACTGGTTATTAAAAGGTTTTGATGGTGCAAATGATTGGCGTTGGATGCTTGGTGTAGAAGCCATACCCGCTTTCATTTATACCGCAATGGTATTTACCGTACCTGAAAGCCCACGTTGGTTGGCCTTACACAAAAAGGATGATGCAGGTGCATTAAAAATATTAGAGATCATACACTCTAAAGAAAAGGCCGCGCTACAATTGGCAGAAATTAAGACAGATTTACAGCAAAGCACCAAAAGTGAAAGCCTTTTTCAAAAGAAATACTCAAAAGTACTTTGGCTAGCTTTCTTTATAGCGTTCTTTAATCAATTATCAGGTATCAACTTTGTACTATATTATGCCCCTGAAATTTTAGAGCAAGCCGGGTTGGGCGGTAAAGAGTCTCTTTTCAACTCGATCGCCATTGGTATCGTAAATCTTGTATTCACCTTTATTGGAATTCGCTTATTGGATAAACTAGGAAGACGACAACTGATTATTATTGGTTCTATAGGCTACATTATTAGTTTGGTTATGGTGGGTCTCTGTTTTCAAATGGATCTGGGATCTACCCTTACACTTACTTTCATCTGTACTTTTGTTGCCTCTCATGCCATTGGGCAAGGTGCGGTAATATGGGTCTTTATATCAGAAATATTCCCGAATAGTGTTCGTGCTTACGGGCAGTCTTGGGGTGTTAGTGTGCATTGGGTATTTGCCGCGATCATTACATTGATCACTCCCTTTTTCCTAGATGCTACCCAAGGTGTTCTTAAAGACCATGTTTGGTATATTTACTACTTCTTCTGTGCAATGATGGTATTGCAACTTATTTGGGCAATGACCAAAATGCCGGAAACCAAAGGAGTTTCTTTAGAGGAATTGAGCAAGGAATTGGTGAAAGAATAAAACATCATCCTGTTAAACATACATTATTTACAAAGCCCTCATTACAGATGTAACGAGGGCTTTGTAGTCTTTTCCCTTTAATAGTAAAGGAAGTATCTAATTCACACTAAACTTTTCACGATAAGCCGTTGGGCTAATACCTTCTTTCTTTTTGAACAACCTTGAGAAATAATGCGGATATTCAAAACCCAACTCATACGCTACCTCAGCAATACTTTTACTGGGATGCAACAACATATTCTTTGCTTCATCTATTAACAACAACTGCAAATGTTCCGTGGTGGTCTTACCGGTCTCCTTTTTTAAGGTGTCGCTTAGATAACGTTGCGAAATTGCCATTTTATCGGCAATCTGTTCTATGCTAGGTATACCACTTTCCTGTAGCTGACCAGATTCTACGTACTCCAACAACTGCGTATTAAACTGTTCTAACAAACTTGTAGAAAGTTCTTTTCTGTTTAAAAATTGACGCTCATAAAATCGATTGGCGTATTTCAGCAGGGTACTCAATTGAGATATAATAATGTCCTTACTGAACTCGTCTTGATTGTTTTGATATTCAATTTCAATATTCTCGACAATGGATTCTATCTGCTTTTCTTCTTTTGGTGAAAGGTGCAATGCCTCATTGACCGAGTACGAAAAGAAACCATATTTTTTGATCTGATGCGCCAACTCTGTCCCTTTTAAAAAGTCCTCGTGAAAGCTGATCGAAAACCCTTTTTGTTCAAATACCGCTGCCTCGTTCCATTGCAATACTTGCCTTGGCGAAATAAAAAATAGCGCTCCGTTATTGAAATCGTATTTTGTACGGCCATAGTTTAGATCGCCCTGTACAAACTTCTTAAAACTAATGGTATAACAATCATTGGTAATGGGTGGCGAACTTTCTTTGGGGCAAGGTAAAAAACCATCTCCCGATGCCGAAAATACACTCAACATGGGGTGTTCCGGACCAGGTAGTTCCAAATACGCTATATAGGACGATAATGTTTTAAAATGCTGCATACTACTTGTTCATTTCTTTAGCTGCCAATTGTAATTGTTTATTATACCCATCTATTCTTGCATGGGCGGTACCATCTACCAATAAAATAACCGTCAACATGGCTATGGTGGTAATCATACTTGCTCTCCAAACCGGTGTGCTTACAAACAACAGTACTATGGCACAAGCTATGATTATGATGGGTATCGCCTTAAAGACAATAGTATCATATTCTTTTAAGGTAGCTTCGGCACGTTCCAATTCTGATGCTACAAACGCCGGTGCATCTGTTTGGTAGGCTTTTTCAAATTGGGGAATTCTTGATTTATTGGTAAAAAACAACCCAACACCAATGATTAAAAGTAAACTGCCCGCTACCAATGTAGGAATTATATACGCTCTGGCGATATCTGTTTTACCCAATTGCCAAAACCCCAAGCTTGCCACTAAAAAAGCCAGACCAAACAGCATGAAGAACGGAGTTGAAAATAGTTCTGCCTTTGCCCAATCTGTTGCCGCTTTTAATATATCCATGTCTCTATGATTTAATTGCTCTATTCTACTAAATTAAAATTTAATCTATTGTTTTTGTCTATTTCCTAGACCCTAAATTATTTACAATTTTTGCCGGACCTTCTGGAAACCATGTTTTTGCCAAGAAATTAGGAACCGAACCCACCGGAACATAATCTGCATTATAGGTGATTTTAGTGCTTGTATTGTCTACCTTTTCAAATTCATAAACAACTTTATAGTCCGTCATTCTTTTTACATCATCTTTCTTGTAATCATTTGCAGCAGCTATGGCCGTAAAAACAAGTTTATCCTCTTGCTTTGTCCTATTGATTTTTATCACAATATCACTATCTGCCATGGGCCATGGAGCATCAAAATAATAGTAGGCCAACCATGCATTTTCCGACACTTCTTCTATCTCTTGGGTTACCGGGGTTCTCTCCAAGAAATTTTTATGGTTGGCCGTATTTGAAAAATAGGCATCTAGCGCTTCTAAACTTATGTTGGCAGTGGTCTGGGCAACGTAATAAAAATGCGTTCCTTCGTCTTCCTTGACCAATTCATATTTCACTACCGTTTTACCGTCTTTTGCCGTTTCGGTCTTCCAATTTCTTTCTTGTGAAAAAACGTGTAGTGATGCTAATAGCATTACTACGATACCAATGGTTTTTATCCTCTTCATTTTATTCCTATTTCATTATTAGTTAACTACTACACCTCCCATTCATAACCAACGGCTTCTTCTGAAACTTCCCACAGTTTTTCCATGACGGGTTTGTCCTTGGCATGTGGCTCAAGCTTGCACTCACCAACGGGTCCTGTCCAATAATTTTTACCTGTTGGGCCGTAAAAACCTGATTGGTCCAAATCTGGCTCGGTGGCACACATTAATTCTGGGTATGCCCCTTTCTCTGCAGATTGTACCATGGGCGTTAATTTCATGATCTGCCAAATAAATCTTGTCAACAAGCTACCGCTGGTCTTGATCAATGATGTTGAAGAGGCACCCGGGTGGCATGCGTATGACTTCACACCTGTTTTGCCCGCCTCCTTTAGTCTATCTTGCAATTCATAAACGGTCATGATCTGCGCCAATTTACTTTGACTGTACACGCCGTTTGGGCTGTAGTTCTTGTCCCAGTTCATATCATTGAACTGTATGGTCTTTATGCCCAAATTGTAGCCCATACTGCCCACGGTCACTATACGCCCTTTTGATTCTTCTATACGTGGGTACAGCAAAGCCTGCAATAAGAAATTACCGTAATGGTTTACCCCTAACTGACTTTCAAAACCATCTTCCGTAAATGTTTGTTTGGGTACTTGGGCAATGGCGGCATTGCACATTAGGGCATCTATTTGTGGTACGGTTTTCAGAATTTCATCTGCAGCTTTCCTAACCGATGCCAATGATGCCAAGTCCATTTCTATATTGCTTACCGGTATGGCATTGCCAAGTTCCTGTTTTAAGGTTGACAACGTATCGGCAACCTTTTTGGGGTTACGGTTTAGCATGACCACCTTAGCTCCTTTTTTCAATAGTATTCTTGCCGCCTCAAAACCAGTACCACTGGTTGTACCGGTAATTATGAATGTTTTGCCTTTAAGGCTTTTGATTCTATCTGGGGTCCACCCTTTTTTACCAAATTGTGTTGTACTCATATCGCCTATTTTTTAAATGTCTAAAAGAATAGGACAAAGGTATATGCGAAGATGCCGTTAGGACTTACACACATTTTCGAATGTTGTGTACTTTTTGGTGGGATAGTGGGATAGTGAAGAATATTAAATACCCTCTAATTTATATAGCTCATCTCCTGTTTTCAATTCAGGAATGACCACCCTATTAGATTTTGGACCTTCTCTCTCTATTTCTTCCCTAGTCCTAAAATGTGGATTAGTTTTAAGATCCTCCATATATTGGGCGCTTTTCTTATTATACTCAAAAAGCTTAGCTAAATATGCTACTATTATTTTTCTCAATGAATGTTTTTATTATAAAGGTTAGTATTTAACAATAAGGACAGTAGACGATAACCTTTCTGTTTTACACTGAGCCAAAGCGTTGTATTTTGTTTTTAAATTATTCATTCTTATAAGCCAAATCAACGATTTGGCGGTGTTTGTAAATAGCACTGAACTTTTGTAAACCACCAAGAGCCCTATTTGCTATATACCGTGTTGAGCACAGTTTTTATTTCTCTATCCACCACTCAACTCCATCTTTAAACTCATTTTTACCAAAATCATAAGCAACAAAGAATCCTGATTGTAATGATGGATGTTCATTTTGCAGAAACTCTCTTTCTAGATTCTTCATTCTCCAATGTGCATCAAGTCTTTTTAGTTTTTTAAGTTCTAAAATTGGTCTGTAGTCTTTGTCTCTTATTGATGCACAGGACATGTCAAGTTCAATTAGTTCATTTAATGCTGTAAAAGGTTCCAGACTACTTAAAATTAAATTTTTCGGTGCGAAAGTGTCTCCTCCAAGTTCTAACGACTTTAACGATTTTATTTGTCCAATTAGTTCATAATTAGCGACCTTAAAAGACGCAAGAATTGAAAGACTTTCCAGAGATTTTAACCCCATTAAAGGAGCAATATCTTCTAGTCGAGAAAAATTACTCAGATACAAAGCTTTTAGTTTTGTTAGCTTACTAATTGAGCTGATATCTGTAATAGTAGAAGCCCAAATATTTAGAACTTCTAAGTTTTTCATTTTGCATATGATGTCAAAGTAGTCTTGGTCAACCCTGTGCCGAAGATCAAGTCTTTTAATATGACCTAAATTGGGGAGTTTTTCTTTCCATTCTTCATCAATTTCTTTTTTTCGTTTTGAAGAAGTACCTGAAGAAAAGTCCATAGCTAATGTCGAGATAAAGATGTTGTTAGTCTCCAAGACTTTATCGTTGTAGTCCTGAAAAGCTTGTTCTTCATCTAATCCAGCTATCATTGGATAATATGTGTCAGCTATTTGGTCTTTTCCAACAATTGGTGTCTTCATTTAGTATTTTTTCTAATTGTGCTCAACGTTCCAGATAAAAAGCGTTGTTGTCCCGCAGGGCAGCTATGATTTTTTAGCCATTGTTGGGCATAGTTTATTTTAGTTTTCTAATTAATCCATCAATCCTAGCAAGCTCAGGAAGAATTTGAGATTTTATCCGAGACTTTTCTGTGTTTCTGTCAATTTGATTTTGTACTTGGGTAGTATTGTGAGCAATATTACCACGAGTCGCCCCAAATGACTCCATGATTCCGAGCCAAGCTTGGTCAAGCTCTGAGTATTCAATACCTAGCGGAAGGAGAAGATCAGTAATATTTTTTTCCTTAACTCCATGATTTCTATCGACAACTGAACTCATATAATGTGCAACCGTCCGATTAACACGGTGTTGCATATTTATAGCATGTTGGTCCGAATTAAAATCAATTTCATTACCGGTAAAAGCCAAAACACTTTTTAAGCAGTTACTTCTTTTACGATTAGTATTCCAATCGGTAAGTGCTTTATTTATTCGCT
Source organism: Maribacter sp. 6B07 (assembly GCF_002700155.1). Taxonomy (NCBI): domain Bacteria; kingdom Pseudomonadati; phylum Bacteroidota; class Flavobacteriia; order Flavobacteriales; family Flavobacteriaceae; genus Maribacter; species Maribacter sp. 6B07. Next base: position 1,713,377 of record NZ_PDUT01000001.1, on the reverse strand, counting down.
CTTTAGATTTATCTTCCAAATAAGCCTCAATTTCGGCATGAGATAGAAGCACATAGCTCCTTATTAAATCTTGTTCCTTTTTGGTATAGTTCCCATTAACTTTCTCTGCTGGCAATATGTTTTCCTCAAGAAATTTAAGGCGAGACTCCAATTGTCTAAGTCTTCTTGATTTAACCATTCTGTGAGTTTTTTAAGACTAATCTATTTTCTACAATCTGAGGGATTTGAATTTTTTCGTTTAAAATGTTTGCCAATTCTTCACCCCATGTAGTATACCTTTTACCAGTATTCGGGATGCTTTTAGTTGTATGTTCAAATGAACTTATGAAATCTGGGTCGTTTTCACACTTTGATTTAAATGCCTCAACAATTTGCTCTTTTTTGTCCTGAAGCTTGTTTAGGATATTCGGTATACTAAAATAGTAAACCATAATATCGAAAATAGCCCTGTTGAAATTCCCTTGAAATCTACCGTCACTCCATTTGCTAAAAGCTTCTCTTGAACCAAAAGTCTGATTGGTAAATGAAATTGCTTTTTCAAGATTTTGAGATTCTCGTAGTATTCGATTTTCTTCTAAATCCCAGTTTTCATTTAACACTTTTACTGTATTATCAAAGGCTCTTTTTAAGTTCCCGTCATATTGTTCAATAAATAATTTGTAGGTGAAATATCGAATTACCATTTCTACATCTCTCATTCGATAATCCGGTTGACGGAGGTTCAACATTTCCTTAATGGCTTCACTTTCTATGGAGAAACTGTCTGCATAATCAATAAATGGACCTGGGTGTAATGCTTGCCTTAATTCTTGGGGACTTAACTTTATACTACCCGTATTTAGCCTTAAAAAAACAGTAAACAGAAATTCTTCATTAGGCCAATTTTTAATTACTGTTGTTCTAATAGTTTGATTATATAATGAATTCAAAACTTGATTAAACTCTGGATTTTGTTGAATGTCGTTGAATGATTTTTTATTTAGAGAGGGTAATACTTCAAGACCTGAAAGCTTGAATTGTTTGAATTCATCATTTTCATCTTGAGCAAAAAATTGTCGTATAGTTAAAAGTCTTTGTTTACCATCAATCACGATATATTTTCCCTTTTCATCTTTTTTCTCTGCCAAAATTATTTGTGGAATAGGTAAACCTAAAATTAAAGATTCAATGAATTTACTTTTAGCAGTTCTCGACCATGCGTCTCTTCTTTGAAACTTAGGAAATAGGTCAATATTCTTTCTTAAGAGTTGATTCGTAATGGTTTCAGTTGTCCAATCTGTTCCCCAAATAACGGCTTCATCAAAAGAGTTGATTTTTTGAAGTAAATCATCCTCATTTTCATTGCCGAAATCCTCATATATGTTGTAGTCTTTCATTTTCTTTAAAAATTATGCCCAACAATAGTATAAAGCAACAAGATACTTTACACCTAAATATTATTATATATAGTAACACTCCAAAACAGCAGGGGGAAGTAATGTTTTAGAACCGACTAGAAAGGTAGTATTTTTCTTCAATGTAGCATTACGGGTTACCGTAAAAGAGAAGTTCGAGGTACAAAATAGTTAGGAGTTAGGAGTTAGGAGTTAGGAGTTAGGAGTTAGGAGAAAAAATGGTATTAAGTAATGAGTACAAAGTATTAAGTACAATGCATACGTAAAGGCTATTCAAAACTACATTCTGAATTATTCGGTAACCATAAAATGCGGTCTTCGGTCTATCCTCCAAATCCGTTTTAAAATCGTCTGCTGAACTTTTTTTTACAATTTTACTCCAGTCCAACTTCCGCTATCGTCATCACCATTTATTGTCCAAAGTCCAGAAGCAATATCGTCTATAAAAGTTCCACTAAACTCTCCAACGATTTCTGTAGTTTTTATATCTGCATTTAAAACTCCATTTTCGGTTATAGTTCCTATAATTTGGTAGGAATATGATGACTGAATAGGAGTAAACGTTCCAATAACAGTTTTATTCATGTCAATTCTTATTGACCAATTACCACTATCTACATTACTTGTATATTGACCACTCCAATATCCTTCATTTATAAAAACATTGTCTTCTTCATTTGAGCATGAGTTTAAAACAACAAGACTAAAAAGTAAATACACGAAAAATTTTGCTTTCATAAAAATTTTTAAAAAAAACTGAGCCAAACGTTATGTTTAAGCTATTGATTACAAAGTAAACAGTAAGCAGCAAGGTAGTATTTTTCTTTCATCTATGTTTAAAAGTACTGTAAAAGAGAGGTACGGGGTATAAAATAGTTAGGAGTTAGGAGTTAGGAGTTAGGAGTTAGGAGTTAGGAGAAAAAATAGTATTAAGTACTGAGTACAAAGTATTAAGTATTAAGTATTAAGTATTAAGTATTAAGTATTAAGTATTAAGTAAATTATTTTTAAAAGTAATATCTAAGTACTTCGTACTTGATACTTGATACTACAAACTTATTCCTGTAAACTAAAGCCTTATCTATATTCTGGGTTTTCAAATTCCCAACGTTTGCCATTGTCCCATTCGGTTCGAGAATTTCCGTAATTGGGGTAGCCGTTATTGTCTTTCATCATTCTGGCTAAATGTAACAGATTATAGGTCATAAAGGTGGTATTTCTGTTGGTGAAATCGCTATCAAAACCTACAGGTTCTTTAAGGTCTTCGCCTTTCCATTTGGTATCGCCATAGCTTGGTCCGGGTCCTACTTTACCGATCCATCCACTATCTGCTTGCGGCGGTATAGAGTAGCCCACATGTTGCATGGAATATAAAATACCCATGGCGCAATGTTTAATACCATCTTCATTTCCGGTTATAATGCAGCCGCCTACTTTACCATATAATATATACTGACCCTTTTCGTTGGTCTCACCACTCATGGCATACAAACGTTCAATGAGCTTTTGGGCTTCGGATGATTTTTCGCCCAGCCAAATTGGGGTACCAATAATTGTGATATCGGCATCTAAAATACGCTCGGCTATTTCTGGCCATTCATCAACATCCCAACCATGTTCTGTCATATCGGGGTACACACCACTTGCAATCTGATGGTCTATAAAACGAACCTCATCTATTTTAACCTGCTCTTTGGTCATGATCACTTTTGAAACTTCCATCAACTTTTGAGTATGACTTTCCTGTAGCGATTTCTTTAGCGTACAGTTAATGTATATCACTTTTAAATCACTAAAATCTATCTTTTTCATACCCTATATTTTATGGAATTTTATGGTGCTAGGACCATGGGCAATTTCGGGATATTAGGATTAATTTATGTGTCCGTTCACATATAAAATTATCCTATTTCATTATAATTTTCTGAATATCAATATGTTTTGAGTAGTTTCCTACCTTAACGGGCAGATGTCTCAATTATTTACAGCATAGGGAGTTCCGCATAAAAATTTGACGTTTTAATACCCATTGCAAAGTACGAGGTACTGAAAATAAACGAGGTTAAAAGCACTTAGTGATAATACCTTGCTTTTAACCTCAATTATAATAGCTCTACTTGACTATGTATGGAGTTTTATCTTCTTTACGGATGCTTTTTAATCTCCGTCCGTATCATTAAACGTTACTACAATACTGGCCGCACTGGAAAAATCTGTTTTAAGCAGGCCAATAATGGTTTGCAGGTCTGTTCTAAGGGTTTCAAGCGCGGTAACATCGGACACCAAAATATCTTCAATAGCGCCATCCATAGCCTCCAAATCGTTCATAGCTACCACGAATGCATCTTGCAATGCCGTATCAATTTCAGGCCTGTCCAAAACCTCTATCAAATAATCGTCTAACCCAAAACCAGATTCACCTTCATACTCGCCCAAATAGCTATTATACAATGTATTTAGGTTTACGATCAAGGCTTCTTTACTAGTTCTACTCCTATACGCTTCAAAATAGGTTACAGCATCTGATTCCGCATTTAATGCTTCTTCTATCTTGGTGCCTTTCATACCTTCTAAAGAAGCTATTATTGCATTGACCACTTGGTTTTGACTACCATTGACACCAGTCTCTAAGTTGCTTTTAAAACTAGGCTCCACCCCTTCCCAAAAGGTTTGTAAAAAAACGGCTTGTTCCGCTAAATTCTCTATCAATGCCAACAGGTACTGCATACGTCTTTCAGCATGTTCAGCTGTGGTCAACTCGGTAAGTATATTTGCATTGGTATCATGAAACAACAAATACTCAATGGCGCTATAGCCCTTTGTATTTGCGCCTACGCTAGAGACAAAGGCACTATTCAATGTTTCTTCACCTGCAATATTCTCCTCCAAAGCCTCAAAATTTGTAGGCCATTGATTAATTCTGGTATGTATAAACGAGCTCTGTATAGCGCCTAAATTAAATACTTCATTGCTTTTCCAGTTTAAAAATGCCGTTTTCCACGCCTCTTGCAAAGCAACCAGCTCGCTTTCCGTAGCATTAGCCTCAAAAGCTAAACTTTGGGTTACCAAGTTATTTAAAACGGCCACATGTGCTGCCTGGTTTACTTTGATCTGATAGTCATATAATGCCGTGATCTGTTGGCTACGACCTTCTTCAACGGTCAGTAACGTAGGTTCTTCATTGGTTACGCTATCGTCATTACCACATGAAAATGCGAACAAAATCACCGCCATGCCTAAAATTTTCTTTTTCATAATCTTAAAGTGTATTCAAAAACTGAATAATTTTATCTCTCTCTTCTGCTGAAAGTTCCTTGAATTTTTCTTTTGAAGCCAAAGCCTCACCTCCGTGCCACAAAATGGCTTCTTCTATATTTCTTGCCCTACCATCATGTAATAGATTGGTATGGCCGTTTACTGTTTCTATTAATCCTATGCCCCATAATGGCGGTGTTCTCCATTCATTTCCGTTGGCCTCAAAATCTGGCAGTCCGTCCGCTAGCCCATCTCCCATATCATGCAACAACATATCTGTATAAGGGCGAATGGTCTGGTTGGCCAAGGCATCTATTTCATAAGCTCCTGTCTCCAACTTTGGAATGTGGCATTTGGCACAGTCTATACTTACGAACAGCTCTTTACCCTCTAACACATTTTGATCATCTACATCTCTTCTTTCCGGTACGGATAAAGATGCGGCATAAAAAGTGACATTTTCTAAGTTATCATCGGGAATTTCGGGTGTTCCGCCGTTGGGGTAATCATCACAATCTATAGGATCCGGACAGTTTTCATTAGGAAAAAGAGATGACGTTATACCCAAGTCGCCAGAAAATGCAGCGGCTACCTGTTGTTTTATATTGGGTTGATTGGCTTTCCAACCAAAACGACCTACGACACGGGTACCCGTTTCAATATCGTAGACCCTATTGATCTTGCCCGAAATACCATCACCATCGGCATCATTAGGATCGGCATAGCTCAATAAAGTTGCTTCCGGTATAGCATCTAAAAGCCCCAAACCGATCATTTGATTGGCCACTCTTGGCGATATCCTCGTTGCTGCACTTAAACCCCCATAGCTTAGACCGGCAAACGAATATTCCGGCATCTGTAAAGCTACTTCTGTACCATCAGCATACGTTTCGATCAATGGTGTATAGGTGACAATAATAGTACCTTCTTTATCTACGCTTAAAATAGAATTGTCTTGAAATTGTGTACCGTAAATGGGATCACCTATATTTTCTCCATTTTCATTGGTTTGCAAAATACCCAAACGAAGTAAAAGTCCGCTAGAAAACTCCCCGTCATACGCTGGCGGTCTGCCCCTACCATCCTTAAAATGGCAACCAGAGCAATTTCTTGCATTAAAGAAAGGACCTAGACCATCTCTTGCAGTGGTAGATGCCGGTGCAGTTACCCAACTTTGGTTAAAGAGTGAATTGCCCACCCCAAAAGTTACACGTTCATCAAATGTTAGATCCGGGGAAGCAAAACCAAAGGCTTCTGCAGAAAAATTACTTGATGAGGTGGTACCTCCCGAAAGTTCTTCACCTTCCTCTGCCATTAAAGGAATCATTACCTCATCTGTACTACATGAGCTTACCACTACACCCAGTAAGCATAAAAACGCTATTGAAATTCTGTTCATTTTATATAACGACAAAACTGGATTTAAAAAATCCAGTTTTAATTTACCATTCACCTATATAGGATTGCAAAACACAATCCTTTAAATAACAACTCTATAGACTTCTTTTAGTTGATACCCAAAGCAACTTTAGCTTCTAAAAGCTTGTCACCAAAAGCAACCAACGCCTGTACCGCTGTTTGTACCTTTGCACCTTCTACACTAGACTCACCATCAACGATCGCCAAATCAAATGGATCCAATGTTGCATCAACATCGGTAACCGCGGTTGCCAATAAAGCATCTAGTTCAGTTGCAAGATCCGCATCGGCCTCTTCGATCAAATCTTGTAAAGAGTTACCATCTACACTACCGTAAGCTCCAGTGTATACGTTTACAATACCTGCCAAATTCAATCTAATGTCCCTATGGGTGTTATCACTAAAACATGAGTGCTCATCTTCTTGATCTTGGTTCTGTAGGGCCACTGCCATACGCTCAATAGCCAATTCACTTCTAGAAAGCTCAGCAATACTACTGATGATGTTATCCAATGCTTCATCTTCGTCCAAAGCCAAAAAGGTTGATCTGTAGTCACCGCTCCACTCATCAATTATGATCTGCAAGTGATCCGTCAACAAATCTGCAACGATGGCTAAATATTCTCTTCTACGATCTTGGTTGGCAGCCGTACCACCATCTACAAAGTCTGTATATGCTCTTTGACCTGCCAAATTCTCAGAAGGTGCCGTTAAATCTTGACCCCAAAGTAAAAATTCAATGGCATGGTAACCAATAGCAACGTTTTCTTCGCCACCATTACCATTTTCACCAGTTAAAATCTCTTTTGTCAATGTTGGAAAATCTGCAAGGTTGTTTATAATACCGGCATCAACATCTCCTTCAACATAATCGATATATGCCTCGTCTAAAGGCCAAGAGTTTAAATACCCTTCAATTTCTTCGGTATCACCCGTATCTATAGGTCCGTTTGCAAATCTAAACGCCTCTGAAGGTCCATAGCTTTCCCTTGAAGTTAACCATGCTTCTTTGGCTGCCTCAAAATTTTCTTCTGTTGGTGTTGCCACAAAAGTTTGTATAGCTACGTTCATAGCTTCTGCATCTACCAAAGCTGCTTGATAATTGGCCAATACCAAATCTGCGTAGTTTTCTATTACAGATGATGCCTCAATAGCATCGTCTACCACAACATCTGTTGTTGAATCATCATCTGATGAACAACCTAATACTATTAGACCGATAAAACCTACCGCCAGAATAACTCTTTTCATTATATTTTATTTAGATTTATTTTAAATAGACGGCAAATCTAAATCATCACCTAGACAAGAGCAAATTATTTTTAATTATTCTAAATTAACATAACAAATTTAACATTTGGTATCAACATGACCTTATTTTAGAAAGAGAAATAACGTTGAATAGGTAATTAAATAATGTCTTTTTAATACTTTGGTCTAGCCAAACGCATCACATAAAAAATAAACGTTTTATGCAAAAGCTATTCTTTACCCTTTTCTTGTCTTTTTCCCTGTGCTCAGCAATAGCCCAAAACACTTTTAAAGATGTATTCTCCAACGCTAATAGACCATTAAAGGAAAACATACGCATAGCATTTCAAGACGCTAGAAACAACAAAACCTTCTTGCCCATATCTATACTAAAGGGAAAAAATGAAGGACCGGTTTTTACCATTGTTGCCGGCGTTCATGGGTTTGAATATCCACCCATTGTTGGCGTACAAGAGCTCTTGAGAGAAGTTGATGTTGACAAATTGAACGGTACTTTAATTATTATACCCATTGCCAATACCAGCTCTTTTTTCTCGAGAACGTCTATAGTAAATCCGCATGATCAAGTGAATTTAAACGGTACGTTTCCTGGAAAATCTACCGGTAGCGTTACGCAAAAAATAGCTGATTTTATAACAACGGACATTATACCCGCAAGTGATGTTTTTATAGATATACATGGCGGCGGTGTCAATGAAGATTTGATTCCGTTTGCACTTTTCTACGACAACCCCAATTATCCGGAACAAACTAAAAAGGCAAGGGAACTTACAGAGATCAGCGGGTTCGAGTATATAGTTTCATATCCATTCACATTAAAGGACAATGAACCTGCAAAATATGTTTTTAAGCAAGCCTCACAAGATGGCAAAATAGCATTGAGCTTTGAAAGTGGCAAATTGGGCAATGTTCAGAAAGATGCCGTACGTTTCATAAAAAATGGAATCTATAATATGCTTGACCATTTGAACATGTACGATAACGGTTCCGAGCCAAGTGCCAATCTTGTGCAACTCAACAATCAAACCTATTTAAGCGCTACCGAAACTGGACTTTTTTACAGTGATCTGAAAGCGGGAGATATGGTTAAAGAAGGTGACATCGTAGGCTACACCACAAATGAATTTGGCGAAAAATTTAAAGAGTACAAAGCACCTACATCAGGTATTATTTTGTACAAAATTTCAACCCCACCAGTTAATATTGATGATACTTTAATGTGTATTAGTAAGCGTTTGTAAATAATCAAAGTGAATTCAAAAATTGGTTTAGATCGGTTTCTTTATCTAGCCCAAGTTTCTTTTTTAGGCGGTATTTAGATTTTAAAATACTATCTGGTAGTACGTTCAAGGTGGCTGCAATTTCTTTTGTGGTCAGGTTCATTCTGAGAAAAGCTGCTAATCGAATTTCTTTTTCTGAAACGTCAGAAGATAAAGTCTTTAGTTTCTGGTCAAAGTCGTTATGAACTTCAGAAAAATAAGTTTTGAATACCTCCCAATCTTTGTCAGAAGCATTCTCTTTCTTTAATAGCATGACAATACGCCTAAATTCTGTTTTAAATTTATCTGGCGAATTTTTTATATTCTCCAAATTCTCTTTTAGCTCTTGAATAAACGTGTTCTTTTGAACTAGATGCAAGGTCTGGCTCGTGAGTTCTTTTTGCTTATACTCAATTTCCTTCTTATAAATTTCCTCTTGTTTTTCCCTTTCGGCCTTATTCTTCTTCATGCGTTGCCGAAACCCAAAGAAAAGTAATCCTGATAGAGCCAGTCCAGATATGGCTCCACCGGCATAAAGGCCTTTGGTCAATTTATCCACTTTGGCTTTTTCGTTCAGTGTGTTTATTTCTTCTTCTTGCAGGGCAATTTCTGCTTCTTTTTTTTCTGTCTCGTAGGATATTTGAAGCCGCTCAATTTGTTTCGACTTTTCCGAGGTGAAAAGGCTGTCACTAAGTATTTGAAATTGCCTCTGATCATCCAGCGCTTCTTTAAATAACCCTCCTATTTCGTAAGCTTTTGAGCGATATCGTAAAGCCATCTTTAACTGATCCATGGATCTAATCGAATCAGCAAGGTGTATTGTTCGGTTCAAGTAGGTAATAGATTTATTAAAATCACCTTTCATCGCATATGCATTCCCTATTTCCCCCATTGCACTGATAATGTTGAAGTATGAGTTGCTGGTTTTATTCATTTCGACACACTTCAGTAAATTTTTAATTGCCAAATCATAGTTACCTTGTTTTGCAAGGACCATACCTATATTGGCAAGGGCATTGGCAGTATTATCATCAAACCCAAATTTCTCGCTAATCGCTTTACTTCGTTGATAATATTCTAGAGCTTTTTCATGTTCTTCCATTTCTACATAAGAATTGCCAATATCCACCATTGTATAAGCTTTATAGAGATTGTCGGCAGTATCCTCATACACCCCTAAGGCCAGATTAAAGTTTTCGATAGACTTGGTGTAATTTCCTTGATAATAATTAACCTTTCCTAATTGTCGATATAGGTCCGCTTTTCGGAAAGGTTCTCTATCGATTGTATCCAGAACCTTTAATGCCTTAATCGTACCTATTATTGCTTTTTCGTAATCCCCTTTATTTATATAGGTATTTGCTATATCCCCTATGGATATACCATACTGTAGATAACTCTTGCTTTGTAAGTACATATTTGAAACTGAATCCTTAAGCTTTATGGAATAATCATAATTACCTATGGCATCCTCAATTTGTGCTAGGTTGGAAAGGGAATTGGTCAGAAGTAATTTATCTGTTAGTTTTTCAGCGAAATCTATGGCTTTTCTATAATAGATTCGAGCTGAATCATTGACATTGGTCATATAAAAATAGTTGCCCATGCAATAGTTTCCAATGGCAATTCCCTTTGAATAACCTGTATTGTTTGACAGCTCCAAAATCATATGAGCATTTTTTTTTGCGACTGACTGATTATTGTATAATTGCATATTAAATAATTCTTTAAGTGTTGCAACTTTTTCTTTGTGCCCCAATTCCTTTTCATAAACCTGACTAAGACTGTCTATTCTCTCTTGACCTTGGAGTTGGGCTAGAATTGAAATTGGCGTTGCAAGAATTATTAAAAAAATGATTTTCATTTTCATAATTACAATGGTTTGGTTTTCACTAAGATAAATCATAATTCTCTTCATAAAACATGTGCATCTTTGCTAGAAAAATCCTTTGTCCATAAAAAGGTTATACTTTCTTGGAGATCATAGCTATAAATAAAATATGTAAACCGTTGAATATAAAGGGTTTTTGAATTTTTTATGATTTTAGGTTTTTTATGCTGTCCATGGTGTAGTTCATCGAAATCCAAGTTGCTTGTCCATACTTTGTCCATGGACAAAATTAGGGATGGGATCATTTCTACTCTAAGTTTGGAATGTTGAATCCTGAAAAACAAGAAGTTATGAAAACAAATCATTTAAATTTTAAAACCATAAGCGTACTATTGTTAAGTACAATATTATTGACCTTTGTAGGATGTAATAAAGATGAAGTACTTCCTGATGACCCAAGCTCACCACAGTTTTCCAATAATGATGCCGATGACTTTAATTCTGCAGTGGCCAATCTAAGTGGTTTCAACCAACCTGAGGAGTCGAGTATCGTTGAGACCGCCTCGACCAATCCCGAACGTGAGGGAACAACGGAATTTGAATGCTTTACCCAAACATTCAAGGGAGCACCCGGTTTTAGTGAATTGTTCACGTTGGATCCAACTACCGATGTCATATATCCAGGATCTATGTTAAAAGGGGAAACCATACCTACTGGGGAATATGCGAGGATCAACAAGGATCGTGCGCCAATTACCATGTCAATTTCGCTAAACAATGTCAAAGGAAAGACTAGTGTAACTGTTAATAACCCAAATTTGCTGAGTGAGGTTAGAGCTGGTGTTAATGAATTGCTCAACCTTGAAGTTAAAGGTGCTACTCCTGCACAGTTAGAATTTGATAAGTCTCAAGTCTATTCTGAACAGCAATTATCTATAGCCCTTGGAGCAAATTATCGCGATAAAACCAAAGACATTTCGGGTAGTTTTGATTTCAATACCACAACGGTTAAGAAAAAGTACGTGCTAAAATTTATTCAAAAATATTTTACTATTGATTTGGACTCCCCAGGTCAAGTTCCAAGCGATCTTTTTACTGATCTTCCTAGTATTGAAAGTTTGGGATCCACAAGTCCTGTCTATGTTTCAGCTGTTACATACGGTCGTATGGTATTGTATACCGTGGAGTCTGATTATAGTATAACGGAAGTAGAAACAGCCTTTAATGCGGCAATAGAAGCGGGTGAAAAAGGAGGAGATTTTAACCTTGATGTTGATTCAAAGAATGTTCTTGAAGAGTCTAACATTAAGGCATTGATAATTGGAGGCAATGGTGCTAGTGCGGCCCAAACTATTGGCGGAAATCTTGAAAAAATTTATGATTATATTGCAGCTGGCGGCAACTATTCACCAGAAGAATCTCCCGGTTCCCCTTTATCCTATAAATTAAGTTATGTAAAAGAAGGTTTTCCTGCAGCAAATGTAGTTCTTGCAACGGAATATCAATCACGAAATTGTGATGTTGCCTATCCAGAATATCTAGCAACCATTGTTAACATTACGGGTACACAATTTACCGATACAGAGGTAAATGGTAAACTAAGGGTGAAAATGTGGGTTGGAGGGGAACGCCTTGACATTAATGAGAACGGCATAGATGATGGTAAAACTTGGAGCGTGGACACCGATAATTTTGTTGATGTACAAAACAATAAAACACATACAATTAATGAATCATACACCTTTAAGCCCTACAGACCAAATATGGCAACGGATTATGTTGAATGTTCAGGAGAATTATATGATTATAATGGTATTTTTGGTAATGAAAGTTTGGGTAATGCCGGAGGAATAAACCCTGTTGTTCTGGATAGTTTAAAACTCAACGTTCCTGATACTACATATTTAAATTTTAAAAAGGGAATTACAGCACAGTTTATTATTATAAGAAAAAAATAAAACAAAAAAGCTTCCAATATGGAAGCTTTAAGTGGAGAATACCGGATTCGAACCGGTGACCTTCCCGAAGGCTTTCGGGACGCTCTATTCTTGTATTCCTGTTGAGATTAAATACTCAATATACTTTCTACTTTTCTTCCTTTTAATTAGAAGCTCAAACGAGACTGTTTCTAATCGAGTTTTAAAATCACGCTGCCATTTCAATACCCAATCATTTGCTTTTTTGGTATAAGTACTTCCGTTGCCATTATTATGGCGTAATAACCTTGTATCAATATTCTCTGTACTCCCCACATAATAACGATTTAAAGTCTTGCTATAAATGATATAAGTTGTGAAGTTCATATTTAAAAATAATTAAATAAACAAAGGCTTCCAAAATGGAAGCTTTATCGTGGAGAATACCGGACCGGAACCGGTGACCTTCCCGAAAGCTCTCGGGACGCTATTCCTTTGATTACACTATTTACTCAAAACCAGAAAAAAAGCCCTCACTTTCGTGAAGGCTTTAAAGTTGTGGAGAATACCGGATTCGAACCGGTGACCTCTTGCCTGCCAGGCAAGCGCTCTAGCCAACTGAGCTAATCCCCCTTCAATATTGATTGCTTAAAATTGCTTGATATTCACATGGTGAAAACCCCAATTTTCAAGAGGATCAAAGGAAATACATTTTAACAACGTATCAAAGTACAATTTAATCTTTCTTTACACTGAGCACCAACACGGGTACAGGGGCAAAGAACTCTGATTTTGAAATGGTACTTTTTTCCCATAATTTCTTAAAAAAACCTCTTTTTCTTCTAAAAACACATAATAAATCGGGGTGTTTTGCCTGAAAATGTTCCAAAACCCCATGATATGTGGTTGGGTTATCCGTAAAGGTTAATTGTGAACTAATGTCCATTAACGCCGTATTGATCTTTAAATCATCATCTGAATACCCAGGCGTTTTCACCATTAAAAGATTCACTTTTGCATTATGTTTGTTCTTTATTTCAATTAACGGATCAAGTATTCTCTTTCTTTTTAAAATACCTGATTTAAAGGCTACCAATATATTCTCAAATGATTTATAGGCAGTTCCTTTAGGGACGATCAGTGTAGGTATATTGGTTCTTTTGATAATGGCCCCAGAGGTATGCCCCAGGTAATATTCTTCTTGTATATCATTACTTCTAGGTGCTAAAATGATAAGATCAATACCTATACCCTTATCAATTTCCCTTAACCCATCTTTAAGCTCGCCATTAAAACTTGCAATTTTGATAGATACATCTTTGGTATCTACCGTAGCTATAACCTCCTTTAATCGTTCTTTAGAATTCTCAGTAACTTTTTGGGTAACGTTCGTAAGGGTTCCCGTTTTTCCACTGACGTTGAAAACTTCCATTACATAAATATCCGCACCAAAGTCTTCTGCAAAATTAACGGCATATTGTAAAGTTTCGTTCGCATTTGTTGAGGTCCCTATAGGAACAAGAATATTCATCATGATAAAAAGTATTGATTATAACTCTAAATTTACAATTTAATTAAATGGCTTTTATGATAGCACCTGCAAAGATATCGCAAATACCCGAAATTTTAACCATGACCAATGCCTGTAGAATTGCCATGGAAGAAAAAGGTATTTACCAATGGACAACGGAATACCCTTCTAAAAAAGCATTTGAAAAAGATATTGAGCGTAATGAACTTTATGTACTTTTAGAAGAGGATGCCATTATTGGCTGCATTGTACTATCGCAAGTAATGGACGATGAATATAAAAATGTTGTCTGGTTAACAGAAAACGGCAACAACTACTATGTTCATAGACTAGCGGTACACCCTAAATATCAAGGCAGGGGCCTTGCACAGCAATTAATGGATTTTGGCGAAAACTTTGCACGTAAAAATAACGCCCTATCAGTAAGGTTAGATACCTTTAGCCAAAACAAAAGAAATCAGAAATTTTATGAGCAACGTGGTTATGTTAAATTAGAGGATATCTTTTTTCCCAAGCAAAGCGCACATCCTTTTCACTGCTACGAACTTGTACTATAGAATCTATATTTTTTGAAAACTTCCGTTAATTTTAAATCTATAAATGCCTTGGCCATACCCGCAACTATAGCAGGTATAGCAGAACCTTTATTATCTATTACGGATACCGCCATAGTGGGGAATATTCCGGTTGACGGACTAGAATCTCTTGCCGCAGCCGGTATAGTAGGTTCTTTTCTTTCTATGCTCATTTGGATTTTAGGGCAAACACGTAGCGCTATTTCCGCCATAATATCACAGTATTTGGGCGCTGGTAGAATAGAAGAGGTCAAAACCCTGCCCGCGCAGGCCATTTACCTCAATATTGCTCTAAGTATTTTAATTTTGCTCTCTACCATTTTTGTCATTCAAGAAATTTTTGAGTTGCTAAATGCCTCGGGAAAAATACTGCAGTATTGCATTAGTTATTACAGTATTCGCGTTTGGGGATTTCCCTTGACCTTATTCGTTTTTGCCGTAATGGGTATTTTTCGTGGATTACAAAATACCTATTGGCCCATGGTCATTGCCATTACAGGAGCTCTATTAAATGTAATTTTCGACTTCGCCTTTGTATACGGTATTGATGGCTTTATACCAGCAATGTATTTAAATGGTGCGGCCTATGCCAGTTTATTGGCGCAAAGTATTATGGCCATAATGGCATTTTATCTACTTTGGACAAAGACAGATATTAGTCTAAAGCTAAGGTTACCCATTCACCCAGAACTTGGAAGATTAGTGGTAATGAGCCTAAATCTTTTTGTTCGTGCCATAGCATTGAATACGGCTCTTATTCTTGCTGTTAGAGAAGCAACTGCACTGGGCGATAAGTATATTGGTGCACATACCATTGCTATTAACCTTTGGTTGTTCTCAGCTTTTTTTATCGATGGTTTTGGTGCCGCCGGAAATATTATGGGCGGTAGATTGCTGGGAGAAAAAAATTATAATGCACTTTGGTTATTGGCTAAAAAAATAACAAAGTACGGACTCATAGTCAGTGTAGTGATTATGGCCTTTGCCGGTATTTTTTATAAACCTTTAGGTGCCCTTTTTTCCAATGAAAGTTTGGTGCTATCCGCATTCTATGCCATTTTCTATATCATTATTTTAGGACTGCCCATAAACACCATTGCCTTTGTACTTGACGGAGTCTTTAAAGGTCTGGGCGAGATGAAATATTTACGAAACACCCTGCTCGCAGCTACTTTTTTAGGTTTTGTTCCTATGCTGTTTTTAGGTAAATACCTCAATTGGGGGCTAACGGGCATATGGCTGGCCTTTACCGTTTGGATGTTTATTAGAGGTGCCGCTTTAGTGTGGAAGTTTAGAAACAAATTCAAACCTTTATTGCAAAATCAGTAATTTTGTGTTCAATGCCTTAGGGCAATCCCTAATGCAAATCGTCTCGATTATCGAGCAAAAAAAGATGCTATGGTCACCACAAGAAAAAATGGAAGTTTATATACAAGAATAGATGGTAAAGTTGCACATGTAGAATTTGGGCATCCTGCCAGTAACTCTTTTGTTTCTGAACTTTTAGAACGCCTAACCGATACCATTAATGAACTTTCAGAAAACGAGGGTATTTCCGTTATCCTTTTAAAATCTGAGGGAGAAAAGGCTTTTTGTGCCGGCGCTTCTTTTGATGAGCTGTTAGAGGTTTCCAACTTAGAAGAAGGTAAGGCATTCTTTAGTGGTTTTGCCCACGTGATAAACGCTATGCGTAAATGTAAAAAGGTCATTGTTGGCCGTGTACATGGTAAAACTGTTGGTGGCGGCGTAGGTCTTGCCGCAGCTTGTGATTATGTGTATTCTAACGTGAACTCATCAATTAAACTTTCTGAGCTTAGTATTGGTATTGCTCCGTTGGTTATTGCTCCTGCCGTTGCCCGTAAAATAGGAAATGCAGCTATGGGCGAAATGTCTTTAGCCCCTACGGAATGGAAGAGTGCTTATTGGGCTCAAGAAAAAGGACTGTTCAACAAAGTATATGACAATGCCCAAGAAATGGACAAAGAACTTGATTTCTTCATTCATAAATTGGCAAGCTATAATCCTGATGCATTGACCGAGTGGAAGAAAGTTTTATGGGAAGGCACCGACCATTGGGATACCTTATTGACAGATCGCGCATCTATTACAGGTAAATTAGCGCTATCGGAATTTACCCGTAACGCGCTGTCAAAATTTAAAAAATAGACAATAACCGAAACAGCCTGTCGTTCTGTTTCTAAATCATTATTATGGAATTCTTTCAATTTTTAAACGGTAACCTTGTATTTCCAATTCTTGCACTTTTTGTCTTGGTCATTTATTTTGTAAATAAAGTCCGCGCAAAAAGAAAATACAAAAGGTAATCCTGTACCACCACGCAACTAATCGGTATTTATTCATCTTTTAAGAAAATCCGTTTTTATGTTCGCAAAAATTACATTGATACTTCTATCCTTCTTTTTATTGACCTGTAGTGATAAAAATGAACCTGATACTGAGGTAGTAGATTGTTCCTCCACGATATGTACCTTAAATTTTGTAACTATTACCGTGAGCATTAAAGATACATCTGATAATGCCGTAGTTTTAGATAGTTTTGAAGTATTAGACACTGCAACCGGTGAAAATTTGGCAAAAGATATAAGTGCCGAAGAATACCACAATGATCAAGGCATATACCCTCTGATAAGTGATGCACACCGCATTCAATATCAAAATAAGACTACTACCCTAACTTTTAAGGGTTATATTAATGATGAGTTAGTGGTAAACCAAGAATTTGAAGTAGGGGCAGACTGTTGCCATGTTAGCTTAATCACAGGAAATAGAGAGATTGTATTAGATTGATTTCTTCTGTATAAATACGTTTATACTTTCCCTACCTTTGCCATATAATTATTGGTTATGAGCAAAATTCGCATTACAAAACAATTCAACTTTGAGACCGGTCATGCACTGTATGGTTATGATGGTAAATGTAGAAACGTACATGGCCATAGCTATAAATTATCCGTAACCGTAATTGGAAGCCCCATTACCGATACCAACCACGTTAAGCTGGGTATGGTGATAGATTTTGGAGATCTTAAAAAAATAGTGAAAGAAGACATTGTTGATATTTTTGATCATGCTACTGTGTTCAATAAAAATACACCACACGTAGAACTGGCCAAAGAACTGACCGATAGGGGACACAATGTTATTTTAGCGGATTACCAACCTACTAGTGAAAATATGGTGATAGATTTTGCAGCCAAAATAAAATCGAGGTTGCCAGAGAATATTTCTTTGTTTTCCCTAAAACTTCAGGAAACGGATACCTCTTTTGCCGAGTGGTACGCAAGTGATAATTAAGTTCATCTAAACTTTACACTTCAAATGCCGTTCATCATTATAAATTGCTTTATTTTGAGGGTAATTCCTTAATATATAGCAACATGACCAAACATCATATCTATTGGTGGAATCTTGAAAATTTGTTCGATATTGAAAATTCGCCTAGAAGAAGCGAATTTTTAAACAACCACTTAGGGAACGAACTTAAAGGTTGGGATGCTACCATTCTCAACCAAAAAATTGCCAATCTCACCGCTATCATTTCCAAATTCAATAATGGTGAAGGTCCGGATATTCTTGGTGTTTGTGAAGTAGAAAACGAACATGTAATTGAACTGCTGATATCTGCCATGAGCACGGCATTACAAAAAAATTACGGTTTTGTTATTTCTGAAGGGGATGATAAACGAGGTATAGATACTGCACTTATTTATGACAAGACCAAATATGGACCAGAACAGTTGACCTTTAGCCTTCGTATCATTAAAAGAAATACTACACGCGATCTATTTCAGGTACATATAAATACTGCCAATGGCAATAAGCTTATTTGTATTCTTAATCACTGGCCATCAAGATCAGGAGGTGAGCTAACAAGCGAGCCTTTTAGAATAATGGTCGCGGAAAACCTATCATATTGGATTGAACGCATTTACGAGGAACAGGGCAGCGATGCCAATATTCTATTAATGGGCGATTTCAATGACAACCCTTACAATAAAAGTATAACCAATTATTTAATGGCCATCAACAACAAGGCATTGGTTAAAAGCAATAGGGTGCGGTTAAAGTACTTCTATAACGTAATGCATCGGTTTTTAGATGCACAGATCGGTACTTTTGTATTTGGCAACACCTATAATATGCTAGACCAGTTTATGATCTCTAAAAGTATTTTATCAGAAAAATCAGGTTTGCCGTTTAAATTGAGTACCGTAGAAATTATTGCATACCCTGAACTAACTTCCGGTGCTTACCAAAAACCAGTAAAATTTGGTAGACCAAACGCTTCAACCTTCAACGTAAATGGTTTTAGCGATCATCTCCCCATTAAAATTGTATTGAACGAAAAAGACCCAACTGTTTAAACCAAGTTCACAAACACCTGTATGTACTTATTTTGACCAACGTATTCCCTAGGTACGCAAAACAGTTATTATATTTACATTCTGATGACGAACATTGAACTTCCAGCAGGGAAAAAAGTATACTTTGCCAGTGACAACCACCTAGGTGCACCTACTATGAAAGAAAGTAGGGTGAGAGAACTTAAGTTTGTACGATGGTTAGATACCGTTAAGAAAGATGCAGGAGTCATTTTTTTGATGGGCGATCTGTTCGACTTCTGGTTTGAATACAAGACCGTAATACCAAAAGGATTTACCAGAACCTTGGGGAAGCTTGCAGAACTGTCTGATGCAGGTATACAAATACATTATTTTGTTGGCAACCACGATCTTTGGATGAATGGTTACTTTGAGGAAGAACTGAATATACCTGTTTATCATAAACCACAACAATATACCATTAACGGAACATCATTCTTTATTGGTCATGGTGATGGTCTTGGACCGGACGATAAGGGGTTTAAAAGAATGAAAAAGGTGTTTACCAACCCCGTAGCAAAATGGTTCTTTAAGTGGTTACACCCCGATCTTGGCGTTCGTTTGGCAAAACATCTATCTGTTAGCAATAAATTGATCAGCGGTGATGACGATGCTAAATTTTTAGGAAACGATAAAGAATGGCTTGTACTATATGCCAAACGAAAATTAGAAAGCCAGCATTTTGATCATTTTATTTTTGGACACAGACATCTGCCATTGGAAATTGAATTAAAGAAAGATTCAATGTACACCAACTTAGGGGATTGGATAAAATATTACACCTATGCCGAGTTTGACGGTTCAAAACTTTCGTTGAAAGAATTCAGCTGAATTCCATCTAAATCATCGATGAAATGCAATATTTAATTTGTAATCCTTTTCTTACAACAAAAATTGAGCAGTTCACAACAATAGTTTTATAATACTTAGCTTTCAACATACCTTTACACTGTTAGTTAGTTTAAGTGTTGTATCCCAAATCTTCACATTACCTACAAGTTTCCCCACTTGAAGATTTAAACCCTTAAGTGTTACTTAAAAGAATGGCCCCTACGTTTAGGGGCTTTTTTTATGACTTAATACCTGCAAGTCCCACATATCAAAATTGTGCAACTACTTGCATCAACTTCCCATAAAAATTGGCAAAAAATAGAATTTGGTTTTATCTTTACGCACAAGTTTAGATAAAGTGTTTATTCCCAATACTATAACTGACCTACGAGAATGCTACCACTTTACGACGAAAGTCTTAAGTACTACTTACAATATAAAAAAGCCCTATCATTAGGGCTTTTTTTAATAACACTATAGATCATTAATTTTCATGGTCTTCTACATCTTTCTGTAGATCTAATTTTCTAAACTTGGGCGAAACAATTGCGGTAAGACCTACCGTAAGTAGCGTCATGCTACCCCCAAAAACCACCGCTGTAACCGTACCCATTAGCTTTGCCGTAACACCGCTTTCAAAAGCACCTAGTTCGTTAGATGATCCTACGAACATAGAATTTACCGATGCTACGCGGCCTCTCATATTATCGGGCGTTTTTAATTGTAAAATTGTCTGTCTAATGATCATGGACACTCCATCTACCGCACCACTTAAAAATAAAGCAATAACGGATAGCCAAAAGTAGGTAGACAAACCAAATACGATCATACATACACCAAAACCAAATACTGCAAGCAACAATTTTTTACCTGCATTCTTATGCAATGGAAATCTCGTTGATCCTAACATGGTTATTGCGGCGCCCACTGCCGGTGCTGCCCTAAGTACCCCAAAACCTTCTGATCCAACATGCAGTATATCTTGTGCAAATATGGGCAGTAACGCTACGGCACCTCCAAATAATACGGCAATCATGTCTAAGGTAAGGGCACCCAATACCGCTCTGGTCTTAAATACAAATGTTAAGCCTTCCTTTAAACTTTGAAAAACGGGTTCTCCAATCTTAGGGTTAAGAATTGGTTTCTTTGAAATATTGAAAAGTGCCGTTAACGCCAACAAAGAAAATCCGAAAATTACGCACATTGACCAGTGTACTCCTATAATACTAATGGAAAAACCTGCCAATGCCGGACCTAATACTGATGCCATTTGCCAAGTAGTACTGCTCCAAGTAGCTGCATTAGGGTATATTTTTTTCGGAACGATCAATGCAATCAATGAAAATATAGTGGGCCCTAAAAATGCTCGTACCAACCCACCACAGAAAACCAGGGCATAAATACCATATAAAATGGTTTTGGTTTCATAGGTTTCTAAGACCGAAGGTAGACTTAACATAAACAATCCAAAACTAATGACCGAGAAACCAAATATACATTTCATTAGTAGGTTTCGTTTTTCTTTCTGATCAACTATATGACCCGCAAAAAGCGCCATGCCCACTGCCGGTATTACCTCCATTAAACCAATGATGCCTAATGACAATGGGTCTTTGGTAATGGTGTATACTTGCCATTCTATCACTATAAATTGCATAGACCAAGCAAAGACCATAGCAAAACGAACTAGTAGAAAAATATTGAACTCCTTAAATCGTAAGGCAGCATAGGGATCGTTCACGCTCATATAGCTTTTGGTAAATTGACCTCAAAGATATTTATTAATAAAATGGTCAAATATGATTTAGGCAACAAATATGGTAATTAATGATGCATGAATTTTTACATCTTATTCAATACCTAATTCACCAAAGAAAGAATCTAGCTCTAACCTAAACATTGTGCCGTTGATCAGATCTCTAATCTCAATAGCTTCTTGATAGCTTACGGCAAAAGTTATTTGATGTGCAGGAGAATTTAAAAGTAATGATCGGCAAGATTCCTTTGATTTACAGTCGCCGCATAAATTACCCTTTCCATTTTCAATGGTATGTGCAATGCATTTAGAAAAATAACGTAATTCACTAGTAGTCAATAGTAACCCAATATCCCTGAAAATCACCTGAACTTTGTTCGATTCACGGGGTTTATCACGTTTCCATTGAAAGGCAATACCAAAATCGTTCTGATAAATGGGGTTTATATCGTTCATAAGATGTAAATATTTATATAAAAATAACAATCTTATTTAGAACAATTATAAATAATAATGTTAAATGGTGATTTCTATCTGATTTCCTTCAGGATCCAAGATGACACTTTCGTAATACCCATCACCGGTAGTTCTTGGTTCTCCTGCAATAGTAAATCCCTCTTTTCTAAGTTCTTCGGTCAAGGTATTTACCCTCTTTTTTGAGCCAACCGATACGGCAAGATGGGCGTAACCAGTGTAGGTAACGTTCATGTTACTAGTTGGGTCAATTTCTGGTTTATGCATAATCTCTAACCGGGCACCATCATCAAAGCTTAAGAAATAAGAAGTGAAGTTTTTACTAGGATTATGGTATCTCTCCCCTGAAACAGCATTAAAATATTTTTCGTAGAATTTGCGCATCGCCTCTACATCAGATACCCAAATGGCGATATGTTCAATTCTCATTTGATATCCTTTAATTTTAGTTGTAAACTAACATTGCCCTGCCATTCATTTTCGTCAATAGAAAAAACGGCGTTAAAAGGTTTTCTCCCTGTTACCAACGATAGCTTATCTCCCATATTAAAACCAATGCCGTCAATTTTATGACTATCCTGCTGAACCACGGACAATTTCAAATGTGCTTCTTCTTTACCCACTCCCTTGGCATAACCGGTATCTTGTAGATTTTCTGCCATAAAAACCGGTGACATATTCCCTGGACCAAAGGGTGCAAATTGCTTTAATATGCGCATTAGCTTAGGATTAATATCCTTTAGCTCAATAACCGCATCAATGGTAATTTCAGGAATCAGCATTTGTGGGTCAATAGTTTCTTTGACCACTTTCTCGAACTGATGCTTAAAATTATTATACTGCTCTTCTAATAAAGTTAAGCCCGCAGCGTATTTATGACCGCCAAACTGCTCTATATAATCTGAGCATCCTTCCAAAGCATTATATACATCAAAGCCTCTAACGGATCTTGCAGAAGCGGCCAATTTATCGCCGCTCTTGGTAAAAACCAAAGTAGGTCTATAGTAGGTTTCGGTTAATCTTGATGCTACTATACCAATAACGCCCTTATGCCAAGTATCTTTATATACCACAGAGGTAAAGCCTTCTTGCTCTTCATTTTCTTGAATCTGTCCTAAGGCCTCTATCGTAATTTCTTGATCCAGCCCTCTTCTATCCGTATTGAACTTTTCAATTTCAGAAGCAAATTGAATGGCTTGGTCCATATTGGTTTCCGTTAAAAGATTTACGGCATGTTGCCCATGCTTCATTCTACCGGCAGCATTTATTCTGGGAGCTATTATGAACACTACATCTGTAATGGTCAATTCTTTTTTATTGATTTGATCAATTATGGCTTTAAACCCAATTCTGGGCTGTTGATTGATAACCTGTAAGCCATAATAAGCCAATATCCGATTCTCCCCAGTTATCGGTACAATATCCGCTCCAATTGCAGTTGCCACTAAATCAAGGTAATAGATGACATCATCTATAGTTTCTCCTCTACGTGAGCCCAATGCCTGGATCAGCTTAAAACCAACACCACAGCCACATAACTCATCATACGGATATGAACAATCTTCTCTTTTAGGGTCTAAAACAGCTATAGCACGTGGTAATATTGTACCAGGTCTATGGTGGTCACAAATAATAAAATCTATTCCTTTTTCTTTAGCGTAGGCCACTTTATCAATTGCCTTTACTCCGCAATCTAACGCCACAATCAATGTAAAATCATTATCCTCGGCAAAATCGATTCCCTTAAAAGACACTCCATACCCTTCATCATAACGATCAGGAATATAGGTTGCTACATTAGGATAATAACTTAACAGATAAGATGACATTAATGCAACGGCCGTGGTACCATCTACATCATAATCGCCATACACTAGAATGTTCTCTCCGTTGGCAATAGCTTCTTCAATTCTTTCCACGGCAATATCCATATCCTTCATAAGAAAAGGATCGTGTAAATCACTCAACTGCGGGCGAAAGAAATGCTTTGCCTCCTCAAAGGTCGAGATACCCCTTTGCAATAATAATTGCGCCACCAAACTATCAACATTAAGCGCATTGGCTAAAGTGTCAATATCTTCTTGTTTCGGTTTTGGTTTAATTGTCCAGCGCATGGTTTTAGTAATCAGTTTTCAGTAACAGTTGGCAGTGTTCAAACCTAAATACAAACTCAAATATCAAATTCAAATTCAATCTAAATGTGAAATTAAAAACTAAAATTTAAGTATTCGTTTGTTTCTTGTTTTTAATAATAGTTGCTAAAATTTTTATTAGTTGCTCAACTTCGTCCAATATCATTAATCTTCTGGCACTATCACCATATTGTATCTTAGTTAGAATCTTTAAATTGATTCTAGACTCTTTTAATTCTTTTAAAGAGATTGTTGCCTTATTCTTAAAATCTTTATCTGTTTGAGCACCCTGCATTTCTCCAAAATTAAGGGCAGAACTACCTGCAGACCTTAAAAGTTGATGTCCATAGTACTGTCCTGTAAAATCATTCGGAATCCCTTTACAAAATAGAGCAGCATCAGCTGCAAAATTTACTAATCTTTCCTCCAAATCATACGGCTTATTAGACATCCACTTGTATTTGATTTTTGTATTTGTATTTGAGTTTTTTACTTCTTATGAAAAACAGTCTTAATCTCCAATTCAGCAAATTGTCTAAACATCTCCATTACTCCGCAATACTTTTCAATGGATAGGTCTACAGCTCTTTGCAGTTTTTTCTCCGCTAAATCTGCACCGTGAAAATGATACTCAATCACTACCTTATCGTAGTACTTTGGGTGTTCATCCGTAAGATTTGCAATGGTTTCAATATGAAACTCATCTACCTCTAACTTCATTTTTTTAAACATTGCCGCAACGTCTAGTCCTGAACAACCGGCCAATGAAGAAAGCATAAGTGCTTTTGGTCTTAACCCACTACTGTCACCACCATCTTCTTTGGCAATATCAATTTTTAATGAATGCCCAGATGGATTGTTACTTTCAAAGGACATGTTACCCAACCATTTCGTGCTAATATGATTTGTTGTACTCATAATTTTTTGTTTCTTGTAGATTACAAAAATACAACAATAAAGGCTGTTTTAGTATCCAATGTGGTGTACTCAATGGCAATAATCAATTTACACAACTTAAATAAATACTTAAACAAAACGTATGGCATTAGTTACACCTCTTGACCCAAATCATGATCCAGAAACCAAAGAATTGGCTGCATTTTTCAATGAAACTTTAGGATTTTGCCCTAATTCCGTATTAACCATGCAGCATAGGCCTGCAATTTCAAAAGCGTTTATAAATTTGAACAAAGCCGTTATGGCAAATGAAGGCCGGGTAACCTCTGCCCTAAAGCGAATGATCGCATGGGTGAGTAGCAACGCTACGGGTTGTAGATATTGCCAAGCTCATGCTATACGAGCTGCAGAACGTTATGGTGCGGAACAAGAACAGTTGGATAATATTTGGGAATACAGAACACACCCTGCATTTTCCGATGCAGAACGTGCCGCTTTAGATTTCTCCCTTCAGGCCTCACAGGTACCTAACGGTGTTGATGCCGAAATAAAAGAACGTTTATACCAACACTGGAACGAAGGGGAAATTGTTGAAATGCTAGGCGTAATCTCCCTCTTTGGATATCTTAACCGTTGGAACGATTCTATGGGCACATCTATTGAAACGGGAGCTGTTGAAAGTGCCGACCAATACCTAGGTAAACATGGCTGGGAAAAAGGAAAACATGACGGATCGGTTTATTAGCAATTAGCAATTAGCAATTAGCAATTAGCAATTAGCAATTAGCAATTAGCAATTAGCAAAAGTTATAAATTTTGAATTACAGGAGCTAGTTGCCTGCTGAAATAATTTCATTAAATAAGAAAAAGTATCGAGATCCCTTCGACAGAGCTCAGGACATCGCCTTTTGGAACACGAAAGCTTCTCGATACTAATTTTTTTTAGTAAAGTAGTAAATCACCCCTTCTGTAATATATCAGCAACCAATTTCTGCAATTCCCCAACCACCTTTTCTTCGAACCAA
The DNA here is from genome assembly GCF_002700155.1 of Maribacter sp. 6B07. Taxonomy (NCBI): domain Bacteria; kingdom Pseudomonadati; phylum Bacteroidota; class Flavobacteriia; order Flavobacteriales; family Flavobacteriaceae; genus Maribacter; species Maribacter sp. 6B07. The sequence goes on along the minus strand of NZ_PDUT01000001.1, from coordinate 1,687,407 downwards.
GGATTTTTACTTCGCCAAAAACGATTTACTGGTGATGGATGTGGCAAAAGGAAATACTTTGGCAGAAACTCTTCGTAGTGCAACACATTCTCAGTCAAGTTCTTTTTAGCTTCTTGGCCCAAATATTGGTCTTGCGCATACTTGCCAATAAGTAGAATGAGTTTTACATTCTTGAACTCTTCCCACACTTTTGGGTGCCACAACGGGGCGCACTCTTTCCTTGGGGGTAGATCACCCGTTTTACCTTTGCCAGGATAACAGAATCCCATCGGCAATACGGCAAAATTTCCGGGATTGTAAAATACTTCGTCTGTAACACCTAACCATTCTCGTAGTTTTTTACCGCTTGGGTCGTCCCATGCCTTATTCTCGACATGGGCTTTTCTACCAGGTGCCTGACTCACCAATATTATTTTAGAATTGTTATTTCCTGCAACAATTGGTCTAGGTTCTAATGGCAAGTGTGCCTCACAAACCGTACAATTTCTTATTTCAACCAATAATTCTTGCATGGGTTTGTGATAAAGATTCTTTATTTATTCTATAATAACTTTAATGCTTCGCCCTCAAAATGCAAACCTTCAAAACCGGTCTCAATAAAATTTCTAATATTCTGATGAGAGTCTCCTTTTAAATCCAATAATACCTCATCAAAATAATAAGAACCAAAACAAACTAAGGTCTCTTCTTTTGTGAGGCCCTCTTTGATTGCAAACGATAATAATTTGCACGAACCAGAGTTTTGGCCAGCTTCATTTTTTACTTCTCCATTGGTAAATGCCGTAGGCGTAAAACTATATTTAGAATCTATTACCTGCATAGTGTCTGAAAAAGATATTTCTTTTGGTGCTGCAGTTAGTTTTTTCTTAAACTCGACTAATGTCATGGTCAGTTATTTAGGTTTTTAAAAGGTTATCTATCATATATTGATATTCAAATATAATGAAACCCTGTTTTTTACCTCAACTTTACCTTCATTCAAATTTTGCGAAATGGGCAGCATACTAGAAAACCCAAGTGCATACCTGTTATAATTTAACTCTACGGCCAATCGCCCAAAATAGACATTGCCACCGGTATCTGGTACCGCTAAACTAAACTCTAAATTCTCTTCAAAAAATTCGCCTCCAAAACCTATTTGCGGAGTAAGGGATACAGATGGGGATACATAGTAGGTCTTATATGTATTTAATGCTACATTCCATTGATTTCCAAATTGATACTTTTTACTGTTCTCCGTTTTAATGGTATAATTTACTAAAGTGGACAAGCCCCAATTTCTATGGCGAATACCATAATTGGCAGCCAAAATATAATCCCAACTTCCGGTACCTAATTGAAAACTTGGGTTAACACTGCCCTCAATATTTGCGGCATCAAAACTACCCGTAGGGAATTTTAGACCTCCACCAATTTGCAAGGCATGCTCCGGTTTTATAGAAATAATACTATCTGGTGTTTGCCGTAGTACATTGTAATATGCCAAAACAGTAGCATCACCTATGCCCGTTATGGTCTGCTCAGTATTATCTGTAAAGGTTCTGTTATGAAAATGATACGGCAACAGGGCATTGATCAATACCCTTTTCCCAACCGGGAATTTTCCCCAGGCCTGTACCGTATTGAAGTTTTCGTTGATCCAAGGGGAATTATCAAAAATACCATCCCTTGAACGATACTTCTGACCTATATATCTCAACCCTACGAAATTATTGTTCAGCCCTGTTCCAAAACCCATGCTACCACCGTTACCCCCGCAGCCACAGGTGTCGCAGAAATATTCAAATTCGGTATTTTTCCAAATACAATCAGATCCTACTTCTGGCAAATCATTTGCTTTGGCACTAAATAGTCCGCTAAGCAAAAACATACATATTATAATCTTGTTCATTTTTTAATATTCTGAAAATCGTTCGTCATTTATAAAAGTCTCATCTGTCAATAGTTCAAAGAAGGCCAATAGTCCTTCTTTTTCCGCATCGCTTAATGCTATTCCAAGTCCGTCATCCGTTCTTAAAGAATCATCCAATGTTTCTGAATCTACCACGCCATTGGCATAAAAATTCAGTACGGATTCTAGGCTACCGAACCTACCATCGTGCATGTAAGGAGCCGTTAGTGCTACATTACGTAAACTGGGCACTTTAAACTTGTAATTATCATGAACACTACCGCTGACCTCAGCCCTACCAACATCGTTCAATTGAGGATTGGGAGGCAATCCATTGTTTCTAAAACTACCATCGGTAAATAAATCAGTAGCATGGCAAGTGGCACACTTTTGTTGAAAAACCGTTAAACCATATGCTTCAACTTCGGTTAATTCCCCGCCCTCTTCATTTCGTACAAACTTGTCATACTTAGAATTTGAGGAAATCATCATGACCATAAACTGGGATAAGGCCTTTAAAAAATTCTCGGCGTTTACACCACCTTCTTCAAAAGCATTTTCAAACTGTTGCTGATATTCACTGTCCGCTATGATTTTATTGATGACTCCCGTCATGGTCTCCCCCATTTCTACCTCATTGGTTATAGGTATAATTGGAAAAAGGTCTAAATGCGATGTAGCACCATCCCAAGCAAATTCATTAAAAAATGCCATGTTAGCAATGGTAGGCGTATTTCTTGTGCCTTCCAAATCATCTACACCGTGACTAAATTGATGACCGTGGTGGGTGAACGCAAAATTTTGCTCATGGCAGAACCCACAAGAGATAAACCCGTTGGAAGAGAGTTTACCATCATAGAACAATTTTTTGCCCAACTCAAAACCTAATTGTGTTGGCGGGTTGGCTTCTATATCATACACCAAATCAGGAAAATTCTCAGGAACTTCTACCGTCAATAAGGAATTCTCCAATGATAGATATTCCTCATTATTGCAGGACACCAAACACACTAACAGCAATACCCAAAAAAGATATTTCATCTGTTTTAATTTTAAAACAGGACCGCTAAAACTAAGCGACCCCATATGTGATTAATGTGAGAGTTCCGATCCGTTATGTACGTGATCTACCGTAAACATACTTGCCGTATTTAAGGCCACCAATGGCGACTTTTCTTCGCTTACCATAATTACCGACTGTTCAGAAAGTGATAATTTATGCGCTCCGTCTAAAATAGCATTGGCATCTGCCACTAGGTGAACAATGGGAGACATTTCATCACTTACCAAAGCATCTGTACCCAGGCTTAGGGTAACTTCCTTATAATTATCCAAGCTTGAACCATGACTACCCATATGCACCTTAAAATCTGTTGTTTCGGTCACGGTTTCCGAAGTAAACGTTCCTTCGAAATTCAAAAACTTATAGCCTGCCTGCCATGACCACATCATATTGGTCTCTTCGGCTACGGTTAAAAAATCGCCCTGGCCTTCAGCACCTTGAAGGTACTTTTCTTGATCTACACCCACACCAAAAGTGATAGACACATAGGTTCCCGCAGGTATATTCTCTAACACTACCTCTGTATTACCGGTTTCTTCACTGGTAACAAAGTAGCTGTCATCTTTTTCATAAGTAAAGGTTTCACCTTGATCATTGGTTAAACGAAAATTACTGACAATATAATTGAGCCTTGTAATTGTCAATGTTTCATTTTGGGAATTGGTATAGCTAGATGTTGCCAGTAAAAGATCATCTGATCCCACACTGTTATCAAACTCAAGCGTTACACTGTTCTCGCCAGTTAACTCCGTAGCAGTATCATCATCGCTGCTACAACTAACGAATACGGTTAATACTAAGGTTATTGCTAAAATTTTATATATAGATTTCATCTGTTGATATATTATTATGAATGCAGAAGCCATGTAAAATTGGCTTGTTACATTCTTGTCATTGTAATGGTTTCACCTTATGCACAGGCATAAGATATTTTTAAATAAAATAATTGATCAGTTACCCCCGACTTCAGGATTTGAGCCGTGGTAATAACACATAGCTGGGCATCACTTTAAATAAGCTTGCCTAATCTACAATGCTATTTAGGAGATGAAATTTGGTGGACGAAAAACAGTAGATATAAACTGTTGTTCGTTCAAGTTAGGGTGCATTGAAACCAAAGCTGTTTTGATCAATACACTTTCAAAATCAACATCAAGAATATTTACAAAGCCAATAGGATATTCGCGAAGATCGGCAGAAGGTATATCTTGATGATCTTTTTCTTGTTGCTCTTTGATCATTTGTGCCAAGTAACATTTACCATCACAATTAAGCATGGGCTTGTCTTTATTGATACACAGTACTTCAGCAATATAATCTTGATTTAACACATACTCTAACACAGGCAATACTGGCTTTACCATTGCAGTGAGGTAAAGAAGAATAAAGGTATATGTGAGAATTTTTTTCATGCTAAACTGGAGTAAAGGTAATTCTCATTTTGAAAATTTCTTATTTATTTCTCCAAATTAACACTTAGGGCTATTGATTTTAAATGATTTAGGTAAACAGCGTTTTATGAGTATCAGAAAGTCAGAAAAGAAACGTTATATTTCAATATACAAACCCTTTTGCATTTATAATATGAGCAATAGACTCCTAAGGTTATCTTCGATTAAATTCACATTTTCATTCTTGTTTATCTTTATTATAGCCTGCTCTTCAAATGAGGAAATCGTTATTGATAATGATGATGATCAAATAACCGAGGAGGTCGAAGAACCGGAAGAAGAAATTGTAGAACCTTTACCAGAAGGACCATCAGAGCAAGAAATATTGAAATCAAAGAATGATTTACTTCAGCTTTTAATTGAGAATACATTAAACAATGGAGTAAAAAAGACTTGGCACATTTCAAGCGCTTCATTGGTTAATGCTACGGGGACATTAGATGTTACCGCTAATAGCAACATTTTGGATGATGAATTTATTTTTACGTCTTCTAATTCTTCCGATGAAGTATCAGGTATTTTAACCTGGAAAAAGAGAAAAGGTATAAACCATATTGCTGATGCAAATTCATCAATCGCGAATGATAATTATTCGTCGCCTGTGGAGCTTGACTTTATTATTAATGATAATATAGAAATAGTACATCCAGAGTTTACACTGATCAAGGACACTGAAAATACAATTTCCGGTGAAATTATAGTTGATGAAGCCACTAATTCCAAATTAATGGTTTCATTGATCCAAAAAACTAGTGACGATTATAAAATAGCTCCCACTAACATTAACTTTAAATCATTTGCAAATTTCAACAATATTACCAGCTATGGTAAAACTACTGGATTTGTAGGGAGCAATAACACTAACAGTTTATATCTATCTTACCGTGATGATAGCAGTTACCCAAGGGTTAGAAGGGTCTACAAATATGATATTAATTCCCAGGTTTTGGATTCTACCGAAATAACGTATACTGGTTCCGAATTTACTTCAAGCAGATTACATTTAATTGATGATCAATTAGTGGTTGTGGGTTCAGGACGAGTATCAACAATGAAAAATACATTGGATTCTGAAATTAGTACCTACCCATATGCTTCTAATTTATCAAGAGCTGGTTCTGCAGCCGTTGATTCTCAAGTGTATTTACTTGGCGGAGATTTAACTGTTCTAGACAATCCAAAAGTTCCTTTCAAAATCCGAAGTTTAAACAATAGCACTTATGATTTGCAAGATGTTTTTACCATAGAGGAATCAAGGACTATTGCAGAAGGAGAAATAGTTGATTCTGATTTATATGTTTTTGGCGGATTAGTTGAGAACTCAAATCCATATGAATTAATTAAAACCGGTTTTAAATACAACTTGGATAATGGCTCTTTAGATTATTTTGATTTACCTAAAGGAATATTTGAAACTACAGCTTGCAGATATGAGAATCTAATCTTTGTTTCTGGTAAATTACCTTTTGTGGAGAATGAGCCAAACTTCTTTTTTGGTGTCTTAAATATAGAAACAAATTCTTTTATAGAAACCTCTATCAATTTTGAAAGTATAGATCCGAGTTTAGTGGATATTGAAGGCTTAACTATTGTTAACGATACTTTATATATTGCTGTAGAAAATATTTCAAATTCTAAAATTGTTGTAGAATATGTAGATTTAAATTCACTTTAATTTAAGTGTAAAACTATTATTTATTCCCCCCAACAATAATAACGATCTCACCTTTTGGCGGTTTTTCCGTAAAATGTTTTAAAACTTCTTCGGCAGTTCCACGAACGGTTTCTTCGTACAACTTAGTTAATTCCCTTGATACGGAAACCGGTCTTTCTGCACCGAAATATTCAACAAAATTTCCTAATGTCTTTAAAAGTTTATGTGGAGATTCATAAAAGATAATGGTGCGTGGTTCTTCTGCCAATAACTTTAAACGTGTTTGCCTTCCTTTCTTTACCGGAAGAAATCCTTCAAAAACAAATTTGTCATTTGGCAAACCACTGTTGACTAATGCAGGTACAAAAGCCGTGGCTCCCGGTAAGCATTCTACCTCAATACCTGCTTCTACACAGGCACGGGTCAATAAAAATCCAGGATCTGAAATTGCCGGCGTGCCAGCATCGGAAATCAATGCAATATGCTCACCACCTTTTAGTTTTCCCACTAAAAAATCGACCATTTTATGCTCATTATGCATATGGTGACTCTTCATTGGTGTACCAATTTCAAAATGATGCAAGAGCTTTCCACTGGTACGGGTATCTTCCGCCAGAATCAAATCTACCTCTTTAAGAACCCGTATGGCCCTTAAGGTCATGTCTTCTAAGTTTCCTATAGGTGTTGGCACTAAATACAGCTTTCCCATTTGTTTTAAAGTGAACAACCTCAAGGCACGACCCCGAAGCATTGTATTGAAAATTTAATTTAGATTTAGATGCAAGCGTAGATTTGATTCAACTCTTGATTATCGTATAAAAAACCCAACACAAGTGCTGGGTCTATGATATTTAGTTTATAACTCTTAAGAAAATCTACGAGAAACCAATTCTATGAATCGTTCTTCAAACGCTTCTTTTCCTACCCAATTATTGTAATCAGGTTTCACCATATTCTTTATAAACGCAATTGACCTTTCTTCAGTATCAATAGTATTCAATTGCGACAACACACGGTTATAATCTTCCATACTGTCATTGAACAAATGCTTTACAAAAGCCAAGCGATCATTTAAATCTACCTTTACATTACTTTTTGCCAAGCGATCGTTAAGCGACTTTGGTAATGCTTCGGCCTGCTTTAGATCTGCTTTTGTGGGGGTGAACAATTCTTTATCGTTCTTCATCAAATCGGGCTTCGACATAAATTCTGTCAAAACATCTTCTAATTCATCTGTGCTGGGCATTTCAGAAACAAAACCTTTAATGGTATCCATACCTGGGTATTGAATAATATCCTCTTCATGTGGATTACTTTCCGGTACCGATTTATTAGAATCTAAAACGGCATTTGCCATTTCCTCAAATTTTGCCGCTATCGCATTTTTAGAAACATCTACTTCCATGTCATTGAGCTCTACCTCAATGAATTTTAATACTGCTAATTTTTCATACAAGTTCTTAGAAATCTCATACAAACTTGTAACATCATCTAAGTTCTCCGCAGTCAAAATTTCTGTAGATAACTTTCTCAATTCCAGTTTCAACTTGTTTTTCATAGTACAATTTTTAAGGTCAAGACCTAAATAGCAGGATTTTTAAATACCTTTATCATCTTTAAAGAATAAACGAAAATCCACTTATTTTCGTCTAAAATTACAAAATGTTTCTTGAAAACACAGTTAATCATAAAGAACAATTCGGCTGGATAGAAGTCATTGCCGGGTCTATGTTTTCTGGAAAGACAGAAGAACTGATCCGTAGACTTAAACGTGCCCAATTTGCCAAATTAAAGGTTGAAATCTTTAAGCCAATGGTTGATACCCGTTATGATGATGAAATGGTGGTATCGCACGATGCAAATGAAATTAGGTCTACTCCGGTACCCGCGGCAGCCAACATTCGTATTTTGGCAGACACTTGTGATGTTATAGGCATTGATGAAGCTCAATTCTTTGATGATGAAATAGTTACCGTTTGCAACGACCTTGCCAATAAAGGGGTACGGGTTATTGTTGCAGGTCTGGATATGGATTTTAAAGGAAAACCTTTTGGACCTATGCCTGCGCTTATGGCCACTGCAGAATATGTTACCAAAGTACACGCCATTTGTACACGTACCGGTAATTTGGCCAACTACAGTTTTAGAAAATCGAGCAACGATAAATTGGTGATGCTAGGTGAGGTTAATGAATATGAACCCTTAAGCCGTGGCGCTTATTATAAAGCCATGCTTAAAGAGAAAGTGAAAACGATCGATGTAAATTCCGAAGAAGTAAATACGATCAAAAAAAGCGAAAATGGCTAAGGCAGAAGAGACCGTTTTAGAGATCGACCTAAAAGCACTTGGTCATAATTACAATGTACTCCGATCAAAAATAAAGCCCGAAACCAAATTTATGGCGGTCGTAAAGGCATATGCCTATGGTAGCGATTCGGTCGCTATTGCCAAACACTTACAAGAGGTGGGTGCCGATTATTTTGCAGTTGCATATGTTAACGAAGGCATTACCCTTAGAGAAGGTGGTATTACCGCACCCATTTTGGTTTTACACCCACAAAAAGTACATTTTACAAGTCTAATTGAACACCGGTTAGAGCCTAGCATATATTCGCAATCTATTTTGAACGATTTTATTGCTACGGCAAATGCTATGAACATCGTAGACTACCCCGTACATTTAAAATTTAATACTGGACTAAACCGATTAGGGTTTTCAGCAGATGAATTGCCCATAATTGCAAGTCTTGTTGAACAACAAAAAGCTATTAAAATTGTGGCGGTATTATCACATTTGGCAGCAACCGAAGATCATGATGAAAGAGTGTTCACCAATTTGCAATTACAGCGATTTAAGAACATTTGCCAGCAGGTGGACCAACTTTTTAAGGATAAACCGCTTAAACATGTATTAAATACTTCGGGTATTATAAATTACCCAGAAGCGCAGTACAATATGGTGCGAAGTGGAATTGGCTTATATGGTTACGGAAACGAACCAGAAGTTGACGCTACTTTACAACCCGTCATGACCTTAAAAACCATAATTGCCCAAAAACACATTATTTCTGAAGGTGAGTCTGTGGGTTATAACAGAAAATATACCTCCAATTCCAAAAGAATTACCGCAACTTTACCCATAGGGCACGCAGATGGTATAGGTAGAGAATACGGTCATGGTAAAACTTTTGTAAGCGTTAACGGTCAATTGGCTCCAATAATAGGTAATGTTTGCATGGATATGATTATGATAGATGTTACTTCTATTGCATGCGATGAGGGCGATGAGGTCATTATTTTTGGAAAACCCTTACCGGCAAACGAATTTGCCGAAACTGCACAAACCATTTCATATGAACTTTTAACAGGTCTTTCACAGCGAATTAAAAGAATAATCGTTCACTGATTTGTTAACATTTATTTAAGGAATCGCTTTTTTTTGTAAATTGCCTCACTTATTATATTTAACCATTAATAAAAACACTAGAACATGTTAAAAGAATTTAAGGAGTTTATTATGACAGGTAATGTCATAGATTTAGCCGTAGCCGTATTACTTGCAGGCGCTATGGGATTAGTTGTTAGCGGTTTCGTTAGCGATGTAATGATGCCAATTGTTGGTCATTTTAGTGGTGGACTTGATTTCGCCGATATGAAAGTTGTATTGGATGAAGCTGTTGTTGCTGCCGATGGATCAGTGACCAAACCAGAGAATGCTATTCTTTACGGTAAGTGGATCAATGCTATCATCAACTTGGTTATCGTTGGTTTTGTATTATTTATCATTGTTAAAGCTTACAACAAAACTAAAACTCCTCCTGCTCCAGTTGAAGAGGCTCCAAAAGGACCTACTGCTGAAGAATTACTGGTAGAGATTAGAGATGCTTTAAAAAAATAATTTAAGATATACCCTTGGAAAAGGGAACCGTTGCACTGCAACCTATTTTAATTTAAACCGTCAACGTTGTTTCGCTAACAACATTGACGGTTCTTTTTTTATCCACTATCCAAGTCCACATTAATAATTAATTGTTTCAAATAAAACATTTTGTTATATTTTGATTATTCTTTTCTTTTTTGCTTGTGAAAGTACTTGTAATACGTATTTTTGCCGCTTAATATAATTGTTTCACAAATGAAAGTAGCTGTTATTGGTGCCACAGGCATGGTTGGCGATGTAATGTTGAAAGTATTGGCAGAACGTAATTTTCCGTTAACGGAATTATTATTGGTTGCCTCTGAGCGTTCCGTAGGTAAAAAAATGACCTTTAAAGGTAATGAATATACGGTTATAGGCTTAGCAGATGCTGTAGCTGCAAGACCCAATATTGCCATATTTTCTGCCGGTGGCGACACTTCTTTAGAATGGGCTCCAAAATTTGCCGAAGTTGGTACTACGGTCGTGGATAATTCCTCAGCATGGAGAATGGACCCTACAAAAAAATTAGTGGTTCCAGAAATCAATGCCCATGAGCTTACCGCTGAAGATAAAATTATAGCCAACCCCAACTGTTCTACCATACAATTGGTCATGGCGTTACACCCTTTACATAAAAAATATAAAATGAAACGTGTGGTCGTTTCAACCTACCAGTCTGTTTCTGGTACCGGGGTAAAAGCAGTTAAACAGCTGGAGAATGAAATTGCCGGTGTTCAAGGCGAAATGGCATACCCTTATCCTATTGGTAGAAATGCCCTGCCCCATTGCGATGTGTTCTTAGAAAATGGTTATACAAAAGAAGAAATGAAACTGGCCCGCGAGCCACAGAAGATTCTTGATGACCGTACATTCTCAGTTAGTGCAACCGCTGTTCGTATTCCTACGGCAGGTGGGCACTCAGAATCTGTAAACGTGGAATTTGAAAATGATTTTGAATTAAACGAGGTGCGTCAATTATTGAACGAAATGCCAGGTGTTACGGTACAAGACAACCCAGATACCAATACCTACCCAATGCCAATTTATGCTCACGACAAAGATGAGGTATTCGTTGGGCGTTTACGTAGAGATGAAACTCAAAGAAACACTTTGAATATGTGGATCGTAGCAGATAATCTTAGAAAAGGTGCCGCAACAAACGCTGTTCAAATTTCTGAATATTTAGTAGAAAAAAGCTTAGTTTAATTTATACCCTTAGAACGTTAAAACCTTCAAAACTTCACAGTTTTGAAGGTTTTTTTATGGTATTTTAGTACAAACTGAACTACATATGAAAAATGTTATACCGGCGCTCTTTGCTGTTGCGCTAATTTCTTCTTGTAAAAACGAATCTAAACCAGAACCCATTATCGTGAATTACCCTGTTACCGCAAAAGTAGATACCGTAGACACTTATTTTGGCACCGAGGTCAAAGATCCATACCGCTGGCTTGAAGATGATAGAAGCCCTGAGACAGAAGCTTGGGTAAAAGATCAAAACAAAACTACATTTGGCTATCTAGAAAAAATTCCATTTAGAAACGACCTTAAAAACCGATTGGAAAAATTATGGAATTATGAGAAATTAGGGTCTCCATTTAAAAAGGGTGATTACACCTATTTCTATAAGAATGACGGCCTACAAAATCAATATGTTGTATATAGGGCTAAAGGAGATGAAGAACCTGAGGTTTTTTTAGACCCCAATACCTTTTCTGAAGATGGCACCACATCTTTAGCTGGATTGAGTTTTACCAAAGATGGATCTTTAGCTGCCTATCTCATTTCTGAAGGTGGTAGCGATTGGCGAAAAGCTATTATTCTCAATGCCGAAACCAAAGAGGTTGTGGAGGATACCTTAATTGATATAAAATTCAGCGGACTTTCTTGGAAAGGAAATGATGGTTTTTACTATTCTAGTTATGACAAACCAAAAGGTAGCGAACTCTCTGCCAAAACAGATCAACATAAAGTATACTATCATAAACTGGGTACTCCACAAAAAAATGATGAACTTATTTTTGGCGGTACACCTACAGAAAAACATCGTTATATTGGTGCCAGTGTTACTGAGGACAACAAGTACTTATTGATCAGTGCATCGGTTTCTACTTCTGGAAACAAATTGTTTATAAGAAACCTTGAAGATCCAAATGGCTTGTTGATACCTATGGTTGAAGACACGGAATCTGACAACTATGTAATTGACAATGTTGGTTCAAAACTATACATTGTAACCAATAGAAATGCTCCCAATAAAAAAATAGTAACGGTAGATGCCAGTAACCCCGAAGCTAAAAATTGGGTAGATTTTATCCCAGAAACCGAAAATGTATTGAACCCCAATACAGGTGGTGGCTATTTCTTTGCAGAATACATGGTTGATGCTATCTCAAAGGTTTTTCAGTATGATTATGAAGGCAAACTTATACGTGAAGTAGAATTACCAGGTCTTGGTTCTGTGGGTGGTTTTGGTGGTGAAAAGGAAGATAAGGAATTGTATTTCTCATTTACCAATTACAATACCCCGGGATCAACTTTTAAATATGATGTAGAAAGTGGTACATATGAGCTGTATTGGAAACCGAATATAGATTTCAATCCTGAGAACTATACTTCTGAACAGGTTTTCTATAGTTCTAAAGATGGCACTAAAATACCAATGATCATTACCTATAAAAAAGGAACCGAACTTAATGGTAAAAATCCGACTATTCTGTACGCCTACGGCGGATTCAATGTTAGTGTAACTCCGTCTTTTAGCATCGGTAATGCCGTTTGGATGGAACAGGGTGGAATTTACGCTGTACCCAATTTACGTGGTGGTGGTGAATATGGCAAAAAATGGCATGATGCGGGAATAAAAACTAAAAAGCAAAATGTTTTTGATGACTTTATCGCAGCTGCAGAATATTTAGTGGACAACAACTATACTTCAAAGGAATATTTAGCTATTCGTGGCGGCTCTAATGGTGGTTTACTTGTTGGCGCAACAATGACCCAAAGACCAGATTTAATGCAGGTAGCGCTACCTGCAGTGGGTGTAATGGATATGCTTCGTTATCATACATTTACAGCTGGTGCCGGTTGGGCCTATGACTATGGTACCGCAGAAGATAGTGACGAAATGTTCCAGTATTTAAAAGGCTACTCCCCTGTACATAATGTAAAAACAGGTACTGCATACCCTGCAACCTTGGTAACTACCGGCGATCATGACGATAGGGTAGTGCCTGCACATAGTTTTAAGTTTGCGGCAGAACTACAGGAAAAACAAGCAGGGTCTAACCCAACTTTAATCCGAATAGAAACCAATGCAGGTCATGGAGCAGGTACACCCGTAAGCAAAACCATTGAACAATATGCCGATATTTTTGGGTTCACCCTATTTAACATGGGATACTCAGAGCTACCCAATAAAAGTGTTTTAAAGGAATTTAAAGAGTAAATATTTTTTTAAATCAATAAATTATCGAAAAATCCGTTTCAAATTGGAACGGATTTTTCAATTTTACAGTTCTAAGCACAAAAGCATGTTACGAGTAGAGAACCTATCATTTTCTTATGACAAACTTCCAGTATTAGCGTCTATCGATCTGCGTATTCAACGTGGTGAACATGTGGCTATCATTGGAGAAAGCGGTTGCGGAAAAAGCACCTTGTTGAAGTTAATGTATGGGCTAATGGATCTGGAACAAGGTGAGATTTTTTGGGAAGATGAGCCAATTTTAGGTCCTGCATTCAACTTGGTTCCAGGTATGCCTTTTATGAAATATCTTTCTCAAGATTTTGATTTAATGCCTTTTATTTCTGTGGCAGAAAATATTAGCCAATACCTTTCTGTTTTTTATCCAGATGAATTAAAGGAAAGAACTCAAGAGCTTTTAGAGATGATAGAACTCACAGCATTTGCAGATAAAAAAGTAAAGACACTTAGTGGCGGTCAACAGCAACGTGTAGCACTGGCAAGGGTTCTGGCTCAAAAACCAGAGGTATTGCTTTTAGATGAACCTTTTAGCCATATTGACAATTTTTTAAAGAACAGTTTACGCCGTAACATCTTTAATTATTTAAAAGAACATAGAATTACGACTATTGTGGCCACGCATGATGTTAACGATGTTCTACCGTTTGCAGACAGAGCTGTTGTACTACGTGATAACAAGATCATTGCAAAGGCAAGACCTATGGAGTTATATAAAAACCCTAAAAGCTTATATGTAGCATCGCTCTTTGGTGAAGCCAGTATGATCTCTATAGATGTGCTTAAAACGTATGCCAATACCAAAAGAAAAATAATTGTTTATGCACATGAGTTTAGGGTTTCACCCTCCTCTGGTTTTCATGTTACCGTAGAAAAAGCATATCCTATGGGCAGTCATTATTTAACCGAAAGCAAGAGTGATGACAATGAAACTATCTATTTCAATGCGGACAAACTATACCCTAAGGGGAAAGAGGTGTTTTTAAATGTAGCCATTGAAACCATCAATCAGCGTATACAAGAAGCTGCATCTAATCTATAATGTAATAGCTTTGTTTTCAAATTCGTAGTATAGTATCTATTACGCCACTATATAGAACGCTTTACTTTTTGACTACATTTACAAAAAGCATATTGTGAACCAAGAACAAATTCTTAATGAACTCCAGTTTAAAGCCATTAGAAGTAGTGGCCCCGGTGGTCAGCATGCAAATAAAGTCTCTTCTAAAGTAGAATTGTCGTTTCAGATAGCAGCTTCTGACGGACTCACAGAACGACAGAAAAAAAGGCTTCTTTTAAAATTAGGCAACAAACTCAGCAAAGAGGGTGTTTTGATTTTACAGTGCGATGAATCCCGGAGCCAACACAAGAATAAAGACTTGGTCATTAAAAGATTTTTTAAGCTTCTGGAAAAATCATTGATCGTTCCCAAAGCACGAAAGAAAAGTAAGCCCACCCGTTCTTCTATAGAAAAAAGATTGAAAAGCAAGAAAATTGCTTCGCTCAAAAAAATTAACCGAAGTAAACCCGATTATTAAACGCTGTATTTTTAAACGAATATAGTGTAGAATACAAATACAGTTATTGCTCCTGTAAGACCAAGAACGCCCGTACCTAATCCAAAAAGTCGATATCCTGTTTTTACGTTCATACCACTCATTTGTGTTACTACCCAAAAAAAGCTGTCGTTCGCATGGGAAATTACCGCAGAACCCGCCCCAATAACCACTACGACCAAAGCTTTTTGTATTTCTGTATCAAAACCCAAAGAGGACATCATAGGCATTATGATAGATGCCGTAGTTACCAATGCTACGGTAGATGAACCTTGTGCAGTTTTTAAGGCCGCAGCTAAAACAAAAGGAAGAAAGATACCCATATTATAATCGGTCAAGGTTTGCCCTAGAATATCGGCTATGCCCGAGTTCTGTAAAATTTTACCGAAAATTCCTCCAGCTCCAGTAATTAAAAGTATAGAGGCAGCGTCTTTAATAGCCTTACCTACCCACCCCGCAGAAGAAAGCATATCGTAATTTAATTTTTTGGGCAAGAGCAGGCATAAGAATACGCCGATCAATAAAGAAATAACCGGCTCACCCACAAAATTGATGAAATCTACAAGTCCATTTTCTTGCCCAATGTTCATGGAATTCAAGACGGATTTTAAGACAATTAATAAAATAGGGACCAAAATAGGAATAGAGGCCTTTAAAGCGCTTGGCGAATCTTTAATTTCTTGTTCTGCTTCTAGCGCATCTTCAACATTGGGCGCTATCATTGTTTTTGAAGCATACTTTTTGGCAAATATGATACCGACAACCAAAGCGACTATACTGGTGGGAAATCCAAATGCGATGACCAAACCTAAATCTGCACCCAAAATACCTGCCGCCGCTATAGGACCGGGTGTTGGTGGTACCATAGTGTGCGACGCCATTAAACCCAAACCCAATGCTATTGCCGGACCGGCAATGGAGATTTTGGCTTTCTTGGAAAGACTTTTATTCAGAGGATGTAGCAACATAAAACCACTATCTGCAAATACAGGGATAGATACGATATAACCAATAATACCCATTGCCGTGGGCACCCGTTTTCTACCTATCCACCCTAAGACTTTTTCTGCAATTGCAAATGCACCACCGGTATGCTCCAAAAATGCACCAATAATTACTCCCAGTACAATAATCAGCCCTATTTTACCAAGTGTACCCCCAAAACCATCATTTATAGATGTAATGATATCGCCATAAGGCATACCAGCAAAAATCCCATATAAAATAGATATTATAAACAAGGCTAAAAAAGCATGGATCTTAAGCTTAGTCGTCAATATAATTATGGCAATGACTGCAATAAGTAGGTAGAATATTTCCATGATTTACTGACTAAAAATTTACTTGAATCAAATGTTACCTGTGATTAAAAAAAGCTATTTAATATAGCACTATAAGTTAGCTAAAATTTAAGCACAAAGGTTCATCAATGAACATCAATGATACTTAGTTCTTTACCATTAAAACTAAAAACATCCCCTACCTTTTTACCAAAGACAAGCTTACCAATAGGCGTTGCCGCAGAAATACAGTAGACGGACTTACCCGTACCGTTAAATTCGCCTGCTGATATAGCAATGAAATATATGAACGAGTCTGTAATGACCAGACTTCCCAAACCTACAGTTTCTGGACTTCCTTCCTTTGGGACCTTAGATAATAGTTGCTGGGTTTTTTCAAGTTCAGCCAGCTGCTGCCCTAGTTTTTCCCGTTCTAACTGAATCATGGCGCGACCGGTTTCATGCTTGTCACCAGCACTACTTTTGGTCTCTGAGGTTAAAGCCGTTTCAAGTTCCTTGATCTGACCTTGAATTCTCGCCAACCTCTCGTTAACGAAAAGAACACAAAAGTTGTAAGCGTCTTTTTTTAGATTTTTAAGTGAATCAATTTCCTTCAATGTGATACAGATCTGCCAGTTTATAGATCAAGTAATTTACAATTTGATTATCACTTTCACCAGCACTGAGCATCTTTTGAATCTCAATTTCATTTTCTGCCTTAAAATATTCCAAATCACCAGAGCGGTCTTCGCTAAAAATATTCCAAGATTTTAACCCGCTAAGCATTGCTTTATGTGCTTCATAGCGATTTGTAATCGCTTGTGCCCTCTTCTTGTCTACTTTTAGTGCTGTTTCATTATCCTTTAGCATCTTGTAGTCTGCTGTAATTTTAGCATCTGCTTTTTCCGCTTCGGTAATAATTTTAAAATAGGCTTTTGAAACTAAAGACTCATATGTGGCATTGAATCCGGAAACCTTTGTTTCCTCTTCTGCTAAAGTCACTTCAGTGTCTGTACTGGCATATAAATCATCTTTGGCATACTCATTATTTGAAATGAGAGATTGTTTCCATGCTTCGCTCTTAATATGCTCTTTCCATACCCTGGCATATTCTCGCTGATAATCGGTTTTTGTCAATCCACAACTTGTTAAACAAGCAAAACCCAATACAACTGATAGCACAGCCGTAGCAATTCTATTAAATAATGTTCTCATATAGTATACATGCTATTACAAACCTTCTTAAAAGTTCACTGTTCTAGGGCAAACTTATAAGCGCATTTAGGGTAATAGATAATCTGAGGGGGCATACAATTTATAAATAAAAACAAGAGTACACCTCTCTTTTGGACAAGATTTAAAAAAACAGGTTAAATGGTGCATTTATTCGCTGACCAAACGTGCTAAATTTTTACCAATTGTAGTACCTATGGCAATGCCCATGCCACCTAAACGCACACCACAAACTACATTAGCAGATACTTGTTTTACAATTGGTTTCTTTTGTTGACCAACACCCATAATACCGCTCCAACTATAATCTATTTCAAAAGCCGTTTCTGGTAAAATGATATTGGAAAGCAGCTCTTTAAGTTTATTTTCTACCAAACTTGTAGTTCCAAACTCGGTAGTCTCCTCTGTTTTAAAATCTAGGTTTCTTCCGCCGCCCAATAAAATACGGTCATCAATATTTCTAAAATAATAATACCCTTCTTCTAAGTGGAACGTGCCTTTAATGACCAAACTATTTATCGGTTTTGTAATTAACACTTGTGCTCTTGCCGGTTTTACATTTTCCGATAGTAATTGGGCGGCAAAACCATTTGTAGCTATTAACAATTTCTTGGTCACAAATTCTATGTCGTCTGTTTTAACCGTTACGGACGAACCGGAATCCTCAAAAGTTTTCACCTGTGTTGAATTTAGGATTCTGATGCCTTTTTGATGTGCAAATTGTACCAAAGAACACATCATTTTACCCGTGTTTATTTGTCCTTCAAAAACTTGTGAAATGTAGTTTTTATGAAGCCCTTTAAAACCAAAATCATTTGGAGCTATTTTGAAAGCATTCTTCTTAAACACAGGGTGTAGTAACTCATTGATGGTTTCCATCTTCTGTATACATCTCTCATACAAGGCTAAATCTTTTTCCAGAAATAATTCATGTCCACCATTATTTTGATATCCTATGGCAGCATCACCCAAAATAGTACGAAGCGATTGTATGCCATTGAACCTATCTTGTACCAATTGCACCACTTCTAGTTCTGTATGTGTTTTAAGGTCCGATAAGATTTCTGAAATACTGCCAAAACAGGCAAAACCAGCATTCTTTGTACTAGCGCCTTGCGGCAGTTTACCTTTTTCCAATACTAGAATATGTGCTTTTGGATGCTGCCTACGCAATTCTAAAGCACAATTTAAACCTACTATACCACTACCCACGATTGTAAAATCGATATTAGAAAACCATGATGTACGTTCCCAGTAGCTTAGATCCATAGTACTATTTTGATTGTGATATAAGATAGAAATTCCATCACAAAATAGAACAAAAAAAACTCCAACATTGCTGTTGGAGTTTTTATTAATGTTCTTTTGGAGGATCCATTTTAAAATCATCCATAAAGGCCGTAGTATAATTACCCGCCAAATAATCTGGGTGATCCATTAATTGCCTATGAAAAGGTATGGTGGTTTTAATCCCTTCAATTACGAACTCATCTAAGGCGCGTTTCATTTTATTGATTGCCTCTTCCCTAGTTTGGGCGGTGGTAATCAACTTAGCGATCATTGAATCGTAATTTGGAGGAATACTGTACCCACTATACACGTGGGTATCCATACGAACTCCATGACCACCTGGTGTATGCAAGGTCGTAATCTTACCCGGCGATGGTCTAAAATTATTATAAGGATCTTCTGCATTAATTCTACATTCTATAGAGTGTAGTTTTGGAAGATAGTTCTTACCGGAAATTGGCACACCAGCGGCTACCAATATTTGCTCACGAATTAAATCGTAATCTATAACCTGCTCCGTAATTGGGTGCTCTACCTGAATACGTGTATTCATCTCCATAAAATAGAACTTACGGTGCTTGTCTACCAAAAATTCAATAGTACCTGCACCTTCATATTTTATGTACTCTGCAGCTTTAACTGCAGCTTCACCCATTTGCTCCCTTAACTTGTCTGTCATGAAAGGTGAAGGAGTCTCTTCCGTTAACTTTTGGTGACGACGTTGTACTGAACAGTCTCTTTCAGATAAGTGACATGCCTTACCGAATTGATCACCGACAATTTGAATTTCAATATGACGAGGTTCTTCGATCAGCTTTTCCATATACATACCACCGTTACCAAAGGCAGCGGTAGCCTCATTTACGGCACTATCAAAAAGCTCTTCCATTTTGTCTTCAGACATTACGGCACGCATACCTTTACCACCACCACCGGCAGTAGCTTTGATCATTACCGGGTAGCCCATTTTTTTGGCTACTTTCTTGGCATCGGCAACATCTTTTAAAAGACCATCTGAACCAGGTACACAAGGTACACCTGCCTCTTTCATGGTTTGCTTGGCCGTAGCCTTATCACCCATACGATCAATTTGATCGCCAGATGCTCCAATAAATTTTATATCGTGTTCTGCACAGATACGTGAGAACTTTGAGTTTTCAGATAGAAAACCGTACCCTGGGTGTATTGCATCTGCATTGGTTATTTCAGCAGCAGCAATAATGTTAGGGATCTTTAAATAAGATTCGCTACTAGCGGCAGGACCAATACATACAGCTTCATCTGCAAAACGAACATGCAAACTTTCTTCATCGGCCTTGCTATAAACGGCTACCGTTTTAATACCCATTTCTTTACAGGTACGGATAACACGCAAAGCGATTTCTCCCCTATTGGCAATCAGTATTTTTTTAAACATCTTTTAAATTTTAAGTTCTTGGTTCTACATGATTCTTACACACCGTTCAATAACGGTATCTAACAATGACTACTCAAAATTTAGTTAAGAAGGGTCTACCAAAAATAATGGCTGATCAAACTCAACTGGAGAAGAGTCATCTACCAAAATCTTGACAATTTTACCAGAAACTTCAGATTCTATATCATTGAACAATTTCATTGCCTCAATAACACAAAGTACATCGCCGGTCCCTATAGTATCTCCTACCTCAACAAATACTGGTTTGTCAGGAGAAGGTTTTCTGTAGAAAGTACCAATGATCGGAGATTTGATCGTGATGTATTTATCATCATCCGCTTTTTTCTGCTCAGCTTCAGATGCAGCCGCTGCAGGTGCAGCTACTTCTGCCGGTGCAGCTGCTACAGGAGCAGGTACGGCAGGTTGAGCCATAGGCATTGTATGCACATAGGTTGGCTCAGAATTACCAGTTAAGCTTCCGGTACGGATGGTAATCTTTATATCATCCGTCTCGAGTTTTACCTCGCTAGCGCCAGACTTGGCAACAAACTTGATAAGGCTTTGAATTTCTTTAATATCCATATTTCTCTAAGTTATAATTGGTAGTTGATGTTAGTTATACGCCCATTTAAGGTAGATAGAACCCCAGGTAAAGCCGCCACCGAAGGCCGCGAAAACCAAGTTATCCCCTTTTTTAAGCTGTTTTTCGTAGTCGAAAAGTAAAAGTGGTAATGTACCGGATGTGGTATTACCGTAGCGCTGAATATTCATCAACACTTTTGAATCATCTACACCCATTCTTTTTGCTGTGGCATCAATGATTCTCTTATTAGCTTGATGTGGCACCAACCAGTCAACGTCTGACTCGGTAAGATCATTTCTATCCATGATCTTGGCCGCTACATCTGCCATATTGGAAACCGCAAATTTGAACACTGTTTTTCCTTCCTGAAAAATATAGTGTTTTTTATTGGTTACACTTTCAATTGTGGCCGGCATTAAAGATCCACCGCCTTCCATGCCTAAAAATTGTCTTCCTGTACCATCTGCCCTAAGGTATTCATCTTGTAGACCCAAGCCTTCGGTATTAGGTTCAAAAAGTACTGCTCCGGCACCATCACCGAAAATTATACAGGTTGTTCTATCTGTATAATCTATTATAGATGACATTTTATCTGCACCTATAAGTAATACCTTTTTATATCTACCTGTCTCAATATGCCCCGCAACCGTTGACATTCCAAAAAGAAAACTGGAACATGCCGCCAATAGATCATAAGCAAAGGCGTTTACAGCCCCAATTTCAGAAGCTACGAAAGCTGCTGTAGAAGCTACCATACTATCTGGTGTAGCGGTAGCTACAATGACCAAATCTATTTCGGCAGCATCAAGCCCTTTCTTTTCCATAAGGTCTTGGGCCGCCTTAATGGCTAAATACGAAGTACCTTCCCCTTCTTCCTTTTTTAACACCCTTCTTTCCTTAATACCTGTTCTGGTAGTAATCCATTCATCATTGGTGTCAACCATTTCCTCAAGCATTTTGTTCGTCATTACAAACTGGGGAACATAGCCTCCTACTGCGGTAATAGCTGCTGTAATTTTGGTCATACTTTATTTGCTTTCTTGTAAAAAACTTAAAAAACGAGTCAAAAGTCATGAAAATTAGTGATTTTCAACGACTTTTCGCCTAAAGTTATCGGGTTTTTGAAAAATTGCAATTGATAGCACTAAGGCTATAACCTTTTAAATTATCTGAGTTACAAGGTGATAAAATACAAATTGGACTAAAAAAAACTCCCTACTTCTAATGAAGTGGGAGCTTAGTATATTGTAAAAAAGTCTTAAGCTTCTGCTTCTTCGGTTTTATCAACCAAAACTTGACCTCTATAATGTAATTTACCTTCGTGCCAGTGTGCTCTGTGGTAAAGGTGTGTTTCACCTGTAGTAGAATCTTTTGCTAAAGTAGGTGCTACCGCTTTATAATGAGTTCTTCTCTTGTCTCTCCTTGTTTTGGAAATTTTTCTTTTAGGATGTGCCATTTAAACCTTATTTATCCGTTAATAGTTTCTTTAATTCATCCCATCTGGGATCGTTTTCTTCTTTGTTTGATCTTTTCTCTTTTGGTTGAAGCTCGTTCAATTTGTCCAACACTTCAGATTGTAAAGTGCCATCTTCAATACCAGGGTGTATTCTTTTTTGCGGAACCGCCAACACCAACATTTCATACACATACTGTGCAATGTTCAATTGATGTTCACCATGAGGAAGAATCAAAATTTCATCATCTTCATCGTTATACTCCTCACCGAATTTTACCACCAAATGTAAATCTCCACTTATGGACTGATCGTATGGTTCACTGGTAATATCACAAGCTACATTAACTGTTCCCGATGCGTTCATATCAACCTCCATCATTGTACTTGTTTTATGAAGTACTACATCTAAACTGATGCTGGCTGCGTTAAATTCATCGTATCCAAAAGAATCAAAGAACGTATTGTCAATCTGGTAATTAAAGTTGTGTTTTCCTTGCTTCAAACCTGAGAAAGGAATATTGAACTCCTTTTGCTTCATCACGTACACACTTAAATTAACACTAATCACCCATAAAAGGCGGGTGCAAAGATACTATTATTTTAATAAAAGACAATAGTTATCAACTATTTATCTTTATAACTTTTTTATTGTACCAAAATTTAACGTTCTCTCTTTAAACGCTGCTTTTTTAATACATCTTGTGTTAGCTCTTGATATTCTGTTCTGTTCTTAAAAATGTTCAATGCCATGAACACAGCTTCTTTAAAAGAACTTTCATCTGCAACACCTTTACCAGCTATCTCAAATGCGGTACCGTGATCGGGTGAAGTTCTTACTTTATTCAATCCGGCGGTAAAATTGACTCCTTGCCCAAACGATATTGTTTTAAAAGGTATAAGACCTTGATCGTGATATGCCGCTAAAATAGCATCGAATTTTTTATAGGCGTCAGAACCAAAAAAACTATCGGCAGAATATGGACCAAAGACCAAATGTCCCTTTTCGGCCATTTCTTTTATGACAGGTTTTAAAACTTCATCATCTTCTTTGCCTATTACTCCATTATCACCACTATGCGGATTAATACCCAACAAAGCTATTTTTGGCTTGCGAATACCGAAATCCATTTTCAATGATTTGTCTATGGTGTTGATCTTATCACGTATTAACCTAGGTACTATAGCGGCAGATACATCTTTTACGGCCACATGATCTGTAAGCAAACCAACCTTTAACGTATCTGTAACCATAAACATTAGACTTTCACCTTCTAGCTCTTGCGCTAAAAAATCTGTATGCCCTGGAAAATTAAACTCTTCAGATTGTATATTGTTCTTATTGATAGGTGCCGTTACCAATACATCTATATCTCCATTCTTTAGAGCTTCCACTGCTGCTTTTAATGATTTAATAGCATACTCGCCACCTGCTTTGGTCGCTTGACCAAAATCAATTCTAGGCACTTCTTTCCAAACATTTACAATATTGATTTTATTATCTATTGCTTTTGAAGCATGAGGTATACCATTGAAAGCAATATTTAATTTTAATTGTTTCATTTGAAAGGAAACGGTCTTATTTGAGGCAAAAATAACCGGTGTGCAAAAATCCAACATTCTACTGTCCTCGAATGTTTTTAAAGCGACCTCACAACCTATACCATTTAAGTCTCCTATAGAGATACCTAACCTTATTTTCCTATTTTCGTCCATGATAATCTGTACCTTTGTACTCAATTTTGAATTTTCAAAATTACTTAAATTAAACGACACATGTTTACGGGAATTATTGAAACATTAGGTAAAGTCACCGCTCTTGAACCTAAAGGTGGCAACTTGGACATTACGATAGCATCTAGTTTAACTCCAGAGCTTAAAATTGATCAAAGCGTAGCTCATAACGGTGTTTGTTTAACGGTCGTTAGCCTTACGGATACTACTTATACGGTTACCGCAATTGCCGAAACGTTGAATAAAACCAACCTTGATACACTTAAGATAAATGATACGGTCAACCTTGAACGTGCTATGATCTTGGGCTCCAGGTTAGATGGGCATATTGTTCAAGGCCATGTAGATCAGACCGGGGAATGTACAAGTGTTCGAGAAGATAGTGGAAGCTGGATTTTCTCTTTCACCTATGATGCGGCAACTGGTAACCCCACTATTGAAAAAGGTTCTATTACTATAGATGGTACAAGCTTAACCGTAGTTAATTCTGGCAAGAATACTTTTGAAGTTGCCATTATACCTTACACCTACGAACACACTAGGTTTAACACCTATAAACCGGGCACCATTGTAAACTTGGAATTTGATGTTATTGGCAAGTACGTAGCAAAATTGATGATTAAGTAAGCCTATTGCTACACCTTTATAAATATCTTTTTCTGATATAGGATATAGCCCACAAGACTATAGAACAGTACTACACTTAGCCCATATAATAAGGATGAAGTTTCTAGTGCAAGAAAGTCATGGACATATACTTTTTGAAACAACCAACCGTGTAATGAGGTGTCGCCCACTTGTATTTGACCCATCACCTTGCTAATGAAGCTAGAAAGAAAATATATTACAATAGCATTTGCTCCTGCATATCTGAATATAGATCCAAATTCAATTTTCTTTACATCTGTCAGGTAATATATAAGTGCCAAAATAAGGTTTGCCCAACCTGCAGTGACCAATACAAAACTGCTTGTCCATAGTGCTTTGTTAATAGGAAACACTAAATCCCACATATGCCCTATGATCAAGAAGCTGCCGCCTATGCCCATTAGAATAGTGGCTTTCTTTTCTTGCTTAGCGGTTAGTATCAATCCTGTAAATACCCCTAATAAAGAACTGGCAATAGCTGGTACTGTACTTAACAAGCCTTCTGGATCGTAATCTGCCTTATAGTTATGCGTACCAAAAACTTTTACATCTATCCAGTTTGCCAAATTATTGGGTGCTCTTTCCAAGGTGGATGTCACTCCTTCTACAGGAACGAACGTCATTAACAACCAATATCCTATTAGTAATACCGCCGTTACCCAAATTAGTTTTTTCCAACTTAGGTTAATAAACAAAATAGCTGTTAAAAAGAATACCACTCCTATACGTTGCAATACCCCAGGAAATCTAATGTCACTGAAATTTTTAAAGAATGGGTAATGAATTAAAAATGCCCCTAAGAAAAGACCCAAAGCAATTAACTTCAATGCCCGGATCGCAATTTTTTTATATGCTTTTGCATCAACAATTCTGTTCTTATAGGAAAAGGCTATTGATGTACCAACAATGAACAAGAAGAACGGAAAAACCAAATCTGTTGGTGTATAACCGTGCCAATCTGCATGTAAAAAAGGCCCGTACACATTTGACCATGTTCCTGGTGTATTTACCAATACCATTAATAATATGGTAGCTCCTCTAAAGATGTCGACCGAAACAATTCTGTCCTTCTTCATGCTGATCTTATAAAATATTGCCTTTTAAGCGATTCCATGCTTTTACCAGCAATACACCTGCTATTATTGAAACAACCGTTAATACGATTGCTTGGGTAGTTCTACCATAGATCCAATATCCGGTAGCGAACATGATCGAATAAATCAATAATACACCTAATAACATTGCGGTTACCCCTGCAGGTACACTCCACTTTTCCTTATCCTTTACAATTTCCACTGCATCGGTTTTTGCTTCATCAACTACTTTGGACCAACCCGGTCCACCTGGTTGTATTTTTCTGTAGAAGCTTCTCAACGTTTCATTAGACTCTGGCTGCGTCATAAATGTAGCGATCAACCAAATAATGGTCGTTACCACTACTATAAATATATACTCTGACCAATCTGGCAACAAACCTGTTTCGGTAGCAAATAAATATGCACCAACGGGAGTTAATTTTAAGATGATAGAAATAATACCCGATGCAAACATTGCCGTAATCTCACTCCATGCATTAATCCTCCACCAGAACCATCTAAGTATAAAAATCAGCCCTGTACCTGCTCCGAATGCCAATAGCACATCGAACAGCTGTAATGCGTTTTGTAGCAATAATGCCAGTGCCGCACTGAATATCATTAATACTACGGTTGAAATTCTACCTACCGCCACCAATCGCTTTTCAGATGCATTAGGATTAATCTGTTGTTTATAAAAATCATAAACAATGTATGAAGAGCCCCAGTTCAATTGGGTACTAATGGTACTCATGTAGGCCGCCACCAAAGATGCTAAAACAACTCCTAACAATCCGCTTGGTAGTTTGGTCAACATTGCCGAATACGCTAAATCATGACCTAATTTATCTGCCGTTACATTAGGGAAAGCTTCTTGTATGCTCGCCAAATCTGGATAAACTACTATAGAAGCCAATGCCACTAAAATCCATGGCCAAGGTCTTAATGCGTAGTGCATAATATTAAAAAAGAAGGTTGCCCCAATAGCATGGTTCTCATCTTTTGCCGCCAACATACGTTGTGCAATATAACCACCACCGCCTGGCTCAGCACCTGGGTACCAAGAACTCCACCACTGAACGGCCAGCGGTATTATAAACAAGGTAATCAATGCTTTCTTGTTACTGAAATCTGGCAATATGTTCAGTTTCTCTGTTACATTTTCATTCGCCATTAAAGCTTCAATTCCTCCAACTTCAGGAATATTCACTAAATAATATGCTGCTCCTATGGCACCGGCCATGGCAACAAAAAACAAAAGGAAATCTGTATATACCACACCTTTAAATCCGCCTAAGGCACTAAAGGTAACCGTTATAAGACCTGCACTGACCACGGTTTGCCATGGTTCTAGACCTAGCATTATACTACCTATTTTAATTGCTGCCAAGGTTACCGCAGACATGGTAATCACGTTAAAGATAACGCCCAAATAAACCGCCCTGAACTTTCTTAAAAAACTCGCAGGCTTACCACCATAGCGCATTTCATAAAACTCTAAATCTGTATTTACGTTAGATTTACGCCAAAGTTTGGCATAAACGAAAACGGTCAACATACCGGTAATCAAAAAACACCACCACACCCAGTTCCCCGAAACTCCGTTAGTACGAACAATATCTGTTACCAAATTGGGGGTATCCGTTGAAAATGTCGTCGCTACCATTGAAAGACCAAGTAACCACCATGGCATTGTACGGCCCGATAGAAAAAATTCTGAAGAGTTTTTGCCTGATTTCTTTGACACATATACTCCTATTCCTAAGACAAGAGAGAAGAAAACTATAATAAATGCATAGTCTAATGTACTGAGTTCCATAAGTTGGTTTTAGGTTGATTGTTAAAGATATATTATTTTAGGACATTTTTATATCTAATACGCTAAACGTACTACGTGCTACTATCAATAACTTCTGAAATTACCCCAACGGCCTGGATTCTTGCTTCTATAGCCACCTTTATCATAGGATTATCCAAAGCGGGAATAAAAGGCATTGCCGTTTTAAACGTTACGATCATGGCGTTGGCATTTGGCGCAAGACAATCCACGGGTATGGTAGTACCGTTACTGGTTCTCGCCGATATTTTTTCCGTTATCTACTATAATAAATACACCCAATGGAAATATGTTTTTAAAGTATTGCCATGGATGTTGGTCGGACTTTTAATAGGGGTGTTTGTTGGTAATGGGCTGCCTGAGAAGTTTTTTAAAATAGCAATGGCCACCATCATCATCATTACCGTAGGTATGATGTTCTATTGGGACCGTAAAAAAGACAAGAACGTTCCTTCACATTGGTCGTTTGCAGGATCTATTGGTACCATTGCAGGTATTACCACCATGGTGGGAAATTTGGCGGGAGCTTTTTCCAATATTTATTTTTTAGCCATGCGCCTACCTAAAAACCATTTTATTGGCACTGCGGCTTGGTTGTTCTTGATCATAAACATTATTAAACTACCCTTTCACTTTTTTGTTTGGAAAACCATTTCCGTAGAGTCGTTACAATTAAACTTGATGCTCTTGCCTGGCATTCTATTGGGTTTCTTCGTAGGGGTCAAATTTATTAAATACATTAAAGAAACATTTTTCAGAAAAATGATTTTGGTGTTGACCGCTGTAGGTGCCGTGCTTATTATGCTTAGTTAAATCTTGCTTATTCTCAGATAAAGCTTAATAAAGTCCACATATTTCAGATTAGGGTTAATCTTTATCTCTACCCAGACCTACCTTTATAGCCATTAATCTAGAAACACTTTTGGCTCATGAATATCATAGGAAACCTTATTAAAGGAGTTATCAATGTTACCGATAAAATTACCGGTGAAGACAACCCTATTGAAGATCAAAAGGCTGTGCTTCAAAACCTATTGGAAACGGCAAAAGACACTTCTTTTGGTAAAGCGTATGCATTTGAAGATATTCTAGAGAGTAACAACCCTCAACAGGCATTTCGTAATGCTGTTCCTTATTTTGATTATAATCAAATCAATGATGCTTGGTGGCATAAATTACATGAGGGACAAACCGATGTCACATGGCCGGGTAGTCCCGATTATTTTGCACTGAGTTCCGGTACTACTGGAAAAACAAGTAAACGTATTCCCGTAACAGATGCCATGATAGATGCCATAAGACAAGCAGGTATAAAGCAGGTGCTGGCCATTTCAAACTTCGATCTTCCGGCAGATTTCTTTGAAACCGGCATTTTAATGCTGGGCAGTTCTACGGATTTGGTTGAAAACGATGATCATTTAGAAGGTGAAATCAGTGGTATTAGTGCCAGTAACATTCCGTCATGGTTTAGTGGTTATTATAAACCTGGAAAGGAAATTGCCCAAATTGATGATTGGGACGAACGTGTTGCAAAGATTGCAGAAAAGGCTGCGGACTGGGACATTGGAGCGTTAAGCGGAATTCCTTCTTGGATAGAACTAATGCTGAAGGAGGTCATTAAAAAACACAACCTTAACAACATTCACGAAATATGGCCCAATCTACAGGTCTACACATCTGGTGGAGTGGCTTTTGGTCCCTACGAAAAGAGTTTTAACGCCTTAATGGGCAAACCCGTTACGGTAATTGATACCTATTTGGCATCTGAAGGGTTTATTGCTTTTCAAGCAAGACCAGAAACCGACGCCATGAAGTTGGTGACCGACAATGGTATTTACTTTGAGTTTGTTCCTTTTGATCCAGATTATATTCTTGAAGATGGTTCTCTTGCTCAAGATGCACCATCATTAACTCTTTCTGAAGTTGAAAAAGGACAGAACTACGTGCTCATTATCAGTACGGTCAGCGGTGCTTGGCGTTACCTAATTGGAGATACCATAGAATTTACAGATGTGGAACGTGCCGAAATAAAAATTACGGGGCGCACCAAATTTTTCTTAAACACCGTGGGTTCACAGTTATCTGTCAATAAATTGGATGATGCGCTACAAGATATCATGGAAACTTTTGACATTGAAGTGCCGGAATACACCCTTTGTGCAAAAAAGTACGAAGATGGTTTTTACCATACATGGTACCTAGGCACTACCACTACTCAAAACCCTGAAAAGATTGCGGAAAAACTTGACGAATCATTAAAAGCTGCCAATAAAAATTACAAGGTTGCCAGGTCTAAAGCTTTGAAAGGAGTGAAAGTATTCACGGTAAATCCAGAAGTTTTTTACGGTTGGAACGATAGTAACAAAAAGAAAGGCGGACAAGTAAAAATGGAGCGAGTTATGAAAGAGGAAAAGTTTGCCGAGTGGGAAGCTTTCGTTAAAAAACATCAATAAAGCCTATTATCTTATTCTTTAAGTGCGGCGTCTCTCTCTTCTACCAAAAGCATTATTTCTTCTGGGGATAGATAGAAATTCTTAATTCTATCCACATATTTTTGGGTTAAGCCAGCTTTCTTTAAAATGAACTCTTTTGTAGCAAGTATATAGGTTTCCATACCGTGGTTTACCGCATAAGAATCTGCACGGCGTTCTGCTTCACGTATATAATTTTTAGAGGTTATATATTTAAACCCAAATCCAATTAAATTCAACCCACTGCGCTGTTGATAATCCATCACATGCCCAAGTTCGTGACCCAACCATCCGATCATAATTTCTGACGGAATGTCTTTGGTATAATACACAGAATCGGCAATTTTTATTCTTTCGCTTATCAATATTTTATATGACCTGTTTTTCTTTGATTTAAAAACACTCCAAAAAGAAGGTTGTGCTTGCATGGTAGACTTTTTAATGTTCTTCTTGAACTTAAATTCAATAGCAACATCTGTAAGTTCCGGATAATGGGAAAGCGCAATTTTTGCTTCTTGGGTTATTACTTCTGGAATTATATGTTGTGCAGATGCAACCATAGGGAAACTGAATATAAATAAGATTAAATAGTTTAATTTTTTAACGGATTCTGGTGTAATCATAATAGTGGACTAAAGAATTTGGCAAGCCCTTCTAAAAATTTACTAAATGGGGATCTTTTTTTAAACTCCTCAAGGTCAACTTTAACCTCATCGGTGCAATGCGACTCGAACAACTTCTCTATTTCAGAAGCTTTTTCTTTATCGTATAAAATAGCATTGGTCTCAAAATTGTGCTCAAAACTTCTGTAATCAAAATTACCTGAGCCTACCGATACTATTTCCCCATCAATAATAATGACCTTGCTATGAGAAAAATCCGGTCTTAAATATATATTGGCGCCCACTTCAAGCAATGCTTCAAAAGTGGAGAACATACTGTATTGTGCCAACAATGAATCTGAAATCTTTGGGGTCAACAATGTGACCTGTATTCCGCTCAATGCCGCAATTCTTATGGCTTCCAAGACCGGCTCACCAGGGATAAAATAAGGGTTGGCAATGCAAATACTCTTGGTGGCTATATTGATCATTGCCAAATATTGCTGCATAATTGCAGGGTATCTAGAATCTGGTCCGCTTGAAATAATCTGCGCAACCGTTTTGCCAGAAGAGTCTACTTTGGGAAAATATTTATCCTGTAACAACAATTCTTCTTTACCCGCAAAATGATAATCCTTTACAAAAACACGCTGCAAGCTATTTACTGCCGGTCCTTTGATCTGTACATGCAAATCTTGCCATATTCCCAGCTCTGACACTGGCTTCATATACTTATCGGACACATTGAAACCACCGGTAAAACCAACGTTACCGTCTATAATTACAATTTTTCTGTGATTTCTATAGTTAAGGGTAAACAAGAGGTTTCCAAAACGAATGGGCATCGTAGAAAATGCTTTGACCCCAATATCCTTAAATCGCTGTACTCTTTTACCCCGCATTGAATTGCTACCAAAAGAATCATACAACATTCTAATTTCTACACCTTCTTTTACCTTCTCTTTGAACAGTTCATAAAACTTGTCTAACAACATTCCATCTTCTAAAATATAGTATTGGATGTGTATGAATTTCTTAGCCCCCTTAATGGCTTTGAATATGGCTCCAAAGGCTTCTTCTCCACTATTGAGCAAGGTTACCTCATTACCTTCATAAGGAGCAAAATAACTGTTCTTTCTTATTAGTGATGCTAATTTATCTCTCTTGTAGTCATCAAAATCATGAACGCTTTGTTCACCGCCCTCCAACTCTTTATAGGTTTCAGAATATAATCGTCTTTTCTCTGTTTGTTTTAATTTAAACAGCTTGAATTTTCTTCTGTTAATACCGAACAAATAGTATAACAGCGGACCCAAAAAAGGAAATATTATAACAGACAAAGACCAACTAATCATCTTAGTTGCCCTTGATCCATTGAAAATAATATTGACGATACTCCACAGCGTTACCGCTATATATGCAACCCAAAAAAAAGTATTCACCACCTTATAAATTGTTTATTAACAATATACTATAAAATCGCACGGTGTTACCCCTATTTAACCTTTCAAGATATTTTTAGTTTTAAACGAGTTAATTACTCCCTGTGGTTGTGAGTACTTTTAAAAAAAAGTGATGGGAGTAATTGCTATGGATAAAAAACAGATAACCCTTTATTACAGTTCAGAAAATTCAATTGGTAAGCAATTGAACGCTTACGTGGAATCTTCTGGTAAAGAACATTTAACAATAGATATCTCTAAGACAAATGTCACCGGCACCCAATGGGCAGAGCTGGCAGATGGCCTAGGCAAGACCATCTCTGAATTGGTAAATACCGACCACCCGGATTTTAAGGATGAGTATGGCGATAAAACCGTTAATTTAGATGATGATGGTTGGTTGAAAATTTTAGATAAAAAACCTAGTCTTTTAAAAAATGCCATTGTCATTAAAGGAAAAGATTTCATAGAACTTACCAGCGCATCGGATTTTAAGCAATATATGGACCCTGACAGCGCGGGTATAGAAAAGCCTTATAAGTAACAAGGTCCTAAATCCCATTTTAGAATCTACTTCTCAACAAATAGGTACTTTACCTTTTGTTACGCTCTAACTTTTACCTTATGTCAAAGATTTTAAAATGGCTAGTTGTTATTCTCATTTTCTCCATAGGTGGTTATATGCTTGCCGAATGGAAAATGAAGCATGAAATTATCAGTTTTTTAGAGCGAAAAGTACCCGATCACATTAATTTTTCATATGATAAACTTGCAATAAACCTATTAGAGGGCAACATTGCTTTTACCGACGTTGCCGTAGTCAGTTTAGGCAAGCAAACCTCTTCGTGCGAAATAAGAGTAAATGCCAACGAGCTTTCCATTGAAGGATTTAGTTACTGGAAAATACTTTTTCAAAAGTCTGTTCATATAAAAACCTTGACACTGTCAACACCTCATCTTCATTTTAAAACTTGCCCAAAAGACCCTAACAACGTAGTTGCCAACAAAAGCAATCCCATTAATCTCCTGAAAGAAATTTTTGTTGAAGAATTAAAGTTCGAATCTGGTGTTGTGGAAATTTGGGACGCTGATGAAGAAGTTGAACTCATTTCAGTAGCATCTTTAGGTCTTCATTTAAAAGATGTAGCTACCGACCCCGAGACAATTACCAAATATGTTCCGTTTACATTTTCTAATTATCAAATAGAAATAGCGCAATTTAAAGCTCCCCTTGGGGAATACGAAAATCTGCAAATGACCTCTTTAGTGATGAACAATTCTTCTATAGACATGACTGATATTTCTCTTTTAACCAAATATTCTAAAGCAGAACTCAGTAAGCAAATTACCTATGAGAGAGATCATGTAAGCTTAACAATTCCGGCTATTTCTATCAACGATCACAATTATGTGGCCAACAAAGATTCACTTCAAATTAATTTCAAAGAAGTAAAACTCATAGAGCCCAACCTAGAAATTTATAGGGATAAGTCTCCATTGGAAGATTTTAGTACAAAGCCTCTTTACGGTACACTGTTAAGAAGACTACCCTTTATAATAGCAATAGATGCCATTTTAATTCAGCAAGGAACAATTGTTTATAAAGAAGATGCACCCAATAATGTAAAAGCGGGTGCTTTACGTTTTACCAATTTAAATGCAGATATAAATAATCTATCCAATTTGACAACAGTTAACAATACAGTAAACATTAAGCTAAACGCTCATTTAATGGATGCCGGTGCACTGCACTTAGATTGGAATTTCAACGTGAACGATCCACATGATTCTTTTTTAATATCTGGCAAGCTTTCAAATTTTTATACTGAAAAGCTAAACGATTTTCTTGTACCCAACTTAAGAACCCAAACTACCGGAACCATTGAACAACTCTATTTTACCATATCGGGTGATGAATACACCTCTAGCGGAGACATCAAAATGCGATATGAAGATTTTAAATTTCAGTTGTTGAACAAAGAAAGAAACGGTGTAAAAAAAGTGCTTTCCTTTATTGGTAATTTATTTGTTAACGATGGCTCAAAAGCTGATGAAAACGGTTTTAGGTATGGTACAATTTCCGTTGAACGCACACAACATAAATCGTTTTTCAATTATTTGTGGATAAACCTACAAGATGGCCTGGTAGATGTACTTACCAGCAATGGCAAAAAAGAATAGCCTATAGGCCAAACATAAAAAAGCCAGATAGAAAATCTATCTGGCTTTAAATTTCATAGCAATTTTTATACTAGTTGTCGTCAGTAGCATCTTCTACCGCATCTTCAACTTCTTCTGCACCGTCTTCAATACCATCACCAACATCTTCAATACCTTCTTCCATTTTTTCTCCTGCTGATTTTTCTTCTCTACAACTGGTTGCAACGCTCACAGTCATAATAGCAAATAAGAACATTAATAGTGACTTCTTCATAATATAGATTTTAATAATTAGGTTAATATTTTGATTGTTCATAATGAAATGCTCTAAACAGTATCTCATTATTGTTGGTACAAAAATGACACTAATACCCTGTTTTGCTTGGTTGTAAAAAATTAAATCTTAACTCATCCAAACAATATGGCTAATTGACTAACATATAATTCATTACCTAAATTTTTGTGTTAATCTAAAACCTTATTAAGCCAAATATCCTTTCGTAAATTGACTTATCTTGTACACATAATCCAATTAGTATGGGTACAAAAAAAGAGTTTAAGGAGTTGAACGTGGTTGATGTCGTAAAGGATATTGCCCACAGATTAGATGTTGATTATAGGGAAGAGAACAATGAAATTTGTATGGATATCCCTAAAGAGGCTGGTACCGGTCATATAAAAGCAATTAGTTTTTCTCATGGTGTGGGCATTTTAGATGTTGATATTACCCTTAAGAAAGACACCCGGTTTGTGCTTAATCAATCTTTAGTGCAGCCATTGGAAATTGTATTTAATAGGGAAAAGAGTATTTGGCATGAGTTTGAAGGCCAAGAAAAACTAACAGAAATAAAGCATTTAGAAAGTGCCATTTTTTCTTGTAACAGTAAATACGGAAATGTACTTACACTTAAAGCCAAAGAACCTGTTTGCTTTTTTATCCTAGAGATCAATAGAAAATTGTTCGAAGAAAAAATTGAGTCTTTTTTACCGGAAATGAACGAAGACCTAGAGGGTCTGTTTAGAGATGTTAACGGTATTAACCTTTTTTTTCACAAAGCCCATTATAGCCTTGATATTGCAAAATGTATTGAGGAAATCAACCAAACGGAAGATCAAGGTTTTACAAAAAGTGTATTTATTGAAGGCAAATGCTATGAAATACTGGCGCACCATCTAAGGCAATATGTAGATGACGCCTCCCCAAGCGAAAAAAGAACAATTCTTAGACAGTCTACCGTTGTTAAAATAGAACACGCCGCAAATATTATAGATGAAAGTTTAGACCAGGCACCAGATGTTTTAACACTTTCAAAAAAAGTAGGCTTAAATCAAAATACACTACAAAACGGTTTTCAAAGCTTATTTGGACTTTCGGTCAAAGAATATTTGCAAAACAAACGCATGGAAAAAGCCAGGCATTTAATGGAAAGTACTCAATTGAACATTACTGAAATTACTTATAGAATTGGTATTACCTCTAGAAGTTACTTTTCTAAATTATTTAAAGAACGATATTCGATGTCGCCAAAACAGTATATGCAAAAATTAGAAGCTACCAAGAAAAAAGATGATACCACTGCTATTTAGGTATGCTTTTTAAATTTAATCAAAGTTGCTTTCATTCATTTTTTAACATTTCATACAAAATTAAAAGTACCCATTTGTGTCAATTAACATTTCAAAAGTGTTAACCTAATTCTCGTTTTTACAGTTGTTTTGTAGTATACAATTACCAGTGTATACCAATGATAAAACAATGAGGGAGTTGATTATAAATAGTACTAAGTCAGAAAACATTTTTACCCAGATACAAACGTGTTTGCAGGGTAAACTTAAAGGTGACTGGGGCGAAAAAATCATAACCTTCAATAATAGGACAGGAAAAGGTACGCTGAGAACCATTGATTTTAATTGGGGCCTATCTCTAATTGATTGTGATATTAAGCTTAACGAAGATGTAAAAATTGTGTTTGATACCGATGAACTATCGCCAATTGAATTCATTTTTATTACAAAAGGCTATTTTGAGTATAGCGAAAACTACACCGATGCTTTCAATAGGCTTAAGCAGTTTCAAAATACGATTATCTCCCATAAAAGAAATGCCAAAAAAACATTTCTATTTCCAAAAGGTGAGCATTTAAAAATCAATTTTATACGGGTAGAACGTCAAGAGTATCTACAAAAGAAGAACAATGACATTTCGCAATTAAATCAATTATTGGTTTCAATTTTCAATGACAATGAATGCAACACCGCTTTTCAGCACGGTGGTAGTTATAGTCTAAGAATTGCGGAAGAAATAAAATTGCTCAACAACATAGATATTGACAACGGCATGCTAAGATCCTTATCACTAGAGGGTAGGGTCTATCTTATACTATCTCTACAATTATTAGAACATAAAAATTTTGAAGAAAATATGAATTTACCTGAAGCTATTTCTAAAGAGGATATTCTAAAAATTCACAAATTGACCACTTATATTATTGAAAATATATCCGAGAATATATCAATTACCACCTTAAGTGAAGAGTCTGGACTAAGCCCTAAAAAATTACAATTAGGTTTTAAAATTTTATATTCAAAAACGGTCAATGAGTATGTACGATCTTTAAAGCTTGAAATTTCTAAGAATTACCTAAAAAATTCCGATCTCTCCGTTTCAGAAATAGTCTATGCCATAGGTATTAAAAGTAGAAGTTATTTCTCTAAAATTTTCTTTGAAGCATATGATATACTACCAACCGAGTATAGAAAGCATATAAAGAACAAAAACTCATCTATACGTTAATTTTCAGGATACTCGCAAGAGTTGAGCATACTATCGTATGATATGTCTTGATTGAAAAGACTTTTAGCGATCGGTCTTACCGCAAGATCTGTTCTATGCGGTGGTCTTAATAGTGCTTTAGCTTGTTCTACTGAAGTATCACCAGATAGCCATTCTTGTTTATCTTCATGGTCTATAATGCTAGGCATGTAATCCACTAAATTCTGATAGTCTATAACCACTTCTTCCAGTGGTCCCGTAAGTAACGAACATGTTAAAAACCCATCGTCCAAGATGGTGTAAATACCTGCCAGGTATAATATTTCACCGTTTGTTCTACTAACGTGGTACGGATAAATTTCTCCATTTCTTAGTACTGATGTAAAGAAACCCGTAACGGGTATTATACACCTTCTGTTCAGAAAAGAATCATGATACCAGATTTCAGTATCCATCTTATGGGTGGGTATATTGAGTGTATTGTTCAGTTTTTGAAAAAGCTCCCAATCTTCATTAAAACTACTGGGCAATAGACCCCAGATAGCTAAAGATATTGTGTTTGGCTCATCCATGGTAACTATGGGTATAGACACTTCCGTTAGACCGCTGATAACCACTTGGGGGGTATATAAATTGGGATATTTGAACAAAGCATTTACGTCTCGCTCTATCTCCTTCATCTTTGCTGTATTCGAAATTTTAAAATACATATCAATCTTTTGCTTTAGACATAAAGTTCAGTTATTTAGCAAGGATCTCTTATTGCAGAAACTAAAAATGATGACGCATTAAAAATAAGTTTATGTACTCCTTAAATTCTTGCATACAATCCAAAAAAAAGAGGCTTAAATAAGCCTCTTTCATTAGTTTAAACACTATTGTTTATCGTGCGTCTTCTAAAATTTTAATATTGGACAAACCATTTTTGATCGCCTCTTTTTGACTTCTTAAAATTGTAGCCGTGGTAGACGGTAAGGAGGTATCTTCCAATACATCTTCATACTCTTCAATAGCTGCTTTTTCACCTCTAATAGCTTCTTCTAACATAGATTCTGCATTATCAAGTGAAAATAAGGCTTTAACGTCCATCCAAGCTCTGTGTGCTTTACCGGTAATGCTATCACCTTTATCAACTTTCTGACCAAATGACATAATTTCTGTCTTTAACTCATGACCAAAATCATAGCGTTGTTTTGCCTTTGATTCAAAAAACGCCTTTAATTGAGGGTTCTCAATGTTTTCGGCCGCTTTTTTAAAGCCTTTCTCGGCATCATAGGTTTTCTCCAACAACTCATTTAATTTATTTCCAACTTCTTCTGTATATGTACTCATTTTATATAGTTTTAATTACGTGACCTCTTTTTTAAAGATGTTGATCACTATTACATCTTGTAAAATTTATTTCTGTTTTTAAAATCTTGTAATTTTCTTTTTAGCTCGTTCAAATCTTTCGCTTTGCTTTGATCGGAATACATCAACATATGATCTAAATCAATTTCGCAAAACTCATCTCTTTGGGTTTTGCCCAAATCATCAACAGTATTATCGATCAAATATTCGCTTACCAAAAAACCTAGATAACCTAGACCTATCATTATCGATATCCCTATAACAAAATCTATCATCGTATTGTTTTGATATCAAATATATACGTGATCATCGGTTCTTTTTATCCTTAAAAAAAGAAGCATTGACTCCTTTGAATTGGGTTAATATTCAGGTGTTTAGAGCAAAAAATAAATGCGGCATTTCACACAATAATTTCAAATAATATAGAAATTGCAGTATCAAATTTTAGTTCTCGTGTTTGTGCCCCTGAAAAAGGTAATTTCCATCACTGGTTCTCCAAAAAACTAGAAGTGATGGAAATGCACAAACAACAATAAATAGGTATGATTAGAAAAGGTACGGTAGTAAAATGGTCATGGGGTAATGGTACTGCAGAAGGTACTGTTGAAGAAACGTATACATCTAAAACTACAAAGACCATAAAAGGAAATGAGGTTACCAGAAATGGCAGTAGTGACGATAAAGCACTATATATAAAACAAGATGATGGAGATTACGTTCTAAAAAGTGAGAGCGAGGTTGAACGCGCCGATTAAATTGAAATACCCTAATTCTTTTTGGACAAATTCAATAACGGATTAAAATCCGAAATTAATTTTATCAATGCTTTCTCTGCCGCTGTTTGATATGCTGACGAGGACTGTTTCTCCAAATTCTGAAATACCTTTTTTAACCCTCCATTTTCATAGGTGCTTACCACATATGGGTGCACATAATACTTCTTACAAACATTTCTGGTATTACCAAGAGCTTTGGCCGTGGCGTCAAAAGCCTTGATTACATTCTTTTTAATTTGGGTTTCATCATTGGTTGGTGCATTCTCTAGCAATGACTCAAAAAAGATAATGGTGCCAGACCAAGTTCTAAAGTCCTTTGCAGTAAACAGGTCTCCGCTTATTTCTTGTAGATACTCATTGACCATACCACTATCTACATTGGTTTTAATTCCGTCTTCGTCAAAAAATTGAAAAAGATTCCAACCCGGTATCTCCTCGCATTGAAGTACCAACCTACGTAAACGTTTATTGTTAAGAGTTATGCTATGTTTTTTGCCCTTTTTACCTGTAAACTCAAACTTTAAGTTGTTCTTACTGGTTTTTAAATGCTTATTTCTAAGCGTAGACAACCCATAGGTCTTGTTTCTTTTGGCATATTGTTGATTGCCTATTCGAATATGCGTTTCTTCCATTAACCTAACTATAAGTGCTAGCACCTTATCTTTTGGCCAGCCTTGTAATTGTAGATCTTCATCTACCTGTTTGCGTATACTGGGCAATGCCTGCCCAAAATGGTGCATTCTTAAAAACTTGGTACGGTTTCTTACCCTTAGCCAAAGTTCATGATACCTATATTGCAATCTATGTTTTAAGTCATAGCCCACTGCTTGTAAATGTGCGTTGGCTATCGATGCTATTTTAACTTCTTGCCAGGCAGGTGGAATTACTAACTTTTTTATCCTTTTTAGTTCAGTTTCTTTTTGTAAAGGTTTATTCTTCAGCAAATACAGAAACTTGTCTTTTTCTTTCACCCTTTGTATGGTCAAGGCTTCTCTATCTACATATTTTAATTGCATATGTGCAGCAATATCATGGGGCTCACTAGCCAATAGTTCTGAATAATTCATTTTAGAGAAGTAAAGTGAAAGGTATCAATTTTTTGTTTATACTTTTTAATGTATCATGAAACAAAAATAATTAATGGGATCATCTTTTTAGTGCCCAAAAAAACTGTTTTATAGCCTAAATGACTTTTCACTTGCTAGTTGGATTGTGATATCATTTTTATGAAACGAGGTCTTTTTGATAATAGAAGTTCTCTACCTTGCCCCAATATCTTTATACTGCCGCTTATGAAAGGATCACCCATGTTAATTTGTATACCAGACATTAGTGGCTTTACCGAATTTATGAGCGAAACGGATTTTGAGCTAAGTTCAAAAATTATTCCTGCGCTTTTAAACCAAATCATCTACACGAATAAAATCGGATTAAAAGTTTCTGAAATTGAAGGCGATGCCGTACTCTTTTTTAAGACCGGAGAAATGCCGTCATTACAAGCACTCATTGAACAGTGTAGAATATTCTACACTGAATTCTACAAGGAATTGGATGCGTTGAGAGAAAAATATAAGAAAAACAAAGATGCCGCTTCCATACCGGAAATATTAGGTCTTAAAATAATCCTGCATTATGGAAAAGAAATAGCATTGACCAAGGTTGGCAACAGCATTAAGCTGTTTGGCGAAGACCTTATCATTGCCCACAAGCTTTTAAAGAATAAGGTAAGAATGAACGAGTATTTGTTATTTACCGAAGGTTTGACCAATTTTTACAAAGAGAATAATTTGGATGATCAATTTGATTGGGGTTCCTTAAAACAAAACTCTACCGAGTATGAACATGTTGGTGAAATAAACTATTCATACATTAACCTAAAGCCCCTTGTAAAATCCTAATAACACTACTAACGTTAAAAAAGGTTAAAGTGTTGATCATTAAGCTTTCTGGGTCAACACCCTACCGTTAACATGATTAATTTTGTACTAAACAATTAAACAAATTTTTATGAGCTACTTAGATATAAAATCAAAGGATATTAAGCCAATTGTCAATGAATTAAATACGCTGTTGGCAGATTACAATCTCTACTATCAAAACTTAAGAGGCTATCACTGGAATGTGTCCGGTAAAAACTTTTTTGACCTACACATTAAGTTTGAAGAGCTGTATACAGACGCTAGAATAAAAATTGATGAAATAGCTGAACGTATTTTAACGCTAAGAGATAACCCAACCAGTGAATTTTCAAAATATTTTGAAATGTCGTCCATCAAAGAAACGTCTTCCCTGATCTCTGATACCGAAATGGTAAAAAATATACTTGATCAGCATGAGACCTTATTAAAGCAAATGAGCAAGGTTGTTAAAGTTGCAGAAGCTGGTGGCGATGAAGGAACCATTGATATGATCGGTGGATACATTGGCGAAATCGAAAAAGTAAGTTGGATGTTAGATGCTTGGACCAAAGAATAACATCAACAAACATTACACATAAAAAAAGCACCTCATTAAATAAGGTGCTTTTTTTATGCTTTTTAAATGGTTATATTTTATTTGACCACTTTACGTACCAAATAAAGCATTCCAAATTTTTTGGCAGCGGAGATTGCAGTGGAAACCCAGTTGTACGGACTCAAATCTTGTTTTACGTCATTCTTTATGCCCTTAAGTTCTTCTAAAGCAATTTCACGCTCTAACTTCAAGCGCTTTAAATGAAACTCTACTTCCTCAAAATTTTTATACATAGCTCTATTTAATTAAAGAATTTGACCGACAGCTTTTTCACCAACAGATTATCAATTTTGCTCCTAAATAAATAGGCCAATATCAATAAAAGGATAAAGAAAGCACCGGCAATTAGACATGCGCCTACCATACTATCAATGATCTTTGCCAAGTACACAACACCGGCAACCGTAATAAAAACAAGTGCCATAAAACCAAGACCACCAAATACAGCTGTTTTCAGCAGCATACCAGTGGTCATAGTTAATTGTTGAAACACTTTTAGCCTGTAGTATTCTTGGGTTTTTTTATAATAAACCTCTCCTACATCAATAGCTTTATTAGACGTTTCGTTAAGTGAATCAATTACTCCCATTTATACTGTTTTCTGCAGTTTCTTATTTTTGGTCTTCAACTCGGCCAATTTTTTCTCCAATGTTGAAATAACATCTTCGGTTTTATAACTTATATCAGAAACCAAAGATTCTACCCTGGTATCTAAAGTCTCTCTTTCATCAGACATTTTTGAAACTACTCTGTTCTTTAGATCTAAAGCACTTTCTGTAAAATTATCTCTTGTAGATGCTGCTTGATCTGCAATTAATCTTCTTGTATTCTCACCCTTATCCGGTGCATAAAGAATTCCTAAGGCTGCACCAATGGCAGAACCTGCAATAATTGCTAATAATGTATTTCCACTATTGTTCATATTTTAAATTTTAGATTAAACGTTTCTTTTATTCAATAATAGCGGTCTAGCTATCATCTTCAACAAAGTTCTTTAATACCTATACAATTACTTAACTCAAAACCTTATAATATTGACCGTAACAATACCTAACTTAAAGGGTTAAGAATAATATGGAACGAATTAATACACACAACCCCTTAGACCTAAATTTGCAGTTATGAATGAATACGATTTAAAAAACCCATACACTGGCGATACCATAGCTACTTATACTTTAGATGATAGCAAGTCTATACATTCTAAGTTGAAGAAAGCATTGGAAATCCAAACATCATGGTCCAACATGGAAATTGAAGATAGATGTCAATTGTTGACCAATGTGGCCGAGTTGCTTATAGAACGTAAAGAGGAATACGCAAAGCTAATGAGCCAAGAAATGGGCAAGCCGATATCACAAGGCGTTGCCGAAATTGAAAAATGCGCTTGGGTCTGTGATTTTTATGCTTTAAATGCCGAAGACCTTTTAGCCGATGAGCTTATTGATACGGATGCAGATGAAAGTTTTATTAGTCATGATCCCTTAGGATGCATTTTAGCCGTTATGCCCTGGAATTATCCATTTTGGCAAGTGTTAAGGTTTGCAGCACCTACATTGACCGCTGGTAACACCGCTTTATTGAAACATGCAAAAAACGTTACGGGATGTTCTCTGGC
Source organism: Maribacter sp. 6B07 (assembly GCF_002700155.1). Lineage (NCBI taxonomy): Bacteria > Pseudomonadati > Bacteroidota > Flavobacteriia > Flavobacteriales > Flavobacteriaceae > Maribacter > Maribacter sp. 6B07. The sequence continues at coordinate 1,644,132 of NZ_PDUT01000001.1, read as the reverse complement.
CATAGAGCAATTGTTTTTAGATGCCGGATATCCAGAAGGGTGTTTTCAAAGTTTAAAATCAGGTCATGAAGAAATAGAAAAACTTATTGCCCACGAAGGTATTAAGGCCGTCACCCTCACCGGAAGTGAGAAAGCAGGTAGGTCTATTGCCCGTACAGCAGGTGAAAATCTTAAAAAATCTGTCCTGGAACTTGGTGGGAACAATGCATGTATTATATGGGAAGATGCTGATCTGGACCAATACATATCAACAATGGCCACTGCACGTATGCAGAATACGGGACAAAGTTGTATTGCCGCAAAAAGGTTCATTGTATGTGCTGATATTTATGATGACTTCATAGAAAAGTTCACCGCAGAAATTAAATCTTTTAAAACAGGTGACCCAATGGATAAAGATACTTTTATCGGTGTTATGGCGCGGGAAGATTTGGCTGAAGAACTTCAAAAACAAGTACAGAATTCCATTGATATGGGTGCAGAAGTTATTCTGGGCAATGAAAGAAATGGCGCTTATTTTTCACCTACCATACTTACCAATGTCACCAAAGAAATGCCAGTGTTCAAAGAAGAAACTTTTGGTCCTGTAGCTGCTATTACCAAAGTGGCAAATAGAGAAGAGGCAATACAATTAGCGACCAATTCTAGATTTGGACTGGGTAGCATGTTATTTACCCAAGATATAGATAGCGCCATGGATATGATATCACAAATTCCAGATGGAGCATTCTTTATCAATGACATGGTGAAATCTGACCCTAGATTACCATTTGGAGGTACAAAAGCTTCAGGTTATGGTAGAGAACTGTCTAGGGAAGGCATATTGGAATTCGTTAACAAAAAAACAGTATACATTAAAAAATAAAAACATGAAAGAGAATACAAAAGAGACAAAGTTCGTAAAAGAACCCGAAGAAGAAACCAGGGAATTTATCCTTCAGAAAAACAAAAAAACAAAACTGGGCGTAACCATTTTAATATCATTTTTGGTCATTCTCATAATTGGGATCATTGTTTCAAACGTGTTTTTTACCAATTAAAAAAACCTCTTAGACCAGTATCAACTTAAACATTTATATGACCAACCCACCATACCATTCTTGGGCAAATTATTTGACCGTAAAACCTTTTAGTATTCTAATTGCTTTACTGTTTATATCTTCTTGCGCAACATACAAAGAGCAAAGCAATATTCACAGTGACTCAACTGTGGAAAATACAAATGATATCACCCATACCTTCTACATTGCAGGCGGTCTGGGCAATGCATCTTCGGTACCTAACAATGCACTTTTACAGCGCTTTAAAGAAGAGCTAGATCTAGCTACAGAAAATAGTACGTTGGTCTTTACGGGTGATAATATATCTCCCGAAACCAATAATTGGCTGATCGATAGCCTTTTTATTCAACAACAATTAGATCTTTCATCTAATTTTAAGGGAGAAACCATATTCTTGCCTGGTAACAACGAATGGAAAAGTTATAAGCTAAACAAGATAGAAAAAGTAGAAAACTATCTGAAGGATATTGAACGACAAAACACTGCTGTACTTCCAAATAATGGTTGTCCTATAGAACACAAGGTCATAAATGACGACCTTGATCTTATTTTAGTGGATTCGAAATGGTTTGTATCCAACTGGTCCAGAATTGAAGATATCAACAAAAAGTGCTCTGATATTATTACCCGTAGACGATTTATGGAGGAGCTGGAAGGGTACATAGGCGATGGCCAAGGCAAGAACATTGTCATAGCTATGCATCACCCCGTATTTACCAACGGCACCTACGCTGGTAAAACAACGGTTAAAGATCACGCTACACCGCTACCGTTAGTGGGTACTATTAAAAATGCCGTGATGGACTTGGGTGCGTTTGATCCTGAACATGTAAATTCCAGAAGATATAATTATCTACGTATTGCAGTAAGTGCCTTGGCACAGGCCAATGATAGAATTACCTTGATTTCCGGTCATGAAGAAAGTCTGCAATTATTGGAAGGTGGTGGCATTCACCAAATAGTAAGTGGCTCTTTAGGAGAAAAAAGTGCTGCCAAATTAACAGCTGGTAGAATTACCGCCATAGGTGGTTCTATTGATTATCATGGTGAATATGTGTATGGCGAGCGTGGCTTTGCAAGGCTAGACTATTTTAAAGATGGTAGTTCTAAAGTAACGTTTGTTTCTGAAAACGACCTTTCATCTAGCAAGACCTTTAATGTCCTTTCTAAAAAAGAAACAGAAAAAGAATTTGATCAATTTACGGCAAATGGTAAGGAAATAGAAGAGACCAACATCTTGGACGACCCAAAGGATTACAATAAAAGTGGATTTTATAAATTTTTGTGGGGAGAGCGTTATCGTAACTATTATGGTCAGCCTGTAGAAGCCCCCATAGTTCAATTAGACACCCTTTACGGAGGTCTCTCGGTTGTTAAAGAAGGAGGCGGACACCAATCTTTCTCCCTTCGTTTAGAAGATGCAAACGGCAAACAATATGCCATGAGATCATTAAAGAAAAGCGCGCTTAAGTTTTTAAAATTCAAGCTTCCGGGCATATCGTATAATACGCAAGATTATCAAGATACTTGGGCAGAAAAAGCAATTTCAGATTTCTTTACCACTGCCCACCCATACATGCAGCTGGTCATTAATCCTTTAGCTAAATCCGTAGGAATAAACCATTCTGATACAGATTTGTTTTATGTTCCAAAGCAAGACAGCCTTAAACAATTCAATGAAAACTATGGTGATGAATTATATTATATAGAGCGTAGACCGTCTGAAGAACAAGCACATTATAAGGGCTATAGAAGAACGATCCATGAAAATTCCGGCGAAGTGGTAGACTATGAAAGTACTACGGATATGTTAGAAAAAATAAAGAGCGATGAGTCTTATGGGGTAGATGAAAAGAGCTTTATTAGAGCTAGAATTTTCGATATGCTTATTGGCGATTGGGACCGTCACCAAGATCAATGGAGGTGGATCGAATATGAAAGTCCGGATGGTGAGAAAGAGTTTATGCCCGTTCCAAGAGATAGGGACAATGCATTCCCAAGGTTCGATGGTAAAGTAATCTCTTTTGTACAGTGGTTTGTTCCCGGTACAAGAAATTGGGAAACCTATGATGAGGATGTAGATAATGTAAAATGGCTGAACCTTTCCGGTAATAGACTAGATAGAACATTGGCCACTAGCTACGGACCAGAGGCATGGGTAGAAGAGGCAAGAGCCATACAAGATGGAATGACGGCAGAGGTTATAGAAAAAGCCTTTAAACGTTTGCCCTTAGCGGTGCAAGATGAAACTTCAGAATATATTAAGCAAAGTTTAAAACAACGACTAGAAACATTGCCTAAAACCGCTGAAGCGTATGCAAATTACCTTAATAAAATTGTAGCCGTACTCGGTACCGAAAAAGACGACATCTTTACCATGACCAGAATGAAAAATGGTGAGACCAAGGTTGTGGTAAAACGTATTCTAAGTGATGAAAAAAATGAATTGGTCTACTCAAGAACATTCAATGATAGTTTAACGAAAGAAGTCTGGATTTATGGTTTAGGTGATGATGATGTTTTTGTTGTTGAAGGTGAAGAAAACCCTAAAACCAAATTAAGAATAATTGGAGGTTATGGTGACGATACTTACACCATAGGCAATAAGAAAAAAGTAAAATTGTACGATTGGGAACATGAAAAGATTGATATTCAAGATCAAAAACCTAAAACCCTATTAACCGATAATTATAAGACGAACACTTTTCATTTTAGATATTTTGAGCCTAATACCAATGTATTGGTGCCCACATTAGGGTTTAGAACGGACGATGGTTTTTTTCTAGGAGCATCAAACACCTATACCCAAAAAGGAATAGATGGCAATTCATTTAGACAACAGCATAGCATTAGTGCCAATTACTACTTTAATTTTAAAGCTGCTGAACTGTCTTACTCCGGTATTTACGGAAGTGTTTTCCCCGGATGGAATTTTGAAACAAGTGCCTACTTTGCCAATGATCGTTATGTAAAGAACTTTTTTGGCTTTGGTAACGAAACTGTAAACAATGAAGATGCCCTTGATAGAGATTATTATAGAGGCAGAATTAGAATGTTCAAGGCAAGTGCCGGTTTAGCATATTACAGCCTTCGTATAAGAGGGTTATTTGAGTCGTTTAAGGTAGATGACAACCCAAACAGATTGTTCAATAGCAACAATCTTAATAATGAAATATTTGAAACCCAAAACTACGGAGGGCTAGAATTGACGGGGGAATATGATCGTGATGACGCAGGTGATTTTCCATCAAAAGCAATTTACTTTGGCTTCTCCGCTGGTTATAAAATGAATATCGCTAATAATGACAACAAGTTTGGTTATGCTTCTTTAAAAGTAGGTTTTGACCATAAATTAGAACATAAGGGAAACCTTGTATTTAGTACTACTGCGGAATACAAAGGACTTTTTGATTACAATGATGTATATTTTTACCATACACCCTCTATTGGTGGTGGTAACGGACTTAGAGGATTTAGGGATGAACGTTTTACCGGCAAGTCTTATTTCTACCAATCTTCAGATCTTAAACTGAAACTAAAGCGTTACATCACCGCTGTATCTCCTGTGACCATTGGTATGTATGGTGGGTTTGATTATGGTAGGGTATGGATGCCCAATGAAAGTTCAAATGTTTGGCATACTTCCCAAGGCGGCGGTTTTTGGATCAGCAGCTTAAAGGCTCTTACGTTTAATATTGGATATTTTAATTCTAAGGAAAGTAATCTTATTCAGGTTGGTTTTGGTCTATCAATTTAACATAAGCAGATAATTTTTGTACATTTCTAAAGTATTACCTTTTTCATTAAACTTATGTCTACAATAGTTTCAAAAGCCGAAGTATTTGCCACAGATCTCTTGACCGGCAATATTGACCCAAGATTTTTATATCATAATCTTAGGCACACCCAACGTGTTGTAGAGAGTACTAAAGAATTGATCGAAGGAGAAAATATTTCAGACGAAGAAAGTGAACAATTATTGGTTGCCGCCTGGTTTCATGATCTGGGCTACACAAAATCTTACACCGATCACGAAGAGCAAAGTTGCCTGTTGGTAAAAGATTTCTTGGCAAAACATAACATGTCCGTTTCTTTCTCTGAAGTTGTTTGTAGCCTTATTATGGCCACTAAAAAAAATTACGAGCCAGTAAACGAATTAGAGAAAATAATTCGCGATGCAGACTCATCACACTTTCATATTAAAAATTTTGTTGCAACTACAGAGCTTTTACGTGAAGAACTCGCACTAATTGGCAAACAAAGCTTTACAACGGCAGATTGGCGAGAAGAGAATATAAAACTCTTACGTACCAATCATCGCTTTTATACAGATTATGCCATAAATAATTGGCAAGAGGGCAAAGACAAAAATATTAAGAGACTCATAAAAGCAAGAAAAAAGCACAAAGAGCTCGTAAAAAAAGAAAGTTTAAAAGCTAAGTTCAAAGGAGAACTGCCAGATAGGGGAATACAGACATTGTATAGGGTTACGTTACAAAATCATTTAAAACTTAGTGACATTGCAGACACCAAGGCAAACATTCTATTGTCCGTAAATGCCATTATCATATCTATGGCGCTCGCTAATTTGGTGCCCAAATTAGACAACCCCACAAACGATTATTTATTTTACCCTACCTTTTTGTTCATCGTTTTTAGTGTAGTTTCTATGGTAATGTCCATTATTGCCACAAAACCTAACGTAACCACTGGGCAGTTTATAGAAGAAGAGGTTACCACCAAAAAAGTCAATTTATTGTTCTTCGGTAATTTTCACAAAATGAAACTAGAGCAGTACAATTGGGCTATGAAAGAACTTATAAAGGACAAGGATTATATATATAGTTCTCTAACTAAAGACCTATATTTTCTGGGTGTGGTCCTGGAAAGAAAGTATCGCATTCTAAGATGGACATATACCATTTTTATGATAGGTATGGTATTATCGGTAATCGTGTTCGGTATTGCTTTAAAATTCTACGGACCAGACCGCATACTTGAACTTCCTGTAATGCAACCATAGTAGAAAACTGATAAGGCTGATTACGGTGTTTTTCCAATAACTGTAAAGTTTAAATACCAAAAGCCATAAACAGTACACATAACATAATACCGATAACGGCAATTACAATAGTGAATTTTAATGCTTTGGCCAATACCGGTTCTTTACGGCTTTCATTTACATTTACCCTGGTCATGAGTGTTGGTTTATTTAGAATAATACCACAAAATTATGGCTTCACGTTTTTAAGTTTTAACTCCAAAAGCGAATTTATTACCTCCATTAAATATACACTAACTTATTGAATATAGGGCAACTAGAAAACCATATAGTGTTATTAGCCCATTTGTATCATGGCTTCCTTAAACTTTGATTTAGGAGCGGAGCAGACCGGGCACTCATATGCCTCACTTATATCTTGAAATTTTGTGCCTGCAACTACATTGAAATCTTCATCTCCAAAAGATTCATCATATACCGTAAAGCAATCTTGACATTGATATAACTGCTGTTTAGTTTCAACCACCTCAACATCTGTAGTTTTTTCCAAATCGTCAACTTGCCCTAGTTGGTCAAAATACATCTTACTCAACTCCATTAACAGACCGGGCAGTTCTATTTTATCAATATCCTGGGCGTAGGTAATATACTTTTGACTATTGGGATCAAAATGTTCAAAATGTAGCACATTGTACGTTGGGCGAACTTCAAACTCTTTAACAATGGTGGGCAAGCTGTTCTTTTCAATAATCACCGAGGCAAAGTGCGAACGCTTACCCACTTCATTGCTTATACCAAAAGTAAGACCGTAGGTACTAATATCATTTTGATCAAAACTTCTGACCAAATATTTTTTAAGCTCAAGGGCTTCACCGTCATCAATTGGTACGTGCCAATTCATCTCTAACTGAGAGTGCCTAACATTAATTCCCCTTTTGCCCAAAAACCTTTCAAGTTCTGGTCTACTTGATTTTTTAATTCCTTTAACCACAAAAGATTTCCAGGGTGTAATACAGATTTTACCAATACTGTTATCTAAACAAAAACCACAGAATGCCTTTAAAAACGATAGGTCATATTTATTATTTCTCCAGTACAGTCCCAACCAATAAAGATCGGTACCCAACCGGTTCATACCCTCATAGTACGGGAAGGTCTGAAAAGCAACCTTTAATTCCTTTTCCATGGTTTTATTGTTCGTCTCCAAGTTTTTGTTCATTACAAAGAACAACTCATCTATATCTGAAATGTCTTCATGAATTTCCTCTATTTGCTTTGAAATGGAATTTATATCCCAACTATAGATCAAAACCGGATAAAAAGCAGATGATTTCCAGTGTGGAAGTTTAATGTTTAAATACCAATAATCTTCTTGATCAGATGCTATAAAATTGAGATTGCCACTAAAAATAGGCACTAGCCTTTGTTTAGGATCGGTAATATTGATTTTGAGTTTTGGTAAAAAATCAAAACCTTCTAAAATATATAAATACGTAGATCCCTTTAACCAATGGGTCATGTCAAAAATATCTGCAGATACGTAAGAGCTTACAATATTCTGATACGATCTATTGGCAATGATATCAGTATTGAATTTTGAAATACTTTCCAATTGCTCTTCTTTGGCATCTTTCAACGGAAATAAAATATCTTGTCTAGAACCAAAGTTTACACTGGTAAGACCGGCAGACTCTAGCATGGTAATTATATCCTTTAATTCACCCGGGGAAGTAACCCCTCCCTTGATCAATATTCTATGCAGATCATCGTTCATAATGTCCTATTTTTAATTAGCCAATACCAGCTGTTTTTGTAATAACTCCTTTATCTCTGGCTTACAGCTACCACAGCCCAAACCTGCACCCGTTTCTGAGCATAATTTGTTGAACTCGGAGCATCCGCCATTAATGGCATCAATAACATTGCCCTCGCCCACTTGACTACAGGAACAGACTAATTTACCCTTTAATGGCACTGAAGTGGAAGCGCCACGCAACAGCTCATCCCGCTTTTCAGAGAGTTCAATTTCCTCTTCTATGAGCCTTTTAAATTCTGCAAATTCATTTTTATCGCCCATTAAAATGGCACCTTTAAGCGTGTCGTCTTTTACGATACATTTCTTATAGAAGCGCTTGCTGACATCCATTAGAATAATTTCTTCATACGATGGATCCCCTAACGGTGAGTTGACCATGCCAATGCTGCAGAGATCTAAATTTTCGAACTTTAAAATATTCATTAAAACAGACCCGTTGTAAATACTGCTGAAATCGCCAAGAATAAAATTTGCCGCAATATCAGCTTGTTGTTCAGCTGCCGACGTAATTCCGAACAACGAATTTTTGTATTCCGCTATTTCCCCGAGTGCAAAAATAGAAGGGTCGCTACTTTGTAAGTATGAATTTACAACGACTCCCCTACGGGTATGAACCCCAGTCTGTTTTGCCAATTCTATATTGGGCCTAGTACCAATGGCATACACAATGGCATTACATTGAATGGTTCTACCTGTTTTTAGATTTACTAAAAGACTATGTTTTTGGCCCTTATCCTCAAAAACGGTACTTACCTCATTATCAAAATAGAGGTTTATGCCACGTTCCATCACATCTTCCGCCAATAGCCTACTTGCAACACTATCCAATTGACGTTCCATTAAACGCGGTGCCCTTTGAATAATGCTAATGTTGATGTTGATCTTTTTCAATGCCGCTGCAAGCTCCAAACCTAAAAGTCCGCCACCTACAATGACCACATTCTGATCTTTTGCCTTTAGACCGGTTTCCGCTAAATATTTTCTAAGCTTATCGGCATCGCCTCTTTCACGCATGGTAAAGCGACCAGGTAATTTTATTTGAACATCACTAGGGATAAATGCCCTACTACCCGTTGCCATAATAAGCAGATCATAAGAATGCACATTACCCAAAGAATCTAAAATCGTCTTTTCATCTGCATTGATATTGTCAATACAAATACCGGAATGCAAGGTGACATCTAACTTTTGCAACTCACCTTCCTTCAATTTTTCCAAAGCTTCCCAAGAAAGTTCATCACTAACATATTCCGGTAGTAGAACCCTATTATAAAAAGGGTCTTTTTCCTTTGAAAACACATGAAGTTCATCTTCTGTATTTTTTTCTCTGTAAGATTGTATGAAACGATATGCAGCGGCACCGGCACCTACGACTACTACCTTCTGCTTCTCTTTGACAAATTTGGAGACCTCAACCGCACAGTATTTAAAATCCGGCTCTTTAGATATTGGGTCTACCAAATCGTTGGTCAGGTTATTTGCCCTTCCAAAATCATTGTTCAATACTTTACCCCAATGCATTGGTAAAAAAACTACCGATTCTCTAATATCATAATTGAGCTGTACCTTCACCTGTACTTGCCCACGTCTGCTTTTGACCACTGCAATATCTCCATCCTTAATTTTTCTTAAGTAGGCATCAACAGCATTCATTTCTAAATAAGGTTGTGGAATATGGGTCAATAACCTCTTAACCTTACCGGTCTTGGTACGGGTATGCCATTGATCGCGAACCCTACCTGAATTTAATATTAATGGATATTCGTTATCCGTTTCCTCTGACTTGTTATAAAGTGTTGATGGGGCATTAAAATGTGCTTTTTTATCATTGGTAAAGAACTTACGATCTGTAAATAATCTAGGTGTCCCCTTATGTGTTTTGTGCGGTACGGGCCATTGAAAACTTCCCTCATTGATCAACCTTTCATAATATAGACCAGATATATCTATTTCCGTGCCTTTGGTAAGCAAACAATGCTCATCATAGACCTCACTACTATTTGCATAATCAAATCCTGTATAGCCCATTGCTTGTGCAAAACGCCAAATAATCTCTGCATCTGGTAAGGCCTCTCCTGGCGCATCTATTACTTTTGGCAGATAACTAATTCTTCTTTCAGAATTGGTCATGGTACCTTCTTTTTCTAACCAACCTGCGGCAGGTAGCAAGAGATCGGCAAATTTAGTTGTCTCCGAGTTATGTGATATGTCTTGTACCACCACGAATTTTGCCTTTTTCAATGCTCTTTCTACCTTTTTTACATTGGGCATACTAACTGCAGGATTGGTACAGATGATCCAAATGGCCTTTAGTTTTCCTTCATCCAAGGCATCGAACATTTCTGTAGCGGTATACCCTGGTTCTGCCTGAATTTCTCCGCCTCCCCAAAAGTCGGACACTTCTTTTCTATGCTTAGGGTTGCCCAAGTTTTTATGGGCTGCCAATAAACTGGCCATACCACCAACTTCTCTACCCCCCATGGCATTTGGTTGCCCTGTCAATGAAAACGGACCAGAACCAGGTTTTCCTATTTGACCTGTTAATAACGATAGGTTTAATAACGAGACATTTTTAGCAACACCTATAACACTTTGGTTCAGCCCCATGGTCCACATACTAATGAACTTTTTGGCATTGCCAATATACTCTGCCGCTTTACGTATATCCGCTACTGGAATACCACATTTTTTAGCCGCCTCTTTGAGCGTTAGTGTATAAGCCATTTCTTTACACGCTTCAAAATTTGCAGTGTGTTTTTTAATAAAGGCGACATCTATTTTTCTTTTATCTATTAATCTACGCGCAATGGCATTAAATAAAATTACATCGGTACCCGGTAAAATCTGCAAATGTAAATCTGCCCCTGCACAGGTTTGGGTTTTTCTAGGATCTACGACAATTACTTTAACCTGTGGATTTTCTTCTTTATGCTTTTCCAACCTTCTATATAAAATAGGATGGCACCAAGCCGGATTTGCTCCTGCTATTAAAAAACAATCTGCCAATTCTATATCCTCATAACAAATTGGAACGGAGTCTTCCCCTAAAGTTTTCTTATAACCTACTACGGCAGAACTCATGCACAGTCTAGAATTGGTATCTATATTATTTGTGCCTATAAAACCTTTGGTTAATTTGTTTATTAGATAGTATTCTTCTGTTAAGCATTGACCTGATACATAAAAACCTACACTATCTGGACCATGTTTGGCAATGATGCTCTTAAAAACCGCCGCAGCACGTTCAAAGGCGGTATCCCATGAAATACGCTGTAATGGGTGATTGCGGCTCCACTTCATCTCTGGATATAAAATTCTATCTGTAGTGTCTTGCGCTACGTAATTTAGATTACGTCCTTTGGTACAGAGCATACCCTTATTTGAAGGATAATCAGGGTTACCATCTACACTTATTGTTCCTTTTGCATCAACATCTACCAACATACCACAGCCTACACCGCAATAAGAACATATTGTTTTATGAGTTTTAGTACTATTCATTTTACCAGAGATAAAGAATGGTTTAGAAGTATACTGCAAATTATAAAAAGTACGTATAAATACGTACTTTTTTATGATAAATGTTTTGCCTAAAAACTAGTGATTCAAAATTAAAATGGAGAAATACTGAGAATAAGTCAAAGAATAGCATTCTAGAGCTAATACCCGTTAAAGTATTAAACCTCAGCTCTATTTGAAAAAATGTGGTTTATAATATCCGTTTTAGGCTATAGCTCTCTAATGTAGCACAATACAAACGATATTAAATTAAATTAAATTATACTTCTGCGATTTTTTAGAAAGGTCAATGAGGTTTTTCACATCCATCTTACGCATTAAATTAAAACGATGCGTTTCAATAGTACGCTTACTATTCTGAAGCTTTTCGGAAATTTGCTGATTGGTTAAGCCAGAGAGTACCAACTCTAACACTTTTAATTCTTTATTGGTGAGGTCAAAAACATTTTCACCAGTCTTTTTTGGTGTTTCTTCTTTTTTTATAATCTCATTTTTACCGCCCAAAAGATTGTTTACCAATACATTACTAATATCTCCGCTAAAATATTTACCACCTTCCCTAACGGTATGTATAGCTTTAATGAACTCTGATTTATCAGTATCTTTCAATAAATAACCATTGGCTCCAGAGCTAATGGATTTCAAGATATACTCTTCAGAATCATGCATTGACAAGATTATAGTTTTCACCGAAGATTTGCTTTGCGTCAATTCGGCAACGGCATCAATACCGTTCATAACGGGCATTCTAATATCAATGATCAAAATATCGGGATTTACTTCCCCTACCAAATCAATGGCCTCTTTACCGTTAGACGCTTCACCGATCACTTGTAGATCAGACTCTGTTTCCAATAAAGAACGTATACCGTCCCTTACCAAAGCGTGATCATCTGCCAATACTATTCTTGTTATTTCACTCAAAATATAGGTAATTATACGTATGCCGCTAAATTACATATAATTTTAAAAAAATACGGTCTATACAAAAAGTGCTGTATAGACCGTATAACCAAACTAATTTAAATACAAATACTATTCTTTTTTGGTGTTCAAAAATTGAGGCTTTATGGTTAACTGTACCCATGCCCAATTTTGGCTACTGGCAGCTAGTTCTTCTGTAATTCCCTTAAGTTCATACATACCATCTGCAGCGAACATTTGAGAGTACCCGATTGCCAAACCGTAGCCTTTGAATTTTTTCGCAAATACCAAATCAATTTCAGTACCCAATGATTTCTCGCCACTTGGTAATTCTTGCTCGCCATTAAAGTTCAACACCTTTACCAATAGGCTAGACTGCTTGCCTAAATCGAATTTTGCACTCGCATGAATATCAAAAAGACCTACAGAATTGGCATGGTTACCCACGTAGAAATAATCCATAAGTCCGTTGAACTTATGGTTGGTACCGTACAATGGAAAAAATGCTTCCGTTTTGTCCGTAGTATCCGTTTTATTACCACTGATTACTTCTGTACCAATACCCAAAGCTACTTTATCACTTGCTTTATAACCCAATTCCAAACCTAATAAATAGGCACTAGATTTTACTTCGTTTTGTCTTTCTCCCGTCTGTAAAAACAAATTGGCATTAGCATTGAACTTTCCTTGCTTAAAATTTAAGTGTGTACCTATTGTTTGCAAATTGCTTACACCGTCTGCAGCGTCCGTATCATCAAAATTTTGAAAGCCATTGTTCAGGGCTAACAAACTTGCCGAAAAACCATCCCATTGTTGTTTTGCATATACATATTGCATGGTCTTATAGGTAAAAAATCCTGCTGTATTATATGCCGTACCTACAGACTGAAAACCTGTTGGGTTGTCAAAATCTTGACTAAAGGCCAAACCTATGTCCAAGATAAATTTATCTTTCTTGTACTTTAATAGTCCGGCATCATGGTTTCTTCCTTGCTGTGCCCAATCTAACCCGCCAAATATTCGTTGGTCATCATAAGATATCACTTGACGGCCCAATTTAGTAGACCAACCCTTTCCTAAATTAATATTCGCCCACGCTTCAAATACGGCAAAAGAATCGTTTTGATCATCTGGTAGAATTTGTCTGTTCTCACCCCAAACCATTACATCTTGTAGGCTTAGATAAAACTGATATGCCTCAGATTCATACTTGGCATTTAAACGAGCACGTGTAGAAATGGCGAATCCGGCATCTGCCGCATCTGGTATTAAACTACCAAAGCCATGTCTGTATTCCGTTCTTGGTCTAAACTGACCATCTAGTGTAAATTGTGCATATATGGCGTTAGCCGTTAGTAATAATAGGGTGATGATTAAGTATTGTTTTTTCATAATCTTTCTAATTAAAATTTTGAGTTAGTTAATGGTTAGTGTTCAAGAAAATCTATTAAGTGTTTTCTGTAGGTATAATAATCGTCGCTTTCCAATACGGATTTGCGAGTTCGTGGCCGTTCAAAGTCAATGGAGAGTATATCCCCAATTTTTGCCCTAGGCCCACTGGTCATCATAATAACACGATCAGCTAAAAAAATGGCCTCATCCACATCATGGGTAATCATGACCGCCGTAATTTTCTCCTTGTTCCAAATTTCTATGAGAATATCTTGCAATTCCCCCCTGGTCAACGAGTCTAGCATTCCAAAAGGTTCATCTAACAACAATACTTTTGGTTTAATGGCAAAGGCTCTTGCAATACCTACACGTTGTTGCATGCCTTGAGATAGTTCTGATGCTTTTTTATGAAAGGCATTCTCAAGACCTACTTTGTGCAAATAGTATTTGGCAATGTCTTCTCGCTGTCCTTTAGTGGCTTGAGGAAAAACCTGGTTGACCCCTAACAAGACATTCTGAAGTGCGGTCATCCAAGGCATTAAGCTCGGAGATTGAAAAATAACCCCCCTATCTGGACCCGGACCTTTTACCGGATTTCCCAGAACTGAAATATTACCGCCAGAGATAGGATTAAGACCTGCTATCATGGAAAGCATGGTTGTTTTACCACATCCTGAATGTCCAATAATGGTTACGAATTCTTCTTTTAAGATCTGTAAATTCAAATCTTCAAGAACTACGTAGTCCCCTTTTGGCGTAGGGTACACTTTTTTTAAGTCGGCCAAATCTAGCATTACCTTGGATGGGTAGATAATGCCGTTCTCTGAATATACTTCGTTAGATTGTTCTATTGTATTCATTTTCCAATTCTTTAAGCGACAAAACTTTTTGGTGTAAGCTCTGGCAATTTATATTCTACATTAGATACCGTTTTTCTCTCTTCCCCTATATCCATTAGATATTCTATAATGGCATTTCTGGTTTTCTTGTAAACAGGATTGTCATTCATGGCCGTTTTATCCCTTGGCCTTTCTATATCTATTTTAAACTCCGGACCCAAAGTTGCATTTGGTCCCGGCTTAAGAGGTATTATTCTATCTGCCATGTAAATACCTTCATCAACATCATTGGTAATCAATAATGCCGTACGCTTGTCCTGGCTCCAAATATTCAAGATCTCATCTTGCAGATTACCTCTGGTCAAAGCATCTAAAGCCCCTAAAGGTTCGTCCATAATGATCATCTCAGGGTTCATGGCCAAGGCACGTGCAACCGCCACCCTTTGGCGCATTCCTCCAGAAAGCTCTTTAGGTCTTTTATTGATTGCGGGACTAAGACTTACCATAGCCACATACTCCTTTACCCTTTTCATTAAATCTGCTTTGCTTTCTTTTGGAAAAGCTTCTTTTACCGCCATGTAAATATTTTGCCCAACAGTTAACCATGGTAATAGCGAATAGTTTTGAAAAATAACTCCACGTTCATGGCTGGTATCGGTTACGGGTTTACCTTTAAAAAGTACTTCGCCGCTTGTTGGCTGCAATAAACCGTTGATTAAATTTACCAAGGTGGTCTTACCGCTACCCGTAAACCCTACAATGGCAACAAATTCTCCTTCATCCATGGTAAGGTTAATGTTTGACAGAACTTCTGTACTTCCATCTCCTTCACCATAGGTTTTGTATATATTATTTAGTTCTAAGTATGCCATGCTCTTCTTTTTATAAATTATGCCATCTCGTTTTTGTTGAAAGAAACCATGTTCTGTACGGTCAACATTAACCTATCCAATAAAAACCCAATGATACCTATGACAAACATGGCCACAATGATTTTTGAATTGGAGTCGTTGGCACCATTCTGGAATTCTTCCCATACGAAAAGACCTAAACCTTGACTTTGTGCAAGCAATTCAATGGCGATCAAAACCATCCAAGCAACAGAAAGGGTAATTCTTAGACCTGTAAAAATTAAGGGTAACGATGATGGCAGTATTACTTTGAAAACTTTTTGAAACGTGCCTAATTTCAATACCTTGGCTACATTGATATAATCTTTATCTACAGATGATACCCCCATTGCCGTATTGACCAAAGTTGCCCACATGGCACATAACCCAACACTGATAAAAGAAATTACAAAGGCATTATCTGAACTATCGCCTATGTACAACGTTTTTACGATCATAAAAACCAATAAGTACCATACTACGGGCGATACTGGTTTAAAAACTTGGATAAACCAGTTGAACGCACTACGTAAAGATGGACTAAGACCTATTATGATACCTATGGGCACAGCAATCAACAATGCCAATAGAAAACCTGCAAATACCGTTTTAATACTAGTAAGTACTATATCTATAAATGACGCCCTGCCCGTATAAACAATAGGATCTTTGCCCTGAGCAATTAATTTTTCATTGGTAGCCGACAATTTTTCCGCAAAGGCAGCCTTGTCCGCTTTTATAACTTGGTGATCTGCGACCAAAGATTTTAAAGATGCCCAAACCTGTGTAGGTGATGGTAGGGTGTTGGGTTGGCAACTACTGTCACCCGACTCTATACAAGCTCGCTCTGCCGCTGCAGCTTCTTCACCCCGTTCTTGCAACGCTTTTTCTACCTTGTAATCTGCCTCTTTGTTGTAGAGGGCTTTAGATCCCATATGCCATAAACCTATAAACAATAAGATGGATAGAAGTGTTATCCCAGCATTCTTCATAGATTTTATAATGCCATCCTTTTTTACACTTGGTGTAAGTTTTAAAAGTACCTGCTTAAAACTTGCAGACATGCTTTTTTCGTTTTTTAAGACCATTTCTTGCTCCATAATAATTTGTTTAAAGTCAATGAATAAATGTGCTTACTTTTTGTCTTTGTTACCTATAGAAAAACTATTGATATACCCAATTGGATCTTTGGCATCATAGGTGGTACCGTCTATAAAATCTGCCGTAGGGGCTTTGTATCCATCTGTTGCAGGTATATCCGTTGCAGGTATTTGACCTTCGGCAACCAAAAGATCCGCAGCCTTTTTCCAAATGTCAGGTCTGTAGATATCCTTAATAGTACTAGCGTACCAGTCTGTAGTTTTAGCTTCTGGAATTTGTCCCCATCTACGCATTTGAGTTAAGAACCAAATACCATCAGAATAGAAAGGGTATGTTGCGTTGTACTTATAGAATACATTGAAATCTGGCATTTCGCGCTTGTCTCCTTTTTCGAATTCAAAAGTACCGGTCATAGAATTTGCCAATACTTCTTTTGGTGCACCTACATATTGAGACATAGAAAGAATCTCAACCGCTTCTGCTCTATTAGAAGGCTCATCTAACCATTTACCCGCTCTGATCAATGCTTTTGTAACCGCAATTGCCGTGTTAGGGTTCTGCTCTACAAACTGCTTGGTCATTACAAATACTTTCTCAGGATTATTCTTCCAAATGTCATAGTTGGTAGTAACCGGAACACCAATACCTTTAAATACCGCTTGTTGATTCCATGGCTCACCTACACAGTATCCGTAAATAGTACCGGACTCCAATGTAGCAGGCATTTGTGGCGGTGGAGTAACAGAAAGTAAAACCTCGGCATCTATTTGCCCTTGTACATTATCCGCAGTATACATACCTGGGTGAATACCTGCTGCAGCCAACCAATAACGCAATTCGTAATTATGGGTAGATACCGGGAAAACCATTCCCATTTTAAAAGGTTTCCCTTCATTTTTATAAGAGGTAATTACAGGTTTTAATGCATCGGCCTTAATAGGATGAATTGGCTTACCATCTGAATCTGCAGGTACATTTGGTTTCATTTTTGACCAAACATCATTAGATACCGTAATTCCATTTCCATTTAAATCCATAGAGAACGGAGTAACCAATTCTGCTTGTCTACCAAAACCTGCGCCTGCAGCAATTGGCTGGCCCGCCAACATATGCGAACCATCTAACTGACCGTCAATAACACGATCCAATACATTTTTCCAATTAGATTGTGCTTCTACCGAAACAAAAAGTCCTTCCTCTTCAAAAAAGCCCTTTTCTTTTGCAATGGCCAATGGTGCCATATCGGTCAATTTTATAAAACCAAAAGTTAACTGTGGCTTTTCAATATCCAGCATTTTTGTTTTTGAGGTTACAGCTTCTTCAGTAACCGCTTCGGTTTTCTTACTTTTTGTATCTCCACAAGCGGTAAACACCAAAGCGAGGGAAAGGGTTAAAATAGATGAAGTAAAAATGTTTTTCATAATCATATCATTTAGTTTTCTACGTATTAATACTTATTGAAGCAAATATATACGTATCCTATACTTTTGTTAATGCTATTAGGTATGTTTAAACCTCTTTTTACACCATATAATTAACCCTGTAAAACACATATCCTTTACTGCGAAAAAGCAGTTTTTATCCAATAACAACCTATTTATCAGCAGTATATAAATACTGAGAACATTGAGAATAACTACGTAAGTATGTGTGATTAGATAGTACGTACTATTAACTATCCAAATAGAAATTGTGCTCTGAGATTTCTTTTTTAAGCAATGCTATATCAGCAATACCAATTCTTTTGCCTTTGGTAATCAATAAGCCCTCTTTTTTAAGAATAGATAACATTCTTATGACCTGCTCCTCGGTAGTACCCGCATAATCTGCATATTCTCTCCTGCTTAATAAAAGTGAAGAATACCCATTTACCTGTCCAAATTTGCGGTCAATATATAATAGTGTGTCTATAACCCGTTCACGAACCGTCATTTGAGATAAGGATTTTACCCTTATTTCACTACGATTAAGTTCATTGGCATAAAACAACATAAAATCATACGTAAGACCAGGTGTTTCCCTTAATGATTCTTGAAGTAACTCTTTTGAGAAATAACATAAGGTGCAATCTACCAAAGCAATGGCACTAATTGGATAAGTCTCTTCTGTGCCAAAACCTCTATGCCCAATGATTTCACCTGGAGATGCAAAACGAACAATTTGTTCTTTACCATGTAGACCGGTCCTTAAAACTTTGACCTTACCACTTAAAAGAAAGAAGAGTCCGGTTACCGAAGCTCCTTCCATAATAAATTGCTGTCCTTTTTTACACTTTATTTCTTTTCTTGCCTTTACAAGTTTGCCAATACTAGAAGTATGAATGTTCTTTTGAATAAGACAATTTTCATTGGAGCATAATCCACAGGCACTATCTAGCAGCTCCGATGAATCGGAAATACGCGTTGATATATGATTAGCACCTGCTCGCATAACTAAATGAATTTAGATACTACTTGGCGATAAATTGATAACGGACTTATCTGCCTTTTGTAATTCTTCCTTAACTAGTTTTTCATCTTCGGCGGAGAATTTAATGGCCAGCGTAACAAGTGCCGTAACTATAACAAAGCCACCTATAAGTAAATACCCACTTGAAACAGCCCCCGATGCCGCAGCAGATTGAGCGGCCTTCATTGCTTCTTCACCTAAATTAGCGTTAGCTGCCAAGGCATTGGTTTCTGCCATAGCGGATTTTGATTTTAATAATAATGCCGCCAAAAAAGCACCTACATTACCACCTGCACCAACAATACCAGAGATAGAACCAATAGCTTTTTTATTTATAAAAGGCACTACCGAAAACGTTGCCCCTTCTGCCATTTGTACCGTTAAACTAAAGGCAATTAAAAATATAATTCCCATGGCAAAGCTTGTTGCCATTGAAAAAACGGAGAGCATAACTCCTTCTAAAGCCAATATGACCGTTAAGAAAAGTACCCTACCGCGCAAGCCTTTTAATCTACCGAAACGGTCTCCGAAAAAGCCGCCCAAGGTTCGGGCAAATATATTCATCAGGGCAAAAGAAAGGACTAAATTACCCGCAGTGGACCTGGTTAACCCAAAGGTGTTTTGCAAGTAATCATCCATGGTACCATACACCGTAAGTTCCATTCCAAAAGATGCTGCGTATACAATGAAAAGAATCCACACCCTATAATCTTTTAAAACACTTAAAAACGATTCCTCATCTTTTTTTAGCTTCGGCATTTTACCTGCCTCCTTTAATTCCTTAAAATTACCTTCTGGTGTGTCTTGGGTAAAGAAATAATATACAAGCCCCATTAGCATGGCAATGATACCTGCAATGATCATTGAATATCTCCATGCAATTTCATCGGCAACCCCAAAGCTTACCACTGCAGCAGCAATTAATGGCATACCTAAACGGTTGGCACCACCACCCAAATTACCCCATCCGGCAGAAGTTGCATTTGCGGTACCAACAATATTGGGTGCAAACATGATAGATGTATGAAACTGGGTGATTACGAATGAAGCACCTATAAAACCAATAAACAATCTGCAAATTAAAAATTGAAGCGGCGTTTGCACAAAACCGATAAGGATTACAGGAATGGCACCTAGTATCAATAAATAGGTATAACATAACCTAGGACCATATTTATCACAAAGCTTTCCTATTAATAGTCTAGCGAAAACGGTTCCTGTAACCGCCAATATAATTGAGTTCCATTTTTGATCGGGAGTCAACCCTAAATCTTTAACAACATCCGGCATGAAGGGCACAATACCGAACCATGCAAAAAAGCAAATGAAAAATGCAATTGAAGTTATCCAAAAAGTACGAATGGGTAAACTCTTTATATTCGTTAAATTTAAGGTGGTGGACTTTTTAGATTGATTTTCCATAATATAGCAGATTGCGTTATTGAATGCATACAAACCTACTATAAATAATACGTAATTATACGTAGTTTTTAATATAATTTTAAATTACTACGTATTTTTGAGGAATTAAGGAAATGAGCCTGTTACAATTATTCGATTCTAAATTAAATGCTCAAAAAAATTGAAATAGTGTAATTTCTGCCACTAAAATGCCTTGCCGTTTACCTTTTATTAGACTACTATAAAGGTGAAATCTCCTTTATTTGATTAAATAGCATGGTGTAGAATACGCTGTACTTCTTCTTCAAAAAATGATGGATGATCAGCTACCACGTCTCCAATGACAATAATGCCCGGTTTGGTAACATCAACCTCCCCTATACTATTGTTCAATGTATCTAAAGTAGCTACATAACATTTTTCATGTTGGGTAGTTCCGTTTTGAATTACCGCAATAGGCGTCATTGAACCCCTATATTTACTAACTTCTTTCACTATTTCATTAAGTTTTCTAATGCCCATTAAAACAACCATAGTGGCAGAAGATTTTGCTGCATATTGCAAATCTTGCGAAAACGTACCATCTCTTTTTGTTGCCGTCATTACCCAAAAACTACTACTTATTCCTCTTTTGGTCATCGGTATACCTTGACTAGATGGTACAGCTATAGCACTGGAAATTCCAGGAACTACACTAACAGGTATGCCAAATGACTCTACATATTCTATTTCCTCATTTGCCCTGCCAAATACAAAAGGATCGCCACCTTTTAAACGTACCACATGACCGTATTCAAAGGCATATTTTACTATTAATTCATTGATTTCATCTTGGGAATGCGAATGTTGACCACATCTTTTACCCGTAAATATCTTAGGTATATCAGTACGTATTTCAGATAATAAATCATCACTGATCAATGCATCGTACAAAATAATATCGGCTTGGTTCAAAACCTTCAAACCCCTTACAGTTATTAGGTCTTTAGCTCCTGGACCCGCACCTACTAAACTTACTTTTGCCGTTTTTTCTAATTCCATCTTCATAGTATTTAGCATTATTAATTATCGATTCTTCAACAAGAATACGTAATTATTTTCATAAAATCAGTATTTATATACGTATTTATACGTAATATTGCTAAGTAGCTAAACAATATGGGTATGAAAACAATAATTGTTGTCGGTAACGGAATGGTAGGATACAAATTCTGTGAAAAATTTGCCGCAAGGGAAGAAAGCAAACATTTTAAACTAATTGTTTTTGGTGAAGAACCACGCGCAGCATATGATAGGGTTCACTTAAGCGAATTCTTTGAAAATAGAGATGCCAAAGCTCTAGAAATGTCGCCCTTGGAATGGTACGCGGATAATGATATAGAATTAGTGGTCAATGAAAGGGTCACCGATATCCACAGAAGTAAAAAGACCATTACTACCGCCAGTGAAAAAGAATTTAAATATGACTACCTGGTATTGGCTACGGGTTCTGCTCCATTTGTTCCTCCAATACAAGGCGTAGAGAAAAAAGGTGTCTTTGTTTATAGAACCATAGAAGACCTAGAGGCAATGCTAGCATATGCCGAAGAAATTAAAAAAACTAAACCTAACAGTAAAGCGGCTATTCTTGGTGGCGGACTACTTGGCCTAGAGGCAGGAAAAGCTGTCATGGACATGGGGCTAGAACCGCATGTGGTTGAATTTGCTCCAAAATTAATGCCTAGACAACTAGATTCCAGAAGTAGTAACGTACTACAATTAACATTAGAATCCATAGGTATTGCCATACATACAGGAAAAGCTACCAATAGTATTATGGGTAACGGCGCCATAACGGGTATGGACTTTGGCGAAGATGATAAACTAGATGTAGATATGTTGGTCATTTCCGCCGGTATACGTCCAAGAGATGAATTGGGCAAAACCTGTAATCTAGAAATGGGCGTTCGTGGCGGTATTGTGGTCAACGATAAAATGCAAACCTCTGACCCAACTATATTTGCCATTGGTGAAGTAGCGTTATACAACCAAATGATCTACGGTTTAGTGGCTCCGGGCTATGAAATGGCCGAGGTGGCCGTAAATCAAATTCTTGAGCAAAACGAGGTTGTCATGAAACCGGAAATAGATATGTCTACCAAACTGAAATTAATAGGTGTTGATGTTGCCAGTTTCGGTATTCCTTACATGCCTGCGGAAAAAGGACTTTCCATTATCTACGAGAACAAAACAAAGGGTATCTATAAAAGAATAAACGTAAGCCATGACGGTAAAACCCTTTTAGGGGGAATAATGGTGGGCGATGCAGAAGATTATAGCATTTTACACCAAATGTATTTGAACAATATGCCACTGCCCGATAACGCTGAAGAACTGATCGTTGGTTCTAGAGGTGAAGGCGGCTCTGCTTTTGGTAGTGCCATGGACCTGCCCGATACCGCAGTTATTTGTTCTTGTGAAGCGGTTACCAAAGGCCAAGTTTGCTGTTCTGTATTAGAAGATAGCAATGAAACCATGAAAGATGTAGCCAAAGCCACAAAGGCAACAACAGGTTGTGGCGGGTGTAAACCTATGGTGGCAGATTTAATCAAGGAGAGCTTAAAGACCTTAGGGAAAACGGTAAAAGAGCGCTTGTGCGAACATTTTGATTATTCTCGCCAAGAGCTTTTTGATCTTGCTAAATTAAAGGGAATTACTGATTATGATACCCTATTAGATGAAGTAGGTACCGGGCATGGTTGCGAGGTATGTAAGCCGGCAGTTGCCGCAATATTTGCTAGTCTATATAATGAAACCGCCAACAGGCAAGAAACCATACAGGATAGTAATGACCGTTATTTGGCCAATATACAACGTAACGGTACCTACTCTGTTGTACCAAGGGTTGCTGGCGGAGAGATTACACCTAAACAATTAATGGCCATTGGAAGAATAGCTCAAAAATATGACCTCTACACCAAAATTACCGGTGGCCAGCGCATAGATATGTTTGGAGCAAAACTGCACGAATTACCTCCTATTTGGGAAGAATTGATTGCCGAAGGATTTGAAACGGGCCAAGCTTATGGAAAATCTTTACGTACGGTAAAAAGTTGTGTGGGATCTACATGGTGTCGCTATGGTATGGATGAAAGCGTAAGTTTTGCTATTGAAATAGAACACCGATACAAAGGCATACGATCTCCTCATAAATTTAAAGGTGGTGTTTCGGGTTGTATTCGTGAATGTGCAGAAGCAAGGGGCAAAGACTTCGGATTCATTGCCGTTGAAGGTGGTTGGAACGTTTATGTAGGTGGTAATGGTGGTGCTACGCCTAAACATGCCCTTTTACTTGCTGAAAAAGTTGACAAGGAAACCGCCATCAAATACGTAGATCGTTTTATAATGTTCTACATAAAAACAGCACAACCTTTACAAAGAACCGCACCTTGGTTAGAGAAATTAGAAGGTGGTATTACCTATTTACAAAACGTTGTTATCAACGACTCTTTGGGCATTGTTGATGAATTGGATGCTGAAATGCAAGCCTTGGTAGATTCTTATGTATGTGAATGGAAAGAAGCGGTAGAAACTCCAGAAATAAGAGAGCGCTATACACACTTTGTAAATTCTGAAGAAACGGATAACAATATTGAATTTGTGTCTTTAAGAGAACAAAAAATGCCAAAGGAGTGGGCGTAACGGTTGATGGTTGACAGGTGTTGGTTATTTATAAACCATTATTGCAATCATCTAAGTGTAGAAAATTATTAAAAATCAAAAAAACGAAATTATGTCTTTATCTGTTTTGAATACGTATGCAAGTGTAGCTGCCAGTGATGTTAAGGTTTGGTTCAAGGCCGCGCCAATTTCCAAATTTCCTAAGAATGGCGGAGCTTGTATAAAATATAAGGACAAACAGATCGCCGTATTCAATTTTACAAGAGAAGGTACTTGGTACGCCTGCCAAAATCTTTGTCCTCATAAAATGGAAATGGTACTTTCAAGAGGTATGATCGGTGAAGAAAATATGGAAGCTAAAGTGGCCTGCCCACTTCACAAGAATACATTTTCCTTAAAAACCGGAGAAAATTTAAACGGGACTTTAGATCCCATTGCTACATATCCTGTAAAAATAGAGTCGGACTTTGTGTATGTTGGCTTTTCTGAATAGCTTTGAGTAAATAAAAGACTTATGGCGACCACAGATAAATTACTACTAGCATTTCAACAATTTGACGAAGCCAATAAGCAAGATCCAAATACCGAAGTTTTTGAAGATACTACCTACCCAAAAGAAGTATTGTACGGTATACGCATGACAGAAAGACTAAATGCCTTTGACCCCAATGCATCTGAAGCATTACGCCTAACCGCAAGATGTCAACATATCTGTAGATGGGAAATTCCTAGGGAGTCTTACGAGATGAACCGTGAAGGGTATTTGAGATGGAGACAAGAATTAAAAAAGTTCCATGCCACAAAAGCCGCTTCTATTTTAGAAGATATAGGCTATGACAAGGAAACCATTGACAATGTCAAATTTCTTTTACAAAAAAAACAACTAAAGAAAAACGAAGAAACCCAAACTTTGGAAGATGTTATTTGTTTGGTCTTTTTAGAGTTCTATTTTGAACCCTTTGCCCATAAACACCCAGAGGACAAAACTATTGATATTCTTCAAAAAACATGGAGAAAAATGTCAACCAAGGGTCAAGAAGCAGCTCTAAAACTTCCCCTTTCTAAATTCTCTTTAGACTTAATTACCAAGGCCCTAAACGCCTAATTTAATATACGATTGCTTTTTTATGGACCATAACGAGCGTAACATACCATTGGACACCGCTACGTTTATACGTATACGTAAATGGTATCTATTGGCATTGGCAGCTATTGCGCTTACGGTAATTATTGCCCAAGTACTTATTCAACTACATTTAAAGGCACAATCTGGCGATTCTCAACTTATAAACATTGCCGGTAGGCAACGTGCCTTTAGTCAAAAATTGACTAAAGAGACTTTGCTATTAAAAGCACTGAACAACCCTGAGGAGAAAAAATTAGTGCTTTCAGAAATTGCAAAAACCCTAGAAATTTGGAAAGTTTCCCATATGGGCCTTCACTTAGGTGATGCCTCCTTTAACCTACCTTATGAAGATGACCCCAAAGTACAATCATTGTTCAAAAAACTTGATCCGCATCATAATGCCATGGTCAATGCCATAGAACATGTATTATTCACCCATCAACAAAATATTAATGCACCGGTAGAGCAAGCAGATTTAGACACCTTATTAAATAATGAGCGGCAGTTTTTAAACCTCATGGACCAAATTGTTAATGAGTATGATGCACGTAGTAACGAACAGCTTCAAAAATTAAAACGAAAAGAATATTGGCTACTTGCTTTTTCGCTACTGATTCTTCTGCTCGAAATCTTTGTTATTTTCAGGCCCTTATCCATCCAAATTAAAAATACCATTGGCCATTTAATAGGAAAAGATGCGGAATCTAAAAATCAGCTCGAAAAAATACAAAGCCTATATGACGAAAAAGAACGCTCGCTAAAAGAACTACAAGAGCTTAATTTCGTAATTGACAATGCCGCGTTGTTTGCCAGTATACGTAAAGATGGTAGCATTGTATTCATCAGTAAAAAATTTCTTGACCTATTAGGGCACACCAACACCCCGGTAAACAAGCCGATTTCAGAAATTCTAACGGTAGAAGAGGGTCAGCAATCGTATCTAAAAGAGGTTCTAAAAATCAACAGAAAAAATATCATTAGAAAAGAGGAGTTGCAGGTAGTGACCACTAAAGGCGCAACCATATGGTTAGACATGTCTATTGTTCCCATGCACCATTCTACTCTAGAACAGGATATTTTAATTCTATGTTCAGATATCACAGAACGAAAAGAAAACCAGCTAAAAGTACAAGAATTGACCCAGCAGAATTTTGAGGAGCGTATGCAACAGAAAAAACTGCAGGCAAGTCAAATCGTAGAGGGACAAGAAGAAGAACGCAAACGTATTGCAAAAGATATTCATGATGGTATTGGACAAATGTTGACCGCTCTAAAGTTCAATATTGAGTCCATTGATACTGAGGATAAGACCAAGACAAAAGAAAAAATCGCCTATTTAAAGGCACTGACATCAGATTTAATTAAAGGGGTGAGAACCGCTACTTTTAACCTTACCCCACCAGAACTTGGTGATCATGGTATTTTTCCCGCATTACAGAAAATGACTGCCGAACTGTCTAAATTGACCGGTAAGACCATTCTCTTCAAAAATAAGACAGATGCCAACATTAGATTTGATTCTTTGGCAGAAACCAACATTTATAGAGTAACACAAGAAGCGGTGAACAATGCTATAAAGTATGCCGAATCTAATTATATTTTGGTTACTTTAAATTACTCTTATCCTATATTAAGTGTGGTTATTGATGATGATGGAAAAGGTTTTGATGACACTTTATTGGCTCAATTGCCAAAGAACAATAGTGAGGGTGGCATGGGGCTTTTCTTTATGAAAGAACGTATAGATTATATCAACGGACGCCTTTTTATAAATTCAGAAATAGGTAGGGGCACACGTGTTACTATCAATTACAAAACAGAAGAAAACAAAATTTCATATGGAACGGAATGAGCTATATCCCATATTTTTAAAAGTATCTAACCTGCATATCTTAATAATTGGTGGGGGCAATGTGGCTCTAGAGAAACTCACTTTTCTTCTAAAGTCTAGCCCTAATGCACAAGTAGAAATGGTGGCACCTATGTTTAGGGACGAAACCATTGAACTTGCCAATAAATTCAATATTAAGATGCATAATGCTACTTACGATGCATCATTTTTAAAAGGAAAACACATTGCCATTGCCACTACCGATAACGTACCAGTAAATGAACAGGTATATCATGATTGTAGAGAAAGGCAAATTTTAGTGAATGTCGCGGACAACCCACCATACTGTGATTTTTACATGGGCGGTATTGTTACCAAAGGGAATGTGAAAGTAGCGATTTCAACAAACGGTAAATCCCCAACCACGGCCAAAAGGCTACGACAGTTTTTTGAAGATGTTATACCGGAAAATATTGATGACCTGGTTAGAAACCTCAACGAATTTAGAAAAACCATAAAGGGCGATTTTGAAGAAAAAGTTGAAACCTTAAATGAATTTACCAAAGGGCTGGTCAACAAAAAAGAGAAGTAAAATTACTTCTCTAAACTTGCGTGATCCTGATCATGGCTACAACTGTAATGTGCATTATCCGCAGCGTAAACAGAAGCATCTGCAGACTCTTGCGCCTCTTTTATTAAGCGTTGCGCAATGCGCATATGATATTGTAAATTTCCTAGGTTACGCGCTTTTGCGGCACTCTTTACATTTTCAAAAGCTTCTGCAGAAAAGTCTCTCGTATCTATAGCATGCTTTTCAGCATCTATGGTATAGCTAATGGCTTCTGCCAAACCGCAACTTTCAGAATCGTATTGCGCTTCAGATGCTAAAATTACGGCCTCATCCGCAGCGTTCACCGCTTGTCCCATTAAAAGCATTACAGTTTTAGTGTTCTTTCTTGCTTTGGTCAAAGAAGCATCAAAAGCGGCAATTTCCGCAGAAGTACTCAGCGAATCTGAAAGCTGACTCACTTGCTGCATATAATGCTGTACATCGCTAATTTCACTCTTAAAAACTTCACATTGGGCGTGTACATAGGTAGAAGTAATACATAATACAGCCACCTTTAAACAGGTTTTAATCTTGTTCATTCTTGGGGGAATTATAATTGGTTATGATACTAACTACTTTATTTTCAAAATCGTATTATTATTAGGCCAACTGCATAAATTAAAGAATATTCTTACTAAATATTCGCGACTCATCATCAAACAAGTATATTTATTATACCGCAAAAGCCCCTTTTTCTATACCTTTAAATGCTTAAACTTGTTTCATATAAATGACTTCGGCATCTATCAAAAAAATACTGGTTGAATTCAACCTCAACGGTAATTCTACCCAGTGGACACCGCTTAATAACGGACTTATCAATGACACTTATTTAGTAAAAGGGGTTAATGGTGAGCAGTATATCCTTCAGAAAATCAACACACAGGTATTTAAAAATACCGGTATTTTAATGGCAAATATTCAATTTACATTGCCCATTCTAAATGCTGATGACTATGAACAAATAACTTTTCTAAAAACGAGAAGCGACAAAAATTATCTTGTTCAAAACGATGAGTTTTGGCGAATGATGACCTTTATTCCCAACAGTACTACGTATAATACCACTACCCACCCAACTACCGCATTTGAGGCAGGTCGTATTATTGGTAAGTTTCATCAACTGTTACAACATATTGATACAACTCTTATTGAAGACACGCTGCCAAATTTTCATAAGCTGTCTCACAGAAAAGATGAGTTTGAACAAGCCTTGCAAAATGCTACCAAAGAAAAGCTTAATGTTGCCGATAAAGCTATCAAAAAAGCACAGCATTTTATAACCGAGCTTGCCCATTTAAATACAGGTAGCCTACCCACTAGAGTTTGCCATAATGATACAAAGCTTAATAATATTCTCTTCTCAAAAACTTCTGAAAAAGCATTGTGCCTAATTGATTTGGACACTATTATGCAGGGATTTTTCTTTTATGATTTTGGTGATGCCATTAGAACCATTGTCAATACTGCTGCCGAAGATGAGCAAGATCATAGCTTAATTACATTTAACGAAGCATTGTTTACTTCATTTGTAGACGGCCTGGCATCTAACGGACCCATTTTATCATCAGCCGAAAAGGAAAGTCTTCCGCTTGGTGCTGTATTTATGCCCTTTATTCATGGCTTACGGGCGTTGACCGACTATTTGAACAACAATACATATTACAAAGTCAGCTACGAAAATCAGAATTTAGACCGTTGTCTTAGTCTCTTTAATTTTGCGGAAAAAGTACTAGACCGTAAACACTATATGGCTAGGTACATTAAGAATGCTCTTGGCTAAGTTTCTTGCTTTTTGGTTTCTTCTTTTTATCATACCAAACGTAAGCTATAAAAAACAGCAAGCTCACTAATGAACCCCATAGCAACCCCATTTTTAAGTTGTCTATATTTTTACCAAAAACGGCTATGAATATGGTCAATGGCAATATACCTGCCAACGTTGCCCCCATGAACCTCCAGTACCCCATACTTAGAACTCCACCAACAAAACTTATGGCATCATTTGACAAAAAGGGATTCAACCTGGTAATAATTACGGCCCAAAACCCATAGTCATCTAAAAATGATGCTACTTTTTTTTCAGATTTCTTTCCTATAATTTTCTTCACGAATGCATCGCCAAAATAACTACCTATAAGGTAACCTACCGTAGAAGCGGCAAATACGGAAACAATGATGATTACACTGCCCCAAACGGGACCATATGCCAATACCGAAACAACCATTAGCAAAATACTGGGCACTACCAAAAGAAAGAGTTGGGCTACCATGGCCAACACCAGTACTACCGGACCAAACCATCCAAAACCAGATACCCATTGCTGAATGCGCTCTTCATTATCACTTGTTAAAACAGACCATGCTTCATTTAAAAAATCTTGTACACTGGGCACTACAAAATAAGCTATTACCAACGCCACCAAAATACCTATAGAGATATATAATGGCAGCTTACTTTTAGATGTATCGGCTTCTTTGTTTGGCATATAATTAAAGTAACAATTTTAATTTTGTGATGGTGCCCACACCATCTTTTTTTCCTTCACTTGAGATATACAGATCTCCATCTGGGCTAAAAGTAATGCCTTCTGGTTGCGGAAATACTTTCTTACTTAAACTATACCCATTCTTTGCGACTCCGTTTTTATCCAATATCAATAGTTTGGGTTTAGCCCCTTCTAGCATGTATATTTCTTTTGTTTGGGGATGAATTGCAATATCAGATGGTCTAAAATTATTATAAATCTTTTTCTCCCTAAAGTGTTTTAATACCTCATCATCCATATCTAGTTGCATTACTGGATCATAACCCATAGTGAACTCGCTTAATGAGAAGGCATAAACACCTTTTGTATTATCAGCATCTATATCACGGTCTTTGGGGATCATCAATAGTTGATTTGCGGATAAATCTAACCAAAGACTTTCCATGTTGTTCTTTTCATTAAACCTGGTTTTATACTCAGTAACCTTTCTATCCTTATATTGAAAATTCTCAATAATGGTTATTGTACCATCACTTTCAAGCGCATAGGCATTGTTTCCTTTTACGGCAAGGCCTTCATAATCACCTGCGTTGCCAAATTCAATTTCCTCAACTACTTTTTTCTGCTCAAGATCATAGATATAAATAATACCATCTTCATCTTGTATTGCAGCTATTTGATGTTCACTTACCCATGAAATACCTGAAACTTCCCGTAATTCTGCCGGCAACTCCCATCTTTCTGAAATTTCATATACTGCCTTATTAGCACTATCATAGGGTAACCAATCTCTAAAGTTCATAAAAAGGAAACCCATACCTAAAACAATGGCTGTAATGGTCCAAAATTTTACTTTAGCCATATTCAATGTTGCATTCTTAGTTGTCATAATTCCTTTATTTAAAACTATTTATATAAAAATAGCCTTCAAATCTGTAAAGAAATAGGAACTAATGCGCTTTGATCCGTTTTTTATAAAAACCTTAACCCTTTACCTTAAATAGAATCCTAAAATGGTGTTGCCGGCTATAGCTATACTTTAATTGTAGGTTGTATTTATCAGCTATAGCTTTACTAATGGCAAGACCCAACCCTGTAGAACGGCTATCTGCAGAAACCTTTTTAAATCGTGAAAATAATTCGCCAGAATCCAATGCTTTCTCTTTACCATAATTTTTGATGGTTACACTATTTTCATCAATTACAATGGCTACTTCCTTACCTTCTTCGCCATGGATTATGGCATTTTTAATGAGGTTGGTGACCATTATAATTGCCAAATCGGTATTCATGGTATACCGGATTTTGGCATTAGATATTACATTGACCTGCATGTTCTTATGGGTCGCAAAATCTAAAAAATCTGCCGCGACTTTCTCTATAAGTGCATTAAAATCAATATCCTCCTCTTCCAAATACTGACGGTTATCTATTTTAGATAGTAATAATAGCGACTTGTTCAGGCGTGTTAAACGGGTGAGGTTATCAAGAACTCCCCCTATTTCTTGGGTCTGATGCCCTGTAAGTTCATTTTTCTCCAGTAGAAGTTCTAGTTTGTTCATTGCAATGGCCAACGGGGTCTGTAACTCATGTGCGGCATTTTCAATGAACTCCTTTTGTGCAATATAACTATCGCGAGACTTCTTGGTTAACTTTTCTACACTTTGGTTCAGTAGGTTAAACTCATCTATATCCGTAGGCTCTTGCTGAATAGGTTCATCTTTTTCAATTCTAAATCCTTTTAATTTATCAATTAAGGAGTAGAAAGGTTTCCACACCTTTTTCAAGACCAAATTATTAAGGACCACAATACTCAATACCAACGCCAAATACAGCCCCACCAAATAAGTAAACAGGTTCTCTATCTGATCATCTTCTTCCACCATAGACGTTATAAGCTGGATCTTATAATAGGTGTCATCTTGCACAAAAGTACTTTCAAGCATTCTAATGGGCTCAAACTCATCTTCATTCTGCATGTACATTAAAGTATCGCGATAACTATCCTTATTGATGTCATGACTAACTGGAGCTACCTTTTTAATGGTATAGTTGTTTACCCCAAACTCCGTATCCTGCAATAAACTGGGATCTATTTTTACCGCATCAATAATTAGTTCTTTTTGGTTTTCCAATCCATCATCTAAACTGTCGTACACCTCATCTATCATGGCAAAATAGAAGATAACCGCCCAAACGGAAATAAGAACTATGAGTAGTAAGGCAAAATATTTTGTGGTGTGGTTTAGAAGTTTCATAGTACCTGCTGCTTATAAGACCTGTAATTTGTAACCCACACCATAAACCGCTTCAATTTCAATTGTGGCAGCTGCGTCTGACAGCTTTTTACGTAAATTCTTTATTTGCGAATAAATAAAGTCGAAGCTATCGGTTTGGTCAATATGATCGCCCCAAACATGTTCTGCCAATGCGGTCTTGGTCACCAGCCTTGTTTTATTGGCTACCATATACCACAGTACATCATATTCCTTTCTGTTAAGTACTACTTCATTTTCATTGATATGCACGCTTCTACTGTCTGGATCAATGTTTACATTACCGATTTCTATAAATTTATTACCGTCAAAAGTTCTTCGACGAACTATGGCGTTTACACGTGCATGTAACTCGGCCATATGGAAGGGTTTTGGCAAATAATCATCCGCTCCTAAATTAAGGCCCTTAATACGATCATCTAAAGAATCTTTTGCCGAAACAATGATTACACCATCATCTTTGCCAAGTTGTTTTACAAGTTTTAACAACTCCAGTCCGTTACCATTGGGCAAGGTGATATCCAACAAAATACAATCATAATCGTAAATGCCAATTTTAGATTTTGCCGTTTCATAATCAGAAGCCGTTTCTACAGTATACTGTTCACGCTCTAACGTTTGGCGCATATTCTGTAGCATTTGGGGTTCATCTTCTATAATTAGAATTTTCATGGCATCATTATTTGCATCAATAATATAAAAGAATTCTAGAAAGATATGGGAATTATGTTGCAGTACTAAATAGTTGTTAAAATTGAGCACATCAATTCCATTCCCAATTTCTTCTAGATTTGGTTCTTTTCTTTGAACTGAATTTAAAAATTATCTGATTATGAAGAATAGAAATATAATAACTGCAGCTTTTACATTACTTGGTGCATTCTCAATATTTGCGCAGGATATGAACCCTAGTAATGTACCATCAAATTTAAAACAGAATTTTCAGAAAAGTTTTCCTCAGGCTACCGATGTGGAGTGGGAAATGGACGGACAGTCTTATAAAGTAGAATTCGATATGAATAGAAATGAACATGAAATATGGTACGCTACAGATGGTACTACTACGAGAACGGAACAAGAATTGACCGAGGCGGAATTACCACAAACGATTAAAACGGCCATAAGCGGAAACTATGCCGGGTATAAAGTAGATTCCATTGAAAAAACTACGGTAAACGGAAGTTCAACATATGAAGTAGAACTTGAAAAAGGATGGAACAACGAAAAGGACGTTGTTTTCAATGAAGATGGAAAAGTACTTAGTGTAATGATTGATTGATGTTTCTTTGATTGGGAAATGTGGGAAAGGCCGGAATTCAGTTTTCGGCTTTTTTTTATTTTAAACTATTACTTTGCCAACAACTCATTCAGCAAATTTCTCACTTTAGAACTGTTCCAATCCGCTGCTCCGGTCTCCTTAATGATGATGGTACCTTGGGCATCAATTACATAATTGGTAGGTATACTGTTTTCTTGTAAAATTGCCGGAGTCTGCATTTGTGGAAAATAGATAGGTAGCTCATAGCCTTTCTTACGAACAAACCGTTCCACTTTATCTGGAACTTCTTGTGTCAACAATAGAAAATTGACTTTGTCCCCGTAGTCTTTATACAACTCTTGAATTCCCGGTAATTCTGCAATACATGGCGGGCACCATGTTGCCCAATAACTAATGAAGGTAACCTTGCCTTCACCAACGGCAACATTTCTTGAAGCACCGTGCAAATCTGTAACCGCGTATTGAAATGGCGCCACTTGATCTTGGTCATTGGCGTCTTCTAAACTGGGCGACCAAACCGCTACTTTTAGTTTATTGACCGCTACTTGAATAGGTGTTCTGGTCTGTGGTATTAATAGCAAAACAATAAACCCCACAAATATGATATCGCTAATTTTGAACTTCCTCTTTTTCATATGGGGTGTGAGTCGAAAAACATAGTGTTTACTAACAGTTGAACGTAATTGCCTCTTTGTATCAGATTAAACTATCATAAGGTTAAATTTGTGAAAATTTTTAAGGAGTTATCCTTTCTTGCTTTCCTTAAGATACCCGTTAAATACCACACCAAATAGGGCAACCCAAATCAAACGGAAAATCCAGATATTCATGTCAATTCCAAAAAACTGACCTGTTTCACTGTTGCTAACAAAGCTATAGGCTATTTCAATTATTGCTATAACCATACCAATAATAAAAATTGCTTTTCTCATATTACCTTATTTATTGGCACCGCCAAAGGGTATACTACCCCGAGGCTTGCCTCGAATTTAATAGTTTGTTTCCTTTGAATACCTCATGGGCTTGCTCTGAGGTGTTTTACAATCTGGAATCCAATTCCTTTTTAAAAGCATTCATATGCTTTACATTCAACGGAATTATTGCCGACAATGCCAACGGAACTGCCAATAACGGAGTTAAGCCATCTTGTATAGATACGTAGATCAAAAAGAGCAAAGCTAAGATTAAAATAATTGAAAAAAGCCATACAATAGTTTTTGCCATAGTATACTTATTAACCAGTTCTTGGGTACTTAATTTAGCTAAGGCTTCTTTGTTCATTTCATTTCTTATTTGGCATGTCTGTGGTTAGGTATAACCGCTATTCTTCAACATCGTCCTTAGACTTGTTGTATTTGGTAAATTCTACTTTTTTATCTTCCAATATTTTATAAAACCTACGGTGACTTATTTTAAGGTCTTTGGTAATTTGCGCCACCTTTTTAGTTTTCTTTTTGTAGTGTTTTATTTCTGCCGTAACGGCTTTATTGAAGTAGTATTTATGCAGGGCATCAACCACTTCTAACTCGGTCTTATTGCTATTGTTCGCCAGCTGATCTATTTCAGATTTAATTTGTTGTAAGCCTTTCATATGTTATCCTAATTTTCTGGCACTGGGTCAGAGAACCTTGATTTTAAATGCGCATACTTATCTAAATCTTCTAAAGAGTGGTTTCCGTAATCATTGACAATATCAAATTTTACGTTATTGTTTGCCAAGAAAGTGGCTACTCTTTCTAGCTCTTCGGGGGAACCTTTAATTTCAATTTTTGCCATTGTTTACAAATGCATTTATTTTAGTGTTTGCCTAAATTTAGGAATATTCTTTTGAATTTGGGCATTGAAATACCTTACCCAACACATATACCTATTAAAGTTAATTGAAAAATTATTTATTACGCCAATGAATTGTCAATGCTAAACCTCTGCTATTTTTACTTCTAGTAGCATTTTCTTTATTGAGGTAAAGGTATTAAGGGTTACGGGTTTCCGTAAGTATATGTAGCCCTATTTGTTTAGTTTTAATTTCTAAAACACAATTCATAATCAAATGCCAATCCTTAAAAAAATAATAACAATGCTATTTCTAACTTTTGGAATGATGCTTACCCATGCCCAATCTTCATGTTCAGAATTAATGGACATGGTCACCTCTGAAGGTTATGGCTCAACCTATTCTAGCTATTCTAGCGATGCCATTTCTCAAGTAACTTTCTATGAAGTAGATGGTGACAATTATAGCACCTATTATTTTGCCATTGTACGGTTTAAAAGTTCTTATACAGACTATATATACCAAGTGGGTTCACGTACCAAAAGTAATTATGCCATGAATTATTTACAAAGTGCCGGCGAAGCTTTTTGGAAATATATACAACCCTATAATCAAAATTTGAACTGTGCGCCTAATTGAGTTATCGTAATAAGGTGTTACTTTTAATGTTTAAAAATATTGGAATTGAAACCTGATTAAAATTAAAAAAACTTGCTGTTTGACAAATTCACCTTCAAAATGTATCGGTTGAAAATTATATCTATTTAAATTATAAATTAATTTCAGTTTTAACCAGATAGACAAATCACAAACGAACTCAAAAAACAATCGCAAGTAAAAAACAAATCGTGTTCTAAATTGTAGAACATATTCAATTTTCATTACTTTACTAAAATCTGAGAATAGGGAGTAATCAATGACCAAAGAACACCAAATAGAGGAAAATCTTATTGATTGGCTAAAAGAGCTGAAATACACTTATCGACATGATATTGTCGACAGAAAAACGCTTGAGCAAAATTTCAAATCCAAGTTTGAGGCATTGAATCGAGTACGCTTATCTGAAAGTGAATTTCTTCGTTTACGGGAAGAAATAATTGAACCTGATGTATTTACTGCTTCTAAAAAACTTAGAGAAAGACAATATTTTCAAAGGGAAGATGGAACACCATTGCATTATACTTTGGTCAATATCAAAGACTGGTGTAAAAATGATTTTGAAGTCATCAGTCAATTACGCATCAACACCGAAAATAGTCATCAGAGATATGACATCATTCTTCTAATTAATGGACTGCCAGTAGTTCAAATTGAATTGAAGAAGTTAGATGTATCGCACCGTAAAGCCATGCAACAAATTGTGGATTACAAAAATGATCCTGGCAATGGCTACACCAATACTTTGATGTGTTACATGCAGTTGTTTATTGTAAGTAATGGATCAAGAACCATCTACTTCTCCAACAATAAGAATCAACACTTTCAATTCAATGCAGACGAACAATTTCTACCTGTGTATGAATTGGCGGATGTAAATAATAAAAAGATTAACCGACTGGATTTATTTGCCGAGAAATTCTTGTCCAAGTGTACACTTGGCGAAATGATTAGCAAATACATGGTGTTGGTGGAAAGCGAACAGAAATTGCTCGTGATGAGACCATACCAAGTTTATGCTGTAAAGGCTATAGTGGATTGCATTCACCAGAACCGAGGAAACGGTTATATCTGGCACACCACCGGTAGTGGTAAAACACTAACTTCATTTAAAGCCTCTACGCTATTAAAGGACAATGCAGATATTGAAAAATGTTTGTTTGTAGTTGACCGAAAAGACCTTGACCGACAAACCCGTGAGGAGTTCAATAAATTTCAGGAAGGTAGTGTAGAAGAAAATACCAATACCGAAACTTTGGTCAGACGTTTACTGTCCACCGACTATGCGGACAAAGTAATTGTTACCACTATTCAAAAATTAGGCATTGCATTAGATAGCACCTCCAAGAAAAACTACAAAGAGCGTTTAGAGCCCTTGAGTGACAAACGAATGGTGTTCATTTTTGACGAGTGCCATCGCTCGCAGTTTGGTGAAAATCATAAAGCGATCAAAGAGTTCTTCCCCAATGCTCAATTGTTTGGGTTTACAGGAACGCCCATTTTTGAAGAAAACTCGACACAGAAAATCAGGGAAGACCAATACGAATCCTATAAAACCACTGAAAGCATTTTTGAAAAGCAGTTGCACGCTTATACCATTACGCATGCAATAGATGATAGAAACGTTCTTAAGTTTCATATTGACTATTTCAAGGGTGAAGGAACGTTAAATGCTAAACCAGAAGAAGCAATTGCCCAACAAGCCGTTGCAGAAGCGATTATCGACAAACACAATGCAGCCACCAATCAACGCAAATTCAATGCGGTATTGGCAACTGCCTCTATCAATAATGCCATTGAATACTTCCGTTTGTTCAAAGCCATTCAGGTACGAAAGAAAAGTGAGGATGAAGATTATGTTCCGCTCAATATCGCTTGCGTATTTTCTCCACCCGCTCAGTTAATTGCTCAAAATGGTGATCAACAAAGCCAAAAGAATGCAGCTGATATTAAGCAACTTCAAGAAGATTTAGCGCAGGAGAAAGAAGACAACAAGCAAAACCCTGAAGAGAAGAAAGAAGCGTTAATTGAAATTATTACCGATTATAACCAGCAGTTTGGCACCAATCACGACATCAACAATTTTGATATCTACTATCAGGATATTCAAAGACGCATCAAAGACCAGAAATTCACCAATAAGGACTATCCGCACAAAAACAAAATTGATATCACCATAGTGGTAGATATGTTGCTCACAGGTTTTGATTCCAAATACTTGAATACGCTGTATGTCGATAAGAATCTGAAATATCACGGATTAATTCAAGCATTTTCACGAACCAATCGGGTATTGAACGACACCAAACCTTATGGGAATGTGCTCGATTTCCGTTCGCAACAAGAAGCAGTAAACCAAGCAATAACGCTCTTCTCAGGTGAAGATGGAAGTAAAGCCAAAGAAATTTGGATGGTAGATGCTGCTCCAGTGGTAATAGAAGATTACAAAAAAGCGGTGAAGAAGCTTGGTGATTTCATGAAGGAGCACAATCTTGCCAACGAACCTCAAGAAGTGTACAACCTGCGCGGTGATGCTGCGAAAATAGCTTTCGTAAAAAACTTTAAGGAAGTACAACGCCTAAAAACCCAGCTCGACCAATATACCGATTTGGATGAGCAGCAACAAGAAATTATAGATGCCATCTTGCCCAAAGACAACTATCAAGAATTTAAAAGTTCGTATTTAGAAACAGCTAAAGCATTTAAGAAAAGGCAAGAGAAAGAAGGTGAGGATGCACCCGAAGATATTCAGCAACTAGATTTTGAATTTGTGCTCTTTGCCTCTGCGGTGATTGATTACGATTACATTATGAGCCTGATTGCTGATAGCACACAGCAAAAGCCTTCTAAGCAGAAAATGTCCAAATCACAAGTGATTAGTTTGTTGAAGTCGAACTCTAACCTGATGGAAGAAGAGGAAGATTTAACAGACTATATCAACAGTTTAGATTGGGATAAGGGTAAAGATGTAGATGCACTTCGCCAAGGCTATGAAACCTTTAGACTGGAGAAATACGACAAAGAGCTGGCAAAAATTGCCAACGGCCACGGATTGCAAACAGCCGCTTTGAAAACCTTTGTAGAGCAGATTATGAACCGAATGATTTTTGATGGAGAAAAACTTACTGACCTCATGGAACCATTGGAACTGGGTTGGAAACAACGGAGTAAAGCAGAAATATCCTTGATGCAGGATTTGGCACCCCAATTAAAAAAACTAGCCCAAGGACGTGAAATTTCAGGATTAGCAGCATATGAGTAAAGATAAATTAATCCCAGAGTTGCGTTTTCCTGAGTTTGAGAAGGATGGCGAATGGAAAAAGGAACCACTTGGAAACTTAAGTGAAGAAATTGTTGAAAAAACGAAAGGGCGTAAGTATAAGTTGATGAGTATTACTTCTGGTGTTGGACTTGTTTCGCAAATTGAAAAATTTGGAAGAGAGATAGCTGGCAATTCATATAAAAATTATTACGTTATACGTAATCATGATTTTGCGTACAATAAAAGCTCAACAAAACTTTATTCCGAGGGCGAGATAGCAATGTTTGAAGATGAAAAAACAGGAGCTGTTCCCAACAGTATTTTTACTTGTTTCCGATTTGACGAAAATATTATTTTTCCTCCTTTTGCAAAGTACCCTTTTGTTAATAATCTTCATGGCAATTGGCTAAGAAAATTTATTGCTGTTGGTGCAAGAGCAAACGGTGCACTCCAAGTAAAGAGTAAAGATTTA
Source organism: Maribacter sp. 6B07 (assembly GCF_002700155.1). Classification (NCBI taxonomy): domain Bacteria; kingdom Pseudomonadati; phylum Bacteroidota; class Flavobacteriia; order Flavobacteriales; family Flavobacteriaceae; genus Maribacter; species Maribacter sp. 6B07. The sequence continues at coordinate 1,604,303 of NZ_PDUT01000001.1, read as the reverse complement.
TTTTCTGTTCCATTTCCTTATCCAACACCCCAAGAACAACAAAAAATAGCCTCCTGCCTTTCTTCTTTAGATAAGCTACTAGCCGCCCACAACGAAAAGCTGGATGCCCTCAAAGACCACAAAAAAGGCTTGATGCAAAACCTTTTTCCACAAGAAGGCGAAACCGTTCCTAAAGTTCGTTTTAAGGAATTTGAGAAAAATGGGGAGTGGATAGTAATTAATAATAGCGTCAAAATTATTTCTGGTAATGCATATAAAATGAGTCTCTATTCCAATAAAGGTATAAGATTGGCTCAAGGAGCAAATATCTTCAATGGAAGATATTCTGAAGAAAACACAATCTTCATCAATCCACTTGATGTATCGGCAGAACGTAATGTTAAAATTAAGAATGGAGATATTCTTTTAGCATTAAATAGACCCATTACGAACAATGAGCTTAAAGTTTGTTTATTCCCATTTGACGAAGGGTTTTTATATCAGAGGGCAGGAAAATTAGAGTATAAAGGTAATCTTGACAAAAACTTCCTATATCAATTTCTTTGTACGCCTCTTTTCTTAAAAAGATTAAAAACTCAATTAGTTGGGTCTGATCAACCTTATATCAAGTCAACTCTTTTTGATAAGGATATAATTATTGCCCCCTCCAAACCAGAACAACAAAAAATAGCCTCCTGTCTTTCCGAAATAGATGAATTAATCACTGCCCAAACAGAGAAAATCAAGCAATTACAACAACATAAAAAGGGCTTAATGCAGGGCTTGTTCCCAAAATTTGAAAGTTAAGAGATGGCAACGATTAATGAAATAGCACAAGAATTGCATGGATTTGGTGAGAACATTGTTCTCATTTATGCACTTAATTCAAGCGGAAAGACAAGACTTTCTGTTGAATACAAGGATTTAACCAAAGCCGAAAATGAAGGAAATCATGCAGGCGTATATTATAATGCTTACAGTGAAGATTTATTTGTTTGGGACAATGACGAGCCGAATCAAAATGCAAACATTAAACTGACAGTTTTGTCAAGTTCTTTAAGTCAATTCCATAGTTTTTTAATTGAAGATGATACCCGCATAAGGGAGAAACTAGAACAATACTTACCAGCATATAACTTCAGATTGAATCCACATGATAATTTAGAGAATGGGATTGAATCAATTACATTTTTTAACGAGGAAAGTCCAGACCAACCAATAAAAATCTCACGCGGTGAAGAACGGATATTTGTTTGGTGTTTTTTTTTAGCATTGTTTGAAGTGGATGGTTGGGCTGACGAACAGAGCGCACACATTTTAATTGACGACCCTGTTTCAAGTCTTGATGATCACAACATTTTCATCACTACTAGATCTATTTTCGATTTGATTAAGACAAATCATCTGAATAAGAATAAAATAATCATTTCAACTCATCACATAGGTTTATTTTCAATTCTCGCCACCTGGCTTAAGAATGACGGAGGAAATGCAGGAGTTTCAAATTTGACCCGACTTGTTGTGCTTGAAAACAAAGAAGGAGATTTAAGACTAAGAGGAACGACCAGTGGTTTATTCTTATTTCATCTACAACTGATACAAACACTAGAAGAAGCCAAAAATTCCCAGCTTTATAAATATCATTTGGTCTTATTAAGACAAGTATTGGAGAATGTTAACTCATTTACAGGGTCAAAAAAAATAGGAAGATTACTAAACCATATTGGTGTGGAGAATCCAGACCAAAAAGTTGATGAACTGAATGCTCTTTCTCATCAACAAGCATTTAGGTATCAACCAAGCGAAATGGCTCAAAATGAAGAAACCCTCTTTAGAGACATATTTGATAAGCTATTAGCAACATATAATTTCAAATTGAACTAATGACACAAAAAGAACAACATAAAAAACTGGGCGATACGCTTTGGGGCATTGCAAACGATTTAAGAGGTGCCATGAATGCGGATGACTTCCGCGATTACATGTTGTCGTTTTTATTTTTACGCTACCTATCGCACAATTATGAAGAGTCTGCGAAAAAAGAATTGGGTGCTGATTACCCAAAAGTGGCAGAAGATGATGGTCGCACGCCTCTTGGTATTTGGTATGCAGCCAACGAAGAAGATGTACCGGAGTTTGAAAAGCAAATGCGTAGAAAGGTGCATTATGTTATAAAACCAGACCATTTGTGGAGCAATATTTCAGAATTAGCTCGTACCCAAAATGGAGAATTATTGGTCACTTTAGAAGAAGGTTTCCGATACATAGAAAATGAATCTTTCGATAATTCCTTCCACGGGCTGTTTTCTGAAATAAACCTAAACTCTGAAAAGCTAGGAAAAACACCCAAAGAACGAAATGCCAAATTGTGTAACATCATCCAAAAGATTGCAGAAGGTATTGCCGATTTTTCTAAAGAAGCAGATCAATTAGGAGACGCCTATGAATATTTGATTGGTCAGTTTGCAGCAGGTTCAGGAAAGAAAGCTGGCGAGTTTTATACGCCACAACAAATCTCAACCATCCTTTCTGAGATTGTCACCTTAGACAGTCAAGACCCATCCACAGGCAAGAAAAGCAAGTTGGACAAAGTATTGGATTTTGCCTGCGGTTCAGGTTCCTTACTGTTGAACGTAAGAAAGCGTATTAAAGACAATGGTGGCACAGTAGGTAAAATTTACGGACAAGAGAACAACATCACTACCTACAACCTAGCAAGAATGAACATGCTTTTACACGGCATGAAGGATACGGAATTTGAAATCTATCATGGTGATACTTTAAAAAATCAGTGGGGTATTTTAAATGAAATGAACCCTTCCAAGAAAACTGAATTTGATGCGATAGTTGCCAATCCACCATTTAGCTTACGGTGGTCCCCTAATGAAACCATGGCGGAAGATTTCCGTTTTAAAAGTTATGGTTTGGCTCCTAAATCAGCTGCAGATTTTGCCTTCTTGTTACATGGTTTTCATTTCTTAAGTAATGAAGGTACAATGGCTATAATTTTACCGCATGGCGTTTTATTCCGGGGTGGTGCAGAAGAACGCATCCGTACCAAGCTTTTAAAGGATAATAACATAGATACGGTAATAGGGTTACCTTCCAATCTCTTTTATTCAACCGGTATTCCAGTTTGTATTCTTGTTTTGAAGAAATGTAAAAAAGAAGATGATGTCTTGTTCATCAATGCCAGCGAACACTTCGCTAAAGGAAAACGACAGAACAAATTAGCAAACAAGAACATTGCAAGTATTGTTGATACTTATAAATACAGAAAAGAGACAGAACGCTATTCTCGAAAAGTCTCTATGGATGAAATTAAAAAGAATGGCTATAATCTTAATATTTCGAGGTATGTAAGTACAGCAGAGGATGAAGTACAAATTGATTTAGAAGAGGTTCATAAAAAGTTGGAAAACATTGATAAAACTATTAAGATAAAGACAGAAGAGCATAATAGCTATTTAAGAGAACTTGGGTTGAAAGAGATTTAGCGTATGCCTATGATTACATTTTAATTTGTAAACTACAATAGAATTTAGCATTATTTGTGAACTTAAATTCTTGATCATTTTCAATTTGAACTTGGTCGGTAACGCTCTCTCCAATAGTTAGTTTATTTAAACTATTAACCCAAGTCCATGCTCCTCCAAAAGAAATACTTAAGTTATTCATAATTCTAAATCCTGCACCAGTGAAAAGAATAGGATACTTTGAACTAGGACCTATACCTAATTGTAAAAAAGGAAGAATGGCTGAGTTTGGAATATTATAGTTAGCATTGAGCATAACTTGCAGATTTATCTTATTAAAATTTTCTTCTTCTCCTTCTGCAACTACATTATTACCTTCATCGTCTGAACCTAATACATAATTAGGAAAAGACAAATTTACAAAAGCTATACCTGGTCTTAGTTCAAAAACAAAATGGTCAAATTTTTTGAACGAAATTTTCTCTTTTACCTCACTTACGGGTTTAAATTGAAAAGCGGAATTTTTTATTTCGGCAGAACGTTTTTCAACTTGCAACTCAAGCCCTGAAATTTTACCTTTTGTTAAAGCCAATTCCTCTATAGGATAATAACCTTCAAATTTTTTTATCTTGTTTTCCCATTTACTAAATATTTCATAAACACTTTTAAAGCTATCGCTAATTTTCTTAAACTGAGTATTTCGTTCTGTCGTATGGTCAAGTAATGAGTAAATTCCTAAATTAATATATCCGTAACCGTTTTCAATTAGTTCCTCGGGTATTGTAAAATTTTTCGTCAAATTAATATAGGCATTTAACTTAGCACTCTCGTCTTCATAATTTTTTTTGAGCTCTTTAAATTTTATTTCATACGTATCTGTCGAGTATTTCAACTCCATTAGTTCTTTAAGAAAATTATAAAATATGGTATTAAAATCTATGGTATTTGCATCGTCCAATTTCAAAAGTTTTATTAATAACTCCTCATTTAGTAAATCAACAAGTTTTATATTTTTCTTTATTCTTTCTTCATTCTCAACTATGTCTTTAAGTAACCTAAGGTGGTCAGATTTAAATTTTTTAATGATTTCTATTTTTGCTTTTCTCTTAGCGTTTTCATCTTTATTATTATCAGCTATTATTTTCAATTCTTCACTAGAATTTTGAGTAGTTAGCTCAGATTCGGGTTTCAAACCAACAAGTGGTGATAAATAAGTTAATATTTGATTTAATGCAACTTGCATTTCTTCATACTCTTTGTCCTTTAATTCAAACTTTTCTGATTTGATTTGGTACTTTAAAGGGTTCAGAGGTTTAATAAATAAATTAATTTGTTCTGGTTTTAAAAGAAATAATTTGTTCGGATCAAGCTTTATAAAAGATAATGAGTTATCAGTACTTGAATATTTGAAAATTTCTTCTTCTTCATCAAACTCGATAAATAGAAATTTTTCATTTAAACGTTCGGCTTTTAAAGTTTCTTCAACAGATCCCTGAGAAAAAATAAAATAAGTGTTCAGAATTAATAATATCGTAATAAACAATTTCATGTATAGTAGTATTAATTGTTAAATGCCAAATATTTAGATTTTGTTATTTCATGTCCATCTTCATATTCAATAATTGCCTTAATCTCAAATTCTCCCCAAACAATTAATCCTAAACCGAATTTAGAATCCTTATTTACTACTGGAACTTTAGGATTCTTAAATGTTTCATGAAGTATATATGTAACTTTTGAGATTTGACTTAATTCATCCTCTGAAGCAGCAATAAAGATTTTGAATTCATGATCTAAAGGCCTTTTTTTTAGGAAAGAAAAAAAGCGTTTTTTTAACTCATATGATTGGTAAACGATTTCAGGATCCCTCTCAAATATCATAGGAGAGTTATTTTCAGGCTCACCGTATAGAATCCTTGTTACTTCAATGTCTCGTTTACTTAACAAACCATTGTTATTCCAGTTTTTATTACAATAATTCATGATTGAATTTTCATCACAACTATCCATATACATATCCCCATCTTTTCCCTGTTCTTCGTTAAGACAATCATCTGTTATACATTTTGACTTATTTTGCTCATGTGCAAAACCAATTGCATGACCAAATTCATGAACTGCGATTGCCTCTATACTGAATTGTCTTTTTACTGCACAGCCACGACACCAATTAGAAAAGGTGAAGTTTAATGACATCCCATTTTCAACCCCATCTAGTTCATTTCCCAACCCTAAAGTATGAGGACTGTTATTTTTACCTATTTTATCCTCAATAACTATCCGTATACCCTCACTATTTTCTGTGCATTCACACCAACAAGTAAAAGTTAAACCAGATTCAGATTCCCAAGAGGATTCAATAGCACTTTGCACCCAACTTCTTTCGAGATTATTACCTTCAGTTGGGTTTTCCCAACAGACTGGTATACTCCTGCTATCCCATAATGCTAATTTTAGTGGATATGCATTAATTTGTTGCGAATAACATTCATTGACAGCAAATAGTATTATAAATAATAATAATGTTTTATATAATTTGAGCATGATTGAAATTTTCTCAAATCTATATTTTTTCAAAATTTAAAAATATCCCCACTAATAGGTATTTTTCTATATAAGTAATTGAAAATAAGAATAATAAGTTTAAACAATGTTAGCGTAATTAAATTGTTTCAATAAATTCTCAATAACATCACTTCAAGAACCCCCCACTACACAAATATCAGCTCTCTAGTATGCATTCCAACAATCAATCAAAATTCTTTCCCCTGATATTAGTATCTTCGAATTCAACGTCTAATGCATTATGCCCAAAAACACTACACAGCAATCATGGATTGCTACGTTGATTGAACTGGTGCAAGTCTTTTTTACTAGTTTTCGCCAAAGTAAGCGAGGAAGAACGTGGCACCAACATGTGGTGCCCTATAAAAATGCTTGGGCAGTAAGACGCGAAGGGAACAAGCGTATTACCTCCAAGCATAGGCTACAGCTCACCGCTATCAACAAAGCCAAAAGACTAGCTCGTAAATACAAGGCAGATGTTATTATCCATCGAGAAGATGGCACTATACGGGATCGTATAAATTATGAGTAAGTACTAGTATTATTTAAATATCCTTTACACTTATTAAGTTAAAAGAGCAGGTATAAAAAAGTTCTCAACACAAAACCTCTTTCAGGGTTTCACTCGAACTGACAATTATTTTCAAAAATAAACGCGCTGTCACTTCGAGTGTTTTCATTACGCGATAGCAGAAATGAAAATGTATCGAGAAGCTTTCATGTTCCAAAGTGTTCTCGATACAAAACCTCTTTCAGGGTTTCACTCGAACTGACCATATGTGTAGCCTTAACAAAATGAATAAAAATAGAACTAAAACTCATACTTCTTCTCCACCGCATAACGCAAAAGCTCTCCCGCACCACTTAGACCCAGTTTTCTGATCATATTCTTACGGTGGGTATCTACCGTGCTTTTACCAATAAAGAGTTCATCGGCAATTTGATGACTGGTATGCCCATTACCAATTAATTGTAAAATCTCTCGTTCACGGGCACTGAGTACACTTTTAGTGCTATTCTTTTCCGCATCGGGGATATGAATTTTTTTATCGTAGAATGTTTTGTTGTCATAGACGGTACGTATAGCCTCTAAAACCACACCTAGGCTACTATTCTTTAGAATATAACCATGGGCACCAGCGGCCAGCATTTGCTGTACGGCATCATCTTGATCAAACATGGTAAAGGCAACTATTTTGGTATTTGGAAATTCTTTTAAAATACATTTAGTGGCTTCTATACCATCTATTTTAGGCATCCGAATATCACACAAAACTACTTTTGGCTGTTTTAGACGTACCAACCTCAAGAGTTCTTCACCATTATTTGCTTGACCGATTATTTCAATATCATCTTCATATTTTAAATAGGAGATGATACCATCTATTAAAGCTTGGTGGTCTTCGGCTATGGCTATGCTTATCATACTGGAATATCTATTATAATTGAGGTTCCTTTACCCAGTACACTATCTATGGTAAAGTTACCCTCTAAATGTTCTATTCGTTTTTCAATATTGGTAAGTCCCATTCCGGTTTTGCTTTTATCTAGATTAGAACGATCAAAGCCCTTGCCATTATCTTCTATGATAATATTCAGATTGTCCTCATACTGCGAAATCTGAATATTTAGTTTTGTGGCTTCTGCATGTTTAATGGTATTTGCTACCAGTTCTTGAATGGTTCTAAAAAGACTGAGCTCTAAGGAATTTTCCATACGCTCGCCCATACCAAAATCTTCTACACTTACTTCTAGAGCGTTGGTTTCTGATATGACCTGTGCCATTTTCTTAACTGCCGGTAGCAAGCCTTGGCTGCTCATTACCCCAGAGTTTTTGCTATGTGCTATTCCCCTCACTTTTTGGTATGCTTCTTCCAATAAAGTTTGGGCTTGTTTTAGAGCAGGATCTTTATCTTTTCCCTTTACATTGCCGAAATGCAATTTTATAGTTGCCATAAGGCTACCCAAGTCATCGTGCAACTCATTGGCCACGCGCTGGCGTTCTTTCTCTTGACCCTCAATCATGGCATCTATACTCACCAATTCTTGCTGTTTTAATAGATTGTCTACACGTTCTTGTTTCAGTAACGTTTCTTGCTCTGCCAGTTTACGTTTTTTGGTGGTGTTCTTTTGAACTAGAATGGCAATGCCTGCACCAAAAACCAATGCTATAGTAGCAGCGATTAGCCAATTTCTAGTTATTTGTGCTTTTTGCTTTTCTACAAGTATTTGTTTTTCTTTTTTCTCAGTTTCGAATTTTGTCTGCAAATAAGATACATTAGAGGCATTTTTTAAGAAATCTAAACTGTCTTTAAGATTATTTCTTTTCTTTAAATAATAATTAGAGCTATCTAATTTTAAAAGGTTTTCATAATTACTCGCCACCCAATAATATGAAAGTACTCTATTGTATTCTTTATCTTTTTTAATAATAGCCTTCGTTAAAGGAAGTAATATATTATTGGATTGAAGATAATCTCCTGTCTGATTCATCACTATCGCTAGATTTATTTTAGTTGAATAGCCCTGGTCAAATGAGTGGAAGGAATTATAATTCTCATAAATATTATTCGATTTTATATGATAAGCTTTAGCACTGTCATATTTCTTTTCGTAATAATCAAAGGCAATACCTATCATTCTATAATATTTTGCCTTCAATAAATCATAACCGTTAAAAGTGTTTAATACATTTTTATAATCATTAATAAAAGGATCTCCACTAATTGCTGATTTGTATTTTGTTTTTAATAATTTAAAATTTAATTTCTCATAATCATCATACAATACCTCTTCATATAAATTCAAAAATTTAGGATACTGATCTAAAAGATGAGAATTTTGGGAAACTATTACTAGTATTCTTTTTAAAAGTTCTGCTCTTATTACACTAGATTCAATAGTGTTTTTCAATGCTTTTAGATAAATTTCAAAAACAACATCATCTTTGCCTATTTCATTATGTAAAATATTATCTCCTTTAGTAATTTGAATTACCGAGTATAAAATCTCGTCAGATGTTTTATTACTATTATCATAATCAAAAAGAGTTGTTGATGTTCCTGTTTCAAACATTTCTAATTGAATTTGCAGTAATGTTTTTATATCGCTTTTTTGTAATTCTGACACAATACTTCTAGCCCCTTTTAAATCGTGGTTTTTAAGCTGAATAAAAAATGTTTCTGTCTGAGTGTGCTGACTGGCAAGTAAAATACTTGTAAAGAATAAGAACAAAAAACCTAAAACACACCTCATCAAAATGGATTCAATTTCAAATTACGCTTTTACCAATTTAAATTGGCACGGTCTTCCACCAACCGGTATGTGTAAAGAGCTAGTTGAATATTCGTAATTTAGTAAAGGGTTACTTGCAGCAAGTAAATCACGAGTGTATATATGATCATTTATATCAAAAGTTATTTCATTATCAATTATTTCATCATATTTCCATATAATATCCTCATTAGTAAGATTCTTTACAAATTTAGATTCGCCAGTTTTAGCACCCATTAAAATTTTTATAACCCGAAATTTATGTTTTGGTTCTTTAACTACAACCACATCTTTTATTCCAAAAGATATTAGTCCATGCATAGGGTAATTAAAAAATGTAATTTTATTCACTTTAACTTGACTTTTATTTGATTCATCACCTGAACATTCAAATTGTGCATATAACATAATATTAAACCCCAATGTAGATTCAACATGTATAACTTGAAGGTCATTACATAATGGATTTACGTTCAAATAAATTTTTTCTTCCTTTTTTTCTGTTCGTGTTTCTTCTTTGGACATAATATGTAATTTTTGGTTTGGTTAAATATGAAATTAAATACAAGGGGATAAAATCCCCATAACTGGGTATTTATAACTATAAAGACGAGTTCATTACCAAAAGACCCTCAACAAAAAAAGCCCATTAATAAAGAGCAACACTAATAGATTCTGGGGGAACTTTAGTATACTAATATTAAGGGCAGCCTCAATTTAACATTTAATTAGGAAATACAAAAATCAGATATAAATTCAATGGTATTTCATTACCAGAAATGATATAAAACAAAAAAAGCAGCCTAATCGGCTGCTTATTAGTGTTTACAATTTATATTTTTATTCACCTAAGTACGTAAACGTAGTTACGTAAGTTTCATTCTCATCTGAATACTCAGATACTGTTGAAACCGTTGCAGTTGTAGGGTAATCACCGTCATAAGTATATGACATATTAATAGTGTACTCTATTTCACCTTCCTCATTTTTATATAGTACTTGTGACGGATTGTTGTTTGGGAACAATGCTTTGGCCCTTACAATTTCTTCTGCTTGTGGTGCTGCCGCAAAATTTAATCTAATTTGATCCATAACATCGATTAAACCTGCTGCTTCTGCAGTTTTATAAAATGGGTTTGGCTTATCATCATAAGAGATTTCAGCGGTGTAATACACTACTTCTTCTTCACCGGTCATGTAATCATAGTCATATTCTATAAACTTGATCACTGATGGATTGCCATTGTCATCATATTCCTCTACTTGGCCAGTTTCAAAAGCATCATACGGTGATTCATATAATTCTTCTACATTACCATTGTCTACATTACCGGAAACATTGGCTAAATTTCCATCTTCGTAAATGAAATTAGTAGTTTCTGTTCCATCAAAAATAGAATTCAACTGTAGCTCGCTATTATAAGAAAATATAATACTGCTGCTATCATCTGAATTTTCGGCAGACGCCACATCTATTGAGCTTATTAGCTTTGTTTCTACTTTACCGTTTACTTCTTCAAACTCGTCTGAGGTAGAATCATCACAACTAAAGTTAAGGATTGCAACAGATGAAAATAGTAATAAGTGTTTAATTGATCTCATGCTTAAATTTTGATTTTATTTATTGTTAGGTCTATACTTAACCATTAGCTTTTAAAAATATTGTAATGTATTTATTACGGAAATCCGTAATAATTTAACGAGGTCAACTACCACGGTGTTTGTAGGAATAATTTGATTCGAAAAAAAATTAAATAAAAAATGCCCACCGAAATTCGATGGGCATTTTTGGTACTTAACCTTTCTGTTATTGAAAGATTATATCACTTTATTCTATGTTAATTCATATACTTAATACTATTCTGCAGCTCCTTCAAAAATAGTATTGAATATTAGTTTATAGGTACCTCTTGGTTGTGCTCTAAATTGTGGCCTAAATGCGAACAACACAACAGAACCCTTACCGTATGTTGCTTTGACCATAGCTGGTTTTTTAGCAATGTACTTTTTCTCGCCCATTGCCCAGCCACTCATTAAAAGGTCTTTCTCCGCATAGGTGGCAATTACCTCAACTTCTGGAGCAGGTGCATCTTTTATATCTTCTGTACCACCTTCGCCTTTTTTACTTTGCTTATCAATAACAAAGGCACGGCTTTTATTAAAGGAAACAGCAACGGTATCTTGCATACCAAATGCCAACGGATGCGTGGTGTCTATACCAGTCTTGATCAATGAACCCGGTATAAAAAATTCTTTACTATCTGTACCTTCGGTAGCGTCTTTTAGGGGTAAACCAAATTGCTCTATCACATAATTACTGGCAGCATCAAAAGCCATTAAAGTCCCGCCATTTTTTACGTAGTTGCTCAAGGCAAGTGACCCTTCTAAACCAATACCACCAGTAAACTTCTCTGGCATTTTTAATGGTGAGTTACCATGTAAAATTGATTTTGCACGTTGTGATGGTATGATCAGTACATCATACTGTGACAAATCTTTTGTTTGTATGTCTGTATCGTGAAGCGTATCGGTCTCGAACGAATATTCATCCATGATAAAGCGTGTCCACCCTTCATCCATATTGGAAACCCAAGATTTATACAGCCCTACTTTTGGTGTATGTACCTTGGTCATTTCCACTTTTGGCTCGGCAGATAATCCGACAACTTCTAAACCATATTCTGCCGCTAAGTCATCTATAGATGCACTACCGCCCGAAACAATATATGACCCAGCAGGATATTCAGTTTTACCCGACTTAAACGCAGCTTTGGTTTTATGTGCCGTACCGCCTGCTTTTAATACTTTATTGGTCACAGCAACAGATGCATTACTATTGGCACTTAATAGATATCCAAAGGAAGCATTCCCCTTTACACCACCTTCATAATATGGTGCAGATGTAAGCACTTTTTCTGTACTTACCTTAAAAGGTTCTGCAATTTTATCTACTGCAATACCCATTTGCATGGGCAATGTCCAACCGGCTAAATCATAAGGAGTGTCTGGTGGACCGCCCGGATATTGAAAACGTGTTGGGTAATTCTGCTTTTCCATCAAATCCATTAAATACGGTCTAAAGGCTTGTGCAGTGTAAATTACATACGAACCTTTCTCATATTTTTTTCCGTTGATCTCAAAATTCTTAGTCGCTTTTTCAATTTCAATTCCGCCTTTTAACAATACGTTTACCAGGTTTACAGATTCAAAAGCATCCCACTGCTCTTTTGCTATTACATATGCGAACGGACCTTCCTCTTTTGATTTCTCAATTGCAGAAGCTCCCATTTTATAGATATTGTACAAGTAGTTGCTCTTACGATCAGCTGCTAAATCCAGAGTTGCCCAAGTTGCGGTCAGCATATAGTCTACGGCATCTCGAAAATGAGATTCGCCACCTTTCCAAGGGTCGGGATACATAATATCGGTACCATCTGTAGGTGTGCCACCTGCTACCGTTTTCGGTAGTTTTTCTGGATCGTAATATCTAGGTGTTGGCGAGGTATGCCCAACTTCGGTTAAAATACCGATCATATTGTGGTAGTAAGGCACGGTACGCCCACCGCCGTTCCAGAACATGGTATAAAAATTATCGGCAATGGCACCTGGCATATTCTCCAATGAAAATCTTTTGGTCATTGCAGAGCCTACTTCACTTACGCCGGCAGTGATTGCTGGGTGTATTCTTGGGTTTACAGGGTCTGCATATGGTGGTAATGATATTTTTGTCCAAGATGGTGAAGATTGATGGTGGTTATATACTATCTGTGGGTACCATTCGTTGTACAAAATCTTAGTTACATTATAGGTTTCTGGCATGGTATTCATAAACCAATCCCTGTTATTATCATGCCCCATGTAATAGTGATATAAAATTGGCGGACGAGACGTTTCATAAGCCGTACCCAAATTCTTCTTGTACCAGTCTACAACAATATCCAACCCATCAGGATTCATTACCGGCATTAATATGGTAATCACATTATCCCTAATTTTTTTAATCTCGGTAGTTTCTGAGGTCGCCAAGGTATATGCAAATTCAGAGGTCATTTGTCCGTGTGCCAACTCAGTAGAGTGCATACCGCCGTCTATCCAAACTACAGCTTTTCCTTCCTCGGATAATTTCATGGCTTCTTCGTCAGAAACCTGAACACGGGCAAGTTTGGTACTAATATCTTTCCATTTATCTAAATCTTTTAGGTTTTCTTCACTAGAAATAAACAGAATGTACATTTTTCTACCGAGTACCGTAGTTCCAATTTCTACTTTTTTGACACGATTAGATGAAGCGTCTAGTTTAGAAAGATAGTCTTCAATTTGGCTGTAGTCTGCCAATTTATAATCGGCACCAACTTTAAAACCAAAAACGTCTTCTGGTGAAGGTACGGTTTGCGCCATGGTCATGGGCATACACGAAATGGCTAGTACAAGGGTCAGGAATGCCGCCTTGTACCAAGAGTTTTTTGTAGTCATTTTTTGAATTAGTTTGTTTGAACTAGGAAATTAAGAAATAGTAGAGAGTTGCGTAAATCTAACAATCAAAGATTATGTTAAAAGAAATGTTAATTTCAGAGTTCGTGATTTGATGGGGGTGTTTTTGAGGAAATGGTTTATCCAAAGATAAAATCTACTTACATGTGGAAAGATTGATATTGTTAAAATCACTTTATTTTTAACAATTCTTCTCAACAAGAACAGGAATAATGCGCCTATTAGTAGTAGCTCTAAGTGTAATTTATGTTTGTGATTCGAGGTAAAGCTTTTTGAACCATAAGCACCTGCGTTGTGATTTTCAATACGTTGGTCTAAATCTTCATGACACGCACCAATATAGAATTTGTTAAGTGTTGTGCTGTATAGAATGTAAGTATGTGAAGACATGGTTTGAAATAAAAAAACTCCATTACATCAAATGATCTAATGGAGTTTTAAAAGTGGTCCCACCTATCCAAAAGTTGAACACCTGTCCCGATAGCTATCGGGAGCGTCAGCTGCTCCTGGTTTCATTAAATATCTTATCTCGTAGCTCTGCATATGTATTCAAGTTCCGAATGTAAACGCTACTCTTCATTGATTTGATTTTTCGCTCTAACCGTATAGCATGTGCATAATCATCACAATCAAACTTCAAGAATAAAACCCAATCATTTGTATTCGAGGTAAAGCTTTTTGAACCATAAGCACCTGCGTTATGATTTTCAATACGTTGGTCTAAATCTTTATGACACGCACCAATATAGAATTTGTTAAGTGTTGTGCTGTATAGAATGTAAGTATGTGAAGACATGGTTGGAAATAAAAAAACTCCTTTAAATCTAGTGATTTTAAAGGAGTTTTATGTGTGGTCCCACCTGGACTCGAACCAGGGACCACCTGATTATGAGTCAGGTGCTCTAACCAGCTGAGCTATAGGACCGGTTATAATTCAATATTTCAATTCTTAATCTTTTCACCACCTGTCCCGATAGCTATCGGGAGAGTCAGGTGCTCTAACCAGCTGAGCTATAGGACCGGTTATAATTTTGTAAGGCGTAACCCGAATTTAATCGGTTAAACTAGTGCTCAAACCAGTTGCATTACAAAACCCGCAAATTGCGGATGCAATATTACTACTTATTTTTAACCAACACAAACAATTTCATCGCTACTTGACAATTTCTTGGCACAACTCTACCAACACCCCATTTGCAGTCTTTGGGTGTACAAAGGCAACTAGCTTATTATCTGCCCCTTTCTTAGGTTTTTCATTCAGTAAAGTAAAGCCTTCAGCTTTTAGACGTTTCATTTCAGCAAAAATATCTTCCACTTCAAAAGCTACGTGGTGTATGCCTTCTCCCTTTTTTTCCAAAAACTTGGCAATGGGTCCGTTAGCAGTTGTGGCGGCCAATAACTCTATTTTGTTAGGTCCGTTTTTAAAGAAGGAGGTTAGTACACCTTCCGATGCAACTTCTTCTTGCTTATAGGGTGCCACACCAAGTAATTTCTCAAAAAGGGCATTAGAATCTTCCATGTTCTTTACCGCAATACCCAAATGTTCGATCTTTTTCATGCCTTATTTGCTTCAGAGTGCATTATATAGGGGTTAAGATACATTTTTCTATGTATTTTTGCAGTATGGAAACGCAAAGACAACGTAAGATAGCGGGAGTTATTCAAAAAGATATTGTAGACATTCTACAAAAGGCTGCCATTGATGGTGGGTTACGTAATACCCTTATCTCCGTATCTAAGGTTTCGGTTACAACAGATCTTTCTATTGCCAAAATATACTTGAGCATTTTTCCTAATGAGAAAGCTGGAGAGTTAATGGAGGGCATAAAATCTAACCAACCCCTTATTAAACACGAACTTTCTCAACGTACACGTAACCAATTACGTAGAGTGCCTGAGTTATTGTTCTATTTAGATGATTCTCTAGATTATATTGAGAACATTGAAAAATCACTGAAGCGCGAAGAAAACCCAATAGAGAACAGAGATTTATTACCTAAACGTAAAAAGAGCTGATCGGTTGAATTTTCCTCTCTATATCGCTAAAAGGTATGTGCGTTCTAAAAGTACCCAGAACGCGGTCAACATTATTAATTTTATCACCTTTTTAGTTATTGTCATTGGCTCTGCCGCACTATTTATTGTATTATCTGCCTTCGCCGGTTTAAAAACCTTTAGCCTTTCTTTTACCGAGTCTTTTGATCCACAATTAAAAGCGTTACCCGTAGCAGGTAAGACATTTACCCTATCCCCAGAACAGGAAGAACGTTTGCAATCGGTCAACGGATTGGCATTTTACTCTAAAGAAATAGAAGAGAAAGTTTCTCTTGAACACCGAGGAAAAAACCATATTGCATACATAAAAGGGGTAGATAGTAACTACACTAAAGTAACTGGTGTAGATAGTAAGCTTTATATTGGCGACTGGACATTAAATGAATCTCAAGTAGTGTCCGGTCTGGGTATTGCCAATATCCTAGGTGTTACCATCAATCAATATAGAAGCCCTATGCAGATCTATGCTTTTAAACCGGGCAAGGGTTCTATATCGCAACAAAGTATTTCATCGCTCTACAATCAATTGCCCATGGTTATTGGTGGCGTGTATGCCGTAGAAGCTGATTTGGATAATAAATACGTCTTTGCCGATCTGCGATTGACACAAGCTTTATTGGAAAAAGATTCGCTCTCCATTTCCGGTATTAATTTTAAGATGGATGAAGGTGTTGAACCTAGCGCCGTGCGTGATGAAATTCAAACAATTTTGGGTGATGGCGTACAACTAAAAAACAGACAGCAACTGAACAGTACACTTTACAAAATGCTGAATACCGAAAACGTAGCTACGTATCTCATTTTTACTTTGGTACTTATCATCGCCTTATTTAATGTTGTCGGCGCTATTATCATGATGATTTTAGACAAGCAACAGAATTCTAAAACACTCTACAGCCTAGGTACTACGATCAAAGAATTGCGCCGTATTTATTTTGTACAAGGCATTCTAGTAACTGGTTTTGGTGGATTAATAGGTGTATTGCTAGGCGTGCTCATTGTATGGTCGCAGCTTGCTTTCAGTTGGCTAAAAATAACGGCTACTTTGGCTTACCCGGTAAAGTTTGAATTTATCAATATTGTCATAGTACTGGCAACCATTCTTGTATTGGGCATAATTGCCTCTAAAATTGCAAGTAGCCGAATCAATAAAAAGTTGGTAGACCTCTAAGCATTCGTAAACTGGTGATCGCCGAACTTTTGCAACACCTCATCAAAAGCAGCGAATACCGAAACAGAATCATCACTGGTTACCATTTTCATACGATACTCCTTAAAATTAGGAATTCCTTTAAAGTAGTTAGTGTAATGTCTTCTAGTTTCAAACACACCCAACGTTTCCCCTTTCCAATCTATGGACATCTGTAAATGACGACGCGCAGCTTCTACACGTTCTGCCATTGTTGGTGGTGCTAAATGGGTTCCTGTTTCAAAAAAGTGTTTTATTTCCCTAAATATCCAAGGGTAGCCAATACTTGCACGACCTATCATGGCGCCATCCAATCCATATTCATCACGCATTTTCATGGCTGCTTCCGGTGAATCTACATCTCCGTTACCAAATACGGGTATATGCATTCTTGGATTGTTCTTAACCTCTCTAATAGGGTTCCAATCTGCACTTCCCTTATACATTTGTGCACGGGTTCTTCCATGTATTGCAATTGCAGCACAGCCCACGTCTTGTAAACGTTCTGCAACCTCAACAATTTTAATGGAACTATCATCCCAACCTAATCTGGTCTTTACCGTAATGGGTAAATTACTATGCTCTACCATAGCCTTGGTCAAAGAGACCATTAAGTCTATATCCTTTAATATTCCGGCTCCCGCTCCTCTAGATACCACTTTCTTTACAGGGCAACCAAAATTAATATCAATGATATCGGGCTTTGACTTTTCTACAATCTCTACAGATTGTAACATACTATCTAAATTGGCGCCAAAAATTTGAATACCTACTGGGCGTTCCTTTTCATAAATATCTAGCTTCATAACGCTTTTTGCGGCATCACGAATCAATCCTTCCGAAGAAATAAATTCTGTATACACAACATCGGCTCCTTGCTCTTTACAAAGGGCTCTAAATGGTGGGTCGCTTACATCTTCCATTGGCGCTAAAAGCAACGGAAAATCAGGTAGTTGTATGTCTCCTATCTTGGGCACTGCTGTCTAATTTTGGGTTGCAAAGTTATATAAAAATACGGGAAGCGCATTACTTAAGCTTTTTGATAAATTCTATGGTTTTACAGGCTATTATCACTTGTTAAACACTTGTTTTTAGAAACGACGTAAATTAGTATCCAAATGACCTCTTTATATACGGTTCTAAATATATTTCAAATTTTAAATAAAGCTTTGACAATAACTTTATGACCCAAACGCTACTTATTGTCTCGCTACCTTTTGAGCCTATTGTATTTGGTGTAAAATTAAACGTGCACCTTATTCTTGAATACCTAGCGTTCTTTGTAGGGTTTAGATACTATGTTTTTCTACGGAAAAAGAGCGCTGATGTCATTTCTTCCAATAACCGACTCTCCATTATCATAGGTGCTATTTTTGGGGCGCTGTTTTTATCAAGATTAGCGGCGTTTTTTGAAAACCCTATAGCCCACTTAGATCAAGGTTTGCTTTACAACCTAAACAACAAAACCATAATGGGCGGACTCTTTGGTGGCTTGCTGGGTGTGGAGCTTGCGAAGAAGATTATTGGCGAAAAACATTCGTCTGGAGACTTGTTTACACTGCCTATCATCTTAGGCATTATCATAGGTAGAATTGGTTGTTTTTTAGCGGGTGTTAAAGAGTTTACCTACGGAAAAGAAACTACCTTTTTTACCGGCATGGACTTAGGTGATGGTGTTTTAAGACACCCCATTGCACTATATGAAGTGCTGTTTTTATCCGTGCTTTTCGTCATCATTAAAAGGTTGCCAAAGTTGAATCTTACTTTTAAAAACGGGGATCTTTTTAAGCTCTTTATGGTTACCTATTTCTCCCTTCGGTTCGGTATCGAATTTCTAAAATCCAACCCTTTTTATTTCTTAGGGCTAAGTAGTATTCAAATATTATGTCTAATTTGTTTAATGTACTACCAAAAATTCATCCTACGGGGAATAACATATGTCAGAAAAAAACTATACCTATTATGATTTTACATTAAGCCTATGCCCAGAATGTTTACGTAGGGTAGATGCCAAAATCGTTTTTGAGAACGAGAAGGTATATATGCTTAAAAACTGTAAAGAGCATGGTAGGAGCAAAGTTCTTATTGCAGACGATATTGAGTACTATAAGAACATAAGAAACTATAATAAGGCTTCTGAATACCCAAAAACCTTCAATACAAAAACACATTATGGATGCCCTTATGATTGCGGACTTTGCCCGGATCACGAACAACATTCTTGTCTTACGGTCATTGAACTGACCGATCGCTGCAACCTTACTTGCCCTACTTGTTATGCGGGATCATCTCCCACTTATGGTAGACACCGCACATTAGAGGAAATAAAAAAAATGTTAGATGTTATCGTTAAGAACGAGGGCGAACCAGATGTGGTTCAGCTTAGTGGTGGTGAGCCTACCATACATCCTAACTTTTTTGAAATTCTTGATTATGCAAAAACCCTCCCTATTCGGCATTTAATGTTGAATACCAACGGAATTAAAATAGCAAAAGATTTTGATTTTGCGAAACGATTGGCAACTTACGCACCAGATTTTGAAGTGTATTTACAGTTTGATTCTTTGGAAAACCATGTACTACAAACCTTAAGAGGGGCAGACCTAGCAGATATTCGTCTACAAGCGTTAGACCACTTAAATCAATTGAACCTTTCTACAACATTGGTAGTCACATTACAAAAGGGGCTGAACGACCATGAAATGGGAAGCACCATAAACTTTGCCCTAAAACAAAAATGTGTGCGCGGCGTAACTTTTCAGCCCACCCAAATTGCCGGTAGACTAGAAAATTTTGAAGTAGATGAAAACCGTATTACCTTAACTGAAGTACGTAGAAAAATTTTAGAGCAATCGCCCATTTTTGAACCAGACGATTTAATACCGGTACCCTGTAACCCCGATGCCTTGGTGATGGCATATGCTCTAAAATTAGGCGATGAGGTAAATCCGCTAACACGGTTCATTAACCCAGATGATTTATTGAACGAAGGGAAAAACACCATTATTTACGAGCAAGATGAACAACTGCACGGTAAAATGATTGAGCTTTTTAGTACAGGCAATTCCGTTGAAAAAGCATCGGAAAACTTGAAGAGCATAATGTGCTGCCTACCTGAAATTGATGCTCCAGAACTTGGATATGACAATCTATTTCGCATCATCATTATGCAATTTATAGATGCCCATAATTTTGATGTCCGTGCCATTAAGAAATCTTGTGTACACATTGTAAACAAAGACTATAAAATTATCCCTTTTGAAACTATGAACTTATTTTATAGAGATGATAAAATAGAACGATTAAAGGAATTACAAAACGAAATGATATGATTTTAGAGGTTGGAAATCTTGATGGGCTATTTACTTTAATACTTCTTATAATGTTTGGTCCGGCATTATTGTTTTTAATTATTGGAATTATTCTATTTTCTCAACAAAAGAAAAAAGCCGGTAAAGTTTTTTTGATTTTAGCAGGTATCTACCTACTAGTTAGTTTAGGTATTTGTGGATCTATGATGACTTAAGCAAATCTATAATCGATTGTTTTCATCTGTGCTTTTACTCTTAGAGTTATCTCTAATTTTTGTGTTACCAAATTTGTACCTAAAACCCAATACAAACAGTCGATTTTCGCGTCTAGTACTTGTAGAATTATTTTGTTCAAGATAGTTTCTTGTAGAATAAATATTTCCCTTATTAAAAATATCTTCTACACCTATAGAAATGCTAGCATCTTTGTTCCAAAATGTCTTTCTGAAATTTATACCCAATTTACTATAGGCTCTAAAACTGGCATTACCTTGTACGTATGGCGAAATATAAGTGAATGCCATGTCCGCATACAATGATTCATCTTTTAATAATGTAAAATAATTATTAGCTCGTAGGTATGTGGTCCAAGTAGAGTTGTCAATAATAGCGTTGGTAGTTACATCAACAAATTTATTCTGATTATAATATTGGCTCACTAAAAAATAAAAATACCAATACGAGGTAAAATATTTAGATACGCTAGCATCTGCACCAAAATTATAATTGGTTTCTAAATTTATATACTGCGCTATTAAAAAATTGGTCGTATTGTCTTGAATAAATTGTTGTACCTGTTGGTCCGATTTTATACTCGTAAATAAAGCAAACTTATAGTCTTTATCATACACATAATCAACTTCTATATAGCTACGATAAGCTGGTTTTAAATTAGGGTTTCCCTCAAAAATAGAGTTTGCAGATAAATAATATTGAAAAGGGTTAATACTGCTATATCTAGGTCGGGTAATTCGCCTGTAATATTTAACCATGAAAGCATTTTTGTCTTTCGTATAGGACATAGACAAGTTTGGAAATACATCAAAATAAGAATTTGTGTTTGCTGATGATAAAATATTTAATTCTCCCTTTGTGTCTGTATATTCTGCTCTAAGACCTACATTTAATTTCCATTTTTCCCAACTGTTGCTAAGGCTTACGTAACCTGCATAAATTTGTTCGTCGTAATTAAAAATTCCAGATTCTGAAGGGTTAATGTTGGTAATGGTCTCATCAAAACCAGACTGTAGAATACTTGACTCTGAATTTATATTTGCAAATTTTAAGCCTGTCTCTAAAGTAGACTGTTTTGATAACGGTAATGTTAGGTCTGTTTGGGCGCTGAAAAGGTTTATAATCTGGTCTGAACTTATATTTAAGGTATTCTCAGAAGTATTCTCGGTAAAACCTTCTAAAATGTCATTATTTAATTCTTGATTATCCTTAGAATCATAATAGGTGAAGTGGGCGTTTGTTGCTATTTCTGCCCCTTTATCATTCAACTTATGTACCCAATCTAAATAATTAGATGTGTTATAGGTATCATCGCTTAATATATTGAGACCTTTTAAACGCACTATTACATCTGCATCGGTACTTTCTATATCTGTTGATGAGGTATAAATTGTATTGTTATCTGGCGAAAAACTTGAGGTAGAAGAAAAGCTCAGTGTATTTTTTTCATTTAATTCAATATCTAAAAACAGATTTAGATTATGACTTTTTCCTTTAGATATTGATTTTTGCTCTGCTGTCCAAATCTCATTTTCTTGTCCGTCTTCAAAAAACGTGGTAGCATCAGAATATCTGGTCCAATCCCTATCATGGCTAAAGCTGTAGTTCGTTGAAAAATCCACTCTTTTACCTTTAAAAAAGTGATCTGTACCTACAGTATGCTTTGGCAGAATACCTTGCGTATATCTATTAAAAACAGCGCCGTTATACCCCGCAACAAGGTTTTTCTTCATTTTAATATCAATAAGTAAACCACCCTCGGCACTATATTTTGCCGGCGGACTCGTAATTACTTCTATAGATTGTACATTACTTGCAGAACTACCACTAAGTAAATTAATTATATCCTCTTCCGGTAGGTTGACCAACTTTCCGTTGATCATAACATTTACCTTAGAACTACCATTTACGTACAACCTATTGTTCATTACCATTACACCAGGTGTACGCTTTAAAACATCCCAAATATCGCCATCGGAAATTGCGGTATTTTCAATATTAAAAATATGGCGATCTGCCAATTGCTCTAACTTCGGTTTGTTTTGGGTTACTACGACCTCATCCAATTCTTGAGCGCTTTGTAAAATCAGCGGTTCTATTTCAATACTGCCGGTTATGGAAAGAATTTCACTTTCTACGGTATTTGCTATATAACTAGCTACTATACGGTAGTTACCTGTGGTGACGGACTTAATTTCATAAGCTCCTTGATCATTTGTGACGGTGCCTTTTATAAACTCTCCCTCTTCGCTCAACAAAATTATATTGGCAAGAACAACCGGTGTTTGGTGTTCATCCTTTACAAAACCGCTTACGATAAATTCTTGGGAAAATGCAAAAGAAATTGTAAGACAAAATAGAAGCGTTAATAATAAATTTTTAAGCATTTAGTGTTCGTATTCTTACTAAATGTAGGAAAGTAAAATTGAATTATCTTACAATTTATTTAAGTTTTTCTTAACTAAAAAAATAAAATGCTGATTATTAACCCGTTATAGTTAATCGAGACGTTCACGTTCTATTTTATCTATATCTCGTTGGTTGTCTTCTAAACGGAAATTACCAAAATTGTAGGTAAAGCCAAACTTTACATATTGGGTTTCAGGCGTAGTAAGGAGACTATTATCTTGATTTAAATATTTAGAAGAAACTGTATTGTTAAACTTGCCCAATATATCATTGGCACTAAGGCTTAATACTGCCCTATTATTCATAAATGATTTTCTTAAACCTAACGTTAAGTTCGTGGTTTCCTTTTGTATATAAGAACCTTCTAACCAACCTGTTAGATGAACAAAACCTAACTCACCTTTAAAGCTGCCATCAGTAGAAAGGGTTATATAATTTGTTATGTCTATATAAGCCCCATTAAATTTATTGGTGTATGAAAATGCATCGCTCTGCACAGCTAAAAAAGTCTCTTCTTCATGAAAAAGGGATATATAGCTATAAAAGTACCAATTGTTAGATACAGACTTCCCATAAGTAAAATCTAAACCGAAAGAAGTGCTGCCCAAAATATTTTGAAAATTATCGGTCAACACAAAATTATCATTGTCCTGAAATGTAAGATCAGAAATGTACCTACCATTATCTCGATAATAGAAATCAAAATAATACTCCTGATTCAGCGTATAGTTCAAATTAAAATTATGAATAAAACTTGGTATTAAATTAGGATTACCTTCTTCAAAAGTTCTTTCATTCAAATAAGTTCTAAAAGGATTTAAATTTTCATATCTCGGGCGTTGAACTTTTCTAGCGTAATCAAAAGACAGACTATGGTTCTCATTAATAGTATGAAGAATATATAAGGAAGGAAACAATTCAAAATAACTAAGATCATTGATAGTCGATATATTTACAGATACCCCAGAACTTTCTGTTTGTTCTGCACGTAATCCTGTTTTTACACTCCATTTTTCCCAGTCTTTAGAAAGGCTAAAATAACCTGCATACACCCTTTCATCGTACGTGTAATTATCGGATAAATTAGGAATAAATTCGGTGCCATCATTCTCTAAAAAATAATCCAACCTACTTTCCGAATCAATAAAAGAACCTTTTACGCCTGTTTCAAAAAATACACTACCCAAATAATCAGTATAATCTATTTGAGCGGTCTTTATTTCTATCTGTTGATCGGCGATGGTAGAAAAATTAAAATCGCGTAGAAATGAGCCGTTAGGTTGAAAATAATCTGAGTTTACATCTTGATTTCGGTCTAAATCAAAATTTGTGTAGTGTGCATTTACAGTTAAATTTCCTTGGTCTTTAAACTGATGTATAAAAGTAAGGTCGCCCGAAACATTATGCTTTTGTTCGCTTAAAAAACTATTTGTGGTAAAAAGGGAATCCAATACACCAGATGCATCTTTAATGGTAGTTTCCTGAAAGAAATCTGCATCCCTCTTAGGTTGTATAAGGGCATTACTTGTAAAACTTAGTACATTTTTATCATTAAAATCATAATCTATTACTAAACCCGCACTATGTGTATTGCTACGTATTACTTGGTCAAAATCTGTATCCCAAACAGAAACAATACCACTATCGCCCATAAAATTAGTATTGTTCAACGTGTTTTTATACTCCTTTTTGGGTGCATAATTATAACTGGCGTTTACGTTTAACCTTTTGGTTTTGTAAAAGTGAGAGGTGCCAAAATTATATTTGGGAAAAACACCTTGGGTATAACCGGCATTGACATTTCCCTTATAACCAATAGATACATTTTTACTGGTAATAATATTTAAAATAGATCCCCCCTCGGCATCATAACTAGCCGGGGGATTGTGAATTACTTCAACAGATTTAATATTCTCGCCCTGGTAGTTTTCTAAAAGACTTTTGACCTCATCTGAAGATAATTGAACTTTTCTATCATTAATATAAACGGTAGTAGCCTGGTTTCTTACTTTAAGTTCATCATTCATCATAAGTACTCCGGGCGTTTGCCTAAGAATATCCCATGAACTATTCTGAGAGATTACGGTATTCTCTACATTAAAAACAATACGATCTACTTCTCTTTTGACTACGGGCTTATTACTGGTAACGGTTACCTCGTTCAATTGCTCAGCTTCTTGTTCTAAAATTAATGCCCCAATTTTAGTATCCTTCAAAATTTCCAAAGGCAAATTCTCAGAAACCTGACCTATATAAGATGCTTTTAAAAAATATAGACCTTCTGCAATATTAGAGAACAAAAACGCTCCGTTTTCATCTGCAGATGTACCCGTGACCAACGTTGAATCTGTAACCGTTAGTAGAAAAACAGATGCAAAAGCAACGGGTTCTTGGTATTGGTCTTTTACTTCTCCGCTAAGTTCAAAGCCTTGCCCGTATGAAACGTGTGAAAAACCTAGGGCAAAACAAAAAATAACAAGTAGAAGTTTCAACAGAAATTTGGGGTTTTTTGTCAAATCTTAATATAATATTGTCGTAATTCTTTACAATATATGTAATACAAAGTTATAAATACAATAAATAAATAGGTAAGCCCACTAAAGTTTAGCGCTATAAATTAGATTATATTTGCAATTGCTCTTTTGTACCGAGTATAATTTATGGTATAAAAAGCATCAATATTACTGTTTCCGCTATGAAAAACATTAGAAACTTCTGCATTATTGCACATATTGACCACGGTAAAAGTACCTTGGCAGATAGGTTATTGGAATATACGGGATCTGTTACCGATCGAGAAAAAAAGGAACAGCTACTAGATAGTATGGATCTTGAAAGAGAACGTGGTATTACTATAAAAAGCCACGCCATACAGATGGATTATATCTATAAAGGCGAAAAATATATACTGAACTTAATAGATACCCCTGGTCACGTAGATTTCTCTTATGAAGTTTCTAGATCTATAGCAGCTTGTGAAGGCGCATTGTTAGTAGTAGATGCTGCACAAAGTATACAGGCACAAACTATTTCTAACTTATACCTTGCACTAGAGAACGATCTGGAGATAATACCGGTATTGAATAAAGTAGATTTACCGAGTGCCAACCCAGAGGAGGTTACCGATGATATTGTTGACCTATTAGGTTGTAAGGCAGAAGAGGTTATACCCGCCTCTGCAAAAACGGGCATTGGTATAGAAGAAATTTTAAGTGCAATCATTGAAAGAATTCCTGCCCCTAAAGGCAATTCTGATGAAGCCTTGCAAGCTTTGGTGTTCGATTCTGTTTACAATCCTTTCAGAGGGGTAGAAACTTACTTTAGGGTCGTTAACGGTTCTATTAAAAAAGGACAAAAAATAAAGTTCGTTGCAACGGATAAAAGTTACTTTGCAGATGAGGTAGGTACCTTAAAATTGACCCAGCACCCAAAAAAGGAAATAAACACTGGTGACGTAGGATACTTGATTACAGGTATAAAAGATGCCCGTGAAGTAAAGGTTGGTGATACCATTACAGACTCTGCAAACCCAACAAAAAATGCTATAGGTGGTTTTGAAGATGTAAAACCAATGGTATTCGCAGGTATATATCCAGTAGACACCGAAGATTTTGAGGAGCTACGCTCTTCAATGGAGAAATTACAACTTAACGATGCTTCTTTAGTATTTGCGGCTGAGAGTAGTGCTGCACTTGGATTTGGTTTTCGTTGTGGATTCTTAGGAATGCTGCACATGGAGATTATTCAAGAGCGTTTAGAGCGTGAGTTTGATATGACCGTAATTACTACGGTACCAAACGTTAGCTACCATGCGTTTACTAGAAAAGACCCAGAAGTTCCGTTAATTGTAAACAACCCAAGCGATCTACCAGATCCATCTACCATAGATCGTGTAGAAGAACCATATATTAAAGCAACCATTATTACCAAGTCTGATTTTGTGGGTAATGTTATGTCTCTTTGTATTGAAAAAAGAGGGCAGATTACCAACCAAACCTATTTGACAACGGAACGTGTCGAACTTAATTTTGATATGCCTTTGGCAGAAATTGTATTTGATTTCTATGACCGCCTTAAAACAGTGTCAAAAGGATATGCTTCTTTTGATTATACACCAATAGGTATGCGTGAATCTAAACTGGTTCGTGTAGATATTCTTTTGAATTCGCAAACCGTAGATGCATTGTCCGCACTAATACATTTTGATAGTGCTACCACAATTGGTAAAAAGATGTGCGAAAAATTAAAGGAGCTAATACCAAGACAACAGTTTGATATTCCTATTCAAGCAGCAATTGGCTCAAAAATTATTTCCAGAGAAACGATCAAGGCCTTACGTAAAGACGTAACCGCTAAATGTTATGGTGGAGATATCTCTCGTAAAAGAAAGCTTCTAGAAAAGCAGAAGAAAGGTAAAAAGCGTATGCGCCAAGTGGGTAATGTTGAAATACCACAAGAAGCATTTATGGCCGTATTGAAACTAAACGATTAGTATTTAATAAATCTTACAATTATAATAGCCTATCTCTGGATATAGAGATAGGCTATATTTTTTTTTAACGCGTTGTAGTTCTTACAATACCAAAAAGGGGCATTATTTAAAACAGTAAACCCATTATACCTCATCGGTTTCCGATTGAGCTTCTTTATCAGGATCCTCATTAGGGAACATTTTACCCAAATATGCCAATTTATAGCCTTTTTGAATATCTGTAAAGTCCTTACTAAATGCAGTGATAATATGTATGTCGCCGTCTGGATCTAAAAGAAATAATGGTACAATATCGGCATCGGCCTTGGTAATTTCAATTAACCCTTCATAATGCTCTGTATCATGAAGTTCTATTTCATGTATTGCAGGGAATTTTCTAGCAGCTTCGGTCAACTTAATAAAGTCATCGGTATGCGAGAATAACCCTTCTTTTGGGTTGTTTTCCGGGTCGGACATTTCATCGGCATCAACCAACCTAAAGGATCCATTTTCACCAAAGGCATCTTGAAATTTGTTGATTGCGTATTTGTTGATATCCGAATTGGGGGTCAAGGCCATTAAATAGCCAATGTCATTGAGTTCTATATTATCTGTCAAATTATCAGAATATATGTTTGCAGATATAGCTTCTAAACCTAGTTTGGTGGCCTTATCAATATTGGATTGATTATTGTCAATTAAGACAACATGCCTATCGTTTTTATGTAAATAATCACCTATTAAACGTGAAACTTTAGAGGCACCCAAAATTAAAATACCTTCAGATTTATTTAAAAAGACTCCTATTAATTTAGCGAATACACGGGCCGTAGTTGCGTTTAACAAAACGGTACCCAAAACAATCATAAATACCAAGGGTGTAATATATTCTGCGCCAGCTTCGCCCTTAGATAAAAGCTTTGATCCAAATAATGAGGCAATACCCGCAGCAACAATACCCCTAGGACCTACCCAGCTAATAAAAAGTTTTTCGTTGAATTTTAAATTAGATCCTATTGAACTTAAAAATACCCCAAGAGGCCTTATGATAAGTACTATTGATAAGAAAAGGGCTATGGTCTTCCAGGTGAATATCAATTCTAAATCGGCAATATCAATATTTGCAGCCAATAATATGAATAATATAGATATTAAAAGAATACTTAAAGACTCTTTAAAGTACAGCAACTCCTTAATGTTGGGTAAATCTGTATTCCCCATGACCATACCCATAACAACAACTGCCAATAAACCAGATTCATGTGCAAAAACATCGGACATTACAAAAACACCTAGTACCACAGATAAGGACACTACATTTAAAAGATAATGTGGTATAAAGTTCTTTTTAATCAAAAATGTAAGTGCATGTGCAAAGGTAAACCCGAAGGTAAAACCAAATAACAGAATTTTTCCAAACTCTATTAACGCCGTCACGGTGTATGCTTGGCCTTCACCGACACTTATAAATTCATATACCAATACCGCGGCCAAGGCTCCAATAGGATCTATAAGAATTCCTTCCCATTTTAAAATTGCAGATACATCTTTTTTAAGCGGGATATTTCTTAAAATAGGGGTTATTACAGTAGGTCCTGTAACAATGATCAATGCCGAAAAAAGGAAACAAAGTTGCCATGACAATCCAAAAAGAAAGTATGCGGCCAATGCAGCCCCAAAAAAGGTGGTTAAACTACCCAGTGTAATCAGTTTAGTAATTACCGGTCCAATGTTCTTTATTTCTGAGCGCTTTAAAGTAAGTCCGCCTTCAAATAAAATAATACTTATGGCGAGTGATACAAAATAGTAAAGTCCCTCACCAGGAAAAAGTCCTTTATCACCGTTCCAAATTGGTTCAATTATTTTAGATCCATCTTCGGTATATAGCGTGGACAAAGGTCCCACAATCAATCCTATAAGTATCAAAGGTAAAATTGCAGGCAGTTTTAAGCGCCATGCTACCCATTGAGCAAGTATTCCTAAAATTATAATTCCTGCAAGCTCTAGCATTTAATTTGTTTTGAGATAAAAATAACAATTCTAGACCAGTAAACGTCATAATTTACAGCCCATAACACCTATTTTAATATCATTTGTTTTTTCGATTATTATAAAACACGGACGGAAAGCATATAATTTGATTTGTAAAACATTTCAGTTGTTTGTTCTACATCTAAAATTAAGATACCTAAAAGCTATACAACGCTACTCGCCTTCCCCTTTTAACCCTATTTTATACTCAATTATAACTACACCATATGGAGCAGTTTAATTCTCCTTAAATTCCAAACTAACTATAATTATAGCTCGTAATTAACCCATAAAAAGAAATAAATATCCAACTAATGTTTAAGATAATTGCTGTATTTTATAGGTAATTCTAAAATTCCATTGTGTAAAGGTGTTACGTTTAACAAAAGAGAACTATAGCACTATGGTACGTATCATGCAATTTTTAAAAAACTGTATTGCTTTCAATATCAATTATTAAATGTGTTTTATACACCAAGTTTAATCTTACAAAAGTATCAGAAAAAACATCATAATAGGCGAGACTTTTATAACTTCGTAATTACCACTATGGATTAAATCTTAAAGTCTATTAAAAAAATAATAGAATAGGTCAATTAACTCATATAACCAAAAATGTCTATTCCAGAAAAGCATTTAATTTTGAAAAACCCAATATTTTATGGGTTTTTGTCATTTTTACTAGTTCTGGTTATTACACAGTTTATCGCCTTTCAAAAATACCAATTAGACCAAAAGACAGATCAGCAAGAAATTGAACAACGGGTATCAAATTTAAAAGTTGATTTACAAAACGTTCTAGGTCAAAGTTTCAATGCTACACAAACTCTAGCATTTATTGTTGATCAATATGGCATTCCAGAAAATTTTGATAGTGTAGCCTACTTACTTTTAAATAGTAACAAGGCTGTTGACGCATTAGAATTGGTAAATGAAAAAGGTATAATCACTCACGTTTATCCGCTTAAAAACAATGATGTAATTGGATTAAATATTTTGGACGATCCAGATAATAAATTTGGCGCCATAACCACCTTAGAAAGAAAAGACTATTATACTGCTGGACCAATTTATTTAAGACAAGGTGGATCAGGAATCATCGGTAGAAGACCATTATATAAAAATGGAGAATTTAATGGTTTTGTTGCCGCTGTTGTGCGTTTATCTACCGTAGTAAATGCGGTAAAATTAGACTCTATAGGTAAGTCTGATTTTTCATATGAACTTGTAAAAATAAATTCTGACAACTCTGAAGAAACCTTTTATGTTTCTAAAAATATTTACAAAGACGGAATTACTACGTTACCACTAACCACTAGCCAAGGGGAATGGAAATTATATGTATATTCTAATAAACCAAAATCATACGCTACCGCAGTTCTTTTTTCTATTCTAGGCTTTTTACTTGCTTCGGTTTGTGGCTTACTTTCTTGGTTTTTAATGCGGCAACCTGCTAAACTTGAAAGATTGGTAGATGAAAAAACAGCACTATTAAAAGAAAGTAAAAAACGTTATAAGTTATTAATCAATGAGGCTTCTGACGGAATTTTTTTAAATGATTTTAAAGGAAATGTGCTAGATGCCAATCCATACGGTATAAATATGTTTGGCTATAGCGAAGAAGAACTTTTAAACAAAAATCTTGCTGATTTAACGTTGAAAGACGAATCTTTAAAATTGCCCCGTACCTATAAAAGAATTCTAGAAGGAAAAACGCTACGCACAGAAAGCAAATTGTTAAAAAAAGACGGTACCGTATTCTATGCAGAGGTCAGTGCCAAAAAATTAAGCAACTCAACTATTCTAAGTATAGTAAGAGATATTTCTCAAAGAAAGCAACTAGAATTGATAGCCCAAGAAAATTTGGTCAAATTCAGTAAAGCCTATAATAACCAATTTGTTGGAATGGTTATTAAAGATCAACACAAAAAATTTGTAGATGCAAATTCCTATTTCCTTAATCTAATCGAATATACTTTAGAAGAAATAAAAGGAAAAACAATTCAAGAGCTTAATCTCTTTGACATTGAAAAAACAGAACAAGTAAACTCTGAATACAATGCCTTTATCAATACTGACAGAATCAATAAAATTGAATTAGATTTTAAATCTAAAAGCGGTAAAACCCTTCACCTAATTACTTCTGTTGAACCTTATGAATATTTAGGCGAAAAATTTAGTCTATGTATTTACATAGATCAAACCAATTCTAAGAATGCCAACTTGGCCATTACAGCAAGTGAAAAAAGGTATAAACAATTTACTGCACGTATTTCTGATGCATACGTAAGTTTTGATGCCAATTGGAATTTTATGGATATTAATGCAAAGGCTGCCAAAGTGGTTGGTATGGATGCTAAGGAAATGATCGGTAAAAATCTTTGGGACGAATTTCCAACTTTTAAAAATTCCGAAGCTTATGCCATTTTCATAGGAGCTATGACCAGGCAGGTATATACACATTTTGAGCAATATCATGAAAATGTGGACAGGTGGGTTGAAAATCATCTATACCCATCTTCAAACGGTCTATCTGTATTTTTTAGAGACATCACCCATAGAAAAAAAGCAGATGAAGAAAAGCAACGACTTATCTCTGTAATAGAAAATAGTCCTGGTTTTATTGGTTTGGCAACTTTGGATGGAAAACCATTATTCTTAAATGATGCTGGTAAAAAATTAATGAACCTTCCTAAAGACAATGACTTAAAAAATGGCACCATTTATGACCTTTTTCAAGACGATTATAAGAATATAATTGAAAATGAACATTTACCCACCATAAAAGAAAAGGGAATTTGGACTGGTGAAGTCCCACTCAAAAATTTTAAAAACAACAATCCGATTCCGTTAGAATTTTCTGGTTTTTCCATTAAGGACAAAACAACCAATCAACCAATTGCCATAGGTGCCATAGGATTTGACCTCACAGAACGTAAAAAAACTCAAAAAGAAATTCTTGCTCTACAAAGCAAAATGGATGCTGCCATAAGAATAGGTAAAATTGGATATTGGGATTTTGACATGGAATCTGAAGTATTTATTTGCTCCCCATTGATGTATGATATATATGATTTAGAACAAGATGCGGTCATAGATATACCATTATTGGAAAGTCTGATTCATCCGGATGATTTAGACATGCATAGAAAGAATGTAAGGCAAATTTTAAAAGAAAAAACAACTCATGCTTTTACGTATAGAATCATCATAAAAGATGGATCCATTAAGCATTTAATGGTAGAAATTGAAGTAGAAAGGGATGCTAACAATAGGGCTATCAATATTCGTGGGACCATTCTAGATATCACAAAACAGAAAGAAGCTGATTTTGAGATATTAAAACTGCAAAATAGAATGAACGCCGCAATACGTATTGGTAATATTGGATATTGGCATTGGGATATGTCTGGTGATGTTGTAGAATGGTCTAAAGAAATGTATGCCATACATGAAATAGACCCAAGTACTAAAATGACCGTAGATTTAGTTAGGAAAACTATATATCATGAAGATTTGTATTTAATGGATAGTATTTTATCATCTAAACCAGGTGATAAACATCATTCACCAAATATTTATAGATCAAAACTAAAAAATAATACGTTCAAATACTTTTTGGCTTCGTCAGAAGTAGTTTTTGATGATTATGGTAACCCAATAATATACAGAGGTACTGCTATGGATATTACCAAAAGCGTACTTGCCGAGAAAGCACTTAAAGAAAGTCAAGAGAAATTTGTCAAGGCTTTTGAAAATAAGTTTATTGGTATGCTCATTTTAGATGAAGAAGAAATAGTAATAGAGGCAAACACTACTGTTTGCAATATATTGAACGTATCAAAAGAAGACCTAATAAATAAAAAAATAATGGATTCTGGTATTGTATTTCTAAATGAGCATTACACTAAAAAAAGAAACATTACTATTATACAACTTCAAGAAAAAGGCAAAGTTTCTAATGAAGAATTTAAAATAACACTCAAGAACGGACAGGAAAAAACTGTTTTGGTATCAAAAGAATATTTAAAAATAAAAGACCAAACAAGAGTTTTGGTTACCATAAATGATGATACAAAAAGAAAAGAAACCGCTGAAATCTTAGCATCACAGTTTAATGAACTCCAAAAGACCAACTCAGAACTAGATAGCTTTGTATACAGTGCTTCACATGAATTGAGAGCTCCATTATCTTCTGTATTGGGCTTAATACAACTAATTAAAATGGAAGGCGTAGATCCAAAACTATATCAACATATAGATATGATGGAGGTTTCTATTGAAAGACTGGATAGTTTTATCAAAGATATTATTGAATATTCTAGAAATAAACATAAAAATATTGAGTTAGAACCCATTAATTTTAGTACTTTAATAGAGCAGTCTATTGAAAGTTTTTGGTATTTAGAAAACACTAAAAAAATTAAAATTGACATTGACATACATGATAAAGTTCAATTTGTATCTGATAGTAAAAGAGTTTCGGTTTTATTGAATAACTTTATTTCAAATGCTATCAAGTATCATGATCTTAATAAAGAGTCACCTTTTATTAAAATTCATGTAAAGACATCTGAAAAAGAAGCTATTTTAGTCATAACAGACAATGGTGTAGGTATTGAAGATGTTGTTATCAATAGAATTTTTGAAATGTTTTATAGAGTATCCTCTAAAGTAATGGGTTCTGGTATTGGTCTGTTCATTGTTAAAGAGGTAATCACAAAATTAAAAGGAACATTAGACGTAACATCTAAAATAGGCGAAGGTTCAACATTTACAATAACAATACCAAATGAATCAGGTAAATTATAATATGAGCAAGGATATTAATATTTTGTTGATTGACGATTCTGACGTAGATAACTTCATTAATAAAGCCGTTATCTCAAAAGAGGATAATATTTCTCAAATTACCACTATGACCTCTGGGCAAGAAGCTTTAACACACTTGAATGGGGTAATTGATAATCCTCAAGCATTTCCAGATGTTATATTTCTGGATATTAAAATGCCGGGAATGAACGGTTTTGAATTTTTAGATGAATATTTAAAGCTACCGGAAACACTCGTAAATCATTGTAAAATTTACATATTGAGCTCATCTATAGATTCTATAGATTCTGAAAGAGGAAAAGAATATGCTATTGTTAAAAAGCATTTGACCAAACCTCTAGCACACCATAAAATAGGCGATTTACTGGCTGAAGATTAAACTTTTGGTAAAAACATATTTTCTACCTTTCACAACTCAGTGAAAACATCAGAAAAACACCCTTTATCTAGGGTTAAATTATAATATCTTCTTAATAATCATAAGATTTGGTACACTTTTACTATTTTGCCCCTTATGAAAATTTATCCCATTGAAACTGGTAATTTTAAGTTGGACGGTGGTGCAATGTTCGGGGTGGTTCCTAAAACCATTTGGCAAAGAACGAATCCTGCAGATGAAAACAATTTAATTGATATTGCCGCCAGAAGTCTTTTGATAGAAGATGGGGACAGGTTAGTTTTAATTGATACCGGTATGGGCAATAAACAATCTGATCAGTTTTTTGGTTACTACTACAGATGGGGAGATTTTAATATAGACTCATCTTTAAATAAATATGGTTTTCATAGAGATGATATTACCGATGTTTTTTTGACCCACCTTCATTTTGACCATGTTGGTGGTGCAATCCAATGGAACAAAGATAGAACGGGGTATGAACCCGCTTTTAAAAATGCCAAGTTTTGGACCAATGAAAAACACTGGAAATGGGCTACCGAACCTAACCCTAGGGAAAAAGCTTCTTTTTTAAAAGAAAACCTATATCCCATGAAAGAAAGTGGACAACTAACTTTTGTTGACCCAACGGATAATAGCTTTTTAAAGAACAGTCCGCTTGGTTTTGATATCCGTTTTGTAGACGGCCATACGGAGAAACAAATGTTACCACAATTTACCTATCAAGACAAAACCATAGCCTACATGGCAGATCTTATACCAACGGTAGGTCATATTCCCTTGCCCTATGTTATTGGCTATGATACCAGACCATTGGTTACTATGACCGAAAAAGAAATATTTTTAAATGAAGCTGTGGAAAATAACTACTACTTATTCTTTGAACACGATGCTCACAATCAACTTTGTACCCTAAAACATACAGAAAGAGGAGTTAGGTTAGATCAAGTATATACTTTCAACGAGCTCTTCAACTAACTCTACGCTTTTAAATTCTAACGATAAACATTAATTAAACGTTTTCCCTTATATGACAAATACATCTCTTAAATCAATCTTTGCCCTTTCATTAGCGGCCGTAATTTCAGGATGCGGAAGCACAAATACAGCCACTAGCAGCGGTTTAATTCTTACTCCAGTAGAAAACATTGATGCTACTCCTTTAAAGATTTCAGATTTAACAACAGCTGAAAAAAATAATTGGGGACACTTGGATCTAGTAACAGATACCATACCGGGTATGAGTGTAGATAAAGCTTACGCTGAAATCATTAAAAACAAAAAGGGAACAAAAACCATAGTTGCAGTCCTAGATTCTGGAATTGACCTTGACCATGAAGATCTAGACGGTGTTTTATGGACCAATACAAAAGAAAAACCCGGTAACGGTATAGACGATGATGGTAATGGTTATATAGATGATATACATGGCTATAATTTCTTAGGAGAGTCATATAATGAACAATTGGAATATGTTCGTATGCTTCGTTTAAACATAGGCGATGCAGCAACTTTAGCCAAGGCAAAAACCAAACTTGATTCTAAATATAACGAAGCTCTTCAAGGTAAAGAACAATATGAATCTATATATCAGGCAGTAAAAAATGCCGATGCGGACGTAAAGAAATACTTGAAAAAGGATGCGTATACTAAACAAGATTTAGCCACTATTACCGCTACCGATGAAACCATGCAGCGTAATATTGCCATTCTAAATCAAATGTTCGGTATAAAAGATACTATACCTGAAGTTCTTGAAGAATTGAACAACGGTATCAAATATTACACGGAGCAACTGAACTACAATCTAAACAAAGATTTTAACGGTCGTGAGAGCGTTGGTGATGATCCTTATGATTTTACAGATGTAGATTATGGTAACGGCAACCCAATGAACAGGGTAGATGATGAGAGCCATGGTACGCACGTAGCAGGTATTATTGGTGCTGAACGTAATAATGGAATTGGGGTTAACGGTGTTGCCAACAATGTAGCTATTATGAGCATAAGGGCAGTACCTAACGGAGATGAATATGATAAAGATATCGCTAGAGGTATAAGATATGCCGTTGACAATGGTGCACGTATTATAAACGGTAGTTTTGGAAAGTCTTTTTCTCCAAATGCACAATGGGTTTATGATGCCATAAAATATGCTGCAGATAATAACGTACTTTTTGTACATGCTGCCGGTAATGATGGTGCCGATCTTGATAATCCTGTTAACGCCAACTTCCCAAATGACCAAGTTAACAACGGACCTGAAATTGCAGATAACGTAATTACGGTGGGTGCTTTAAACCCTAAATATGGGTCAGAGCTTGTAGCCAGCTATTCTAACTACGGTAAAATAAATGTCGATATTTTTGCCCCGGGTACAGATATCTATTCTACTTACCCAAACAATGATTATGAATATTCTCCAGGTACTTCAATGGCCGCACCTGGTGTTGCAGGGGTTGCCGCCTTGGTTATGTCTCAATATCCAAGTTTAACGGCTGCACAGGTGAAGAAAATAATTTTACAATCAGGACTTCCAATTAAAACAAAAGTGGTTTTAGGTAAAAATACCGGCAAAAGTGCTTCTTTAGATGAAATCTCTACCTCTGGTAAAATTGCAAATGCGTATAACGCCTTGGTAATGGCGAGTAAAGTTGCAGCAGGTCAGATTAAACTTTAATTATAAATAACTCAGATGACTAAATCATTTTTCACATTTTTTACGGCTTTATGCTCTATGGCAGTATTTGCCCAAAATACTACAAATTACTGGCAACAACATGTAGATTATACCATGGCCGTAGACATGGATGTTGATAATTTTCAGTATACCGGCACACAAAAACTAGTGTATACCAACAACTCTCCAGATGAGCTTAAAAGAGTATATTTTCACTTGTATTTCAATGCCTTTCAACCTGGTAGTGAAATGGATATTCGCCTGCAGAACATTGCCGACCCAGATGGTAGAATGACAACGGCTGATAAGAAAAGTAGAATAGCTTTGCTTGCAGAAAGTGAACAAGGCTATTTACATGCAACTTCTTTGACACAAGATGGTAGCGAAGTTTCTTTTTCTGAAGAAGGTACTATATTGGTGGTTGACCTTGCAAAACCCATTCCTGCAGGTGCCAAGTCTACTTTTAATATGGAATTTAATGGTCAAGTGCCGTTACAGATTAGACGTTCAGGTAGAAATAGCGAAGAAGGTGTTGCCTTATCTATGAGCCAATGGTATCCAAAATTAGCGGAATATGATTTTGAAGGTTGGCATGCCGATCCGTACATAGCTAGAGAGTTTCAAGGTGTTTGGGGAGATTTTGATGTAAAATTGACTATTGATAAAGATTACACCGTTGGTGGAACTGGTTATTTACAAAATGCCGATGAAATAGGGCATGGATATGAAACTCCCGGTACAAAAGTTAAAAAGCAAAAAGGTAAGACCTTAACTTGGCACTTTAAGGCACCAATGGTACATGACTTTATGTGGGCGGCAGATCCAGATTATATTCATGATATACAACAAGTGCCTAACGGTCCTGTGTTACATTTTTTGTATAAGGATGATCCTAAAATATTAGAGAACTGGAAAAATCTTCAGCCTAAGACCATTGAGGCAATGGAGTTCTTCAGTAAGAATATTGGTAAATATCCATACGACCAATACTCTGTTATTCAAGGTGGTGATGGTGGTATGGAATATGCTATGTCAACTTTAATTACGGGTGATCGCAAATTTGGTAGTTTGGTTGGTGTAATGGCTCATGAACTTGCACATTCTTGGTTTCAACATATATTGGCAACAAATGAAAGCAAGCATGAATGGATGGATGAAGGGTTTACTTCGTTCATATCTAAACTTTGTATGAGTGAAATAATGGATTTGGACAAGGAAAATCCGTTCGAGAGCACTTACAAAGGTTATAGAAACTTAGCGTTGTCAGGCAAAGAACAGCCACAAACAACACATGCCGATCGTTATGCACTTAACTTTGCATATGGCATTTCTGCATACAGTAAAGGATCTATTTTCCTTTCTCAGCTAGGTTATGTAATTGGTCAAGATAAATTGATG
The DNA here is from genome assembly GCF_002700155.1 of Maribacter sp. 6B07. Classification (NCBI taxonomy): domain Bacteria; kingdom Pseudomonadati; phylum Bacteroidota; class Flavobacteriia; order Flavobacteriales; family Flavobacteriaceae; genus Maribacter; species Maribacter sp. 6B07. The sequence continues at coordinate 1,565,511 of NZ_PDUT01000001.1, read as the reverse complement.
GAAACAATTCGTACCTATTACGATGAATTTAAATTTAAACATCCAGTCCCAAACGATGTTAAACGTGTTGCAGAAAAAATATCCGGTGTTGAGTTAGATTGGTATTTAACAGATTGGACACAAACTACCAATACTATTGATTACGGTATAAAAACGGTTACCGCTGAAGACAATACTACAAAAGTAACCTTAGAACGTATAGGCTTAATGCCAATGCCTTTAGATATATTGATTGTGTATAATGATGGCAGCAGAGAAACTTTCTATGCTCCTTTACAAATGATGCGCGGTGAAAAGGAAAACCCTTATGAGGGTATTAAAAGAACGGTAATCAAAGATTGGGCTTGGGCTTATCCAACTTATGATTTTGAGATTCAAAAACCAATATCTTCTATTCAAGCCATAGTGATAGACCCTTCTCAATTAATGGCAGATGTTAATTTAGAGAATAATGTTTGGCAAGCAGAATAGTAAGTTCTTGTAAAGTTTAAGATATTTATGCCCCCAACTTGGGGGCAAATTCTTTTTAATGCACTTTTTATAATGGATCAATCCTTCGGAAAAAAGGAAAAACTTAAAAGCAAAATACTCATCACCCAATTATTTGAAGAGGGTAAGGGTATTTCTGTATACCCTTTGAAATTGATTTATTTATCTACGGAAAAGCAAGAGATTTCTATTAAATCAGCAGTCACCGTATCTAAAAGAAATTTTAAGAGCGCAGTGGATCGAAACCGGATCAAGCGCTTACTTAGAGAGAGTTATAGACGTAATAAAGCAGAGGTTTTTAACAATACAGATGCTAACTTTGCGTTTCTATTTTTATACCTTGGTAAGGATATGCCCACCTTTGAGCAGTTAGATCATAAAATGAAGCTCGTTTTAAACAAGTTTAAGCTACAAATTGATGAAAAAAATAGTAAGTAAAAAAGTACTTGTACCCATAATAGCCATTGCCTTTCTCTTCATTGGAAGTAGTTATAAAAGTGATTTTTTCGAAATAGCTAAGCAAATTGAAATTTTTACCACTTTGTTCAAAGAATTGAACATGAACTATGTGGATGAAACCAACCCGGCAGAATTAATGGATACCGCCATTAAAAATATGCTGAATGAATTGGATCCCTATACCAAATTTTTGAACGAACAAGATGTTGAAACGTATCGTATAAACAATGCAGGTGAATATTCTGGTATTGGTGCCATGGTTCGTTCGTTTGATGATAGATTATTAATCATTGAACCACATGAGGGCTACCCGGCAGATAAAGCAGGATTAAAGGCTGGAGACGAGTTAATACAGATCGGGGATATCAAAGTAGCAGATTTTGAAAATAATGCCAGTGAGCTTTTAAAAGGGGCTAACGGATCTACGGTTACCGTTACTTACAAAAGACAAGGCAAATTAAAAACTACCAGCATAACCCGTGAAGGTATAGAGGTAGATGCCGTACCGTTCTTTAAAATGATAGATAATAAGACTGGATACATTGTTCTTGCAAAATTCAATGCGAAAGCTACCGATCAAACTAAAGCGGCATTATTGGACCTTAAAGGAAAAGGTGCCGAAAAAATCATTTTGGATTTAAGGGACAACCCTGGTGGCTTGCTATCTGAAGCTATTAATGTTACCAATTTATTTGTTCCAAAAGGAGAGTTGGTGGTTACCACAAAATCAAAGGTTAAAAAATTCAACCGAGAATACCACACCAACAACCAACCTGTAGATGAAGAAATACCACTGGTTGTTTTAGTAAACGGTAGCAGTGCCTCTGCCAGTGAAATTGTATCTGGTAGTTTACAAGATTTAGACAGAGCAGTGATCATGGGTGCAAGAAGCTTTGGTAAAGGTTTGGTACAACGCCCATTAAAATTAACTTACGGTACACAACTCAAAGTTACCATTTCTAGATATTATACTTCATCTGGTCGTTGCATACAATCATTGGATTATTGGAACAGAGATGAAAGTGGCAATGCCGTTCGTAATACTACGTTCAATGATTTTACTACGCGTAATGGTAGAAAAGTACAAGATGGCGGTGGTATATTGCCAGATATTGAAGTAGCCACTTCTAAAACCAATGATCTAACCTTGGCACTTTTACAGAACAATGTCATTTTTGATTATGCCACAGACTACCATTACACCCACAGTTATGCAGATGTAAACGATTTTAAATTTACAGATGCCGATTTTAATGCTTTTAAAAATTATGTAAAGCAAAGTAGCTTCTCTTTTGAGACTAAGGCGGAACAAGCTATTAAAAAAGCACTCTCAGGCGACGAGAACGACTTTTTAGGGTCAGATGTTAAGGATAGTTACAAAACGTTGCTAGCCAACATTGAAAAAGGCAAACTTAATGCGTTGGATAAATACCAAAGCGAAATTCAAAAGAATTTAGAAGATGAAATAGTAAAGCGCTATTTTTATAGAGATGGCCTGTACCAATATTACTTAAATAATGACGAAGCTATTTTAGCAGCAACAGAACTATTAAGCAATAACTCAAAATACAGTGCTATTTTAAAATAGACCTACTCATAAGTACACGCCCCTTTATCTGAAATTTTATAGTACTCCTTATAGTTCAATGCCTTAGGGTCTGTGCAGCCTTTTAAGTTGCGTATTTTAATATTCTTAAAGTCAATAGGTTGACCCTCGCTTTGCAATGCTATAAATCCTTCTTTTAAAAGTTTACCATCTTGTTTCATCTTAGGATCATAACCGGTTGCCACACCGCCCCCTATTTGTGGTTTTGTGTATTCCAATACTGTTTTACCATTAATAATATGTTTAACCAATGAATCATGATATACAACTAATTCTGCGGTTACCCATTGATCCCCGTAAAAGGTATCCGATATAGAATTTATACAATGCCTTGGGTCTATTCTACCTTCAAAAACTACATCTGTACCTGGTGAGCACATATTACCTGTTGGTCGTTCTACACCTTCTTCCACTCCCGCTAAAAATTGCATTTCAACACTAATAGGCCAATCTTGTTCTTTCAACATAGTTCTTGGGTCTTGTGAATGAAACATGACACCACTATTAAGAATAGTATAATCTGGTGCTCCTTTATACTGCTCTCCAACAAAACGATATTGCATAGTTAAATGAAAATCGGAAAATGGACGATCATAATACAGATGAGAATATCTATTATTAAAATCACCCTCATACTTATCATATCTTACTTTTATGATCTCATCCTCTACCCTAAAGGTATCAGCATAATTATCACCAACTTCATAATGATGTACTTTTGTGGTCCATCCTTTTAAATCATTCCCATTGAACATGGTTTCCCAACCATCATTTAATTGTTGTGAGCTGGCAATACCACATCCGATCACAAAGAATAATGTTGACATCATGGTATGTTGTTTACGTAACGTTGTTTTCATATAGTTGCTATAAAAATTGATATAAAACATTACTATTCTATTTCTAAATATACTCAATGTTAAGTTGTTAGAAATGTAGGTTTCATGAAAATACATTTGATTTTTAATAAGACGATCATACGTAGAAATATTATGCTACTTTTAAAAGAGCTAACAAAACTACTTTTACTACTAAATATCATGAGAAATCTATTCTTTCTTACCGTTTGTTTTATACTAATTCCATCGCTTTATGGACAAAGTTCAAAAAATGAGAAAAATATAAAACCTATACCCCCAACAAAATCTTTTGTTACCAAACACCAAGGGGTTTTTGGCGGTAAAAACATTGAATACACCACTACTGCAAAAGAAACTTACTTGACCAATAAAGAAGGAGATTCTATAGCTACATTTTGGTCTGTTGCCTATACTAAAACCAATATAGGAGATGTTACCAAAAGACCGGTAACCTTTGTCTTCAATGGCGGACCAGGTTCTGCATCAATGTGGTTACATATGGGATTCTTTGGACCCAAGGTTGTAAAAGTAGATTCTGATGCCAAATCAGATGATGGTGCGGCACCTTACCATTTAGTAAATAATGATCATGGTTTATTAGATATTACAGATTTGGTTTTTATAGATCCAGTAGGTACCGGTTACAGCAGATTGGTAGGGAAAGGTGAAGGAAAAGACTTTTACGGGTTAAAAGAAGATGTAAATTCCTTTGCCCAATTTATTAGAAAATGGGTTACCGAAAATGAACGTTGGTTCTCACCTAAGTATTTAGCTGGTGAAAGTTACGGAACAACACGTGCCGCCGCTCTTGGAAAAGCATTAGAAGGTTCTGGACAAAATATGGCGTTAAATGGAATGATTTTAATTTCCCAAGCTTTAGATTATGCAGGCTCAACATCTATATCTAATAACATAACTTCATTCATTACCTATTTACCAAGCATGGCGGCAACAGCATGGTACCATAAAAAAGCGGGGCAAGGCAAAACATTGGAAAGTTTTACAAAGGAATGTAGAGATTTTACATACAATACCTATGTGCCAGCTTTATACAAAGGCAATTCTTTAAGTGATCTAGAAAAGAATAGTTTGGCAGAAAAACTCTCTTATTTTACGGGATTGGATAAAACATATATTCTACAATCTAATTTGAGAATTCTAATGGGGCGTTTTCAGAAGAAACTATTAGAAGATAAAGGTTTGGCAATTGGTAGACTTGACGGAAGATTTATGGGAAATGAAGAGGATAAAGTATCTGAAAAACCACATTTGGGCGATGCAGCCAGTTATCAAATAAGCGCTGCCTATACCGCAAGCTTAAATCATTATTTTGCATCAGAATTAAAGGTAAAAATGGATAGACCGTATATTACTTCTGGTGGAGGTTCTAATTGGAGATGGAGAACGGTACCAGATGGTCAATACTGGGAACCCATGCCTGTTAATACGGCTCCTGACCTAGGTGAAACCATGCGTAGAAATACTGCTATGAAAGTAATGGTAGCCAGCGGATACTATGATTTGATTACTCCGTTTTTTGATGCTGAATATACTTTTGATAGAAACGGAATTGTTAAGGAACGTGTTGAAATGAAGTATTATGAAGCAGGTCATATGATGTACACCCATGAACCAGATCTAATAAAATTAAGTAAAGATATTCGTGAGTTTATAACTAAGAATTAACCTGTTTCTACGATATTATTTATTGGTACCGCCAAAGGGTATAATACCCCGAGGCTAGCCTATAATTTAAAAGTTTGTTTCCTTTGAATGCCTCATGGGCTTGCCTTAAGGTGTTTTAATTTGCTTTGTTAAAACCACATGTTGTCCATTACATTTAAGATTGTAAAAGTGTACAATGTCTTTTACATGTTTTTTCCTGTATTCTTTATTTTGAATTTTTGCCACCAATTCTGGGCAATCGGCAAAGTAATCTGAAGCTGCATTCTTAAAGTTTTTACTAAAGAGCTGATTAGAACCTAAATAGGTTACTTCACCATTTACTCCTTTACTTACATATAGATTTTTTATATCATAGTAATTACCATGCATCATGTTCATTTGCCCATTTGCACCACCTACGAACATTGGAGAAGAATACCCTGTTTGTTCAAGAACATATAGATTAACAGTACCTATCTCCAATTCCCGCACCACATTGAAATAGCCTTTACGGGTTTCTAAATAGATATAGGTAGAGGCTTTTTCCTTATCATTGATTACTACTTGTTCTAGATTATCAAAGTGAAATTTTTCCGCTTTGTCACTTTTGCTTTTTTTGAATTTTACTTGATTACCATTAATGAGCTTAGCAAAACCTGTAAGCTTTTTACCATCTTTAAAATATAAGGTAGCAACATCTTTTTGGGCAATGCCCATATATGACCCTACAAAACAGCTGATTAAAACTAAAAGAAACGTTTTTTTCATGACACGTAATTGATAGATATCTATCATAAAACGGGTACATAATTACTATGTTATACTTTTTCTCTTAAATTCGATGAACCACCTATTTCAGTTTTCAGTAAACTTCCTTTTAATCTTTGATCGGTTGGTTGATTGTCAAATTTTGAAGCAATGGGTCATCTTCATTTAATAATCTTTGAGTTCTTAAATACCTACCTACATTAAAGGCATCATAATTTGGAGATTCTTCATCTACACTACTTATTCTTACCATTTCAGATGAATGTATAAATTGTTTGTCCCCGATCCACATACCTACATGTACAACTTTTTCTGCGGTTGAGTCTGTAGCTTTTCTTCCAAAGAACAATAAATCTCCCTTTTCCAATTTGCTGAAATCTGCTATAGAATCTACTGGCTTACCAGCATGTACTTGTTGAGAAGCATCACGTGGTATAACCATACCGTTTAAAAAATAAATGGTTTTTGTATAACCACTACAATCTACACCTTTTGTAGAAGTACCGCCCCACAAATAAGGAACACCCATTAATGTTTTAGAGGTTTCTATCAGCGAATTTGCCATATAATCCAAACTAGATAACCAAGTCTTATATTCTTGTGCTTCATCTTTTGAAATATAAGCTTGTCTACCATCTGGAAATGCTATTTTAAAATGGCTTTCATCACTACCCACTAATTTTAAAATACTTCCTGCAACAATATCAGATATTCTATTCACTGCATCTATAGAACTATATGCATGCCCATAGGTATTGGTATAAATAATCTTTTCTGATGATTTCCATGCTGTAATCTCAGCGTTGTTCATTAACTGAATTCCACCGGGATCTACCCATGCCAAATACTTATCTGGCGTTTGTATCAAATACCAATCTCCTTCTTTTTTAAGCACATTGACCACTGTACCCAAAGTAGCCTGAGTTGCCAATTCTGCTGAATGTTTAGGGTTACTTCTTAGATTGGCGGCAGAAATGTTTATCACTGCCTTTGTCATACCCTCTAGGTTATCTGCAGGTAATACGTTGACCTCATTGGTAGCCACTATCCCCTTTTCACTTAAAACAGCTTCTAAAGAATCAATTGCCCTGGGTAAATTTGTTTCACCTATTAAAGTAAATCCTGAAGGACCATCTAAAACATCTATATTAAATAACGCAGTTCGTTTATCTGGAGCAAACGTATTCTTAATTTGTTCTATCTCACTGGCAAGAACTTTCTTTTGACCCATACGAACTCCACACGAGTTATTTAAAGTAATCAAAATCAATACAAAAGCCTTTGTTAGCAATATTCTCTTCATCCTTAAACAATTTCTAATAGTAATAGCCTTGTGAAATTATGTAATTTTATCGCAAATGAAGAAACTAAAGGTCATAGAACTTTTTGCAGGTGTAGGTGGATTTCGCTTAGGATTAGAAGATACTGACAATTTTGAGGTAGTTTGGAGCAATCAATTTGAACCCAGCACAAAAATGCAACATGCATCTAAGGTGTACGAAGCTAGGTTTGGATCAAACAACCACCGTAATCAAGACATATCGGAAGTTCCTACAAAAGAAATTCCAGATGCCGATATTTTGGTAGGAGGTTTTCCTTGCCAAGACTATTCGGTAGCAACTACCCTTCACAATTCTAAAGGACTAATTGGTAAAAAAGGAGTGTTATGGTGGAGTATTCACCGTATTTTATCTGAAAAAAAACATCCTCCTAAATACCTGTTTTTAGAAAATGTAGATCGCTTGCTGAAATCTCCTTCTACACAACGTGGTAGAGATTTTGCCATTATGCTAAAAAGTCTTGATGACTTAGGATATGCAGTTGAATGGAGGGTTATTAACGCTGCGGATTATGGAATGCCACAAAGACGAAGACGTATTTTTTTCTTAGGATACCATAAATCTACTCCGCTTTATAAACAATTTAAAAAAGCCGAAGCCGCAGAGTGGATTTTTGAAAAAGGAACTATAGCAACAGCGTTTCCTATTACCAGTACTTCCTCTAAAATGCAATCTTTTGATATTAAAGATAATCTGGTAGCACTGTCAGAAAATTTCAATTTGGGCGAAAAATTATCTCCATTTCAAAATACCGGGGTTTTTATAAAAGGAAAGGTTCATACTACCAAAACAACAGCCAGCTATATTGGAAAAAGAACCGTCTTGGGAGATATTCTACAGAAAGAATCTATTTTAAACGAATTTTACATTCCAGAAGAAGACCATGATAAATGGCACTATTTAAAAGGTGCTAAAAAAGAAACCAGAACTTCAAAATCTGGATTTATATATCATTACAATGAAGGTAGTATGATTTTTCCTGATGCGCTAGATAATGCTTCAAGAACAATCATAACTGGTGAAGGCGGTAAGAGTGCATCACGATTTAAACATGTTATCAACACTAAAAATGGTCTTCGTAGATTAACTCCCGTAGAATTGGAACGTTTAAATATGTTCCCAGATAACCATACATTACTAGAAGGTATTTCTAATACTAAAAGAGCTTTTTTTATGGGTAATGCTTTAGTGGTAGGTGTGGTTAAAAAAATAGGAAAAGTACTATCTGAAAAAATTATGGAAGCATAATTTAAACATGCATATCTAATATTTTAGTGCTCTCTTTTTAATTTTATTCCTCATTTCTATATTTCCATTAATTCCTAAATATTGATGTTGATAAACATAACATATTGTTAATCAACGTTTAAAATTAGGAATTGTCACTTTTTTTATTATCTTATTAGGTATGGTAAAAGTAGAAAAGTCAGAAAACACAGCATTTTTAGAAAAGTCTATACAACATTTAGAAGCCACTGGTTTTGAAAATATTAAGGCTGATATTGAAGGTTATGAAACTCCAAAATCATACGTTAGAAAAGGGAAAGATGACAACGTTACTCCAGACATAGTAGCTATTAAAAACGGTAGAAAATATTATTTCGATATTAGTTTAAAATCACCAAAAACTAGGTTATTAAAATCCAAATGGTTGTTTTTAGATACCTTGAGTAGAATGAACTCTAATCGATTTAGAATTATAACCACCAAAGGTCATTATAAGTTTACGGATAATATGTTAGAAGATATTAACCTAAGCAACAAAACTCCTATCAAAATATAATCACCTTAAAAGAATTATTTTAAATAAGTCCGCTATGAGCGGACTTATTATTTTTTGATCATTGCTATATGAGGTATGCCGTCTTCCAAATAATCTTCTCCTGTTGCGGTAAAACCCAAATCTGAATAAAACTTAGTTAGATATTTTTGAGCGGAAATTTTTATTTCAGTACAATTAAAATGCTCTTTAACCGCCTGTATAGAGGATTGCATAATTATTTTACCATACCCAAATTTTCTATAATCCTCATGAACGGCCACCCTACCAATACTAGCTTGGTCAAAATAAATACCTGGCTTAAATATGCGTGTGTAAGCAACTACTTTGTTATTACTTAGCCCTATTACATGTAATGCCTTATCATCTTTACCATCAATATCTAAATAAACACAATCTTGTTCAACTACAAAAATTTGACTTCGTAACTGCAGCACATTATAAAGTTCTACACTATTAAATTCATTAAAACCTTTTACTTTAATATCTAGCATAAATCTATTCAATTAACTTCTTATGTTTATATCTATTACCATGTAACATATTAATTTTTAGATACTTATAATAACTAATTTAGGTTATCAACATAGTTATAATAACTATTTATTGAATAGGAATCTTTTCAATTCTTCGTTCATGTCTACCCCCATCAAAAGAAGTATTTAAAAAAGTAGATACCATTTCAAGTGCTTGAGGTAGTGCTATGTACCTTGCGGGCAGGCTTAATATATTGGCGTCATTATGTTCTCTTGCCAACTTCGTAATTTCCTTTGTCCAGCATAACGCCGCTCTAACATTTTGTTGTTTATTTGCCGTCATACATGCCCCATTACCACTACCACAGATCAATATTCCAAAATCTACATTACCTTCCTCAACATCTAAAGCAACCGGGTGCGCAAAATCTGGGTAATCAACACTATCCGTACCATCTGTTCCATAATTAATAACTTCTACTTGTAAAGATTTTAGCAAACCTATAATGGCTAACTTATAAGCTGTACCCGCATGGTCATTACCAATAGCAATTTTCATATGCATAATAGTTTAAGGTTAATTATTCAATGTTTATTTGCTGTGGGGTAGTTAATAAACTAAGCTAAAGGTACAATAATCAGGGGTTCACAACAAAAAACAGGGGGTTCACAACAATTGTTACCAACTAAATAATAATAGTTGTTAATTAGTATGTTATAAACGAGTTTACCCATTGCATAAATTGTTTAGAAAAAGTTGCTAAAATATTTGCTTTTTAATGTTGACATCTGCTTACACTTTTAATCTTCTTAACACGAATTTAAATATTAGAAAGTTTTAGCTCATTTTCATCAAAAATCTAATCCTAGTTAACATTAAAATTACATTTAGTTATTAATAAATTCATGTTAATAGCACTTATAAACTGTGTTTAATAACTTCTCAAAATACTGATATTCAATTATAGTTTTATAAAAGTTATTGTCAACAACTATTAGTATCTCATAAAGTCAAGTAATATCTAAATAAGTTATTCTAGATATTAACAAGCTATAATAATCATTAATTTTTAATTTAATTTAAAAGAAAAAATGTCTAATATGATATATATGTTAATAACAACTAGTTTGCTTAACTTTTCAATAAATGGTTGTGTAACAGGTAGTGGATTATAATTCGTAATTTTCCAACAAATTAAAAGTTTAATGTCGAAAAGAAATAAGAAGGCGAAGAATCATAGAAAGAACGAAATTACTAAGGGAATTTTTACCGTTCTTGAAAAGGAACCGAATAAAAGTTTCAACTATAAGCAAATTGCCGCTAAGATAAATATTACCGATGCTCAAGATAGAAATACTCTTATTAAAAGGCTTACGCAGCTAAAAGAGAAAAAAAGAATTCAAGAAGTAGATCGTGGTCAGTTTAAAGTTTTAGAGAATACAAAGACCTATTATGAAGGTACCGTAGATTTAACGGGTAAAGGTCATGCCTATATTGTTGTTGATGGTATGGATGATGACGTGTTTATACCTTCAAATAAATTGAACAAGGCTTTTCATAAAGATAAGGTAGAGGTTTTTATATATCCTAGAAAAAAGAGTAAAAAACTTGAAGGTGAAGTAGTTAGGGTACTTGAAAGGTATAAAACTACTTTTGTGGGTATTGTTGATATGCAGAAAACTTTTGCTTTTGTAAGACCTACAGATTTTAGAATGTATACAGATATCTTTGTTTCAAAGGATAAATTGGCCGATGCAAAAGATGGTGAAAAAGTATTGGTTGAAATTACAGATTGGCCAGATGATGTAGATTCTCCATTTGGTAGAATTTCTCAAGTTTTAGGTGTTCCTGGTGAACACGATACGGAAATTCATTCCATTTTGGCGGAGTACGGTTTGCCCTATTCTTTTCCGGAAGATGTACAAAAGTTTGCAGATGGTTTAGATACCAGTATTAAAGAGGAAGAGATTAGAAAGCGTAAAGATTTACGCAACGTACTTACTTTTACCATAGATCCTAAAGATGCTAAGGATTTTGACGATGCATTGTCGTTTCAAAAATTGGAAAATGGTAATTATGAAATAGGTATTCATATTGCAGATGTATCTCATTACTTACAAAAAGATACCATTTTAGATGATGAAGCTTACGAACGTGCTACCTCGGTATATCTAGTAGATCGTGTAGTGCCTATGTTACCAGAAGTGTTATCTAATAATGCTTGTTCTTTAAGGCCTAATGAAGAAAAATATACATTTTCCGCAATTTTTGAATTGGATGAAAATGCCACTATTAGAAATCAATGGTTTGGTAGAACTGTAATAGATTCAAATGAACGTTTTGCTTATGAAGAAGCGCAACATATTATTGAAACAGGTAGTGGAGAAATACCGGAGGAAATTTCTATAAGAGAAAATGCATATAGGGTCTCTGATGAAGTTGTTGAAGCTACTTTAAAAATGGATGAACTTGCGAAGATCATGCGTGATAAACGTATGGATCAAGGTGCATTATCTTTTGATAAAGTTGAAGTACGTTTTAATCTTGATGAAAATAACGAACCAGTAGGTGTATACTTTAAAGAATCTAAAGATGCCAACAAACTTATAGAAGAGTTTATGCTTTTGGCAAATAGGAAGGTTGCCGAATTTATTGGTAAACAAAAACCTAAAAAAACCTTTGTTTATAGAATTCATGATGATCCAGATCCAGATAAATTAATGGCTTTAAACGGTATTGTTTCAAGATTTGGACACAAATTGGATTTTAAGGATAAAAAGACCATTAGTTCTTCTTTGAACAAATTATTGGAAGATGTTAAAGGTAAAAGAGAGCAAAATATGGTGGATACACTTACCATACGTAGTATGAGCAAGGCTATTTATACCATTGATAATATTGGTCATTATGGATTGGCTTTCGATTATTATACTCACTTTACTTCCCCTATTCGTAGATATCCAGATGTAATGGTGCATAGGTTATTACAGCATTATTTAGATGGTGGTAAATCTGCAAATGCGGAAGAATTTGAAAAGAAATGTAAGCATTCTTCCGATATGGAATATTTAGCATCAAGTGCTGAGAGAGATTCTATTAAGTATATGCAGATCAAATTTATGCAAGACCATAAAGATGAGGAATTTAGAGGTGTTATAAGTGGTGTTACCGAATGGGGAATATATGTTGAAATTATTTCCAATAAATGTGAAGGTATGATTCGTATAAGGGACATCAAGGGAGATTATTTTATCTTTGATGAGAGAGAATACGCAATTATTGGTGAACGTACCAAGAAAAAATATACCTTAGGTGATGAAGTAACCGTTATGGTTAAGAATACGGACCTAATAAAAAGACATTTAGATTTTGCTTTAATTCCAGAGGACACTAAATAATTTGGAATAGATTTTGGTATTCATTGGCAGAATTGATAAAATGTATTGGACTTAATCAATATATTTTATTTAAAAATTACATAAATAGGAATGAAACAAGTTTTATTAATAATGTTTCTCTTTGGATGTTTTATGGTCAATGGCCAAGATGTCAAAATAACTCAAAGTATAGAGCCTTTTAAAGAAGTAAAAGGATTTGATGGTCTATCTATAAATCTTATTAAATCATCTGAAAATAAGGTGGTTATTTCTGGAGAGAATACGGATAAAGTTGCTGTTGTTAATAATGATGGTATCTTAAAAATAAGAATGCAGATTGGTAAAATCTTTAGTGGTTATAAAACCTTCGTAGATTTACATTATGCTCAAGATATATTGATTATAGATGTTAATGAAGATGCAAGAATAGTTACGGAGCAAATGATTGAGCAAGATGTAATGGAATTAAAAGCTCAAGAAGGTGGTGAGCTGGTGGTGAATGCAATAGTTGAACAAATGTTGATCAAATCCGTTTCTGGCGGAATTATAAAAACCAACGGTTCTTCAAACGTACAAGATGTGCAAATAAATACTGGTGGAGTCTATGAAGGTAAATCTTTTGAGACAAACTTTTCTACGATAAATGTAAACGCCGGTTCTCGTGCGGAAATTAATGCTAGAGACTATGTAAAGGCTACCGTAAAAGCAGGTGGTGAGGTATTGGTTTATGGTAATCCTAAAAAATTAGAAGAAAAGACCGTTTTTGGCGGTACTATAACTAGAATGTAATAGGTAATGTTAGAAGATATTCAAGCGGCAGTTCCTTTAGGATTTTTTCTAAGTTTTATGGTAGGTCCGGTGTTTTTTGTCCTTTTACAAACTAGTGCGGTTAAGGGTTTTAGAGCAGCAATTACCTTTGATTTAGGCGTTTTATTTGCTGATGTTCTATTTATTTTAGTGGCTTATTTTAGTAGTTTTCAGTTACTTGAAAATTTAAGTAATCAACCAGGACTTTATGTTTTTGGTGGTGTTATTTTATTGGTATATGGTTTGGTAACGTTTTTTAGAACTGAAAAGAAAGAAATTCCTATAGAGTCCAAAAAGATTAGAAAATCAGATTTTTTCGGTCTTTTTATAAAAGGCTTTTTATTGAATTTTATCAATATTGGTGTGCTGGTATTTTGGCTTGGTATAATTATAATAGTAGGCCCTAGTTTAGATAATCAACCCAATAGGTTTTTTACTTTTTTTGCAACCGTATTACTCTCCTATTTTGTGACCGATGTTTTCAAAATTTTATTGGCTAAACAATTAAAAAGAAAATTAACCCCAGAAAGAATTGTTTTGGTGAAGAAAGTAATAGGAATTATTCTCATAATTTGTGGAGTTGTTCTAGTAGTTAAAGGCTTTTTACCCAAGGATCAATTTAATTTGGAACATGAATTAGAACGTTTTGAAACTAGTTTAATAGAATAAAAAAAGCCGGTAAACCCGGCTTTTTTTAAAATAGAAATCTAATTTTATTTCTTGTATTTATCATTTAAGATTTTAACAATCTCATCGGTAAGATCATTTGCTTCTGTACCATAAAGAACACTACCACCATCTCCTCCGCCTAAGATATAAGAGTAGCCGTTTGTTTTTCCGTATGCTTTAATTTCTTCTTTTACTTTAGAGACAATACTATCCATTTCAGTTTGTCCTTCCATTTGTAATTGCTGGTCTTGTTGTTGTAATTGCTGACCAATAATTTGTCCCTTTTGTTGCATAGCGGCATATTCTTCTTGTGCTTTAGATTGAGACATGGATTGTGCTTTAGTCTGAAAAGCTTGAGCTTCCATTTGAAATGCTTGCGATATGCTATCTCTTTTTTTTGCTAAAGCATCTGCCTTAACTTTGAATTTAGATTCAACATCAATTTTTTGTTGATACTCATCCATTAATTTAACGTTATCTACGTATCCAATTTTTTCTTGTTGGCAAGATGCTAATAATACAATAGCAAAAATTACAATTATGTTTTTCATTTTTTCATTTTTATGAGATGCAAAAGTAATAAAGCTTTTAGAAGGATTTTGTTTTTAAATTGATATTAATAATTTGATTTTTATAAATATAAGAATTACTTATTCTTTTTTAATTTTTTATAGTTACAACTTATAATATTGACCTATTTTTAGGAGGCTTTACTACGTTTAAATTTATTTAAGGTTATTTGGTATCACTTGGTGATTAAAATACTTTAAATCGCTTTAAATTGATAAATTATGCTTTTTGAAGTACATATATAAGTGAAGAATACTCTCCTGTACGTTTAGCTTTTAAATTTGAGATCATTCCCCTATAGAATGCTTTAAGGTAGTTGGATTTTCCAGTTTTATATTTTTCTGATAATAACGAAACGTAATAGGAATCAAAATACATTGGTAATGTTCTTACCACTTTTAAATTATGCTTTTCGAATATTGTTGAAATTGATTTTTTGGAAAAATGCCATAGATGTCTAGGTGTATCATATGCTGCCCAATATTCTTTATAGTAATTAGCATCGTAAGATTTATAATTTGGCACTGCTATGATTAAGGTACCGTCAGTATCTAATAGACTGGATATTTTGGTTATAGTTCCATTTAAATCTTTAAGATGTTCTAGTACATGCCATAATGTTATTATTTTAAATTGACTTGATTTTACTTCTTCTATAAATTTGTATGTTGTAATATTTTTCTTACTTGATTTATTTCTAGCTTCATCATTTATTTCTACACCAAGGGTATTCCAATTATTTTTTCTAGCGGTTATTAGAAATTCTCCAGTTCCGCAACCTATATCTAATATGGTTTTACTTGTATTAGCATACTTGTTTATGAGTTCTAGTTTACGTTTTAGGGCAATTTTTTTTACTGTTTGATATACCTTTTCAAGCAAGGTTTTTGCTTCATCTGTGTGTGATATATAATTATTAGATTCATAATAGTTGGATAGATTTTCGGGTATTGGTTGAGTAACCAACATATCGGTTTCTGTTAAATATTCAAGTCGAAACTTTTCCTTAGTAACTAAATGGTCCGTAGTTTCTAGATAGAATTTATTGCTATTCATACTGTGATGTTGGATTTAGGTAGTGAACATTTTTAGTTGTTCCACGTGGAACAATTTGCCCTACCTTCTGAGAAAAACTAAAAGTACACTGATATCACTTGGGGTCACCCCACTTATTCTTGATGCTTGAGAAATGGTTACCGGTTGAATTTTAGTTAGTTTTTCCCTTGCTTCAAATGATAAAGATTTTAGTTTAGTATAGTCGAAATTTTCAGGAATTTTAACGGCTTCCAATCTATGAAGTTTATCAGCGTTTAGTTTTTCCTTTGCGATATAACCAGAATATTTTATCTGTATTTCTGCCTGTTCCAAAATTTCATTATCAAAATTGTTTTCTTCAACAAAGGTAGATACATCCTTCAATTGCAACATGTGATCCATAGTTACATTTGGTCTTGAAAATGCTTTATACATTTTATCTGATTGTTTTACTAAGGCAGAATCTACACTAGAAAGTATAGGATTTATGTCTTTTGGTAAAACACTGGTTTCTTTGAAAAATTGAACTAATGATTCTGATTGTGCTAATTTCTCTTCCATTCTTTTCATTCGTGAGTCCGTAGCTAATCCAATAGAATGACTTAAGGGAGTAAGACGTAAATCAGCATTATCTTGTCTTAATAATGTTCTATATTCTGCGCGGGAAGTAAACATTCTATAAGGTTCCTCTGTTCCTTTTGTGATTAGATCATCTATTAAAACACCAATATAAGCTTCATCTCTTTTTAGTATTAATGGTTCTTGTTCTTTAATTTTAAGATGTGCATTAATACCAGCCATCAATCCTTGGGAAGCAGCTTCTTCATAACCTGTGGTTCCGTTAATTTGACCAGCAAAATATAAATTATCAACTAGCTTTGTTTCTAGTGTATGTTTTAATTGTGTTGGCGGAAAGTAATCATATTCTATGGCGTAACCTGGTCTAAAGAATTTTACGTTTTCAAAACCTACGACTGAGCGCAATGCTTTAAATTGAACATCCTCCGGTAATGAAGTTGAAAATCCGTTTACATAGACTTCTACGGTTTCCCATCCTTCTGGTTCAATAAACATTTGATGACTATCTTTATCAGCAAACCTGTTTATCTTATCTTCTATAGATGGGCAATATCTCGGTCCTAAACTTTTAATTCTTCCATTAAACATGGGTGATCTATCAAAACCTTCTCTTAGCAAATCATGAACCAAAGCACTTGTGTGAGTCATAAAACAATCACGTTGTTGCGCTAAGGGTTTTGTTTGGGAGTATGAAAATTTCTCTGGAATGGCATCTCCTGGTTGAACGATCATTTTTGAATAGTCTAATGATCTTCCATCAACTCTTGGTGGAGTTCCGGTTTTCATTCTACCACTTTCAAATCCTAATGCTACAAGTTGTTCTGTAATGCCAGTAGCTGCTTTTTCTCCTGCCCTACCTCCACCAAATTGCTTTTCACCAATATGAATTAAACCATTTAAGAAGGTTCCATTAGTTAAAACAACTGCTTTTGATTTTATCTCAATACCTAGGGAAGTTTTAACTCCGGCAATTTTATTGTTTTCAACTAATAGTCCAGAAACCATTTCTTGGTAGAAATCAACATTTGGAGTACGTTCTAACATTAAACGCCATTCCTCTGCAAATCGCATTCGGTCGTTTTGAGTTCTTGGACTCCACATTGCAGGTCCTTTGGATTTGTTCAGCATTTTAAATTGTATTGCAGATTTGTCAGAGACTATACCACTATAGCCTCCGAGTGCATCAATCTCTCTTACAATTTGTCCTTTTGCAATACCTCCCATTGCTGGGTTGCAAGACATTTGACCAATGTTTTGCAAATTCATGGTTACTAATAGGGTTTTAGAACCCAAGTTTGCAGCTGCTGCTGCCGCTTCTGCACCGGCGTGTCCTCCGCCAACTACAATTACATCATATTCTTCTCCAAACATACCTTCTATTGTTCCACGTGGAACAGCTTTATTTTTTCTTCTTCTTTAGCGCGCATTTCGGCAGTAGCTGTTTCCGATTTATCCGAATAGCCCATTAAGTGTAAAACACCGTGAACCATTACACGCTTTAATTCATTTTCAAATGAGACATTAAAGTCTTTTGCGTTTTCTTTTACGCGATCTATAGAGATGTACAAATCTCCAGATACATTTTTACCTGATACATAATCGAAGGTAATAATGTCTGTTAAATAATCGTGTTGTAAATAATCTTGATTGATTTTAAGCAAGTATTCATCATCACAAAAAATGTAGTTTAATTCTTGAACTGAAAAACCTTCGGTTTTGCAAGAATTAATAATCCATGAATCAAAATGTGTTTCTTCTACTAGCTTAAAATCGGTTAGGTAGTTGTAATTAATCATTTGCTTTGAAGTACTCTTTAACCTTTGTTTGAAAATTTTGCCGCAAAGGTAAGCTTTGCCTATTTAAAATTTCCACTTCATTATGATAATTCTCTAATAATGAGGGTTTAGTAGTAATAGGATTTGTGAAGTCTTTTGTATTTCTACTACTTTCTCGCTCAGATTTTTCTCCTTGCTTTAGTGCTGCGTTCTCCAGCTTCAATAATTCGTACTGTATAGTGTTGGCTTTGTTGATGGTACGTTGTGTAATTCCATTTTCAAGTAAATCATTCTCAAAATCCTCCATCTGCTTAATCAGCTTTTGACCCAATTTTTGGTCTCCGCTATTAATCATGTTTTTTAACTGTTTTTCTAACTCTTGACGAATTTTTTGTTGATTTTGATAAATTTCATAAATCTCTTTTAGTTCTGCTTCACTCATCTGTCCATTTCCTTGTCCTCCATTTCCGTTAGAGTTCCCTTTTCCGTTTCCTTGACCATTACCATTTTTTCCATTCTGGCCATTTTCTCCTTCACTTCCGTTTTCTCCAGATTTTCCGTTTTGACCTTTCTTCCCATTCTCTCCTTGTTTTCCTCCTTCTCCTTGTTCGCCCTTACTTCCCTTTTCTCCTTCTCCACTTTTGCCTTCCTTTCCGGATTGGCCTTGTTGACCCATTTTTTGCCCAAGTTGTTGTTGTCCTTTGATAATATCTGGTAGTTGAAAACCTCCTTCGTTTTGACCGGAACCTTTACCCATTTGCATACTTTCTTGCATGTTATCCATAACATTTGCTAGAAAATCTGCTAAGCTGTTTGAAGCGGTCAATACATATTTTTGATGTGAAATTCCTTGAAACAATTGTCCATCTGCCATTGTTTCTAAAGATTTATCAATGTTATAGTATACTTCCGTAATTTGTTCATTTACGAATTCTGAAAGTTCTGCTTGTCGTAAAGACAAGGCAAAAAGACTATCGTCAACATGTTCAAATAACCCTCTTAATTCATTTTGGTCACGAACTGTTTGTGAGTATTGCGTTTGATCTTGGTCTTGTTTAGCCGATAGTTTATCTAATAAAGATTCTTGCTTAAATGAAAATATAATGAGGTTATCCAATATTTGTCTTAGCATTTCTGCATCTTCGGCTACTGATGATCCTCCACTACTACTGGAAGAAGATGAGCTGAGTTGCTCACTCATTTCTTTCATTTTCTGCGCAGCAGATTTTTGTTTCTTTGAAGCACTATTTTGATTGGTTTCCGGGGTTGATTTTGATTCTGAATTTTCTTGTTTTTGTAGTTGGTCTAAAGCTTCATTCTGATCTTCTTTAATAGCTTCTTTTTTATTGGTGTCTAAATTTAAATCAATTGGTTTTTTTAGTTTTTCATTATCATTTTTTAGCCCATCCATTTCTTTGGATAATTCATTAAAAGCTTTATTTAATTGTTGCTGCTTAATTGAACTATTTTCTTCTCTATTCTTTTTAGAAAGTTCCTCTTGCTTTTTTGCCAGTTCTTCAAGATCACGTGCTAGTTGAGACGCTTTTTCTGTGACATAATAGCGCTTGGTCAATTCTAATAATTGTTCTAGGCTGCGTTCGCTATTTTGTTGCTTTTTACCTAATTCTTCAAGCTTTTTAGTAAGCTCTTCTTTTTTAATTTTATCTGCTACTTTATTTAGTTCTTCTAGCAGTTGCTGGTTTTTCTTGGCTTGTTGTTCCTGTCGCTCCAATCGTTCTTGTAACAATTGGTTTAATTTATCATCCTTGTTTCCTTTGTCTAGGTTTTCCTTTAACTCTTTGCTGAACTTTTGCATTAATTGCTCTTGTTGTTCTTGCTTTTTTAAATAGTCTTTAATTTGATTTTGATCATTAAAATTTAAACTACTTTTCTCTTTTTGATTTTGATTTATTTCCTCTAATGATTCTTTCTGTTGTTTTGCACGTTCCAAAGATTTATCTAAATCCTTTATGAGTGATTGTTGAGATTCAAGATCTTTATTCTTGAGTTGATTTTCATTTAATAATACCTGTTGGAATATTTGACTTTTTATAGCCTTTCCATGGTGTACGGCATCGTTATCGGTTACTTGGAAATAGAACGCATATTGTTTACCGGATTCTAATGCCAAACCTGATGGAAAGGTGTAGTAAAACTGTTCAAAATTTGAACTGGGTTTTGCAAGGCTTATTTTCTGCTCTTGATTCTCTTTACCAACCTCATAGTAAACAAGTTCAATTTTTGAAAGACCATAATCGTCACTTGCATTTCCTGTATAGTACGAAACATTTGGATTCAAAGAATCTAAAACCTGGGTCACCTTTAATGTTGGATAAGCATCTTTAATTACTTTGAACGAGTATTCTAAACGTTCATAATTTTCGACATTTACATTGGTTGTGGTAAGTTCATAATCTAGGTCGTTGTATATTTTCCGTTGTATTGTAAACGTGTTTTTTTCTTTTATAAAAGATTGAACGGTATCTTTTGTGTTTAGATTAATCTTTTCGGTATTTTCTCCTTCAATGTTCCATGTTACTTGGGTTCCTTCCGGTAAAATCGCATTACCCGTACTTTTGATTGTTTCATTTGGTTTGTTCAGGTATGTAGGATATTTTAAATCCATTGAAAAATCTAATATTGAAGGAGTTTTCAATGCGATTAATGAGTAGGATTTTGAATTAACTTCATTGGCCAAAAACATAAAATTTTTAGATTGTATGGGTGGTGAAAAGGTGTATTCATAAATCCCGTCCTGTTTTTGCATCAATATGGTTTTACCGTCTACTACGATGTACACATTTTCTGGTTTAACTTTTCCTTTTGTGGAAACTTGAATGGTGAATGATTCATTTTGTAAGGCACTTAATTGATCGGTAAGCACATGAAATTGAAACGGTGCAGGTTTTTCATATGCCATTTCATAGTTTACCACTCTCTCATATGTACCAGAAAATGAACTCCAACTACCGGTGAGGTAAAGTAAACAGACAATGACAATCGGTATAATAGAATACTTTACATTTTTGAAGGCTTCTTTAAAATCAATTGCGCTTGAAAATGGAACGGAATCCATTTGTTTGGAACGCTGTGCAATACTAGCTAGTAATAATTCAGACTGTTCAGAATCTTCTGCTAAGTCTAACAAATTTGTGAGTTTATCCCCTACTTCTGGAAAATGCTTGCCAATCATATTTGCGGCTTCTTTATTTCCAATGCCCTTTTTTAATTTAAGAAGATAGAAGACCGGTATTAAAATGTATTTATAAAGCAATAGAACTTCTACTGCTATGAACATGGTAAATAATACCGTTCGGCCCAAAGAGTTTAACCAAAGAAAGTACTCTATAGCTAAGATGGTGAGGAAAAACAAAAATCCTAATGCTATAAAAAGCAAAATTCCCTTTAAAAGAATTTGAGAATAATGTTTTTTTATAAATTGATTTAACCGGTGTAATATGTGATTATAGTCTTGCAATTGCCCTTTTTTATACCAAGATAACGGATATTAAGATGGTTTGTTAGGAAATATTTGTTAAATCAAAATCCTGTAATGCTGTTTATTACAGTGAAAATGCGCTTTACTTAAGTGAAATCCTATTTCGTATTCTATATTTAAAAACACTTGGTTATGTATCTTTGCGCAATCAAATAATCATTATGTCAAAGAAAGTTCGTGTGCGTTTTGCACCAAGTCCTACAGGACCATTACATATTGGCGGTGTGCGCACGGCCCTTTTTAATTATTTATTTGCCAAAAAACATGGTGGCGATTTTATACTGCGTATAGAAGATACCGATCAAAATAGATATGTGGAAGGTGCGGAACAATATATAATTGATGCATTGAACTGGTGCGGAATTCCTTTTGATGAAGGTGTTGGTAAAGAAGGTAGTTTTGGACCGTATAGACAGAGCGAGCGTAAATCTTTATATAAGAAATACGCAGATGATTTAATTGCGAAAGGTAAGGCATATTATGCTTTTGATACTTCAGAAAGCTTAGATGCTCATAGAAAAGAGCATGAAGAAAAAGGTAAAACTTTTATATATAACTGGCATAACAGGTTAAAGTTGGATAATTCTCTTTCATTAATGCCAGAAGAAGTTAAAGAAAGGTTGGCCAATGGTGATGACTATGTTATTCGATTTTTAACGCCGCCAGATGAAAAATTGCAATTGCAAGATTTAATTCGTGGTACAATACAGATAGATACAAATGTGCTAGATGACAAAGTTCTTTTTAAGAGTGATGGTATGCCAACCTATCATTTGGCAAATATTGTTGATGACCATTTAATGGAAATTTCTCATGTAATTCGTGGCGAAGAATGGTTACCTTCTTTAGCATTACACAAACAGTTGTATGATGCATTTGAATGGAATGCTCCAGAATTTGCTCATTTACCATTGATTATGAAACCTGTTGGTAAAGGTAAATTGAGTAAGCGTGATGGTGAAAAAATGGGCTTTCCGGTTTTTCCTCTTTCTTGGAACGATTCTGTTGGGTATAAAGAATCAGGATATTTCCCTGAAGCAGTTGTTAATTTTTTGGCTTTATTAGGATGGAATCCTGGTACGGAACAAGAACTATTTTCTTTAGAGGAGTTGGTGAAAACTTTTAGTTTAGACCGTGTAAATAAATCTGGAGCGCGTTTTGACCCAGAAAAGACCAAATGGTACAATCAACACTATTTACAGGAAACTGCTAATGCAGAACTGGCTGCTAGCTTCTTACCCATTGTAAAAGAGCATACTACTGATGAGGATAAGATAAATCTGGAGTATGTAACCAAGGTGGTAAGTTTAATAAAAGAACGCGCAGTTTTTGTTTCCGATTTTTGGGATCTGTCAGATTATTTTTTCGTAGCTCCTACTGAGTATAATGCAAAGGCTGCCAAAAAGCAGTGGAAAGAAGATACTGCAGTCATCATGAATGAATTGATTTCTGTAATAGAATCCATTGAAGATTTTTCATCGGAGAATAGCGAAACCATGGTTAAAGCATGGATCGGTGAAAAAGAACTTTCTTTTGGTAAGGTTATGCCTCCCCTACGTTTGTTCTTAGTTGGTGATATGAAAGGTCCCCATATTTTTGATATAATGGCAATGGTTGGAAAAGAAGAAAGTATTGCCCGAATTAAAACAGCGCTAGAAAAACTGGGTTAAAGCTTATTTATTAGAAAATTCTTGCAGAATGCTCATGGCTTTAGTAGCGTCTTTTGTGGAGACAAAAATATGGTCATGATAAAATGCGGCAACCACGTTACAGCTAATATTATGTTTTGTTAACGCATTGGCAACTGCAGCGGTCAACCCAACCGCATCTAAAGCGGAGTGTACGGTCAATGTAATCCAAGAGGCTATGAATTCATAAGCTAATTTATAATGCGCTGCTTTTTCTTTTGTCAATATTATGGTGATGCCTTCGGTTTCTTTAAATTCAAAAAGAATATCAGCTCTTGAAATATGGCCAATTTCGGGGAGACTTATAAAAACATAGTCCCCTTCGTTTAATTTAGGTTTTAAACTTTGTAATAGTACTTCAAGATTGCTTTCTCCGGGCATAGTATCGATTTTAAGGGATTTAAAAATAAAAATCGACCCTTCGTCATATTTATCATACAAAGGGTTTAAAAAGCTACAAACGTATTATTATAAACCAGTCTTTACTTCAATAATTTTAAATTGATATTTATTCGCTTTTCCAACGTTCGTCAGCCCATGTTTTCATTTCTTCATCGGTCAAAAATGTCCAAGCAACCAACCTGCTCATTTTGTTGCCCTGTCCCATAGGTATGGTTTTATGGGCAGTTGCTCCAATTTTCTCCAGTCGGTCATAGAACGATCTCAAATTTGATTGTTTGCTTACCAAAGTTGAATACCAAGCGGAATTTTTTGAAAATTGTGCACTTTCATTGATCATGTTCAATACAAATCGTTTTTCGCCACCATCGGTCCAAAGCTCTCCTCCTTGCCCTGCAAAATTAAGGGCCGGTTTTTTAATACGCTTCTTTTTTAAATTGCTCAATTTACGCAAAGTTCCAGCTTCGGCCTCGGCTTGGTTCGCATGAAATGGCGGATTGCATATAGTGAAATCTACTTTTTCATCAGCCTTTAAAATTCCAGAAAATATATGCTCAGGTTTTTCTTGTAATCTAAATTTTACCTTACCAGTTAGATTGGCGTTGTTTTCTACAATTTTTTGTGCCGCCTCAATGGCTTTTGAGTCAATATCCGAACCTAAAAAAGACCAATCATAGACGCTGTTTCCAATTATTGGATATACACAATTTGCACCTACTCCAATATCTAGACACTTAATTTTATCACCTTTGACTAAAGTTCCATGATTACTGTCTGCCAAAACATCTGCAATATGGTGTATATAGTCTGCCCTACCAGGTATTGGCGGACATAAAAAACCATCTGGTATGTCCCAATATTCAATACCGTAATGTGCCATAAGTAATGCCTTGTTTAGTGCTTTTACGGCTATAGGGTTAAAAAAATCAATAGATAAATTACCGTGTTTATTTTTGGCTACAAATGGTTTTAAATCTGGATTGAGCAGCTTTAGTGCCTTAAGGTCATAACGACCGGTATGTTTATTTCTTGAGTGTAAACTAGGCTTTTGTAAAATATCTTTTTTCTTGTATTCTGGCATGTCTTTATAGCTTATTGAAGATTTCAAAGCTAAGCCTAATTTTTAAGTACTTGCATTATTTTTACGCATTCGCTTAGGTCCATACCAAAGCCAAAAGCCTGTAATGGTAAAAAGTAAAAGGGCAAGACCCATTACCGTAGTATAGAACACCTTTATTTGATTATCACTTGTACCTAAATAATCATCTAAAATGGAACCATCATGAATATGTTCAATGATATCAGAATACCGGCGTTCAGTGTGTAAGACAGTACCTGTGGCCCCATCTAGTTGTAAACCCCAATAATGATCTTCAAATACAAATTTTACGATACCTTTTTCTTTTCTAATATCTATGCGATCTATTTTGGTGGATAGTTCTGGCGATATATGTTCCAAGATATACGTGTTAGCAAGGCTATGTAAACTATCTACGGGTAGCCAATCTTTTAAATCTGTTGAAGTGCCTTTATAGGTTTTAGACAGAATTACTCCTCCACTATGCTTTTTCCAACCTAAAAGAAGCCCTGTAATAGAAATAAAAAAGAAAAAAATGAACAGAGCCGCACCTGTTGCACGATGTACTTTGCGAAATATTCGCAACCATTTTGCTTGGCGTTGTCTTTTGGTGATTTTAGGCATTTATTTGGTCTGGTTAACCTGCAATATAGCTAGTTTTAAAAGGTAGAATTATCAATGATTTGTTAAATTAATTTTTGAGTGTCGGCTTTGTTCAAAGGCATACAGGTACATTTTTAGTGTAATCATTAACGTAATACAAGTGCTATTTTATCTCAATGGTAGATTTTTGGTCCATCCCTCTTTATGCATTATACGTTGATAGTTCTTGTGACTTATAGCTTGGTTTACTAAACCATTAATTAATGGTTGTTTGGTATCAGATTATACTATTATCTTTTTATCTTTATGATATTCTAAGATTTAGTGGCTTTTATGAAGTGGTTCTGCAACCGAATTGATTAATTGCTAAACGTTTTATAATCGTACCATAGATATTTTCTATTGTAATTGAATTTTCGATAAATTAATTATTGATAATTTTACCACTGAAGAACTAAAAACAACAATTAAACTATTATAATCATGAGTAGTACTAACGGAAAAGGTGAAGCTTGGGACGTGAATGATTCGTCAGCGGCAAATTGTCCATTTTTAAATGGTGAAATGCATCAAGCAGCAGGTGGTGGAACCACTAATAAAGATTGGTGGCCAAATATGTTAAACCTTAATATATTGAGGTTACATTCTAAAATGGCTGATCCAATGGATGATGACTTTAACTATACTGAGGAATTTAAGTCTTTGGATTTAGCGGCGATAAAGAAGGATTTGACCGATTTAATGACCGATAGTCAAGATTGGTGGCCAGCAGATTATGGTCATTATGGTCCGTTTTTCATCCGTATGGCTTGGCACAGTGCTGGTACTTACCGTATTTCAGATGGTAGAGGTGGTGCAAGTTCAGGTAACCAACGTTTTGCTCCTTTAAATAGTTGGCCGGATAACGCCAACCTAGATAAGGCACGTTTGTTATTATGGCCTATTAAACAGAAATATGGTAAAAAAATATCTTGGGCAGATTTGCTGATCTTAGCAGGTAACGTGGCCCATGAAAGTATGGGATTACCAATGTTTGGTTTTGCTGGTGGTCGTGAAGATATTTGGCAACCTGAAGAAGATGTGTATTGGGGATCTGAAACAGAATGGTTGGGCAACAAGCAAAGATATGATGAGGATGGAAATGAATTGGAGAATCCGTTAGGTGCTGCCCATATGGGATTGATCTATGTAAATCCTGAAGGTCATAATGCAAATCCTGACCCATTAGAAGCTGCTCACTATATAAGACAGACCTTTAAAAGAATGGCCATGGATGATTATGAAACTGTTGCATTGATTGCCGGTGGACACACTTTTGGTAAAACGCACGGAGCTGCCAATCCCGATGATTATGTAGATGTTGAACCAGCTGCAGCCGATATTACGGAACAAGGTCTTGGTTGGAAAAGTAGTTATGGTAGTGGTTTTGGTGCAGATACAATTACTAGTGGTCTAGAAGGTGCTTGGTCACAAACTCCTACAAAATGGAGCCATTACTTCTTTGAGAACCTATTTGGTTTTGAATGGGAGTTAACTAAAAGTCCCGCTGGTGCATGGCAATACAAACCAGTAGGTGATGCAGGCGCCGGTGAAATGCCAGATGCGCATATTCCAGGAAAAACTCACCAACCATTTATGTTGGTAACAGATATGTCTTTGCGTGTAGATCCGGAATTTGAAAAGATTTCAAGAAACTTTTTAGAGAATCCAGATGAGTTCAAGGATGCCTATGCTAGAGCTTGGTACAAATTAACACACCGTGATATGGGACCTAAAGAGCGTTACTTAGGACCAGAGGTGCCACAAGAGGAATTGCTATGGCAAGATCCTGTACCAACGGTAGATTTTGAATTGATCGATGATTCCGATATCGCCCAATTAAAGAAAACTATTTTGTCTTCTGGACTTTCAACGGCAGAGTTGGTAAGTGCAGCATGGGCATCTGCATCTACTTTTAGAGGTTCGGATAAAAGAGGTGGCGCAAATGGTGGTCGTGTTCGTTTAGCTCCTCAAAAAGATTGGGAAGTAAATAACCCTACTCAATTGGCCAAGGTTACAGCAACTTTAGAAAGAATACAAAAAGAGTTTAATGCAGGCCAGTCTGGCAATAAAAAGGTTTCTTTTGCAGATTTAGTTGTATTAGGTGGTACTGCTGCAGTAGAGAATGCCGCTAGTTTAGCAGGTTTTGCTACGAATGTGGAATTCAATGCAGGTCGTACCGATGCTACTCAGGAGATGACAGATGCTGAAGCATTTGATGCATTAGAGCCTTTAGCGGACGGATTTAGAAATTATACTAGAAAAAAATTGTCTGTACAGGCTGAGGAATTATTGGTCGATAGAGCTAATCTATTGACTTTGACTGCGCCGGAAATGACAGTTCTTATAGGTGGTCTACGTGTATTAGGTGCAAATTATGATGGTTCTAATAACGGCGTGTTCACAGACAAGCCAGGTGTATTGACCAATGATTTCTTCTTAAATCTTTTAGACATGGGCACAACATGGAAAGCTGCTTCTAACGATGATACTGTATTTGAAGGTAGCGATCGTAAATCTGGAGCGGTTAAGTGGACAGGTACAAGAGCAGATCTTATCTTTGGTTCCAACTCTGAACTACGTGCTTTAGCGGAAGTATATGGTACGGAAGATGCTAAAGAGAAATTCGTTAGAGATTTTGCGAAGACTTGGACAAAGGTTATGAATTTAGATCGTTATGATTTAAAGTAATAACACTTCAATATTAAATTAAAGGGCAGCATCCAACTTGGTTACTGCCCTTTTTTATGGTAGAATTTAAGTTGTAGATTCACCAAATGTCAATAGATTATTGTCTGGATCTAAAAGGGAAAATTCCGTTTGACCCCATGGTTTTACTTCTAGTTTACCATTAGGATGAATAGGAACTTTGTTATTTAATAATGATTGGTATAATATTTCTATGTCTTTGGTTCGTATATATACCTGGCCATAATTTTCCTTAGGTTCAAGTGTTTTGAACAAGAAGAAATGAATTTCTACATGCTCTTTTACAAGCATTAAGTAATCCGGATATGTGGCAGTGCCCAACTCTTTAAAACCTAGCATATCTATATAATAGGCCTTGGTTTTAGACTTATTTCGCATAGGTAGTTTTGGATGTATGGCTAATAGCATTGAAATAACTTTATAGCTTTAAATGTACAGATAGTTAGTTAATTATCAATACAGTGTAACGTTTGAATTACCCGTTATAAATTAAACAGGAAATTCATGTAACAAATGTGGCTATTTGACAACTAATGTTAAGAAGGCTTTTAGTATCTTCCATTATTAACTTAAAAATCAATTATTATGGGCTCATTTATTTGGATTCCAATTTTGTTTCTGGTCATTGTGACCATCTTATCCGGTGTGTTTATTGTTAAGCAGCAAACGGCGGTTTTAATAGAAACATTTGGAAAATTTACTAGTGTTAGACAATCGGGTATTCAGTTTAAAATTCCTTTTGTACAACGTATAGCAGCAAGAATAGGTTTAAAAATTCAGCAGCTAGATGTAATTATTGAAACTAAAACGTTGGATGATGTTTTTGTTAAGCTGAAAGTATCGGTACAATATGTAGTAATTAGAGAAAAAGTATATGATGCTTACTATAAGTTGGAGTATCCGCACGAGCAAATAACATCATATGTATTTGATGTCGTACGTGCAGAAGTGCCAAAAATGAAATTGGATGATGTCTTCGTTAAAAAAGATGATATAGCAATTGCGGTAAAATCTGAATTACAGGAGGCCATGTTGGATTATGGTTTTGATATCATAAAGACCTTGGTAACGGATATTGATCCAGATCCGCAGGTAAAAGAGGCCATGAATAGAATTAATGCTTCTGAGCGCCAAAAAACAGCTGCCCAGTTTGAAGGTGATGCTGCTCGTATATTAATTGTTGAAAAGGCAAAAGCCGAAGCGGAAAGTAAAAGGTTACAAGGACAGGGTATTGCCGATCAAAGAAGAGAAATTGCCCGTGGTCTAGAAGAATCTGTAGAGGTATTGAACAAGGTAGGTATAAACTCCCAAGAAGCTTCTGCATTGATCGTAGTAACACAGCATTATGATACACTTCAAAGTATAGGTGAAGAAACCAATACCAATTTAATTCTATTACCTAACTCACCACAAGCCGGTAGTGATATGTTGAATAATATGGTGGCAAGCTTTACGGCAAGTAACATGATCGGAGAAAGCATGAAAAAAACCAACAAGCCCAAACCAAAAGAATAATTTAAAGACCAATTTTAAAAAAGCTCGAAAATTTTTTTTCGGGCTTTTTTTATGTCCGGCTTTTTTTGATAGCAAAGGTTCTTACTTGTATAGGTTTTCGCTAAATACACTCTTTTAAAGGGGTTTTGTCGGCTAAACAATATCAATAGGTCTTTAATTTATAAAGCGCCGTTAGAACGTATATCTAACGGCGCTTTTGTATAAGACTTATTGATTAAACTGATGAGTCTTTATAAGCAATGATTATATTACTTTTTTTCCTGAATTTTAGCCCAAGAATCTCGTAAACCAACAGTTCTGTTGAAGACTAATTTATCTGTGGTGGTATCTGGATCAACACAAAAATATCCTAGTCGTTGAAATTGAAAACGATCACCTGGCTTCGCATCCTTTAACGCAGGCTCTACATATCCTGTTATTACGGTTAAAGAATCTGGATTAATAAACTCCAAGAAATCCTTGTCCTTGTGAGCATCTGGACTTTCATCTGTAAATAGCCTATCGTATAACCTAACTTCCGTCTTTAAGGCATGTGCTATTGAAACCCAATGTAAAGTCCCTTTTACCCTACGCAAACTTTCTTCCGTACCACTACCACTTTTACTTTTTGGGTCATATGTACATTGGACTTCTGTAATATTACCATCGGTATCTTTTGTGCAACTTTCAGCTTTTATGATATATCCGTTCTTTAAACGAACCTCTCCGCCCAATTTTAAACGAAAGAACTTTTTATTGGCAGACTCCCTAAAATCCTCTTGTTCTATATATAGTTCTCTTGAAAAAGGAACTTGTCTTGAACCTGCATTTTCATCTTCAGGGGAATTTTCTGCTTCTAGCCACTCGGTTTCTCCTTCTGGATAATTGGTAATAACCAGTTTTAATGGATTTAAAACACCCATTACTCTATGCGTGGTTTTATTTAAATGTTCACGTATGTTGAATTCCAATAAAGAAACATCAATTAAGTTGTCCCTTTTAGCAATTCCAATGGTATCCGCAAAATTACGGATAGACTCTGGCGTATATCCTCTTCTACGCAGACCTGATATGGTTGGCATTCTTGGGTCGTCCCACCCATTAACAATGCCCTTTTCTACCAGCTGGGCTAATTTTCTTTTACTAACTACGGTATGGCTTAAGTTACGACGGGCAAACTCACGTTGTTTAGGCCTTACCTTATCTTGATCATATACCTGATCTAAAAACCAGTTATACAATTCACGGTGCATGGCAAATTCTAACGTACAGAAGGAATGAGACACTTGTTCTATGTAATCACTTTCACCGTGGGTCCAATCGTACATAGGATAAATACACCAATCGGTATTTGTTCTATGGTGCGCTTTATGCAGTATCCTGTACATAATAGGGTCGCGCATTAGCATATTTGAAGATGACATATCAATTTTTGCCCTAAGTACATGTGTACCCTCTTCAAATTCGCCATTTTTCATTTTTTCAAAAAGCGCTAAATTCTCTTCTACCGATCTATTTCTAAATGGACTATTTGTACCGGGTTCTGTAGGCGTGCCTTTTTGTGCGGCCATTTCTTCAGAAGATTGATTGTCCACATATGCCTTTCCTTTTTTGATCAATTCAATTGCCCAGTCATATAATTGTTGGAAATAATCAGATGCATACCGTTCGGTATCCCACTTAAAACCTAACCATTCAACGTCCTTTTTAATGGCATCTACAAACTCTTGTTCTTCTTTTGCCGGGTTGGTGTCGTCAAAACGCAGATTTACAGGCGCATTATACCTTAAACCTAAACCAAAGTTTAAGCAAATGGAACTTGCATGACCTATATGAAGGTATCCATTAGGTTCTGGGGGAAAACGAAATCGTAATTGATCTTTGGTATAACCATTTACCAAGTCCTCTTCAACAATTTGTTCAATAAAATTCAAAGACTTTGTTGTCTCGCTCATGTCAATATATTTCAAGCTACAAAAGTAGCAAAATTGCCTTAAACGACAGGTTTAAATAAAGTACACCTTACATAAAATGAGTTTCACAACATAAATCTTCCTTCCGACAACAATAAATTCCTCTTCGTCGGATTAAATAACATATTTGTCTATGAAATGATGGAAAAGTAAAATAATTTATTAACCAACTTTTCAACCGTAGTGGCCCCCATAACTACAAATACTTATGAAAACCTTGACCAAAATTACCTTTTTTACCGCATTTTGTATGCTATTTAGTGCCTATCAATTATCGGCACAGGCAATAGTGCTCAATGCCCCAGAACCTGCAGACAATCCTAATCTGTCAGGAAGTACGCCATGGACCGCCGTTTGTGCGGGAAACTCTGGTTTCAATGAATATTTTGTGAATATCACGTGGATTGGTACCGCCAATGCAGGTAATGAGTTTATTCTCGAATTATCTGATGCCACTGGTAGCTTTGCTAATGCGCAAACTTTACAAACTATTAGTGATAAGAATACTGTAAAGGACTTTGATACCAGTTTTGCCATACCAACTGATACGCGTGGCGAAGGTTACAAAATGAGGGTTCGTAGTACTGATCCTGAAAAGATTGGTAACGAATCTCCCGCATATAACATGTATTACATGGATGTAACTTCTAACTTGAACATTAGTGAACAAGGTGATGGTGTGCCTCCAGGTACAGTGTGTAGCACTGGTCCTATTACCTTACAAGTTGATAATATAAGCAACCCAGAAACCTACCAGTATATTTGGTTTAGAAGCGGAACTGAGTTAGCAGGTGAAACAGGTCATACATTAAACGTAACCCAGTCTGGTATGTATAATGTTTATATTGATTATGGACCACGTTGTACCGGTTCCGGTAATACAGATTCTAATATCGTTGATGTAACCATTGGAGGTTCTGGTACGGGGATAGCTGTAACGGCACCAAGCAAAACTGCTTTGTGTAGTACAGATTCTGAAACACTTACTATAGATCAAACAGATGCTTCATGGAGCTATCAATGGTTTAAAAATGATGTGGCTATATTAGGTGCTACGGCAACTTCTTATACCGTTGATGCATCCGTTGCAGGATTTGAAGGTGACTATGCCATTGAAATTTCAAGTACGAGTATCTGTAATGAAAGATCTTCTGCGATTACTATAACAAATGCAGATGTATATACGGTAGATGTAGAAAACGAAATTAATATGGTGCTTTTGCCTACGCAGAGCCAAACCTTATCAGTTAGTACAACGGCAAATACACCTAGTTATAAATGGTTTAGAAATGGAATAGAAATAGCTGGCGAGACCAATAGTGCTATAACTATTTCACAAGACGGAGAGTATTACGCTGAGGTAACCCAAACAGGGGGATCGTGTTCTGTATCCTCAAAAAATTCTGATGTGACTACGGTTGTGTCACCTGCTTCTTTTGAAATGACCATTAATTATACCAATGCGTATACTTCATGTGAATCAACAAGTACGATATTGGGTGTAGAACAAATTAATGCCGTTGCTACAGATGGTACTAAAACAGATGTTACCAGCGCCTTAGTAGATGGGTTCACCTATCAATGGACCAAAGATGGTACAGCTGTTAGTGGTGCAACAAGTAGTACTATTAGTTTGGCTTCTAATGCTGAAAATGGAACATACGATCTTAACGCATCGGTAGATAGTTTTACTGTAGATTCCAATTCGTTAACTGTTCAGTTATTAACTAGCGAGACCATTTCTATAGCAAGTTCAGGTACTGTATTCTGTTCTGGTGGCGAAACGATAACTTTAAGTACATCTAGTGATCTAGGTTCTTCTACTTTTGAATGGCAACTAGATGGAACATCTGTAAATACAACAGATACATCACTAACGGTATCTACTGCAGGTAGCTATAGATTGGCAGTAAACCGAGATGGTTGTGCTTTATTATCCAATGAAATTGTAATTAGTCCCCTTGATGAAAACTTGATTACGCTTGATCCGGGAACTGAGATTGTAATGCCAGAAGGCACTACAAAATTAGTGACCGCAAGTGGAGGTACCGCATATAGATGGCTAGATGCCAATGCCGTTGAAATAGGCAATGTGGATAGTATAACTTTTACGGAAGCTGGTAGCTATACATTGATCGCTTCAATTGATAATTGTGAGATCATTAGACAAGTGGAAGTCTCGTACTTAGATACGTTTAAAGTACCTAATGTAATTACGGTAAACGGAGATGGAATCAATGATCAATGGGTAATCCCTAACTCATATTCTAATAAGGCCGATGTTAATATCATAATCTATAATGAACAAGGTCAGGAAATTGTAAACGAATTCGACTATAAAAATAATTGGCCGCAGTCAACTACGGCTTTCACCAAACAAAATATGGTATTCTATTATAAAATTAGAAATGCCAGTGAAGTACTTAAACAAGGTACGATCACAGTAATACGTTAAGCTCACCATGCTAAAGAAAAGTGTTTTATATCTATTGTTATTTGTGTTTGCTATCATGAAGGTTAGTGGGCAAGAGGAAAGTCCGTTTGTATCATATGACGTTCCTGCCCAAAACTTATTGAAGTATAACCGATTCTTAATTAACCCTACGTTTTCAACGGTTAGGGAAGATAAATCATATATCAACTTGTTACACAGAAACCAATCGGTACAATTTGATGATAACAATCAGAACTATTTCTTAAGCTACAGTGGACGTATTAGTGATAGAACCGGACTTGGTTTAAGTCTGTATTCACAAAGAGAAGGTATACTAAGTAATTTTGGTGTACTTGCAAACTACGCTTATGGCGTTAAGTTGAACGATAAGAGTAATTTTACCTTTGGTGCTAACGTATCGTACTATCAAAGTGGATTTGATAACGGTAGGGCTTCAACGGTTGAAGAAGATCCTTTTTTGGCGGGTTTACAAGATCAAAGCCTATTATCGTTTCAACCTGGTTTTAACCTTTCTTATGGAAAGTTTGATGTAGGTATGTTTGCAGAAAACCTATTTGACTACAATTTAAAGAATAGCGAGTCGGTAACCGAATTTAAGGATAAAACATATTCTGCCCATTTACAATATACCCATCAGTTTGAAAATCAAAAAGGAATTTTTGAAGAAGCTAGATTAATGCCGTTGGCAAGGGTTAGAAAAGTAGGTGAAGAAGATGTTACCTTGGGTGGTAGTTTAATACTTGATCTTCCTAAATTAGGTTGGATCCAGGGTGGTTATGATAGTTTCTATGGAGCTGCTGCAGGTGTTGGTTTTAACTTGAATGAAAGAATATCATTAGGGTATACCATGGAAAAAGGGCTGTCCAATAATTTTGATAATTTTGGTCTCACGCATGAGATATCCGTTGCATATTCATTCTCTCCTAACCTAACCGAAGATAGGGTAATGTTAGAAGATGATTTTGAAGATGATCTGGTTAAGAACGATGAAGAGCCTGAGAACGTTGCAACCAATGAAGAAATTGAGGAGCTAAAAATGAAGCTGGCCGAAAATGATGCTATAATTGAAGAGCTGATGTTTCGTCAGGATTCTTTGGAAGCTATTCGCCAGTCTGACCTAGAAAGACGTTTTGCCATGGTTATGCGTATGGTACGTAACGAGACCAACGGTGAAAGACCAGATTTAGAGCAAAGGGCAAAGGAACTTTTCTTAGATGAGAATAGTGATACTGAGATTGCATCTAGTTATAACCCTAGCAACACAGGACAACCCTTAAATTCGAATAAAGTAGTAAATGAAAGTCAACAAGATAGAGTAGTTGTTGCAGCTAATAACACTAAAGGACCTGTTATTAAAAGCGAAGCGGTTGTGGCAACCAATACTACCGATAGATCAACCGTTGACCGCGAATATCAAAAGCAGGTACAACCTAAAGATGCAGTTGTGGCAAGTAGAAGAAGAACCACTACCACAACACCGACTGCTAAGACTACAGAGATTGTACAAGATGGAGTTAAGAGTAGAAGATTTAAAAATTTACCAGATGTTACCGATGGGTATTACGTAGTAGCGAATGTGTATAAAGGTGGGCAGTACATGAACAACTTCATAGATGACCTTAATGCAAAAGGGATACAAGCCGATTATATTGATAACCCCAACACTGGTTTAAAATATGTGTATTTACAACGTTTTGAAACTTTTGAAGATGCTGTTGCCGCACATGACTCAAAATTAAATGGCGCTTATGATGGTGCCATGTGGATAATGAACGTTGATAATAAGTACTCTAATGAGGCTTATGCCAGTAATGTAAACAAACTAAAAGAGAAGTCTTCCAAATATGATTCTAATGTTTTAACCTCCAATGAGGTGGTGAGAGACAATGTAGATTCTAGAGAGATCGATTCTAAATCTTATGTGATAGAAGGAGCCGGTTCTGGTTACTACTTAATTGCAAATGTATTTGCAAACCCAAATAATGCTAAAAAGTTTGTGGCGCTGCTAAATTCATTTGGACTAAGTGCTAGCTACTTTATCAACCCTAAGAACAATTATAGATACGTGTATCTTAAAAAGCACGACTCTTGGACCAATGCCCTTATATCCTATTACTCTAAGCTAAATGATGCCTATGATGACAAAATGTGGATTATGCGGGTCAATCAAGAGCAGATGGCATAGAACCGCTATAAGGTAATTCTACGATATTGAATCCCTTGTCAATGTAATGACAAGGGATTTGTTGTTTTTATTTTTAAATGACAACCTATCATATACCAATCGTTATATGTAGTATAGGTTATAATAAACCATTTTTGCACAGAAACTCTATCTGTCATTTTTTTACAAAATATACATATGGGTATATTTAAGTAGTTTGGATTAGAATGTAACTGTCTATACCGGTCAAATTACTTCATAGTTAATTTCAAAAAAAATAGAATGGAGACCTGTGGAAAGTACTTACTTAACGTTGTATGCACAACATCCGTTTTCTTGGTAAATAACTCTATGTTCAGATAATAGCTGTGCTATTATTTCCCTTGTCTCCTCTTCTTCCAATTGAATCTTTTCTCCTAAATCAATCTCATTTAATTGACCACGGTTTTCAATGAGGGCTTTTAAGTATCTGTCTTTATTTTCCAAGTGTTTCTTTTTTTACTGCTATCATCATATGTGGACTAAAAGGTAAAATGTAGCTGTCGTTTTCCGTGATTTTAAGTAACGCTATTAAAGTCTTTCTTTTTTTGACATTTTGAATGTTGACAAAAAAGTCTTTGTCAAGCCATGCCATACCTTCCACTGCATAGGTTTTTAAATAGGCTAAACCTTGATTTTCAAATTCTGATTTTAATTGATCTGGTTTATGGTAATAAGCCTCTGCCAAGAGCCAAGGAAAATCATCTGGCGGATTGTGTAAGCCCGTTGTCAATTCACTTTTGCACATCTCAAAAAAGGACTTTTTGTGAATGAGACCATTTAAAAGTCCTACCACGGTTGAAGCTGTATAGTTTATGGCAAAACCCAAAATGATTCCGCCATTTTTCAAGACACGTTTAGCTTCTATAATACTTAATGCTCTATCTTCATTTCTTTGAAGATGGTAAAGTGGACCATGAAGTATGATCAAGTCGGCAAAATCATCTGGAAAATGAAGACTTCTAGATTCTCCTAAATGCACCTTAAACTTGTTCTTAAGTCTTTTTGACCTTTGGTTTGCTAATTGTACATGTTTTTCAACAGGTTCAATTAAATCAACCTTATGACCTTTTTTTGATAGCCACTCTGCATATTTTCCTGTTCCTCCGCCAACATCTACTATTTGTAAGTTTGGTTCGGTTAGATATGCTTCAATTAGCAACTTATTTCTTTCAAATTCAAATAACCCCATTCCACTTTCAAGTCGGGTTTCCTCCGAGGCTTGATTGTAGAATGTTTCAATGGTTTTAGATATTAATTGTTTGTTCATTTCATACTACATGTTTTGGCACAAAAGGTTAAAATGCAAAATTATATAGTGCTTAAAACCTAAAGCTTCGTAATAAAAATTCTAATAAATAATTGGCTGTAATTAGCTAAGCCTTGAAAGAGCTCAAAGCTTTTTTTACTCGCTTTCCGAGAAAGTCTTTTAGAAAGACATTGCTAATATGTAGTATGAATATAACAGGCTATAAATATAGTAATTCTTATCTCGTACTCATTTGAACTTCTAAATAATTTTTGTTTAGGTATATTAAAATAGAGGTTCAAAGGCTCAGTTTTAATATTTGAGTATACAATAAACAGTAGTAGATATTCAATATAATAGTTGCTCATAGCAGTACCTTTAAAGAATTTTGACTTTAAAATATAGGGGAGCAGCACAAGGTTTGTAGTTGTAGTAAAGTGCTTGAAAACTATTAGTGCCCTACAGCTTTATATAAGCTATTTTAAAGACTGTTTTTTTGCAGAAGACCACATTGCTTTTAATATTGTTTAAAACGCCTTAATGCACTCCAAATAACATTTTTCATTTTGATTTTAAGCGCCTTTTAATATCAGAAAAACAGGTAAATGTTATTAAAAAATATCTGGAAATACAATTTTTGAAACGTTTGGTTCGGATGTTTTGTGTTCATTTTTTAAGCATAAAATAGCATTATTTTACTCATTTAAAATTGTTGTTAGTGCATTAAAAATGAGTTAGAAATACATGAAAAATTTACTCTAATTTCAGAAAAAATGACACTGATTTTTATCCCTGAAAAAGAGGTGTTTACATAAAAAATCTGCCAAAATTTTTATTAGGATTACCTCATTCAATGCATTTTTAAAGTCGTGCCTTTGTGTGTATTATCGTTGAAATGCACACTTTTTGATAAAAACAAACCCATTTTATTTGCTGTTTCACAACAGAAAACATCGTTACCACAACAATAAATTCTTCACGTTACTACTAAGGTTAATATTTGTTATTGGAGAATTCCACGTGGACCGATGGGTAATCGATGTCGAGTGAAAGGAATGCTTCAACAATTTTAGGACATGACAAAGCTGACCACATTTTTAGATTTCAACAAACACATTTCTCTTATGGGAAAACAGTACTCAAAATGTTTATTTTTCATTTTATTCTTGGCACTTGGTTTACAAACTGCGGTTGCTCAGGTTAAAAATGATTTTGATGTTCGTTACGAAGCGGATATACGAGGTGAACTTACATTCATTGCTAACAACATTGTAAATAGAAGAATACCAGAGACCACAAGAAGACAATGGGTTTATAGAAATGGCAGATGGAGACGCGAAACTGTAACAATTCCCGAAGTTTCACCTAATGAACCACTTAATGCTACCGGAAGTTCTTCAGATTATAATGATAATTACGACATGCAGTATATTGATGTCGATAATGATAACAGCACATTCAGTTCTAGTAGTGCAAACTTAGAAATACCGGATGTTGATTGTTCATTGGTACGTTATGCAGGTCTTTATTGGTCAGCCGTTTATGTAAATCCAGATAGAAGTACTATTGATGATATTAAGTTTAGAACTCCAGGAGGAACTTACCAAGATATTACTGCAGATGAAATAATTTTTGATGGTAATGGTGATGTAGATTTTGGGTATTACAGCCCGTATGCAGCTTATAAAGATGTCACTTCTATAGTAGCTAGTTTAGGAAATCCAAATGGAGATTACTTTGTAGCCAATGTTAGAGCTAGTACAGGCAATAGTATTTCAGGTGGTATTTCCGGTGGATGGAAAATGGTCATTGTATATGAAAACCCAAATTTACCGGGTGATAAATTCATCACCACTTTTGATGGTTATGCGGGTGTAAAATCCGGGGAAAGTATTGACATACCCGTAAACGGATTTACAACCTTGCCAGCACCTTTTCCTGTGTATGCAAATATGGGTGTTGCTGCCTTAGAAGGTGATAATAGAATTGGTGGTGATGCACTACAAATTAATGCCAACGGCTCTTTTACCACATTGTCAAATGGTCAAAACCCAGCAAATAACTTTTTTAATTCCAGTATTACTCAGTTCGATGCTCAGTATACCAATAGAAACCCTAATAGTGTAAATACACTGGGTTGGGATGTTGATCTTTTTGAAATACCTAATGGTGGTGCCAGTAATACCGTAATACCTAATGGTTCTACAAGTGCTATTTTAAGGGCAAGTTCTTCACAAGATAAGTATGATATCTTCTTTACTTCTTTTGATGTCGATATAATTGCGCCAAACATTGTTTTGGAAAAAAGAGTACAAACTCCAGGCGGTGTTGACATTACAGGTCAAGGGGTAAACTTAGGTCAAACATTGGATTATGTATTGACTTTTGAAAATATTGGTAATGATGATGGGGTCAACTATACCATTAGAGACGTATTGCCAGTTAACGTATCTCCACCAGATGGACGTAGCTTTTTCAATGATACTGATTTTTCATTTCCCGCACCTATATGTACGGGAACACCTAGAACATGTTATGAAATTACGTATACCTATGATCCAGCAAGTAGGGAAATAGTTTTTAATGTTCCTGATGTTTATGTTGAGGATGAAGATGGAGAATATTCAATTATTTTTAGAGTTCAAGTTGCTGAAAACTGTTTTGATTTTATAGATGCATGTTCAGATTTAATAGAGAACTTGGCTTATAGCTCATATAGAGGTGAAAACAACTCTGCCCAAGTTACAGATGACCCAAGTGTTACAGATTTTAATTCTTGTGGATTTGTTGTTCCGGGAGCTACCAATTTCCTATTGGATGATTTGTCCGATTGTAACTTTCAAAGAACCATAGAACTTTGTGGTACAAGTACTATTTTAAATGCAGGTGATGGTTTTGATTCCTACGTATGGTATAGAGATACAAATAGTAACGGTGAAATTGATGCTACCGATATTGAAATCAATGACGGTGATCCAGATAATGACCCAAGTACACAAGTAGTAACACTTGTTGGTCAATATATAGTGGATAAAATTGTTGCCGATCCATGTAAAGGGTTTAAAGAAATTATAAATGTAGAGCCATTTGGTTCGGGTAATTTACCAAACCCTGTTACGGAATACTTTAATGAAGTAAATGGTGATGCCGACCCTAGTAATGACATACCTGGCGAAATAGTTTTCTGTTCAGATGATAGCTCTTTTTTACCTAAAATTTTCTTGTGCGGTATTAACGATACCCAACCATTGGCTGTTAATATTGTTGATGCTCA
Source organism: Maribacter sp. 6B07 (assembly GCF_002700155.1). Taxonomy (NCBI): domain Bacteria; kingdom Pseudomonadati; phylum Bacteroidota; class Flavobacteriia; order Flavobacteriales; family Flavobacteriaceae; genus Maribacter; species Maribacter sp. 6B07. The sequence continues at coordinate 1,524,592 of NZ_PDUT01000001.1, read as the reverse complement.
AAGTGTCACTTGGGAGATTTTGGATGAAGGTAGTTGCGGTGTTACTGTTGGTGAGGATTGTGCCAACAGGGCCCTTACTTGTTCTTGGACAGAAGTAGGTACCGGTAGTAATTATTTATTAAATGCACCAGGTGAATATAGGCTATCCGTAGTGTATCAAAATGGATGTACTAGCAGTTTCTATTTCAAAGGTTTTCAGAACAATTTAGATATAGATTTTAATAATAGTGATATTGTTTGTGATACTGATGGTAATATTACCATTACAAATATTGGAGCGGGTTACGGTTATCAATTGGTAGATAATGACACTAATAATGTTATTGTTCCATTTAGTGCTAACAACGGTCCAAGTTTTGATTTTGCTTCTGGTGAGAACGGTTCTTATAGAGTTGAGGTTACTCAATTAGATACAAACGGTGATCCAATTCAAGATGCATGTATTTTTTCAACTCCGGTTATAGGTATTAGAGAAAGAGCGGTAACATATGACGTAAGTGTAACTCCAGAGACGTGTTTCAATTTAGGTACTATTACGCTTCAGATTACAGATGCTGATTCTCCATATGATTTTGAAATAAGACTAGATGATGGCACTAACGGTGGATTGGGTACATTAGTAGATAGCCAAAATGGTCATGCAGATAATAACTATCCTTTTACAGATGTAAGTGCCGGTAATTATATCGCCTATATTTCTACAGATGATGGATGTTCTTATAGTGAAGCGGTTACTGTTTTAGATGAGAACGATTTAGAACTTACCGCTAGTGTAGACCAACATATTACTTGTGAAGATGGTATTATTTCAATGAATGCTAGTGGTGGTAACCCAGATTACTCTTATGTAATTTGGAGCTATGTTGATGAGGGAGGAGCTACGGTTATTTCTTATTCTGATTTTGCGGATATTCCTGCAACCAATTTCCAAACAGAGACTACGTTCAATGTTTCTGGAGCTGGAGATTATATTTTCTTGGTATTGGATAGAACAGGTTGTTATGTAGAATCAAATACGGTCTCTATAGAATATCACCCAACTGCAGATTTTGATCCTACGACTGTTACAGATGTACTTTGTTTTGGTGAAACTACCGGTAGAATTCAGTTTAATGTAACCAACCCTAATGGCTATACTTTAGATTTCGCATTATTTGATGATACCGATCAACCATTAGCAGATAACAGTACAGGTAGTTTTCCAAACTTGGCAGCAGGAGACTATAGAGTTGAAATTACCCAAACAAGGGGTACGGCAACTTGTATTTCAGAAGAAAGTTTTAGTATTGACGCACCAACGGCTGCAATTAGTGGTGATGCTATTTTGGTACAAGATTATACCTGTTTACAAGAGGGTATAATTGAGGCACAAAATGTAATAGGAGGTACCGCACCATATTCATACAGTATTGACGGTATTAACTTTGTTCCCGATACGACAGCAAATGCTAATCGTTTTGAAAACTTAACAGATGGTTCTTATACCATTACTATTAGAGATGCTAATAACTGTACTTTTGTAACCAATCAAATTGTTATTGATAGACCAAATCCACCAACGGATTTAACTATTACTGAATCTCAAATTACATGTCCTGCTGGAACATCTAACTTAACTGTTAACGCAATTAATGGTACAGCACCTTACGTATATTCCATTACTGCACCTTCTGCCATTGGTCCAACAAGTACCTCAGGAAATGAGGCTGTCTTTGAAGATTTGTCTCCAGATACCTATACGGTTAGAGTTACTGATGCGGATGGCTGTTTCTATGAAGAAAATTATACGATAAATGCAATCAATCCAATATCGGCTAGTGGAGAAACCACACAGCCTATTAGTTGTTTTGGAGCTGCAGATGGGGTTATTAGGTTCAATGTAAATTTCCAAGCAGGTCAAAACTTTACTTATACAATCACTGGTCCTACAGGTGTTGTTAGAACTGGTGGTACAGAAGCTGTCATTGACAACATCAACAACTTGGTTGCCGGTGTTTATACCATAGACATTGTAGATACGGATACTAACTGTACCTATTCTGAAACACATGAATTGGAAGGTCCTGCCTCGGCGTTGACCATTTCTAACCTAACTGAAACACAACCTAGTTGTATAACAGATGGTAGTGTTAGTGTAACCGCAACTGGCGGATGGGGAAGCTATGTATATGAATTGAACAATCCAGATACTTCGGTTTTTGGGTCTAACTCAACAGGTTCTTTTACTGGTTTAACCCAGTCTGGTACATATAACGGCACGGTAACAGATGCTAATAACTGTAGCGTTCCGTTTACTTTTGACCTTAATCCTGCAACTGCTCCGGTATTGGTTATTACACCAAATCAAGATTGTTTTGATGATGCCGTGTTATTGACCTTGACCGCAAGTGTTTCTTCTGGTGGTGACGGTACTTTTGAATATAGTTTAAATGGCGGTCCTTTTAGTACAACCAATGTATTTTCTGATCTTTCAGCAGGAACATATACGGTTGAGGTAAGAGATGGTAATAATTGTACAGACACTGAAAGTATTACTGTAAATCCTGCACTTACGGTAACTGCAAGCGCAAGTAACATTACTGCCTGCGGCACCGATACCGATATTACTATTAGTGGTGCAGGTGGCGATGGTAATTATGTATATGCAGTAGTTGCTGACGGGGTTACCCCAAATGCTGGAGACTTTGATCCAAGTGCTACGGTGACGGTTACCGGCGCAGGTAATTATGATGTTTACATAAGAGATAATAACGGTAATGCTGATTTCTGTGAATCTAATTATGACATCACTATTGACCAAGATGATCCATTAGCATTATCTATTTCTAATACAGATATACTTTGTAGTGGAGAAAATCAATCTACTTTAACAATAGTTGCTTCTGGTGGTGAGGCACCATATACCTATAGTATTAATAATGGGGCAAATTATCAAACTCCGAATACTTTTAATAACCTTGGTGCAGGTTCATACAACATTAGGGTAAGAGATGCTAACCTTTGTGAGGTAAATCAGATTTATAGCATATCAGAACCATTAAATTTATCTGCTTCGGCTGCAGTTGCGGCTTTAGTTGAATGTAATCCATCTGATGGCGCTGAGGTACGTATAACAAATGCTCAAGGTGGTACAGCACCATATACATACAGTTTTGATGGCGGTAATACGTATGATACTAGTGCTATTGGTTACCTTTTAGCGGGATCGCACACCGTGTATATTCAAGATGCTAACAATTGTACCTTTCCAATGGATATTACTATTGAGCAAGCACCTACACCACCAAATGTAGAATTAACGCCTAGCGTAGATTATTTATGTGATGGTACGGGTATTGTTACCATATCTGCAGATAATCCTAATCTAGAATACACTTATAGTATTGACGGAGTAGAAAACACACCAGCTAATTCTAATGTTTTTGATGCCGTATCTGTTGGTACACATACAGTTTCTGTAGATTATATAAGTAGTACACCACCATCGGTTAGTACTTTATTACAAGAAAACTTTGGGTCTGGTGTAAATACGAGTATTTCTCAAATTGACCCTTTATATTGTTATGAACCACAAGATGGTAGCGAAAGTCTTTGCGGATTTGGGACGGATACACATATTCAGGATGGAGAATACTCTGTTACCAGTGTTATTTCAAACCCATACGGAAGCTGGTTAAGTCCTAATGATCACACAGGAATAGCTAATGGTAGATTTTTAGCAATTAATGTTGGAGGTGCTGCTGGTGTTGGAGGTATTATCTATGCCAAAAGAGGAGTGGAAATTATTCCAAATAGAGATATTACCATCTCACTTTATGCTTTTAACTTGTTGCGTAATGGAACTTCGGGAGGTGACCCTACAATTGAAATAGAACTTGTAGATGCTGGGGGTAATGTAATTGCTAGTACAGCAACCGGAAATATTCCTAAAAATAATGGAATAAATGATTGGCAAAATTATAGTGTAACTCTAGATCCTGGGTCTAATTCTAATTTAGATATTGTTATTAGAACAAATTCTGCAGTAGTTAATGGAAATGACATTGCCATTGATGATATTTCAGCAACACAAACTCCAGAACAGTGTTCGCAGACAGTTACTATAGATGTTACGGTAGAAGATGGTAATGCATTTGAAGCTAGTCTTCTTACTTCTGAGGATTTAGATTGTAATGGTGATAATTCTGGATCAATTACTTTTGAAGTAGATAACTATGGCGCAAGCGGATTTGAATATAGCTTAGATAATTTTGCTAGTATTTTAGGTAGTACAACGGTATCGCCACAAACTATATCCGGACTCTCTGCAGGTACGTATAGAGTATATGTTAGAGACGCGGCGAGTTCTTTACCTGGTTGTACAACATTTTTTGATCATACTATTAACGAACCAACAGTTGTGGTTGCTGATGCAGACCTTTCACAAGAATTTACTTGTAATAATGGCGGAGCAGAAATAACAGCGAGTGCTACAGGTGGTACTCCAGGGTATGAGTACCAATTAGAAGATACTTCTGGCGGAATAATAACTGCATATCAAACGAATACAGTGTTCAATGGCTTATCGGCAGGAACATATAATATTCGTGCTAGAGATGCCAATGGTTGTTCAGATTTAATTGACACCCCAATTGTAGTTACGGCTCCGGAAACACCAGCTTTTACATTATTGGAAACAACGTGTTATAGTGGTAGTAATGATGCAACTATTGTTGTAGATGTTACCGCCGGTAATGGTGATTATCAGTTTAGAATCAATGGAGGAGCGTTTGTTACCCCTACACCAATTGATGCAACCACATATACATTTACAGGTCTTTCAAATGGAACGTACACTATTGAGGTTACCGATGCTTATGGTTGTGATGCTCCTGTCCAAACCGTAACCATTGAACAACAAGTAACGGTCAGTGCAAGTGCAAGTACTATAACAGCTTGCGGTACCGATAGTGAAATTAATATTACAGCAGCAGGTGGTGACGGAAATTATGTTTACGCAGTAGTTGCTGATGGTGTAACTCCTACAGTGAGCGATTATTCAGCTACCAATCCGGTTACCGTTAGTGGTGCTGGGGATTATGATGTGTATGTTTTGGATAACAATGGAGCGGCAGATGCATGTCCTGCCATGTACGACATCAATATTGATCAAGATGCTCCAGTAGCTGCTGTACCAACAGTAGTAGATGTAACTTGTTTTGGTGGAAATGACGGTAGTATTTCTTTAGCCCCTAGTGGTGGTGAGGCTCCGTATACTTTTAGTATAGATGGCGGTGCAAACTTCGGGTCTGTAAGTTTATTCAATAATCTAACTGCAGGCACATATGATGTTCGAGTTAGGGATGTAAATAATTGTGAGCTAACGTTGTCTGTTGACGTAGATCAATTACCCGAAATTGTCGCTGAGAGCCAACAAACACAAGATTATACCTGTAATCAACTGGCAGAAATTTCGGTAGGTAGCATTACACCTACTGTGGGCGGTTCTGGTTCTTATCAATATAGCTTAAACGGTGGTTCTTGGACAACTGCTACTACAGGTGGTACGGTTTTCACAGGATTAACCGATGGTGCGTATACTGTGCAGGTTAGAGATGCAAATAATACAGGTTGTGTTGTTGACCTTCCAAATATTGTTATAGCTCCATTACCAACGGAACCATCCTTAAGTAGTAGTGTTACTTATAATTGTGACGGAACAGGAAATATTACAATTCTTCCTAATGATGCTACATATACATACAGTATTGATGGCAATACGCCACAGACAAGCAATGCATTTAACAACGCATCTGTTGGTCAACATACGGTTACCGTGGATTATGGTAGTGACTGTACAACAGATATTATTGTAAATGTTCAAGACGGTAATGCTTTTGAAGCTGCAATTCTATCTTTTGAAGATTTGGATTGTAATGCAGATAATAGTGGTACAATTACTTTTGAAGTCGATAATTTTGGAGCTGGTGGTTATGAATATAGCTATGATAGTTCTTTTGCAACTATAGCAGGTAGTGATACCGCAACAACACATCAAATTACTGGTCTAGCTGCCGGTACTTATACTATTTATGTTAGAGACGTAGATAACCCTATTGCAGGGTGTACGGTTCCTTTAACGCAAACAATATCAGAACCTTCAGCACTTGTAGTTTCAAATACACCTGTTCAACCTACATGTGATGATGATGGTTCGGTAACTATTAATGTAACCGGTGGTACTTCAGCATATTCTTATGTAATAGAACTGCCGGACGGCTCCAATACGGCTGTACAAAGCACAGGGGTATTTACAGGTTTGGATCAATTAGGTTTACATACGATAACGGTTACAGATGCAAATGGCTGTACGGAAACGGATACATTTACATTAACCGCTCCTGTAGCTCCTGTAGCGAGTATTTTACCAAGTTCAGATGTATGTTTTGATTCTTCGGTTACTGGATCGGCTACTATAGAGGTAGGCGCATCAGGTGGAATGGCACCTTACACTTACAGAATTGGAACGGGTGCATATAGAGCATCGAACAGTTTTACGGGTCTTACCCCAGGTAGTTATACTTTTGAGATTAGAGATGCCAATGGTTGTACAGATACGGTAACTTTTGATGTTGAACCTCAATTAACGGCGAACCTTACCCTAACAAAAGATTTGGATTGCTCGGTATCGCCAGATGCAACTATGGATTTACAGGTTGCTGGTGGTTATGCTCCTTATACTTATGAGTTAGATGTAAATAGTGGTGGTTATACCGCTTTTACGGGAACATTCCCATATACCACTTCTACAGCAGGTACGTATAGGTTTAGAATAACTGATAATCAAGGTTGTACAGCTGTTTCTAATATAGTTACGGTTACACCAACAGTAAACCCTGTTGCAACGGAAACCGTTACCAACCCTACGTGTTTTGGAGATACCAATGGTATCGTTGAAATCAATGTGGATCCTAACTTTGGTTCATCACCTTATGAAATTAGTTTTGACGGCAGTGCCTTTACAAGCCAAAGGGTTTACACAGGTTTGGCCGCTGGTGCTTATAATTATATAGTTAGAGATTCTAAAGAATGTACGTATAATGGTAGTGCAACTGTTGTTGATCCAGTATTGTTTGATGCAAATGTTGTAGCTACAGACGTTAGTTGTGGTCCTTCTGGTGATATTCCAGGTAGTATTGAAATTACGATTACAAGTGGTGGGGTCCCTAATTTTACATACACCCTATATGATAATCTTAATAATGTTGTTCCTACGACAGGACCAAACCCTGTGGTAAATACGACAGCAACTACGGTAACTTTTGACGGATTGGCTTTCGGAGACTACTATGTTCGTGTATTGGATGCCAATGGTTGTGAGTATTACGAGAATCCGGTTAGGGTTTTGTCAAGTCCATATTTATCGGTTGACCCGGTTTTAATGCCAGTTAGTTGTATTGCTGGTGGTACCGCTGAACTTACCGCAAGTGGAGGTTCAGGAAATTACGATTTTACTATTTATGGTACAGGTACCGCACCAGATGCTGAGGCGGCGGGTGCTACAGCTGATGAGGAAGTTGCAACATACAACGGACTAAACCCTGGTGCCAGTTATGTTTTTCAAGTGATCGACACGACAACAGGATGTTCTAGTTTTGTTGAAGTTGATATTCCTAATGTATCTGCTATTGATGTAGTTGCAGATCCAACGGTAACAGATGTTTCTTGTTATGGAGATATAGATGGGTCTATTTCTTTCCAGTTTGAAGAATATGATCCTAATGTAACTACTATAAATTATGAAATAAGAGAAAGCATTAGTAATACACCATTAGGTGGTGCATATTCAGGTAGTGTTACAGGTCCAATAGGTCCTGGTCCAACACCGTTGGAAACGGTTTCAAACATTCCTCCTGGAGATTATGTACTATTTTTCCAAGAAGCAGCTACTCCTGAGTGTACAAATACTTTCGAATTTAGAATTTTAGAGCCTAATCCGGTGACTTTGACCTTGGCGGATCAAAATAACGGTTACTGTTCTGAAGATGCTAATGTAACCGTAATTGCAGGCGGTGGAAATGGCTCTTATACGTATGCCTACGTTGAAAATGGTGTTCCTCCTGTTGCTGGTGATTATATTACTAGTAACTATGCGGAATTAGACCCTTCGGTTAATACAGAGTGGGATATTTATGTGATGGACGGTAACGGTTGTTCTACGGCACTACCATTGGATGTTACTATTGCAGATGACCCAACACCGGCTATTTCTGGTGTCGTAATCAACCAATGTACGGCAGATGAAGGTGACTTTATTATAGAAATTACTTTAGACGGAGAAGGTATTCAACCTTATACTTTGAGTATAAATAGCGGTTCTTACCAATCATCTACGTTGACCACTGCAGGCTCAACACATCAGTTTACAGATTTAAGTTCTGGAAATTACACCGTTCAAGTTCGTGATTTTAACGGTTGTGGAAATGTAGAGACGATCGAAATATTTGCACCGACAGCTATTACAGCTGAAGTTACTACCCAACCTTCATGTACGGAAGGCGATGGAGAAATAGTAATTACAGCTTATGGTGGATCTACATTCTATGAATATGAGTTATTCGATAATGGCGGAGTTAGTGTAACTGGTAGCCCTCAACCTTCACCTATTTTTACAGGGTTGGATTCAGGCATTTATACTGCTCATGTTTATGATACGGTTTTGGGTGGTTGTACTGCACAAACAGACGTAGAATTAGAGTTGGCAACCCCTGTTTTATTTACGACAGATATAACAGATGTAACTTGTTTTGGAGCAACAGATGGTTCTATAGTGGCCATTTTAGATGCATCTATGGATAACCCACCGTACGTTTATCAGTTATTTATTGAAACCGCGCCTTCGGTGTTAACTCCTGCAAGTGCCCCTCAAACAACGGGTACATTTACAAATTTAGTCGCAAATGATGATTACGTTGTTAGGGTAACTTCTGGTCGTGGTTGTGAATTAGAGGTAGATAGTCCTGTAGGTACTCCGTTACAAATTGCAAATGTAAATGCAGATGTTGTTGAATTTGGTTGTACAGCTGGTAACAATACAAACAATGCAACAATAACCGTGGATACGGCAGCAATTACAGGAGGTAGCAATACCTATGTAACTTACGAATTTATTGATAGCAGCTCTGCTGTTGTTCAGTCTGGATCATCTAATGTTTTAACGGTTACCGATAGAACGGGTGAAACATATACCATCAATGTTTATGATGATAATGGATGTTCCGGTAGCACTACGGCTACTGTGCTTCCGTATGATGAATTAACAGGAGCAACGGCCGCGGTGACCAATACGGTTACTTGTGCGCCTGGTGCTGATGGTGAAATTACCGTAACGGCAACTTCTACAGCTAGTGATAGTTCTAAATACGAGTATAGTATTGATAATGGTGTTACATACCTTTCTACCAATGTTTTTGGCGGATTGTCTGCTGGAAACCATAACTTCTTGATAAGACATACAGATACGGGTTGTATTATAACTGCTTCGGCTAGAATTGAAGAGCCAAACACGTTTACGATTGATGTTGTTAAAACAAGTGATGTTATTTGCTTTGGAACAGATACCGGTGAAGTAACTTTTGAATTGATAGATGCTACATATAGCACAGGTTTTGATTGGGAAATTTTCCGTACCGATAATACTTCTGTTCTTAGTGGTTCTGAAGCTGCGAACGGTCCTACACCAATAATTAATTTAGGTGTTGGTGAATACTATGTTTCTATTTCACAAACCAACAATCCATTCTGTACCAATGTTGAATTTTTCAATATTGCAGGTCCAGATGCAGCTATTACGGGTAATACAGTAGTAACTGATATTACTTGTGTACCAGGAAATGATGGCAGTATAACCATTACCGATGTTGTAGGTGGATGGGGTGGCTATACCTATTTTGTTGGCACAAGTGCTCCTGCAACTACAGATTTCGTAGCTAACGCTACTTTTGATTCGTTACCTGCTGGTACATACCAAGCTTGGGTTCGTGATGCTGAAGGTTGTGAGCAATTAATACAAGATAATATTGTACTTGATGTTCCAGACCCAATTGCGGCAACATTAGCAGTAAACATAGAGAATTGTACAAACTTACAGGGAGAAATAGAAGTTAGTGTACCAACTGGCGGTCAAGGAAGTAACTATACCTACCAATTGGTAATGAACGGGTCTAATTTCCGTGCTCCGCAGAACACTAGAGTTTTCTCAGGTTTAGGAGCCGGAGCATATGAAGTGATCATTACAGATCAATGGGGATGTACATTTACAACTGCTCCAGTAGAATTATACGAACAGTTAAGTGCAACTACTACGGTAGACAAGGCTATTGATTGTACGGGTACACCAGGTGGTACTATAACTATCAATGTAACCGGTGGTTCATCAAACTTAGAGTTTATTATGACACCTCCAACAGGTGCTGCGGTTACGCAAACCAATAATGCAACATTTACGGACTTAACCGTTGATGGAACGTATAGTTTCTTAATAAGAGATTTAGATACTACAAATCCTGTTTGTGAAATTACGGTAACGCGAGAGTTGGCTCCTGCTATTCAACCTGTTTTTACAGATTCGCATATAGATATTACTTGTTTTGGAGCTAACGATGGTTCAATCACTTTGACACAAGTTGAAAACGGAGTAAATCCGTTAACATTTACGATATCTCCAGTAGCAGGAACATTCAATGCAAGTAACAATACATTTGAAGGCTTACCTCCAAATACATACGTTGTAACGGCAACAGGAACTAACGGTTGTACTACGGCATCAGGTAACATTGTAATAGACGAACCTGCAGTAATATCGAACATAGATACTACAGTTGTAGAATTCGGTTGTACTGCTGGTAATAATCCTAACAATGCTACAATTACAGTTGACGAGACTGCCATTACCGGTGGTAGCGGTAACTATGTAATCTATGAATTTGTGGATAGCAGTTCGGCTGTGGTACAATCTGGTGCATCAAATGTATTAGTGGTTACAAATAGAGCAGGTGATACTTATACCATCAATGTTTATGATGATAAGGGTTGTGCTGGTAGCACAACAGCTACTGTTCGTCCTTTTGATGAAATTACCGATATAGACGCTTCGGTTTCAAATACGGTTACATGTGCTCCTGGTAGCGATGGCGAAATTACGGTAGTGGTGACATCTACTTTAAGCGACCCAACTAGGTTTCAATATAGCATTGATAATGGTGCCAACTACCAAACTTCTAACGTTTTCGGTAGTTTGTCTGCGGGATCGTATACGATATTGGCAAGACATATTGATACGGGTTGTGTGGTTTCTGTTGCAGAAACTATAGAAGAGCCAAACACATTTACTATCGATGTTGTTAAAACAAGTGATGTAATTTGTTTTGGAACTGATACGGGTGCTGTGAACTTTGAATTAGTTGATGCAACCTACCCTGGCGGATTTACTTGGACTATTTATGACACTGAGGGAACATTAGCAGATACTAGTGATGACACGGTTGTTATTTCTGGTTCAGAAGCAACAACAAATGGACCTACAGCAGATATTGACTTATTTGCAGGTAGTTACTATGTTTCTATTACACAAGACAACAACCCGTTCTGTACAAATACAGAAGCATTTACTATCAACGGTCCTTTAGCTGATATTACAGGAAATACTGTAGTAACCGATATTACATGTGTACCAGGAAATGATGGTTCAATTACCATTACCGATGTTGAAGGTGGTTGGGGTGGTTATACGTATTTTGTTGGTACAAGTGTTCCTGCAACTACAGATTTCGTAACTAACGCTACTTTTGATTTGTTACCTGCTGGTACTTACCAAGCATGGGCTCGTGACGCTGAAGGTTGTGAGCGATTAATTCAAGACAATATTGTACTTGATGTTCCAGACCCAATAGCAGCAACATTAGATGTAAACATAGAGAACTGCACCAACTTACAAGGAGAAATTGAAGTAAGTGTGCCTACTGGCGGTCAAGGAAGTAATTATACATACCAATTAAGATTAAACGGTACTGATTTCCGTGCACCACAAAACACTAGAGTATTCTCAGGTCTTGGTGCTGGTAGTTATGATGTTACTATTATAGACCAATGGGGCTGTACTTTTACAACTAATGCGGTGGTACTTTATGAACAAATGGATGTTTCTACGACAGTAGATAAGTCTATTGATTGTACGGTGACTCCGGGTGGAGAAATAACGGTTAATGTAACCGGGGGTTCTACAAACCTTGAGTTTGAAATGACTACTCCATTAGGTTCTGTGGTAACTCAAACAACAGGTGTGTTTACAAACTTAACAGAGGCTGGAACATATACTTTTGTGGTTAGGGATTTAGATACGACAAATCCAGTTTGTGAAAGAACGGTAACTCAAGTTCTAGATGCTCCAGTAGACCCTGTATTATTAGATGCAACTATTGTTAATGTAAGTTGTTTTGGGGATAGTAATGGTAGTATTAGAGCCAATATTGATCCGGCAACAGATGATAATCCTATTTATCAATATGAATTATATGATATTGCAGATTTGGTAACGCCAATTGTGCCAGCTCAAAACGATCCGTTGTTTACAGGTTTAGCTGCAGGAGAGTACCAAGTAAGAGTAATTTCTAGTAGAGGCTGTGATGCTGTTAAGAATGAAACCATTACTCAACCAACGCAATTAACCGTTTCTGCAACAGCAACAGAATTTAGTTGTGCGGCAGATAATAGTGTAAATACTGCGACTATAACAGCTACGGCTGGTACAGGTACAGGAACCGCACCATACTTATACAGTATTGATAATGTTATTTTCCAAGCGTCAAATACGTTCAATGTTACGGACGATGGAAGCGTACAAACCATAGATGTTTACGTAAAAGATGCCAATGGTTGTACCACTTTCGATACCGTTACAATTCAACCTATAAATACATTTACGGCTACAGTAGCTCAAGATGTCGCAATTACATGTACAAACGATGAGAGAATAACAATTTCAGTAGTTGATAATGGTTTGGCACATAACTATGGTTATGAATTGTTACCAATTGGTAATGCCACAGGTACTTTGGTTAGTACAACAGCAACATCTGCAACTTACGATTTAAATACTGTTGGTTCCTATGTATTTAGAGTTACAGATTTAGATACGGGTTGTTATGTTAATACGGAAAGTTATACGATTGCTCCGTTCGATTTTATAACTGCTACGGCAACGGCTATAACAGAAGTTACATGTTTTGGTGATACCAATGGAAGTTTGGAAATTGATATTGATGGGTATACCGGAAATTACACTTATGAAGTGTTCAACGCCGCAGGAGCATCGGTTATAGCAGCAACTGCTTCGGATACCAGTGTTAATCCAAGAACAATAACAGGATTATCCGGTGGTAGCTACTATGTTACCATTACAGAAACAGATGTTCCCTTTTGTTCTGAAGATACAAATATGGTGACAATAATTTCTCCGGATAGACCACTGAGCGGTGTGATAACGCCTTTGGCAGAAGCTACTTGTACAGATGATCAAGGGGTTATTAGAGTTGAAATAGAGGGCGGCTATAGTCCTTATGATATCGTATTGACCAACACTACAACTGGTGATGTTTATACCATGGACGATGTAAATGAAGGAGTCTTTACAGATTTAGCTGCGGGTGCTTTCACAATAAGCATTACCGATGATGCCGGATGTATTGTAAATTATACTGAAACATTAACGCCAGCAACACCTATAGTGGCTAATGCAACTCCGCTTGTAACAGACCTAGCTTGTTACGGTGATACAGGAGCGGTTGTAACTGCAAATGTAACAGGTGGCGGTAGTGGAAATTATAGCTATCAGTTGAATTTCTATAATGAAACCGGTACTACGATTACTACAACGACTGGTGTTCAAACCAATCCTAATTTTACGGATCTAGGCGCAGGTTTCTATAGCGTTACCGTAGTCGATGGGTGGAACTGTGATACCACAACAAATGTTGTTGAGGTAAGAGAGCCAACAGAAGTACAGGCAAGTTTAATTAGAACAGATGCATTGACCTGTACTACTGGTGCTGAGTTTGAACTTACTGCCACAGGTGGTAGCGGAACATATGAGTATAGCGTTGATAACGTCAACTTCTTGCCTATGACCAGTAATCCGTTAGGGTTACCTGAAACAGGTATGTATCCTGCCGGTAGATATCAATTCTATGTACGTGATGCTATTAACGGTTGTGAGTCTGCAGTTTCAAATGCAATTACAGAAAGTGAGATTCCTGCTTTAGAATTAACGGTTGACACCTCTGCTGCGGTACTGAACTGTACAGGTGAAAGCACGGCTATCATTTATGCAACTGCCGATGGCGGATTAGGTAACTACCAATATGAGTTGTTTACAGATAGTTCTTTAAGCGTAGCTTCTAGAATTGCCGGTCCACAATCTCAAGGTGTGTTTAGAGATTTGGGAGCAGGTACGTATTATGTAACTGTAGTTAGTGATGATTGTACAACAACACCAGAAGAGGTTATTATTGTAGAACCTACACCGCTTTCTTATACAGACAATGTTGTTGATATTACTTGTGAAGGAGAGAACAACGGTGAAATAACGGTTACATTATCTGGTGGAGCAGGTGGTTATCAATATGCAATTTCACCAAATCTGAACCAATTCTATGATGAAAACACGTTTACAGAATTGGGTCCTGGAGAGTATACTGTTATAGCTCAAGACCAAAATGGTTGTTTTGAATACTTAACGTATACTATTTCTGAACCATCAAGTTTGGTTGTTGAAGTAGAGACTACACCGGAAATTTGTGTTGATAGTCAAGATGGTACTATAATTCTTGATATCACAGGAGGTACGGCACCATATAGTACAGCGTTGAATTCTAATAGCGATGAAGATTTTGTACTGAACAGAACTGAATTCTATGATATGGCAGCAGGTAATTATATCATTGTAATTAAAGATGCCAATGGTTGTGATACCAATGTTGTAGTTGATATTGAATCGGGAGTAAACCTTAATGCAACGGTAATTCCTGTTTACGAATGTTCGGGTGATGTGCCAGATAATTTTGTGAATATCACATTAGAAGATGATAGTGTAATTGGAGATGTATTATACGCAATAGATTCTGTGGACCCTGCAGATCTTCAATTGAATCCTGATTTTAGAAACTCGGCACCGGGCAACCATTACATTACTATTGCCCATGCTAACGGGTGTTTTGTAACTATTGATTTTGTTATTGAGGATTTTGAGCCATTGACTCTAGCATTGGAACAAAATAACATGAACGAAATAACAGCTGTTGTTGAAGGTGGTAGAGAAGGTTACACCTATTATTTTGATGGAATAGATAATGGCGATAGCAATACCTTCTATATTACTAGAACAGATACCTATGAAGTTCGTGTTGTTGATGAGAATGGATGCTCAAGGGTAGCAAATATATTTATGGAGTTTATAGACGTGGAAATACCTAATTTCTTTACCCCAGATGGAGATGGGCAGAACGATTTATGGATCCCAAGAAATATTGAGCAATACCCAGAAATACTAATAAAAATATTTGATCGTTATGGTAGAGTGGTTTCTGAACAATCTGTTGATTCTGAAGGTTGGGACGGAACATATTTAGACAATGAATTGCCAACGGGAGACTACTGGTACGTAGTTAAACTAAATGGCGATAGAGACGAAAGAGAATTTGTTGGACACTTTACCCTATACCGTTAAAAACTTAACCTAAAAATGATGATGCGGAACAGTCTATTGACACTGGTATTATTTATAAGCGTGCTCACCGCAAGAGGGCAAGAGCTTACTATACCTCAATTATCTCAATATCTTGCCGATAACCCCTTTGTAATGTCCCCAACTTACGCAGGTATCGGTGACCATGTTAAAATAAGATTGAATGGTCTTACCCAATGGGTAGGTATTAAAGATGCGCCAGATACCCAATCTCTTGCAGCAGATATGCGAATAGGAGAAAAATCGGGTATTGGTATGGTCTTGTATAATGACAGTAATGGTGAAACCAAACAACAGGGTGCAAGATTATCATTTGCACACCATTTGACTTTAGATCGTTATGATGATGAGTTTTTATCTTTTGGGTTGTCTTACAACTACAATCAATTTAGAATAGACAATTCTAATCCAGATTTAATTGCGGACCCGGCGTATGTTGGAGATAAGGCAACCACCAACCATAACTTTGACATTGGTGTATTGTACAGGTACGATAAGTTTTATTTCAGTGCCAACGCATCAAACATTTTAGATAAGGATCTAAGTAATTTTAATGAACTATATGAGCCTAATAGATTAAGAAACTACTATATCTATACCGGATATAGATATATGAAGAAAAGAACTAGTAAAGTAGAAGTAGAGCCTTCTGTATTGTTTCAGTTATTTGAGAGTGATGGTAGATCGGTTACGGATCTAAACTTAAAGTTCAGGTTTTATGATTTTGAAGATTACTTCTATGCTGGGGTGAACTATCGTTTCTTGAACGATCAAATAGGAAACCCACTTTACATAGCTCCTATTGCAGGTTTAAAGAAGAGTAATTTTTACTTCGGATATTCTTATCAGGTAATTTTAAACGAACTTCTTGGCTATAGTTCAGGTACACACGTAATCACCTTAGGGGTAGATTTATTTCAAGGGATCAGTAATTGTCGTTGTACATACTAAAGCTACAGGGAGATTCATTAAATTTGTACTCCAGAATATAAGTAATGGGTAAAGTACAATTAGAGAATATAAAAGCATATGCCCATCATGGGTGCTTGCCACAAGAAACCAATATTGGCAGTGATTATTTGGTCAACGTTTCCGTAGATACGAATTTATTAAAAGCTTCGGTCTCAGATGAATTAAAGGACACGGTAGACTATGTTCATATCAACAGAATTGTAAAGCAAGAAATGGCAATACCATCAAAATTGTTGGAGCATGTTGCCAAAAGAATCATTGATAGAATTTTTATTGAATTGCCTACCGTAGACACTGCAATGGTTTCTGTTTCCAAAATCAATCCGCCCATTAACGGAGATGTAGAAAAGGTAACCGTATCATTGAATTTGCAACGTGGTCAATTGGTAAACTAGAATCATCCACCTTAAATATTATAATTTACTACAATTTCTTGGTTGTGAATGCAGCTTAGATTGGTATAAATTGTTTATTTTTGCTCTCGCTAAAAAAGGGCATCGTGGCCGAGTGGCTAGGCAGAGCTCTGCAAAAGCTTGTACAGCGGTTCGAATCCGCTCGATGCCTCAAAAAAACCCTCCAAGTTGGAGGGTTTTACTTTTTAATAAAAGAACCTTTTTTATAGGCTATACTTCCTTAAGATTGTAGCAAAAACACCAATAATATTGTAGGTATAAAATAAACGGCAATAGTTTTAGCTCCTTCGTAATCCTTGGCCACACGTTGCCCAAATAGCAACATTAAAAGTGTTATACCTGATAATACTGCGCCATACATTGCAAAAGTGGTATTACCAGAACTCAAAATTTGGTAAATGCCAATAACGCATAAAAGTCCTGCAATAACTTCTGTTACCAAAATTATCCCAACCAGCAGTGGAACACTATTTTTAAACGGGGTTTTAGAAAAATGCTCTTTAAGCCATGAGACATTTCCGTTCCAATCGGTAATTTTATCAAAACCACTTTGTAAAAAGGTAATGATTAAAAATAATAGTAATAAAACTTCTGTAGCGTTGTTCATTAATATCTCCATTTAGGTTTATTTAAGTTCGGTCTTTTTTTTGTGAAGTAACCGTGTAAGCTTAATAGATAGATCGGTAAATATAATTTTTGAGTTACCGTTACGCTCCACATGGTAAATGGCATCTTCCAATTCTTTGGTAATGTCAAGAATATTATTCTCGTGAACAAAGGGAGCAAATTTTTTCAATTGAAACCCTTCTGCATGTATTCTTAAATAAGCTAGTTCTTCTGCACCATAGTTGATCATTAGGGCTTGCCGCATAACAGTAATGCAATAACTTAAAAAGTTTTTCTGTGTTTCCCTACCTGTTTTCGCTACTTCTTCACTCCACAATAAAAGATCATGAATTGCGGCTTTATTACCTTTTGCCTTAAACGCAGTTCTAACCCATTGTACAAACCAATTTTCAAAAACCAGATCTTCAGAATCTTTATTTAAAAGATCTAGGGCCTTGTTGAAATTTCCATTCGCCTCATGTGCCAAAAGCATAGCTTCTGGTTTATTGGCTCCCTTTTCAACTAGTGCCGTAGCAATGGCATCTTCTGCTAAAGGAGGAAAATGTACTACTTGACATCTAGATTTAATGGTCTGTATGATCTGTTCCTCATCTTCGCAAAGTAACAAGAAAATAGTTTTTTCTGGTGGCTCTTCAATAAGTTTCAATAATTTGTTGGATGCGGCGGTGTTCATCTTTTCTGCCATCCAAATGATCATGACTTTGTAGCCTCCTTCGTATGATTTTAAAGAAAGCTTTTTAACAATATCCTGAGCTTCGTCTACACCTATTTGCCCTTGTTTTTTTTCAATTTCTATATGTCTGTACCAATCGAATAAATTACCATAAGGTTGCTCCATGATAAATTCACGCCACTCTTTCATATAGTGGTTGCTCACTGCATGTGATTTTACTTTGTTAGAATTGGAGACCGGAAAAGCAAAATGTACATCTGGGTGGGCAAATGATTTAAATTTTAGATTACACGCTTCATTACCACCATTGTTTTCGCCATTGGAGTTTTGACATATTATATATTGGGCGTAAGCCAAAGCCATAGGCAACAGTCCGCAGCCTTCTGGACCCACAAATAGTTGCGCATGGGGTATTCTACCAGCATCTGCACTTGAAGACAGATGATTTTTGATATGGGAAAGCCCTAAAATTTCTTTGAATAACATAGATTCAAATATAGTTGTTTATAGCACAACAAATTTAAGGGTATTGAGTGTAAATTATCCTTATTAGCACTTTATCACAAACCTTTTAATCTTTACATTTGTTAACTAACAAAAGGATATATAGATGAAAGTATTAAATGACTTTAATTTTGAAGATAAAAAGGCGTTAATAAGGGTAGATTTCAATGTGCCACTTAACGAAAACTTTGAAGTAACCGATACCAATAGAATTGAGGCTGCAAAACCTACAATTATAAAAGTATTGGAAGATGGTGGTAGTGCCGTTCTTATGAGCCATTTAGGTAGACCAAAAGGAGAACGCAATCCAGATTTATCATTGAGCCATATTGTAGATGCAGTATCTGAAATTATTGGTGTTGCCGTTAAATTTGTTAGTGACTGTGTTGGTGATGAAGCTGAAAAAGCCGTTGCGGAATTAAAGAACGGAGAAGTACTTTTATTAGAAAACTTAAGATACTATAACGAAGAGGAAAAAGGTGATGAAGGTTTTGCTGAAAAACTTTCCAAACTTGGTGATATTTATGTCAATGATGCTTTTGGTACTGCGCACCGTGCTCATGCATCAACTACAATTGTTGCTAAATTTTTCCCAGAAGCTAAATGTTTTGGCTATTTATTGGCAAAGGAAATAGATGCTATTGAGAAAGTTATGGCTACTGGTGAAAAACCTGTATTAGCTATTCTTGGTGGTGCAAAAGTATCTTCTAAGATTACGATTATAGAAAACATTTTAGATAAAGTGGATGATTTAATTATCGGTGGGGGTATGACTTATACCTTCATTAAGGCTCAAGGCGGTAAAGTTGGAGATTCTATTTGCGAGGACGATAAAATGGATCTTGCAATGGAAATTCTTGAAAAAGCAAAACAGAAAAATGTAAACGTCCATATTCCTGTAGATGTGCTTGCTGCCGATGATTTTGATGCAAATGCAAACACCCAAATAGTGGATGTAGACAAAATTCCTGATGGTTGGCAAGGTTTAGATGCCGGACCTAAAACCTTAGAGATATTTAAAAACGTCATTTTAAATTCTAAAACCATTCTTTGGAACGGACCGATTGGTGTGTTTGAAATGGAGAAATTTGCAGGTGGTACCATTGCAGTTGGTAATTATATTGCTGAAGCTACAAAAGCGGGAACATTCTCGTTAGTAGGTGGTGGAGATTCAGTTGCTGCCGTTAAACAATTTGGCTTTGAGGACAAAGTTAGCTATGTATCAACAGGCGGAGGGGCAATGTTAGAAAGTTTAGAAGGTAAAACCTTGCCAGGGATCGCTGCAATATTAGCGTAGTCAGGGCGTTATCGACAAACGGTATATAACGAAAATTTGTGCATTTTAAGAGAATATATTTTATTCTCAGTAAAAAATGTACGATTTTCGTTTGTTCCGTTAAGATATTTTTGCCCCATGATGAATAAAATAACCTATAATTGTTTTTGTTTTGGATTGGCACTGTTTCCTATTATAGGTGCTGCCCAACAAAAAGATACCGGCACTACGGTACAAGACTCTTTACAAAGTAATTTAATTGTAGCTCAAGATTCTACAGATAGTGTAGTACCATTAGAGCAACTGAAAATAGTTAAAAGCTCCAATACAGAGTCTTTGGCATTGTTTAAGCCAACGGAATCATCCACCTATAACCTTCAAGACAATGTACTTGCTGCAAAGTTTGATAGTCTTTGGATGAAAGAGCTTGTAGATGCCGCACCACTTTTCAACGAAATGTACCAAGAGGTTCTAACGGAACCAGATACAACAGCGACTTTTGTTTTGGACCTACCTACCGATACTTTAAGGATGCGGTTGGCTAGAATGAACGAAAGAACACCGTTCAACATTGAATATAACTCATCATTGGAAAGCGTAATAAAATCTTTTCTTACCAGAAAAAGAGATTTAATGGAACGCATGCTTACCATTAGCCAATTTTACTTTCCTTTATTTGAACAGGAATTTGACAATAAGAATATTCCATTGGAGATGAAGTATTTGTCAATCGTAGAATCTGCATTGAACCCCAAAGCACGTTCTAGGGTAGGGGCAACGGGATTGTGGCAGTTTATGTACGGTACTGGTAAAGAAATGAAGCTTAATATCAATAGTTATGTTGATGAGCGTAGCGATCCTATTAAGTCTACCGCAGCTGCCGCCAATTATCTTAATAGATTGCATAGAATTTATGATGATTGGGATTTGGCTTTAGCAGCGTATAACTCTGGTCCAGGAAACGTAAACAAAGCTATTCGTAGAAGTGGCGGACAACGAAATTATTGGAATATTCGAAGAAATCTACCACGTGAAACGGCGGGGTATGTTCCTGCTTTTCAAGCTACCATGTATATATTTGAATATGCCGAGGAACATGGTTTAAGATCTAAAAAAGTGGATCGTGCCTATTTTGAAACAGATACTGTTCATGTTAAAAGCCTAATAACATTTGATCAAATTTCTGAATTGGCAGCTATTGACAAGGAGGAATTAAAAATACTTAACCCGCATTACAAATTAGATGTTATTCCTTTTGTAGAAGGAAAACCTAACGCATTGAGGTTGCCCGTACGAGAAATGGGAAAGTTTGTTGCTAATGAAGAAGCAATTTATGCCCATGTAAAAAATGAACTTAAAGAGAAAGAGAGCATTGTTGCTGAGATTCAAAAACAAGCAGAACAGAACAGTATTCGATATAGAGTAAGAGATGGCGATTTTCTTGGTAAAATAGCAGAACGTTATGGTGTACGTGTAAGTCAACTAAAGCAATGGAACGGTTTGCGAAGTAATAATTTACGCATAGGCCAAAGATTGACTATTTACCCGCGAAAAAAGCCTACTTCATCTGTTAAACCTAGGGAAACCCCTACTAGAACTGCGGTTGCCAACAATTCAAAAATTCATGAAGTAAGAAGTGGAGACTCATTATGGACCATTTCTAGAAAATATCCTGGGGTTACTATTGAAAATTTGCGAAAATGGAACGGTATTAGTGGTAACAATTTAAAACCTGGCACAAAATTAAAACTGTGCGACTGTTCATCGTAAATTAAAACACCAAATGAAAAAAAGAATATTACTTTGTTTTTTAGCAACTTTAGGATTATCAATAGCTTGTAAAGAAGAAGGCAAGGCAGATTATTTACCAGAATCTGTAGGTGCCATGAATACGCTTACGGTTGTAATTGATAATGATTTGTGGAATAGTAACGTAGGCGATGCCATACGAGAAAATTATACGGCAGCGGCACAGGGCTTAACATGGGACGAGGCGCTTTTTAGCGTAACCCAAATTCCCCAACAGATATTTAGTGGCGCAATACGTAATACGAGTTCTGTATTATATGTTATGGAAGACACTCTGAACATTGCCCACATGAAATCTAACATGTATGCCAAACCGCAAAAGGTAGGTGTTATTAAGGGGCATAATAAAGAAGAGCTTATTGAGAATATCAATAAAACGGCAAAAGAATTTATAGCGGAATATAAAGCTTTGGAAATTGGTAAGGCTCAAAAACGTTTTGAGAAATCATTGAATAAGGAAAAGGCTCTTGAAGATAAGTTTAATATTTCAATGAAAATTCCTTCCATTTATAGAGTAGGTAGAGAAGAGGATAATTTTGTATGGATCGATCGCCAAATTCAAAAAGGGAACATGAATATTATTGCGTATACCATGCCTTGGGACAGCTTTAAGAACGATTCTACTTTTGTTCAAGACATTGTTAAGATGAGAGATTCAATAGGCGGTCTTTATATTGGCGGGGAAGATGTACCTGGTAAAAAGAACCACATGATAACGGAGAAGGCTTTTTCCCCATATGTCTTTCCTGCTGAGGTTTCTGGTAAAAAGGCAGCAGAGGTAAGGGGAATCTGGGAAATGTCTGCATACCCTATGGCAGGACCATTTTTGACCTATATTATAAATGATAAGGAGAACAACCGTAAGTTGGTCTTGGAAGGCTTTGTTTTTGCACCGGCTACTAAGAAAAGAGATTATATGTTCGAGTTAGAGGCGATATTGAAATCGGTTCAATTCAATGTAGGAGATCAAAAGAACTAATTTCCATTTCATTATGATATAATAAAAAAGGCTCAGGAAACTCCTGAGCCTTTTTTATGTGAATTAAGTTCAACTATTCAGAACCTAAAATTATACGGTCTTATAGATTACTAAATGTAAAACCGGTAGATACTCTGTATATCAATGCGTACATGGCAAAAGCAATCAACACAAAACATAACCAAGAGAATACTTTGAAGTAATGCTCTAAGATATAGCTTTTCCAATTTCTAAAAGCTTCAATGTATATTTCCTTCACTAGAGTAATTTTTTCCATAATCAATATATTAGTTGTTGCTGGGTGTAAAGTTCACCATAATAGAAAGTTATATGGAATAGTTTAGGTGAAAGGATAATTATTACTACCAACTGTACCCTTTTAAAACCAAAATCTATTAACGGTTATTAGATCAGATGAACGACCGGTGTCATTATTTTATTGGATCGATAGCATGTATATTAAATGGGTTAAAGTGGTTTTTAGAGAGATTAGAAAAGAGTTTAAAAACAAAAAACCCGCTATTTAGCGGGTTTTATTATTCTAGTTACAGTTGTATTACATATTCACTATAATGAATTCTGATCTACGGTTTAGGTAGTGTTCCTCCTCTGTACAACGAACAGAACCATCACATTCATTGATTAAGCGTTCTTCTCCATAACCAATAGCACTTTCTATACGTTTTGGATCAATACCTTGAGATATAATGTAGTCTCTTGTAGATTTTGCACGTTTATCTGATAGGTATTTGTTGTATACGGCATCACCCCTGGAATCTGTATGAGATTCAATTTTAATGACCATGTTTGGTGAATCGTTCATAACGGCTACTAATTTATCAAGTTCTAGAGCAGCATCTTTACGAATGAATGATTTATCAAAGTTAAAGTGGATCATCTCTGTTTTGAGTTTCTTAATACCCTCTTCAACAGCAATCATATCGTTCAGTTTTCTCATGGAAACATCTACATTAACAATTTCATTTTCTTTAGTAGCGGCTTCTCTGGTGTCATCAAAATAAGAACCCTTTGTTGTTCTTAATACATACCTAGTATCGGCATCCAAGTCTTCAAAAATGAAGTTACCATTCTCGTCGGTCTCCATTTCTTTTAGTTTAATATTGTTTTCATCAAGTAGTTCAACCAATGCGTTAGGCATTAAATCTCCAGTAATCAACTCAGTAACAATACCTGAGATAGCGTTAATACTGGTTGGTATTTCCTCAATCTGTAAGGTTTTAAATGAGTAGATATCATCATCTCCCTTACCGCCACTACGATTAGAAGCAAAGTATCCTTTTTGTGTTTCTTCATCAACAATAAATGAAAAGTCATCTTTTTTACTGTTGACCGGTTTTCCAACGTTTCGTACTTCCAAGAAACCAACTTCATCATCAAAAGCTACTTCAAATACATCTAGTCCGCCTAATCCTACATGACCATCTGATGAAAAATACAATTTCTTGTCATTAATAAAAGGAAACATTTCTTTATGCTCGGTATTTATTTCTGGACCTAAATTTCTAGGCGAAGAAAAGCTGCCGTCTTCTAATACGTCTACTACGAAAATGTCAGTTTCCCCTATGCTACCAGGCATATCCGATACAAAGTATAATTGTTTTCCATCTGGACTCAATGCTGGGTGACCAGTAGAGTACTCATCACTATTAAATGAAACCTCTTCTGCCTCTAACCATTCGCCATTTACCTTTCTAGATCTATATATCTTTAAATGATTAATGCCGTTTTTATCTCGTTTTAGTTTTTTACCGTAATTGTTTCTGGTAAAATACATAGTCTCATTATCCGGTGAAAAGGCAACTGAGGCTTCGTGATATTTAGTATTTATTTTTTTTGAAAATTTAAGAGCATTCTTAAAGTCTTGGGTTTCATCATTTACCTTAGCTACAAATAAATCTAAATACGGCTGATTGTTCCATTTATACCTTCTGGTATTAAAAATAGATGAATCTTTTGCTGAGGCATATACCATTTGATCACCACCATAATACATTGGTGAAAATTCTGAATACTTTGAGTTTATACTAAGGTTATTTATATCAAATTTCTCTTCCATTCTAAGAAGTCCGTCCAACACAATTTCATTATGCTTGGTTTGCTGCTCCACTTCCTCACCGGCAAGTTTTCTATTGTATAACTTTAAAAGTCTTTTAGATCTTTTGTAGTTACCAATACCTTTTAGAGAATGAGCATACTTAAATAAATAATCTAAGCCCATGTCAGATTCATATTTGGTATAAAGTATATTGTACCACTTATATGCATTCTCCATGTCAGTATTAAAGTAATGCGCATCTCCTGCTTTTTTTAATACGTCATAAGAATATGATTTTTCTCCTTTTGATAATGCCTGTTCGTATAACTTAGCTGCTTCAGCATACCACATTTTATCAAAATATTCATCGGCTCTTTTAACAAGTTTGGTTTTAGATTCAGTATTTACCGTTGTAGTTTCTTTAAGCATATCATAAGTAACATCTTCAACAGGTACAGTTTCTGTATTGAGCAAAGACTCCGTTTCTCCGTCTAGTATCTTAAGTACCCAAACTTGATCTTCATATCTGCCGCCAAATTTTGAAGAGCAGTCGTTTAAAGCGTCGCGCCAAGAGTCATAATGATTTAGATAAACGTAGTAAAGTTGATTTTCAGGATTTTGAAAGTAACCGGCATTAAACCCCTTCTTGTTCAGCTTTCTTACTTGAGACTTTAAATTTTTACTTTTTGAGAAGGTACCAGAGATAACGTAGTAGCCATTTTCGGTGTTCTCAACTTTATTAAAAGCTCTGTATGGAACCGGTATTGCTTCTGCAGCTTTTTGAAATTCTTTCTTATCTTCTTCTTCAAAATCTGATACCATTCTTGTACCATATTCCTTTTCTTGAGATAAATCTGCTTCTATATTATCTCCAAAATTCTGGGCTTGGGCAAATAGAACAAATACTAGAAAAAATAAATTTAAAACACTTCTCATAAATATAAATCTAAGCTGAATGAATAATTCAACAGGGGGTTAAGTATAGTTCAAACGGTTAGCCATTGGTTTTTAGTACCGTTTGTTTAACGAAATTAGATTTATAGGGGTATTCTGAATACTAATTGTTGTGAAAGAGGTATTTTTTGTCGTGTATGTAGATTATTCAGTAGCTACCTACGTTGTAAGGGCGCTGTTAAACCTTGATCAATAAACCTTTGTACAAACTAATTGAAGGTGTAGATTGAATATTAAAAATACAAAAAGCCCTGTTTAACAGGGCTTTATAATGATTGACAAGAAGTTTATTTTGTAATTACTCCTTATTCTTTTCTCCTAATTGTTCATCCTCTTTAGAGGCATCTTTAAATTCTTTGATTCCACTACCTAAACCTCTCATAAGTTCAGGAATCTTTTTTCCTCCGAATAATAGCAGAATTACGACTACCACTAATATTATTTGTGGAGCGCCTATGGCCAAAAATGTAGATAAGAATGTCATAAGACTATAATTTAAATATGGATTTCAAAGATACTAAAAACTACTGTAGAAATCTTCAGTATATCCAAATACGTTTAATGGTTTGTATATTTTAACTATAATTTGGGTATATACGAACAAAAAGCTATCGTTATTGCCGTTATATTTCTTAAGTGAATAGGTTTAAAATTAAATTCTAAGTTTATCTTTGTTAAGATGGCCAAAAAGAAAGTCAAAAAAAGAAAGGAGATAAAACGTAAATTACTGCATAAGTACCGTTTGGTAATACTAAACGAAAGTACTTTTGAAGAAAAGATTTCTTTTAAATTAAGTAGGCTCAATGTATTTGTTACGGGATCTCTATTTATGATCGGTCTAATAGGGCTTACCACCTTATTGATAGCCTTTACACCGTTAAGAGAATATATACCAGGGTATTCATCTACCAGGCTGAAAAAGGAAGCCACTGAACTGACCTATAAAACGGATTCACTCATTAGAACCTTAAATTATACCAATAAGTATTTAGATAATATACGTATGGTTTTAAAGGGAGATATAGAGAATACCGTAGTTAATAGAGATTCATTATTTCAACAATATAAACTAGATCCAGCATCAGTAGATTTAAGTCCGATCAAGGAAGATTCCTTATTACGTGCCGAAGTTGCATTAGAAGATAAATACAACTTGTTTGAGCGTACTATAGATAAAAAAAATTTGGTTTTGTTTACTCCGGTCACCGGATCAATATCTATGGGGTTTAACCCCAATGAAAAGCATTATGCAGTAGATGTTACTGCAGTTACCGATAGTCCGGTAAAAGCTGTAGCAAATGGAACCGTAATATTTTCAGAGTGGACCGCCGATACTGGTTATGTTATTATTATAGAACATGAAGGAGGACTGTTAAGTGTGTATAAGCATAATGGTTCTTTATCAAAATATCAAGGTAATATCGTAAGAGGGGGAGAGGTAATTGCCGCTGTTGGTAATACGGGAGAACTTACTACCGGACCACACTTACATTTTGAAATTTGGGACAATGGTACACCAATTGATCCAACCAATTATATTGACTTTAATTAAAACAAAATGTCCTTAAAGACCATTGCTGCTAAAATATTTGCGCACCGTATTGCCAAAAGGACCAATAAATGGGTAAACAACCCCATTGAGACCCAAGAAAAGGTTTTTAAAAGTTTAATTGCCAAAGGAGCGGAAACAAAGTTTGGTAAAGACCATAGTTTTAAAACCATTAAAAAACATAGCGACTTCATTGCCCAAGTACCCGTACGTGATTATGAAGAACTAAAGTTATATGTAAACTTGGCGGTAGAAGGACAAGAAAATATACTTTGGCCCGGTAAACCACTTTATTTTGCCAAAACCTCTGGTACCACTTCTGGTGCAAAATATATTCCTATTACTGAAGGGAGTATAAAAGAACAGGTTAAAGCCTCTAGAAATGCCATACTCAATTATATACATGAAACCGGGAATGCCGATTTTGTAACTGGCAAAATGATTTTTTTACAAGGAAGTCCTTTATTACAAGAAAAGAACGGTGTAAAGTTGGGTAGACTTTCAGGTATATCTGCACATTACGTTCCTAATTATTTACAGAAGAATAGAATGCCCAGTTGGGAAACTAATTGTATTGAAGATTGGGAAACAAAGGTTAATGCCATAGTAGAAGAAACCAAGAATGAGGATATGACCGTAATTGCGGGTATACCATCTTGGGTACAAATGTATTTTGAAAAACTTAAAGAAAATACCAATGAGTATGTTGGTGATCTTTTCAAAAATTTTGAACTCTTTATATACGGCGGAGTCAATTATGAACCTTATAGAAAGAAGTTTGAAGCATTAATAGGTAGAAAAGTAGCCAGTATAGAACTTTTTCCGGCAAGCGAGGGTTTTTTTGCTTATCAAAATTCGCAGAAGGAAAGCGGAATGTTGCTGCTCCTAGATGCGGGAATATTCTATGAATTCATAAAGTCTGATGAATTCTTTAATGAACACCCCAAGCGAATTACGTTAAAAGATGTAGAATTAGGTGTAGATTATGTAATGATTATTTCCACAAATGCGGGACTATGGGGCTACAACTTAGGAGATACCATTCGGTTTATTTCAAAGGACCCTTTTAAAATTCTAGTATCGGGGCGTATTAAACATT
Organism: Maribacter sp. 6B07; assembly: GCF_002700155.1. NCBI lineage: Bacteria > Pseudomonadati > Bacteroidota > Flavobacteriia > Flavobacteriales > Flavobacteriaceae > Maribacter > Maribacter sp. 6B07. Next base: position 1,495,903 of record NZ_PDUT01000001.1, on the reverse strand, counting down.
TTATTTCAGCCTTTGGAGAACATGTAATCGCTAAAGAAGTTGAAGAAGCAATGTTGGTTGCAACGAATGCTACAGATGCAAGTGTAAGCGAATTTACGGTAGCTCCGCAAATTGTTCCTCAACATAACGAATTGCCCTATCACGAATGGTTCATTGAATTTGAAAAGTTACCAAGTGACATGGACAAATTCATTAATACGTTAGATGTGGCTTTGCAACAACAAAATAGCTATTACTACGATTTAATAGTAGGTAAGGTGTTACAAACATTAAAAATTACACCTGTACAGCATGGGGCTTTTATGGAATATATGAAGTCAATAGGTAAACTAGGCGGACAAAATAAAGTACAAAGATTATCCAATGATAGAAAAGTTGCTGATGGTTTATCAAAATATAAGCTAAGCAATAGCTAACTTTTTAATAACAGATTATAAATCGTAATTTCGTTCGAAATATTCAATGGGAAAAGCAATTACAACTACAAGGGCGCAAGAGTCAACAAATGCAATTGAACGCATGTACATCACCATGCGCCATTTGTTCAATAGAGGTTTTTATAAACCTAACGGCGTATCGGGGGAAGCTTTAAAAAATGCACTTCTACAATTAAGACCTGAAATATATGGTTCCGTAGGTGAAGAAAAAGCAGAATTGAACGGACTCATTTATGTTCTAGAAAGATTGCCAGAAGGTATAGAACAGTGCTCTTTTATTAATTTAACTTCAGATGAAGGGTATGGTATTTCACACATTAACCCAATAATACCACCAAAGAGAAGAAGAAATTGCTACCGAATAGATGAGGAGCAAATGAATATTGAAATTACTAGGGGACGATCAGATATTTATGACATTCTAACTCACCTTACATTTTTGTTCATTGAATCTGAGAAAATATGTAAAAAGGTCCTTATAACAGATACAGATAAAACCATCAGGGATTGGACCAAGCTTGAAAATGCCGTACAAAAGGATGAATTGCCTCAATCTGAACGTGAAATTGCCATTATTCATACGGCAAATATCTTAGGTAGATCCTTTGAAGAGATATTGGAGGTGTATAAAAAATTCAGTACCAAAGACAATCCCGATCGTTTTCTAAAAGTAATTTATTGGTTAGGTAAATTAGCCTTAGATGAAGAAATAACAGGTGAAAAAAGAACTATAACGTTCAGTGCATTGTTAAGAGAGCGTTTGGGGCATCATATTCATGGTGAACGATGGGCAAATAATATAAAAGAGGTACTGACCAAAAATAATTTATTGCAAAGACCAATTCATATTATCTCTGCCAATATGCACAGTGTAATGAATTCTTTATTTGCTAAAGCAGCCTTAAAGAGTGAATTTCCAAATAATGATTCTTTAGAGATTTTTGAAGCACTTAGTAGTTCTGGGAACGCTGCTTTAAGAAAAAAGGTTATTGATTTAGCAGAAGAAAATGGTATGATCGCTATTGATGATACATCAGGAACCAATATTGATGTGCAAATTTTTGATACGGCGAAAATAAAAATCAATAACTGCTCGTACGAATTTTCAGAAAATCAAGATGATAAAAAACCTGTTATATTTGTAATGGATTACGCATTTGGCGAACAGGCATATGAGACTATAGACGAGTTGTTGAAACCATATGTAACCAAGAAGGGCGGTTCGTCGTTGATTAACGTAGATTCTGTTTCCATTATGGGTAAGGCAGGAATATTAGAAGGCGGTAAGGGAGATTTAATGATTCCATCTGCACATATATTTGAAGGTACGGCAGATAATTACCCATTTAATAATGAACTTTGTGCCAAGGATTTTGAGGGTTATGGTCTTAAGGTTTTTGAAGGAACCATGGTAACCGTGTTGGGAACATCACTTCAGAACAAAGACATACTAAAGTTTTTTCACAAGTCTACATGGAACGTTATTGGACTGGAGATGGAGGGAGTACATTATCAAAAAGCAATACAGAGTGCTTCAAAAATTAGAAAGAGTATAGGAGAAGATGTAAAAGTACGTTATGCATATTATGCATCGGATAACCCTTTAGAAACCGGTAGTACATTGGCTTCTGGAGGTTTAGGAACTACTGGGGTAAAACCAACATATCTTATTACAGATAAAATTTTAAAACAAATATTCAATACGTAAATGGCAAGCAATCAATCACCATCTACCCAGAACAATTCAGATGAAATTGACTTAGGGCAATTGTTTCAATTAATAGGAAGGGGCTTTAATGCTGTTTTTCGTTGGTTTTTAAGAGTATTTCTTTATTTAAAAAAGAATCTACTCATACTTATTGGCCTGGTTGTTGTTGGTTTTGCAATTGGGTACGGTCTCAATCAAATTATATCTAAAAAGTATAAAACAGAGGTCATTGTTAAACCTCAATTGGAAAGTAAAAACTATTTATATGATGTTGTAACCGAAATACAATCTAATATACAAGCGAAAGATACTTTGTTTTTTAATACCATAGGTATAAATGAAGTTGATTTTACAGGTTTAAAAATTGAAATAGGTAGAGTCGCAGAGGTAAGCAATTCTGAAAGTGACTTAAAATATTTGGAACTGCTTCAAAGCTTTGAAAATACAGATGCTATTGCTGATATCGTTAGGGCCGAGTTACAAAACAAAAGCTCTTTCAACCATAGAATTACTTTTTATTATAACAATGCTGCATTTGGTAAGCAGTTTGCAAAAAAGGTTTTAGATTATATTAACTCCAATACCTATTTTAACGGGCTATTAGAAATATATAGAAACAATGCCCAAGATCGTATTGAACAGGACGAGAAATTATTAAAACAAGTAGATGAGATTATAGTTAATTATACAAGTGGTCTAGCTAACAAAGGTAATAGTACTGCAACTGATAAGATTATTCTTGATAACCAAGAGCAAGTTAACATTGCTGATATTTTTGAATACAAAACAGGACTGATCAGAGATATAGAATCCAAAAAAATAGAACTAGAAGAACGTACTGTGCCTGTAAGTGTTATCAACCTTGGGGAAACACAAGTAGAGCATAAGTCGTTTTTTGGGAAGAGTATTGTGTTGATTCCATTATTACTTCTTTCTGGCTTCTTCGTTTTTTCAGCACTCCTTTATTTGAATAAGAAGGCAAAATCTTTAATGTAGTGTATGATAGACCAGCTATCTGACAACACAATTCTAATCACTGGTGGTGCTGGTTTTATAGGGAGCAATTTTATTGTTTACTTTTTAACGAAATACCCTAATATTAGAGTAGTTAACTTAGACAAACTAACCTATGCTGGTGATATAAACAATTTGAGTGAATTAAGTAATAATCCTAATTACACTTTTATTGAAGGAGATATTTGCGATGCAACCTTAGTTTCAAAACTATTTCATAAGCATGAAATAAAAGGCATAATCAATTTTGCCGCAGAGTCACATGTAGATAATTCAATTAACTCTCCAGGGCAATTCATAAAAACCAATATTGAAGGTACTTTTACGTTATTAGAGGCAGCTAGAAACTATTGGAAAGGTGAAAATTATAGATTTCATCATATTAGCACAGATGAAGTTTATGGGTCTTTAGGTGAGAATGGTTTTTTTACCGAAGGGTCAAATTACCAGCCAAATAGTCCTTACAGTGCATCTAAGGCTTCATCTGATTTTTTGGTTAGAAGTTATCATCATACTTATGGTATGAACGTAGTCACCAGTAATTGCTCAAATAATTATGGACCGAAACAGCACGATGAAAAATTAATTCCTACAATTATTAGATCAGCTATAAAAGGATTGAAAATTCCAATTTATGGTAATGGTAAGAATGTAAGGGATTGGTTATTTGTAGAGGATCATTGCAAAGGAATAGATCTTATTTATTTTAACGGCGTTGCTGGTGAAACCTATCTTTTAGGAGGAAATAATGAATATGATAATTTAACGATTGCTGAAAAAATTTGTGAATTTATAGATTTAAAAGTACCCAAAAGTAATGGCAGTTACAGGGACCAAATTAAGTTTGTTGATGATCGATTAGGTCATGATTTTAGGTATGCCATTGATGCATCCAAAATTAAAAAAGAACTAGGTTGGAATGCATTAGAAAGTATCCATACTGGTTTAGAGAAGACAGTTGACTGGTATTTAAAAAAGTTTCAATCCAAATAATTATGAAAGGAATTTTACTTGCAGGAGGTACGGGATCGCGACTTTGGCCTTTAACAAAAGCATTAAGTAAACAGTTAATGCCAATTTATGATAAGCCAATGATTTATTACCCGTTATCTACGCTAATGATTGCTGGAATAAGGGAAATTTTAATAATAACTACACCAGATGATTTACCGTTATTCAAAAAACTACTGTCAGACGGTAAACAATTGGGTTGTACATTTCAATATGCTATTCAGCCAGAACCAAAGGGTTTGGCAGAGGCTTTTATAATAGGTAAGGAATTTATTGGTAATAGTAAGGTTGCTCTAGTTTTAGGAGATAATATTTTTTACGGTAATGGTCTGGAAAAATTATTAAAAGAAAATTCTAAGCCAGAAGGCGGTATAATTTATGGGTATCATGTAAATAATCCAAATAGATATGGTGTGGTTGAATTTGATGAATTTGGAAAAGCTATTTCAATTGTTGAAAAACCTAAAATTCCTAAATCTAATTATGCTATACCGGGAATTTACTTTTACGATAATAATGTAGTAGAGATCGCAGAGCAAATAAAACCTAGCAAAAGAGGAGAACTGGAAATTACAGATGTAAATATTGCTTACTTAAATAAAGGTAACTTGAAAGTAAGTGTTCTTGATAAAGGAATTGCTTGGTTAGATACGGGTACCTTTAGTTCTTTAATGAACGCATCTCAGTTTGTGCAAGTAATAGAAGAACGTCAAGGATTAAAAATAGGTTGTATAGAAGAGGTAGCATATACCCAAGGCTTTATTGACGCAAAACAACTAGAAAAGTTAGCCGAGCCGTTATTAAAGAGTGGATACGGAGAATATTTAATGCGCCTGATTAAATGAAAATATCTGAATCAAAACTAAAAGGATGTTTAATCTTGGAACCCCAAATTTATTCAGATGAACGAGGGATGTTTTTTGAGGTTTTCAGAAAAAAGGAATTGGAGGTTTTTTTAGGTCATAATATTGACTTTGTCCAAGAAAATACCTCTATTTCCAAGAAAGGGGTTTTACGTGGTTTGCATTACCAAAAAGGACTAGGGGCACAGGCTAAATTAGTTTCCGTCCAAAGAGGAGAAGTAATAGATGTGGTGGTAGATTTAAGACCAAACAGTGAAACTTTTGGACAGCATATCAAGGTTAATCTATCTGATAAAAACCGCACAAGTCTTTTTATACCAAAAGGTATGGCCCATGGTTTTGTAACACTTACCAACGAAGTAATTTTCACTTATTTATGTGATAATTATTACGACCCTGAATTGGAATCGGGCATTTTATATAGTGATCTAGATTTAGGAATAGACTGGAGCTACCCGATTTCAGAACTGACCGTATCAAAGAAAGACATGCTTCTGCCTAGTTTCAAAGATTTAGAAAAATGAAGAAAGTATTAGTAACAGGAGCCAATGGGCAACTAGGTCAATGTTTGCAAAAAATAGCTCCATCATATAAAGAATTGAATGTTATATTTAAAAGTTCCAAGGAGTTAGATATCACTGATATTTTAGGAATAGAGGAAGCATTTGTAAAGGGCAATTTTAATTATTGTATTAACTGCGCCGCATACACAAATGTAGAACAAGCCGAGAAAACACCAGATATTGCTTATAAGGTAAATGCAGAAGGTGTTAAGAATTTAGCCAATGTATGTAAAAGTTATAATACGACCTTAATACACATTTCTACCGATTATGTATTTGATGGTGAAAAGGATGAACCGTATACCGTAAAGGATGTGCCTAATCCAATTAACGAATATGGTAAATCTAAATTACTAGGTGAAAAGCATATTCAAGAGATAATGGACAATTATTGTATTATAAGAACATCTTGGTTGTATTCTGAATTTGGCAAGAATTTTTATACTACTATTCTGAAGAAGGCTAAAACAGATGATATTCTTAAAGTTTCAAATACTCAATTAGGATATCCCACGAATGCTATGAATTTGGGTGAATTTATCATTGGGGAAATAAAGTTGAATGAGTTTAAATATAGAGTTTACCATTTTACCGATAAAATTGAAATGACTTGGTACCAGTTTGCAGTGAAGATAATAAATGACAAAAAGCTTTCAAATAAGGTCGTTATATTTGATAATAACACAGCTTATCTTGCTTCTAGACCAAAAAATAGTAGGATTAATTGATCTTTTTTAAGAGGGTTACAATGAAAAATTAATTAATGAAAAAGTTCAAAATTTTATTAGACAAATATAACAACATTGTCCAAAATTTTTCTTATTTAACCTTACTACAAATATTCAATGTTTTTTTTCCCATTATAATTTACCCTTTTTTAATTGATATGTTCGGGTTAGAATTATGGGGAAAAATAGTTCTAGCTCAATCTTTAGCGCTTTATTTGTCATTATTTATTGATTTTGGATTTGACCGATTTGCAGTAAAGGAAGTTTCTATTTATAGAGAAGATATAATAAAGTTATCTGAAATTGTTTCTTGCATTGTTCCAATTAGGCTATTTCTTGGTATAATAGTATTCTTTATTTATTTCATAGTGGTTATAAACGTTCCTTTCTTTAAAGGAGATGAAATCTTGTATTTATTATTTTACGCCTTGAATTTTAATTTCATTCTTTTTCCAAAGTGGTTTTTCCAAGGGATAGAAGAAATGAAATACATAGTTATCATCAATGTGTCAGTTAAAATTGTTTTCGTTGTTTTAATGTTTTTAACCATTAAAAGTGCTGCGGATTATTTGAACGTGCCTATTTTTTTCGGAATTGGTGCATTTGTTGGTGGTCTAATTGGGTTATATGTAATGTTTAATCATGAAAAAGTTACTTTAAAATTATACAGTTGGGATAAGTACTTTTTTTACTTAAAAAGTAGTTTTTATCTTTTTGCATCAACCTTTGTTATTTCTATTAAGGATCGTTTTAACGTATTTATTGTTGGATATTTTTTAGGAATGCAAGAAGTAGCTTTGTATGATATTTCGATTAAACTTATTTCCTTTATAACGCAGCCAATAGAGGCTATAAATGGAGCAATTTATCCAAAGGTTGCAAAAGATTTAAACATGGGTTTTGTTAAAAAGGTTGCTTTTTACAGCTTTTTGTTAGTATTATCAATGGTAGTAGTTACACAATTTTTTTTAACAGAGATTTTTCATTTTTTGAATATTGAAGAGTTGAATAATGAGAAAGAAATTCGGCTATTTTTATTTAGTTCATTATTTCTTACGTTATCTGTTTTTTTAGCGCGAAATTGTTTTATAGTATTTGATAAGTTTAAACTACTTTTTCATACAATGCTAATGTCATCTGGGTTTTATTTGATATTAATCGTTCTATTGTACTTCTTAAATCAAATAACTTTCAAGTATATTGTTCTAGTAGTGTTTATTGTTTATATTTTTGAATTTTTATATCGCTATTATCTAGCAATTAAATACAATCTTATATCCATGGGCATTAGATCAAAATTGGGCAAATATTATTATGGTGGAGGCTCTTTTAGCTACTTAGCAAAACCTTTAGTTTATCTGTTTGACTTTTATAGGCATAGAATTGTTAAAGAAAAGGCTTTTACCGAAAACCGTTTTAAAAGAAGAATGGGCTATGATTTGGATTTAAACAATCCAAGAACATTAAATGAAAAAATACAGTGGCTAAAACTCTATAATAGAACACCCTTACATACTATATGTGCCGATAAAATTGCGGTTAGAGATTATGTGGCGGATAGGGTTGGTGCAGAGTATTTAGTTCCTTTAATTTTGGTTACAGAAAATGTCAATGATATAAATTATGAAAATTTACCAGAGGAGCCGTTTATTATAAAAACAAACCATGATTCTGGAAGTTATAAAATAGTAAAGGATAAAAATGATATTGATGATTGGAATGAACTTAGGCGTTTTTTTTCAAAAAGCTTAAAGTCTAATTTTTACTACAAATCAAAAGAATGGCAATACAAGAACATACCACCAAAAATTTTAGTTGAAAAGCTTTTAATTACAAAGAATGGAAGAATACCTGAAGATTATAAGATTCATTGTTTTAAAGGTGAACCCAAATATATACAGTTAGATGTAGACCGAGGTAAGCCGAATCATTCTAGAAATTGGTATGATATAAATTGGAAAAGAACACAGTTTCATTGGTCTACTAAGCTGAAGACGGGAGGAGAAACATTACCAAACAACTTAAATATTCCTCGACCCAGTACTTTAGACGTCATGATTGAATTAGCAAGGGTTTTAAGTGACGCATTTCCGTATGTAAGAGTTGATTTTTATTCATTAGATGATACTAAAGTATATTTTGGTGAGATTACTTTTAATCATGACTCTGGTTTTAGACCGATTATTCCTAAAGAGTGGGATTACAAGTTAGGTGAGTTGGTAACGTTGCCAGTTGATAATAGAAAATAATATAAATATGAAACTGAGAGTCGTTTTTTTACTACCATCACTTGGCGGAGGCGGTTCTGAAAGGGTTTTCATGAATTTGTGCAAGTATTTCAATAAAGATAAGTTTGAAGTTACTTTGTGTCTCTTAAAAAAAGAAGGTGAGTTTTTGCCTCAGATTGAGGAGGACCCAACTATTTCCATACATGATTTAAAAGTGTCAAGAGTTCGTTATTCGATTTATCCAATCATAAAATTTATCAGAAAGGAACAACCGGACATAGTTTTATCTACATTGGGTCACTTGAATGCAATGTTATCAGCTGTTTCTTTTTTAATTCCAAGAAATGTAAAGGTGATTGGCAGAGAATCTAATATTGTAAGCAAAAGCAATCATAATAGAATCTCGATTCTTTTTTATAAAATGTTTTATAAGAATTTTGACAAAATTATAGTTCAAAGTGATGATATGGAGATAGATTTAAAAAATCTTGTAAGAAATTTAAAAGAAAATCAAGTTGTAAAAATTAATAATCCAGTTGATTTAAAACATATACAAAGTCTTAAGCATTCTACAAGCATTTTGCTTCCTCAAGACAAAATTAATTTAATATCTGTAGGTAGTTTAACTTATCAAAAAGGATATGATTTGCTTTTTAAATCTTTTGCGAAATTTGAGGATAAAGAGAAATATCATATTTCTATTATTGGAAAAGGTAAGTTAAAGAATGAGTTAATTGAATTATTAAAAATATTAAACATCGAGAAACATGTTTCGTTACTTGGTTTTCAAGATAATCCTTATAAATACATATCACAATCATCAATATTCATTTCAAGTTCTAGATTTGAGGGTTTTCCAAACGTTGTTTTAGAATCTCTCATCTGTGATGTTCCGGTTATTGCAAACAATTATAAAGGCGGTATTAATGAAATTATAAATAAGCCAATTTTTGGTCAAATTATAGATATAGAAAATTCTGAATTATTAGAAAGAACTTGTAACAAGATACTTTCTAAAGACCATTCAAAAGATAAAATTAGCGAAGAAGTGAATCAAAGATATGGTATAACTTCTATTGTAAGCAGATATGAAGATTTAATACTGAACATGTAAATTATTGCACATGATAAATTACATTGTTCTTTACTTATATCTTTTTTCAAATTCTCTGCTCCAAACGATTTTAAATAAAAGAATTAAGGGATTAATATTCATTGCTTTTATAGCTTTAGTTTTTGTGCTTACTATAAGAGGAAGCCATGGTGTTGATACTGAAATTTACTTGACATTTTTCAATGATATTGGCAAAAGGGTAAAGGGTTATGACGGTTTGGACTTGGGCTTTTTATATATTTCAACGTTGATTAAAAAAATTTATAATAATGAAATTTTCTTTTTATTCTGTATTGCTTTCATTTCAGTAAGTTTAAAATTAAAAGCGGCCCATAAATTATCCCCATTGCCTTTGGTCACAGCATTTGTGTTGTTTGGAACGTATTTTTTATCGCTTGAAGCAAATCAGATTAGACAAGCAATGGCACTTGGAATAGGTCTTTTTTCACTTCATTATGTGATAGAAAGAAAGAAGACTTCTTTTTTTATATGTATCATCTTAGCTGCAACATTTCATGTTTCGGTCATCATATTTTTACCGGTTTGGTGGTTATATGATTTAAAAATCAAAAGAACTACTCTTTTAGCAATACTTGGTATTTCATTTTTATTTGTCTTTATATCCTTAATTGAGGTATTTCAATTTGCTGTCGGGTTCAGCTTTTTGTGGGGAGAATTTATTTTTTCGAAACTTTTGAATTATGCTTCTAAAATGGAAAGAGTAGGTTTTTCTCCTATTCAAATTTGGTATATTTTAATATCTATTATTTTTATTACAGAAAAGAAAAAAATCAACGATCCCAAATATTCGTTTTTATTGAACTTGTTCATAATTGGAATATCGCTCAATTTTTTCTTAAATAGTTTTTCCTATATGATACGAATTACTTATTACTTCATAGCTGTTGAAGGTTTTTTGTTGGCATATTTAATTAAAAAATCTGAAATGGTAACCAGAATACTATTGTTTCTATTAGCTGCTATTATGCTAGCGCTAAAAAATTATAAGTACATAAATGCTAACTTAGAATATTTTCTATGAAGAAGGTACTTCATCTATTTCCTGCGTATAAAATAGGAGGCGCCCCGGTAAATGTTTTAAGATTCATTAAAGGAAGTAAAGATAAAATTCGCAATTATGCTGCTGCCTGCAATATTGATGGAAATTTGTTTAACAAATATGTTGAAGCTACTGATGATAGCTTTGATGTAAATTTAACTAGTATTAAACTAAGCTCGTATCTTAAATTGCTCCGAATAGTAAAAAATGTCAAGCCTGATATTATACATGCTAATGGTAAAGGCGGGGCATTTTATGCGTTTTTAATTTATATATTCTATAAGGTAGATATTTATTATACGTTTAGGGGATTTCATATTAAGTATTCTGGAATTAGACATACATTTCATATGCTTTTTGAAAAATTATTTTCTTATTGTTATGTAAAGGCTATTGCAGTTAGTCATTCTGAAAAAGAATTGTATTTAAAGACTACTGGGGTGAATGATATAAAGGTAACGGTAATCGGTAATGGAGTAGACATTTCTAAAATGCAATTACCAAGTGAATTACAAGGTGTTTTAGATAAATATAAAATTAACATTGTAAGCTTATCTAGAATAGACCCTGTCAAGGACATTGTTACAATGTTAAAGAGCTTTGCATTACTGAACAATCAAGATACGGCTTTGCACATTATGGGCGGATTTTTAGATGGTGATATATTGTATAAGGAAAAAGTGGAAAGTACAATTAAATCATTAAAATGTAGCGATAGGGTGTATTTGTGGGGGGATATGCCTAGTGCGGGTAATTATATACATAATTTTGATTTATATTTGTCAACCTCCTTGTCAGAAGGTTTGCCAACTTCAATAATAGAGGCTGGACTAAGCAAAATACCAGTAATTGCATCTAACTGTAATGGGAATATTGATTTAATTAAAGATTTTGAAACAGGATATTTGTTTTCTAAAAAAGATATAGCAGGTCTTGTTAGTAAACTTCAATTAGCTATAGATCAACTAGGATCTGTTGAACAATCAGAGATTTTAATTAAAAATTTGAATCAAATGCATTCATATTCTATAGATTCTCATGTTAATAAATTAATAGAATTATATATTAATAAAGGTATTGAAGGTTTTACAAGTAAATAAATATTATTATCCAGATATTGGGGGTGTGGAGACTGTAGTAAGTCAATACGCTCAAGCTTTAAAAAATCTACACAAGGTCAAGGTTTTGTGTATTCATAAAAATTTTACTTTTAAGACGGTAAAGGAAAATATTGATGGGGTTGAAATAGTGAGGTGTTCTTCTTTTGGAACTTTTATGTCTATGCCACTTTCAGTTTCTTTTTTTTATCATTTCTTCAAATTATATAAATCTCATGATTTATTTCATTTTCACGAACCGTTTCCATTGGCATCTTTACTTTCGTTGTTTATTAGTAGTAAGAGAAAGATTGTTGTTACATGGCACAGTGATATTATAAAGCAAAAATCTTTAAAACGACTTGTAGAGGTTTTTCAATCACATTTATGCAAGAAAGCATCTATTATAACTACAACGTCCCCTAATTTGCTTAAATTCTCGAAGGTTTTGAAAAAATTTGAGAATAAAGTATCAATATTACCTTTAGGGATTAATTTGAATCCAATAGATGAAAAGTTATCAAAAGGAGAGTATATTTTATGTTTAGGAAGACTCTCGTACTACAAAGGTATTGATGTCTTATTACAAGCCTATTTGAAAGCTAAAACAAGAAAAGAACTATTTATAGTAGGTGATGGAGATAAAGATATAGTGGAGTTGATCACAAAGTATCAAAATAAATCCACAAGAAAAATCAAGTTTATAAATCAATTTGTCAGTGAAGAAGAGAAACGGAATTTATTAAAAAAATGTTTGTTTTTCGTTTTTCCCTCAATTGCTGCTAGTGAAGCATTTGGGATTATTCAATTGGAGGCGATGTCTTATGGCAAACCTGTAATTAATACTAATTTGCCAACTGGGGTCCCTTTTGTGAGTCTTGATAATGTTACAGGAATTACAGTTGAACCTTCCAATATAATAGCATTAGCTCAGGCTATTGATAAATTGTCTTTTGATAATCAATTGGTTGATTTAATGGGAGAAAATGCAAAAAAAAGAGTAATCTCTCATTTTTCTAATGTAAAAATAATGACAAAACTGCTTAGAATCTATGATAGTTTATGAAGCTAGATAAGAACTTTATTGGGTTTTACATTTTTGCATTAGTATTACCCTTGCCCTTACCTTTGATTGTATTGTCAATTGCTGCAGGTTTATTGATTTTAAACTGTTTTTTTTTAATAAAAAAACCAATTGGTATTGATTTTTTATCTTTGTTGTTTCTTTTGTTTTTCCTGTCTGATTTATTGTCCTTGGTATTTTCTGGTAGGAGTTTTTTTGAAAATACTATTATAAATGATGTGAAGATTATTTGTTCTGTTCTTCCAATATTGATTTTTAATATTAAGGATAAATTAAAATTAAAGTCAATACAAAAATCTATTTTAGATATTTTTACAGGTGGTGTTTTAGTTTACATAGTATATTGTATACTTTATTATTTCTATTTTATTTATACGCACCCAAGGTATACGGTTCAAATTGACAATTATTTATTTTGGGCAATAGAAAATAATTTTCCTGGTACTTTTCATAGATCTTATATTGGTGCTTATATAGTTTTTTCATCTGTATATGTGTTAAGAAATTTTCTTAGGCTAAAGAATGTTAAGTTAAAAGCGCTATATGGTCTTATTTTTTTACTTGAATTATGTGCTATATTTTTTTTAGGTTCAAAATTAACCATGGGTATTTTTTTATGGGTTAATACGCTCTTGTTATTGAAAAACTACAGGGTCTTGGTAATCCCATTATTTTTAAGTGTTTTGGTTGGTTTCTTTCTTATTAAAGAATGGATTTTCAAATCACTAACAAAATCATATTATGACAGGACTGTGTTTTTTTCAAGATCTGTTGAAATAATAGACGAGAATTTTTTATTTGGAATAGGAGAAAAGAATATTTTAAAGCATACGGTTACAATAAACGATGTGGTTACAACACTAATTCCTCATAATTCATTTTTAAAAGAACTTTTGTCTAACGGATTTTTAGGGTTTTCTATATTAACTAGTTTGTTGGGATATGTAATTTATTTAGCATTTAAAACCAACAATTCATTGTTTCAATATTTTTTAGTTTTAGTAATAAGTTTATGTTTAATTGAAGATTTTATGTATTTGCAAAGAGGTCTTTTCTTTTTTATTTTCTTTACTGTTTTCTTTTGCAATACAAGTATTAGGAAAAATTTAGTATAAATTGCGAATCTTTAATTAGTGTTATGCCCAATCCTTCAATTTTAAATTCAATAGAACGTAAGTTTATTCTCTTAGTTGGGGATTTGGTTATTATATTAGCAAGTCTAAATGTTTTTATCAATAATGCTATTGATATTGAATTTGCGTCTTTTAAATTAAAGGTTATAATAACTGTATTTGGAGTGTTTTCTTTTCTAACGCTTTCTTACATTTTGGATTTATATAATCTACAGAAAACCTTAAAAAGAAAGTATGTTGTTTCACAGGCACTGTATATTACTGCTTTATTTGTTTTCACTGTTTTTATATTTTCTGTATTGTTTTTTGACACTAGTTTTTGGAGAATTCCATTGCTGGTCTTCCTAATTCTAACACCAATAGAAGTTGCTCTTTGGAGATTGTTCTTTGTAAATGTTTTTAGAGTTATACCTACGACTAAAAATGTATTACTAATTTATGATAAGGAAACAGAAAAACATTTTAGGGAAGTAACCTCTTCTATTGATGGCGGCGATGTTGAAACTTTTTATAAGGTAAAACTGACATATAATCTTAATCAGCACAATGAAATAAGAAATAAGTTTTTTGTTGCAACAGAAAAAGTCGACTCTTGGATAGTGAATATTAAAAATTATAGTGATTTTCCGGATGATTTGGAAAAACTACTTTTAAAATCCATTTTAAAAGGCAAAGAGGTTATATCCTATACTTCTTTTTATGAAAATACTTATGAAGCATTACCTATACAATCTCATAATGACAGTTTTTATGAAATATTGCAATTAAGAAATAGAAAAATTAGGTATTTACATACAATATTTAGTTTTATTGTGAATCTTATTCTATCGATTTTTGTTGGTTTGGTCTTATTGTTCTGTATTCCGGTGGTTTTTATTTTGAATTTCTTTTTTAATAGAGGACCTTTATTTTATACTCAAAAAAGAGTTGGGCTTCATGGAAATGAGTTTAAAATTTATAAGTTTCGATCAATGGTAGTTAATGCTGAAAAGGAAGGGGCCAAGATGGCGGTAAAGAATGATGCTAGAATAACTCCATTTGGAAGAATATTGAGAGTATTTAGAATTGATGAGTTACCTCAAATATTATCGGTTATAAAGGGCGATATGCAATTTATTGGACCAAGACCTGAGAGAAGAGTTTTTGTTAACCAGTTGAATTCGTTAGTACCTTTTTACGGTACTCGTCACCTTATTAAGCCCGGTATTACAGGTTGGGCTCAAGTTAAGTATAAGTATGGAGAGAATCTTGAAGATTCTATCAAGAAGTTGGAATATGATTTATATTATATTAAAAACCGTTCGATAACTCTCGATTTAAGAATTATTTTTAAAACTGTAACTACAGTTCTTTTTTCAAGAGGTATATAACTAAAATAATATGAAAAAAATACTAATAACAGGCGCTGCAGGGTTTTTAGGTTCTCATTTATGCGACCGTTTCATTAGTGAAGGGTTTCATGTCATAGGGATGGACAATCTTATTACAGGTGATTTAAATAATATTTCTCATTTGTTTCCATTATCAAATTTTGAGTTTCATCATCATGATGTAACAAAGTTTGTTCATATTTCTGGTAAATTGGATTATATTTTGCATTTTGCCTCTCCTGCAAGTCCCATAGATTATTTAAAGATTCCAATTAAGACATTAAAGGTCGGTTCTTTAGGTACGCTAAACTTACTTGGGCTTGCAAAGGAAAAAGATTCTAGAATTTTGGTAGCGTCAACTTCTGAAGTTTATGGAGATCCGTTAGTACACCCTCAGAACGAAGAATATTTTGGTAATGTAAACCCAATAGGACCGCGTGGAGTATATGATGAAGCCAAACGCTTTATGGAGTCCATTACAATGGCTTATCATAGACACCATGGGTTAGATACACGTATTGTTCGCATATTTAATACCTATGGGTCTAGAATGCGTTTAAACGATGGTAGAGTGGTTCCAGCATTTATGGGTCAAGCGTTACGTGGAGAAGATTTAACGGTTTTTGGAGATGGTTCTCAAAGTCGTTCATTTTGCTATATCGATGACCAGGTAGAAGGAATATACCGATTGTTATTCAGTGATTATACAGATCCTATTAATATTGGAAACCCGCACGAAACTACCATTAAGGAATTCGCCGAAGAGATTATAGCATTAACAGGAACTAAACAAAAAGTTATCTATAAGCCTCTTCCTCAAGATGATCCTACGCAGAGGCAACCTGATATTAGTAAAGCTAAAAAAATCTTGGGGTGGGAACCAAAGGTACATAGGGCAGAAGGACTAAAAATCGTATACGATTACTTCAAATCGTTGTCTACAGAGGAATTACAGAAGAAAGAACATAGGGATTTTTCGACGACAAGATAAATTATGCAATAAACAAGGTTATTTATAAAATGAATATTTTAATATTAGGATCGGGAGGTCGCGAGCACACGTTCGCATGGAAAATAGCACAAAGTGAAAAAGTATCTAAACTTTTTGTGGCGCCAGGAAATGCAGGAACTAATAAAATCGCAACGAATGTACCAATTGGTGTAAATGATTTTGAAAAAATCAAAACATTGGTTTTAAAAGAAAATATTCAATTGGTGGTAGTTGGTCCAGAGGATCCTCTAGTTAATGGAATCCATGACTTCTTTTTGGATGATAACGAGTTAAAAAATATTGCTGTAATTGGTCCGGAAAAGTTGGCGGCTACTCTAGAAGGTAGTAAAGAATTCGCCAAAGAATTTATGATGCGCCATCAAATTCCTACCGCTCAGTATAAAAGTTTTACTTCAGAAACAGTTAAAGACGGATTCAAATTTTTAGAACAACTTAATCCTCCTTATGTATTGAAAGCTGACGGACTTGCCGCTGGTAAAGGCGTAGTTATTTTAAATGATCTTGATGATGCCAAAAATGAACTTAAATCTATGTTAGTAGACAAAAAGTTTGGCTCAGCAAGTGCTACTGTAGTTATAGAAGAGTTTCTAGACGGAATTGAGTTAAGTGTTTTTGTGCTTACAGATGGCGATTCGTATAAAGTGTTACCTACTGCAAAGGACTATAAAAGAATAGGAGAGGGCGATACCGGATTGAATACGGGCGGTATGGGGGCTATTTCCCCTGTTCCTTTCGCTAATAAAGCTTTTATGGACAAGATAGAGCAGCGAATTGTAAAACCTACCGTAGAGGGGCTTAAAAAGGACAATATGCCGTACAAGGGTTTTATCTTCATAGGTCTTATAAAAGTTGGAGATGACCCTAAGGTTATTGAATACAACGTTAGAATGGGAGATCCTGAGACAGAGGTGGTATTGCCACGTATTCAAAATGATATGGTCGATTTATTAAAGGCCGTAGCCGACCAGAAACTATTTGACATAGAATTACAATTGGATGAAAGAACCGCTACAACGGTTATGACCGTTTCAGGTGGTTATCCAGGGTCTTACGAGAAAGGTAAAGAAATTTCTGGTATTGAATCTATTGAAGATTCCTTGGTTTTTCACGCCGGTACTACGCTTAAAGAAGGTAAGGTCGTAACTAATGGTGGTCGGGTAATGGCAATAACTTCTTTTGGAAGTGATTTTAAAACTGCACTATCTAAGTCTTACGAAAATGTAGCGAAGCTCTCCTTTGAAGGTATGAACTATAGAAAAGATCTTGGATTTGATCTTTAACAATTACTTATTTCATCGGATTTCAATTTATAAAATCCGATGAAATAAATGTATTTTATTTATAGGTATGAGTGAGAAGTACTTGACTTGTCTTCTTCTCCCTTTTCATTGTATTTTTTCAACTCTAGCATCCAATACACAAATGCTACTGAACCTATTAGCATAAATATCCAATTAAGAATATTTGCTAATGCCCAACTATCAGTAAAACGCAAAAAATCCAACGGTGCAAACAATACATTTACGAACAAATCCGCGATACCTTCAAAAAATGATTTCATCTTATTACTATATTTACGAGCAAAAATATAAAAAGCTTAGATGATTTCAAGCATTTTTGAGAAAACAAAACCGGTGAATTTCATAATTCTTCTGGTTTTTTTGTTTCTATTTTATTGGTCGGTTCAATTTTACTTGTTTGATTTTGAAATAAGTGAAGTGGAAATCATGCCATCTATAGGTATTTTAGCCATTCTTCTTTTCAGTGTATTTGTTGTTGATTTCATTGTAAAACGCAATAAGCTTACTGGTACAAACTCTTATGCCATATTATTTTTCACGTTACTTTTTGTGGTCTTTCCAGAAACTTTGGGTGATAGTAAGGCTATTTTAACCAGTTTTTTTCTTCTATTGGCCATGAGGCGTTTGCTGAGTATTAAATCCTTGAAGAATATTAAGCTAAAGATTTTTGATGCAGGTCTATGGATCTGTATTTCAAGTGTCTTTTATGAATGGGCACTGCTATATTTACTTTTAGTATTCGCGGCAATTTATATCTATGAGCCTAAGAATATTAGAAATTGGATGGTAATTTTATCTGTTGGTTTTTGTTTTTTTATGATTCTTTATGGAGTTGTCTTACTTCTTGATAAGCCTAATTTTATAGCTGAGCATTATGATTTTGCAATTGATTATGATGCCATTTTTCCAATAAAATGGTGGACCAGCTTAAAAATGACGCTTTATGCTCTATTGAATATGGCCATGGCATTTTCTGCATTTATCCACCTAAGTAAATCTGGTGTCGGTAAGGTTATTGTTATGAGGTTAATTGCATTTTCATTTATCATTGGTCTGGTAGTGAATATTTTAGTGACCTCAGATAACAACAATGCGGTCATAATAACTTTTTTCCCATCGGTTATCTTTATTGTAAATTATCTTCAATCTATTAAAAAGCCTAAGTTTTTAGAGCTTGTAATCATTTCTAGCATTGTGGTTCCGTTAATAGTCTATCTGGTCAAATTATAGGTTACAACTATAAACTTTATCTTTGTAAAAAAGGCTCATATGTTTAGCGAATTCGCGTTTAAAATTTTTAATGACAGTATTGAAGAATATCATGTAAAAGATGATGTTTACCAAAGTTTTGAAAACCCTTATTCCAAGGAGGAAATTGAGCATTTATTATATAGAAAAAATTGGATCGATACGGTTCAATGGCATTATGAGGATATCATTAGGGATCCGGACATTAATCCTAACGATGCTTTGGTTTTAAAACGTAAAATTGATGCCAGCAATCAAGATAGAACAGATTTGGTAGAATTTATAGATAGTTATTTCTTAAAAAAATACCAATCGGTAGAAGTTAAGCCGAACGCTACTATCAATACAGAGAGTCCAGCTTGGGCAATAGATAGATTGTCCATATTGGCATTAAAGATCTATCACATGAAAGAAGAAGCAACAAGGTCAGATGCTGCTTTGGCACATAGAGAAAAATGCCAGGCCAAGTTAGAAGTTTTGTTGGAACAAAAAAGTGATCTTTCACAAGCTATAGACCAGTTACTTGCTGACATTGAAAGTGGCATTAAGTATATGAAGGTCTATAAACAAATGAAGATGTATAATGATGAGGAACTAAACCCCATCCTTCGTGGCAATAAATAGTCATAAACACATTTTGGTCATCCGACTCTCCGCTATGGGAGATGTTGCTATGTCGGTTCCTGTTATCACAGGTATTGTTAAAAAATATCCTCAGGTAAAAATCACTGTTCTAACAAAAGCATTTACTGCTCCTATATTCCATAATATAGCTAATGTTTCAGTTTTTAAGGCAGATGTAAAAGGTAGGCATAAAGGATTTTTAGGTCTTTGGAAATTATACAGAGAGTTGCAATTATTGCAGATTGATGCCGTTGCGGATATTCATAATGTTTTACGAAGTTCAATACTAAAACAATTTTTTAGGTTATCAGGTATTCCATTTGTACAATTGGACAAGGGTAGGGCAGAAAAGAAAGCTTTGATAAATGCCAATAGAGATGTTTTTAAGCCATTGAGTTCCACTTTTGAAAGATATGCCGATGTATTCGGCAAATTAGGCTATCCCATTGGTAAAAACGAAATGGAGACCATGTCTAAAAAGCCCATGTCTAACGATTTTGCCACTTTGCTTGAAAACCATAATTATAAAGTTATAGGTATAGCCCCTTTTGCTGCTTTTAAAGGAAAAATGTATCCTTTAGACTTAATGAAAAAAGTGGTTTTACAATTGGATTCTTCAGAGAGCTATAAATTGGTGTTATTTGGCGGTGGTACCAGCGAAATAGAAATTCTTGCTTCATGGGAAAAGCAGTTTAAAAATTGTATTAGCGCTGCAGGAAAGCTATCATTTTCAGAGGAACTCGGCTTCATATCCAATCTTGACCTTATGCTGGCCATGGATAGCGGTAACGCTCATTTAGCTGCCATGTATGCTGTGCCAACCGTAACAATTTGGGGTGTTACCCACCCTTATGCTGGTTTCTCACCTTTTAATCAGCCCGATGAAAATGCCCTTTTATCCGACAGGAATCTGTATCCTGCTATACCAACTTCTATTTATGGAAATAAGTACCCTGAAGGTTATCATAAGGTCATGGAAACCATAAAACCAGAAACCATCGTTCAGAAAATAGTTGATATTTTAAAACCTACAACTTAAGGGGTAGTAACCTTTGCTTCTATACTTTTAAAATATTGTCTTAATTGAGACATGAATCGGTATTTTTTAGCTGCTGGAGCAGAGCTGGTCATTAATGTGCGTACTCCAAAATAAGAACTCATTAAAAAGGTTGCAGCGGCTTCGCAATCTACATGTCTGTCCAAGAAACCGTTGAATTTTCCTTTTTGTAAGGTAGTTACCAAGTTAACTTCCCAAACCGTTACAATTTCATTTAAATGTTTCATGATGACTTCGTTCTTTCCGTTGAATTCAGATAAGAAGTTACTTAGAATAAAACCATAATCCATTTCATTATGTACGGCAGTTTCCATAGCATCGTCAAAACATTTTGTAATCAGCGTTAAAGGGTTCTCATGACCTTCAATGGGCTCTATTAATGTGCTATAAATTTTACGGGCCAATAAATTCTGTATGATTTGAACAAAGAAATCTTCCTTAGAATCAAAATGATAATAAAAAGCACCTTTAGAGAGGTCTAGTCTTTTTAGGATATCGTCTATACTTGTATTATAATATCCTTGGGAATAGAACAATTCTAATCCTGTAGTCTGCATACGTTGCATGGTAGCCATGCGCTTTAAGCTCTTGTTCATAATACTGAGATTTGGGTATTTAGACCATATGGTCTGTTTATAGAACTTGAGATTTATATAACTGAATGGAATTTATAGATGAGATGCATTTTTATTCGGTAAACGCACCGTTTTTAATTGAAAAACAATACTATAGCGTTAATAAACATACTCCTTGGTTGGTTGTGGCTATAAAAATAAAAAGGTTTGTAAAAGAAAAACCGCTCAATGCATTCACTGAACGGTTCATTTATTATCGGTAATTGTTACTAAGCAACGGTACCTTGGCAGCTACTACCGGCACCCGCTGTACAGCCATAGCAATGTTGTGATATTATAATGTTTCTATCGTTTAAGATATCTTCATTATAATCTTTTATATGCTTTACCTTACTGGCTACTTTTAAATCTAACATTTGGTTAAAGTCACAATCGTACAACCAACCGTCCCAGCTAATGGAAATGGTGTTGGTACACATTACATTTGCCACTGCAGACGGATTGTATGCTTCTACCAATGCATACATGTAATCTTCATAATTTTCTGATGCGATCAAATAATCCAAGAAACGTGCAATGGGTAAATTGGTAATGGCAAATAGGTTGTGAAAGTCAATATTAAAATCTTCTTTAAGCGCTTTTTTGAAATCTTTCTCCATGGCAGCTTGATCTCCTGGTAAATATGCGCCAGACGGATTGTAGACTAAATCTAATTTTAGATCACTGCCAGGCATGCCATAACCCCTTTCGTTCAATTCTTGTAATGCTTTTATCGATTTGTCAAAAACACCGTCTCCTCTTTGTTTATCCGTTTTTCCACGGGTATAGTGCGGCATAGAGGATATTACATGCACATTGTGCTTTTTAAAGAAATCTGGTAAATCATAGTACTTCTTGTTGGCACGTATAATGGTTAGGTTAGAACGAACAATAAAATCTTTAATGCCGGCTTTTGCCGCTTCTTCAACAAACCATCTAAAATCAGGATTCATTTCTGGTGCACCGCCCGTTAAGTCTAAGGTATGTGCTCCAGTGTTTTTGATGACCTCAATACATTGCTGCATGGTTTCACGGGTCATGATTTCTTTACGATCTGGACCAGCATCTACATGACAGTGTTCACAGACTTGATTGCACATATAGCCTACGTTTATCTGTAGGATCTCAAGTTTCTTGGGGCGTAATGGAAAATGCCCAATATCTGCGATTTTGTCTTTAAAATAAGGAAGCTCTCCATCAGCAAATATGCCTCCGTTCAATATTTCTAACTGCTTGTTGGAAACTGCTAAATCGTTTCCTTTTGCTTTTAATGATTTTGTAGCCATTTTTTAGTTGTTCGTTGTTCGTTGTTCGTTGTTGGCATTTTGTAAATGCTTCAAATTTTAACATGACAACAATTAATTTCTTATTCTTAACCGTGGATATTCATAATGAATATTCCATTTGCACTTTTTTTTAAACTTGCTTTAATTTCAAAGTAGTGATTGTTGAAAAAAGGATGCGACGAACAACCATCAACGAACAATCAACAATGAAATTTACATTGACAATTTGTTATACTTGTTCATCATTTGTACTCCATGCACCAAGGTGGCACCACCTTCAATAGCTGCTCCTACATGCACCGCCTCCATCATTTCTTCTTTAGTAATGCCTTTTTGTAAGCCGTCTTTAGTATAGGCGTCAATACAATATGGACATTTGACAACATGAGATACCGCCAATGCAATTAAAGACTTTTCTCTAGCACTTAGTGCGCCTTCTTCGAAAACCTTACCATAATAGTCAAAAAATTTGGTACCAAGCTCTTCGCTCCATTCTGTAATTTTTCCAAATTTTCTTAAATCTGCTGGGTCATAGTACGTATTTGCCATCTTTTTCTGAGTTTTAGTTTGTATCGTATCTTTTTGTTCTTGGTTAAAATATATTGGAATTCCCTGTCCCATTTTTTCTAGTTCAGGTAGTATTTCCATATTATCCCATATACCAGATGTAAGCGTGTCTCCATATGCTTCAGGTAAATGGTTTTTGTACATTAATTTTTGAGCGGTTTCGGCATCATATTCAAATGAATGATGGGCATAAGCAACTTCACCATCTATAATATCCAATATCATATACCATACCCTTGGAGTACCATCATTTGCAGGCATACCTATTACACCTGGGTTTAGCCATACATTTTCCTTTAGAGTTTGATGAAAAGGTAACCCGCAATGACCGGCTATTATAATATTACTATTAGTCTCTTTAAAACAGTTTTCTTTACTTTCCGTGGCGTTCGACTTAAAAATGAATTCAGAGGTATTTCCATAATTTCCATGGACTACCGTTACTTTTTTACCACCATAATCAAAACTGATGTATTCAGGAATTTCTTGCATCCACTCTAATGATTGCTGTGATAAATGCCCTTTGGTGTACGGAAACCACATTTTTGAAAAATCGTCGCAACGGCTACCGCTTTTAAAATCGCACCCACAATCTTCACTATCATTTGCCAATTGCAATTCTACATTGCCCGCAATACTTAAAGCACCCCATTTTTGAAACAACTGTACCGTTTCTTCCGGTTGTGCGCAATAACCGGTAATATCACCGGTACTAATGCAGTTTTCTGGTGCAATACCGGCATCTTTGGCTATGGAAATTAGTTTTTCCAAAGCTTGAAGGTTGCTGTACACACCTCCAAAAAGCAACAGCTTTCCTGATTTAGTGCCCAAATGTTTTATTTCTTTATCCATGTAGGTATCATATAAACGAAAAGGCAGCATAAGATGCCCCAAAAATTAATCCATAATAAATTGGCATACTTGCCAGTGGTAAATATTAAGCTATCTGGAAACCAATTGAAAATCAATAAAAAACCGAATAACAATCCGCAGAAAACACTTAAATGAAAACTGATTTTAGGAGCACTACCTTTCCAAAATAAAAAAACGGGGGTTAAACCGATTACCATTGTACCGCTAATGGTGGTGGCAGATAATATTTCAGCATCTAAAAAGACCGGAACCGTACCCAATACTGCTACAGCGACCATTGACCAACGACCAAATTTAACCGTGTTGCCAAGGTTTAGGTCAAGAGCCAATAATTTGGAAAAAGATGAAAAGGTAGAGTCCAAGGTCGATGCTGCCGAAGTGATCATAATAAAATTGATGACCAATAGTATAACAGTACCAAACGCCTTACCAACTTGAACAGCTGCCTGACCCTGCATGCCCTGCGATTGCGCATAAACACCTATAATGCTGAATAGAACAATGCAAATAGCTCCAAGTACACTTGCCCACAGAAAACTTTTCAATGTTACTTTAGGACTGCTAATAAAACCTCTATCGGTCAACACGGGATCATGAAAAGGGTAGCTGAAAGATTGCAACAAGGCAGCGAACAATAAATTCAGCCCGGTTTCAAAAGACCATATGCCAGAATTTACTACTTCGGATGTGGTTATAGCATTGTTTTTACCAAAGATGGTGAACAATATTACCGCTAATAGTATTGAAAATAGCCCCATTTGGACAACATCGGTAAAAATGGAACTGCTCATGCCGCCTTTTAGAACATAGGCAAGGGTTAAACCTGTAAATACTAAAATGGACCAATAGTAGGCGGTAGTGCCCATATCACCAAAGTAAGAACCTATGACCATGGTATTGCTCCATACTTCATTGAACAAACGAAAAGCAATCAATATGGAGAATATAGTTACGGCAGTTTTACCAAATTTTGAGGTTAAAAAATGATGTATGCTAGTATACTTACCGTGTAGCCTCATTTTATAAATGACAATACCTGCCACGGCAAATGATAAATAATAGCCTGCATAGGCTACACCACCAACAATACCAAAATCCAGACCTAAATTTGCAGCGTTGGTGATACTTTTGGCAAATATCCATGAGATGATAAGGCTGCCCATTAACATAAAGGTATTGGGCGCTTTCTTCTTTTGCACGGCTTTAAAAAACTGATTGGTATCTTTTGCCCACGGTGACAGTAAGAACAACACCAAACTAGATGTGATCACCAATCCCCATTGCCAAATTTGTACTTCAGTCATAAATTTAATTTATTCGTAATTTTAAGCTTCAGCAAAAAATTCCTTTTTTTCCTAACTCCTAACTCCTAACTCCTAACTCCTAACTCGGTTATTCATCCCACCACACAGGTACATTAATACTATTGCCATCCGTGTTATTTGAAGCTTGGGTATAATTGGCATTATTTAATGCTTCTTCTTCAGATGGATAAGGCATACGGGTAGGTATCAAATTATTGTTTAAACTAGCCGATATTGTTTTCAATTGCGGAAAACCCGTTCTTCTATACTCTATCCAACCTTCATAACCGTTTATTGAATTTGCAATCCATTTTTGAGTAATGATGTTTTCTATGATATTGCCGTTATCAAACGGGGCATCTTCTGTTAGGTAATTTTCAGATAGTTCTACCTGCCAATAGGCAAATGCCTGTGTTACGCCGGTATTGTATAAAGTTTGGGTATCTGCAGAAATGAATCCTCTTTCAGCAGCTTCGGCCAACAAAAAGTGGGTTTCCATACTGGTCATAAAATTCGCATCCAATAAACCGGTGTTTTCCCTAAAAATGGTACCTAATAATGAGTAATCTGCCAATGATACCCCAACTGATGCGTCTATACCGTTCAAAAGCCCATTGTATTCACCATCTGCACTGTTGGCAAAAGGTTGGTACAGACGACCAATACGAGGATCGTTCAAGTTGGTCAAAATTTCATCCATAGTTTCAGAAAGTACATAGTTGTTAAAGTCTCCAACCCTAAGTTGCGCAAGTCTAAAACTATTAGGTTCACCATCGGTAAAGTTGAAAATGGCATTTTCTTCATTATCATCAATGAAATTACCTTCACTTACTATGGTCTGTAATTGCGATGCAACATCTATTTTATTAGAAACCCTCATCAAGTATTTTATCTTCAATGAATTTGCAAAACGAATCCATCCATCTAAATCACCATTAAAGAGAATATCTCCCTCTAAAGCTATAGTACCTGAATAATTCTGAATGGCTAAAATTCCTTTGTCAAGATTGTCAAAAACACCACCTTCATCCATGTAAATTGACTCCTGAGTGTCATAGGACGGAGTAACCGTTTCTGTATCTCCTTGAAATGCTTCTGAATAGGGAGCATCACCAAATAAATCTGTTAACCCGGCCGCCATGTATGCCTTCATAATTCTTGCCGGACCTTCATAAACGGCATATGCAGCATTCTCTTGGGACAATTTTAATATGATTTCATTATCCCTTAAGTTTTGATAGAATATAGGCCACGGATTACCACCTAATTGGGGCGACTTTAAATCATGCCTGTCAAATAAGTTAAAGTCTAGAGCGGTACTATATTGTCCTAATAGGTTACCGGCAGTAAAACCTTCATATGACATTTGTTCCCCATAGTCATAAATTACCTGTCTTAACAAAAGACTAGGTTGTACGGTTACGGGATCGTTGGTGTTCGTATTAATTTCCTCAAAATCTTTTGTGCAGCCAATGACCAACAATAAGATTAAAATGCTATATATATGTTTCATCTTTTCTTTCTTAAAAATTAAATCCGGCTTTAAAACCTATACTTCTTGTTGTGGCATATGACATATCTTCAACACCACTAATAAATCCTTGTCCCTGTACTGCTAATTGCTCTGGGTCAAAATGCGGATTCTCTGTTATAGCAAATAAGTTCTTTCCTATTAATGATAAACTCAACGTAGCATCTTGGTTGAACAGGCTAAGATTGTTAAACGTATAACCAATAGATAGTTGGCGTAGCTTTAAAAATGATGCATCATAGGTGTTGTTTTCTTCGTGGTTTCTATCATAAAACTGGCGATAGTAACTTTCTGCGGAAACCGCTACAGTATTTGCTTCATAA
Source organism: Maribacter sp. 6B07 (assembly GCF_002700155.1). NCBI lineage: Bacteria > Pseudomonadati > Bacteroidota > Flavobacteriia > Flavobacteriales > Flavobacteriaceae > Maribacter > Maribacter sp. 6B07. Next base: position 1,468,753 of record NZ_PDUT01000001.1, on the reverse strand, counting down.
ACCGGATTGTCATCGGTGCCTGTATTTACTACACCCTCTGGTACAATACCTGTTTCTGGTCTAAAGGCCGTTTCTGCCAACTGACCACCAACATTTCCTAATGCCCTTGTTCTAGAAACTATGATTCCACCTTGTCGCCAATCTAATAGAAAGCCCATATTCCAATTTTTATAATTGAATTGGTTGTTGAAACCCAGCATAAAATCAGGATTATAATTACCCAATTTTTGTAATTCATTGTCCGGTATATATCTACCCTCATCGGTTAAAATGAAATCTCCATTTTCATTTTTTAAGTATCCGGTTCCATATAGATCTCCTACGCGACCACCTTCTTCTGCCTGTAAAAATACCGTTTGGTTTTGACTGTCATAGATTCTAGAGTACGCCAAAGTTAATCGCCCTTCATCTTGCGGTAAACTTTCTACGGTTGATCTATTGGTACTAAAATTTAAGGTGCTGTTCCATTTAAAATTTTGACTTATTATAGGGGAAACACCTACTATGACCTCAAGCCCTTTAGAGCGAACTTCACCTCCATTGACCACTTGTTGTGTATATCCTGAAGAAATGCCTATAGGTAATGAGATAATTTGATCCTTCGTCAAAGCATTGTAATAGGAAACATCAAAGCGAAGTTGATCATTGAAAAAACGTAGATCAGCACCCACTTCAAATGAGGATGTCAATTCAGGAACAAGATCGGCATTTGCAATAGTGTTTGAATTGCTGAATGTTGGTTGCCCATTAAATGGCGTTTGTGCAACAAATGCCCCTGTAGTTTGGTATGGGTCTGTGTCATTACCAACCTGTGCCCAACTTGCTCGTAACTTGGCAAATGAAATAACCTCAGGTAAACTGACCACCTTGGATACTATAAAACTACTGGATACCGATGGGTAAAAGAAAGAGGTATTATCTACTGAAAAAGGGGTAGCCAATGCGCTAGACCAATCGTTTCTTCCGGTGACATCCAAAAATAGAAAATCCTTATATCCAATTTTTGCTAAGCCATAGAAGCTGTTGATTCTCTTGTTTGATTCAAATTCGAAAACTTCAATAGGTGATGCTGCGTTAGATAACCTAAAAATACCCGGTTGAGCCAAACTTGTAGTTTGCGATTGTGAAGTAAACGCTTTTTGGTCTAATCGGTTTCCACCTAAAGAGACATCTATATTAAAATCATTGAACTGATTGGTATAATTTATTAAAAAATCAGTGTTTACCTCCCTATAGAATACATCGTGCTCCGCATAACCACCATTTGCGAAACGATTAGAACTATAGGCTCTTCGCAATTGGCGTAGTTCACTAGAATAATCCATCCCTGTTCTAACGGTTGCCGTTAAATGATTTGTGATATCATAGCTAGCGGAAATATTTCCGAATACCCTATCTCTATTGAACGAGTTTCTGTTTTCATTAAGAATGAAATATGGATTATCAAAAAAGGTATAGTTGTACGAGTATTGTTGTATACCCTCTAAACCTGGTTGCCAGTAATTTTTCAGATTCTCTATATTCAGCGAGCGTGGTCCCCAAGCAACCAAAGAATAGTTTGCGTTTTCCGACCCATAACCGTTAGACGGTCTGTTGTCAGAATTAGAATTGATATAACTTATAGATGAATTGATGCGTAATTGATCAATGGGTTCAAAATTGAGTCGTGCGCTCACCGTTTGCCGGTCTAAATCAACACCCGGTATTATAGATTCGCTTCGTAAGTCCGTAAATGAAAGTCGGTAATTACCGGTATCAAATCCGTTGGAAATAGCAATATTATTAATTAACGTAGTACCGGTTTCGTAGAAGTTCTTTAGATTGTCCGGTTGTGATCTAAATTCTGTAAGGGTGATAGGTATTCCGCTGTAAAGAGCGGTGTCTCCACCTCTTACAACGGTACCGTCTGGCAAGGTAACCGGACTATCATATTGCGGAATAAGATTACCAACATCTAAACGTGGTCCCCAACTGTACGTAATAAGGTCATTGGTTCCACCACCTAATCCGTCTACAAAGGCGAACTCTCCTGAATTTCCTTGTCCGTATTCATTCTGAAAATCGGGCAGTTGAAAAGCTGAATCCACAAAAATGCTGGTGTTATAACTAATGCCCAATCCTTTTGAATTCTTGCCGCTTTTTGTTTCAATAATAATCACTCCGTTAGAAGCTCTAGTACCGTACAATGCCGCAGCACTTGGTCCTTTTAAAACCGATACCTCTGCAATATCATCTGGGTTTACCTCCATGGCTCCGTTTCCAAAATCGATTTCTTGAAATCCGGCTGCCGCTTCATTGGTGAAATTAAAAACCGAATTATTGTTGATAGGAACGCCATCTACAATAAATAAGGGATTGTTGTTAGAGAAAGATGCTTCTCCACGAATGGTAATTTTAGAGGAAGACCCTACACCCGTAGCACCTTGGTTGATGGTTACCCCCGCCAATTTACCTGAAAGGTTGTCTAGGAAATTGACCGATTTTACCTCGGTAACTCCTTTGGCATCTAAGCTTTGAACTACATAACCTAATTCTTTGGTTTCTCGTTTTAGACCTAAAGCCGTTAATACCACTTCATCTAAGACCTCGGAAGAGTCGCCTAGGACTATATCAATTGTTCGTCTGTTATTTATGGTAATTATTTTGGTTTCATACCCTAAAACGGAAAATTCAAGAGCACCGGAAAGTTCGGGTACATCAATGGTATATATGCCGTTTTCGTTAGTGGTAGTGCCGTTTAGCGTGCCAGACAAAACAATGTTGACATAAGGTATGGTATTTCCATCGGTATCTTTTACAGTACCGGTAATTGTTTCTTGAGCATTGACCATAGTACATATAAACAAGGTCAACACTAGTAATAAGTGTTTCATATATAGTTTTTCGACTGGTTTTTCATTTATCCAACCATTGGATAAAGGGGGATCTAGATAAATGAAACCAAAGGCGAGCCCTTGTTGTATAGAAAACTGTTTGGAAATAGACGAAAGAAGTGCTGGTTAGTGTAGTATAGACTTCTGTTTACTCGTAATATTGCTATTATCACCAATAGCAGGGTAGTGGGTAAGTCTTTTGAGAATGATAAAATAGCCTTTAGATCTTTTTCAGTATCCAAATCCTGTAAAACGGGCAATTTCACCAATGCCGTTGATTCTTCTTGTAGCCACATGGTAATTTTGTGGTACAAGCCAAAGCGTTGCCAAGGTAGATCTTGAAATTCGCCTACCTCAAAATTCGATTTTTGTAAACCTAAAAGGTAAAAACCCCCATCAATAGATGGTCCAATAACGGACTTGCCCTTTGCCAATTGCTTGGCAGTATGTTTAAGTTGTTGTGTTTTTAAGTGAGGAGTATCGTTCCCTATGGTAATAACACTTGTAAAACCTTTTTCAAAAACGGAAGCTATGGCATTCGTGAAACGTTCACCAAAACTGTTGCCAATTTGGTTTTCATCGGAAAAATGAAAAACGGGCAAACCTGTATTTTTTGCTTTACGAAGTGTGGCCGTGGTAAGAATGTTAAACAATTGTTCACCTTTGGCAATACCCTTATTGGCTAAATCTTCCTTAGCGGAATTAGCAAATACCAATATAGCAGTAGTACCTAGTGAATTCAATTCAATTTTCTTTCTCGTTGTTAAACTTACGTAAAAATATGGCAAAGGTTTTTTAACTATACATTAATTGTATCATTAAAATATAAGAATCGCCTTACTTTAAGTCAAAATGTCAGTTTTAGACCAAGCAGTTTGTTTCTCTAAAACATTTTAGGGTTTACAAATTGCAAAAGCCTATAAACAAGCTATAATATCAGTTGATGAGCATAATTTTTATGCTTCAAGTAATGTAATTTTAAGGTTACAGACCACTTAGTCTAAAAAATCCCTTAAAATTTCAAAAACTTTTAAATTTTTTTTAGCAATGACATGGCTATACATGGCATAGCTATTGACACTAGGCAGTTAGAAGAATATTAAAATTTATATACATATGAAATCAAACACAAATTCTAGAGGAGCTTGGAAGGTTTACTTCTTCTCAGCTATTATTGCCCTTGCCGTAAGTTATGGGGTAATTCATTTCAACAAAAAAGATGTAAAAGAGTCTAGGGGTGTAACAGTGGTAGAATCTATACCCGGGGCACAGGCATTATATACCAAAGACAACGATGGTAATATTAAACCATTGGATTTTACAGAAACTTCAGAGAAAGTTTTAGATGCCGTTGTACACATTAAATCTACACAAACGGGATCATCATATCAAAATCAAGGTGCTCGTGAACTGCCTGATCCGTTCAAAGAGTTTTTTGGGGATATGTTCAAGGGGCAGTCTCCACAAGGATCCTCATCTAGACCTAGAATAGGTACGGGGTCAGGCGTGATCATCAATGATCAAGGATATATTGTTACCAATAACCATGTCATTGACAATGCGGATGAAGTTGAGGTAACCTTATATAATAATCAATCGTACAAGGCTACGGTAATTGGTACGGATCCTACTACAGATTTGGCGCTATTACAGATCAAAGCAGATAATTTAAAAACCATGTCTTTGGTAAATTCCGATGATGTTGAAGTAGGTGAGTGGGTATTGGCCGTTGGTAATCCTTTAGGGTTGAACTCTACGGTTACTGCAGGTATCGTTAGTGCCAAGGCAAGAAGTATACATATAAATACCGATAAGTTTGCGGTAGAGAGTTTTATTCAGACAGATGCTGCCATTAACCCAGGTAACAGTGGGGGTGCATTAGTAAATTTAGACGGAAACCTAGTAGGGATCAATACGGCCATTGCAAGTACTACGGGTACGTATACAGGGTACGGATTTGCAGTGCCTAGTAATATTGTTACCAAAGTAGTAGAAGACCTATTGAAATTCGGTAATGTGCAACGTGGTATGTTAGGGGTAACTATTAGGACTATGGATAGCAACTTGGCAAAAGAAAAAGATGTTGATTTTACTAAAGGTGTTTGGGTAGAGCAAGTTGGTGAGGATAGCGGTGCAGATTTGGCAGGAATGGAATCTGGTGATATTATCGTTAGCGTTAACGGAAAGGAAACGGCAACATCACCTAGACTTCAAGAAATTATTGCCGGTAAAAGACCAGGTGATAAGGTAACTATTGTGGTAAATAGAAACGGAAAGGAAAAAGAGTTTGAGGTTGAGTTACATAATTCTCAAGGTGGGACCAATTTTATCAAAAAAGAAAAGAAAGAGGTATTTAACCTTTTAGGAGCGGATTTTGAGAATGTGGATAAGGAAATCGCTAAAAAATTGAAAATAGATGGCGGTGTTAAGGTTTCTAAACTTTACCCTGGTAAAATTAAGAAGGAAACCCAAATGCGAGAAGGGTTTATCATAACACATATAGATGGTAAACGTATCAATGATATTGAAGATGTAGCCGCTGTTTTGGAAAACAAAAAAGGCGGAGTAATGTTAGAGGGCGTTTATGAAGACGGAAGTAAATATTATTATGCCTTCGGATTGGATTCTTAGTCCGTATTTATGATTAATTTTATGCCAAGCGAATAATAGTATTCGCTTGGCATTTTTTTTGAAATTAATTTTAGATAGATGCAAATAGGTTCTAAGTCCATAGGTTTGGTACTTTCGGGCGGAGGTATTAGAGGCATGGCGCATATAGGTGTGATTAAGGCAATGCAAGAATTCGGTCTTGAGGCCAATGTGGTTTCGGGTAGTAGTATAGGTGCCTTGGTAGGTGCTTTGTATGCTGCGGATAAGCCCGTAGAAGATATGCTTCGGTTTTTTAAGGAAACGCCACTCTTTAAGTATAATTACTTTGCGGTTGCCAAACCTGGTTTGCTCAATAGTGAAAGTTATATTACTTCTTTTAAACAGTATTTTCCAGAGGATAGTTTTGCCGCCTTAAATAGGGAACTACATGTTGTGGCAACCAATTTACAGAAAGGTGAGGAGCTGTTTATTCATGAAGGCGAGCTTATAAAACCCTTATTGGCCTCCGCTGCATTACCACCTGTTTTCAGTCCGGTGGAATATAATGGAGAATTATATGCAGATGGTGGGATCATGAACAATTTTCCTTCTGAACCGGTTTTGCCCAAGGTAGATTTTGTTATTGGTAGTAATGTATCTATTGTATCTCAATTGGAGAAAAAGCACTTAAACAACTCATTTCAATTAACGGGCAGGGTTACCGGATTGATGATTTACGCCATTAACCGACAAAAGATCAATAATTGTCATTTGGTGCTTGAATCTAAAGAATTGGAACATATTGGCTTGTTAGATAGAAGGGGTATAGAAAAAGCCTACGCCATTGGCTATGAAGCTGCTATTAAAAAGTTCGAGGAGGTATTTACCAAATAGCTGATTACAACATAGCACTTAAAAGTAAGGTGCCCACGATCCAAAGCACTAGGGATATAACCCCTCCGATTACTAAAAAGTGTTTGAATTTATAAATTCCCATACTGTAGATAAGCGCATTTGTTTGATATCCTAAGGGAGTAAAGAAACTGAAATTTGCCGCAAACATTACACAAAGAATAAATGGCTTGGGATCAAGACTTAATCCGCTGGCCAATGAAATTCCAATAGGTGCCATTATAATTGCCGTAGCATTGTTTGATACTACACTACTTAGTATCATTGTCGTTAAAAACAACAATCCGATAATGAATATAGGTTGCTCACCGGACATTAATGCCAACAGTTCTTCCGTGATCCATGTATCTGCCTTGGCATTGCTCATTGCTATACCTAGTGGTATCATACCTGCCAATAAGAAAATAATTTGCCAATTGATCTTCTCATAAATACGATTTAACTCAACACATTTGAAAAGGAGCATAGCTAAGGTTCCAGTAATTACACTTGTCATTACTTCAAAAACTCCGGTAGCTGCCATGGCAATGGTGGCAATTAATATAAGGATGGATAAGTTTCTTTTAAACGGCGTGGCAGGTGCACGACCTTCATATTGGTTTAATACCGCTAGATTATTGCTGTTTTCAAAATTAGATACGTACTCGGGCTTGGTTTGTATCAATAATCGATCTCCTACATGAAGCTTTGTAAACTCATGATTGCTTTGATGTAGTCGGTTCTGAAGAATACGTAGCTTCTTTCGCTTGTTTACCGCTAAAGGGATTGCCCTTGGTATCAACATGGTTTTTAATTCAGATAAGTTTCTGCCTAAAAATTTAGAACCGGGTAACAGCAATAATTCTAACAAAAGGCTTTCATCATCTTCCTCATTATTTTCATCATTCTTTACTTGGGAATCACTAACTTTTTTGATTTGGGTATTTTTAGTGGATGTAAAATGGTCTTTGTCTTCCGAATCCACTTCAAAATAACCTTCGGCACGCATTTTTTGAAGGTTTTCCAAACTACAGTGCAGAAGAATTACATCATTAGGTTGAATTAACAAATCATGATTCAATAAGTTTTGGTCAAAGCCTTTTCGTGTTAGTCGCAAAACGGTAATGTCAATTTCTTTGAACATGAAACTTTCACCTATTGGTTTGTTTACCAAAGGAGAATCACTTTCTACCGTCACCGTCAAGAGATATCGATCAAGGTCATAAATATCTGAAAGTTTACCAGTGTCTTTTGGCAAAAACCGATAAAAAAGGGCAATAATCCCCATTGAAATTCCTAAAAAAACAATGCCGGTCAACGTAAATTCAAAGAAACCCAATTTTTCACCGGTATACCTTGCGGCTATATTACTTACCAAAAGGTTGGTAGATGTGCCCATTAGGGTACAACTGCCCCCTAAAATACTTGCAAAAGATATAGGCAATAACAATTTGCCTGGGGGTAATTGATATTTTTCACGTAGTTCTGCAACAATTTTAATAAACACAATGACCACGGCAGTAGAGCTTACAAAGGCAGAAATACTTCCCGCAATCAGCATTATAGCGACCATGGCCAAGACAACCGGCCAGTTCTTTAGCACCTTTAAGCCTTTTGCGAGATAAGATATGGCTCCATTTTCTTCAAGTCCGATCGCTAAGATCATTAGACACAGAATGGTGATTACGGCTTTGTTAGAAATCCGCTGACGGCTTCTTCGGGTGAAACCAAGCCGGTTAATAGTAATGCGGCAATAATGCAGAAAGCGATTTTATCCATCGGAAAAACCTCAAAAGCAAATAAAATTATAACTACCGCAATGATGATAAAAACACCAATGATTTCTATAGACATACCTTTAGCGAATTGAAAATACTATTAAAGGTATTTTAACCCCCTAAAAACAATAACGCAATCCAATTTAATTTTGCCTTTGAAAAGGTAGCCCAGGAAATAAAAAACGCCATTACTAAATTATAATAATGGCGTTTTTTAATTAAACTAATATAGTTTTATACATCATCAAAATCTACCTTTATTGTAGGTGTGGTGGCATGCGCTTGACAGGTTAAAATAAATCCGTCCGCAATTTCTTTATCGGTCAAAATTTGGTTCATGACCATTTCAGCACTTCCTTCAGTTACTTTAGCAATACAGCTGCTACATACCCCACCTTGGCAAGAATATGGTGCATCAATGTTTTCTTTAAGAACGGCATCAAGAATTATGTTTTTCTTGTCCATGGTGAATTGAAATTCTTCATCATCAACAAGTACGGTAACTGCTGTTTGACCATCGGCCTGTATAGGTAGTTCCTCTTTTATTTCAGTGGGTGTAAAAAGTTCAAAATGGATTTTATCCTTATCTACTTCATTCTCTATTAAAGTATCTTGTACCAAACGGATCATCTCTTCTGGTCCACATAAATAGTATCCATCAAAATCAACGTCCTTATGCTTGTTTAATAGTGCATAATTTACCGTTGAGGTATCTATTCTACCGAATAAAGCCTTGTCTTCACGAGTTTGACTATTGGTAAAGTACACAAAAAACCGATTGGCATATTCTAATTCCAATTTCATCAAATCTGTATAGAACATAGTCTCCTCGTAAGATTTGTTACCGTACACCAAAACAAATGTATTCTTTGGGTTACTATCTAAAACGGACTTAACAATACTCATAATAGGGGTAATACCACTACCTGCTGCAAATGCGGCAATGTTCTGTACCTCTTTTGTTCTTTTAAAAACAAAACGACCTTCTGGTTCCATAACCTCTAAAGTATCGCCTACCTTTAATTGTGAGTTTGCGTAATTGGAGAATCCACCATTGTCTACTTTTTTGATTCCAATAGTGATACCATCTTTGTCCGTAGATGAACTAATAGAGTATGCTCTTCTAAGTTCTTTGCCCTTTATTTCTTTTTTTATGGTGATATACTGACCCGCCGTAAAGGTGAAAGTCTGTGCCAATTCTTTAGGAATTGAAAATGTAACGGCAACAGATGTTGGCGTTAATTTCTTAATATGTTTTACCGTTAATGGGTGAAATTGCGACATATGTTCATTTCTTTAAATCGATCTACAAAATTAAGCATGCTTTTGCGATATCATATGACATTTGTCAAAAAAGTCTAACCATCAATGGTATTTGAAGGGTTTTTATCATATTAAATAATTCTTAACTTATCTTTTTTTGAAAAAAACCTATAAAAATTGTCCCTAATTTGATTTCGGTAACGTCATGGGGTAAACATGAGAACTTAGAGCAAGTTCTATGTAAAAATTAAAAGGATTAAATTATGAAAGATTTTATGATGATTTTCATTGGTGCAGATTACCAAGAATTAGGTCTATCACCAGAACAATTACAGGAACGTATGGGGAAATGGTTTGCTTGGAACGAAAAAATGCAAAAACAAGGCATTGTTAAATCTGGCGATGCATTAATGCCCCAAGTAAAAAGAGTATCCGGACCAAACCGTACCGTTACAGACGCCCCTTTGATCGAAGGTAAAGAACTGATAGGAGGTTACTATATTGTACAGGCAGAAAGTGCAGAAGCTGTAGTTGAAATCGCTAAAGATTATCCAGATTATGATTTAGACGGTACTGTTGAGATTAGGGAAGTAATGGTTTTTGAGCAGTAAACTAAATGGAACATAAAGTAGTAGACCATCTTTTTAGACATCATTATGGGAAGATGGTCGCTATTTTAACCCGTTTTTTCGGGTTGTCATATATAGAGACCATTGAAGATGCGGTACAGGATACCTTTATAAAAGCAGCTACGCAATGGCGGACTAAAATACCTGATAATCCAGAGGGGTGGTTGAACCGTGTCGCCAAAAATAGAACCATTGATATTCTTCGTAGTATACAAGCCGAAAAAAATAGGAACCTTAGCATTACAACTGGAGCATCATCTTTACAAATTGAGGAACTGTTTTTAGATCATGAGGTTGCAGATAGTCAGTTGCGAATGATTTTTGTTGCCTGTCACCCAAGTTTACACCCTAGCGAACAAATAGCCTTTGCACTTAAAACCATTTCCGGTTTTAGTATCAAAGAAATTGCCGCTGCCTTATTGACCAAAGAGGAAACTATCGCTAAGCGATTACTAAGGGCAAGAAAAACCATTCAGGATAAAAATATTCAGTTTCAATACCCAAGTCCTGAAACTGTTCAAGAACGAATGGCACGGGTTATGGAAGTCATTTACTTAACGTTCAATGAAGGCTTTCATTCTACAAACAAGGAAAAGTTAATAAAAGAAGATTTATGTGGCGAAGCTATTCGCCTTTGTCAATTACTTTTAAAAAAGGAGCAATTTAGAAGTGGCAGTTTGTATGCACTTTTTGCATTGCTATGTTTTCATATGTCACGACTAGAAAGTAAAGTTTCCTCTGACAATCAAATAGTTAATTTGCGGTATCAAGACCGTACCAAATGGTATTTTCCATTGATAAAGATGGGAAACAGTGCCATGCTTAAAGCTACGGAATATGAAGATACCTCTGTGTATCATTATGAAGCTGCCATAGCCTCTGAGCATTTAAATGCCAAAACATTTAAAGATACCAATTGGAAAAATATCTCTTATTGGTACGAACAATTGTATATGTTTAAACCCAATATGTTTACGTTGTTAAATCATGCAACAGTATGTCTTCAGTTATCTGATTTTGAAAAAACACATCAATTGTTAAAGCGCATTGATGTTGCAGAACTTGGTCAAAGGGCTTATTTATATTACGGTTGTTATGCGGAATATTATATGAAAATAGGAGAGAAATCTTTGGCGATTTCTTATTTGGATAAAGCATTGGCTTGGACTACGAATACGTTAGAGAGAGATTTTTTGATGGGGAAGAAAGAGGTATGGACATGTTAATTTTCAATAAATATATATTAAGGTATAAAACTGAGCTGTTTAATAATTTTTAAATATTCTTTGTAACAAACTCAAGATTTTTCTTACTTATATTTAGAATACTAAAACCAACCGAATGTTTAAACGATTTTCTTCCTTACAATGGAAATCTTTTTTTAGATCCTCTAACCTTGGAAAAAGTTTAGGGATAAAAATAGTCATGGGATTTTTTGCGGTGTATATGTTGATATCGCTCGCCGTAACCGGTGGGGGTATGTATTTTTTACTACGCAAGTTCTTTCCGGACCAAAGCCCGTTATGGATTGTTAGCCAGTATTTTATCTACTGGATTTTGATGGAATTAATGCTCAGGTATTTTATGCAGAAATTACCCGTAATGGACATTAAGCCTTTTTTGACCACACCGGTAAAGAAAAGTACCATTGCACATTATATTTTAGGTAGATCTGCCGCATCTATCTATAATTTACTCACATTATTTTTCATTGTGCCATTTGCCGTCGTTTTGCTGTTTAACGGTTACCCTGCATTAAATGTATTTTTATGGGTAGTTGCCATTATTGTAATTGTTTTGAGCATAAATTATGTAAACCTTTTGGTGAATAAAAACGATAAGGTTTTAATAGGTATTGTTAGCATACTTGTTTTAGGCTACGGATTGGATTATTTCGGTGTGTTTTCTGTAAAGGCCTTTTTTGGGCCTGTTTTTCATGCTCTTTACGCATACCCAATTACGGTTTTGATTCCTATTGCGCTTGCAGTCGCTATGTACTATGTAAATTATAAATACTTAAAAGATAAAATTTACCTAGATGCAAAGCTCAAAGCAAAATCGGTACAGGCAAATACCTCAGATTTAGCTTGGACCAAACGCTTTGGCGAAATGGGCTCTTTTCTTCAGTTAGATCTTAAAATGATTTGGAGAAATAAAAGAACCAAGTCACAAGTGTATATTTCGCTATTGTTTGTCTTTTACGGTCTGGTATTCTATACCCAGGAGATATATAGTAGCATGATGCCTATGAAAGCCTTTGTGGGTATATTTATGACAGGTATTTTCTTAAGTAATTTCGGTCAGTTTATTCCGGCTTGGGATAGTAGTTACTATAGTATGATGATGTCGCAAAACATACCCATGCGAAAGTATCTGGAGTCAAAGGTTTCACTAATTACAGTGAGCATAGTAGCTATGTTTTTATTGACGATACCTTACGTTTACTTTGGTTGGGATGCCTTGGCAATTAATTTTGGATGTGCCTTATACAACTTGGGTGTAAACATACCCGTCATATTATATTTTGGTTCGTTTAATAAGAAAAGGATAGAGTTAGATCAGAGTCCGTTTGGTAACATGCAAGGTGCAAGTGCTACTCAGTTTTTGGTTATGCTTCCGGTATTAATTGTACCAATCATTATATTCTCCATCTTTTACTACATTTTTAATTTGGAAGTGGCGGTAGGAGTACTATCAGTGATGGGAATTATAGGCTTTGCCATGAAGAATTACTTATTAGGTCTAATTACCGAGCAATACAAGAAAAAGAAATATGGAATGATTGCAGGTTTTAAAGAAAAGGCGAGTTGATTGATAAGTACCGAGTAATAAGTACAAAGAAAAAAGCTTATTTAGGAAAGCTTAAAGAATTCAGTAAGGATTATAAAGTTGCAGAGATAAGTACATTAAATGTCGGCTAATTGATAATAAGCTATTGAGACAGATATATTGGATTTATTTCTTTTAACCAATAACGAACAAAAAGGCTGCTGAGCGTAGCCAAAGTAAATAACACGATTATGATTACAATAGAAAATTTATCAAAAATATATGGTTCACAACAAGTATTGAATATAAAGAACCTACAAATACCAACAGGACAAAGTTTTGGATTGGTAGGTAATAACGGAGCAGGTAAGACAACGCTGTTTAGTTTGTTGCTAGACCTAATACAACCAACTACCGGTCATATTATTAATAACGAGGTACAAGTAAACACCAGTGAAAATTGGAAACCGTTTACCTCTTCCTTTATTGATGAAACCTTTTTGATCGGGTATTTGACTCCTGAAGAATATTTTTATTTCATTGGGGACCTACGTGGACAAAATAAAGCCGATGTAGATGCACTTTTGGCACAATACCAAGACTTTTTTCATGGAGAAATATTAGGTCAAAAGAAATACTTGAGAGATTTATCTAAAGGAAACCAGAAGAAAGCCGGTATTGTAGCTTCATTTATTGGGAACCCCAAAGTTGTTATTTTAGACGAGCCGTTTGCAAATTTAGATCCCACAACACAAATACGCCTTAAGCAGATCATTAAAGATTTGGCTGCACAGCAAGATGTAACGGTATTGGTTTCTAGTCATGATCTAATTCATGTAACCGAAGTATGTGAGCGTATTGTTGTACTGAACAAAGGTGAGGTGGTCAAAGACATAGAAACATCTGCCGAGACTTTAAAAGAATTAGAAGTTTTCTTTGGGTCTGAAAAGGCTGAGGTAGTTGTGGAATAATTTAAACATATATGTCCGCTTAGAGCACAGTTAAGAACTACATATGGTAAAATTTAATTGGTTTTCAATAAGACGTACTACAGTTAGTGTAAAAACTTAAAACCGACCATTAGGTCGGTTTTTTTATATCTACATTTCGTCGCTGATCTTATAAAATCCGACGAAGTTGCATTGGATCAGATTATCTGCAGTAAACTCATAAGCTCTTGATCATTTTATTGTAAAACAAACTATATGGTCGGTAAAAATTTGGTATAGCGGTTCATAAATGGTGACACGGCTTAAAAATAAATATGCAGTTTACCGATAAACGGTATAATAATCTGGTTGTTTTTAAGTTAATCATACATACGTAGATTATCTATTTTGAATCTTAGAAACAAACTTATTTTATCCGGTGTTTTAACGAGTATGCTTTTTAATGCATGTTCCGTTAAGAAAGACAAGTTCGTAAACCGAAATTGGCACGCGCTCAATACCAAATACAATACCTTGTATAATGGTAACATTGCTTTTGAACAAGGGCGAGAAACGCTGAACGATACGTATCAAGATGATTATTTTGAAGTGTTGCCCATAGAACGTTTAGAAGTTAGTGGCGAAATAAAATTAGATTCAGAAGACAACAATCCTAATTTTCTTATTGCAGAGGAAAAAGCTACAAAGGCTATTCAAAAGCATAGTATGGATATTAAGGATGAAGAACGCAACCCTCAAATAGATGAGGCTTTTTTATTATTAGGTAAAGCGCGTTATTTTGATGAACGCTACATTCCTGCATTGGAATCCTTCAATTACATTCTCAATAAATATTCAGAAAGTGATAAGCTTAATGAAGCAAGTATCTGGAGAGAAAAGGTAAATATTAGGTTAGAAAATGACGATCTAGCGATAAAAAATTTAAAACGCTTAATGAAATATGAGCGTTTAAAAGATCAAGAATATGCAGATGCAAGGGCAATGTTGGCACAAGCCTATATAAATCTTAATGCTCCGGATACTGCGGTTCAAAACCTAAAAATTGCATCGCATTACACAAAAAAGAATCCTGAAAAAGGAAGGTACTATTATATTATTGGTCAGTTGTACAATCAATTGGGTTACAAGGACAGTGCCAATTATGCTTTTGATAAGGTGATTGAGTTGAATAGAAAGTCCCCTAGGATTTATATGATCAACGCCAAAATCGAAAAATTAAAGAATACCCAAGTCACTGGTGAGAATAAAGAAGAAATCTTGGAATATTTAACCAAGATGGAGCTAAATAGGGAGAACAGACCTTACTTAGATGGTATTTATAGACAATTGGCAGAGTTTCACTTAGAACAAGAATCCGATAGCTTGGCAATATTGTATTTCAACAAATCGCTCAGAGCATCGCAGAACAAGCCAAAATTGAATGCGCTCAACTATGAGAATTTAGCAGAATATAATTTTGATGAAAGTATCTATAAGCCCGCAGGTGCCTATTATGATAGTGTATTGACCAACCTTAACGAGAATACCAAGAAGTTTAGGGCGATCAAGAAAAAAAGGGATAACCTTGAAGATGTTATTAAGTACGAAGACATTGTGCATTATGCAGATAGTGTAATTACGGTTTACCAAATGCCAAAAGATGAGCAATTGGCATATTTTGGTAAACATATTGAAGAGCTACAAAAAGCTAAGGAAGCTGCGCAGAAAAAAGAGAAGGAAAGAATTACAGATGGTTTTGCTGCTTTTAACAACAGCAAGGGTGGTAAAGAGAATAAAGGCAAATTCTATTTCTATAACATTACTAGTTTGGGCTATGGTCAAAACGACTTTAAAAACCGTTGGGGCAATAGAGAATTGACAGATGATTGGCGATGGTCAGACAAGTCGCTTATTAATAGTGAGAATATTGCATTACAGAATGCTCCAGGAGCAAATGATAGTATTAGTGTAGTTAGTGATGATGAGAAATTCTCGTTAGACTATTATATGGATCGTTTACCTACAGATGTTGCTATTATAGATAGCTTAAAGACAGAACGTAATTTTGCCAACTATCAATTAGGGCTTATCTATAAGGAAAAGTTCAATGAAAATCTTTTAGCGGCAGAGAAATTGGAAAACGTTCTAGCCTCAAATGCCGAAGAGCGTTTGATCTTACCTTCTAAATATAACCTGTACAAGATATATGAAGAAGTAGATAGTCCGTTGAAAGAGACTATGAAAGCAGATATTATTGCCAACCACTCAGATTCTAGGTACGCGGAAATACTGTTAAATCCACAAGCGGTTCTGGCAGACAGTTCAGATAGTCCAGAGAAACGCTATGAGAATTTGTTCAAACAATATCAAGAACAACACTTTTTGCAGGTAATTACAGGTGCGGAGGAAAACATCAATAGATTTACAGGTGACCCTATTGTTCCAAAGTTTGAAATGTTGAAAGCAAATGCCATTGGTAGGCTGCAAGGTTTTGAGCTTTTTAAAGAAGCGTTAAATTATGTGGCATTGACGTATCCTAACAATCCAGAAGGTAAAAAAGCCGAGCAAATGATAGCAGAGCAACTTCCTAAATTGGAGCAAAAAGAATTTTCACCGGAAACAGACTCCAAGGGAACCTCTAACTGGAAAGTTGTTTTTCCTTTTAAGAGAAGTAATAATGAAAAGGCGCTAAAGCTGATGGAACTATTAGAGAAATCAATTACCGATCTTAAATACAAGAACAAGATTTCTAAAGATATTTATAACCTAGAAGATCAATTTGTAGTAGTTCATGGGTTTAAGTCAAAAGATTATGCACTTGGCTATGCAGAGCTATTAAAAAATAATAAGGATTACCGAGTTGCTGATGAGAATTTTGTAGTTTTATCAGAGAACTATAAGATTATACAAGTACACAAAAATATAATCGATTATAGAAATACGCTTTTAACCCCAAAACCGTGAACAATGTTTTCAGACAGACAAAAACCTAAAGCTATGAATGAAATAGGAGGACAACCCAACAGAATAGAGAAGAATACCAAAATCAAAGGAGATATCATCTCAGAAGCAGATTTTCGTATAGATGGAAAGTTAGATGGTAATGTAAAAACCTCTGGCAAAGTGGTCATTGGTAAAGACGGCTATATTCATGGTAAAGTAGAATGTGTAAATGCAGATATAGAAGGTAGTTTTAATGGCGAACTATTGGTATCTGATCTGTTATCCTTAAAGTCATCTGCTGTAATAGAAGGTACGGTATCTGTAAGTAAGCTGGCAGTAGAGCCAGGTGCTACTTTTAATGCTTCTTGTAACATGGGCGGTAAAAAAGGAGGAAGTAACCCTGCAGGTTTTAAAGCACCGAACAATGGAGCCGCAAAAGCCTCGTAAAGACAATGATAATTCTGAGCTTTTAAGAAACGCCGCAAGCTTATCTGGTGTTGCCATACAAATGGGTGTCACTATATTTTTGGGCAATCTTTTAGGAGAATGGTTAGATGAAAAATATGAAAAAACGTTTTTAGAAGATACATTTACTTTACTTGCAGTATTTTTGTCTATCTATTTGGTCATAAAAAAGGTTATGGCATTAAATAAATAAAACGTTGCTAAAAAATATCATTTTATATATAGTCGTGTTCACTGTTGTGGGCGCGACTTCTTTTTTTTTACAAGATCAGCTTTTAAGCAATGCTGAACCTTATTTTATTCCATTATTGAAAAAAGCCTATACATTTCATTATGTGTTTTCACTCGTATTGGTGATTGTCTTTTTCATTGCGGCTAAAAACAATTCATTTTTTCAGCAATTAGGGTTTCTATACATGGCGGCACTTGTATTTAAGATTACGTTGTTTGCTATGATCTTTTACCCATACCTACTTGGAGAACGTATTATGCCTCAGTTATATAGAGGAATGCTGTTGATTCCGATTTTAATTTTTCTATTTCTAGAGGTGTTTTTTATTGCCAAAATAATGGGGAATAAAAGTCTGTAAATTTTAAAGCTTTAAAATTGGGATGGTTATGTTATTATTAACTACTTTTGCGCAAAATTTCTAGGAGCTTAATTTTTTGATAAAGAACTAATGATGCAAGTTTCAAATACGATTAAAACCTTATTACAACTTCTAATACTTTGTTTTTCATTGCAAAGTTTCGCGGTATCAGACACAGCACCTGAAGGAGCGGTAAGTGGTAAGGAGCAGGTAGATGAGTATATTTTACATCACCTTAAGGATTCTCATGATTTTCATTTATTCTCCTATACCAATGATGCTGGTGAAAGAAAGCATGTTGGTTTTCCGCTTCCGGTAATACTTTGGTCAAGCAATGGTTTGGTGACTTTTATGTCATCAGAATTTCATCATGACGATAACGGACACGTAATTGTTGAAAAGAACGGTTCTAAATTTGTAAAACTTCACAGCAAAATTTATGAGTTGGAAGCTGGTGCTTCATCTGTAAATTTTGACGAAGAACATCACGCAACAAATGCGCATAAAGTTTTAGATTTTTCTATTACCAAAAGTGTTGTTGGTATCTTGTTGGTAGGTTTGTTATTGTTGTTTGCATTTTCTTCTTTAGCTAAACAATATACTAAGAAAAGTGTACCAACTGGTTTTGGTAGAGTGTTGGAACCTCTTGTTTTATATGTTAGAGATGAGATTGCTAGACCTAACATTGGAGAAAAACATTACAGAAGATTTACAGGGTATCTTTTAACGGTATTCTTTTTTATATGGGTGTTGAACTTGTTGGGGCTTACTCCATTTGGGTTCAATGTAACTGGGCAAATAGCGGTTACAGCTTGTTTGGCAATATTTACCTTGATCATATATACAGTTAGCGGTAACAAAGATTACTGGATGCACATTTTGTGGATGCCAGGTGTACCGGTTTTCGTAAAACCAATTTTGGCGATTATAGAATTGGCAGGTGCTTTTATCATTAAGCCTTTTTCATTATTGGTACGTTTGTTCGCAAACATATCTGCAGGGCATATTGTTGTAATGAGCTTAATTGCGATTATGTTTACTCTTAAAGAAAGTTTAGGTGTGGCAGGTGCTACGGGTCTTTCATTGGTTTTGTCATTCTTCATCACCCTTATTGAGGTGTTGGTGGCCTTTTTACAGGCATATATTTTTACGGCACTTTCAGCTTTGTTTATAGGTATGGCGGTAGCGGAACATGATCACGACCATGAGCATGATTCTCACGGTCATGAAGTGGCAGATGTAGAGGATGTTAGAGGAGATTTTATTTAACAAGAGTTTTTTTAATTTAATTATATAAATCAATTAGTATGGTAACTTACAATTTAATTGGAGCAGGTTTAATCGTTATCGGAGCAGGTTTAGGTCTTGGTCAAATCGGTGGTAAAGCAATGGAAGGTATTGCTCGTCAGCCAGAAGCGGCAGGAAAAATTCAAACTGCGATGATTATCGTAGCTGCACTTTTAGAAGGTTTAGCATTCGGTGCTTTGTTCTTAGGAAAATAAGAACACGAAAACCCAAAGACATCTTCCTGTAACGGTTGGTTACAGGAAATGTTTTTAATTATTGATTTAGATTTTAAAGATTAGAATATGGAAGTTTTATTGAATGATTTTTCACCAGGATTGTTTATCGTACAAACAATTCTATTATTAGGTTTAATTTTCTTAATGGTAAAATTTGCTTGGAAACCTATCTTGAACTCTTTGAACGAAAGAGAGACAGGTATTCAAGAAGCATTGGCCGCAGCTGAAAAAGCAAAAGCGGATATGCAAAACTTACAAGCGGATAATGATAGAATGTTGCAAGAGGCACGTGCAGAACGTGAATCTATGTTAAAAGAAGCTCGTGAGATCAAAGAAAAAATGATAGCTGATTCTAAAGAGCAGGCAAAAGCTGAAGGCGACAAAATGTTGAAACAAGCGCAAGCTGCTATAGAAAGTGAGAAGAAAGCTGCTGTTGCCGATATTAAAAGTCAAGTTGCAGAATTGTCTGTAGCTATCGCAGAGAAAGTTATAAAAGAGGAGTTATCTAGCAACGAAAAGCAATTGAAGTTGGTTGATACAATGTTGAGCGACATAAAACTTAACTAAAAAAAATAATGAGCGAATCTAGAGCTGCATTACGTTACGCAAAGGCGATATTGGACATGGCCAAGGAGAATAAAGCCTTGGTTGCTGTTGAGAAAGATATGCGTTCAATCGTCGCTACTATTTCAGATAGTAAAGAATTAAAAGATGTATTGGCAAGTCCGGTTGTTTCCGGTGCTTCCAAAAAGAATGCATTACTTGAAATTTTCAAAGGATGCGATTCAATTACTGAAGGTACTATTAGCATGTTGGTTGATAACAAGCGTGTAGGTATGCTAAATGAAGTTGCTTTAAAATACATTATTCTTAATGAGCAATTAAAAGGTAAGAACGTTGCTTACGTAACAACCGCTGTTCCTTTAGATGCTGCGATTGAGAAAAAAATATTAAAGCAGGTTGCTACTATTACTGGTGATGAGGTTACCATTGAAAGTAAAATTGACGAAAGTATTATTGGAGGTTTCATCTTAAGAGTTGGAGATTTACAGTATGATGCTAGCGTAAGCAACAAGCTTAATAATTTAAAAAGAGAATTTTCAAATAGTCTATAATATGAATAGAATAGTTTTTGGACTGGTTTTATTTTTTAGTGTGTCTGTTAGTGCTCAAAAAATAGGCGTTAAAAAAGGTGCAATATTAGTGGATAAGGTTGCCATTCCTATAAAGATGGAAACTGAGCATAGAGCTACAAAGACTATGGGAGATTATGATATTTTGTATTCATTTACGAATTCAAATTCATCAGAATTGTTTCTTCAAGTAAATAGTGTAGGAAGAATGTTGGTTCCAAATGGGGCGAAAGAGAGCTGGTTAGAGATATCAAATGCGGATTTTTCCAAAACTAATGCTATAGATATAGATCCTGATTATGGGACTGGTAAAAAGAAAATTATAAGTTTTTTAATTGAAAAGCTTCAGTTTTTTGATTTGTCGGGAAATGTAAATACGGAAAAAATTTCTACTTTCCTTGATACTAAAACTGAAAGTACCGCAAAAGAGAAGGTTAACAAAGTTAAAAATCAAGATAAAGAATTAGATGCAAAGGTAGCAGCGATTAATCCATTTGTACAAAAGGATTTAAGTATTACCAAGGGTGGTAGAATGGGAACTGACGTAATTGGAAAAGTTGTCTCGCCTGATGAATATTCTGGTACAAGATCAACTCCTATTAAAGTGTATGATGTTGACGGAAACTTAATTGCAACAGCAACAACAGATATTCAATCACCAGTAAAAGTTTCATTGCAAGATGGGTCTAGTTTTGAATATAAAGCAAAAAGACAATTAAGTAAGGTGACCAAACAAGAGTTTTTGACCGAGTTAATTGGAGAGTTGATTAAAAAAGGTAATAGTCCTTGGTAAAAATATTACAGTAAAATAATAAGTAAGATATGGCAGGAGTAAAAGCCGCTGAAGTATCAGCAATTTTAAAAAAACAATTATCAGGATTTGATGCTACCGCTACTTTAGATGAAGTAGGTACTGTATTAACTGTAGGTGATGGTATTGCAAGAATCTACGGATTAGCCAATGCTCAATACGGAGAATTAGTTGAGTTCGAAGGTGGACTTGAAGGTATCGTTCTTAACCTGGAAGAAGATAACGTAGGTGTGGTTCTTTTAGGACCTTCTAAATCTGTTGGTGAAGGAGATACGGTTAAACGTACGCAACGAATCGCTTCTGTAAAAGTTGGTGAAGGAATTGTTGGTCGTGTGGTTGATACTCTAGGTAACCCAATCGATGGTAAAGGACCTATTGCCGGTGATACTTATGAGATGCCACTTGAGCGTAAAGCTCCAGGTGTAATCTACAGAGAGCCTGTAACAGAGCCAATGCAATCTGGTATTAAGGCAATTGATGCGATGATCCCAGTTGGTAGAGGGCAGAGAGAGCTTGTTATTGGTGACCGTCAAACTGGTAAGACTACGGTTTGTATTGATACCATTCTAAACCAAAAAGAATTTTATGATGCTGGTGAGCCTGTTTACTGTATCTATGTTGCCATAGGTCAGAAAGCATCTACCGTTGCCGGTATTGCTCAAGTATTGGAAGATAAAGGTGCAATGGCATATACTACCATTGTAGCTGCTAACGCATCTGATCCTGCACCAATGCAAGTATATGCACCATTTACCGGAGCATCAATTGGTGAGTATTTCCGTGATACAGGTCGTCCTGCATTAATTATATATGATGATTTATCAAAACAAGCGGTAGCTTACCGTGAGGTGTCTCTTTTGTTAAGAAGACCACCGGGACGTGAGGCTTACCCAGGTGACGTTTTCTACCTACACTCTAGATTATTGGAGCGTGCTGCAAAAGTTATCAATGATGATGATATCGCAAAAGAAATGAACGATTTGCCAGAGGTGTTAAAACCAATGGTAAAGGGTGGTGGTTCTTTAACGGCTTTGCCAATTATTGAAACTCAAGCAGGTGATGTTTCTGCATATATCCCAACGAACGTAATTTCTATTACTGACGGACAGATATTCTTAGAGCAAGATTTATTCAACCAAGGTGTTAGACCTGCAATTAACGTAGGTATCTCTGTATCTCGTGTTGGTGGTAACGCTCAGATTAAATCAATGAAGAAAGTTGCCGGTACATTGAAACTAGATCAAGCACAGTTCCGTGAATTGGAAGCCTTTGCTAAATTTGGTTCAGATTTAGATGCTGCGACATTGAACGTAATTGAAAAAGGACGTAGAAACGTTGAAATATTAAAGCAAGCTCAGAACGATCCATTTACGGTTGAAGATCAGGTAGCTATAATCTATGCAGGTTCTAAAAACCTGTTAAGAGATGTTCCTGTTGAGAAAGTAAAGGAATTCGAACGTGATTATTTGGAGTTTTTGAACGCTAAGCACAGAGATGTTCTAGATACCTTGAAGTCTGGTAAGCTTACTGATGAAGTAACAGATACCTTGACTTCTGTTTGTAAAGAGCTTTCTGCGAAATATAAGAACTAAAAAAGTACTGAGTACTGAGTAAATAGTACAAAGTGTTGAAGCAACTTAATACTTTGTACTTTTTACTAAATACTGAATAAAATGGCAAATTTAAAGGAAATACGAAATAGGATTTCATCGGTTTCTTCAACGATGCAGATTACCAGTGCCATGAAAATGGTTTCTGCTGCAAAATTGAAAAAGGCGCAAGATGCCATTACGGCAATGAGACCTTATGCCGATAAACTGACCGAATTACTACAAAACCTAAGTGCTAGTTTAGAAGGTGATTCTGGTAGTGTTTATGCCGATAATCGTGCGGTGAATAAAGTTTTGGTCGTATCGGTTACTTCTAACAGAGGACTATGTGGGGCGTTTAATACCAACATCTTAAAGCAATCTGTTAACCTTGTTGAAAATGTTTATGCAGGTAAGGAAGTTGATTTTGTTGCGGTAGGCAAAAAAGCTAATGATTACTTAGGTAAACGCTATAATGTTATTGCTAACCATAGTGGTGTATTTGATGATCTAACCTTTGATAATGTTGCAGCAATAGCAGAGAACTTAATGGAATTGTTCACGGCTGGCGCATATGACCGTATTGATATTGTGTACAACAAATTCAAAAATGCGGCTACCCAAATTGTTATGACCGAGCAGTTTTTGCCAATTGTACCATTAGAGGTAGAAGAAACGGCAAGTGCAGATTATACTTTTGAGCCTTCTAAGGTTGAAATTATAGAGCAATTGATTCCTAAATCCTTAAAAACACAATTGTATAAAGGTATAAGAGATTCTTTTGCTAGTGAACATGGTGCTCGTATGACTGCAATGCACAAGGCTACAGATAATGCAACTGAGCTACGTGACCAATTGAAATTGACATATAACAAAGCAAGGCAAGCAGCAATTACTAATGAAATTTTAGAAATCGTTGGTGGTGCAGAGGCATTGAACAATTAAAAATGTTCACATATAGATGACTTCATGTTGTCTAAAGCTTAAACGCTTTAAACTATATATAAAAACCCCACTAACCAGTGGGGTTTTTGTTTTTATTGCTTTTATTTTCCTTTTTTTACCCGACTTTTGTCTTCACCATGAAATCCAATAAAACCGCCTTACTTTTTATATTCATAACTATTCTTGTTGATGTCATTGGCATTGGTATAATTCTACCAATTATCCCTGATTTGATTATGGAATTAACGGGTGAAGGCAATCATATGGCTATTATCTATGGTATGTGGTTAACAACGGCTTTTGCAGGTATGCAATTTCTGTTTTCGCCTGTATTGGGTGAAATATCCGATAAATATGGTAGACGTCCCATATTGCTTATTGCCTTGTTAGGGTTAAGTATAGACTATTTAATCCACGCTTGGGCACCCTCTATTGTTTGGTTGTTTTTGGGTAGGTTTTTAGCGGGAATTACCGGTGCAAGTTTTACCGTGGCATCCGCCTATATTGCAGATGTTAGTACCAGAGAGAATAAAGCAAAGAACTTCGGATTAATAGGTGCCGCATTCGGAATAGGATTTATAATAGGTCCAGGTATTGGTGGATTTTTCGGAGAGATAGATATTAGACTCCCATTTTATATTGCTGCAGGCCTAACATTTGCAAATTTCCTTTTTGGTTATTTCTTTGTGCCTGAATCTTTGACTCCGGAGAATAGAAGGCAAATCAACTTTTCAAAGATGATTCCTGGGGTTTCATTGTTCGCATTGCGCAATTATAAGGGAATTCTACTGTTGATTTCTGCATTTTTCTTGGCAAACCTTGCAGGTCAGGCATTACCTTCTACATGGTCTTATTACGGGATAGAACGGTATGATTGGAACCCAAGACAAATAGGGTTGTCTCTTATGGTAGTTGGCTTATTGGTTGCTGTTGTTCAAGGGTTTTTGGTTGGTAAATTAGTGACAAAATTTGGAAAACGTAAGGTTATCATCTACGGCTTTCTATTGTGGACAGTGGGTATGTTCTTGTTTTCTTTTGCCCATGAACCTTGGATGCTGTATGCATTCTTGATTCCATATGCATTGGGTGGTATTGCAGGTCCAACCGTACAAGGGGTTATTTCTAATCAAGTATCGGAAAAAGAGCAGGGAATTTTACAGGGCTCTATAACCGGTCTGGTTAGCATCACGGCCATTTTAGGGCAATTTATATTTGCGCCTGTATTTTATTATTTTATTAGGCCTGAGACTTCAATTTATTTTCCGGGCGCTCCATATGCCCTTGCAGCGGTTCTTCTCTTAATTGCCTTTATTTTGGCTACAACGGCTATAAAAAGGATGAATGTAGAACCGGAATAATATTTTTTCAAATAATAAGGTAACATTTTTTAATTCTTGAATCTAAAGGGTGAACAAAACAAAAACTCTTACGATGAAAACAATTAAATTATTAGTATTCGCATTATTTATTATTTCCTCTTTTTCAATAACTGCTCAAGACAACCCTTTTAAGGTTGAAGTCATTGGTAAAGGTGAACCAATACTTTTTTTTCCGGGCTTTGCCTGTACTGGTGATGTTTGGGAAGCTTCCGTTGCTGAGCTATCTAAAGATTATGAATGTCATGTATTTACGTTTGCCGGTTTTGGTGATGTGCCCGCTATAGAAAAACCTTGGCTACCAAAAATTAAAGATGAATTGGTTAAGTATATTTCTAGTAACAAATTAGATAATGCTATTCTGCTTGGGCACAGTTTAGGCGGTGCATTAGCACTTTGGATGGCTACAGAAAATAGTGCTTTTAAAGAATTGATCATAATTGATGCTTTGCCCTCAACCGGTGCTTTAATGATGCCTAACTTTAAAAGTGAATATATGGTTTATGATTCACCTTATAATAAGAAAGTAATGGGCATGAACGATAAGGATTTTGAGTCCATGGTCAGTCAAATGGCAAGCGGAATGGCTTTAGATGCATCAAACCAAGAAATAATAAAAGATTGGATGATAAAAGCTGATCGAGAAACATATGTCTATGGTTATACTGATTTATTGAAATTGGATTTGCGTAACGTCCTTTCTAAAATTGATATACCTGTAACCATTTTAGCGGCAACAGAACCTTATGGGATAGAAATGGCTAAAACCACATATAATAGTCAATATAAAACCCTTAAAGAATATAACTTGGAATTTGCCATGGGGTCTTCGCACTTTATAATGTTTGATCAACCAGATTGGTTCATTGAAAATGTACTTAAAGCATTAGAGGATTAATGACACTTAAGGAATCAACATATAAAAAGATATATGAGATTAATTACCCTAAAGTAATGCGTTTATGCATGGGGTATACCGGAGGTAATGATGTACTGGCCAAAGATTTGACCCAGGAAACGTTCATTAAAGTTTGGAAAAACTTAGATACGTTTAGAAATGAAAGCGGAATAGCTACATGGATCTATAGAATTTGTGTGAATACTTGTTTGGCAGAAATACGTAGGGAGAAGAAAGAAGAGAAAAAACTACAAATTGATGATTTGCAAATAAGTGAGAATAGTGAAGATCCTGTAGAAAAAGAAGATATGCTTTTTCAATTGTACAAATGCATCAACCAATTAAGTAGCACTAACAAGGCTATAATTTTGTTGGAACTAGAAGATGTGCCACAAGTAGAGATCTCAGAAATAATAGGGATTAAGCATGACGCTATCAGAACTAGAATACATAGAATAAAACAACAACTTACAAAATGTGCAAATCATGAATAATTTTGAAGATTTACAAAATACATGGCAAAACCAATCTAAGATATCTGCAACTGAAGAGAGTTTTAAATCACTCTTGAAAAGTGTAAAATCCATTGAAAACAAACAAAGAACAGGGAATGCGGTTTTAACAATTACAATCATAACATTGTTCGCTTTTCTACTGTACGTTTCTGGCTATAAAAATGCGACATTTTTACTGGGGATCGGTTTAATGATCGGTAGTTTAATGGTTAGAATAGGTATTGAGCTCTTTAGTTTAAGAAGATTAAGATCTATCAATTTTAGTGCTGACTATAATACGTTTAAACAAGATTTGACTACATATTACTCCTTCAGAAGGTTTACACATTTTATAATTACTCCATTGGCGATTATTATTTATACCGTTGGGTTTATTATTCTGTTACCTATGTTCAAAGCATCGCTGTCACATGGTTTTTATGTATATATACTATGTTCATCCATAGTTTTTTTGACGGTTTTCTGTGTATTTATTTATAAGCAGGTAAAAAACGAGCTTAATAAATTAAGGCAATTGCAGAAGGCAGATTAGGGCATTAAATTGTGATAGCCATGTTAAATGACGTATTAAACCCATATTACTTATTATCTTTATAAGTATAATATGGTCTAATGAAATATCTTAATACTTATTTTTTACTTTTTTGTCTTTGTTTAACTAGTTGTACTTCTCAGAAAAAGTTGCAAGCAGAACCTTCATTTGATATAGGTAAAGCGTCTTGTCAGGAATATGTGAGTGGTCGTGAAGAAAGTGGTTCTGGTACAGAATTGAGAATTCCGGTTACATTGATTGAGAATTCCGATATTCAAATGAATCATGTTTATTTTAGGGGGAAACAGGTAGATGCCATCGTCAATACAGTGAATGGCGAAAATGTGATCGTTGTCAGAATACCTAATACTGCTTCAAAGTCTCCTGAAGCTATAGATTTAAACCTAGGTAAAGATGAGGCCGTTGTGAGTTACAGCGAAAATGGAAAGTTGAAATATGCAAAGGTATCAGACATAAAACAAAAACAACCCCAAATTTATAAAGGCGCACCCAAAAACTAACTTTGTAACTAGGCTTTTAATAGGTACTTTTATCGCCTTAATGTACAGTGCTTGAATCCACTCAAAAAACTTTTTAAACAAACTGCGATCTATGGCTTGGCAACTGTCTTGCCAAGGATGATTTCATTTTTACTTGTACCTATTTATACCGATGTAATGGCACCGGGCAAATATGGTGAGGTTACTTTGATATTTTCTTGGTTTGCAATTTTCAATGTTTTTTTGGCCTACGGTATGGAAACGGCGTTTTTTCGTTTTTACAAGGAGTCAGAAAATAGAAAAAAGGTAGTTAGTACGTCGTTATTATCCATAATGGGCTCAACCGCTTTATTGGTTTTAGTGGGCATATTATTTAAGACGCCATTGTCCACTGCGTTGAATATTGACTTGCCTTTTATGAATTATGTGTTAGGGATATTGGCATTAGATGCTTTAGCTATTATTCCTTTTGCTTGGTTAAGGGCTAACGAAAAGCCAATGCGATACGCCATTGTTAAAATATTAAACGTATCTCTTAATCTAGGGCTCACCTTATTTTTCTTGATCTTCTTACCTAAGATAGCTACAGGTTCATCAACAGGTTTTTTCAACTCGTTATATAAACCGGATTATGAGATACCTTATATTTTAATTGCCAATTTAATTGCTAGTGGTGTTACATTATTATTGATGATCAGGGTTTACATCCGTAAGCCATATGTTTTCGATAAAGATCTCTGGAAAAGGATGGTCCGCTATGCTATGCCGGTTATGGTTGCCGGTATTGCTTTTACCATTAATGAGGTTTTTGATCGCTATCTGTTATCGGAGTTATTGCCAATAGATATTGCCAAAAGTGAAATGGGAAAATATTCAGCATGCTATAAACTTGCGCTGTTCATGACACTTTTTGCGACTGCTTTTAGAATGGGAATTGAACCTTTTTTCTTTAGTCATTCAGATACCAAAAACCCCCAGAAAGCTTATGCTCAGATTACAAATTATTTTGTGGTTTTGGGCAGTATTATTTTATTGTCGGTTGTGGTTTTTTCTGATGTTTTAAAGCGTTTTCTTGTTCTAAATGAATCATATTGGGATGCCATGCCTATAGTTCCATTAATTGTTTTGGCAAGTTTCTTCTTAGGAATTTACCATAACCTGTCCGTTTGGTATAAAGTTACGGATCGCACCAAATTTGGCGCTTATATTTCAATGATAGGTGCCGTACTGACTATAATTATCAATTTGATTTTTATTCCGTATTTCGGCTATATGGCATCAGCAGTGGCTACATTAATGGCATATGGTACCATGATGATGCTTTCATTTTATTTTGGACGTATGTATTATCCCATTCCATATAACTTTAGAAAAATTATCTTTTATTTAGGAATGTCCATCTTGTTTTCTACGCTTTCATTTTACATTTTTGATAGGAACCTATTTATAGGTATACCTTTGTTATTAGTATTCTTGGGCTTGGTATATAAGCTGGAATTTGAAAATCTTAAAAAATTATATCTAAACAGATGAACATAAAAATTATCAATAAGTCAGGTCACGATTTACCCAATTATGAGACCAATGCGTCTGCTGGTATGGACTTAAGAGCTAATCTTGCCGAAGCGGTTACACTACAACCTTTAGGAAGAGCTATTATACCAACTGGTCTTTTCATTGAATTACCTGTAGGTATTGAAGCTCAGGTAAGGCCAAGAAGTGGTTTGGCGGCTAAAAAGGGAATAACCGTACTTAATGCACCTGGCACAATTGATGCTGATTATAGAGGAGAAGTAGGTGTTATTTTAGTAAACCTGTCCAATGAAGATTTTGTAATTGAAAACGGCGAACGTATTGCTCAAATGGTCATTGCAAAACACGAACGTGCAGAATGGAACCAAGTAGAAAGTTTGTCTGAAACTGCTAGGGGAGAAGGCGGTTTTGGTAGTACAGGTGTTAAGTAGAAATCTGATAAATAGTATGGTAAAGGCGGTGTTTTTGGGTTTTGTGATCGGGGTTTTATGTACCCCCTTAACCATTTGTGCACAAGAAACGCCTGAATTGGATATTGAACAAAGTTCAGAAGTTTTCCTTGAAGAGTATTCTGATACTTTTCAAGAAAATTTTTTCGAAGGCTTAAAGCAGAAAGGCATTAGAAATTATGACCGTGCAATTACGTATTTCTTGGAATGTAAGCGTTTACAACCTCAAAATACCGTTGTTTCTTTTGAGTTGGCCAAATTTCATTTGTACGAGAAGCAATACATCAATGCACAAGAGTATGCGGTAGAGGCATTGACCGGAGAACCAGAAAATTATTGGTATGCAGAAACACTTGTAGATGTTATTAACGCCAAAAAATCCGTAATAGACGACGTTAGAGAAGAATTACCATGGAACAATGTTCAGATGAGGGTGAATTTAGCGGAGATCTATTATTTGAACGAAGATTATGTTACCGCACAAACGCTGTTAAAAGGTGTAAATATCTCTAAAAAGCAAGAGTATTTAGCAAAAAAGATTACGGATTCTATTGCTAACCAGAAAAGGACTTTTGTACATTCAGTTAGAGCCGTAAATACTGCACCTAATAAAGATTTAAACAGTATAGAAGGTTTTAAATCTAGAATAGAGGCAATGCTCAAAACAGATACGGGGAATGGTATGTTGTTAAAAACTACGGAAGAAGCAATGGAGAGTTTTCCGTCGCAACCCTATTTTTATTATGCCAACGGAGCTGCTTTGAACAGCTTACAAAAGCATAAAGATGCTATTGAAATATTAGAGGGTGCGTTAGATTATTTAATAGATGATATTCCTTTGGAAAATGCCATTTATAAAGAATTGGTCAAAGCCTATACCGCAACCAATAATACGTCTAAAGCAAATATGTACCTTAGTAAAATTAAATCTTGATGTATAGATGATGAAGTTTTTAAAAATAATAAAAATGAAATATGCCTTACCTATGGTCATGATAATTTTCATGGCATCTTGTAAAAGTACAAAGGTGATTTCTGGGGGTACGGTAGATGCTAAGCTATCATCCAAATCAGTTATAAAGGCACATTATCAAAATGAAGCTGGATTTAAAACATTGGCAGGTAGGGTAAAAATTAGTTATTCTGATGGTGAAACCTCACAGAACGTATCAGTGAGCCTACGTATGGAAAAGGACAAGGCAATATGGATGAGTGCTCCTCTTGGCATTGTTAAGGCTTATATTACTCCAGATAGGGTGTCTTTTTATAATAAATTGGAAAATGAATATTTTGATGGCGACTTCTCGTATTTAAGTGATTTGTTGGGTACAGAAGTTGACTTTTCCATTTTACAAAATCTGCTCACAGGGCAGGCAATTATAGATTTAAGACAAGGAAAATACGATATAGGCATCTCAAATGAGAGTTATCGTTTAACTCCTAAAGAGCAAGACGTTTTATACAAAACATTATTTCAGGTAGAGCCAAAGAACTTTAAGATGGCTTTACAGCAACTTTCGCAACCGCTGGAGAAAAGAGTTTTAGAGATTGCCTATAAAAATTATCAAAGTTTGGATAATGAAATTTTACCTAATGAAATTATGGTAAAAGCAATTACCAAGGATAGTGAAAATAATATAGACCTTGAATTTAAGAATTTGGAGTTGAACGGCACGGTTAATTTTCCATATTCAATTCCTAAGGGTTTTAATGAAATAGAGCTTTAAACAGATGTTGTTCAGATTTAAACCTAGTGTTTTGTTACTATTATTGTTTACTTCGGTAAACCTAATAGCGCAGACTAGCGAGCAAAAAGCTTTAGAGGAAAAACGCGAACAACTTCAATCTGAAATACGCGATATCAATAGATTGCTATTTGCTGAGAAAAAGGAGAAAGGCAACGTTCTGGATCAGATGGAAGCCTTGGATAAAAAAATTACGGTGCGCCAACAATTAATTCGGGTAACCAATCAACAATCTAATTTGTTGAACAGGCAAATTAATACCAATATCAGAAATATTGGCAAATTAAAAACCGAACTACAAGAGGTAAAGGATGAATACGCTAAGATGATACAAAAGTCTTATCAGAATAAATCCAAACAAAATAGATTAATGTTCCTGCTATCTTCAGAAAGCTTCTTTCAAGCCTTTAAAAGGCTTCAATATATGAAGCAATATACAGATTATAGAAAAGAACAGGGAGCTGAGATATTGGCTAAAACTGACGAGCTTTCACGGTTGAATGCCGACCTTAACGAGGAACGAAAAGTAAAAGAGGTATTATTGGCCCAGAACAAAAAAGCAAAGAATCAATTATTTGCCGAAATTCAATCTCAAAAAGCACTTCTAGGAACTATTCGTAAAAATGAAAGCAAGTATGCAAGTGCAATCGAAGCTAAAAAGAAAGAGGCAAGAAAGATCGATCAACAAATAGAAAAATTGATACGAAGTGCTATTGCTGCTTCTAACAAAAAATCTGGTAGCACTTCCAAGAATACCAGCAAATTTGTTCTTACCCCCGAAGCTTCTAGAATAGCCAGCAGTTTTTCAGCGAATAAGGGAAAGCTGATCTGGCCAGTTGAAAAGGGAATTAAGAGTCAGGGGTTTGGAGTGTATGCGGACCCGGTTTACCCAGGGATCAAGCACCAAAGTAATGGTGTGATCATTGCCACGGATGAAGGAGCCAAAGCCAGGGCTATTTTTGAAGGCGAGGTCATTGCAATTTTAGCAGTACCCGGTGGTAACAAAGGTGTTCAAATTAAGCATGGTAACTTTATAAGTACGTATTACAATCTATCTGAACTTTATGTGAAGAAAGGTGATAAGGTATCAAGTAAGGAAGAGTTGGGTATCGTATATACCAACAGGAACAATGGCCAGACCAGGTTAAAATTTTATTTATATCAAGATACGTCTCGTTTAAACCCAGAAGAATGGGTGTACCGTCTTTAAACTGTATTCAAATGGAAAAACACATCAATATTACCGACCTTACAGGGGGTTTTACATTACATAACGGAGTACAAATGCCGTATTTAGGCTTGGGTACTTATCAGTCAGATAATGATCAAGAAGTGGTTAATGCCGTTAAAAGTGCACTTGAAATTGGTTATAGGCACATAGATACTGCTGCAATCTATAAAAACGAAGAAGGTGTTGGTAAGGGTATTCGTGAAAGTGGTATAGATAGGAAAGAAATATTTTTGGTTTCTAAAGTTTGGAATGAAGATCAAGGCTATGATGAAACGCTAAATGCATTTGATGCGAGTTTAAAACGTTTGGGTGTAGACTATCTAGATCTTTACCTTATTCATTGGCCGGTTAGTGGTAAGTATAAAGAAACTTGGCGAGCTTTAGAGTATTTGTATGCTCAAAAGAAAATAAAGGCCATTGGGGTAAGTAACTTTCTTAAACATCATTTAGAAGATATTTTGCAAGATTGTAAGGTGGTGCCAATGGTTAACCAAATGGAGTTTCATCCACATTTGGTACAACAAGATCTTATTGATTTTTGTGCGGCTAAAGGAATTCAATATGAATCTTGGTCTCCCTTTATGCAGGGTAAGGTTTTTGAGTTGGATATTTGTGCAGATTTGGCGAAAAAGTACAATAAGAGCGTAGCGCAGATTATTCTACGTTATAATCTTCAAAAAGGTATTGTCGCTATTCCAAAATCTGTTCATGCAAAACGTATAGCGGCTAATGCGGAAATTTTTGACTTTGAACTATCATCTGAAGACATTTCCTTTTTAGATGGGTTGGAAACTGGTGAACGTATTGGTCCTGATCCCGATAACTTCAATTTTTGATACCCTATTTTGTGATAATGATTTTTATGTTATTTGAATAATATCATTTCTTTAAAAATTAGTTATCATACTGATTTACATGTAGTTATGTTTAGGTAATTTCATTTTTTTTGCGAAATTTGGTTAACTGATTAAAAGGAGACTATCATGGAAAATACCTTTACATTACATTCGACGACTACCGATAAAAATTATAATAAAAGAAGTACAAAGTTAAAAGCGGAAACCTATGAGGGTTTAGATCATATATTCCTATGATGGTCTATGCCGTATTTCTTATAGTAAGTTTAATGATTGCCCTATTTAGTTCATTGCTGTTCTCCAGTATTTTCTTTATAGTAGGCAGTGTAGTCCTAGCAGCACTTTATGTTTGGGTCAATACAAAAGGTGCGGACATGGAAGTTTCTTTTCAAATTGATGTTGATCAGTCTGAATTGGAAAGGGAGTTATACGAACAAGTGGCTTAAAGTAATTATTTGGTAAATAGAGCCTTTAATTCTGTGGCATTGTCCGGTTTCATTTTACCTGCTAAAACCAAACTTAACTGTTTCCTGCGAAGGGCACCCTCAAAACGAGTGATTTCTAAGGGTGTTTCAGGAACCAACTCTGGTACCTCGGTGGGTTTACCGGTTTCATCTACGGCAACAAAGGTATAAATTGCTTCATTTGCCTTAGTTCGTTTTCCGTTATAGCGGTCTTCTATCCAAACATCTATATACACCTCCATAGAAGTATTGTAGGCTCTAGAAACGGCTGCTTCAACAGTAACTACACTTCCTAATGGAATGGCCAAATTAAAGGCAACGTGGTTTACAGATGCGGTAACCGTTATTCTGCGGCTATGTCTTCCTGCGGCTATACTAGCGGCACGATCCATACGGGCCAATAATTCTCCTCCAAATAAATTTTGTAGGGCATTGGTCTCACTAGGGAGTACCATATCTGTCATTGTAGTACGAGATGCTGAAGGCGATTTTGCTTCCATTAAATAGAAATTTTCCGCAAAGATACGGGCATCAATGATACTTATAAAATGTGTGCAGGTTTATTTTTCAGATAACAACCAAGCGTCTTTGGACTGTGTAAGCTTAATTTCACGCAGTGCTTTTAAAGCATCGTTTGCATTTGTAAAGCTATCGAATGTAACCATGTGCAATCCATAAGCATTAGTGCCATAATAGCCAGCATTAAAGCCAAGTGACTTTAGCTGTTCTATTTTTCTGTCCGCATTTCCTTTAACTCTAAAGGCACCAGCAACAATATAATGCATTTCTTCACCTTCGTTAACTGTTGGTTGTGTAGTTGAAGTAGAAGAGGCATCAATGGTTACCGTTGGTAATTCTAATGGTGAAAGATCAAAAAATGTAGCTTCCTGTATTTGCTTGTTAACATACTCTTGGGCATCTTGTCTTGCAACTTGCTCATTGGTACGTTGCTGCTGGTATGCTCTGTATCCTGTAATTCCTGTTGAAAAGGCCAACATTAAAATAGCAGCATATTTCAAGTATGGTCTAAAACGACCGCTTTCTCTACGCTCAGGACTAATAACGAACGGTATTTTTTCTTCAATTTCTACGATTTCCTCTTTTAGTTCTTCCCTTAACACAGGGATTGAATTGAAATTGGAAAGTCCGAAAGAGGACGTTAAATAGTTGGTCTCATTTGCAGGCTGAAACAATATTTTGTCTTCGTTGTTCCTAGTAAGAGATCCAATATTCTTTAAGTGCAATGACGTTTCTTGTATCAAGGCCTCTTGCCAAATTTTCACTTGGTTTTCTATTTCTACCAATGCAGTTTCATAAGAAACTTTCTCGGCATTGGATACATAAGAAACCAAAAGCCCGTCATTTGAAACCAGTTGTCTATTAAAAACAATGGATTTATTGGGTGCGCTGAACGTATTGGTAACTACGTTTAATTTCGCAGAATTTTTTTGGGTAAGGAACGCTCCAAACCCTGGGACAACAACACAGTTGTACCTATAAAGTAAATCGCTTATATAGTGTTCTAAAACCATAGTTGCGCAAATATGGAAAAAATAAAGAGGTATAAAAACCTCTTACGTAACTTTTTATTAACATATTTTTTCACCTAATTTGTGAACAAGAAATGAAAACTACACAACATACTGCCGATGAACTTGTTGCAATACTTCGTTTGCAACATGTCCCCAATATTGGAGATGTCCTCGCAAAAAAATTAATTTCACATTGCGGGAGTCCAACAGCAATTTTTGAAGACAAAAAGCAAAATTTATTAAAAATTGATGGTATAGGTACCCATACAATTAAACATCTTTTTGATCTTGAGCATTTGGAAGCTGCTGAGGCAGAATTCAATTATATTACTAAATATGATATTGAATGCACATATTTTTTAGATGATCATTATCCTAAATATTTAAAGCATTGCATTGATGGGCCTATATTATTATTCAAGAAAGGAAATATTGACCTAGCCCAACGAAAAATTATTAGCGTAGTAGGTACCCGTAAAATAACGAGTTATGGAACGGCTTTTTGTGAGCAGTTTATAGAAGATGTGGCACCACTGGATCCTGTAATCATAAGTGGTTTTGCGTACGGAGTGGATATTTGTATTCAAAGGGAAGCCATAAAACATGGGCTACAGACTGTAGGATGCCTTGCTCACGGCTTAAATCAAATCTACCCTAAAGTTCATGCAAAATATCAAGCTGAAGTGCTTAAAAATGGCGGATTCTACACTGAATTTTGGAGTACAAGTAATCCTGAACGAGAAAATTTTTTAAAAAGAAACCGTGTAATCGCTGGTATAAGTGAGGCTACAGTGGTTGTAGAATCTGCTGAAAAAGGTGGGAGCCTGGTTACCGCTGATACTGCCAATAGTTATAATAGGGATGTATTTGCCGTTCCTGGAAGAACTACGGACAAGTACAGTTTAGGTTGTAATAATTTAATAAAGCAGCAAAAGGCACATGTAATGACCGCAGCGGCAGATTTGATTTATCTGTTAGATTGGGATATAGGAAAAAAGGAAACCAAGCCTATTCAAAAACAATTGTTCATTGAGCTTGATGAAATTGAGCAAGGCATCTACACATATTTACAGAATAATGGCAAGCAGTTATTGGATAGTATTGCCTTAGATTGTAAACTGCCAATTTTTAGAACGTCATCTACCTTATTGACTATGGAAATGAAAGGGGTGATACGACCATTGCCAGGGAAATTGTTCGAGGCTATATAAAGTTATAGCAAACTACTGGGTCTGTTTTTCTAGGTTTGTTACGTATTTTCTTTAGGTTCTTGTTCTTTATCGTGAAATGACTTTATGATGACGATGATTTTAAGACATGGGATAAGTATATTAAAGACAAAAACCGACCATTTGGTCGGTTTTTGTCTTTTGTAGTTTTTTAAACTACTCGTTAATACCCTAACTTTTCACGAACCCTTTCTAGTACTCCGTCTGCAACTTTTCTGGCTTTTTCAGCTCCTAATGCCAATGCGTCATCAATCTCATTAAGATTGTTCATGTAGTATTCAAACTTCTCACGTGGTTCTTCAAATTTATTTACAATGACTTCATAAAGTGCTTGTTTGGCGTGCCCATAACCATAATTTCCTGCTAAATAATTAGCACTCATTTCTTCAATTTGAGGCTGACTAGCTAAAAGTTTATATAGCGCGAATATGTTGTCGTTAGCAGGATCTTTTGGTTCTTCCATGGGAGTGCTATCTGTTTGTATTCCCATAATCTGCTTGCGTAATTTCTTATCTGTCTGAAACAAGCTGATCAAGTTGCCCTTACTCTTACTCATTTTGGCACCATCTGTGCCAGGTATATACATGGTTTCTTCTTGTACTTTTCCTTCTGGTAATACAAAAGTTTCACCTAATTGTGCATGAAAACGAGATGCGACATCACGCGTCATTTCAATATGTTGCATTTGATCCTTGCCTACAGGTACTATGTTGGCGTCATATAATAGAATATCTGCCGCCATTAACATGGGGTAGGTAAAAAGTCCGGCATTTACATCGTCTAATCTATCTGCCTTATCTTTAAAAGAATGGGCAAGTGTTAAGCGTTGGTATGGAAAAAAGCAACTAAGGTACCAAGCTAATTCTGTGGTTTGCGGTACATCGCTCTGTCTGTAAAAAACGGTGTTTTCAATATCCAGACCAAAAGCAAGCCATGTTGCTGCAACTGCATAAGTGTTATGGCGTAATTCTTCGCCATTTTTTATTTGTGTCAACGAATGCATATCTGCAATGAACAGAAAAGATTCGTTAGACGGATCATTGGCCATATCTATTGCCGGTTTGATCGCTCCTAGAATATTTCCTAAATGTGGTGTTCCCGTACTTTGAATACCTGTTAAAATTCTTGCCATTTTCTTTAATTGTATCAAGCAAAGGTAAAACAATACAAAAAAACTATCCTAAATAACTACTTTTGATTTATGCTTAAAGTCGTTAGACAAATTGGTCAGACCTTATATCGAATTTGGTTTTATATTCTAGTAGCCATACCTATCATTATATTTTTCCCTGTATTGGTCGTTTTTGCCTCAAAAGAGACTTGGTATCCGCAGTTTTTTTGGATGGCAAGAAACCTATGGGCAAAGCCGATACTGTACGGTATGTTTTGTTTTCCAAAAGTGACTTATGAGCAACGTTTGATTAAGAAGAAGAGCTATATGTTGGTGGCCAACCACACCAGCATGCTAGATATAATGCTAATGCTTGTGGTTAGTAAAAATCCGTTTGTATTCGTTGGTAAAAAGGAGTTGGTGAAAATACCACTTTTCGGATTCTTTTATAAACGAGTTTGTATTATGGTAGATCGGGATAATACCCAAAGTAGGACAGGAGTGTACAGAAGAGCACAGAAAAGGCTTCAGCAAGGGTTAAGTATTTGTATTTTTCCAGAAGGCGGTGTTCCAGAAGAACATGTGTTGTTGGATAAATTTAAAGATGGGGCATTTAAAATGGCCATTGCCCATAAAATACCCGTAGTGCCTATGACATTTTATGATAACAAAGAGCGTTTTTCCTTTACGTTTTTTAGTGGTGGCCCTGGTAAATGTAGGGCTAGAGTGCACAAGTTTGTAGAGACCCACTCATTGTGCCCAGAAGACACAGTAAACTTGCGGGACCGAGTAAGAAAAACAATACTTGATGATTTGATCAAGAATAGTTAAAATTTGAAAGTTAGGCCACTATAAACGCCAACAGAATACGGTCTAAATGTTCCATTTACATCAGAAAATGTGTTGAGCTGGTATTTAAAAATGGGTTCAACATTAAAACGGACTTTTTGTGAAAAATTATAATTTAACCCTAGACCCATATTGGCACTAAAATTAAGGTCGTTAATATTGTTTGCCTCTCCAATTTCAGTAGTTAGATCTCCAGATGTTAACGATACGGCATTATCTATTAAGAAAAGTGAACTGACACCGCCAATAATGTTTACCCCGAATTTTTTATCCAATAGGGCATAATTCAATTCTACAGGAAGCTCTAAATAGCCAAACTGTTGAGACATAAACCCATCTCTTGTAGGGCTTTTTGCTGTAACATCTTGGGCTAAATTGGTAGTGGTATACTTTTCAGAAGTAACAATGTTACTTGCAATTGTCAATGTATTTGAGGTTTCGGCATAATTAATTGTGGATAATTGACCACCTTTAGAAGCTAAACTGGAAGAAGAGGAAAATGCTACATCTTCCGTGTCATAACCATAATCAACTTTATTGATCCCAGAACGAATAGTTAGTTTTTTAGTCACGGCATAAGCCACGGTTACACCGTAACTCATATTTATATTACCACTTTTGGTATTAGGAGTAAAAATAGAATTGACTGGAGAACCTTCACCAAGTGCATTAAAATATACTGGTGCAACATTGGGACCTGCGGACCATCTATTGGTTGCTACTTTTTCCTTTTTCAATTCTTCTTGGTGTTCTATTTCCTCAAAAATTGATTTTTTGTTGGGTTCAACTGTTTCAGTAGTTTCTTCAATAGGGGTGTTGGCAGTAACGGTATGTTCTTCTTTAAGATTATCCGTGTTTAGAGATTTAAAGGATTCTCTTTTATTGATGGCCATGGCTTCGCTTGAATTCAAATCTTCGTTTAGCGGATTTTCCGTGTTGTTTTGATTAAAGCCTTCTTTAGAGATGTTTTCGGTAATTAAAGTTTCTTGTGATGAAGCATTGGTTTCTTGGTCAATAGTATTGTTTTTGGCAATATGGTCTGTGGTTTGAGCCTTTTTATCGTTGATTTTTTTGGTTAAAACTGTAGATGTATTGGTTTGTTTTTCCGGGTTTAATGAGCTGTCTTCAGGATCATTTACAGATTCTTCATTAGTTATGCTTTGTTCAACAATGGCATTTGAATTGGTAGTTATGGAGTCGATAAAAACCTCATTTTCGGTGTTCGGTTGAATGTCATCAATGGTTGTAGGGGCATTGTCGGTTTCCACCAAAATCTCATTGGTAGTTGGTTCTTCTGTAAGCTGATTAAAAATCAATAATCCGATCAATAAAGCTGCCGCTATTCCACTTAATGACCACCATATAGGTATCACCCTTCTCTTTTTTCTTTTGTCCAATGACGCATCAATCGCACGCCAGACCTTATTGTCCGGTGCTTGTTTGAAGTCCGAGAGTTTATCTCGAAAAAGTTCGTCTATATTTTTTCTCTGCATCTAGTACTATTTCAGTCTATAATCATGTTAGATTATAAAAAGTGATTTGATATTATGATAAGGACACTAATAATGGACTGTGTTACCTTTGTTTCTATTTTTTCTTTTAATAATGCGCGCGCCCTTGCGAGATTGGATTTTGAAGTACCTACCGAAGTACCCAGTATTTCGCTGATCTCTTTATGGGTGTATCCATCCAAAACATATAAATTGAATGTAGCTCTGTATTTGTTGGGCAATTCTTGTATGTAGCCCAAGAGGGTTTGTAGACTTATATCGCTAAAGGCGTTATCTACGGTTACTTCTTCTTCTGTGTTATCCGTAACTACATTTAAATACTCTTCTTTTCTATATTTTTGAAGAGCGGTATTGACCGTAATTCTTTTCATCCATCCTTCAAAAGAACCTTTGTTTTTAAACTGACCTATTTTGTCATAGATGGTCATAAAGCTATCATGTAGGGTGTCTTCTGCTTGAGATTTGGATTTTGAATATTTTAAACATATGCCAAAGAGGGTAGTTGCGTAGGCTCTATACAATAGTTCCTGCGCTTTGCGGTCTCCTTTTTTGCAATTATGTATGAGTTCTTCTAGACTCACAAATGGTCGGTTGTTTTTAAGGTTTGTTTACTGGAACTACAATTTCCATATATTCTGCCTCTCCGTCACTATTGTTTCCGGTATAAAATTTAAATGTATATGGTTTATCATAGATTACCTGAAAGTTAAAAGATGCAGTTTCCTGTATTAATTCTTCAGTGCAATCATCGAAATCTGTTCTTACGGTGCCTATGGCAACTACGCTTCTAACGGTCAAGGAATCCTTTACAACATCAAACCCTTCGTAATACGTACAGCTATCTGGTTTTAAATAATCTACAGATATTTTGTAGGTTTCGTTTAAATCAAACGATTCTGGTACTTCTGCTTCTACAATTTCCAGCGCTGTAAAATGGAAATTGGCGCCATCATCATCAATAGAACAACCATTGCATAGAAATGCCATGACGGTTGCCAGCAGCATTATCTTTTTTCTCATCATATAACAGTTTTGTTTATAAGATGAAAAGTAAGTGCAATGGTTGCGTTAAGTTACTTTTGCTAAAGTATATTTATTGAATTTATGCATTTAAGGCTGCAATGGCTTCTCTGATCTTACCATCTAATTCCTCAAATAATTCAGGATTATCCAATAATAGGTTTTTAACCGCATCACGACCTTGACCTAATTTTGTGTCGCCATAGCTAAACCAAGAACCACTCTTTTTTACTATTTCATATTCAACACCTAGGTCTATTACCTCGCCAACTTTAGAAATACCTTCGCCATACATAATA
This sequence comes from Maribacter sp. 6B07, assembly GCF_002700155.1. Classification (NCBI taxonomy): domain Bacteria; kingdom Pseudomonadati; phylum Bacteroidota; class Flavobacteriia; order Flavobacteriales; family Flavobacteriaceae; genus Maribacter; species Maribacter sp. 6B07. Next base: position 1,427,382 of record NZ_PDUT01000001.1, on the reverse strand, counting down.
TCAAACTCTGTAGTACGGAAAGGTGGTGCAACCTTGTTCTTTACAACTTTAACCCTTGTTTTGTTTCCTTGTACGTTACCATCGGTATCTTTTATTTGAGTAGATCTTCTAATATCTAAACGAACGGAAGCATAAAATTTAAGGGCGTTACCACCAGTAGTGGTTTCTGGGTTACCGAACATAACACCAATTTTTTCACGTAATTGGTTAATGAAAATTACTGTACAATTTGTTTTGCTGATAGAACCGGTAAGTTTTCTGAGCGCTTGTGACATTAAACGTGCATGAAGCCCCATTTTAGAGTCACCCATTTCACCTTCGATCTCACTTTTTGGGGTTAATGCCGCAACTGAATCCACAACAACAATATCAATAGCCCCAGAACGTATTAGATTGTCTGCAATTTCTAGTGCTTGCTCCCCATTATCTGGTTGAGAAATAATTAAATTGTCAATATCTACCCCTAATTTTTGAGCGTAAAAACGGTCAAAGGCATGTTCTGCATCAATAAATGCCGCAATACCTCCATTTTTTTGAGCCTCGGCAATGGCATGTAGGGTCAAAGTGGTTTTACCAGAAGATTCCGGTCCGTAAATTTCAATTACCCTACCTCTTGGGTAACCGCCTACACCTAATGCAATATCTAAACCTAATGAGCCAGAAGGAATCACTTCAACATCTGCAACAACACTATCCCCCATTTTCATTACAGCGCCCTTTCCGTAGGTCTTATCCATTTTGTCAAGGGTCAACTTTAATGCTTTTAATTTTGCTTCTTTTTCAGAACTCATTTTCATAATTTTTTGGAAAGCTAAATTACCAATTCTTTTTTGAACTATATAATATTGAAACCGTTTACGCAACCAATTTATGTATTTGACATCTATTTAAAAATAGAAGTTGCTTTATTGGTAATAGATCGCTGTTTAGTGTTGGCGATTTTTGGTGGCTATTTCCTTTTGTACTCTCTAAGAATGTTATGAAAAAGAAAAAATGGGATAGCCTTTAAAGAGCCTTGTTTATAAACAGGGCTCTTTTTAATTTATATAAGGTGTTAAACCTTTATTAAATAGGGGTTTCTTCAGAATTATCGTTATTTTTGCCCTTCAAAAAATTTCTATAACCTTCTGCCTATGGGCAGGCTTAAATTATTAGTATAGCATGCAACTGTACAATACGTTAAGTGCAATAGAAAGAGCGGCTTTAATTGAAGAAGCGGGCAAGGAGCGCCTTACGATCTCTTTCTATACCTATGCACACATTGGTAATACCACTATTTTTAGAAATCACCTTTTTATCCATTGGAATGAAATGGACGTTCTTGGGCGAATTTATGTTGCCCATGAAGGTATAAACGCCCAACTTTCTGTTCCTGCGGAAAACTTCAGTGTTTTTAAGGCACATTTAGACAGTATTTCATTTTTGGAGAATGTAAGATTGAACATTGCCATAGAACAAGACAACCTTTCTTTCTTGAAACTAAAAGTAAAAGTGCGCAAGAAAATTGTAGCCGATGGATTAGAGGATAATTCTTTTGATGTAACCAACAAGGGTATTCACGTGGGGGCAGAACAGTTCAATGAGCTTATTGAAGATCCAGATACTGTGCTAGTGGATATGCGTAACCATTATGAAAGTGAAATAGGTCATTTTAAAAACGCCATAACTCCAGATGTTGATACGTTTAGAGATTCGTTGGATATCATTGAAAAGGACTTGGCAGATCATAAGAAAGACAAGAAACTTGTAATGTACTGTACCGGTGGCATTAGATGTGAAAAAGCCAGTGCTTATTATAAACATAAAGGTTTTGAGCAGGTATATCAGTTAGAAGGGGGTATTATTGAATATACCAGACAAGTGGAACAAAAGAAACTTGAAAATAAGTTTAGAGGTAAGAACTTTGTTTTTGATCACAGAAGGGGAGAGCGTATTAGCGATGACATCATTGCCAATTGCCACCAATGCGGCGCACCTTGCGATGATCACGTGAACTGTGCCAATGAAGCTTGCCACTTATTATTTATTCAATGTAAGTCTTGTGCGGAAAAGATGAATAATTGTTGTTCAGATGCTTGCAAAGAAGTACATGAGTTACCGTATGAAGAGCAAAAGGCGCTAAGAAAAGGTAAGGTAGTCAGCAATAAGATATTCAAGAAAGGACGGTCTGAGGTGTTGAAGTTTAAAAAATAGAGCTTCGTTTGTATAGTAAACGTCAGAGCTAAGGCTGTTTTAGGTGTCTAAAGCTTGCTTTTTGAACACTCTTTTGTTGTGAAAACCCTATGGGCGACTAATAATTATTGAAGCTTTTTAAAACGGTTAGAGAGAACTTAGCTTTTATTTCACATTAAAAAAACTGTATCTTTACCTATAAGTTTTTTATGAACCTTTTTTGGTGAATTTTAGAAAATTCGACCAAATCAATATATATAATATGGGTTGTAGTAGTTGTTCTACCGGTAAGGATGGACAACCAAAGGGATGCAAGAATAACGGTACTTGCGGTACAGATGGTTGCAATAAACTGACAGTTTTTGACTGGCTTTCAAATATGTCGCTCCCAAACGGGGAACGACCATTCGATTTTGTTGAGGTAAGATTTAAAAATAGTAGAAAAGAGTTTTTTAGGAATACTGAAAATCTCTCACTTTCCATTGGTGATATAGTTGCCACACAAGCACAGTCAGGTCATGATATTGGCATGGTTACCTTAACGGGTGAGCTTGTTCGTGTGCAAATGAAACGAAAAAAGGAATCTTTTAAAGAAGAAGAGGCTCCTAAAATCTATAGAAAAGCCAGCCAAAAAGACATTGATATTTGGCAAAAATGTAGAGATCGAGAAGAAGAAATTAAGAAAAGAGCACGAGAAATAGCTATTATCTTAAAACTTCAAATGAAAATTTCCGATGTTGAGTTTCAAGGTGATGGCTCTAAAGCTACGTTCTATTATACCGCAGATGAGCGTGTAGATTTTCGTCAGTTGATAAAAGACATGGCCAAGGCTTTTGGCATTAGAATAGAAATGCGTCAAATAGGCTATAGGCAAGAAGCCCAGCGTCTTGGTGGTATAGGTTCTTGTGGTAGAGAATTATGTTGTTCTACTTGGTTGACCGATTTTAGATCGGTAAGTACCTCTGCGGCACGCTACCAACAATTATCATTGAACCCGCAAAAGTTGGCAGGTCAATGTGGTAAGCTTAAGTGCTGTTTAAATTATGAGCTAGATGTGTATTTAGATGCGCTTAAAGACTTTCCTTCCCAAGATACAAAGTTGTTTACGGAGAAGGGTCTAGCTTTTTGTCAAAAAACGGATATTTTTAAAGAAATGCTTTGGTTTTCTTATAAAGAAGATCCGGGCAATTGGCACGTGCTTTCTAAAGATCAGGTCAATGAAATCCTTCAAAAAAATAAAAAGAAGGAAAAGGTAGCTAGCCTTGAAATGTACGCAATGGAAATTGTAGTAGAGGAAAAAGTAGTTTTTGAGAATGTTGTTGGTCAGGATAGTCTTACCCGTTTTGATAAGCCTAAAGGCGGAGGAAACAGGAACAAGAGCAGAAACAAGAACAAGAATCGAAACCGTAATAAGAACAAGAATAGAAATCGTAATAGAAATCAAAAGAAGAATGCGTAGTATATTTTGTTGTTTTTTAGCACTTGTGCTCTTTGCTTCTTGTGACAGCAATATTATAAAATCTGAATACAGAACATTGGAAGATGGTGTTTGGAACAAGGATAATGTTTTAGAGTTTTCTCTAAGTGAAATGGATACCGTTACGGAACATGATATCTTTATCAATGTAAGAAATGACAATACCTTTCCATATAGTAATTTATTTATTATTGCAGCTCTAACTACACCTGAAGGTGAGGTTACTAAAGACACACTTGAATATGCCATGTCTTTACCAGACGGTACATGGTTGGGCAAGGGTAACGGTAGTATAAAGGAAAGTAAATTGTGGTATAAGGAAAACATCGTTTTTTCCTCTTCTGGCGTATATACTATTGAGGTATCCCAAGCAATGCGTAAAAACGGTAATGTTTCTGGTATTATTAACTTAGAAGGTATTACTGATGTAGGTATAGAAGTAACAAAAAGCACCCCTTAAAAAATGGCAAAAGCGGTAAAAAAGAAAACAACCAATAATTTTTCCAAATTCATCTTGTGGTTTTGGATCTTATTTGCATCTGGTATTGCCTTAGTGGCACTAATATTTTTATCTGCCTCATGGGGGCTGTTCGGTGAATTGCCACCCTATGAGTATTTAGAGAATCCACAAACCAATTTGGCATCACAGATTATATCTTCAGATGGCAAACTTTTGGGTAAGTTTTATTTAGATGATAACCGTACAGATGTAAAGTTTGAAGAACTTCCGGATAATCTGGTGAATGCACTTATTGCAACGGAAGATGCTCGTTTTAGAGACCATTCGGGTATTGATGCTCGTGGTACAGTAAGGGCATTCGCATATTTGGGAAGTAAAGGTGGTGCCAGTACTATTTCGCAGCAATTGGCGCGTCAGCTTTTCGTTGGGGTTCGTTCTAGAAGCAAGTTCGATGCTATAAAACAAAAAATAAAAGAATGGGTACTTGCTATTCGGTTAGAGCGTAGTTATACCAAAGAAGAAATCATAAGTATGTATTTCAATATCTATGATTTTGGTAACAACGCAGATGGTATTAGATCGGCTGCTCGTATATATTTTGGTAAAGAACCTAAGGATCTTAAAATTGAAGAATCTGCTATGTTGGTGGGTATGTTCAAGAACTCATCGCTTTTTAATCCATTGCGTAGAGAAGAAATGGTAAAGACCCGTAGGGATGTTGTTCTTGCCCAAATGGCAAAATATGATTATATCACCGAAGTTGAGAAAGATTCGCTTCAAGCGATGAAAATGGATATCAATTACAATCCTGAAACACATAGCGTAGGTCTAGCTACATATTTTAGAATGTATTTGCAACGTTTCATGAAAGATTGGATCGATAAAAATCCAAAGCCGGCCATTGGTGATGAACCGGACAAGTATAATTTGTATTTAGACGGACTCAAAATTTACACTACCATTGATTCTAAAATGCAGGCTAATGCAGAAGAAGCGGTCAATGAGCACATGACAAAATTGCAAGCGGAGTTCTTTCATCAAAATACACCGGATAGAAATAAAACCGCCCCTTTCTTGGATATTACACCAGAAGAAACGAAGGCAATTATGGAACGGGCTATGAAAAATTCCGATCGATGGAAGATTATGAAAAGCGAGGGTAAATCTGAAAAGGAGATCCGAGAGTCTTTTGATAAGAAAACAGAGATGACCGTTTTTGATTGGAAAAGTCCAACAAAAGAAAAAGATACAATTTTAACTCCGCGAGACTCTATTCGTTATTATAAAGCATTTTTAAGAACGGCAATGATGTCCATGGAACCACAAACGGGTCATGTAAAAGCATGGGTAGGTGGTATTAATTACAAGCATTTTCAATATGATAATGTAATTCAAGGAGCAAGACAAGCAGGTTCTACGTTTAAACCTTTTGTATATGCTGCCGCTATAGACCAGTTAAGGCTATCTCCTTGTGAAACTCGCCCAGATACACAATATTGTATAGAAGCGGGCAAACACGGTAACATGGAGCCTTGGTGCCCAAGAAACTCTAACCTTAAATATTCTGGTAATAGCTATTCTTTAAAGAAAGCCTTAGCAAATTCTGTAAACACCGTTACGGCACAATTGATTGATGAGGTGGGACCAAAATCTGTAGTGAGCATGGTACGTAATCTTGGTCTTACGGGAGATATTCTAGAAGTACCTTCAATTGCTTTAGGTACGTTAGATGTTAATGTATATGAAATGGTTGGTGCATATGGCGCCTTTGCAAATCAAGGTGTATATGTTAAGCCTGTTATGGTTACACGTATTGAAAATAAAGATGGTACCGTACTATATGAGTATGTACCAGAAACAAAAGATGTCCTAAGTAAAGATGTTTCTTATGCTATTTTAGACCTAATGAAGGGTGTAACCCAAGGTGGTTCAGGTACACGTTTAAGAACAACTGGGTTTAATAAATGGAGACCGGAGTATGATGAAATTATAACGGGTTATCCTTATAAGTTAACCAACCCTATTGCGGGTAAAACAGGTACTACTCAAAACAATAGTGATGGTTGGTTTATGGGTATGGTGCCTAATCTTGTTACCGGTGTTTGGGTTGGCGGTGAAGAAAGATCGGTTCACTTTAAAAGTATCACATATGGTCAAGGTGCCTCTATGGCTTTGCCTATATGGGGACTATATATGACCAAGAATTATGCTGATGAGGAGTTGGGTATTTCAAAAGAAGACTTTGTTAAACCTGAAAATATGTCCATTGAAATTGATTGCGATAAATTTGTTGAAGGCACTAATACTGATTCGGACACAGATGATGATCTAGATGATTTAGATTTTTAAGAGATAATGTAATGTATTTAAAAAAGGTCTTGGCGTGCGCTAAGACCTTTTTTTATTTTATCCCATTTATATTCGGTATTTTAGTAACAAGATAATTAATAACAAAATGATACGTAAAACTGTAAATAATGTAACCGAAGCATTAGCGGGTGTTAAAGATGGAATGACCTTTATGTTGGGCGGATTTGGTCTTTGCGGTATACCCGAAAATGCAATTACTGAACTAGTAAGATTGGGTGTAAAGGATATTACCTGTATATCCAATAATGCGGGAGTGGATGATTTTGGCTTGGGATTATTGTTGCATCAACATCAAATTAAGAAAATGGTATCTTCTTACGTTGGTGAAAACGATGAATTTGAAAGACAAATGTTAAGTGGTGAGTTAGAGGTAGAGTTGACACCACAGGGCACATTAGCTGAAAAATGTAGGGCTGCCCAGGCTGGTTTTCCCGCATTTTATACTCCTGCTGGATATGGTACAGAAGTAGCCGAAGGTAAGGAGGTTAGAGAATTCAATGGTAAAATGTACATTTTAGAAGAAGCATTTAAGGCAGATTATGCTTTTGTAAAAGCTTGGAAGGGTGATGCTGCCGGAAATTTAATTTTTAAAGGTACGGCACGTAATTTTAATCCTTGTATGTGTGGAGCAGCTAAAATTACCGTTGCGGAGGTAGAAGAGTTGGTGCCCGAAGGTGAGTTGGATCCAAACCAAATACATATACCTGGTATTTTTGTTCAACGCATATTTCAGGGTAAGGGTTATGAGAAAAGAATAGAACAAAGAACTGTACGTCAAAAATAAGCTCATGTTAGATAAAAACGGAATTGCAAAAAGAATTGCACAAGAAGTAGAAGACGGTTATTATGTTAATCTAGGTATTGGTATTCCTACCTTGGTCGCAAATTATGTACGAGATGATATTAGCGTGGAGTTTCAAAGTGAAAACGGAATTTTAGGTATGGGTCCCTTTCCAGTGGAAGGAGAAGAAGATGCAGATTTGATCAATGCGGGTAAACAAACGATAACTGCATTACCTGGAGCTTCTTTTTTCGACTCGGCCACAAGCTTTGCCATGATAAGGGGTAAGCATGTTGATTTGACTATTTTGGGGGCAATGGAAGTGGCTGAGAATGGCGATATAGCCAATTGGAAAATACCCGGTAAAATGGTGAAGGGAATGGGTGGCGCTATGGATCTTGTAGCTTCAGCGGAGAATATCATAGTTGCGATGATGCATACCAATAGAGCTGGGGATTCTAAGCTATTAAAACGTTGTAGTTTGCCATTAACGGGTGTGGGTTGCGTAAAAAAGATAGTTACCAACTTAGCTGTTCTAGAGGTAACTGAGAACGGATTTCTATTGTTAGAGAGAGCACCAGGTGTTAGTGTTGATGAAATTAAGAAGGCTACGGAAGGTCAGTTAATTGTACCTGATCAGGTTAAAGAAATGGAGGTTTAGAATACCGTGAATTCATCGGTGAAATGTGCTTTTCATTTTTTTCACAACAGGTTATATTCTATACACAACAATTTTTGTTGGAATTGGGGGAAACAAATATATCTTTAGGTCTCAATAAAACCCTTAATCTATTAATTACTTAACCACCATGAATTCTCAAACAAACAACATTACACCAGAACATAAGGTACAGGTTTACAGAAATGACTTTTTAAGCGGATTTCTTAGACTTACTAAAAAGCTGTTTATGCTATAAATAAACTGTAAAGAATTAAAAAAAGAGCGACATATTAGTCGCTCTTTTTTTTTGCACCATGTCTAGATATTTCTTTAAATATTATTACGGTGCTCAATTCATAAACCAATCAGTAGAAGTTCACAACAGATTTGCTAAGTTTTACCACAAATATTATTTTGTAAGAAAAAGACTACATATATTTGTATTGTAATTAAGAGTGAATCCCAAATCGCTTTTGAAACTTAACCTAATATGAAGTATGTATTCAACTATCTGGTTCTGATGGTACTGGTTACCTCATGTTCCAAAATAGAGGAGAACAATGACCCCATAATCGGTATTTGGCAGCATACAGTGAAAACTGCTACCAATGAAAATAAAATGGTGGTAGATAATGAGGAATGGATTTTCAATGACGTTTATTTAGGTAGGTTTCATGGCTATAACAAGGGTCAAGTGGTTTACCTAACAGATTTCAGTTGGAGTGTTCACGACGGAATTTATATAGTAAGCTATCCAGGCACAGATTTCCCCGACGATTTTGTAAAAATGGAAGAAACCGACGATGGTACTATTTTAATGAGAACAGAAGGAAAATTATTTGCAGAAAAACAATAAAAGTTCGCATATGAAAAATGCCCGCGAATAATAATACCGCTTTTGTAGAGCGGTATTAAAAACAGATAAGTTATCAAATCAACCTTTTTATAGAATTTCCCCCGATTAGGAGCAAAGTAATTTGCTCCTTTTTCTATTTTAGTAATATGGAACTCACATTTACCAAATGTTCTCTTAAAGATGCGGAACAATTAAGATTGATTTCTGAGCAGACCTTTGTAAATGCCTTTGAAAAAGATAACGACCCCGCAGATTTTAAAGATTATATAGAAAAGGCTTTTGCCTTTAATAAAATTAAATCTGAACTTTTAAATGCCAACAGCGAGTTTTATTTCGTATTCAGAAATGATATGTTGGTGGGTTATTTTAAACTCAACGTGCTTTCTGCGCAATCAGACGTTAAAAGAGCTGATAGCATAGAGTTGGAACGCATCTATGTTTTAAAGGAGTATCAAAATTTAGGTTTAGGGAAACAATTTTTGCATCACATTAAAAATATAGCATTAATAAAAAATAAGAAAATGCTATGGTTAGGGGTATGGGAAGAAAATGCAAGGGCAATTAAATTTTATGAACGTCACGGTTTTCAAAAATTTGACACCCACCCGTATTTCATAGGCTCAGATGAGCAGACTGATTGGTTAATGCAGTTCGATTTAAGTACCTTGTAACTTTAAACCAACATTTATGAAATATTCTCTTATCATCTTTTTGACTATTTTCTTAATTGGAAATATTCATGCTCAAGATTATTATTTTCCCAATCCGAACGCTTCTTGGGAACAGCGTGCTCCAAAAGACTTTAAAATTAAAGACGCATTATTGCAAGAAGCTATTGCTTTTGCAGAAGACAATGAATACTCTGGGTCTAGAGATTTACGTATAGCAATTGTTAAGGGTTTTGAGCGCGAACCTTTTCATAAAATATTGGGACCTACAAAGAAAAGAGGCGGACCTGCTGGTATGATTTTAAAGAATGGCTATGTGGTTGCACAGTGGGGAGATACAAAGAGAGTTGATATGACCTTTAGTGTCACTAAAAGTTTTTTAAGCACCATGGCCGGTCTGGCAGAAGACCAAGGTCTCATTGAAGACACCAAAAATTTGGTGGGTGATTACGTATGGGACGGTACTTTTGATGGTACCCATAATTCCAAAATTACATGGGAACATCTGCTACAGCAAAACTCGGCTTGGTCAGGTGAGCTATGGGGAGGTAAGGACTGGGCAGATAGACCGCCGAGTACTGGAAATATTGATGACTGGAAAATGGAAATGCCCAAAGAGCCGGGTACTGTTATGGAATATAATGATGTTCGTGTAAATGTTTTGGCATATTCCCTAACCCAGGTTTGGCGTAAACCAATGCCGTTGGTGCTAAAGGAAAATATTATGGATAATATTGGGGCATCTACTACATGGCGTTGGTATGGCTATGATAATGCATGGACAGAGATAGATGGTCTACAAATGAAATCGGTCACTGGAGGAGGTCATTCAGGGGCAGGAATGTTTATCAGTACCCAAGATATGGCACGCTTTGGTCTGTTGTTCTTAAATAATGGTAGGTGGGAAAATAAACAATTGATTTCCGAAGAATGGATTAAAAAGGCAACAACACCATCCATACCTAATAGTAACTATGGGTATATGTGGTGGTTGAATAAAAAGGGTGCAAGACATTGGGAAGGATTATCTGAAAACATTTATTACGCTGCCGGTTTTGGAGGTAATTTTATAGTTATAGACAAAGAAAATGATCTTGTAGTCGTTACACGTTGGTTAGAACCGAATAAAATTGGAGCATTTGTGAAGAAAGTAAACGCTGCCTTATAAATTGAAGCTTATAGGCTGTTCAAAATCTCAATTGCCTTTTCAAGGGTAGCTGTCTTTTTTGCAAAGCAAAATCTGAGCATATGGTCATTTCTATTTTCAACATTGAACGATGAAATAGGAATTGAGGCTATACCGTTTTGTTTAATTAAGCGTTCAGCCATAGCTTCATCAAATTCCGTGGATATAGCGGAGTAATCCAATAATTGAAAGTACGTTCCTTGTGATGGTTTATATTTAAATTTGGACGATTTTATCCCATTAAGAAATAAATCTCGTTTTTCCTGGTAAAAATTATTCAAATGTAGATAATTGGAAGGGTTTTGTAAATAGGTTGCTAATGCACGTTGAACAGGATGATCTACACAAAATACCGCAAATTGATGCACCTTCCTAAATTCGGCCATTAGTTCATTTGGTGCTACGCAATACCCAACCTTCCAACCGGTAACATGAAAAGTTTTGCCAAAAGAGGCACACACGAAACTTCTATGGGCAAGTTCTGGATATCTTGATGCGCTTTCATGCTCTTGATCATCAAAAGTGATATGTTCATAAACTTCATCACTTAATAATATGATGTTGGTAGATTTTAAAATAGTCTGTAGTTGCTCCATATCCCATTTAGATAAAACCGTTCCACTGGGGTTATGGGGTGTATTTAAAATCACCATTTTAGTTTTACTGGTAATTTTTTCCTGAAAGACTTCCCAATTTATGCTATAGTCTGGTGCATTGAGTTGTACATACACTGGAATGCCACCATTAAGAAGAATAGCGGGCTCATAACAGTCGTAAGCAGGTTTTATAACGATAACCTCATCACCTTTACTAACAAAGGCTGTAATAGCCGTAAAAATAGCTTCAGTTGCACCTATGGTTACGGTTATTTCTTTTTCTGGGTTGTAATGTTTGTTATGTAGTGTGTTTATTTTATCGGAAATAATTTCTCTTAAGCCAAAATAACCAGGCATGGGTGCATATTGGTTATAGCCTTGATCTATAGCATGGCTTACCAAGGATTTTAGTTTCTCATCTACTTCAAAATTTGGGAATCCTTGAGATAGATCAATGGCATCATGTTTTCTTGCAAGATTGCCTATTGTAGTGAAAATCGTCGTCTTTACATCTGGTAATTTTGATGCGTTTATAAGATGTTCATAGTTCATAGTAGTAAATGTATGAATTTTAACTACGGACATAAAAAAAGCCCAACCAAATGGCTGGGCTTCTACATTCCACTTCAGATGCATTATGCATGTTGCATTTCATGCTTTCCTTCTTTTATTTCTTCAACCAATTTAGAATTAAAAGCAGGTAAATCATCCGGATTTCTACTTGTCACGAATCCTTCGTCAACAACAACTTCTTGGTCTACCCAATCAGCTCCTGCATTTATTAAATCATCTTTAATGGAGTGGAATGAAGTCATTTTTCTTCCTTTTACTACACCTGCACTAATCAATGTCCATGGTGCATGGCAAATAGCTGCTACAGGTTTTTTCAATTTAAAAAAGTCTCGTACAAAATCTAAAGCCGTTTCTTCCCTTCTAAGTAAATCTGGGTTAATTACTCCGCCAGGTAATACCAATGCGTTATAATCCTCAGCTCTAACTTCGTTCAAGGTTTTATCTACAGTGTAACTGTTAGACCAGTTACCGTCTGCCCAACCTTTTATTTCTCCTTTTTCTAAACTTACAATGTCTACATTAAAGCCTTCTTTCTCCATGGCTTCTTTTGGAGATTTTAATTCACTTTCTTCAAATCCATTTGTAGCTAATATTGCTATCCTCTTCATAATATATAGTTTTTAACGATTAATAATTTCTTTGATACTAAGTTACACACCAAAGGGAGTAATGTCCGTTAAAGCCTTATTAATAAAGGGGTTTCAAGGGTTAAACATTTGCTAAATGAACTTTATACATATTATTTTGTGCTCTTTTCAAAAGAATTTAGATGGCTTATAGTTATCTGTAGGCAGTTTTCAAGATCCTTTTTCACTTGGGTTTCCCAAAACCTAAAAATGGTGTATCCTAATCTTTTTAGTTCTTGGTTGACTTCTTGATCGCGTTGTATATTACGTTCAATTTTTGCAATCCAAAAATCACGGTTGGTCTTAATTTTTGGTTTACGCTCTTCCCAATTTTTACCATGCCAATATTCACCATCAATGAATATTACTGTTTTGTACTTTGGCAGGGCTATATCTGGTTTGCCTATTAGCTTTTTATAATCAATGCGATATCTATATCCAGCGGCATAAAGGGCTTTTCTAAAGGCAAGTTCGGGTTTGGTGTTCTTACCCCGTATTTTGCTCATTATTTTAGAACGTTGTGGAGTAGTGTAAAAACCAGATTCCTCAATGAATCGTGGTACTTTAATTCGCTCTTGTTTATAGTCTTTTGACATATCTTAAAAATAAAAAATCCCGAACCTTAATGGTCGGGATTTTTAAAATTTTATGATTTTTAAGTCTAACTTTTAACGTTAGCACTTAAATATTCGCGGTTCATTCTTGCAATATTCTCTAAAGAAATTCCTTTAGGACATTCAATTTCACAAGCACCGGTATTGGTACAGTTACCAAAACCTTCCAAATCCATTTGTGCTACCATGTTCTTCACACGATCTACGGCTTCTACTTGACCTTGAGGTAATAAAGCATATTGTGATACTTTTGCGCCAACAAATAACATTGCAGAGGCATTTTTGCAACTTGCTACACAAGCTCCACAACCAATACAAGTAGCGGCATCCATTGCTTCATCAGCTGCGTGCTTTGAAATAGGAATGGCATTTGCATCTTGGGTATTACCAGAGGTGTTTACAGAAATATATCCACCAGCGTGCTGAATACGATCAAAAGAACTTCTGTCTACCACTAAATCTTTAATTACAGGAAATGCCTTTGCTCTAAATGGCTCAATAGTGATAGTATCGCCATCTTTGAACATACGCATGTGTAATTGACAGGTTGTAACACCTCTATCAGGACCGTGGGCCTCACCATTGATGTACATTGAACACATACCACAAATACCTTCACGACAATCATGGTCAAAAGCTACTGGTTCTTCTCCTTGGTTGATCAATTGCTCGTTAAGAACATCCATCATTTCTAAGAAAGACATATGTTCAGATATATCCGTTACCTTATAATCGACCATAGAACCTTTATCTTTTGGTCCCTTTTGTCTCCAGATTTTTAATGTCAGATTCATAATTATTTCGTTTTTGGTTGTTCGTTGTTCGTTGTTGGTTCATTTAAACCAGCAACTAGCAACCATCAACTACTTATAACTTCTTTGTTTTAATTCTATTTCGTTGAACTCTAATTGCTCTTTATGCAAAACAGCATCACCAGGTTCTCCTTTATATTCCCAAGCCGAAACAAAGGCAAATTCAGCATCGTTACGTTTTGCCTCACCTGCTTGTTCCCCGCCAATTTCAACGGATTCTTCTCTAAAGTGTCCTCCACAAGATTCTTCTCTTACCAAAGCATCTTTTGCGAACAATTCACCCAACTCCAAGAAATCTGCTACACGACCCGCTTTTTCCAATTCAGGGTTCATTTCGTTGGCAGCACCTGGAACATTAACTTCTTTCCAGAAACTTTCTCTTAGTTCCTTAATTTCTTTTGCAGCTTCTTTTAAACCTTCCGCATTACGGGACATACCACATTTATCCCACATAATCTTACCTAGTCTCTTGTGGTAATAATCAACAGAATGTTGTCCCTTATTATTGATAAAGAAATCAATTCTATCTTTTACAGATTTTTCTGCTTCATCAAATTCAGGGGAATCAGTAGCAATTTTACCTGTTCTAATTTCATTGGATAAGTAATCGCCAATGGTATATGGTAATACAAAATAACCGTCTGCAAGACCTTGCATTAACGCAGAGGCACCTAACCTGTTGGCACCGTGATCAGAGAAGTTAGCTTCACCAATACAGTAAAGACCATCAACAGTAGTCATTAAATTATAATCAACCCAAACACCACCCATGGTATAGTGTACTGCAGGGTAAATCATCATTGGTGTTTTGTACGGATCTTGATCTACGATTTTTTCGTACATCTGAAAAAGGTTACCGTATTTCGCTTTTACTATAGCCGCACCTAGTTCATATATTTTGTCAGCAGAAGCATTGTTGATGTTATGAATTTTAGCTTGCTCTTTACCATATCTTTCAATAGCAGAGGCAAAATCCAAATAAACAGCTTCACCGGTAGCATTTACACCATAACCGGCATCACAACGTTCTTTTGCTGCTCTTGATGCAACATCACGTGGTACTAGGTTACCAAATGCAGGGTATCTTCTTTCTAAGTAATAATCTCTTTCGTCTTCAGATAAATCTGTAGGTTTCTTTTTGCCCTCGCGAATAGCAATTACATCGTCCATATTTTTAGGAACCCAAATACGACCATCGTTACGTAAAGATTCTGACATCAAAGTCAATTTAGACTGATAGTCACCTGAGCGTGGAATACAGGTTGGGTGAATTTGAGTATAGCAAGGGTTGGCAAAGAACGCTCCTTTTTTATGGATTTTCCAAGCAGCCGTTGCGTTAGATCCCATTGCGTTGGTCGACAGGAAATATACATTACCATATCCACCAGAGGCAATTACTACTGCATGTGCAGAGTGGCGCTCAATTTCACCGGTAACCAAGTTACGGGCAATAATACCACGAGCCTTACCATCAACTTTTACTACATCTAACATTTCATGACGATTGAACGGGGTAATTTTACCACGGGCAATTTGTCTGTTCATTGCAGAATAAGCACCTAATAATAATTGTTGTCCGGTTTGACCTTTGGCGTAAAAAGTTCTTGAAACCAATACACCACCAAATGAACGGTTGTCTAGTAGTCCGCCATAATCACGTGCAAAAGGAACCCCTTGTGCCACACACTGGTCAATAATATTTGCAGAAACTTCTGCTAATCTATATACGTTTGCTTCTCTTGAACGGTAATCACCACCTTTTACGGTATCGTAAAATAAACGGTATGTAGAATCACCATCACCTTGGTAATTTTTTGCTGCGTTAATACCACCTTGTGCAGCAATAGAGTGTGCCCTTCTTGGAGAATCTTGATAGCAAAATGTTTTTACATTATAGCCTAATTCTGCTAAAGTTGCAGCAGCAGAACCACCCGCCAATCCTGTTCCAACTACAATAACATCTATATTACGTTTGTTGGCAGGGTTTACCAAATCTATATGGTTCTTATAATCGGTCCACTTCGTTTTCAACGGACCTTTAGGTACTTTTGAGTCTAATACAGACATAAGTAATAGGTATTAATGATGATTAAAATGATGAAAAAGTGCAATGAAAATAAATCCTAATGGAATTATTATAGCATACGCTTTACCAAACAATTGTAATTTTTCTTTTCTCATGCTCGTTGCACCGGCAGACTGAAATGCAGAACTAAAGCCATGCATTAGGTGTAACGATAAGAATACGAAGGCGATTACATAAGCGCCAACACGTAATGGGCTTTCAAACTTATGGGCAAGTTCCTCATAATATCGAAAGCCTTCACCGTTACCCAATAAACCAGACATATCGCCTTGAATATATTTTGTATTGATTTCTGGAATCCAGAAATCAATAAAGTGAAGTACCAAAAATGCCAAAATGCACAAACCGCTGTAAATCATATTACGGCTCATCCATGATGAATTGGCAGCACCATTGTTTTTTGCGTATTTTTTTACCCTAGCACTTCTGTTTTTGGCTTCTAAGATGAAACCCATCACAAAATGATAGATTACACCGAAAATTAAAACAGGCTGCAGAACATATTGTACGGCCCAAAATGTACCCATAAAGTGCGAAGCTTCATTGAAGGCATTAGGACTGAAAACCGATAAAATGTTAATTGCAAAATGCTGAAGTAGAAAAAACATTAAAAAGAAAGCAGAAAGTGCCATTGCGTACTTTCTACCAATCGAAGATTTAAAAAATCCGCTCATTAGTTGATAATTTTATATGCGAATTTACATCACAAGCTAGTTATTAACAAGAATTAACAGGATTTAGTATGTCTATTTAGACTGATTATAAAATCTATTTTGAAGATGTTTAAGATTTTTTTGTAAATAAGGCTTTCAAATAATTATTCTTTCAACAAAATTATAATGTTAATTTACTGATTCTGTAGATTTTTCGGAAATTTCAGTTGCCCAAGCCACAGCTTTGTCTAAATCTACGAACCTTTTTATCCTTTTTGGGAAGATTAATTTTTTTAAGAACATGCTTAACGCATGACCTTTTAAAGGACCTACCGCAGCAATATGTTGCATATCAAACCTATTTTTGTAGAACTTGAACCAGTCAAAAGGAGCTACATGATATCTATTGATTCTATTGGCAATATAAATGAATGGAATATGATCGTCGTAAATTTCTTGAGCGGCATAAACGGCTTTTTTTGCATTATCCCATCTGAAGAGAACGCCTTCGTGCATTTCAGAAATAACAATACCGCCTTTAAAGAAATAGAATACGCCAAATTCAAACTCCCTTATTTCCCGTATTTGATTAATTAATTCGAGATCTCGAACTTTTTTCATGCCAATTAATTATCGGACGGCAAATATACTGGATATTAGTTAAATAGCTTATAAAAACATCGACGAACGGTAAGGTAATTAGTTTGGGGTTCTTTAAACAAGTAGCTCCATTAGTTCTCCATATCCTTTAGCTGAATTTCTAGTGCTTTTGTCGATAGCTGCACCTCGATCAAGGATAAGACCAAAGACACCATTAGCGCAAATAAACTAATGCTAAATATCAAATTTGCCCAAAATGTAAGTTCTACATAAATAAGGGTCATTGTAATTACTGCCAATAAAAAACTGAAGATCGCAGTGGCTTGCATGTTTTTTATAATGGTGAGGCGTTTACGTAATTTTTGAACTTGTAGGCCAACGGATTGCGATGCCGTTTCTTGATATTTTTGATGTAATTGGCGTATTAATGCGGCAATAGCCAAGTATCTTGCATTGTATGCCAACATTGTCAATGAAATGGCAGGGAAAAGTAGTGCTGGTATGCCTAAAGTGAGTTCCATAAATAATAATTTTTAATCCGTAGCTATTCCAAAATAAGTCCAAGTTACATTTTGGTCAAATGGGTTGTGTTGGCCATGTATTTCACCAGGGGCTATAGTAATGCATTTTCCAGGGCCAACCTCATAATCCTTTCCTGAAATAGTAAATACGGCTTTACCGGTCTGTATATGAAAAACTTCAAACATAGTATCATGTTTATGAAGCTCAACTTTTTGACCAGGCTTGAAAACAGCGGTACCGTACATCATTAATTGTGGTATTTCACCACGATTTATCAATGTCTTTTTCCTAATACTTGGGTCATGGCTAACACCTAGTTCCGATAGCTCGTTCCAATCTACTATTTTCATTGTGCTATTCTATATCAAAAGTTGCTTTTTCAACAGTTCCGTTTCCTTTGATTTCTATGGTATAGGTTCCTTTTGGTAGGTAGGTGCTCCCATTATCAGCTTGTTTTAAAACGGTTTTGTGTTTTTTAAGGTAATTCATCTTGCCAATTTTAGAGAAAGCAACATCATAGGATAAAACATTTAAACCTTTGTCTGCAATAATTTCAGTTTTACTCACTACGATATCATCTGAAGATATTATTTTGGCTTCATACACATCATCACTATCAGAGTAGAAGGTGATGTCTAATCCTGGTGTTCTAGGTTTTGACCAAGAGCTCCAAGAATTACCCCAACGTGAAGAATGTTTAATATTTTCTATGGCATATACGTGCAGTGCTTTGTTCTGAACTTCTGAAGTCAAATTTTGAAGCGCAGCGATATTTGCGGTATAAATACTTCTACCATGCGTACCCACCACTAAATGTTTAGCATCTTGTTGTATGACTAAATCATGAATGGCAACATAGGGCATTCCATTTTGGAAAGACTGCCATGTTGTTCCCCTATCCAATGAAACGTATAAGCCATTATCCGTACCAACAAATAAAAGGTTTTCATTTTCCGGGTCTTCTACTATAACATTCACGGCAGATGTAGGTATGTTATTAGAAATGTTTTTCCATGTAGACCCTTTGTCATCACTTACAAAAACATAGGGAGTAAAGTCGTCTGAACGGTATCCGTTTAATGTAGCATATACTCTATTTTCGTTATGTTTTGATGCAATGACCTTGCTTACCCATAAATTTTGAGGTAGGTTATTAGATACGGTTATCCAACTACCACCACCGTTATCAGTTCGTTGAATTAAACCATCATCACTACCGGTATATAACAATCCGAATTTATAGGTAGATTCAGAAATTGTTGTCAAGGTACCATAGGCTACATTACCTTGTTTTCCTCCTTGTGTCAGGTCAGCTGAAATAGTTTCCCATGTGTCTCCTTTATTTAAGGAACGATGCATTTTATTACTGCCCATATATAAAATATCTTGGTTATGGGGAGAAAGTAAAATAGGAGTTTGCCAGTTGAAACGGTAAGGAGCCTCGCCTAGCTCATGTTTTGGTTGAATATAATTTCTTTGGTCTTTTTCTAAATCGATTCTAAAATAATTTCCGAATTGATATCCCGTGTAAACGATATTAGCGTTGCGATCGTCAATCTCTACCTGCATACCATCTCCGCCTAAAATAGATTTCCAAGGGTATTGCCCTGTTTGCTGCCATTCACTGTTTTCCTCTGCATTGTGTGGTCCCATCCAAACTCCGTTATCTTGTAATCCGCCATATATGTTATATGGTTTTTCATGATCTACGGCAATGGCATAAAACTGACCAACCGTGGGAGAGTTGTTCTTAAACCAATTTTTACCGTCATCGTAGCTCGTGTTAACTCCGCCATCATTTCCATTAATGAGATGCCCAGGTAATTTTGGATTGATCCATAACGCATGGTGATCTGCATGAACGTTGTCACCATTTATTGATGTATATGTTTTGCCGCCATCTTTAGATGCTATAATGGGTACGCCGGCTAAGTAAATGGCATCAACATTATTGGGGTCAACTGTAACCTGGGCAAAATAGTAGCCGTAGCTATAAAAAAGATCGTCTATATAGTCTTCGTTTTGTTTTGACCAAGTTTTACCGCCATCATTACTTCGGTAGACTTCTGCACCAATAACCGGAGTATCGAACAACATACTGTTGGCATCTTCTAAATACAACGCTAAGTCTGCCGGTTGTATGGCATTACTACGAACCATTTGCTTGACATTGGCAGCTCTATATTTTTCGTGAAAATTATTGGTTTTTAGAAATTCGTTCAGCTCTTTGTCGTTCAGCTTCAAGAACTGTTCTTTGGAGAGCGATTTGAAATCATCTTTTGTTAAGCCCGACTGTTTCTCCTTTTTTTCTTTGGATTTTTCTCTTCTAAATTGATTGTCATGAACTGCATAAAGAATGTTGTCATCAAAAACGGCCAAGCCAATTCTACCAACTCCTTCTCCCGTAGGAAATCCGTTTGAGGGTGTTGAAATTTTTGTCCATGTGGTGCCGGCATCTGTACTTTTATAAATGCCAGAACCTTCACCGCTGCCGTTAAAATTCCATGCTTTTCTATCTTTTTGCCATGCTGCCGCGTATTGTATCTGATAATTATTAGGGGAAACCGCAACATCGATGATGCCTGTATTGTCATCAATGAATAAAGTTTTTTTCCAAGTTTTACCGCCATCTGAGGTTTTGTAAATGCCGCGTTCTTTGTTAGGAGAATATAAATGACCGGTAACGCCTACGGTTACTTCATTTGCATTATCAGGATTTACTATAATGCGCCCAATATGGTGCGAATCTGATAAGCCCATATGTTGCCAGGTTTTACCCTTATCGGTAGACTTTAAAATTCCGATACCGGCGTATGATGAACGTGATGAGTTATTTTCTCCTGTACCTGCCCAAATGGTTCCGCTTTGCCAATGAACCGTAATGTCGCCAAGATTCTGGGTTTGGGTTTCATCCATTACCGGAGTAAAGGTGTTACCGTTATTGTTGGTGTACCACAATCCACCAGAAGCGTATGCTACGTAATATTCTGTTGGGTTGTTGTCGTTGACCGCTAAATCTACTACACGACCACTCATTACAGACGGACCTACATTTTTTAATGGAATATTTTTGACCAGTGAATTGGCATCCATAGCCTGTTTGGCAATCAATGATTCATCTATTTTTTCTGATGTAGTTGGTTGAACCTGTGCCGATACTATTGAAATACCGGTTAGTAATAGGAAATAAAACTGTTTCATTATAATGTTTTTGATACTGCAGATGGTAAGTTACTGATTAGTTTTTAGAGCTGGTTTTCAATTTCTTGATCAATTCTTGTGATTTTAACGATACCCTTGATTGTGATTCTTTAATGGCGTTTTTAATATCGCCATTTGATTTTGAAACAACATCGCTGGCGGTTGAGATGGCTTTAACGTACCAATCTTCCCAAGCTTCTAGAATAGCTTTTTCATTCTCAATGGCGTTGCCATCCTTAATTGCGTTTACACTTAACTGAAACTCAGTTTGTAAACGGTCTATGGCTTTTTGTTCCAATAAGGATATTTGTTCTAAGGCAAATGCCGTAGATGAATTTACTAGGGTGAGTCCGCTCACTAGTGCCGCAGTACCCACATTTTTCATGGTTTCTTGTGAAACCTTATCTATACGGTCGTTATCGGTATGGTAAAATTGGTCTGTAAAATGCCAAAGTAAAAGTCCGGGAATATCAGCTTGTAAAAACGGAGTGTGATCACTGCCACCTTCAAACGGGTTGGTTTCTACCACCCAATTCGCAAATTCGCCCTGTTTTGTAAAGGTCGATGTTATAAAATCATTTAAATAGTGTGGTTTCATGTCTTCTAACTTTAAAACATCACCGCCCCATTCACTGTGTTTATCATTGCCACGAGTCCAAATGGCACTTGGGTCTGGCATTTTTTCAATCAAGAAAGTGCCGCCTGTTATTGCAGTATTTTCGCCTACCATATCAAGACTAATTCCCCATTTAATTCCTTTTGCACGCTCTGGATTTTCTTGAATATACCGGTTGGTAGAAACAATTTCATCGCCCCATAAAAAAGTCATGGTTCTTTTAAATGCTATTTTATTTTCGCCGAATAATTTGGCTGCGGTTTTAGCCATTTCTAATTGCGTGCCAACACCCGTTGCATTGTCATTGGCACCGGGTTCTTGAACATGTGCGCTGTACACCAAACGTTCATTGGGCAATTCACTTCCTTTAATATCTGCAACAATGGTCAGTTCTTCGGATGGATATCTTTTGGTTTCTATCTTTACTAGAACTTCGGTATTTCCTGTTTTAAGTTGCGCCACTAATTTTTCTTTTGCTTCATATGACAGGGCAATGCCCCAGAAATCACTATCAGATGGTGAAGGAAGACTTCTAAATTGAATTGAAGTGGTATTTTTCTCTGGTTGTAAATACCCTGGGTTGTCATAGGTGAGAATTCCTATTGCCCCGTTTTTCACTGCGGTTTTGTACAATTTTCTAGCACTCATTTCTGCAAAAACTACTTTGCCTTTCAAGGAGGCGGACTCCATATCTTCAACAGATGTTACCCATACAATTTCTGCCTCAATAACTTCTTTTGGGGTAGAAGCTGAATTTAAATAAGTCATGTTCCTATTGGTTTGTGAAAGTAGCAAGGGCATTTCTTGACCTACAATTTGTAGTGATGCCGAAACAGGTTCCCAAGTTTGGCGGCTCATTGCTCGCTTTTCAATACGGTAGGTAAACCGATCACCAGTTTTTGCTTTCTCTTCTAATACATAACCTGCTGCTTTAAGACTATCTGCAATAAGGTGAATTGTTTTATTAAAACCGGTGTTGCCCACAACACGCCAATAATCTTCTACAAAATCTGTAGTTTCAGAGGCAAGCTGACCCGTGAATTCTGGACGAACAAGCTCAAAATAATCTACTGGTTTTTCTTCAGGCTGCTGAGAGCATCCTGCTAAAAAAGAAAGGCAGAGTAATGCGGGTACAATGCCCTGCCTTAATAATATTCTTTTGATGGAGATTACTCTTCCCATTTCCATTCGTTGCCAATGATCAATTTCTCTTTTAAATCATTTTTAATCATGAATTCTTTAGTAGTTTCACTATCCATTTTTGTTGCTGGTAAAGTATCGGCATTTGCCAGAGTATACAGCATCATTGTGCCAAAACGTGCCGTATTTTTCATATGGTCTTCATTCACCAAATGAAAATCGTCACAATCAGAATGGTAGCATCCGTAGATAGAACGGTCTAAATTACTGTGTACCGATAAAATGGGAACTCCCTCAAGCATAAATGGTTGGTGATCGCTATGTAGCCCTGATCTGTTGGAGAATTTGTTTTGATAAATAGTATCCTGTTTTTGAATGGCAGCACCTAAATCTTTAAAAAACTGTTCATTATCTAATTTACCGCCAGCATTTATACCTATTGGGTTACCGGACATATCTAGGTTCATCATATATTTAATGTTCTCAATGGTATTGTTTTCAACAGCTTGTTCTACCAAATATTTAGAACCTAGTAAACCTTGTTCCTCTCCCATGAACATAACAAACTTCACGGTTCTTTTTGGCTGAAGATTATTAGCCTTGAATGCCCTTGCAATATCAAGCACTGCAAATGAACCAATACCATTATCTATGGCACCGGTAGCCAGATCCCAAGAATCTAAATGACCACCAATGACAATTTCTTCTTGAGGTATTTCCGTACCTGGTAATGTTGCAACTACGTTTCTTGCCTTAATTATATCGCTTGTATTGGTCATGTCAATTTTGGCGGTAGCTTTTTTGGTCTTCAACGTTTCTTTTAATGCCATGCCATCTTCCTTGCCAATACATACAGCAGGTATTGGAATCAACTCTCCTGTTACCGATGCGGTGCCTGTTAATAGAACACCATGGTCCACTTGGTTAATGATAATAATACCAATAGCACCATATTTTATGGCTAAAGCCGTTTTCTCGCTACGGTGTAAATTGCTTAACCCTTCTTCGCTACCTGGTAGAATATTAATATATACCAAAGCTATTTTTCCTTTTACGGCATCTGGGTTGGCAGCGTAGTCTGCATCTAGTCCATTGCCCATGTCTACAATTTCACCGGTAACGTGTGCCTCTACAGGTGCATGACCTAAGGTCACTACCTTAATATCATCCTCGTTGATGGTTAAAGTAACTTCGCCTCTTGCCCATGCCTCAACTTCAAAAGTTTGATAAACAACATCTTCAAAACCATATTCCTTGAATTTGTTATAGGTGTATTCTTCTGCTTGTGCACCGTTGGTTGATCCTGTTAACCTATGACCTATAGTTTCTGTAGCTTCCTTTAATGTGTTATAGCCTTTGGAATTTTGTTTTATTTCGGTATCAATACGGGCAAAAAGATCGGATTGTGTTTCTTCTTTTGGTGTTTCTGAACATGCCTGTAGGCATAGTGCACCTAAGATGAGGTAAGCAATTTTTCTCATGAGTTGTCTTTGTTTGGTTTAGGTATACAAGTTAGCCATTTTGTAGCTAAGAAGTTGTGCTAACATTCTTGTAAATTTTATAATTCCATGCCCTATTTTTTAAGGAAACAACACATAATGCGTAATTTTATATCAAAATATAAATTCATGAAATACGATCAAATACCTAACTCCCTATTTATAAAGAACCGTAAGAAGTTTATGGACCGCATGCAACCTAAAAGTATTGCAGTTTTTAACTCTAACGATATTTACCCGATAGGAGCCGATAGTGTTTTGCCTTTTGAGCAACATAGAGATATATTTTACCTATCCGGTGCTGATCAAGAAGAAACGATACTGGTGTTGTTTCCCGATGCCATTAATAAAAAACATCGCGAAGTTTTGTTTGTTCGTGAAACCAATGAGCATATTGCCATTTGGGAAGGTGAAAAATTAACCAAAGAAAAAGCTACGGAAGTCTCTGGTATAGAAACCATTTGTTGGTTGCAAGATTTTGATAAAATCTTCTTCGATCTAATGACCGAAGCCGAGACTATTTATTTCAATACAAACGAACATTACAGGCAGGCGGTAGAAACGCAGACTAGAGAAGATCGGTTTATTGAAAAATGTAAGCGTGAATATCCTGCTCATCGCGTAGCAAAGAGTAATCCTATTTTGCAGGAAATTAGAGGTATAAAAGAGCCTGAGGAAATTGATATTATGCAAACGGCATGTAATATCACTGAAAAGGGATTTCGAAGACTACTAAGTTTTGTGAAACCAGGGGTAATGGAGTATGAAATTGAGGCTGAGTTGCTGCATGAGTTCATAAGAAACAAATCTAAAGGTTTTGCTTATCCGCCAATTATTGCATCTGGTAATAATGCTAATGTTTTACATTACCTGGAGAATAATAAACCATGTAATGCAGGTGACTTAATTTTGATGGATACTGCTGCGGAATATGCCAATTATTCTAGTGATCTTACTAGAACTATACCTGTAAGCGGAAAATTTACCAAACGCCAAAAAGAGGTGTACAATGCTGTTTTACGTGTAAAAGACGATGCTACTAAAATGTTGGTACCGGGTACGCTTTGGGCAGAATATCACAAGGAATGTGGTAAAATAATGACCTCAGAACTTTTAGGTCTTGGTTTGTTGGATAAAGCCGATGTACAAAATGAAAATCCCGAATGGCCTGCATACAAGAAATACTTCATGCACGGTACAAGTCACCATATTGGTTTGAATACGCATGATTATGGGGCTTTGAAAACACCAATGAAAGCCAATATGGTATTTACAGTAGAGCCGGGTATTTATATACCTGCGGAAAATATGGGTATTCGTTTAGAAGATGATGTGGTTATTCAAGAAAAAGGAGAACCTTTTAACTTAATGGCGAATATTCCGATTAAGGCAGATGAGATAGAGGAATTAATGAACAACTAAATAGCAAGCATGAAATTAGTATCGTGGAACGTTAATGGAATTAGGGCTTCGGTTAAAAAGGGATTTGAGGATATTGTTAAGGAATTTGATGCCGATGTGTTTTGTGTTCAAGAAACCAAAGCGCAAGATGATCAGATTGCCGAAGCATTGAAAGAAATTACAGATTATGAACTGTTTAGTAATAGTGCCGAAAGAAAAGGATATTCTGGTACCGGAATTCTTTCTAAAAAGAAACCCGTGGCGTTCAACAAGAATATGGGGGTAGAAATTCATGATTTAGAAGGAAGGATTACCCATTCTGAATTTGAACACTTTCATTTGGTGAACGTCTATATTCCAAATAGTGGTAGTGGACTAAAAAGATTGGATTACCGTGCAGGATGGGATAAAGATTTTACCAATTACCTAAAAGAGCTTTCAAAATCAAAACCTTTGATCATTACAGGTGATTTTAACGTGGCACATACTGAGAACGATTTAGCCAACCCCAAAAGTAATTACAACAAAACTTCTGGATTTACCCAAGTGGAGATAGATGGGTTTGACCATATGTTGAAAGAGGTTAATTTAGTTGATAGTTTTAGAAAACTACACCCTACTACGTTCAATAAATATACTTTTTGGAGTGCACGTGGTGGTGCAAGGGGTAGAAACGTGGGCTGGCGTTTAGACTACTTTTTGGTAAGTGAATCTATTTGGGACAAAGTAAAGTCCTCCGAAATTCATGATCAGATTATGGGCAGTGATCATTGCCCTATTAGTTTAGAAATAGATTTTTAAAAAAAAGAACGGCCCATTTTTAATGGGCCGTTCCTATAAATTGGGGGAATATTAATTCTTACATACCTGGTAAAACCACGGCATCAATAACATGAATTATTCCATTTGATTGGTTTACATCTGCAATTGTCACAGTAGATATATTACCCGCGGCATCTTTTAATTGAACCTTCTTTCCTTTTAGCATTGCGGTTAAAGTGCCACCGTTTACTGTAGTTAATTCAGCTTTTCCGTTACCATCCTTAATCATCTTCATTAAATCCATAGCGCTGACTTTTCCAGCAACTACATGGTATGTTAAAATCGATTGTAATTTCGCTTTGTTTTCAGCCATTAACAAGGTCTCAACAGTCCCTTTTGGTAATTTCTCAAATGCTTCATTTGTAGGAGCAAAAACTGTAAACGGACCTTCACCTTTTAAAGTTTCTACTAATTCTGCTGCTTTTACTGCTGCAACTAGAGTTGTGTGGTCTTTTGAGTTCACTGCATTTTCAATGATGTTTTTATTAGGGTACATTTCAGCGCCACCGACCATTTTGGTCTCCATCATCATTTTTTCCTTTTTCATCATTTTCTTGTCCTTCTTCATTTCCATAGCACCATCTTGAGCGAAGGATGAAGTAGTAAGTCCTAAAGTTAAGGCAAGAGTGGCAAGTTTAATCGTATTTGAAATTTTCATAATCTAATTTTTTAGTATACCTCACTTACGGAAACCAAATGGCGAAGGTTTGGTTTTTGGGTATGAATTAGATGAAATAAGTTTTCAGTAATTTATTTTTTGTTGGCGTTTATATAAATATTGAAAATTACGAACACAATCAAAGCTGGCAAGACCCAGCCTAAACTATACTGCTGAAGCGGAATCCACGAAAACGTATTTGCTTCAGGTGTTACTGCTCTAATACTTCCCAAGAAATCAGGAATACTAAATAGTATGGTGGCTATGGTTACCGCTCTAAATACCAAAGACGATGCATATTTATCTGGCACTACATTCAAAACAATGAGTATAATGGTAATGGGGTAAATGAACATTAAAGAGGGTATGGCTACGGCAATAATATAAGCTACATTGAACTGACCAACGAGAACACCTAATACACTACCAATAATAGCCATAATGGTATATGCCGATTTTGACTCATTAAATCTTGATGCTACAAAATCTGCCGTTCCGGTTACGATACCTACTGCGGTGGTAAAACATGCTAAACCTACCAGTATACTTAAGAACAAATTACCGATGTTACCTAAACTCTGTTTTGCTAAACCGGATAATATTTCGGTTCTGGTAGTTTCTGCATTAAAAACAGCATGAGACAAGGCTCCAGAAAGAATAAGCCCCATATAAATTAAAAACAAGGCCAAACCGGCAAACCAGGCAGCATTTCTAATTAATGTTTTCTTTTCCTCATAGGTTGCATCAACATATTTTAGGTTAATGGATATGATGATTACCCCCCCAACAACTACAGCGCCAATAGCATCGAATGTTTGGTAGCCTTCCAGTATTCCGTTGGCAAACGGACTGGCAATCGTAGTGCTTCCAAAATCAAAGGGGAAAGAGAAAATCGTTATTCCTATTACCAAAAGAAGAATTAAAATGATAGCCGGCGTCAATATCTTGCCCAGTATATTCAATATTTTAGAACGGTTAAGCGCAAACAATAACACAAAAGCAAAATAGATGCTGCTGGTAAACCAAGAAGATATATCCCAAAATGGCTGAATGGCCATTTCATGCGTTACAGATGCTGTTCTAGGGCTGGGGAGTGCTATGGCAATAGCGTATATGAAAAATGCATATACTAAGCTGAAAATAGGTGAGACCTTATTGCCAAAGTCTATAAGGGAACCCTGTAATTTTGCATGAGCCAAAATTCCGAGAACGGGAATGGCCACGGCAGAGAGTCCAAAACCGATAGTAACTACCAACCATTGATTTCCAGAATTAAACCCTAATAGGGGAGGTAAAATAAGATTGCCCGCTCCAAAAAAAAGAGAGAATAGAGCAAAGGCGGTTACAAGGGTTTCCTTCTTTTTAAACATAGGTACAAATTAAGTGAAAGATTATTAAATAACAGGTAAGCCAAGCTTTTTCATTTTTTGAAACCGCAAAAAAAAGAGCATTGACAACAGCATAGGTGAAACTCACAACAATTAGTGGTTCAGTCCTTTAATATACTGTACTTTAACAAAAGGAAAATAAGCGTATGCTAATTTCCTGAAGTTTCAACCTAATATATTAACCGCATTTTCTCGATCACCCAAATCGGAATTCTTGCAATAAAACCTACAGCATGAAAAAAATATTCTGCAGCATCTTTGGCCATCACTATTCCATTTCTAAGAAAGTGACATCGCACATTAAGGAGTACAAATGTATTCATTGTCAAAAAGAAGTAACCACAGACGTAAGTGGCAACCTGTCTATATTGACACCTGAATTACAAGATATCAATAGAACATTAGAACATATTTACCAAAGAAGACATACGGCTACTCAACAACAGGTAGCATAGTCATAATAGGTATTTATTAGTCAAATGAATTCCAACCCTGCGCGGTTAACGGAATCTTCGTATTATTCCTAGAAATTAAGTAAGCCCCTTCGTCTTTTCCCGTGGTATGCCCTATGACGGTAAGGTTAGGATTGCCTTTAATTTTTGGGAATTCTTTTTGGTCAATAGTGAACAATAGCTCATAGTCTTCGCCACCGCTTAACGCTACAAGGGTACTGTCTATCTTGAATTCTTCACATGCAGATATTACGGTAGGGTCTAAAGGAATTTTGTCTTCGTACAAGTCAATTCCCAATCCGCTACTTTTACTCAAATGAAGAATTTCTGAGGATAGACCGTCGCTAATATCTATCATTGATGTAGGATGAACTTCCAATTGTTTTAATAACTCAGGTATATCCTTTCTTGCTTCAGGCTTCAACTGTCGCTCTACGATATAAGAATAAGGTTCTAAATCGGGTTGACTATTAGGGTTTACTTTAAAAACCTCTTTTTCCCTTTCCAGAACTTGCAAGCCCATATATGCCGCACCCAAATCACCGGATACAACCAATAAATCGTTTGGTTGTGCACCTGAACGGTAAGCAATATCTTCTTCATTGGCAATACCTATGGCCGTAACACTGATCATTAAACCTGTTTTGGAAGAGGTAGTGTCACCACCCACTAAATCAACATTATATGTTTTGCATGCCGTAGCTACGCCAGCATATAATTCTTCAAGAGCTTCTAGCGGAAATCTATTAGAGACTGCAATAGAAATGGTTACTTGAGTAGCCGTAGCGTTCATGGCATAAATATCGGATAGGTTTACCATGATAGATTTATACCCTAAATGCTTCAATGGCATATAGGCAAGATCAAAATGAACGCCTTCAATTAAAAGATCGGTACTTATTACAGTCTTTTTATCCTTGAAATCTAAAACTGTGGCATCATCACCAATTCCTTTGAGTGTAGATGCTTGTTTTATTTCAAAACCCTTGGTAAGGTGTTCAATGAGCCCAAATTCGCCCAATTTCTCCAATGATGTTCTTTCTTGTTCTTTATCTTCTAGCATGTTGCAAAAATAAGAAGTAAAATAAGATGTATGGCATAAAAAAGACCGAAGCTGAAAAGCATCGGTCTTAGTACTGAAATTATAAAGTTGTTGCGTGCTTATCCTAAAGAATAACCATCTCTATAGGTGCGTTTTACGTATTTATTTGCGGGTTCAAAATTAGTGATTTTCATATTTGCGGCATCCCATTGTAAGCGTTTTCTACCGTGGTATTGTTTGCCACCGCCCCAAAAGCTTTGGTTCTCTACCGTAGGGTCTACTTCAAAATAAGATTTTAATGCCAAGTTACCAATTAGGATACTTTCTGTAAATGGTCCGGCATAATCAAAGGATGAACTGGTCTCTGCATTACCGTAACCGGCCATACAAGCGTTTACCCATTGTAAGTAGTGCCCTTCTGGTACACGAGCAATGGTTTGTTCAACTTCAAACTGTTCGTTTAGGCTCAGTGGAAGTAAACGCGGATTTGCACCATAACAATCTGCCATTAACTTTCCTTTGGTACCTATGAACAATACACCACCATCCCAGTTTCCTAAAGCTTCATCATCACCTAGTTCCTCTGGTCTTTCAGGTAATAGTCCGCCATCCATCCAGGTTACTTTTATTTTTCCTTTGCCATCCGTTCTTGGGTAGCTTAAATGTATTTTACTGGAATTCGGGAAACTTTTAGGGTAATCTTTATATTGGAAATTGCCACTGAAGGAGTCAGATACACTACACTCTACGGTATCAGGATATAAAATTGGAAGAATTCTATATACCGGATCCATAATATGGCAGGCCATATCACCTAGTGCACCTGTACCGAAATCTGACCAACCTCTCCAATCAAATGGTAGGTAGGCATTGTTATAATCTCGCATTTGTGCGGTACCTAACCAAAGATCCCAGTTTAGACCTTTAGGAACACGATCTTTTTTAGTTGGTGTTTGTAATGCCTGTGGCCAAATTGCTCTGTTGGTCCAACATTTTACGGTATGTACCTCCCCTATAATTCCGGTATCATAAATTTCTTTCATGGTACGTACACCGTCACCAGAACCACCTTGGTTACCCATTTGAGTAACAACTTTGAATTTTTTGGCAGCCTCTGTTAACATTCTTGCTTCCCAAATATCATGGGTCAAAGGTTTTTGTACATACACGTGTTTGCCCATTGACATTGCCTGGTAAGCTGCAACGGCGTGGTTGTGATCGGGGGTAGAAACAGAAACGGCATCAATGTTTTTACCTTCTTTATCTAGCATTTCCCTAAAATCCTTGTAATAACTGGCTTTTGGGAAGTTTTCTCTAGAAGTAACCGCTTGTCTATCATCTACATCACAAAGCGAAACAATGTTAACGTTGGGGCTCTCGGCAAACGATGCAATATCGCTTTGCCCTTTACCTCCTGCGCCAATACCTGCAATGTTAAGTTTATCGCTGGGAGCAATAAAGCCCGTTCCTCCAAGTACATGTCTTGGTACGATCATAAAACCGGCTGCCGCCATACCGGTATTCTTCATAAATTTTCGGCGGGTGTTCTTTTTGTCGTTGATTTTGTTGTTTGACATAAGTTGTTGTTGTTTGATTCGGTAATGAAGATAATCGATTTCTTTTGAAATTTAAATGGTTAACGGATTTAATACATTCTGTATGAATGCATTTAGTATCTTTAAGTGTTGACTATAAATTGATTGCATGAAAAAGGTGATTTGGTTTTTAACATTTTCTTTGCTTTTTAGCTGTTCTTCAGATGATAGCGCCAATTTAGAGCTAGACGATGAGGTAGAAAATGAAACGCCTTCCAACATACCTAACGAAATTGGAAGTATACCATGCAATAATGGAATGGCAGGTATTTACCCTTGCAATGGCTATGATTTGGTAGCGCATATTTCTTTGGACGATTTTTCTGCTAGCGAGGCTAATGATATATGGGGGTGGACCGATGCCGAAACAGGTAAGGAGTATGCCATAATGGGCTTGGATAATGGTATGGTATTTATAGATATTTCCGATGCTGAAAACCCCATGTACTTAGGAAAACTACCAACAGCTACAACTGCCAGTTCCTGGAGAGATGTAAAAGTGTATGAAGATTTTGCTTATGTGGTCTCAGAGGCTAATGGTCATGGTGTTCAGGTGTTTGATTTAAAGCGGTTGCGAAATGTTGTTGGCCCTCCCCAAGAATTTACGGCTGACGGGCGTTATACCGGACTTGGAAATGCACATAACATCGTAATAAATGAAACCTCTGGTTTTGCCTATCCGGTCGGTACAGATAGGGATGATGAGTTTAACGGCGGAGTGCATTTTCTTGATCTACAAAATCCTATTGTTCCTGTACTTGCAGGTGGTTGGGGTTTGAATGGCTATACGCATGATGCCCAGGTGATTACATATAATGGACCTGATGCTGATTATCAAGGGGCGGAAATATTTGTGGGTGCTAATGAAGACTTAGTGGTAGTCGTGGATATATCGGACAAGAGTGCACCGGTAACCTTGGCCACATTGCCATATCCTAATATTGGCTATACACACCAAGGTTGGTTTACGGAAGATCAGCGTTTTTTTATCCTAGGTGATGAATTGGATGAGGTGAGACAAGGTTTTCAAACACGTACGCTAATTTTTGATATGGCAGATTTAGAGAATCCCGTGTTGCATCACACGTATTTAGGTCCTACGAATGCCATAGATCATAATGGTTATGTATTGCAAGATGAGTTTTTCTTGGCCAATTATACTGCTGGTGTGCGAATTTTGGATATTTCTGAAATTGAGAACAGTGTAGTTGTTGAAACAGGGTATTTTGATACCTACCCTGAAAATGATAATACGCAGTTTTCAGGTGTTTGGAGTGTTTATCCTTATTTTGAAAGTGCCAATATTGTTGTAAGCGATATCAATAGCGGTTTCTTTATTATTAAAAAATCGAACTGATGATAAGACGAATTCTTTTGTTCTTGGTGCTGTGTGTTGTTTTTTCTTGTGCAAAAGAAGATGCAGAAGTTGCTTTTAACGGGCTAGAATCTGAATTTGTAGGGGAGTTGGTTTGGGTCAAAAATTTTGGCGGTAGTGGAAACGAAAGTGCTCAGGCAATTATTGGAACAAACGATGGCGGTTTTGCCGTTTTAGGATATACAGGTAGTATTGATGGTGATATTGCTGCAAAGTTTGAGGAAGAAAATGATTATTGGTTTTTAAAATTTGATGCCAACGGAGTTTTACAATGGAACAAAACTTATGGCGGTAGTATGGACGATATCGGTCAGAGTTTGGTTCAAACTACAGATGGGGGTTATGCGTTAACGGGTTATGCCATGAGTAGTGATGGTGATGCTACCAATAATCAAGGTTTTCATGACAACTGGATTTTAAAATTAGATGCACAAGGTGTTTTGGAATGGGAGAGCAGCTACGGATTTTCTGGACATGATCATTCATACGATATTCTTGAGGCGTCACAAGGTGGGTACTTTTTTACGGGTTTTTTAGATATTACCTCGGCCAGGGCCGACGGCAATACTGAAAAAGGAAACGGTCTTACCAGCCATGGGGTGGGTGAATTTTGGGGAACCAAAATAGATGAAAATGGAAGTATTCAGTGGCGAGGTTATTTTGGTGGAACAAACAATGACCGTGCTCACAGCGTGGTTCAGAGTAATGATGGTGGTTTTGTAATGGCCGGCTTTACTGAAAGTGATGATTACGATGTTAGTAGCACCAATGGTAGTTATGAGTTCTGGGTAGTTAAGGTAGATGCATTTGGCAATCTGCTTTGGGAGCATTCATTTGGGGGCGATGGTATTGAGGTTGCATATGATATAGCAAAAACCTTAGATGATGGTTATGTTGTGGTAGGAAATACATTTAGTAACAATGGAGATGTATTGGTCAATCATGGAGGGTCTGATGTGTGGATGATTAAAATTGATGCCGAAGGTAACCTTGTATGGGAGCAGACCTATGGCGGATCGGAGTTTGATCTGGCACAAGCTGTTGTGCAGAGTAAAGATGGCGGTTTCTACATTACCGGTAATTCAAAAAGTGATGATAAGGACAGTTCGTTTAATTATGGTGAGAATGATATTTGGCTGGTGAAAACCAACAGTGTAGGAGAATTGGTCTGGGAGAAATCCTATGGTGGGTCGGGACTGGATTTTGCATATGATCTCATTGAAAATGAGGACGGAAGTGTAATGGTGGTGGGAGAAACGGCAAGTACTGATTTTAATACCTTGACCTCTAAAGGAAATACAGACCTTGTACTTCTAAAAATTAAATAACCTTCAACAGTTGATTATAGGATTTCTCTATTGACTTATACGTTATAATAATGTAAGGTTCTATGGTAAAAACCTACTTATAACGTATATTTGTAAACTATTTTTAGATTAAATCGAGATATTATGATTCAAGTATCAGAAACGGCTAAACAGAAAGTCATCAGCCTCATGACAGAAGAGGGTTTTGATGCTTCTAAAGATTTTGTGCGTGTTGGTGTTAAGAGTGGCGGGTGTAGTGGATTATCTTACGAGTTAAACTTCGATAATAAGAAAGATGAAGCTGATAAAGTGTTCGAAGACAATAATGTACGAATTATCGTAGATAAAAAAAGCTTTTTATATTTAGTAGGAACTGTGTTGGAATACTCAGGTGGTCTAAACGGAAAAGGATTTGTTTTTAACAACCCTAACGCACAAAGAACCTGTGGTTGTGGCGAAAGTTTTTCATTATAAATTAAAGTAAAAAGAGAAAAAAGGAAATAAGTAAAGGTGGTTATGTATAGTTCTTTTGAAGATTTAGAAGTATACAAATTATCGATAACGTTTACAGGGAATATCTATAGATTGCTAGAAGGGCAGCCTCTGAAAAATGATTTTGCAATGGTTGATCAATTAAGAAGAGCAACAATTTCAATTTCAAATAATATTTCCGAAGGTTTTGAACGAGAAACGGATAAGGAATTGATTAGGTTCCTATATTTTGTGAAAGGATCTTCAGGAGAAGTGAGAAATCTTTTCAATGTAATGGAGGAAATAGGATATTTTGATAAAAGGGAATTAATAGAGTATAGAGCGCAAATTGTGGTAATTTCAAAGCAGCTAGCAAACTATATTAAATATGTTAAGAAGAGATGTAGTTAGTTTTAACTCGTTATCTTTTAACTTATTAACTATAAATATATGGCATATACAGAAGAAGAATTAAAGAAAGAACTGGAAACCAAAGAATACGAGTATGGTTTCTATACAGATATTGAATCCGAAACGTTTCCCAATGGTTTAAACGAAGAGATCGTTATTGCTATTTCTAAGAAAAAAGGAGAGCCGGAATGGATGACGCTTTGGAGATTAGAGGCTTTTAAGTACTGGAAAGAAATGGAAGAGCCAGAATGGGCTAATGTACATTATCAAAAACCAGATTTTCAAGCGATATCTTACTACTCCGCCCCAAAGAAAGCAGATCCGAACAAAACTTTAGATGATGTTGATCCAGAGTTGTTGGAGATGTACAAAAAGTTGGGAATATCTGTAGACGAGCAAAAGAAACTCCAAAACGTTGCGGTTGATATTGTAATGGATTCTGTATCCGTAGCAACAACATTTAAGAAGACCTTGGCGGAAAAAGGTATTATATTCTGTTCCATTTCTGAAGCTATTAAAGATCACCCAGAATTGGTGAAAAAGTATATTGGTTCTGTAGTTCCAAAAAGAGATAATTTTTACGCAGCCTTAAATTCTGCGGTTTTCTCTGATGGTAGTTTCTGTTACATTCCAAAAGGTGTACGTTGCCCAATGGAACTTTCTACTTATTTTAGAATAAATCAAGCAGGTACAGGTCAGTTTGAGCGTACCTTGGTTATTGCGGATGAAGATAGTTATGTAAGTTACCTTGAAGGTTGTACTGCACCTTCTAGAGATGAAAACCAATTACATGCAGCCGTTGTAGAGCTTATTGCTTTAGATGGTGCGGAAATTAAATACTCAACGGTACAAAACTGGTTCCCTGGAGGAAAGGATGGTAAAGGAGGAGTATTCAACTTTGTTACCAAAAGAGCATTGGTAGAAAAGAACGCCAAAGTTTCTTGGACACAGGTAGAGACAGGATCTGCCGTTACCTGGAAATATCCTTCCTGTATCTTAAAAGGAGATAACTCCATAGGGGAATTCTATTCTATTGCAGTAACCAACAATTACCAACAAGCAGATACGGGAACTAAAATGGTTCATATTGGTAAGAACACCAAGAGTACTATTATTTCTAAAGGTATTTCTGCAGGTAAATCCCAAAATAGTTACCGTGGACTGGTACAGGTGAACAGCCGTGCAGAAGGTGCACGAAACTTCTCTCAATGCGATTCTTTGTTGATGGGTAACGAGTGTGGTGCACATACCTTCCCGTACATTGAGGCAAAGAACAAAAGCGCTATGATAGAGCATGAAGCTACTACTAGTAAAATTGGTGAAGATCAAATTTTCTATTGTAACCAAAGAGGTATAGATACTGAAAAGGCAATTGCATTGATTGTAAACGGTTTCAGCAAAGAAGTATTAAACAAACTACCGATGGAATTTGCTGTAGAAGCCCAAAAACTATTGGAAATTAGTTTAGAAGGTTCTGTAGGATAAGAAAAGTCAATATTAAAAAAAAGCCATAGGCACCAGAATATTTAAAGTAACATATTATGTTGAAAATTAAAGATCTACATGCTAGTGTAGAGGATAAGGAAATATTAAAAGGAATTAATCTAGAAGTTAAAGCAGGTGAAGTGCATGCTATCATGGGACCAAATGGTTCAGGTAAGAGTACATTGGCTTCTGTAATTGCAGGTAATGAGAACTTTGAAGTTACCCAAGGGTCTATTGAATTAAGCGGAGAAGATTTAGAGGATGTATCTCCAGAAGAAAGAGCGCATAAAGGTGTTTTTCTTTCTTTTCAATACCCAGTGGAAATTCCAGGCGTTTCTGTAACCAACTTTATGAAAACTGCCATTAACGAATCTCGTAAGGCAAAAGGTTTAGAGGACATGCCTGCCAAGGATATGTTGAAATTAATTCGTGAGAAATCTGAATTATTGGAAATCGACCGTAAGTTCCTATCTAGATCTTTGAACGAAGGTTTCTCTGGTGGCGAGAAAAAGAGAAACGAAATTTTTCAAATGGCAATGTTAGAACCAAAGGTGGCTATCTTAGATGAAACCGATTCTGGTTTGGATATTGATGCCTTAAGAATTGTCGCTAGTGGTGTAAATAAATTAAAGAGCAAGGATAATGCAGTTATCTTAATTACACACTACCAACGTTTGTTGGAATATATAGTGCCAGATTATGTTCATGTTTTGCACAATGGTAAAATTGTGAAATCTGGCGGAAAGGAACTTGCCTTGGAACTAGAAGAGAAAGGATACGACTGGTTAAAGCAAGAAACAGCGGTTTAAAAAATTAGTACTAAGTACAAAGTACTTAGTATAGAGTACTTATTACTTTGTACTAAGGACTTAATACTAAAGATATATGGATTTAAAAGATAAATTGATTTCCTCTTTTATGGCGTTTGAGAACAACGTGGATGTAGAGCATCCGGTACACGATGTTCGTATGGCGGCTATAAAGAACTTTGAGGAAAAAGGGTTTCCTTCCAAAAAGGAGGAAGCATGGAAATATACTTCGCTTAATAGCTTACAGAAAATTGATTTTAGCATTTTTCCAAAGGAGGATAATGCGTTGGAATATAAAGATGTAAAGCGTTACTTTTTACACGAGATCGATTCTTATAAGATTGTTTTCGTAGATGGTATTTACAGTTCTTACCTTTCTGAGACCACGCATGACGGTGTAGATATCTGCTTAATGAGTGCTGCACTTACCAAGCCAATGTACAAACCGGTTATAGATGTGTATTTCAATAAAATTGCATCTAAAGACGAGTCATTGACATCTTTGAATACAGCATTTAGTAGAGAAGGGGCGTATATCTATATTCCTAAGAACAAGATGCCTAAAAAACCTATTGAAATTTTACATTTCTCCACAGGTAATGAGGCTTCACTAATGTTGCAACCACGTAATTTGATCGTTGTTGAAGAAAATGCCGAAGTACAAATAATTGAACGTCACCAGAGTTTAACCTCAAACGAGGTACTTACCAATGCGGTTACGGAAATTTTTGCTGCTAAAAGTGCTATCGTAGATTTTTATAAGATTCAGAACGATGTTGAATCTGCTTCATTAATCGACAATACCTATATTGATCAAAAGGACAAGAGTGTCGTTAAGGTTCATACCTTTTCCTTTGGGGGTAAATTAATTCGTAACAACCTTAATTTTTATCAGAATGGGGAGTATATAGATTCTACCATGAAAGGTGTTACTATATTAGGTGAAAAGCAACATGTAGATCACCATACCTTAGTTCATCATATTGAACCTAATTGTGAAAGTCACCAAGATTACAAAGGTATTTATGGTGATAGTTCAACTGGGGTATTTAATGGTAAAATTATCGTTGATAAAATTGCTCAAAAGACCAATGCTTTTCAGCAGAACAATAATATTTTAATCAGTGACAAGGCCAGCATCAATACAAAACCGCAATTAGAGATTTTTGCCGATGATGTAAAATGTTCTCACGGTTGTACTATTGGTCAGTTAGATGAAGATGCATTGTTCTACCTGCAATCTAGAGGTATTCCACAGAAAGAAGCAAGAGCATTATTAATGTATGCCTTTGCAAATAACGTATTGTCTTCTGTTCGTATTCCGGAATTAAAGATTAGAATTAATAAATTGATAGCAAAGAAGCTAGGGGTGAACCTTGGGTTTGATTTGTAATATATTTTTTCAATTCAAGATTATTTAAAATTAACGGTTCGTTAGGTTATTCTTAACGAGCCGTTGTATTTTCTTACACCACTATTAAGCTATTTTCGTCTTATAAATATTTAACTGGAATTTTATGAAACGACTTTTACTTACCTCATTTTTAGTATTTACCTCTATTATTTTACATGCTCAAGATCAGAAATGGAGTGTTGAGGCTAATTACCCATTCACATTAGATGATGGTACATTTTCCAATAATGATGGAGCAATTGATTTAGGTATAAAATACCGCTTTTTTAGAACAGACTTAGTTCGTTTGGGTTTAGACCTTAATGGTGGTTTTGTATATGACAAAGCAGGTAATAATAATGAAGATACGTTCAAGTCTAAAACATATCTTTTTCAACCGAAGTTGTTTGCGGAGTTTAGTGTGCCATTTGCACCAAAATGGCATCCTATGGTCGGTGTTGGTTATTCTGTTGTGAGTAATAATTTTAGTGGATCAATTTCAGGTACAGATTTTTCAGATCGCAGTGGTGCTGATGGAGGATTCAATTTTGATATCGGAATCTCCTATGATATATCATCAAGATTCTTTTTACAATTAAAGTATGATATGATTTTACTTCAAGTTAAAGATGAGGTTGTATTTGATAATGAAAGAATAAACATTGATTTTAGAGAAAATATAGATCGCCTAAAAATAGGAGTAGGATTTAGATTCTAAAATTACATATTACAATACCCTTCATACCCGATATGTTTTCATTATCGGGTATCTTTGTATATAAGAAGATTGACTATGTTAGATATTAAAAAGATAAGAGAAGATTTTCCAATTCTTAAGCGTGAGGTAAATGGTAAGCCATTGGTCTATTTGGACAATGCCGCTACATCGCAAACGCCACAACAGGTTATTGATGCTATTGTAGATTATTATCAGAACTACAATGCCAACATACATCGTGGGGTGCATACGCTTTCACAAGAGGCTACAGATAAATATGAGCAGGCTAGATTAAAGATTCAGAAACATTTTAATGCTGCAAAATCTTATGAAATCATATTCACGTCCGGAACAACGCATAGTATAAATCTTGTTGCCAACGGATTCTCTGCATTGATTAAGAAAGGTGATGAGGTAATTGTTTCTGCCATGGAGCATCATTCCAATATTGTGCCTTGGCAAATGTTATGCGAGCGTACCGGTGCAATTTTAAAAGTAATTCCAATGAATCAAGAAGGGGAGTTACTGATGGATGCGTACGAAGAGTTGTTGTCCAATAAAACGAAATTGGTATTCTGCAATCATATTTCAAATGCGTTAGGTACCATTAACCCTATTGAAGAAATAATAGAAAAGGCACATAAGGTTGGCGCTGCCGTATTAATTGATGGGGCACAGGCAGCTCCGCATTTAGTGGCAGATGTACAAGCTTTAGATGTTGACTTTTATACCTGCTCCGCTCATAAAATATGTGGACCAACGGGAGTTGGTATGCTATACGGTAAAGAAGAATGGTTGAATAAGTTACCACCATACCAAGGTGGTGGCGAAATGATCGCGGAGGTTACTTTTGAGAAAACTACCTATGCAGATTTGCCACATAAATTTGAAGCGGGTACGCCTAATATTTGTGGTGGTATTGCTTTTGGCGCGGCATTGGATTATATGAATGCCATAGGTTTTGAGGAAATTGCCAAGTATGAACAAGCATTATTAGAGTACGCTACGCAAGAACTATTGAAGATAGACGGACTTAAAATCTATGGTACAGCTAAGAACAAAACGTCTGTGATATCATTCAATATAGAAGGTATACACCCTTATGATATGGGTAGCATTCTAGATAAATTGGGTATTGCGGTACGTACAGGTCATCATTGTGCACAACCAATAATGGACTTCTTTAAAATACCGGGAACCGTGCGTGCAAGTTTTGCATTTTATAATACCAGAGATGAAGTAGATGTGCTTATCGCCGGTGTTTTAAAAGCAAAAAGCATGTTGTTGTAACACAAAGTTTCATTGGTAATGTAAAGGTTTGAAATGCATCAATTGTTATCGTATTTTTGTATAAAATAAAGCAATGGAAATAAAAGAGATTCAAGAAGAGATAATAGACGAATTTTCCATGTTCGATGATTGGATGCAACGGTATGAATATATGATCGAGTTGGGCAAATCTTTGCCATTGATCAAAGAAGAATTTAAGACCGATGATAATATTATAAAGGGTTGTCAAAGCAAGGTTTGGGTACATGCGGAGCT
Organism: Maribacter sp. 6B07; assembly: GCF_002700155.1. Lineage (NCBI taxonomy): Bacteria > Pseudomonadati > Bacteroidota > Flavobacteriia > Flavobacteriales > Flavobacteriaceae > Maribacter > Maribacter sp. 6B07. The sequence goes on along the minus strand of NZ_PDUT01000001.1, from coordinate 1,386,341 downwards.
TGAAGATAATAAGTTGGTTTTTACCGCGGATAGTGATGCCATTATTACTAAAGGTATTATTGCCATTTTAATTAGGGCGTTCAGCAATCAAAAGCCACAAGATATTTTAGATGCGGACACAGAATTTATTGATGAAATTGGATTAAAAGAGCATTTATCGCCTACAAGGGCAAATGGTTTGGTGAGTATGATCAAACAACTAAAGTTATACGCAGTGGCGTATCAAACACAAATTGAAGAATAGAAATTATGAGTGACGAAAATATAGCAGAGGATAGTGCAGAATTAGGGGAGAAAATTGTTCGTATTTTAAAAACAATATATGATCCGGAAATTCCTGTGGACATCTATGAATTAGGCTTAATTTATGATGTATTGGTGAACGAGGACAATGAAGTAAAGATTTTAATGACCCTAACTTCTCCTAACTGCCCAGTGGCGGAAAGCTTGCCTGCAGAGGTTGAAGAGAAAGTAAAATCTTTGGATGCCATTAAAGATGCAGAGGTTGAAATTACTTTTGATCCACCTTGGACCCAAGATTTAATGAGCGAAGAGGCTAAATTAGAATTAGGTCTACTTTAATAAGACCAAGCAATTGATAATGTGCTTCTATGGAAGATGAAATTTTAAATAAAGTTGCCCAAAGCAAATTGATCACCTTTAATCTTGAGGATTACTATCCAAAAGGTGAAAGAATGGTTTTGGACATCAAAGATTGGCTATATGAAGGCTTTATTCTCAAAGAAAAAGAATTTAGAGCCTTTGTTGATGCCCATGACTGGTCGCAATATAAAGATGCATACGTTGCCATGCATTGTTCTACAGATGCTATAATTCCTGGCTGGGCTTACTTATTGCTAAGTGTAAAGCTTAGCGGTATTGCCAAAAAGGCGGTACAAGGCTCACTGGTAGATCTGGAAACCAGTATATATCAATCCGTAATTGAAAATATAGATATATCAGAATATCAAGATAGATTAATTATCATAAAAGGTTGTAGTAAAAAACCTGTTCCTGCCAACGCATATCTTTTTCTGGCTGAGCGTTTAAAGCCTGTAGCAAAGTCTATCATGTACGGTGAGGCTTGCTCTTCTGTGCCTTTATACAAAAGAAAATAACATTTTCCTTTTTATAGATGGCGTCAATAATATTACCTTTGCGCCACTATAAACTATAAACATTAAGTATTATGAAGAAAATTGTATTAACCCTAGCTCTTGCTTTTGTAGCAACCGTTGGTTTTTCTCAAACGGAAGAGGAATTAAAAACACAGTTAGGTGCGGCTAAAGATTCAATAGCGGCTATACAAGGTAGAGCAGATGCTATACAAGGTAAAATTGACGCCTTGCCAGGTTGGAAAAAAGGTGCCTTTGGTACTATTGGTGCAAACTTGAGCAGCTTTAACAACTGGTATGGTCAAGGAACTCCAGATTTAGCTTCTGGTAACATTGGTGTAACTGTAAATGCGTTTGCCAACTTAAAGGAAGAAAAATTCTTTTGGAGAAACTCTGCTAATGTAAACCTTGGATGGGTAAAGTTCGATGATAAGAACGACGATACCGATGATGATAGCTTTCAAAAAGGTACCGATGTATTTAACATCACATCTCTTTACGGTAGAAATATTAGCAAAACGTGGGCCATTTCTGGTTTAGGTGAATATAGAACTACTATACTAGATAACTTCAACGATCCAGGATACCTTGATTTAGGGGTTGGTGCTACTTGGAACCCTAATGCCAATTTAGTGGTTGTAATACACCCATTAAACTACAACTTTGTTTTTAGTGATAACGATGCAGTTTTTGAGTCTTCTTTAGGTGCTAAGATCGTTGCCGATTATACCAAAAAATTTGGAGCGATCAATTTCAAGTCTAATCTTTCTATGTTCCAAAGCTACAAGAGCGGAGACCTTTCTAACTTAACTTGGATCAATTCTTTTGGTTACACGTTATGGAACGGTATTGGTTTAGGTTTTGAATTTGGTTTACGTGACAACAAGCAAGAAGCTTTAAATTTCGCATTAGCTGATAACCCTGCTGAAACGTTTGATACTGTAGATAACAAGTTACAGACATACTTCTTGGTAGGTCTTAACTATGCGTTCTAAGTATAAGAAGTTTTAAGTGTACATATTAAAAAAGCCCTCTAAACAGAGGGCTTTTTTCGGTTAAGTAATTATCGTAAAATTTGGGGTTTTACTTTTTGTTTTCATAAGTAAAATATCGATTTGGGGTCAATACCTTTGCTTAAGTACACTGTAAAATTAATGCATAAGGTCTTGCTGAAAACAATTTATGTTGTGAACTGATCGCATTGTGTTGTGAGATTTACCATCGGTTTCATTTCATCGATGAACTGCATCAATTCTATTAAAATTGGTATTTAGTATTCGTCCAAATGCTCTGGATAAAGAAAATTATTATATGGAAAACGGGTTACATGGATGTCTCTTACCTCATCATAGACACGTTTTCTAAACTCATCTAAATTTTCTTTGTTCAATGCAGAGATAAAAATAGCACGGTCACCCACTTTTTCCATCCAGGTATGTTTCCAATCATTAATGGTAAAATGTCTTCCGGTACGCTCGGTAACTAAATCGTCTTCATCAATGGTTTCATGCTCGTACTGGTCTATTTTATTGAAGACCATAATGGTTTTTTTATCCGAACTTTTAATATCCGATAGAATATTGTTTACAGAGTCTATATGCTCTTCAAACTGTGGATGAGAGATATCTACAATATGTAAAAGTAAATCTGCCTCACGAACTTCATCTAAGGTACTTTTAAAGCTTTCTACCAATTGCGTAGGTAGTTTTCTAATAAATCCAACCGTATCACTTAAAAGAAAGGGTAAATTGCCCAGAACTACCTTTCTTACCGTGGTATCCAAGGTGGCAAATAGTTTGTTCTCGGCAAATACATCGCTCTTACTAATAACGTTCATTAGGGTAGATTTGCCCACGTTGGTATACCCCACCAAAGCAACGCGTACCAAAGCGCCACGGTTACCTCTTTGGGTTTCCATTTGGCGGTCTATTTTCGCCAACTTCTTTTTAAGCAGTGTTATACGATCACGTACAATACGTCTATCCGTTTCAATTTCGGTTTCTCCGGGCCCACGCATACCTATACCACCTTTTTGTCGTTCAAGGTGGGTCCAAAGTCCGGTAAGTCTTGGCAGCAAATATTCATATTGTGCCAGCTCTACTTGGGTACGGGCATAACTGGTCTGTGCACGTTGTGCAAAAATGTCCAGGATCAAACTTGTTCTATCAATGATCTTACAGCGTAATATTTTTTCAATGTTACGTTGTTGTGCAGGTGATAGTTCGTCATCAAAAATAACAGAACCTATTTCGTTCTCTTGAACATAACGTTCTACCTCTTCCATTTTACCACTTCCGATCAGTGTTTTTGGATTAGGTACATCCATACGTTGTACAAACCTTTTGGTTACTTCTCCACCAGCGGTGTAGGTAAGGAACTCTAACTCATCTAAATACTCAGTTACCTTTTCTTCATTCTGTTCCTTATTGATAATACCAATAAGAACCGCTTTTTCATAATCTATACTCTTCTTTTCTATCATAATACCGTAAAGTGCAAAATTAAGCAATTACCCATAAGCTATTTCGTATTTTTATTGACTCGATAATCAAGAGTACGTGCTCTGAAGTAGTTTACTCATTAATATTATACATGCGATTACCATTTTTTAAGAAAAAGACTAAAAAACAGCGCTACACGGTTGCTTTCTACAATTTAGAAAATCTATTTGATCCAGAACGCAATGTGAATATTTTGGACAAGGATTTTACCCCTAATGGAGTAAAAAGATGGACCGTTGAAAAATACCAGCGTAAACTTCAAAAACTTGCAAAAACTATTTTTAAGATAGGGGATGAGGAACACCCTTACCCACCTGCCTTAATAGGTGTGGCAGAAGCAGAGAACAATAGTGTGCTCAAGGCATTGTTAGATACCGATCCTTTAGAAGATGTGGACTATGGTTTTATACATTTTGATTCTCCCGATGAACGTGGTATAGATACTGGGCTAATTTACCGTAAACGCTTTTTTAAAGTGTTGCATGCAGAACCATTGGCTTTGTTGGTAGACAATGTTGGGGGTGTAAGGGATACCACAAGAGATATACTATATGTAAAGGGAGAGTTGAATAAAGAGTTGGTGCATGTATTCGTAAATCACTGGCCGTCTAGAAGAGATGGCGGTGTTGAAACTGAATATAAACGCGTAATTGCGGCAAAGGAAATAATTCAGCGTATTGAAGCTATTAAAATGGAAGAATTGGACCCCAATATTATTGTCATGGGCGATTTTAATGATGATCCATCTTCTTTGAGTATGCAGACCTTAAAAGATGAAGCCGGACTATTTAACCCTATGGAAACTTTGCATATTCCAAATAGCCGAGGGTCTTCCATGTATGGAAGCAAGTGGAATATGTTCGATCAAATTTTGGTCTCCAATTCATTTTTCAATTATGAAAAGAACACCCATAGTTTTGATAAGGCGGATATTTTTGACCATAAATCGCTTAGGGAAAAGAAGGGGAAATATAAAGGTACTCCGTATAGAACCTTCGTTTCTGACAAATATCTAGGAGGTTATAGCGATCACTTTCCGGTCTATGCTATGTTTACTTTCAACTCTTAACAGGGAAAGAATTGGAAAGAAAAATCCTACACATCAAAAAATAGCGTTTTCACAACAGGTTCGCCGTAATGTTTAGGTAATTCATCGAATAAAAGTGTTCATTCACCGAACACTGCCCATGGTTATTATATTTGTAGTCCAAATCTTACAATAATAACCTAACGATGACTACCTACAAATCTACCTACCGTGCTAGTAGTATACTTTTGCTACTATTATTTGTGTTCACTATGGGCCAAATGACCATGGCACAAACCTCTCAACAACGTTTGCAAATTTCGGAAAACAATAAGAAAACGGCTTTGGCAAGTTTCAGGTCTAACTTAATTTCTGAATACGCTCTTGAAAGAACAAAATTAAAAGAGGTGGCCAAACTGAACAATTGGAAAATTAAAGAAACGTTGGCCAACGGTAAAAAAATAGAATTACAGGGTATAGGTGCAGATGGTAGTCCGCTATACTACGAAACATATTCAGATGAAGCAGGTTTGGTGTCAAGAGCAAGTACTTTAAATACAGATGGTTTGATGGGTTTGGATTTAAACGGTGATGGTATGAACGTTGGGGTTTGGGATGCCGGTATTGCATTACAGCATCATGTAGAGTATACTTCTAGAATTGCGATCGGAGATGAGAATTCTGAAGTAGATACCCATGCCACCCATGTAACGGGCAGTATTATCTCTACAGGTCTTAAGAAAGATGCTAGAGGTGTTGCCAACAAGGGCAATGTTATTTCTCATGATTGGACAAGAGATAAAATAGAGGTTGCAGAAGCAGCTGCCAATGGTCTTTTGCTTTCTAACCATTCTTACGGGATTAAGGCAGATCGTGTACCAGATTGGTATTTTGGAGCCTATACCAAAGTTGCTCAGGACTGGGATAAAATTATGTACAACGCTCCTTATTATTTAATGGTTACCGCAGCTGGAAATGCTCAAAAAAGCATGGATAATGACACACCTACATACGGTAAAACTGCAGATGGATTTGATGTGTTATTGGGTTTTACAATTTCTAAGAACAATATTACGGTTGCCGGTGCCAATTCTAAAATAGATAACAACGGAAACCTAAAAAGTGCCGATGTTTCCGCATACAGTAGCTTTGGTCCTGTTGACGATGGTAGAATTAAGCCAGATTTGGCAGGTAACGGTGGTTCTGTGTTGTCTACAGATGCTGCCAGCAACACTAGTTATGAAACATCTTCGGGTACGTCAATGGCTACACCTGGGGTTACGGGCTCGTTATTATTGTTGCAACAATATCATGAAGAGCTTTACGGTGCGTACATGAAAGCCGCTACATTAAAGGGTTTGGCTTTGCATACTGCAGATGATATAGATGCTGAAGGTCCTGATTACAAAATGGGATGGGGTATCATGAATGCTAAAAGTGCTGCCGAGTTATTGAACAATAAAGATTTTACAAGCCATGTGGCAGAAGAGTCTTTACAAAACGGCGATTCTTTTTCATTTGAGGTTACTGCCAATGGTGATGACACATTGATCGCTTCTATTTCTTGGACAGATGTACAATCTAGCGTTGTAAATACGGGTGAGCTGAACAGCACAACGGCTGCCTTGGTAAACGATCTTGATATTAGGATTACAAAAAACGGACAAACCTTTTTACCTTGGAAATTGAACCCGGCTCAAGCCAATAGTGCAGCTACCAAAGGGGATAATAAAGTAGATCCTTTTGAAAGAATTGAAATTCACAATGCAAGTGGTACGTATACCATTACCGTTACCCATAAGGGAGAACTTGTTAACGATGCTCAAGATTTTTCCTTGATCGTATCTGGCGTTTTAATGACTTCTTGTTCTATTGATGCCCCTGAGGTTGCCTTGGAACAAGCAGAAGTAGCTCAAGTAACCTTAAATTGGAATGATAGTGATGATGCCTTATATGAAATTCAGTATAAAGAAGTATATCAGGAAGAATGGACTACCGAGTATATTTCTGTCAATAGCTTTATTTGGAAGGGATTGTCATTAGATCAAACCTACTCTTTTAGATTAAGAACATTCTGCTCACAGAACATTGCTTCTGAATATAGTGATGTAGCTACGTTTACTTTTACGGGCGAAGAGACCCAATTGGAAACATTAAGCGCTTTAAGTGCCGATTCTCAAATTCCTTTTAATGTTTACCCAAATCCTGCGGTAGATGAAATTCAGTTAAACGTAAAAACATCGGATACGGCGGTTTATAGAATAATGAGCACTAGCGGTGTGGAATTAAAAATGGATGCGGCCACAAACTCAAGAATCAATGTTTCAGACCTACCTTCTGGTCTTTACGTTTTACAGATTCAAGATTTTGATGTTAATAAGAGTACTAAGTTCTATAAGTACTAAATAGCTTTAGTTAATTCTTCTGGATTGTGTAGTAAACGAAAGTCCTTGTTGCCCAACAGTGGAATTCATTACGCCTTCAAACAATGGTTCTGGGGAATTTTTGGGTGCATGCCATTCAAAAATAAAATTAGAACCTGTACCACCTTCAACATCCATTTCATCAATAATGATTTCTACGGTTTCAAGAGGTGCCAAATATATTGGGTGATTAAAATAGTTGCGTAATGATACGCCATGGGTATCAAAATACTCGGCTTTGGTCAAGTATATGGTGTCTATATCACTGGTATTGCGTAAACTTACCATAGCCGTTAAATTATGGGTTTTATGCTCAGAGCTGCTATATATTTGGGAATAGATAGATAAGTAAGATTTACCATGTTCTAAAGAATCCATCGTTTTTATAGTCGCTTTTCTCTTGGTCCAGTTTTCAGGATTTATAGAGCTTATTTCCTTTTCTTGCACACAGCTTGCTACTAAGACAATTACCGAGAATAATAGGATGCACTTTTTCATAAATAAGTCGCTTTTAAAACAATGATGGTACAAACAAAATTACATCATTAGTCATGTATTTATATCGTTAGATGCTTTTTTTAACTCAAATCTATTTTTTGGCTACTTTCTTTACTTCATCATCTTTTAATACCGGTTGGTTTCTTAGTCGTAAATAGACCTGGGCAGTAGTAAGCACATCTAATTCGCAATAGGTTATAATGCGGTTTAAATCGTTCTGTTCATAATAGACCACGCGTACCATACTGCCGTCAATATCTTCTTTGGGCGATGGTATTCCCAGCACATGTGCCATTAATTTTAAGGAGGTATAATGCTTGTAATCACCAAACTTCCAAAGCTCCATGGTATCTATGTGTGGTACTTCCCAGGGTTTTTTGCCAAACAAGTCTAGTTTCTGGGGCAATGATATGCCGTGAATAATCATTCTACGGGCAATATAGGGGAAATCGAACTCCTTACCGTTATGGGCGCAAAGCACATGCTTGGCATGGTTAAAATGCTCGTCCAATAGGTCTTTAAAATCCTGTAGAAGCTTGTTTTCTTCATCGTGAAATGTGGTGATCCTAAAACTTCTACGGTCACCTTGAATAATAAAATAACCTACCGAAATACAAATGATTTTACCAAACTCCGCCCAAATACCGGCACGTTCATAAAAATCCTCAGCCGTAATTTCGTCTTTTCGTTGGTATTGAGATTTATGTGCCCACAGTTCTTTGGTGGTATCATCCAACTGGTCAAAAGCACTTTTTTCTGGCACGGTTTCAATATCTAAAAACAAGATATTTTCAAGATGTATTTTATCGGGCATAGAAAGGTAAGATACTAATAAGTAAGAAATTATGGTAATTTCATTATCGACTTACTTACAATAGCTGTTTTTTAATTCTTAAAATAGACTCTCCCATCTAATTGATATGAAATGGTGAACCGACCAACAAGTCTGTTTTTTACTGGTAGATGGAGTTGAAAATTGTAGAAAGCAACGACGGAAATGGCACAAGCATCGGTAAAATACAAAGAATGTAATGTTGAATGGGTGTTTTAAATACTGAACAAACCAAGCAGTTTGTTTTTTTGTTTGTAAAAACGTGTGGGTTGGGCACAGAAATAGGAATTAAACCTATAGATTTTCTTGTGATAGACCTAGAAATGAAATCACGGATAAGAAGTAAGTGAGATTTTTATTTGCAAAGATTGGTCTCGGGTGAGAATAGTGGGAAGTAAGGAACTATACGTTCTTATACTTGCTTTATTCTTTCTCTTGCAGTTCAGATTCAATCAAATTCAAAATCTCAGTAAAGTAATCTAACATTTTAAGGTGTAGTTTAGATTTTTTGTCCAGAATTATAAAGTACAATGTCCCAACTTATATCTTTTGGCTAGTTGAGTAATATTTTTTCTTTAAGTAAACATAAGTTGGTAAGGTCAGAACTAATAAAATCCCGATTATTTTAGTCAAATCGGTTATTATAAAACGACCAGTTTTCCATTCCATGTTTTCAGATTTGCCCTCAAAGATTTCTATTCCGCTATACACAAATAATGAAAATAGAATTATAATTAAAATCAGAAAAGCTAGATTAAAATATGCTCTTTTCATAAGTTCCTCAAATGACACTCAACGTGTTTGGCAATGGTTTGCTGCGCGGTTAAGTACCTAATTTAGCAAATAAAAACTGAATAGGTAATCTTTGGTAAGTAGACTAGAACTAACAATAAATTATATACGTTGAAGGCAACTGGCTTTTTTCTTAAAGTATTGGTTTTTCTTTGGGCCACTTCCAAGCATACCAAACAATTAATACGGTAATAATACTTTCTAAAAATGCCAAGAATACATAGAAACTATACCACTCGGTATTTGAATTGAAGCCAATAAATAACATCATTGTTGTAAACAATATTCCAAATACAATATTCAGAACACGATTTATTTTCGGTTTTAGGATAATTGAAAGTGCAACCATTACTGATGAAGTTGCCAAAATCATTGTGGCTATTAATAATTTGGTGGGACTATCCAAAATATTTTCTCCGGTAAGTAAACTGTTTATTTTTCCTGGTGTATAGAGTTCAAAATAATCTCCATATAAATAACAGAAAGTTGCTGATGCCCATAAAGCAGCAAGTTTAATTTTGATATTCACCTTTGGGTTTTCTAACATGTCCTTTAAAGTTTTAGAATACAAGTGCCTTTGTATGTATAAGACGCAAAATCTAATTAAATGGTTGCCTGAATTCTAAATTTGGTAGGGTTTTTAGCTTGTAGCCATCCGTTTGGTGAAGTTTAGTACATGGGCAAGAAAACCTTTTGTTGCCTTCTTAGCACGCAGCTAAAGCTTATTATTTAGGTTTATTTTTTCTTGTCCAAAGCTAAATCCATTCCCGATAGCTATCGGGGCAGCGACATTATAAAAATACGCAGACCTTTCGGCTTTGCCCTAAACTCCGCATTACGTTCAGGCTTTGTTGTTTGCTGGTTTTTTTTCATCCGATTACTCTTTCTGGAAACGATTCTAATTCTTTAGTCAATTCCTTCGCAACTTTTTTCAATTCCGCATTGTCCATTATGCAGTCAACATAATATTCTTTATTATCATTTGCATTTTGCGGTCGAGATTCCAAGTCAAATATTAGTCGGACAGTTTTTAAATCTGATTGATTTTTTATTAATTCAAATTTCAAATTCGGTTCCATAAACATAAGCGAATCAGAATTCGTTTCAATGTCATATGAAAGTTTTTCAAACCATTCGATTATTTCTTTTAAATCTCTTACCAAAAGTGAAGGGTCAATCGTTTCCCAATTTCCACAATCACTTTTTATTTTTAAATAAACTAACAACCAATTTGAGTCATATTCGCAATTCGTTATTTCAGGAAACTGGTAGTTAGTTATCCTAAATTCAACAGTTTGGTTATTTATTCCTTTAAATATCATTTATTTCAGATTGGTTTTTTCAGTTTGCGCACAACGGTCTCGTGTATGAGTAGTAGCGGATTTCTACTCATAAACCTTTCGGTTTTGCACTGACCTTTGTTTTATGTTTTTCCTTTTGTTTTATCACTTAAACCGCTCTTACTTATACACATTGTTACCTGCTGGCTTTACTTAATTCCATATATTTCTTGTCTTTGAGTGAAAGCTCTTTTTCCACCTTCTAAAATTTCACAGCATTTTTCTCTCGTCTCTTTTCTATCGATAGAACCAGCATTCAATACGTGAGATTTAATACTCGTACTTTTCAACGGAATTATTAATTCAGCGTCACCTAAAACAGCTATGTTGGCATTATGTGTTACAATTATTACTTGTCTTTGTTCTTTTATCTTTCTCAAGTTTTTGACAATTGTCTTGTAGATGAATTCACTATCTAAATTATCTTCAGGCTGGTCTATTATTAATGGCTTATTACTGTCAGAGAGCATAAGTATTCCTAAAAGCACCGAATGTTGTTGACCTAAAGAAAGTTGAGAGATAGGTTTACTGTAGTACTCAACTCCGCCTTTTCCATCATCTATAGCTTTGGTTACAATAATGGAAGGGAAATCTTCAAAATTTAAAGCTTCGTAATCTTCGAAATTATTGTCTTTCATTGTTTTGTCAATAATACTAGTAGCTTCAAACTCTGATAATAGTTGATTACCATCATTATCTTGAATGGCTAATAAAGTTGCTTTATCCCCTTTTTTACAAATTTCTACGAATTCAAAAGGTGACACGTTTTCTGAAATGACCTTGGATTTTTTAAAGTTTCTCCAATCCATTTTTGAACGTAAAAGGGCTTCAAAGTCAGGTGAGAATTTACCCTTCTTGTATTTTATTGATATGAAAAAACCATCAATAGTGTTTTTTAAATCGGCATTAGCCTTTTTTGCAAAACTATTGCGTTGAGTAAAAACATCGTTTTTTAATTGAACTCTTTTTGCAATTAAGCCGTCTCTAACTAAAGATAATTCCTTTAATTTTTTCTTATCAAGATTGAGTTTTGTAATGATTTTTTGATAGTCAACTATGTCTTTAGATATTTGATTTATTTTGCCCAAATCAAACGGTATTCCCTGTTTTTCTAACTCTATTTTCTTTGCATCAATTTTATCTTGGATAGATTTCTCTTTGGCTTTCCAATTATTGAGTTGTTCATTTAACTCTGCTATTTTAGCGGATAATTCTGCATTTAATTCACCTGACTTGGCTTTCACTACTTTTGAAAAGTCAGACACTATTTCTTTTACTTTTTTAAAATAGTCTTTTCCTACAATAATATCTGTGTCTTCTAAGGCTTCGAAATTCGTGAATGTGTCATCATCACTTAGGATTTCTTTGTAGTTTTTAACAAGCTGATTCAAATCATTTATTAGTTCACTTCTTATATCACGTTCTTTAATCAAAGCGTTTTGATATTTGACTAATTCTCCTGCTTTTTCCTTTTGAAGGTTCTGTAATTTTTTCTGCTCATTTTTTAAGGCTTTTTCAGTTTCTTCAAAACTTAAAAGTCCTATTCGAAGTTTTTTAGCCTCGCTTTGATTATCTAAGAGCAAGGTTATTAATTCTTTATCTTCAACACCTTTTGCACCTAACTTTAAAAAACTATCTAAAAAGTCAATAAGTACTTTAGGATTTTCATCACTATGTTGAATTGTATCTGCTGTTTCTCCTTGACCGTAGGTTTCAATATCAACTTTTAAGATACCATTTATAGGGTCTGTAATGTTTTGAAGTTCATTATTTTTCTCTCTTGCAAAGTTTATAGTTTGGTTAGCTTCATCTGTATATTTTAGTTTTATCTTTTGTGGCCAAACGTCAGAATCAACAACACTTGATTTTGAATTATTTCCAGTTGTTTCTCTAATAGCTTCTAAAAGTGTAGACTTTCCTGCTCCACGACTACCGATAATGCAAGTTAAATTGTTACTTAAATTAATTTCTATTTTATCTAACAAACCACCTTCAATTGAAATACTTTCTATTATTGGTCGCATTTCTGGGACTTCATTCTCAAGTCGAACTCTGGATTCGTGAGATAACAATGCAATTTTTATTGAATGAAAATCTAGCTCATCAACTTTGAATCTAGTTAATTTTGTTTCTCCTTCTGCATTTGTTCCTAATCTATTTAAGGTATGTGAATCTGATGACATCAGTTTGGGTAGAGAATAACCGTCATCATATTCTAAATGAGCTTTTCTAAGTTTTATAAGTCTTTTTCTGTCTGGGCTATCATCTAATTCTGTATATAAATTAATACTTGTTTTTGAGTTTATTTCAAGCCCTAATAAATTTTCATTTTTTAAAATTTCTTCAATCGGTGGACCAAAGCGACCAATTGTTTTCTCAAATCCCGATGGCAATTCTATGTGAGCAAGAACTCCAAAACCACCATAATTTTTGGCTAATTCTAGACATTCTACAATTCCTTGATTGCATAATGTTTTTTCTTTATTGATTGATAGATTGCCAAAAAAATCTCTTAGGTTTTTATAAGTCTCAAAGTAAACTAATAAATGTCCTTGAGTTGTACTTATTTCAACTCCAGGTATTACTAGAAGGTTTTTATCTTTAGCATATTCAATCGCAGTATGAGAATTTTGAATTTCATTGTGGTCAGTAATACTTATAATGTGCAAGTTTTTTTCAATTGCTGTATCAACAATTGCATTTGGTGTCATTGAAGTATCAGTAACATCGTATGAACCAAACTCACCATAGGAATGGATATGTAAATCAGCTCTTAAAAATTTTGCTCCAATGTTTTTCATTTCGTTTTTTCAGCTTGCAGGTAACTATTGTTTATGTACACAATTGCACATATTCTCCAATATAGCGGAATATGTACAATTGTTTTTCTGTTCACTAATATAGTATTAAAGAATAAACCTACAATAATCACCTGGATCTCCATTACGGGAAACCATAATGGTACTACTTTTTAATGATTTTAAAGAAGTACCTACAAAACGGGCGTAAAATCTCCCAACCGACCCACTGGTCTGTTTTATAAAGTAAAAAAAGAATAGTGATGTTCATATTGTACGATAGCCATGGCAATAGTATCGACCAAATGCACCTACTGTTTCGTTTAAAGGGAAATATGGGCACGTAACCAACCAAGCGGTCTGTTTTTTGTAGGGTTTTAGAAGTGTGTTTAAAACAAACTTTGCTGTTTTGCTGGACTCTCGTGGTTCAATAACCACTGTTTTCTGTGTAGACCGCCGGCGTAACCGGTAAGTGATCCATCTGTACCGATCACTCGGTGGCAGGGCACTACGATCCATAACGGATTTCTGGCATTTGCAGATGCTGCGGCACGGGTAGCATTGGGATCTCCCAACGCCTTTGCCAATTCTAAATAGGATTTTGATTTCCCGTAGGGTATGTTCTGTAATGCTGCCCAAACCTTCTTTTGAAATTCGGTACCCACGGGGTTCAAGGTTAAATTGAACTCCGTTCTTGCTCCCTCAAAATATTCGTTGAGTTGGTACACGGCATCTTCTAAGGATTCCGGTATCACATCGGTTAATGGTTCATCGGAGTTGAGTACGGTAATGGCGGACACTCCTTCCGCATCGCCAACAATTTTGGCAACGCCTAAAGGGGTTTTTATGTACGCAATATCCTCCATGTTCCCAATTATTCGTCCGGCGATGTGGGTTTTTCAATTACTCCCGTGGCTTTTGCACGTGTTTCCCAGTTTTTTCGGGCAAGACTCTGCAGATCGGCAATATTGTCGCTCTCGTCCATGATTTCAAGTCCCAGTAGGGTTTCTATAACATCTTCCATAGTGACCAAACCACTTACGGAGCCATATTCATCCACTACAAGAGCAATGGCTTCGCGTTTTTGAATGAATATCTCAAACAACGTAGGGATCGGTGTGCTTCTACGTGTAACCAGGATTTCTCGTTTGATCTCCTTTAAAGGAATGTCACCGTTCTTATTGATCATTTCTTCAAGAACGTTATCCTTAAGAACAAAACCGGTAATGTTATCTATTTTGTCCGTATACACGGGTATTCTAGAGAAGCGTAGTTTAGGGTTGTCCTCAAAGAAATCTGCAATGGTCTTTTCATCGGATGCAATTTTCATTACGGCACGTGGTGTCATAATATCCTTCACTAACACTTCATCAAATTTCAATAGGTTTTTGATGATGGTAGATTCCGATTTTTCAAACACACCCTCTTCATGTGCCATATCTGTCATGGCATGAAAATCTTCGCGACTCAAAACACTGCCATGGTGATTGCCACCGCCTACCATTTTGGTAAACAGGCGCAACAACCAAAGTAGACCGGTGTATTTAAGCCCTAGCACCATAATGTTCAATGCCTTGGTAGAAAAATTCGCCAATTGTTTCCAGTAAGTTGCCCCAATGGTCTTCGGTATTATTTCAGAGGCCACAAGAATAAGTATGGTCATGATGGTTGAAACCACACCTACCATAACATCCTCAGTAAATTCTATGCCAAAAATAGAACTGGTTTCACTACCGTACAGCTCCGCATACGCCGCTTTTGCCTGTACACCTACCAAAATTGCACCTACGGTGTGGGCAATGGTATTGATGGTCAAAATAGCGATCAAGGGTTGATCCACATCTTTTTTCAATGCCTCTAGCGTTGTTGCATAGCTTTTGCCCTCCTTCATTTTCACATTGATGAACGTTGGGGTAATACTCAGTAATACTGCTTCTAGAATAGAACACAGGAACGAGAAGAAAATGGATATGAATGCGTAAAATATAAGTAAGCCCATAGGGTTGTTTTAGAAATCTAAGATATTGATAAATATACTAATGATCGTGCTGTTTTGATCTATCAAATGCGCTATAAAATATTTGTTGAATGGCGGGGCGTATATTTAGGTCGTAAATATTACGGTTTTCACGGGTTGGAAATACCCTGTTCGATAGAAAAATATATACTAATTGATGTTCCGGATCTGCCCAAACAAAAGTGCCGGTAAAGCCGCTATGACCAAAACTGGTGGCACTCACTTCTGGCGCCGGATAGGCATTTGCCAAGGTAAACTGATCATTTTTTAAATAGGGCTTGTCAAAACCTAAACCTCGCCTATTATCATTTGCAGGATATTGTACACTTGTAAATTCTTGCACGGTGTTCTTGGAGAGGTACTGCTTGCCATTGAAAAGGCCGCCCTGTACATACATTTGCATAATGATCGCTAAATCTTGCGCTGTACCAAATAGACCGGCATTCCCTGAAATACCGCCCAGGAGCGATGCATTTTCATCATGCACCCAACCTTGCGTTAGGGTATGTCTGTACAGGGTATCTATCTCGGTAGGTACAATGTTGTTGCTAAAATTCTTAGTGCTGGGTAAGAACCCGAAGGTTTTCATACCAAGTGGTTTATAAAATTGCTCCTCCAAATATTGCTCGTAGGGCATGCCCGTTAGTTGAGTGATTAGTTCTGGAAAAATGAGGAAGGATAAACCGGAATATTTATATTTTTTGTCAGCAGCTACTTCAGAACGATTGATGATACGGTACATTTTTCGGTTGAATCTATTTTTAACATAGATGTCTTTAAAAGCCCGATTGCTGAAGTTGCGATTTGCTTTTGTACGAAGGAACCTATTTTTAAACCGACCGTTATTTTTTAAGGTCTTGCTTAAGAATACAATGTAAGGTGCTAACCCAGCCTGATGCGCCAAAATCTCCCGTAGCGTTATGTTTCTTTTGTCCTTATGCCTTTTCCAAGGTTTCCAATAGGTGCTAAAAGGTTTATCTAAATCCAACTTCCCCTCATCTACCAATTTCATGATGGCAGGTAAGGGACCTAAAATTTTGGTGACCGATGCTAGATCATAAATATCATCCAATGCCACAGGCTGAATGCTATCATAGGTATGAAATCCGTAGGCATGGTGAAAAATGATGTTTCCCTCTTTAGCCACTAAAACTTGTGCACCGGGGAAAGCGTTATTTTTTATACCATTGGTTATAATACTATCTACCTTGCGATATACAAAGGCAGAATCCAATGCGTAGGTCTTCAAGGAAGATTCTTGTAAACTAGAACCCACCGGAAGCAACAACGGTGTGGTCCGCTCTACCTGTGCAAAGCCAACAGCGTAAAATAAACCGAAAAGTATAAATAAATAATTACGCATGTAAACCGTTTTTTAACCTAACAATTTAACGGCATCTTTGGCAAAGTAACTAGCTATGATATTAGCACCCGCTCTTTTAATCGCGGTCAATTGTTCCATCATTACGGCATCATGATCTAACCATCCTTTTTCTGCGGCTGCTTTTACCATAGCATATTCACCTGAAACTTGGTATACGGCAACGGGAACATCAACCTCATTTTTAATTTCACGAACAATATCCAAATAGCACAATCCCGGTTTTACCATCACGATATCCGCACCTTCATCAATATCCAACTGCGTTTCTCTAATAGCTTCAAATCGATTCGCATAATCCATTTGATAGGTCTTTTTATCCTTAGGTACATTTTTAATATCTACGGGAGCGGAATCCAAGGCATCCCTAAACGGACCGTAAAAAGCACTGGCGTATTTAGCGCTGTAGGCCATAATACCGGTATCTAAGTAACCTTCGTCTTCCAATGCTTCACGAATGCTGAGAATACGACCGTCCATCATATCACTAGGGGCAACAAAATCTGCACCCGCCTTGGCATGGGATACGCTCATTTCGGTCAAGACCTCAATGCTTTCGTCGTTCAATATTTCGCCATCGGCTACAATACCGTCATGACCGTAAGAGGAGTAGGGATCCAGGGCAACATCTGTCATCACCAACATTTCAGGACATGCATTTTTTACGGTTTTGATCGCCAATTGCATTAATCCGTTTTCATTTAAGGCCTCAGAACCTTTGTTATCCTTTAAGTTATCTGGAACTTTAACAAATAATAGCACTGAATGTAAACCCATTTTCCAAAGCTCTTTCACTTCTTTGGTCAAATTATCTAAACTAAGTCGGTAATAATTGGGCATAGAAGGTATTTCTTCCTTGATTCCCTTACCCTCCACTACAAATAACGGTACTAAAAAATCGTTGGGTGAAATAATGGTTTCACGAACCAAACTGCGTACAGCTTCTGAACTTCTTAATCTTCTGGGGCGTATAAGTGGGTACATAATTCTATTTTTTGTTTCCTTTATTTTTTAGATTCTTGACTTTTTTTAATGATGCTCTTTAACCGTTCTTTTCTAAGCGCTGCTTCCTTCTTCAATTTGTTCTTCTTTCTATCCATGAGCTTGGCATGCTTTGCTTTGTTCAATGTGTTTTTGGCCTTGCCTTTTTTTGCCATATTCGAATATTTAAATTCAAACGCTCAATCGCTTTAAAGCCTTAGTTGTTATGCCATAAAACGTGCATCTCTTGAAGTTTTACAAAAATAGGGGAATTTGAAGAATAGCTACAGTGGTTATTACTTATTTTTATGGGCTTAGCCGATAATTGATTCTTGATGCAAAAATTCAGAGAACTATTAAAGTTCAAATATACATGGCGTAGCTATCAACAAAAATTTTTGGATGGTTTTCAAAGTCATATTAAAGACGAACATTTACATGTTGTTGCACCACCGGGATCGGGTAAAACCATACTTGGCTTAGAAATTCTAATTCGTATAGGTAAACCAACCTTGGTTTTGGCGCCTACATTGACCATACGTAACCAATGGCGTTCTCGGTTGTTAGATTTTTTTGCAGTTCATAAAGATTTTAATGAGTATTCACTAGACCTAAAAAAACCTAGCTTAATTACCTTTTCAACCTATCAATCGTTATTTGCCTTAACCAAGTCTTTTGATGAAAATGAGAAACAACAGCTGTTAGATTTTATCACATCCCATGGCATTAAAACCTTGGTTTTAGATGAGGCGCATCACCTTAAAAATGAATGGTGGCAATGCCTTTATCATTTAAAGCAAATAGAAGGTCTAACGGTGGTCTCGTTGACCGCAACTCCGCCTTACGATAGTTCTACAACTGAAATCAATCGTTATTTTAGTTTATGTGGTCCTATTGATGATGAAATTGCAGTACCAGATCTTATTAAGAACGGAGACCTTTGTCCGCATCAAGATTTTGTGTATTTCTCCAAGCCTGAGGAGGCACAGATCAAATACATTGTAAACTACCGTGAGCAAATTTTAAATTTTACCAATCAACTTCTTGCAAATAAGGAGTTACAAGAGGCGTTGATCACTCAGGATTTCTATGTTCACCCAAAGGAATCTTTGGAATATATCTATCAAAACCCAACTTTTTTTAGTTCGGTTATTATTTATCTGAATGCTTGCGGTTATGCCGTAAATGAGCAGAACTTAAAAATTCTTGGTTTTTCTAACAATGATGTAAACTTTCCCAGTTTTACCTATGAATGGTCAGAAGCATTGTTACAGCATTTATTGGTGGATCAGCGGGAAGCATTTAGTGCTCTTGAAGCAATTTTATTGCCTTTGGAAAAGGAACTAAAGCGTATAGGTGTTCTCGAAAATAAGCGGGTAAATTTTGTTGGTGATGAGGTTTTGTATAGAAACTTATCCAATAGCCCTAGCAAGCTTGAAAGTATTTATCAAATTGTAAAAAGTACAAATGCCAATTTGGGTGATGCTGCTAGAACCGTCATTTTGGCTGATTTTATCCGAAAGGAGTTTTTAAATTTTGAAGGAAACGATACTAAAGCTTTAAACAAGCTTGGGGTAGTGCCTATTTTCAAATACATTTTGGAAAAGCAAAGTGATTACTCACAACTTGGTGTGTTAACAGGGTCATTGGTGCTATTGCATGAAACTGTTTTGCCAAATTTGAAAGCCCTTTTGGCTATTGAAAAGCAGCATGTGCAGGCTGTTGAGGGTGCTGTTGGGTATCTTTTTATACAAGTACCCGATACGCTTAAACATAAAATAGCAGAGTCTATTACGCAGTTATTTCAAGATGGAGCAATAAAAACCTTGATCGGTACAAAAGCTTTTCTGGGCGAAGGATGGGATGCTCCTTGTATTAATACCTTGATCTTGGCATCTTATGTAGGTTCTTTTGTTTCATCAAATCAAATGCGAGGTCGCGCCATTCGTGTAGATGCAAATAATCCTGATAAAACAGGTACTATATGGCATTTGGCTTGTTTGGACCCAACTGCTACCGATGGTGGTAAAGACATGGAAAAACTGCAGCAACGTTTTGAAGCCTTTACAGGGGTGTCGCTTCGTGATGAAATTTATATTTCTAACGGAATAGACCGATTGGTATTGCCTCCGCAATGGGATGAAAACACCCATTTAGCAACGATTAATGCAGAAATGCTAGAAACCGCACAACAGAAATCTGACTTTCTATATAGATGGAATCACGCCATTGAAAAAGGTTCCATTTTGGTGCGCGAACTTAAGATACCATCTGCCGGTGATCAGCCTTTTGCCAAAACAAAAAAATTACATGCCTTAAATGTAGGTAAGTACGTGATGCTTGAAGTAGTATTAGGGGTGTCTATGTTTGTTCCTGAATTTTTAATTAAAAATATGGGTGCCGTTTTGGGCAAAGGCATTTTGCAGGTTTTTTATATATTCTGCGCAGCCCTTCTTCTTGGTTTTGGACCAAAAACGTTCAAAGCATTAAAGCTTTACGTTCTATTTGGCAATCAATACAAGAAAACAAAGAAAATAGCAAAAGCGGTGTTGGGGTATTTGCTAGATGATAAGACTCCGTATTTTGAATCGAACAATGCTACCATACATGCCGAACAGGATTTAAAAGGAACTTTTGCTATCTATTTAAAAGATGCTAGCCAACATGATAGTAATGTATTTATTTCTCTTTTAGAAGATATTATAGCACCCATTGACAATCCACGTTATCTATTGGTAAACAGTAATTGGTTTAAGCGAAAGTTGAACATTAGAAATTACTACGTAGTTCCAAAGGAAGTAGCTAAAAACAAAACCGAAGCTTTGATTTTTCAAAAACATTGGAACGCACATGTAGATGGCTCTAAAATACTTTTTACGAGAACCTTAAAAGGTAGAAAAGTGCTGTTAAAGGCTAGATTTGCCCATCTAAAATATCAATTTGAGGAGGTGTCTAAAAAAACGATTACCTGGAAATAGTTTAAATGTTTATTTCCCCAACCAAATAACAAACCCCGTTACCCGATATTTTTACGCGGTCTCCATGATATTCACATTGTATATCGCCGCAACGCTCAGACAATTGTTTGGCGGTCATTACTTTCTTGTTCAATTTCTCTGACCAATATGGGGTTAAGGTGGTATGTGCAGATCCGGTAACAGGATCTTCTGGAATACCGCATTGCGGAGCAAAAAAGCGTGATACAAAATCTACATCGTTACCCTTTGCAGTAATAATGACACCTCTACAATCCAACTCGTTCAACAAATGAAAATTTGGTTGCATGGCTTCTATTTCCTCCTGGGTTTCATAAATAAGCATGTAATCGGTTTTGCCTTTAAAAATTTCCAAAGGTTTTTTTCCTATTGCTTCCGTGATATTTGGTTGTTCTGTAACAGCAGTTACAACATCGGTAGGGAAGTCCATCGTTAACAAACCCGAGTCGTTTTTTTGCACCAATAATTCTCCGCTTCTTGGAGAAATAAACCGTAGGGTATTTTCTTTGAAACCATAGTAATAGTATAGTACAAAGGCTGTTGCCAACGTGGCATGACCACAAAGATCAACTTCAACTTCTGGGGTAAACCAGCGTAACTCATAATGATCATCTTTGGCAACGGCAAAAGCAGTTTCGGCTAAATTATTTTCAGCGGCTATCTTTTGCATGGTGTCATTTGCTAGCCATTTTTCAAGAATACAAACCGCTGCAGGATTGCCACCATATAATGTGGTAGTAAACGCATCGATCTGATAAATTTTTTGCATCATGGGATAAGGATTATCATTCTATACCAAATTTACGACTTATCTCATCGGCTTTAGCGATCCATTTTTTAGGGGCATCAAATCTATACCCTACATAGAATTCTAAAAAACTGATGGAATCGTCCAAAATAAAATTCTCATCGGAAGTATGACTTAATAATTGCGTATTGATATTTACACCGCCAAAGAAGGATTCGGAATTATATCCGCCTGTCATTCTGAAAACCAATTGTGCCAAGCCGTTAAAAGAGTTCTTACCGTCCGTACTTGAATAATTGAAACCTAAACCACCGGTTGCACCAGCAGAAAGCAGGTAATTTTCGTCAAATATCCAATTGTAATAGTACCCGGGACCAATAGCCATTTTGAACGATTTTTCCAATTGATTCTCGATCAGCGGATCTTCCAATTTAAATTTGGTATAATAATACGTTATGCTGGGAATAAAGCTACCTACGCTTTGTTTTTGCCATTCGTTCTGAAAACCGATGGCTCTAAATGAAAAATCCGGATTAAATATGTAGCTAGAACTTCCGCCTATTTTTAAGGTCTTTAAGTCATCTATGGGCAAGGTGATATCTTGTGTGCGTATAAAGAACCCCTTTTGCTTGTAATAATCTATGGTCTGCATGTACTGCCCAAAGAATGTTCTAATATTAAAGGTGATTAATTTGGAGTCTCCGTTATCCTTATTTTCCGAAAGGAAATTGGGGGCATAACCCAGATCAACTTCTAAAAACCGAAATAAAATGGACAAGCCCAAATAGCTCTTGTCATTGGGTATAAACTCCGTTTTGTTACGTGTTATCTTATCTCTAAGCGTAAAACTATTGGAAGTCGTCTGTAACGCTAGTCGAAGTGTAATTTTATCAGGGAAGTCTTCCTTGTAGTGAGAGTTTTGAGCGGTACACCAGCTAATTGAGCAACATATACCCAAAAAAAGCAGTACCCTTAAACCCATGCTTTTGGTGCTTTTAAAATATGTAATAAACGTTCTTCTTCACTGCCTTTTTCGGGTTGGTGGTCATAACGCCATTGTACATGTGGAGGCAAGCTCATTAAGATACTTTCTATTCTTCCGTTCGTCTTTAGTCCGAATAAAGTTCCTTTGTCATGGACTAGATTAAATTCTACATACCTTCCTCTTCTGATTTCTTGCCAATCTCTTTGTTCCTTAGTGTAGTCAAGGTCTTTACGTTTTATAACGATTGGTACATAACATGATAGGAAACTGTTACCTACTTCCGTAACAAAGTCGTACCACTGTTGCATATTCATCTCTGGAGTAGCTTTACAATAGTCAAAAAATAAACCGCCTAGTCCACGCGCCTCATTTCTATGGGTGTTCCAAAAATACTCATCGCATCTTTTTTTATAAGTATCATAAAATGTTGGCTGATGTTTGTCGCATGCTGTTTTACACACTTGGTGAAAATGAACGGCATCTTCATCAAAAAGGTAATATGGAGTCAAATCCTGACCACCGCCAAACCATTGATCTACAATTTCACCTTGCTCATCATACAATTCAAAATAACGCCAATTGGCATGAACGGTAGGCACCATAGGATTTTTTGGGTGCAAGACCAAGCTTAATCCGCATGCAAAGAAATTACCTTCCTTCACTTTAAAATATGCTTTCATACTATCGGGCAATTCGCCATGAACACCAGAAATATTTACGCCTCCTTTTTCAAACACTGCCCCATTTTCTATAACACGGGTTCTACCACCACCACCTTCCGGTCGTTTCCAGATATCTTCTTGAAAAGTAGCTTTACCGTCTACTTCTTCTAATTTCGCGGTTATCGTATCTTGAAGTTGTTGTATGTATGCGTAAAATTTATCTTTCATTTTCTAAAACGTAAAGTTCCATATCTAACGGTTCTTCGTTAGGTGGGGTAAAGGATTTTTTTAAGGTTTCTTTCCAAAGATAACCACATTTTTCTGCGACCCTAATGCTACCAATATTCGTTTTGTGTACAAGAATCCGTAGCGTATTAATATTCGGTAATTGTAATGCCCATTTAGAAATGGTTTCTACCGCAATAGTGGTGTACCCTTTATTGGCTTGGTTATAATCTATGCAATAGGCTAATTCTGCTTCATTTTTAGCAAGATCAATAGCTTTTACATACACCAGCCCTATTATTTTACGGTTTTGAGGCTTTTTTAAGGTGAATAGATATTCCTCGTTTTTAATAAACTCGCTGACTTTCTTTTCAACAAAGAGCTTGGACAGGGTCGGATTTAAATTTGACGCAAGTGTACTAGGGAAAAATCTGCTTAAGTGATTTTCGTTTGCACAGCAAAAATCACATAATCGCCACCCGTCTCGCTCAGATATAGGGTTAATTTCGAAATCTGGTAGTTGAAAAGAATTCATGATGCTACTGTAATTTCGGCTATATGTTACAAATGATTGGAATTAAGCCGGCTTATATTCTTTTACGGCGTCAATAAAGGCTTTTGCGTTTTCTACTGGAACATTGGGTAAAATACCGTGCCCTAAATTAACCACATAGCTATCCTTACCAAACTCGTTGATCATTTGGTGAACCATTTTCTTGATTTCTGCCGGTGGAGAAAGCAATCTGGCAGGATCAAAATTTCCTTGAAGGGTAATTTTGCCACCACTTAAATAACGTGCGTTTCTTGCCGAGCAGGTCCAGTCCACACCCAATGCAGATGCACCTGATTTTGCCATATCGCCCAAAGCGAACCAACAACCCTTACCAAAAACAATGACCGGAGCCTCTTCTTTTAAAGCATCTATAATCTGCTGAATGTACTGCCAAGAAAATTCTTGATAATCTGTTGGTGATAACATACCACCCCAAGAATCAAATACCTGTACTGCATTTACACCAGCAGCCACTTTAGCCTTTAAATAAGCAATGGTGGTATCGGTAATTTTTTGAAGCAATTCATGTGCAACAACGGGCTGTGTAAAACACAATTCTTTAGCCTTATCGAACGTTTTGCTGCCTTGACCTTGTACGCAATAGCATAAAATAGTCCAAGGGGAACCTGCAAAACCGATCAAAGGAACTTCATTGTTCAGCTTTTCTTTGGTAGCTTTTATAGCTTCCATTACATACCCTAAGGTTTCATGAACATCTGGAACAATGACGCTATCCAAATCTTTCTGATTCCGAATAGGATTCGGTAAATACGGACCAAAATTCGGTTTCATCTCCACATGAATGTTCATGGCCTGTGGTATCACCAAAATGTCACTAAAAAGAATAGCGGCATCCATACCATATCTACGAATAGGTTGTACCGTAATTTCAGATGCCAATTCAGGAGTCTGACATCTTGTGAAGAAATCATATTTTTCCTTGATTGCCATAAACTCAGGTAAATATCTACCCGCTTGGCGCATCATCCACACTGGTGGTCTATCTACAGTCTCACCTTTTAATGCTTTTAGAAATAGGTCGTTTTTTAAGCTCATATTCTTTTAATAGCTTTTAGCTGCCAGCCTTTGGCTTTTAGCTATTTTTTATTTTACTAATTAGACCATGGGTCATTTTAGATTCTTTTTGAATTAATTCAAATATTGACCTCAAGTCTCTTATTCTATTGCAACTATGTTAACAGCCAACAGCTAAAGGCAATGTATTAATCCTGATAATCTCCATTCACCAATTCAATAACACTTTCTACCGTTGGTATTTTGGCAACTTTTACTTCTGTGAAATGTTCCCTGGCCGCTTTTGCAGTGGTTTCGCCTATGCAATACGCAATTTTGTCTGCCGAATTTTCTTGAAGATAACTTTCAACGTTAGACGGACTAAAGAACATGATGCCTTTTACGGATTCTGGTATGGACTTACCGGATAATTTTGTTCTATATGCTTCAATGGCATTGACCGTAATATCGTTTTCCTCTAAAATAACAGGCAATTCTTCCAAGCTAAGATTTCCGTGAAAATAGGTTACTTCTGTACCATCAATAAATTCCACTAAGTGATTGGCCAGGTCTTTCGCATTGTTTTCGTAATGCGTTATTTTGCCAAACTTATTTTTTATAAATCGTCTTGTTTTTCTACCTACACAATAGATATTCTCAAAATTTAATTCGGACACATCTCTACTTGCCAATACTGCTTCAACCGCATTTTTGCTGGTGAAGACTACATTCTTGTGCTCCTTTTTAAGAACAATCGGAGAAATACGATTAAAATTGATTTTTATGAAATCATCTGAATCCGCATTTACAGAAATATTAAGGCTAAGTTGCTGTTGAGGTGTAAGTTTCTTTGTAGAAAAAATGTTTACCTCGGTTCCGGCACTTGCCAATTCGGTCATTAAACGTCTACCACCTCTGGCCAAAATGGTCTTGGCACAATCTATACCTAAATTTTGGTGTTTCCCTAGTGGTGCGGTTAGCTCTGTTTCTAATTTTTTACTTCCATCAACATTTAACAATACGCCTTTTAGCGTTACAATATTTTCTTTGTTGATATAGGATAGTGCCCCTATAGGTGCGCTACAACCACCTTCCAGTTCCCTAAGAAATTGTCTTTCCAATGTAACGCAGGTATCGGTTTCCTCATGGTTCAGTTGTGCACATGCTTCACGAACTTCTTCATTGTTCTCCATGGCTACTACCATAATTGCTCCTTGGGCAGGTGCGGGCAACATCCAGGTAAGACCAATGGTATTCTCTGGTTCTAAACCAATACGTTCCAGGCCTGCAGCGGCAAAAATGGCACCGTTCCATTCATTATTGTACAATTTCTCTAAACGGCTGTTTACATTTCCCCTTAGATCTACAACAGTGTGTGTTGGGTATCTGTTGAGCCATTGTGCCTGTCTACGTAAACTACCGGTAGCGATAACGGCATTGCGTGCTCCCAAAAACTCTTCATTGTCCTTAAATGCCATGATATCCATGTAATTGCCACGTTTTAAAACAGCGGCCTTTACAATCCCTTGCGGCAGGGCAGTGGGTACGTCTTTCATGGAGTGTACGGCAATATCAATATCCCCATTGATCATGGCAACATCCAATGTTTTGGTGAACACCCCGGTGATACCTAATTCATATAAAGGCTTATCTAAAATTAAATCTCCCGTAGATTTTACAGGAACTAATTTTACAGTATGGCCTAATGCTTGTAGTTGATCTTTTACGGTATTTGCCTGCCATAGCGCTAACTCGCTATCGCGTGTGCCTAATCGTATTACTTTACTCATTTCTCGTCCAATTCTAATTGAAAAACTTTTTGGATAAATTCTAAACTTGAATTGGAATCTACCGAGTCATCTTTAAGATGATTTGCAAATTGTTTGGTTATTTTTTGAATGATGCGATTGGTAACCACATCTGCCTGGTGCGAATTGAAATCTACCGTTTTTTTAGATTGATAGTCAAGCTCCTCATCTTTAATGGTCTTCAATTTCTTTTTTAAAGCTTTAATAACAGGAGCAAATTTTCTGGTTTCTAACCACTGGTTGAAATCATGCTTTACTTCTTCATTTATAGCTTCTGCATCTGGAATGTATTGTTTTCTACGTTCCAAGGTTTCATCTGTCATTTGAGATAAATGATCTAAATGGATTACGGTTACGTTGTCCATATTGGAAACGGAAGCGTCAACATTTTTAGGAACGGACAAATCTAATATCAATAAAGGTTTATTGGTATAGATCAATTCTTTGGTAATCGTTGGTTTTTGTGCACCTGTGGCAACCACCAGAATATCCGATTTTCTTATTTCAGATTGTAAATCGCCATAATCTTTTACCATAAGGTTGAACTTCCCTGCAATTTGTTCAGCTTTACCTTTGGTTCTATTGATAAGGGTGATATGTGAATTTTTGGTGTGCTTTATTAAATTCTCGCACGTATTGCGACCAATCTTACCAGTACCAAATAATAAGATGTTCTTATCCGATACATTTTCAACGTTACGCATAATGTATTGTACAGATGCGAAGGCTACCGATGTAGCTCCGGAAGAAATCTCAGTTTCGTTTTTAATACGTTTACTGGCTTGTATGATGCTATTGCAAAGACGCTCAATGAACGGATTGGCAATACCAAATTCTTTAGATCGCTTAAAACTTTGCTTTAGTTGGCTAATGATTTCAAAATCCCCAAGTATCTGACTGTCCAAACCTGTACCTACACGAAACAAGTGATTGATAGCTTCTTTGTTCTTGTAGACATATGCCACTTCTTGAAAAGCTTCAACGGTTCCGTTAGAGTGGTCACATAATAATTTTATAAGTTGAAAAGGGTGTTGGGCAAAACCGTGTAACTCGGTTCGGTTGCACGTAGAGGTGGCCAATAAACCATCTATTCCCTGCTTTTTAGCTTCAGTAAGTAATTTACCAATGGCAATTTCGTCTAAACTAAATTTACCACGGGCCTCGGCATCGGCCTTTTTATAGTTAAGGCCAATGGTGTAAAAGGAGTTGTGTTTAGAAATGTGATAGTCCTTCATAAAGCGGGTACAAAAATATGGTCATCAATTCAATAAAAACAACGCTAGAGGTACTATTAATGTCGTCTGCCGAATTTTTAGATAAAAAATGACATTTATCAGTTAATTAGCTATAATTTTATAGTGTTATCAGCGAATAGTAGGTGTTTTATTTAGATGCTTTCTAAATAGAATAAAAATAGAAATTGAAAAATGGAAGATAAAAGTAACGCTCAAGGGTCATACGATGAGGTTTTGATAGAAGACGGATTCTATGTGCTAAAGTTTCAGAATGAGGAGGATAGGATGGTACAGTATACCCGTGATATCAATAAGCGGTTCATACAGTTTCACTTCTGTCTTAAGGGAAGCGGAGCCTATAATTTTAATCAAGGAAATTATTGTCTAGATGTTAAGGAAGAGAATTCTTTACTGTTGTATAACACCCAATTAGACCTTCCTTTAAATTTGGACCTTAATCCAAAATCCTCATTGGTTTCTGTGGTGATGACCTTACGAAAATTTCACTCCCTCTTTACGGCAGAGGCAGATTATATTCCGTTTTTAAGTGCAGATAACAAAGAAAAAAAGTACTATGCACAAGAACCTTTTTCGCCCTCTATTGCCGTTATATTAAGTCAGATCGTGAATTATAATCTACATCCTTCTATAAAATCGTTGTACGTAAAAGGTAAGATTTATGAATTGATTGCCTTGTACTTTAATAGAAGTCCTAATGCAGATATTGAACAATGCCCATATTTGGCAGATGAGGAGAATGTAAAGAAAATCAAAAAAGCCAAAGAAATTATTTTGGCAAATATGGCCGAACCACCAACATTGGCAGAACTGTCAAGTGAAGTAGGCCTGAGTTTAAAACGCTTAAAAGAAGGTTTTAAACAAATTTACGGCGATTCTGTGTACAGCTTTTTATTTGATCATAAGATGGATTATGCAAAGCGGTTATTAGAAACCGGTCAGTATAATGTGAATGAAATAGGGTTAAGGGTTGGGTATAGTACTTCTAGTCACTTTATTGCGGCATTTAAGAAAAAGTATAATACAACACCTAAAAAATACTTGTTGGCCTTGGCGGGAGGTACTGCTTAAAGAGGTCTTGCCACCATAATACCCGTATTGCTTTTAATGCCTTTTAAATAATCTGCCAACGGTTTTTTTGATACTTCAACCTCCATAGACCCGGTTGATGCATGTAGTAAGTGAATTCTACCATCTTTTTCTCTGGTGGCAATACCCGTATGGGTTACATCTAAACCGTTAATGGAAGTTGCTAAAGCAATAATATCACCTGTTTGTATTAAATGTTCGTTGGCTGCAATATCATCTTGGGCCAGTACACAAATAGCCTGATTATTTAAATAGTTCTCTGAAGCTTTAATTTTTGAGAAATTGACATCATCTGACAAGAAGGGATATAAATCTCGGTGTGTACTCATAAAATTGATATCCTTTGTGATTGCTGCTCCACCAATTTCACCGGTAATATCTTTAAGAAGTCCTTTTTCGGCATTGTTGGCAATCCACTCAGAGAAATAATGAAGGCGAGAGGCGTAACCATTTAAAGAACCATCTTTATATCTTATAATTTCCAAATTTTTTAAGTAGGCATCAAACGATTTTTCTTGTTGGCGAAGTAATAGTGAAAATGCAAGCACGTTTTCCACAAAAGTGGTGCAATCTAATCCTTGTAGATTTACTACTAAAGTTTCTGTATTGCCAATTTCTAAGGTTTTGGCAACATACGGAGTTTGCATAAATGTTTTACCAACGCTGACCATGGTGGCGCCAATATCATCCTGATACATTCCGTCGATTTCAACTAGTTTGCTTTCTACAGCCGTGCTGTCTTTTGGCGAGCAGGTGATTTGTTGGGCTTGAACTGAAATGCACCCACAAAGAAAAAGAATCAAGAATATATGTTTCATTAAGCTAAATTATGAATTGTTATTTTCTTCCGTAGATTTTTCCAATAAAACCCTGTTCTTGGCTATACTCTCAGGATAATTTTTCTGTAAAAAAGTAATGAGCTTTTCACGAACATGAACACGTAGATCCCAAGCAGTGGGAGAGTCCTTAGCGCTCATAAGGGCTCTTATTTCTACACAATTCTGTTTGCTATCGGTTACTTGAAGTACATTAACCTCTTTGTCCCATAAATCTGTACTTTTTAAAATCTTGGTCAGTTCTTCACGCAAGGCATCAAAAGGTACAGTATAGTCGGTATAAAGAAAAACGGTTCCTAAAATATCAGATGAGGTTTTGGTCCAGTTTTGAAATGGTTTTTCAATAAAATACGTAGTGGGCACGATCAACCTTCGCTTGTCCCAAATTTTTACTACGACATAGGTCAATGTTATTTCCTCAATTCGTCCCCATTCACCTTCTACAATGACCACATCATCAATTTTTATGGGTTGCGCAATGGCAATTTGAATACCTGCCAAAACGGTACCTATCATTTTTTGTGCTGAAAAACCTATAATAATACCAGCAACACCTGCAGAGGCAAAAATACTTACGCCAAGCTCACGTATACTTTCAAAGCTCATAAGAACTGCGCCAATGGCCAATATAATGATGGTAAAAATAAATATACGTTCCAGTATGTTGAACTGTGTGTAGATTTTTCGGGCTTTCAAATTATTTTCTACGTGAACATCATAGTTACTGACAATTACAGTTTTTATAATCTTTAATAAATTGAGCAACAACCAGGTTAAAGATGCAATAAAGAGAATAGTACTTGTTTTCTTAAACCAGTAATCATGCTCTTCTAATTGTAATAAAGTTCGTATAGACTCCGATCGCAACCAAATCGAGAATATGATCAAGAAAATGGGTCTACTAATTTTTTTGAATGCTCCGTTTGGTAGTAGATATTTAGGGTCTTTACCATATTTTTTGATGAAAAAGGAAATGACCCAATAGGCAATTAGAACACCAAGGGTAGAAGCTATAAAGAAGTAAAGTGCACTTTTTGGTACCGTATCAAAAAAAGTATTCATATAAAATGGGTTAGAGATCTCTATACTCTACAACTTACTAAAACAAAATAACACTAAAAATTTATTGGCCTGTTATTAGTTTGCTTTATAGAAGTATAGAAAAACTATTGTCAAAAATTAAAATATCATCTATGTTCAAGTGTTATTTTTGCATTTGAAAAATAAACACATACGCTATGAAAGGAGTTTTATTGGTTAATTTAGGTTCGCCTGATAGTCCTACCCCAAAAGATGTTAAGCCTTATTTAGATGAATTTTTAATGGATGAGCGCGTAATAGATGCGCCCAAATGGCTAAGAACAATTTTGGTAAGGGGAATTATTTTACAGACCAGACCAAAAAAATCTGCTGAGGCCTATGCTAAAATTTGGTGGGAAGAAGGTTCTCCTTTAATTGTAATCTCTGAACGATTTACCAATAAATTAAAGACAGAGACCAAAATGCCAGTTGCCTTGGGTATGCGCTATGGCACCATGACCATTAAAAACGCCATGCAAGAATTAAAGGATAAAGGTGTGGACGATGTGCTTTTAGTACCACTTTACCCTCATTATGCCATGTCTAGTTTTGAAACGGTAGTGGTAAAGGTACTTGAAGAGCAAGAAGCTTCATTTCCTGGAATGAAAATAACTACCTTGCCTGCTTTCTATAAACATCCGGAATTTATCAAGGTGTTATCGGAAAGTATAAAAGACGGGCTGAAAGGCTTTGATTACGACCACGTTTTATTCTCTTACCACGGTATTCCAGAACGTCATATCCGTAAGAACGATCCAACCAGATTTCACTGTAAAATAGACGGTACATGTTGTAATGTTAATTCCGTAGCTCATAATACCTGTTATAGACACCAAGTTTATGACACAACCAAAATGGTCAAGGAATATTTAGGGTTACAAGAGGAACAAGTGAGTACTTCTTTTCAGTCGCGTTTGGCGGGTGACCCATGGCTAAAGCCTTATACCGATTATGAGTTTGAACGATTGGCGAAAGAAGGCAAGAAGAAATTAGCGGTTATTACTCCCGCTTTCGTGAGCGATTGTCTTGAAACGTTAGAAGAAATAGCTATGGAAGGCAAAGAACAGTTTTTAGAAGCTGGTGGAGCTGACTACAAACATATACCTTGTATGAACGATAATGATGCTTGGGTAAAGGTCATGGCCAAATGGGTCAATGATTGGGAAGAGACCAATAAGTTAGATGTTGCTCCAAGCACATAAATTTTTAATAATTCTAAGAAAATCACCGCTATGAAAATCGAAGAAATAGAAATTATATTAGAGCCTTTAAGAGAGCAATTAAGAAATCATGTCCTTTATAACAAATTAAAGTCTGTTGAGGATATCCAAATATTCATGGAAAGCCATGTATATGCCGTATGGGATTTTATGTCGCTCTTGAAAGCATTACAAATTAACCTTACTTGCACAACATTACCGTGGAAACCGGTAAAGAATACAAATACCGCTCGGTTTATTAATGAGATTGTTTTAGAAGAAGAAACAGACGTAAACGAATTGGGAGCATTAAAAAGTCATTATGAAATGTACTTGGATGCTATGGTAGAAGTAGGTGCGGATACTAGTAAAATAACCGATTTCCTAAGTAAAATTGATTCGCTTGATACGGTTTTAGCAACAATTGGTAATGCCAATTTAAATGATGCCGTACAATCATTTTTGTCATTTACTTTTAAAACGATACAAACGCAAGAACCTCATAAAATTGCAGCTGCATTTACTTTTGGTAGGGAAGATTTAATACCTGATATGTTCTTGAAAATTGTAGATCAGGCTGGTGATAATGCATACCCTAAATTAGAATACTATCTAAGAAGGCATATAGAATTGGATGGGGATGAACACGGTCCGCTTTCTTTAAAAATGATTCAAGAATTGTGTGGTGATAATGAAGCCAAATGGCACGAAGTATTAGAATGTTCTGAAAAGGCATTAAAAGAGCGTATTAATTTGTGGGATCATATAGCAGATTCCATTGTTAAAAATCAGTCGACTGTAGTGTAGCGCTATTATTTCTTCTAAGAATGAAAAATTAAAAGTTAAAACTCAATGCAATGGCAAACGTTTCCGCAGAACAATTAGGAACGGAATCAATATCTAGTTTGCTTATAAAACAAGCATTGCCTGCCAGTATCGGTATTTTGGTAATGTCACTCAATGTTCTAGTAGATTCTATCTTCGTTGGTAATTGGATAGGGTCCATTGCTATTGCAGCTATAAACGTAGTTTTACCCATTTCTTTTTTTATAGGAGCTTTAGGTATGGCCATTGGTATTGGCGGTGCCAGTATTATTTCAAGGGCCTTAGGTGCAGGAAATAAAGAGAAGGCATTACGTACTTTTGGTAATCAAATTTCATTTACCATTTTGATCACCACAACAATGGTTGCCGTAGGGCTTACTTTTGTTGATACCCTAATCCCTGCATTTGGCGGTAAGGGCTCTATTTTTGAGTTGGCTAAAATCTATTATGTTATTGTACTGTATGGTGTCCCTTTCTTGGGTCTTAATATGATGGGCAATAATGTGATCCGATCGGAAGGCAAACCCAAATTTGCCATGATCGCCATGATAATTCCGTCAATTGGGAATTTGATTTTGGATTATTTGCTTATTAACGTGATGGATTACGGTATGGAAGGGGCCGCTTGGGCCACAACCATAAGTTACTTGCTATGTTTTCTTTACATCGTTTATTTTTTTCTGTCCCATAATTCAGAATTAAAACTGAGTCCAAAATATGTACGCATCAAGTTTTCAATAATCAAGGAAATAAGCTCACTTGGGATGGTGACCCTTTCTCGACAGGC
Source organism: Maribacter sp. 6B07 (assembly GCF_002700155.1). NCBI lineage: Bacteria > Pseudomonadati > Bacteroidota > Flavobacteriia > Flavobacteriales > Flavobacteriaceae > Maribacter > Maribacter sp. 6B07. The sequence continues at coordinate 1,352,576 of NZ_PDUT01000001.1, read as the reverse complement.
TGTAGTGAGCGTAATTTATCTATTGATGAATAATATTCTTTTTGATTTGGGAGGTGAGGCAATGGTAGCGGTATATGCAATTATTGGTAGAATGTTAATGTTCGCCCTTTTTCCGGTATTTGGTGTTACACAAGGCTTTTTGCCTATTGCAGGGTTTAATTATGGTGCTGAAAAGTACGATAGGGTAAAAGAATCTATATACACAGCTATAAAATATGCGGCAATATTGGCAACAATTGTCTTCGCCGGACTCATGATTTTTCCTGCTGAAATAGCCGGACTCTTTTTAAGCCATAAACCAAATATGAGCGAATTGGAATTGGCAACCAATGCATTTGTTTTGGAGAATACCCCTTCTGCCATGCGATGGGTATTTGCCGCTACTCCCATTATTGCCTTACAGCTTATTGGTGCGGCATACTTTCAAGCCATAGGTAAAGCTGTGCCGGCATTGTTATTGACCTTATGCCGACAAGGGTTCTTCTTTATTCCCTTAATACTGATCCTACCAAATTTTCTAGGCGAACTAGGTGTTTGGATTTCCTTCCCCATTGCAGATGTACTTGCAACTATTGTTACAGGGTATTTTTTGAAAAAGGAAATTGATAAGAATTTGGTTTAATTCAATAGTAAATCAAACCTTACAAAACATATTCCGTAAGTAGCGTTAGAAACGCTAAATAATACGAATATGATTTTTATCTTATCACAATTAATTGCGGTTGCCATATTTCTATTGGTATGGAAATTGAAAGAGTTGATTTCCAATCAAAACACATATATGAAGCTGCTAAAGGAAGAAGTTCCTAAAGCAGCTAAATTGAGAAATTAGGTTAGTTTGCAGGTTGTGCATGTAACAATTCCATTCCGGTAGATGACCTAGGTTTAAAACCTGTCCAGTCTTTTTCGTTGGAATCTTCCTGAACTTCAAAAAACTTGGTGTTGTCTTGGTTTTTTAAATGCTTACCTATGAAGGCAGTTACAAAATGCTGGTTTATATTATTCATTTTGCGCTGATCCCAAGATGGCTCTGCGTATCTGTAATATTCATCTATATGTAGACCTGGTGCCAAAGCTTCTGCTGGTGGTGGGTTAGGGGCTACATTATGTCTTGCATTCATATAGGTCAGCAAATAACGGTCGGCATTTACTGCACCCTCGTATATGGCTTTAATTCCCTTTTCATAACCAGAGATATCATCTTGGCTGCCGGCAATAAAGAAAGTAGGGGTTTTTAATCCTTTTAATCCTTCGGCATCCCAAACACCACGTTCCATTCCCCATGGTGCAAATGCTACGATTGCCTTAATTCTGGTATCGGTCATTTTTTCGTAATCAGCATTTCCGGCTGTATGTACTGAGATTGCAGTGCTGCCACCGGTCATTCCTGTAAAGAATTGTGCCAGACCAGCGCTATAACCGGCTCCACCTACATTTAATACGCCGTAGCCTCCCATGGAATACCCTATAATTGCGGTATTGTTAGCGTCTACTACACCTTCTAAATTATTTTTAGAGCCTTTTGCACCCATTTTTTCCATTTCATTGATAACAAAACGAATATCCTTTGGTCTATTCAATAATGTGCTTTGAAATGCATTGGCGTCTTTGAAAGTAGAATCGGTATGATCTATGGCGGCAACGATATACCCTTTAGATGCGAGGTTTTCGGTTAAATAGGTCATTAAGTATCTAGAGCCAACATAACCGTGAGAAACAACAACTAAAGGAAATTTATTTCCGGTCTTTGGTGTGGCATCTTTGTATGCGCGTCCCTTAAAGGTAAATGGAGTTAAAGGTCTTAACGAATCTCCCCTAGTCCCCATGACTTCATCATATACAACGGTTTTAGCATCGTCGCCTACATTGGCAGGATACCAAACTTCAATCGTAATTGGTCTGTCATACGTTGGGTCGTTACCTTCTTTTGAATTTAAAATATCTACTTGGTTGGGGTTAACAAGGTTTACCGTCTTTACACCTACCTTATATTCCCCTTTGGCACTTAGTTCTGGTGCATCTGGTAATTGGTCTCCGTAAAGAAAATCATTGGTTTGGGCATTAACCGTATTTATTGTCAATCCGTTGAATAGAATGACAATTAACGATGCCGAAAATAATAGTGCTCTAAATTTCATAATTGTTAGTTTGTTGCTCTAAATATAAGAATACTTTAATTGTTCGCATATTTTATTGTTAATGTTACAGAGCCGATTTTTTTACTTTCTGGGAGTACTTAATTATTTAAATAGGAATAGTTACCCTTCTTTTTGAAGATTGAATTTGTAAATGCCTAGTAAATTTTCATTTTGATAATAATCCTGTTCTAGAGATGCTAATAAAATCTTAAAATCAACATTTGCTCAACTAATTGTTTAATTTTAGAGAAGACTAACTTCAAACTATCAAAATGAAAAAGCACCTTACCAATGCTGGCATACTCTTGCTGGCATGTTTGCTATTGCCGTTATCGGTACTATCTCAAAGAAGAAACAAATCACAAAGTACTTTACCGACCTACCCAGAGGAATTATATTCTAGTTTAGATTATAGATTAATAGGTCCGTTTCGTGGTGGCCGTTCTGCAGCAGTAACTGGAGTACCCGGGGAACCCAATTTGTTTTACTTTGGCGCAGCTGGTGGCGGAGTATGGAAAACACTGGATGGCGGCCGTACTTGGGATAATATTTCCGATGGATATTTTGGTGGAAGTATTGGTGCCGTAGAAGTTGCAAAAAGCGATCCTAATGTCATTTATGTTGGTGGTGGTGAAAAAACCTTAAGAGGTAATGTATCTTCTGGTTACGGAGTATGGAAAACCGAGGATGGCGGTAAAACATGGGCTACCGCCGGATTGGAAAAAAGCAGGCACGTACCTCGTCTTCGCGTGCACCCTACAGATTATAATACAGTTTATGCTGCTGTGCTTGGTGATATTTATAAACCAACAAAAGACCGTGGTATATATAAAAGTACCGATGGTGGAAAAAATTGGAAACAGGTACTTTTTGTAAACGAACAGGCCGGTGCGGTAGATCTGACTTTTGATCCTAACAACCCAAGAATATTATATGCATCTACATGGCATGCACAACGTACACCTTACAGTTTAATTAGTGGTGGCGATGGTTCTGCACTTTGGAAAAGTATGGATAGTGGTGAGACCTGGACAGAGATTTCCAAGAATGATGGTTTTCCTACCGATACTTTAGGTATTATAGGAGTAGCTGTTTCGCCAAAAAACTCGGAAAAAGTTTGGGCAATTGTTGAAAACAAAGATAAAGGTGGATTATATCGTTCAGAAAATGGAGGTAAAACATGGTCTCTTGTAAATGAAGAACGTAAAATTCGTCAGCGCGCATGGTATTACACTAGAGTGTATGCCGATACTCAAGATGAAGATGTTGTTTATGTGCTGAATGTAAACTACCATAAGTCTACCGATGGTGGTAAAACGTTCAATACCTTCAATGCTCCGCATGGGGATCACCATGATCTGTGGATTTCTCCTGAAAATTCTCAACGTATGATCATTGGTGATGATGGTGGTGCACAAATTTCCTATGATGGCGGAGAAACGTGGAGTACCTACTACAATCAGCCCACAGCTCAATTTTATAGGGTCACTACGGACAATTCTTTCCCGTATAGAATTTATGTGGCACAACAAGATAATTCAACCTTGCGAATAGAGCATAGAAGTGATGGTCGTACTATTGATGATAACAACTGGGAGGAAACTGCAGGAGGTGAGTCTGCATGGATTGCCGTAGACCCAACCAATGATGATATTGTCTACGGTGGTAGTTATGACGGATTTCTAACTCGTGTAAATCATGAAACGGGTTCTGTAAGAGGAGTCAATGTATGGCCGGACAATCCTATGGGAGCCGGAGCAGAAGCAATGAAGTACCGTTTTCAATGGAATTTTCCTATTCTGTTCAGTAGACATAATCCTAAGAAACTATATACCTTCTCCAATTATGTGCATGTAACGGAAAACGAAGGCCAAAGCTGGGAAGTTATAAGTGGTGACCTTACAAGAAATGACCCTACAAAATTAGGTTCAAGTGGCGGTCCTATTACTCAAGATAATACCAGTGTTGAATATTACTGTACCATTTTTACGGCAAACGAGAGTCCTTTAAAAGAAGGTTTGCTTTGGGTAGGTAGTGATGATGGATTAATACATGTTTCAAAAGATGCCGGGACAACATGGGAAAATGTTACTCCGCCGAATATGCCAGAATGGAATATGATCAATAGTATTGAACCTTCTAATTTTGATGAGGGTACCTGCTATGTTGCGGCAACGAGATATAAGCTGGGCGATTTTCAACCCTACCTTTATAAAACAACGGACTATGGTAAAACATGGTCAAAAATAACTAACGGTATACCTGCTGAACATTTCACAAGGGTGCTTCGTGAAGATCCAAAAAAGAAAGGTTTGTTATATGCCGGTACAGAAACCGGTATGTATGTTTCGTTCAACGACGGGGCTAGCTGGTCTTCTTTTCAAATGAATTTGCCAATTGTGCCAATTACGGATTTAACGATCAAAGATGATAACTTAATAGTAGCTACACAAGGTAGAAGTCTATGGATTATTGATGACCTTACTGTTTTACATCAGTTAGATGAATCTAAGAAAAGTGCAAGTACCGTATTATTCAAGCCAAAGGATTCTTACCGAACTAAGGGTATGGCAGCTAAAAAGCCCTCCAAAACATCAGGACAGAATTTGGAGAACGGTGTAATTACTCATTTTTTACTTAAGAATTATTCAGAGAAAGATACGGTTCAGCTGACCTATACCAGTATGGCAGGTGATACCTTGGCGAACTATAGTTCTATCGCAAAGAAAAAAGAGGAGAAACTAGACCTTAAAAAAGGCGGTAACACTTTTGTTTGGGATACGCGAGGTAAAGGAGCCACCAAATTGGAAGGTATGATTTTCTGGTGGGCTAGTTTTGACGGGGCAAAAGCAGTGCCTGGTGATTATAAAGTGCATTTGAACGTAAACGGCAGCAATAGTAGCGAAACGTTTACCATTTTGCCAGACCCAAGAGCGGAAAGTTCAGTGGCAGAAATGCAACAGCAATTCGATTTTATTACCGATATCAATACTACCATTGAAAATGCGCATCAATCTATAAAGAAGATTAGAGATGTTACCAAGCAACTGAATTCATTTACGGAGCAGTATAAAGATGACGCTAGAACCAAGGATTTAATCGAAAAGGCAAAAGTGATGAAAGAGAAACTTGGTGAGGTAGAGAAGGCGCTGTATCAGACCAAAAACAGAAGTAGACAAGATCCTTTGAACTTCCCTATTAAGTTGACCAATAAATTGGGTCATTTAAACAGCTTGGTTTCTATAGGCGACTTTCCACCAACTGAACAAGATATTGCCGTAAAGAATGAACTAACGGCCAAGATTAATAAAGAACTTCAAATTTTTAACGAGGTAATATCATCAGAACTCAAAGAATTTAATAAAGGCTTCAATGAATTGAACTTGAACTATTTGTTTATTGATGACAGTAAGTAAGGTTCAAAACTGTCATTTCGAGTGAATTTTTGAAGGATGAAAAAATTAGTATCGAGAAACCTTTGTGTTCCCAATGGTTCTCGATACAATTTTTCTTTAGGCTTTACTCTAAGAAAAACCACTAGAACGGACAATTTAGAATATCATAAACAACCACCTAACTACCACACATGAAAAAACAACTATACTGCTTTGTAACGTTACTGGCAACGACCTTAACTTTTGCACAAACTGCCAATGATTACTTTGAACCTTTAAAATTTAGAAATATTGGTCCGTTCAGGGGTGGGCGATCGGTAACTGCTACGGGCGTTATTGGTGACCCAATGACGTATTATATGGGTACGACAGGTGGCGGAGTTTGGAAAACCGAATCTGCAGGGCAACGGTGGGAAAATATTTCTGACGGATATTTTGAAATGGGTTCCGTTGGTGCTGTATCGGTATCGGCGTCTAACCCTAATATTGTATATGTTGGTATGGGTGAACATGCGCCACGAGGGGTAATGACATCTTACGGAGACGGAGTATTTAAATCTACGGATGCCGGTAAAACATGGAAGAAAATGGGACTTGAAAAAACCCAGCATATATCGCGAATTATCATTCATCCTACAAATCCAGATATTGTTTATGTTGCCGCACAAGGAGCTCTTTTTGAAGGCAATGTTGAACGTGGAATCTATAAATCTATAGATGGAGGAAAAACATGGAAAAATACGTTATTCGTAAACAACTTAACCGGTGCTTCTGAATTGTCTATGGATGCCAATTATCCAGAAATTATGTACGCTGCCATGTGGGAACATCAACGTAAACCGAATATGGTGGTAAGTGGAGGACCCGGTAGTGGACTTTATAAATCTACCGATGCAGGTGAAACATGGCAAAAAATACATAAAGGATTACCTGAGGAAAAAGGGAAAATGGCTATTGCCGTTAGTCCGTCTAATTCCGATAAGGTATATGCATTAATTGAAAGTGATTCAAATGCGGATAAAGGTGGTCTGTTCGTTTCAAATGATGCCGGGGAATCTTGGAGTATGGTCAGTGGCGATAATCGTTTGGTGCAGCGTGCATGGTATTACATAGAGGTATTTGTTGATCCAAATGATGAAGATACCGTTTATGTATTGAGTGCTCCTGCTTTACGATCTGAAGATGGTGGAAAAACCTGGGAGGATCTAGATATTGCACATGGCGATACTCACGATTTGTGGATCAACCCCAATAACTCTAAAAATATGATATTGGCAGATGACGGTGGCGCATCTGTTTCCTTTGATTATGCTAAAACGTGGTCTACACAGAACAATATGCCAACAGCACAGTTTTATAGAATTAGTGTAGACAATCTATTTCCGTATAATATTTATGGTGGTCAACAGGATAACACCTCTGTAAAAATTGCAAGTTTGTCTACAGGTAGCGGTAGCATTACAACAAGGGATTGGACCGATTCTGCCGGTGGTGAAAGTGCCTTTTTGGCATTTGACCCAGATAACCCAAGGTATGTTATGGGCGGTCAATATTTAGGTACTGTTGAGGTAATGGATATGGTGTCAAAATCGGCTACGCAAATTATGCAAGCGCCTATTCAGTATTTAGGTCGCGAGGCTAGGGATATGAAATACTTGTTCAATTGGAATGCTCCTATTATAGCTTCGGTACATGAACCTGGAACTTTTTACCATGGTGCCCAATATGTTTTTAAAACTATGGACATGGGTAAAACCTGGGATATTATTTCACCGGACCTTACACGTGATATCGATGCAAAACAAGGAAATGGTGGAGGTCCGTATACCAATGAAGCTGTTGGTGCGGAAAATTACGGTACTTTGGCATATATCTTGGAATCCCCACACGAAAAAGGATATATATGGACCGGAAGTGATGACGGATTGGTGCATTTGACCAAAAACGGTGGCGAAACTTGGGAGAACGTTACCCCTAAAGGGTTAAAGGAATGTTTGATCAATGCGATTGAAGTTTCTCCGCATGATCCTGCTACGGCTTATATTGCTACCACAAGGTATAAGTTTAATGACTACACGCCTGGATTTTATAAAACAACCGATTATGGCAAAACATGGACGGCAATAAACTCAGGGATTCCGTACGGCGCATTTACCCGCGTAGTTCGTGAAGATGAGTTTAAGAAAGACCTGTTATATGCAGGTACCGAAAAAGGAATATATGCATCATGGAACGGAGGTAAATCTTGGGAGCCTTTTCAATTGAATTTGCCAAAAACCCCTATTACCGATTTAAAAGTTCATCAGGGAGATTTAGTAGTGGCTACTTCTGGACGCTCGTTTTGGATTTTGGATGATATTATTGCCTTAGGCCAATATCAGCCATCTAAAAAAGGACTTCAGATGCTGAAGCCAAAAGAAGCTTATAACGGTTCTTGGGGCAGTCCTTTAAATGGTGATTCTTCAAAATTTACGGGCAGTGATCCTTTTGAAGGTATCAACCCTGCAAATGGGGTGGTATTGTATTATGAGCTTCCAAAATTAAAAGATAGTACGGCTATAACTTTAGAAATTACAGATGCTAAAGGAAAAATAATCAGAACCATTAGTTCTGAAAAAAATCCTTCATACAAGCCTCATAATGGTGGTGGCGCTCCACCGGCACCGGTTTTAAGTAAAAATGAAGGTTTAAACCGTTTTGTTTGGGATATGAAACATCCTATCATGCCAGGAATACCAGATGTCTATATTGAAGCTGGGTTTTCAGGTCATAAGGTTTCTCCTGGTAATTACACGTTTACGTTAAACGTGGATGGTCAAAAAGTGACTACTACGGGTATTATAAAAGAATTGCCTACCTATGAAACAAAACCTGGGCAATACGAAGAGTTCGATGTATTTATGACCGCTGCCGAAGCAGAATTGACCGTAATGCACAATATGGTCAATCAATTATATGCTGCTCAAAAAGAGTTGACTGCGATTTTAAAGAAAGTAACGGATCCAACGGTGAAAACTGCCGGTGAAAAACTACTGACCGATATGAAGGCCTGGGATGCTGAAATGGTGCAACGTAAATCCCAAGCTTATGATGATGTGGAGAACTTTCCTAATAAATTTACGGCTGAATATCTGTTCATGATCAACCAGACCAATAGCAGTATCCCCAGGTTGAATAAGTCTAGTATAGATAGAAAGACTGAGTTAGATGCGCAATGGATGGGTCTAAAAGCTAGGGGAACTCAATTAAAGAATACGGCAATACCTGCTTATAATAAAACCCTGTGGGATGCAGGAATTGGAGCAATAAGATTATAAAATACATTCAATCGACTTTTACTAACTTTGAATTTCTATAAGACTAGAAAAGAGAAGAGGGAAAAGTGATTGAGTTCTGCATTTGAACTTGCTTCTTGAACTTGAGTTTGTTTTTATAATCCTATGTCAGAATATTACAATTATATAAAGTCCTTGCATCTCATCTTTGTCATCACATGGTTTGCAGGGCTTTTTTATATACCTAGGTTATTCATTTACCATATTGAGGCTAATGCTAAACCATCACCTGAAAAAGAGATTCTTTCCAAACAGTTAAAGTTGATGACCAAACGCTTATGGTATATTATTACATGGCCATCAGCTGTATTGGCAGTGTTCTTTGCTATTTGGTTGCTAGTCATTTATCCAGGATGGTTATCACAACCTTGGATGCATGTTAAACTAGGTTTCGTGGTCGTATTGATTTTATATCACTTAAAAAACCATCAGATTTTCAAGAAGTTTCAACGCGATGATATTCAGTATACTTCTAAATTTATGCGAATATGGAATGAAGGTGCTACGTTGATTTTGTTCGCCATTGTATTCTTGGTGATTTTAAAGAGTTCTTTTAACTGGATTTTCGGAGTAATAGGTATTATCGTTTTAGGTATCCTTTTAATGTTAGGCATAAAACTGTATAAAAAAATTAGAAGCAAGAATCCTGAAGCTTAGTTATTTATCTTTAATTATGATTTTATAGATTTTTTTGCCGCAATTTTGGCTTTTGGCAGTATAAGTTTAAAAGTAGCCCCTTTACATTTTCCTTCTGATTCTGCGATTATGGTACCACCATGGGATATGGCAATCTGTTTCACCATATACAATCCTAAACCCGTTCCTTTAATATTGTCATGAAATCGTTCAAATGGGGTAAATAATTTATCTAACGCATTTTTATCCATACCCAAACCATTGTCCTTGACCAAAAAGATATTATTGTCACCTTCCTCTTCAAAATCTACATCAATTCTAGGGTTAGGTTGGTCTCCCATATATTTAATGGCATTATCCAAGAAATTACCAAAAACCTGTATTATTCTATTACGATCCCCAAAAATATTGGGCAGATTCTCAGCTATGTTAAGTTGTATGTTTTTGTTTTTTAGCTGACCTTTAATAAGATTTCTTGATAGCGCCAATATTTCATTGGTTTTCAACAACTCATTTTTATTCTCAATTTTACCTAATCTGGCAATTTCCGTAATGTCAGAAATTAGTTCGTTCATATTATTACACGAGACATCTATTAGGCTCAAATACTCCGCTACATCCGGATGGTCTTCCAATTCCATTTCTAACGGTATAAGACTAGCTAATCCTTTAATGTTGCTTAACGGACTTTTTAAATCATGTGATACGGCAAAAGTGAAACGTTGTATTTCTTCGTTTTTTGATTTTAAGTTGTTTGCAGCCTCTACAAGTTTGTTTTTTTGAAGTTGTAATTCTTTGGTGCGTTCATCGACCTTTAGCTCCAGCCTTTTTTGATTTTTTCGAATATTCAGTAATTTAATATGTTGAGCTATATAGAATAACAATAAAACCAGGGCAACCATTAACAGTTTAAACCACCAGGTCTGCCAATAAGGCGGGGTAATTGTTATATGAAGGTCAATTTCATTATCTACCCAAACGCCATCAGAATTGGTTGACTTCATTTTAAGCTTGTATTCCCCGGGATTTAAGTTGGTGTATGTTGCTGTAGGATTGTTGCCTACGTAATTCCAGTTTTTCTCAAATCCTTCAAGGTAAAAGGCATAGTTTACACTTTCTGGTCTTCTAAATGTAAGTGCTTTAAAATCAATATTAAAAACAGATTGATCGTGACTAAATGTTAATGAGTCTACTTGGCTAATATCTTTTTTTAAAACCCCAAACTCATCATTGGGTAAAACGGGTTGATTAAAAATTTTAAGTCCAGATACAAACAACCTAAGCGTATCTTTTTGCTTTTCAACATCTTTGGCGGTAAATACATTTAGTCCATTTATCCCTCCAAATAGGAATTCCCCTTTTTTAGAGGTCATTGATGAACTTGCTATGTATTCTTTTGCCTGTAGACCGTCACCTATATCATAATTTATAGTTTCACCTGTTTTGGTATTGTATCTAATAATACCATCTTCGGTGCTAAGCCATAAATTACTGTCTTGGCCATTGATAATGCCTTTTACAGCATCGTTCTTAAGACCTTTTTCTTTTGTAATTGCTAAAAAGGAATCTTTTTCGGGGAGATATTTTAACAGTCCGCCCTGGGTACCCACCCAGACATTGTTTTCATTATCTTGTATAATGACATTGACGAATCTATTGGTTAAGCTATTTTTGGTATGATAATGAACAATTGACCAATCATTATCTTTCTCTGTCAGCTTAAACAGACCTGAGTTTAAGGTGCCGATCCAAATATTACCTTGATTATCTTCGAATATTTTATGTAAAGAATTTATGGTAGTACCGTCTATGTCAGATATGAGCGTTATATTTTGATGCTTATCTGTCTTAGGATCATATAGTTGAACTCCCGCAAAATAGTTTACGACCCATATTCTTTCCTTTCTATCTTTTAATAGGTCTATAACTATATTGGATTTTAAAAAAGAGTTTTCTGAGGTTAGTACACTATAATTTTTGGTTTTAGTATTCAGAACCGATATACCATGGGTCCAAGTTCCCGCCCATAATTCGTTTTCTTTAGTTTCTAAAATGGAAAGAACAACATCGCTATTAAAGGTTTTGTTCTTTAAAGAGTAGTTTTCAAAAGTATTTAGAGACCTATTCCAATAATTAATACCGCCACCATCTGTACCGATCCAAATGTTGCCCTTGGGGTCTTCCAAGAAGCAATTGACAAGTTTGTTACTAAGTGATTTTGGATTAAACGGATCAGATTCTATATGTTGAAACTTGTAATACTCCTTGTCATAAAAATTAAGCCCACTTTTGTAAGGTGCTACCCACATGGTGCCATTTCGTGTACATAATATTGCCCATATAGAGTTTCCTGCCAATGAATGGGGCTTTGTTACATCATATTCTACGTGGTTCTTTAAATCTAAATTTTTAGAATAGATATATAAACCTCTGTTTTCTGTACCGACCCAAAGTTCATCATCCAAATTTTTTTCTAAAGACCGAATACCAAAACCGGGACTAGTTTCTTTTTCTTCATGAATACTTACCGTGTCTTCCTCTACCGTCAATTTATACAACATACCATTACCGGAACCTAATAAGAAGTTCTTTTGGGAAAACTCTATACCTGTAATGATGGCTTCTGTCTCTAGAACGTTACTGGTAATATTCATGTCAAAATCTAGCAAAAGCGTATTGTAGGTAAAAATGACCAATACCCGCTCATTATCTAATATTTCAACCTTTACAACTTTATTTAATCTTGGGTTTTCTAATTGTAAAAGCTCATTGGGTGGTGAAAAGTGTTTTAGTTTTCCTGTTTTCAACTCATATTTGTACAAACCTGTTGATTCTGCACCTAACCATAACACATCATCTTTTCTTACGATAGTTTCAAAAACTTCATTACTTATTGTTTTTCCCTCATTTTTAAATGGATATGGAGTTATTATATTTAGACTACGATGGTAAAGGCTTAGTCCTTCATTGGTACCAATGATTATATTTTCATCATCTTCATATAAAGACACAATATATTCATGGGTCAATCCCGTTTTTCCGTCCGTGCTCTTGGTATATATTTCAAAATCTTTACCATCATATCTATTAAGCCCATTACGGGTGCCGATCCAAAGAAAACCACAACTATCTTCTAAAAGAACTGTAGCGGTACTTTGAGATAAACCATCTTGAATATGTTGAAAATGAAGGTTTTCTTGTTGTTGGGATCGTGTTATATGCGACACTAAGAACACTACCAAATAAGTAAGAATGATAGGGAATTGTTTTATGTGCATGCTTGTTCTTTAATAATCTACTACGTACTAACGCAAATAAATGTAAGAAATTACTTCCAAATCATTTATTAACCTGTAATAATTATATAGTAAATTATTTAAAAATAAGGTTAGTTTTATTTGAAATGATATTTACTGAATTAAATGAGATATAAGCAGCTTTAACCCATGTTAATTTGCTGTCACGCATTTTTGAGCTTAAAATATATTTGGTGTAAAGCGCATCGTTTTAATTCGTGGATGTTGCTATTACAAGATAAAAATTGATCTAGTTAAATGAAACATATAATTAGAAAGCGCAACATAAAAAGTAATGTTGCGCTTTTTTTGAATTATTTATAAAGTTAGCCTGTATGGATAATAATCTGTCCTTTAAATGGACCACAAATTATTACGGATGCATGAACTTTTTAATTTTCAAATCTGTAATAATAGGGTTTGCACCTTCACTTTTTGCCACCATTGCCCCAACTGCACAACCAAAATTTATGGCATCTTGGGGGTCTTCATTATTAAAGAGTTTATAAAGTACAGAGGCCAAGAACGAGTCGCCTGAACCTACCGTATCTAGTACCTTAATTCGATAACCACTATTATAATAAAAATTGCCTGAAATATATAAAACCGCTCCATATGCACCTTTTGTCACACAGATAGTATTAGTTTTAGTTTTTCTGGCTATAAACTCAATAGTCTGCTCCAATGAATTGAACCTTGATCCCAAAGTGAGGGCTATTTCAAATAATTCATCATCATTGAACTTAATAAAATCAGAAGTAAGCATCAAATTCAACAATAACTCATTTGTATAATAAGGAGTTCTTAGATTTACATCAAACACTTTATAAGGCGCAAGTTTCAACAAGGTGTTCAATGTGGCTCTTGATTGGGCATCACGACAAACCAAACTGCCAAAAACAAAAAAATCACTATTACTAACTACAACCTCTTGTGATTTTTTATGAACAATTTTATCCCATGCTACTGGATAAGCAATATCATATGATGCTATTCCTTTTTCGTTTAAAACCACATTTACACAACCAGTTTGGTGCTCTTCCTGTACTGAAACATTATTTGTATAAATTTTAGATCTCTTTAAAAAATTTATTATTTTTTTTCCATTGGTATCGTTTCCAACGCTACTAATCAAAGATACATTTGCACCATATGATTTAAGTCTTAGCGATACGTTTAGTGGTGCTCCACCTATTTTTGAATGTGTTGGAAAATTATCAAATAAAACTTCTCCAAAACAAACGGCATTAATTTCTTTCATTTTTAATTTATTAAAAAAAGCACAGGTCCTAAAACCCATGCCTTTAAACTAACTCAAGCAAATTCTTTTAAATACTACAATGAGCTTAAATAATCAATACTATTTTTATAGACTTGTTCTACATTGCTTAAATAAGGGTTTTCTCTACCATCATTCATATTCCATTCCATTCCTCCAATACCAATGGTTATCATGTAACCTTGAAACCTTTCAAAAGGTTTCCATATAATGATACCTGCGGCACCTTCGTTACTTAGGGTATGGTCCCATATAGATATTGGTTCTGCATTGTAGATAGAATTAAAATTGGAATACTTTGGTTCTGGTATAGAACCTAGGTTCCAAAGCGCATTATGGTCTTCCTTATACCCAGGGTTAATAACATCTACAAAATTATTTGCGTTACGTGGTACATCGTTAGATATTATATTGGCTACCGTTGAATTCGTAAAGCCAATTCCCCAAAGATCAGGATTGTCACCTCCTAGACCTGTGCCAATAATGGTTCTTAGTCCAGAGGTATCTCTGCCCAATTCTTCTACAAGACCGGTACCTAAAAGGCCTGCAACAATTTTGCCGCCCTGTACATAAAATTTTGATAGTACATTCAGCTTGTTCAACAATGCTGCTGGTTGGTCTGATGTACCAACATTGTCATATACATAAACAATTACATTGACACCTTCTAAAGCCTCATCGGTCAATTCATCATAAGCTATGTAAACAAAGTTATTGCCATAGGTTGCTTGGGTCCATTCTGCTGCGGCCTTAACATCATCATCTGCAATTTCCGCAATAGTAGCGCCATCACCCAAAAAAGCAATTTTAGAAGGTAGTAGTGTGGCATTTAAGGTATAAATACGTTGACCAAAACCATTGTCAACTACAACCGTCAATTCATTTGTTAAATCCAATGTAGTGCCGCTTTGTGGACTGGTAGTCACCCCTGTTGGGGCTATTGCTTCAAATAGTACGGTAGATAGGTCTATATTGCCAACCAAGCTAACATTTATTGTACCTGCAAGGTGATCAATCTCTGCACTCTTACCATTGATCATTATTTCCTCTACAATGTCTAAAACTGTGGGTGCATCGGTATAATTTTCTCTCTCATTGCATGATTGTAATCCTATTAATAGGATTACAACCGCAATGATATTTTTTATTAATACTCTTTTCATAATTTTTTTAATTTAAAAGGTAGTCAATTACGTTAGTGTGCAGTTGGTAGATATTATCCTGAAATTCGTTTACCGCTCCATTATTATCTTCCATACTCCATTCTAACCATCCACCGGTATTTAAGATCATGGTACCTTGGTATTCGCTGGTAGGCTTAAATTCCGCTAAACCAATACCACATCCTCTAGCATCTAACCACTCGTACCATCTTATTAAAACACTATTGGTTGCAGCCTCAAATTCTAAAGCACGTTCTTCTGAACAATGATCTGCCGAGAATAAACTGTTATATTCACCGCCAAAATCAATTCCAAAATTCCTGTCTTCTTTATAGCCTGCATTGTTCATTGGAAAATAATCTGTACCACCCATTTCCAGACCGGCCAATAACGGATGATTTTCAGATTCTGGAGTACTTGGTAGAGAATAACTGCCCCTTAATCCCCAAGCATCAGGGTTAGAACCTCCTGGACCTATATTTCCACCTTCGTTGGTCATCACGGTTCCGGCTATGTTTATTCTACCTATATCATCTAAAAGGTTTATGGCAAATCCTTCTACCATTATATTACCGCCCGCTTTATAGTAGTTGGTGATTATTTCAACCTTATCTGAAGTTATACCGCCATCTGGCATTTCCTGTGTATCTACATTGTCCCAATACAACAAAATCAATTCTGTTTCCGTCAAATCATCTGCGGTCAAGGCACTGGCCTTTAGGTACACAAAATCTTCAGCGTAATTGGCCTTTAACCATAAGGCTGCCGCTTTGGTATCCGCTTCTGAAATGCTTTCCACACAATCTGCACCGCTTATAAACGCAATTTTATTACTCGATGTAACTGTTCTTGCAGTAACATCATATGTATTGGACAACCCTTCTACATTGGTAACGGTATAGGCTACACTCCCCGCAGAAAAGTCTTGTACTATCCCAGATTCGGGATTTATGGTAGAGCCCTCCGTAACTTCAATCAACGGTGTTATAGCAGATAGATCTGAACCGGCTGGAAAATCTAGGGTAATTGTAGCGGCATCATTATCTATTATACCCGTTACACTGCATATATCTTCTCCAGTTTTAAAACTTGTAATTAATGCATCTGGTAATTGTACTACGTACACAAAATAAGATTTTCCCGTAAAACCGTCATTAGAGGTTATGGTATATTTCACCGGAGCCGTAAAGTCTTGAGCCACACCAGAAGCGGGACTTGAAGTGGTGCCGCCAGGTATAGTATACTGTGGTGTAAGGGCCTTAATATCCTCTTGGCTTCCAATGGTTAAACTGATAGTGCCATTTTCTTGGTCAATAACACCTTCATTTTCACCAATTGAAAATGTGGTGATCAATGGGTTTCCAAAAGAAGAGACAGTTACGGTATACGGTCTGGAAATTCCATTATTGGTAACCGTAAATACTACTGGTCCATTAGAAAAATCAATAGTACTACCAGAAGATGGCTCCAACGTAGCACCTTCTGGCAATGTGGCATCTATGGTTACGTCACTGGTATCCGTTCCTGCAGGCAGGGTAAGAGCTACGGTACCGGTTGCATGATTAATTGTCGATGCTTGCCCATTGACCTCAAATGAACGAATAATTGAATTTGTATAATCTGGTGCCAAATCTTCAAAAGTTACATCATCCGTACAACTGGAGAAGAATACAAATAGCGCACCTATTAATAGGAGAGTACTTGATTTAATATTTTTAGCTATATTTTTCATTTTATATTGTTTATTAAAATTTTAGTTGATTTTACATTAGTATCCTGAACGTTGCTTATATACACCACCACTTGCATCTATTTCTATTTGAGGTATAGGAAGATATTCATCTCTATTGGCCGTAAAAGAAGCACCGCTATAATAGGCCCTTTTACCACTTTCCGTTAACAAATAGTCATTAATCCAGGTATCGGCAATGCCCCATCTCACTAAATCATAAAAGTGATGACCTTCATTATGTAATTCCAATCTACGTTCCATACGCAATGCCTTTCTAGCATAACCTTGGGTAACACCCGTACTGGAATACAATTCAATATTATAGTTTGCGGCATTAGTATCTGGATTTTCAAAATCATATACATAAGGTGAGTTTTTAGCCCTATTTCTGATTTCATTGATTATGTTGATTCCAGTAGCGATATCATTTAACTCTATTGCGGCCTCCGCCTTCCATAACATTACATCGCTAATCTTGATGATAGGCCAATCTAATGCTCCCTTTGCCCATGGAAAACCACCAGATGCTCTTAGATCCGAGTATGGATCTATCTGGTTTTTCTTTCTTACATAGGTACCGTATGTGGCAATATCCCTACTCCAATTATCTTGCATTGGCATTTCTTGCCATTTTTTCCATGTAATGCCCGGTCTTCCAATGGAATGGTCTAGTCTTGGATCTACCGAAGTTTCTACATCCCTAGGAGCTAAATCAGAATTATTATAGGTATCCAACAATGGTAAACCATCTTCATCCACCTTAAAGGCATTTACAATATTTTGGGATGGTTTATCAAAATCATCTCCGTTTAAGTAAGGATGATTTGTATCGTCTGAAGGAGAATCTGGTGAATTTAACAGGTTACCGAAATCCAAGTTTCCAAATTCCGACCCATCATTGATAGAATATTGAATAGCAAAAACATTCTCAGAGTTTGCATATCCGGGTGATGAATACAATTTCTCAAGGTCGTCTACCAACTCATAAGGGCCAGCAATGACCAAGTCGGCACTTTCAATAGCTTCTTGCCACTGTCCTTGAAAAAGCTTTGCTTTTGCCAAGAATGCATGTGCGACCAACTTATTTACCCTACCTAATTCTGGTTGGGTATCTGGCAATACATCAATAGCAGTATTCAAATCTGCCTCTATCTTGCCCCATAGAAAATCCTCGTCAAATGAATTTTCAAGAGTAGGTACATCCTCAATTGGGGTATTTTCATCTATATAGACGAATGAACCGAAATTCTTCATCGCCTCAAAATAGAAATGAGCTCGTAACACCTGTAATTCAGCAATACGCAAATCTTTATTGGCAAAATCCGCATTGTTGTTCAGGGCCGTAATTGCACTATTTATACGGAATACCGAAAAATAGATGGCACGCCATAGGTTATAGACATTTTCTGACGAAGGAAACACCTGGTGAATTTCAAGAGCGTGCATTCCACCTCCCGGATTATCACCAACACCTCCACCGCCTTTGTATGCATCACCACTTCTTATGTCAGAAAAACACCAATTGGAAGGGGCATGGTCAAAAGGCCATAAATCTTTAAATTCCCCCGTATTGTACCTATAATCCAACGAACTATAGGCGCCGACCACCAATTGTTCTAAATCTAAGTTGTCTTCTGATACTACATTTTCAGGACCTACTTCCAAATAGTCCTCAGAGCAAGCCGTTAAACATAACGCTGCCATCAATACTGCTGTTATAAATTGATTTCTTTTCATCGCTTTAAAATTGTAAGTTAAATCCAAAACTATACGTCTTTGTATGCGGATATACCGCCATATTAGCTATACCGATACCTGTTCTACTTAAACCGGGAACTTCATAATCAAAACCAGTAAAAGAGGTGATATTAATGAGATTTTCTGCCTGTATATAGACCTTTGCTCTCTTTATCCCCAATTTGTTAAGGCTCTCGGTATTGAAATTATAGGCGAGGTTTACATTTTTTAACCTAAAGAAAGAACCATCTTCCACAAAATAGGTAGAAGGTCTTTTTTGGTCATTGGTATCTGCCGTACTCAAGGCAGGGATGGTGGCATTGGCATTACTAGGTGACCAGGCATCTAATGTGTTTAGACCATGGTTAAAACCAAAGTAAGGCAGGTCTAACAACTCCCTTTGCTGGTTGTACATATCATTACCTTGTCGGCCATCAAAGAATAAACCAAAATCCCAGTTTTTATAACTAGAGGAAAAATTGATTCCATAGATAAAATCTGGATGTGGATTTCCAATTATGGTCCTATCGTCTTGGTTAACGACACCATCTCCATTTAAATCCCTGTATCTAATATTACCCAAACCTTTGCCCGGTTGTTCGGCATGGACGGCAACTTCTTCGGGAGTCCTGAAAAGACCATCTGCAACATATCCAAAATAGGAGCCAATTGGTTGCCCCGCACCGGTATAGGAAACACCTTGTAGAATAAAATTATCTGTACCATTTAAACCGGTAACCTCATTTTCGTAGGCAGAAAACGTAAAGTCCAATCCAAAATTAAAGTCGTTTTTTCTTTTGGAGGAATATCCTAAGACGATATCTATACCTTTATTGGTCATATCGCCCGCGTTGAAAAACAGCGTGCTACCAGCCTCCCCTAAAACCGAAGGTTGTATGGTCTGAAGCAATAGATCGGATGTTACCTTTTCATAAACATCCACTACCAAATTGATACGGTTATTGAATAAATTGGCATCTAACCCTAGGTTGGTCTGGTAAGACTGCTCCCATTTCAAATCTGGATTACCTACCTGATTTGGTGATACCCCTAGGTCAATAGGACCTGTGCCGCCACCGGCCAAATCATAATTACTATTTTCAACTGCCGCTTGGTAAATTGAATATTGGGCATATTCTAAAATATCCGCATTACCGTTACCTCCCCAAGAAGCTCTTAATTTAAGATTGTTGAATACTTTGGAGTCTTGCATAAAGCCTTCTTGACTAATGGTCCAACCCAATGAAGCCGTAGGGAAAATTCCATATCGGTTATTTCTTCCAAATCTAGAACTACCATCTCTACGTATGCTGGCAGACGCATAGTATTTATCTGAATAATCATAAGACAATTTGGCGAACATAGATTCTCTTTTACTATCCGCACCAATGCCGTAAGCATCTAAAATAGTGTTGTCGGCTATGATGTCATATTGCTCAATGTTATCAAAGTCAACCTGGGTGCCTTGGGCAACTTGTATGCGTTTAAAATCATTGTCCTGTACCTTTCTAAACGTTTCATGACCTGCAAAAGCATTTAAAGAATGGTTTCCAAGTTCTTTATTAAATCTCAATAAATTAGTAAAGATATAGGTGTCAGAAATATTCCTGTTTCTAGCAAATCGTTCAAAGTTTTGGCCATTATCTATAAAAATATTTCCAAGAATACTTCCGTTTTGGTTAAACGATTCAGTGTTCTCATCATACTTATAGCTATTGTGGTCAAAGTTGAATTTAGAACTCAATGTCAACCCATCTACGATATTGATATCGGCATATACATTACCAAAGGTTCTCCAAGTTTTCTCCACATTATTACGGTTGATAAATAAAATTGCCAATGGGTTCCATTTATCCTGTAATCCTGCTCCTGTTGGGCCACCATATGTGCCATCTTCCGCAAAAACTGGTATTAATGGGTTCTGTAAAAGTGCATCTTCCATAGGGTTGATCTTTACTTCCCTAAAATTGGCAACGGTTAAGTTTTCACCAATGGTAACTCTATCCTTGAACAATTTTACGCTGGCATTTAAACGAAGTGTAGCCCTATCATAAAAGGTACGGGCAATAACACCCTCATCCTTTGCATACCCTAACCCGGTAAAGATTTTCCATTTATCTGTGGCAAAGGAATACCCAAAATCTGTTGTGGTAGACAATGAGTTTTTAGTGATTTCATTTACCCAATTGGTATTGGAAGTTCTAAGATTATTTTCAGCATCTATAAATTGGGATAAAGGTGTACCCGGAGTATAGACAAAATTACCGGCTACAACTGGTGTGTTGCCTTGTGCCCTGTATCTTACATCTAACCAATCTTGTGCACCCAGTACACTAAAATCTTCACGTATGGTATTTAAGGTAACCCTAGAATCTAAGGTGATTTTACTAGTTCCGCTCTTTGCTTGTTTTGTAGTAACAACAATAACCCCTCTAGCTGCTTCCGTACCGTAAATACCAGCAGAAGCGGCATCCTTAAGAACCTGTATACTCTCTATATCATTTGGATTTAACCCTGCGGGTGAACTTGTTTGAACTCCGTCTATGACCCACAACGGTCCTGTGCCACCAAATACAGAGGTAAGGCCTCTAATGGATATTTGCGTATCGTTACCCCCTGGTGATCCAGAAGATGTCAAAGAAAGCCCTGGTACCCTAGATTGCAGCTTTGAGATTACGTTCGGTGTTGCTACCGCATCCAATTCGTCAACGTCAACAACGGTTATGGCGCCCGTTATATCCTTCTTTTTTTCAGTAGAATACCCTGTTACTACAACAGCATCCAATTCATTGACATCTTCAATCAATTCTATGTCATAAGTGCTTGTAGCACCTACTGTTAATTTTGCCTGTCGATAACCAATGTAAGAGAATACCAGTATATCGCCCTCGTTGGCTTCTAATTGGTACACCCCGTTAAAATCAGTTGTTGTTCCTTTACTTAATTCTTCAATGAAAACCGATGCCCCTGGTAAAGGAAGACCATCGCTACTAGAAGTAACGACACCCTTTACCTGTACCGCTTGTTGTGCAAGGGCAACGGAAGAAATTAAAAACAAGTACAATAAAGTAAGTTTCTTCATTTGAATTAAAAATTTAAATAGTTTGGTTAATAATTAAGTTGTTGAGTTTTTGTTTCATTCATTGTTGTAGTTATTGAGTTTAATTAGTGATTTCATATAAATTGATATTAGCAGTTGCCGTGCTCCCTGTAATGAACATGTCTACCCCGGTAGAAGCAGGTAATGTTGGGTAAAAACGTCCCGTGAAATGTACTTTGTCATCAACAAAGACCTCTACAACAGATCCATCTACGAACACCCTAAGATGTATGGTGTTACCAGGGTTAATTGTGTAACTTCCTTTTCTTATATCATTTCTGGCCTGGTTGTTCAACGATGCTTTGGAAGCATCTACCACCCATTCCTGATTATTCATGTCATAATAGATGCTATAGAATTCTTCGTTATTGGGAGACTTTCCTAAAATAATTCCAACTTGCCCACGATTGCCTAGTTGTATGGTAGCGTCCATTTCAAAATGGCGACCGTTATAATTCTGTAGATAATTTGTTTTGCCTTCTTCTAAGACTACATTGTTAAACTGTGTTGAGGTACCCCTATAATTTTGAAGTTGTGGATGCGGGGCTATTTCAATAGTTTGTTCTGCATTTAAAGTCCAGACCTGAGGTACACTGAACAAATTGGCCCAACCCTGTTCTTTTTGAAATTGTGGCCTAACCTCATCTGGAATAATACCTATGGCGGTTATGCGCCCATCGGTATCCGTCGTTACGGTAGGCGATAAAAATCCGTTGACTACCTCTAAATTCTTTGCTTTTTCAAAATCTGTTTTAAAAACGCCATTTTCAAATTCCCCAATATAGTAGGTGGTAATTGCAGGGGTTTGATCTGGAGTTTTTTGTACGAGCAACATTTCCTTACCATTTGGAAACGAATAAAGGACTGGCATTTCCCAAAATTGGCTTTCCCCTTTTTCTTTGTTGCCTTGGTATGCTATGCCGCCATAAGACCAATTTGTAAAATCTGGACTGCTATAATAGACCACATTTGCACCAATAGTTGAAACCCCACTACCTACCAACATATGGTATTGTCCATCTTTATGCCAAACATAAGGGTCTCTAAAATCCATATCCACATTGTATGGTGCGGAACCAATTATTGGATTAAGTTCGTTTTTAATAAGTGTTCGGTAATTGTCCGGTGAGGTAGCCGTTCCTATACCTGCCTTAACACCATCAACCCCGGTATAGACGACCACAGGTGTGCCATCCTCTAAAATTAAGGCACCTCCGGACCAAATGCCATGATTGTCCCAACCTACCGTAGGCCATAATACCGTAGGTTCCTCGTCCCACAGTACCAAATCCGAACTTGTGAAATGACCCCAATTTTGTTGTGCTATGCCAAGGAATACATCATTTTTTTGATAGAACATATGATATTTGCCCTCATGATATAATAGTCCGTAAGATTCATTTGCCCAGCCATAATCTGGTATTGGATGATAGATTGGCCTATTGGAATCTTCCGTATAATCAATCTTAAAAGAATAATCTACCGCACTTGGTGGAGTATATTCATTCTTTATATCTACTATGTTTTGTTGTGTAGGCTCACCTTTATACAGTTTTATTTCATCTATTGCCCCAGAGAAAAAACCAATATCATATAGTCCTATTTTCTCTCCATCCACATTTTTGCCAATACTAACATCAAGCGTAGATGATGGCCAAGTAATACTTCCGGAAGTAACGGGAACGGTCAATAGCGGATTACCGTTCAAATACACTATTCCATATTTTTTGGTTGTACTAAGGCCAATAGCCACATGGTTCCATTGGTTTTTTGTTAGGCCTTCTTCTGTTACGAAATGGCTAACCTCATTGTTAATCGTATACTTTAATGATATCTGCCCAAATTTATTGATGCCCAAAATAACTCCTGAATTTTGTGCTTCGCCAGTTAAAGCCAATATGGCCGCCGTACCTACCGGAAAGGTTTTAGGAGATACCCAAGTGGATATGATCATATCTTTTTTAGGCGCTAAATCCGAGGACAGTTTTCCTGACACTTGATTGGTTAACCCGTCAAAGAATAGAGCGTTGCCCAATACGCCGTCCATAGTGTTGACCGTTTTGCCCAAAACTTCAAATGATGAATTGGTTTTGGTTTCCAGAATCTTATCCCCTTCTACCAAAGCATTAAAATTGAATTGAAATACCTCACTAATATTTGGTGGTATTACTACACCCTGATCAACAGGAAGCTGGTCTACTTTGTTACAAGCAACCAGCATGAATGGAACTAACATTGGCCATAACATACTATTTAGCCTTTTTGTATGCATCTTCTTTTCTTTTAATATGTTTAAGGCTAAAGTTTTTTATAGCACCCCCTTTTTTCTGATCGAATAAGAAACTGGTAAGTGGCTCATTGGTGAATATTTGTGCCGTCATTACATATTCACCCTCATTGATGAATACTTCAATGGATGAAGCATCTAAAACAACGTGTATGTTCATGGAATTTCTATGGCCTATCTCCATAGTCTGATAACTAGATTCCTTATATTTTTCGCTAAAATCAAGAACACCTGCTCGCCCTCTATCCAAATAGAACATACCGTCATCTTTTCTGTAGCCTATCATTAATTCATCGCCTTTTTCATTGAATAAATTCACTTGCATTTCCCTTTCAATAGTGGCATCAAAGGAAATTGAGCTGCTTTGCAAGTATTCATATTTAAACTGATGTGGATAGGTACCTGTAATGTGCTCTTGGTTTGGGGTCGATAGCATATTTTCAAAACCATCTATTAATTTACTTTTAACCAAATAGTTGTCACCGGATTTCATTAATTGCAACTCTCTAGGCAAGGTCATGGCACTACGCCAAGATTTTGTAGGCGTAACGGTTGCATAATTCCAATTACTCATCCAGCCTATAAATATTCTTTTGTTGGTGGGGGTATCGTTATAGGTTACACCTGCATAATTATCCGTTCCATAGTCAAGCCAGTGACTTTCTTTTTGATCTGTTGTAAAAGTGGTACCGTCATAATCGCCAACAAAATAGCGAGTTCCAGATCCGCCATTTGGTGCACTTTCACCACCATGGCTTACAATAAGTACCCACTTTTCCTCATCTTCATTGTTAACTTTAAGCTTAAAGAGGTCTGGGCATTCCCATACACCTAACTCACGGTTTTCCTCAAATCTAAATTCACTGATTTTATTCCATACTTTAAGATTTTTAGACTCATATATCTGTACGTGGTCTTTGGCGACCAATACCATTTGCCAAACGGCCTTTTCTTTGTTCCAGAATACCTTGGGGTCTCTAAAATCCTTAATACCGGGGTTTTTAACCACCGGATTATTTTGATATTTTACCCAAGTTTCCCCTTCATCCAAACTATAAGCGATACCTTGGGATTGATATTGATCATTACCTGCTTTTTCGGCTACCGGGTCATGATAAGTATAAACAGCGACCATGGTATTTTTGCCAAATCCGGCAGAATTTTGTTTGTCGATTACCGCACTACCGGAAAAAATATACCCTAAACTATCTGGATATAAGGCAATTGATCTATGTTCCCATTGTAATAAATCTTTGCTTTTGGCATGCCCCCAATGCATTGGCCCCCAAACCGTACTGTCTGGGTAATATTGATAGAACAAATGATAGTTTCCATTATAGTACACCAATCCGTTTGGATCGTTCATCCAATTGGTCTTTGGGGTAAAGTGGTGCTGAGGTCTATACTTCTCCGTACTAATTGTTTTATTCTTTTTAACTGTTGAACTATACGTATTAGCCTTAGGTGCGTTTTTGCACCCAAGAACCAATACGATAACAATAAAAACTAACTCGATTTTTTTCATTTCTTTTTGCGGTCCTTACTTAATTGATTACTTAATACTTCAAGGGAAATTCCTTTGGTTTCTGGCATAATAAAGACCACAAACAATAATTGTAGAACCATCATAAAAGCAAAAAATGTGAATACGATTGCTGGACCTACAGAGGTGAATAACACGGGTATCAATGAAGGAATAATGGCAGCCAAAACCCAATGGACCGAACTACCAAAACTCTGCCCATAACCCCTTAAATGATTTGGAAATATTTCTGATACAAACACCCAGATAACAGTTCCTTGACCTATGGCGTGTGCAGCAATAAAAAGAAATAGAAAAAAGGGAACGGCCAACCCTTTCCACTCAAACAAAAATGCGCAGGCAACAAGGCTTAAAGAAATTATATAACCTATAGAACCTATATACATTAATTTTTTTCTACCTACGCGATCAATTAAATAGATGCCTAAAAGGGTAAATGCCAAATTAGTAAAACCTATTCCAATGCTACTCAGTAATGCTGATTTAGCACCCAAACCGGCTTCTTCAAGAATTCTTGGTGCATAAAATAAAAACGCGTTGATACCAGATAATTGGTTGAAGAATGCAATACAGAAAGCAAGTATTAAGGGAAAACGGTATTTTTTAATAAAAATAGTCTCATCAGTACCGCCCTTATATAGTGTGGAGTTAATTTGGAGCATAGACTTTTCCAAATCGGCGCTGGGGTCTATAACCTGTAAAACATTTTTTGCCTCGTCAACCTTAAATTTTGATAGTAACCATCTAGGACTTTTAGGAATCGTGATTGTAAAGATGGTATATAAAATAGCGGGTATGGCTTCTACTCCTAACATCCATCTCCAGCTATTTTCTCCAAGATCACTTAATAGGTAGTTGGATAGGAATGCGATTAAAATTCCGAACACAATATTAAATTGGTATAACCCTACCAATTTGCCCCGATCTTTAGAAGGTGAAATTTCAGAAATATAAGCAGGTGCAGCTATTGTGGAAACCCCAACACCTAAACCGCCAATAAACCTAAAAACGGCAAATGTAATTGGGTCATTGGCAAAGGCAGAACCAATAGCTGAGATGGTATATAATACCCCTATATATAATAAGGTAGTTTTACGGCCTAATTTATTGGTAGGTATGCCACCAAACAATGCTCCAAAGACCGTACCCCATAGCGCCATGCCGATAACGACAACGCCATGAAAGGTGTCAGATGTATCCCATAAAGCCTGAAGTTTTTTTTCTGCTCCTGATATTACCACCGTATCAAACCCAAAGAGGAAACCCGCTAAGGCCGCAGTGATAGACCATATCCATATTTTTTTCATACAATGTAATTACAAACCGTTTCCGCTAAAGTATTCGTAAAAAATAGGAGTGTATTTTACTAATGTTGCAATATGTTATGATTTTGTTAAGGAAATATAAAAGTTGTGTAATTATTTGTAAATCAGATTTTTACATCTTTTATTGTATATGTTCAAAATTGAAAACGTATACTGATGTTACCTCAGGTATAGTATTGTTGCATGCTAAAAATTGATTTAGTGTATAGGTTTAACTTAACCTATGAAAATGACTTACGATAGGTACCCGGAGTGGTCCCAAATTGGTTTTTGAATACGGTGGAGAAATAATTAGGAGACGAAAATCCGGTAGTATATGCAATTTCCGCCACGGTCAAAGTAGAGTTTTCGAGCAATGATTTGGCTTTCTCCAATCTAATTTCACCAATATAATCACTAATGCTCATACCCATAATGGCCTTTACTTTTCTATATAATTGAACCCTAGATATATTTAGACTATCCGCTAAATTTTCCACTGAAAAATCTGAATTGCCCAAATTCTCTTGTATCAATGCATTTAATGAAGTAATGAACTTTTGCTCTATATTATCAAAAGCATCGGCATTTTCTATCTTATGAATATTACTGGTATAATAAAACCGTAACTTTTCCCTATTGTACATTAACGACTTTATAGACTGTATTAAAATGGAGTAGCTAAAAGGCTTTGTCAAGTACAAATCCGCACCAGATTGTAATCCTCTCAAATAAGATTCCTTATCGCTCAGCGCAGTCAGTATTATAGCAGGTATATGGGAAGTACGCAAGTCTGCCTTTAATTGAGCACATATTTCAAAACCACTTTTACCAGGTAAGTTGATATCACAAACCACAATATCCGGTATTTGTTCAATAGCCTGGTTGATGGCATCAGGACCATCGGACAACAGAACATTGAACTCCGCTTGCAATTTGTTATTAAGAAATTGTGCCAAATCTTTATTATCCTCAATAACCAATATCGTATATTTATCATTGGTGTCGGAAGCAATATTGGTTATAAAACCAACCTCTGTATCTTCCGTTATCGTATCTTCTACAAGGGCGGTTTTGGATATCTTTTGTTCTGTTATTAGCTGATCTTCGTTAAAATGCTTATCTCCTTTATATAATTTAATTTCAAATTCCGTACCGTGATAAGATTGTACTTCTATGGTTCCTAAATGTAGCTCAACAAATTGCTTACTTAGATGTAAACCAATACCTGTACTATTTTTTCTATTGTTAGAGCCTTTAAAAAAAGGTTCAAAAACATGGGGTAATTCATCTTTTGGTATTCCTATGCCGTTGTCCTTTATTTTTATGGAAACGTAATTTTTTTCAGGATGACCATTGATTGTAATTTTAATGAACCCCCTATCAGGTGTAAACTTGAATGCATTGGAAAGTAGGTTAAAATATACTTTATCCATTAAATTTCGGTCTATATAAAGCATAGTCTCCTCATCATCTGCTTCTATCTCAAACTGAATTTGTCTTTTTTTGGCTTCCCTACTAAATTCATTAAGTATGGTTTTACTAAATAAATAGATATTCGTCTTAGATGCTCTTACATTAAATTTTTGGTCTTCTGAACGCCTATAATCCAATAAATTGTTCATCAATCTTAACAACCTATTGGAGTTGTTTTTTATTAATTCAACTTCATAATTGATCTCTGATTTTTTTCCCTTGAACATATCGCCTACAGACTCAATAGAACTCATTATAAGGGTCAAGGGTGTTTTAAACTCATGGGAAAGTCCGGTAAAAAAATTGAATTTTTCTTCATCGGCTTCTTTTATTTCCTTGGCAATGCGTTCTATTTCATTTCGTTGTTCCGTTATCTGTTCATTAGTAAGAAGCAGCTGTTTGTTCTTTTTTCTAATAATTACTATAGAATAGATACTATAGACAGCAAGAGCAAAAACTATGGCTAACAGCGTCATTAAGATTTTCAACAAATTGTTTTGTGTATCATATAGCTGTTCCTGCTTATTTATTTCATCAACTTGTTTCTCTATATCTTTTTGTTGATCGTTGATCTTATCAAATTGATTTTTCATAATATCTACATTATGAATATCAATTACCGTTGTACTCAATAAATTTAATTTAGGTACCTCTTTGCCCTTCACTGCATGTATTGCTAACTTTATAGCCTCTGCACCACCTGTAGGATATAATATGGAAGCTTCGAGAATGCCGTTTTTTACCAGCTCAATTCCTCCGTTTTTACCATTTAGGCCATCAATGCCTATAAAATGAATATTGTTTCCAACGCGTTTTTTTCTAGCTATCTGCCAAGACTCGTATGCTAAGGAATCATTAAAAGCATAAAAATAATCTATAGGCTCATCTGCCAAAGAATCCAGTATTTTCGATAAGATTGCCTTGTGCATGATGGCATTGGTATAATTTACACTGGCTACGACCTGTATGTTCTCCTGGTCAGTGATTACTTCATGAAAACCTTTACTTCTCTCAATTGCCGGGGAAGAATTATCATCTATTTTTAGTTCTATTACATTGGCAGGTTGATTTTTGGACATTGAAGCAATGTAATTGCCCGCTATTCTGCCAACTTCCATATTATCCGTTCCCACATATGAAGTAAACTTTTCGGAATTGATTTTACGGTCAACGATGATTACCGGAATTCCTTTGTCGTAAGCCTTTTCAATTGCAGGTGTAACGACATCCGGACCCATAGGGGATACAATAATCACGTCCATTTCATCATCGATCATTTTTTCTATTTGTCTGATCTGTAGATCTGCATCTTTATGTGCGTTGTAGATGCTTAGCTTGACCTCTGGTGATAATGAGGCTTGTACACGCATAGCCTGGTTCATGGCATCACGATAGGGATGGTCATCTATACATTGTGAAAAACCTATTCTAACCTTATTTTTAATGGAGTTAGATTTATCACAAGAAAACAATAATACCGTTAGTCCAATGTATAGGAATATGAAAAAATTTCTGAAAATCATTTGGTGAAGATAGAATTGTAAATGCATACTAAAATTTAGTATAATTTCTTGATTTAAAGCTAAACTATTGCTGTTCAAACAAAAAAAAATATTATTTCAGGTTATTATAATGACCTATAGCATGTTATTATTATTTACAATACTAATATAATTTTATCATTTACATGTATGTGTGTTGACGAGAATAGGTTTTTGATTTGCTAACTTGATTTTTTTTGGTGCGATATTTGCTAACTTTAGACGAAATAATGAAAGCTTGTTAACAAGAGTATCTTTACGGTCGCGCATTTTCTTATCCATGATATTTTTGGTGCTCATTGCATCTGTATTAATAGCTGGGGTTACGGTATACCAATATCGTGAACAATCAAAGGATTATCATGAAAATAGAATGGAGCGTAAAGAGGAACAAATACGTCAAAGTATAGACCTTGCCATTCAGAAAACAACGTATCCGGTTACCACGGAGAATCTAGATTTAATTTTTAAAAATGAAATCTATGAGATTGCCGTTGTTCAAAACATGAACTTTAATATCTATAGTTTGGAAGGCGAGCTAATTAAGAGTTCTAGACCCAAGTTTGCCAATGATTCTATTTCTATGTGCCTAGATGCTGAGGTACTTAATAAGCTAGAAATAAGTCCCAATAAGCGTTATGTCATGGAAAATGCCTTGGCGGGAGATAAGTATCAAGCTTCATTCACCTATATAGCGGATCAAAAGTTTAAACCAATTGGTATTTTAAACTTGCCCTACTTTGAAGATAACTCGTTTAACGATTATGAGTTGAAAGAATTTTTGTTTCGTTTATCTGGGGTTTATCTGCTAATGCTATTAATGGCAATATCTTTTGCTTTTTTCATTTCGAAATATATAACCCGTTCACTGGAGACCATTTCAACCATGATGGGCAAAACCGAGCTAAGTAAACAGAACAAGAAAATTTATTTGGATAACCCGGGTGAAGAAATAGAAAAACTGATTTCTGCATATAATGGAATGATTGATGAATTGGGTCAAAGTGCGGTTAAATTGGCTCGTAGCGAACGTGAACAGGCATGGCGAGAAATGGCCAAGCAAGTGGCGCATGAAATTAAGAACCCACTTACGCCTATGCGACTGAGCGTGCAGAGTTTTGAACGAAAGTTTGATCCCAATGATCCAGATATACATCAAAAAGTAAAAGAATACTCCAATACTTTAATTCAGCAAATAGATACCATGAGCAGTATAGCATCTGCATTCTCAAATTTTGCAGAAATGCCGGCACAGCAAAATGAGACATTGAATGTGGTTAAAATCGTGAAATTAGCTCTGGATATATTTAATGAAGACTATATTCATTTTATTGCCGATGAAGAGGAAATTATTGCGAAATTGGATCGTACCCAACTTATTAGAGTGGTTACTAATTTGGTGAAAAATGCTATACAGGCAGTGCCAGATGTAGAATCTCCAAGAGTATTGGTAACGGTAGCATCTGAGGGTAATATGGTAAAATTATCTGTGGCAGATAATGGTCATGGTATAGAGAAAGATAATGAAGACAAAATATTTGAACCAAAATTTACTACTAAAACCAGTGGTATGGGTCTAGGTCTTGGCATGGTTAAAAATATAGTGGAAACGTATAAAGGCACCATTAAGTTTACTTCGCAATTAGGTAAGGGTACGGTGTTCTGTGTAAAGTTCCCTAAAGAAAATGTATAATTCAACAACTTAATAACAATGGCATACGAAACAATATTAATTGAAAAAGAAGCAACAACGGCAATTGTAACTATTAATCGCCCTAAAAAATTAAATGCTTTAAATAAGGAGACCATTGGGGAGTTACATGATGCTTTCAAAGATTTGCAAAAAGATAAGGATGTCAAAGCCATAATTTTGACCGGTAGCGGTGAAAAAGCATTTGTAGCGGGTGCCGATATTTCTGAATTTGCAGATTTCGATGTTAAAGAAGGAAAAAAATTGGCGGCCAAAGGTCAAAAACAATTATTTGATTTTGTTGAAGGCTTATCTACACCTGTTATTGCTGCGGTCAACGGTTTTGCTCTAGGCGGCGGATTAGAGCTTGCAATGGCTTGCCATTTTAGAGTGGCAAGTGATAATGCAAAAATGGGACTGCCAGAGGTTTCTTTAGG
Source organism: Maribacter sp. 6B07 (assembly GCF_002700155.1). Classification (NCBI taxonomy): domain Bacteria; kingdom Pseudomonadati; phylum Bacteroidota; class Flavobacteriia; order Flavobacteriales; family Flavobacteriaceae; genus Maribacter; species Maribacter sp. 6B07. The sequence goes on along the minus strand of NZ_PDUT01000001.1, from coordinate 1,320,487 downwards.
ATTAATACCTGGGTACGGTGGTACGCAACGTTTGCCTCAATTGGTGGGTAAAGGTAGGGCAATGGAAATGATCATGACCGCGGGCATGATCTCTGCCGATCAAGCTAAAGCTTACGGGCTTGTAAACCATATAACTACACAAGAAGAACTATTACCGCTATGCCATAAGATAATAGCAAAGATCACCAATAATTCCTCTGTAGCCATTGCTCATGCAATAAAAGCGGTAAATGCTGGTTTTAAGAATACTGTAAATGGTTATGAGCAGGAAATTGAGGCTTTTGGTGACTGTTTTGGAACAGATGATTTTACCGAAGGTACTACTGCATTTTTGGAAAAAAGAAAAGCTGAGTTTCCGGGTTCATGACATAAACCAAACTGGTTATGTTAAAACGTAGCGTATTCTTATTTTTGTTCATTACCAATGTACTAGCTTCTTTAGCACAAGAAGAATTGGTGACCTATACCATTGGGGAAAAATTTCATGACAAGTACAGATATTCCAATATGCTGGCAATTGCTGATGACGGCAATGAAGGTACCGTTGTGGTACGAGCATATTATACCGGTATAGTTTTAAAGCCCAAAGGTTATTTTATTGAACATTACAATAAAGACCTTGAATTGGTTTCTGAGTATAATTATAAGCTTAAGGGTGCTAATTTTATAGATGCATATGTCCGTAATGGACAGGTTTATCTATTATTTTTAGAGTATAATTATAATAACAGAAGCTATCAATACGAAGTACATAGGAGTCCGTTTTCCCAATTTCAATTTACTAAAGAGACCATTTTATCCATTGCTTCTGAACCTGTAGAGCAACCTTTGGATAGAAATTTCTATAACCGAAATTTTTCATCGGGTTTTACAACTTCCATTTTATTTAATGATGATAAATCGGCATTTGCAATAACTACGCATTATAAAAAGAGAAAAGTTGATCAGCATACTATCTATGCCTTTAATGCCAATTTGAATAAGCTCTTTGAGCATGATTTCTCTGATGAGGTAGAGGAAAAAAATTACGCTTTTGAAAACGTAGTTTTTTCAAAAGATATGCAAAATGTGTATTTGGTAGGTAAGGCATACTTTAAGAAGAAACGTTTTAACGCTACGGAACGTAAATTTCAGTATGAAATGGTAAGGGTGTCCAGTAGCGGAAGAAGTTTACAGTCTTTTTATACCCCAGGGAAATTTCCAGAGGCATTAAAACCTATATTTAAAGGAGGTGAATTACTGTGTATAGGATTTTACGCGGATAGAAAGGATAATAGGTATAACGGCATTTCCTATTTTAATTTAGACCCTAGGTCGCTTACTTTAAAGACAGAAAAATTCAATGCCTTCTCTGAACAGTTTATGTTGGATAAATTTGGAAGGGAAGATGATAAGGCCATTAAAAACTTGGTGTTTAAAGGGATGGATATCACATCTGAAGGTAATATCCTGTTCAACGCAGAAGAATACTTTACCAGTAACAGCGTACAATCGAATTCAAGCGGTGGTAGGGTGATGGTTACTAGGTATCATCATAACGATATTATAAGTGCAAAACTTAGCGCCACCGGTGACCTTGTCTGGGCAAGAAATATAAACAAAACGGAAGTGACGCAAGGTGATGGTGCCTATGCTTCTTACAGTGCCTATACTAAGAATAATAACACCTATTTCTTTATAAGTACATCAGCTGAAAATCCACAGCAATTGAGTGATGACCGTATTATGTTTAAGCAAGGGTTGAGCAGAAATAGAAATGTATTTTTAATTCGTTTGGATGAAAACGGACATATGAAGTATAATAAGGTTATTGATGATACTGAAGCACGTTTGCCGTTAATGGTTTCTGCACCATATATTGATCGTCAAAAAGATGAATTAATGTTCTACGCCAAAAGGGGAACAAAAAAACAACTGGTTCAAGTAGGTGTTAAATAAAATTGTAGTTAGGATTTAATCCATAATTTTGGATTAAATCCTAATCAATGAAATCAGACTTTTCTATAAAAGGTAGAGGCGCCCAAAAGAATACCTTAAATAAATTTTCAGCATACAACTACGAAACCAGGGACGATTTTCTTGAATTTTGCCGACTTGAAGGTGAAATTGCCGATAACAATAAGACGCAATACATACCTGTTTACCCAAAAACAATAGTGAATAAGGTAACTAGCCCAGATGTGGGTATGAGTTTTTCGATAAACATGTACCAAGGTTGTGAGCATGGTTGTATTTACTGTTACGCTAGAAATGCACATGAATTTTGGGGCTATAGTGCAGGTTTGGATTTTGAACGTAAGATTTTGGTAAAGCATAATGCGCCAAAATTGTTAGAAGAGAAATTAAAAAGTAAAAGTTGGAAGGCATGTACCATTGTGCTTTCAGGAAATACAGATTGCTACCAACCTGCTGAACAAGAGTTCCAATTAACCCGTAAATGCTTAGAGATTTTCTTGAAATACAGGCATCCAGTGGGAATTATTACTAAAAATGCGTTGATTTTGCGCGATTTGGATATTCTAAGGAAATTAAACGAGCATGGTTTAATTGGTGTAAACATATCGGTTACCTCTTTATCTGAAGAAACCAGAAGGATATTAGAACCAAGGACTACCACCATTAAAAAGAGGTTAGAGGCTATTAAAGTTTTATCTGACAATGGCATTCCGGTAAATGCTATGTTGGCTCCGATCATACCTGGCATCAATAGTCATGAAATTTTAAATTTAGCTAAGACAGTTGCGCACCATGGGGCATTATCAATGGCCTTTACCGTGGTCAGATTAAATGGAGCCATTGGTCATATTTTTACCGATTGGATTCGTAAAACACTTCCAAATAAAGCAGACAAGGTTTTGCATCAAATTGAGGAGTGTCATGGAGGAAGTTTAAATGATAGCAGATTTGGTATCCGAAGTAAAGGAGAAGGTAAAATTGCTACTCAAATTCATGATATGGTCAGTTTGGCAAAACGAAGCTATTTTAAAAACAGAACTTTCCCAAAATTAAATACTGATTTGCACGCATCATATAAAGATGGTCAATTGAAATTATTTTAAAATTTTTCTGCAATTGGTGAAAATCCCAAGGAAATTATAATTAGATAAAAATGGTAATGTTTTTTACATCAATTGGGCTGAAATGTTTCTATTTTATTTGAAATAGATATTTCCCAAATAAATGGTATAACCGCATGAAAATGAGTAAAATATTGTTATTAAGTCAAAAATTTATGGTTTTAAATTAGTGTGCTAAGTAAAAAAATCGTGGTAAAGTTTACGGTAAAAAAATCTTTAAAAACTTTTGTTAAAATAAGATCTAAAAGATGATTCTAAGCGTAGATAGGGAGAATGAAATAAATATTAGAACCATTTATGAAAACCAAGAACACTACCATAAAAAATATGAAAACCGTAAACAACAAAACCGAAAAGAAAACTAAAAAGTCTTTCTTTTCCAAAATTGCCAACCAAATAGAAAATGCCAATGCATGGGGTGTTTTTGTAATGGGCAGCACATTTGTATTAATGTTTGGATCTGCTTATTTGGCTTATATATTACAGAGCGATTTTTCAGACTTACATTTAGAACGCAGAAGTAGCTTAATAGGATTTATTTTTATGATCGTTGCTGCGGCCTTCTTTGTATTCAAGTTAAGTTTTTTCATCTATACGTTTGTCCGTTTTTTAAAGTACAAGGCTATACCTTCAGTTTCAGATGATGAACTGCCTACGGTGACCGTTATTGTACCGGCTTATAATGAAGGAAAACAAGTTTGGGCCACCTTAAAAAGTTTGGCAGATAGTGACTACCCAGAGCATAAAGTGCAATTATTGGCAATTGATGATGGTAGTAAAGATGACACTTGGAACTGGATGCAAGAGGCAAAAAAAGAATTAGGTGACAGGGTTTCTATTTGTCAACAGCCTAAGAATATGGGTAAACGTCATGCACTTTACAGAGGCTTTAAGGAAGGTACAGGTGAAATTTTTGTTACAGTGGACAGTGACTCTATAGTTGATCCAGATACTTTAAGAAATTTAGTTAGTCCGTTCATCGTTGATGAAAACTGTGGTGCGGTTGCAGGTAATATTCGTGTTTTAAATAACAAGAAGGAAATTTTACCTAAAATGTTAGATGTAAGTTTTGCACTTAGTTTTGAGTTTGTACGTTCTTCTGAAAGTACTTTAAATTCAGTTTTATGTACTCCAGGAGCTTTGGCAGCTTATAGAGCTACTGCGGTATTTGGTTGCTTAGATGAGTGGATCAACCAAACCTTTATGGGGCAGCCTTCTGATATTGGTGAAGATAGAGCTATGACCAATATGATCTTAAAGCAAGGTTTCCACGTATTGTTTCAAAGAAATGCTTTTGCTTATACCAATGTTCCTGAAAAATATAAAGGTCTGTATAAGATGTTCATTAGATGGGGTAGAAGTAATGTTCGTGAGAATATTCAAATGTCTAAATATGTATTTACGAACTTTAGAAAAGGACCAAAAGCAGGTACTAGATTATTATTCTTCAGCCAGTTCTCAAGAATTGTATTGTGTTACCCATTTGTACTGTTCATGTTAGTTTTTGTTTTCACGCATCCGTTGTTGTTCTTAAGCTCAACGTTCTTAAGTATTTTGGTACTGTCAACATTCCCGGTAATATTTTACGCAAAAAGATATACGTTCTCAGAGTCTTTTTGGGCATATTCTTACAGTGTTCTATATACTTTTGGTCTGTTCTGGATTACCCCTTATGCTATTGCAACGGCAAGTAGAAGAGGTTGGTTAACAAGAGAGTTGCCGCAGAAATAAATAATTCAGAAAATGTAAAGGGTCTCAATTGAAATTGAGACCCTTTTTTTATGACTTAAAATATAGATATGATTCGGTAATGGCTAGCTTAAATTTTTAAGAGGACTCCATTCTTGGTAAAATTGTTCTAGAAAGTCTATCATATATTGGTGTCTTTGCTGGGCCAATCGCTTTCCGGTTGCGGTGTTCATTTTATCTTTAAGTAATAATAGTTTTTCGTAGAAGTGATTTAGAGTAGGCGCTTTTGACTTTTTATACTCCTCTTTACTCATTTCCAAGTTAGGAGGTATACTGGGGTCATAAAGGGCTCTATTTTTAAACCCACCATAATTAAAGGCCCTTGCAATACCTATGGCGCCAATAGCATCTAAGCGATCGGCATCTTGTACTACCTGAAGTTCTTTTGACGTAAATAGTTTTTTCTTCATTTTACCATCATTTAGACCAGCCTTAAAAGAACTATATTTAATGATATTGGTGACGTGGTTAATGGTTCTTTTGGGAACTTTTAGACTTAACAAAAAGTTCTCTGCCATCTTTGGTCCTAAAGATTCATCACCATCATTAAATTTGGCGTCTGCAATATCATGAAGTAAGGCACCAAGGCTTACCACCAATAAATTTACGTCTTCCTCTTTAGCAATAAGCATGGTATTATTGAAAACACGTTCAATATGGAACCAATCATGACCTCCCTCGGCATTTTTTAATGTTTCTTTGACGAAAATGATAGTTTCTTCTACGATTTCTGAGTTGGTCATTTAAAGGAGTTTATACCGCTTACTACGGATGCTTCAATTTGTGTTATTAGTTCATCAAGATTACCCTTGTTCTCTATGGGTTGTTGTACCTCTAAACGTACCTTGGAACCTAATCCCATAGGAAATTGACCGAATCTTACAAGCTTCCATGAATTATTGATGCTTATGGGAACGATCAAAGCTGAAGGCGCTTTTTTAAGAAGCATTTTAAGTCCCATAGGTTTAAACGGTTTTGGGTGCCCATCCCTACTTCTGGTACCTTCAGGAAAAATTACTGCACTTCTATTATGTTTTTCAATGTACGATCCAAGTTTGCCTATCTCCATAATAGCGGATTTCCCATCCTTTCTATCTATAAGAACAGAACCACCATGAACAAGATTGAAGGAAACGCTTGGTATACCTTTACCCAATTCTTTTTTACTCACAAACTTTGGGTGGTGTTTGCGCATGTACCAAATCAACGGGGGTATGTCATACATACTTTGGTGATTGGTTACAATTATTAAAGGCCTGTTTGTAGGAAGATCGTATTTGTTGGTGAATTTATACGTAGTGCCTAAAATATTAGTGCTTCGCATTAAAAAGAAATTCAGCTTGCTAACAACAGGCTTTAGTCCATTGTATCCAAAAACTTTAAAACCAAACCATTGAATGGGGTGAAAAATAAGAAGACATAGTCCAAAAGCTATGAAAAAAAAGGGGGTTATTATATATGAAAGCAGTTTCTGCATCTTACAAAAATAAAAAACCGCTCAATTAGAGCGGTTTTTTAATACTATTATTTTACTTAAATAGAGTCTAAGACCATAGTTTTAGCAAAACTCATCATAAGCTTGTGCTAAATTTTGAGCAATCATTTCAGCTGGTCTACCTTCAATATGGTGACGTTCGATCATGTGAACCAATTCTCCATTTTTGAACAAAGCCATTGATGGCGATGATGGAGGAAAAGGGATCATTAGATTTCTTGCTGCATCAACCGCTTCTTTATCAACGCCGGCAAATACCGTTACGGCATGATCAGGTCTTTTACTGTTCTGCAAGCTCATTTTGGCCGCAGGTCTTGCATTGGCAGCTGCGCAACCACAAACAGAGTTTACAACAACTAAAGTTGTTCCTTCTTTGTTAATGGCATCGGTAACTGCATCTGCAGTATATAATTCTTCAAATCCGGCAGAGGCCAGATCATCTCTCATTGGTTTAACTAATTCCGCAGGGTACATATTCTTAATTTTTTAATTAATTGTTACAAAGATAATCAATTAGTCGTAGGACTGCTTTATACCTTAACGTTTCATTGGCCATACTTTCTATTCGTAATATTTTATCTTTGGCAAAATTGAGTTTACGAAAATGATTAAATGGTTAGGGGCCGTAATTGGTTTTTCTTTTAGAGGGTTATCTGGAGCAATTTTAGGCTTCTTTGCCGGCAGTATTATAGATAACTTTTTTGGGTCTAGTAAGGGCAGTGCACGTAGCGTTTTTGAAGATTATACCAGACCAAATGTTACGGCTGCAGATTTTGAATTGAACTTGTTGTCTTTATGTTCTATAGTTATAAAGGCAGACGGACAAGTAAGCCAATCAGAAATGGACTATGTACGTCAGTACTTTGTGAGCACTTATGGGAAGGATAAGGCAAATGCTATTTTTAGGAGATTCAATGAAATCAATAAAAAAGGGCAGATATCCGCACAAAACGTGTGTACATTTTTGGCACAACGTACCCGCTATGAGGTCAGATTACAATTATTGCATTTTTTATTTGGTATAGCACAATCAGATGGCAACATTAGTAATCCTGAAATTCAAAAAATAAGGGAAATTGCAGGTTACCTTAGAGTATCATTGAACGAGTTTGAAAGTATTAAAGCCATGTTCGTGAAATCTGCTAACAATGCTTATAAAATTCTTGATGTGCCTAAAACTGCCACCGATGCCGAGGTGAAAAAGGCGTACAGGCAAATGGCAAAAAAATACCATCCGGATAGGGTCAATACTCAAGATGAAGCTATTAAGAAAGGTGCTGAAGAGAAATTTAAACAAGTACAAGAGGCTTACGAAACTATACAAAAGGAACGCGGATTAAATTAGTTTGAACAGATAATATAAAAGTGCAATGCAAGAATTTTGGTTTTATATAAAATTAGGTTTGCAACATGTATTGGATATCAATGCATATGACCATATCCTTTTTTTGACGGCGATGGCGCTGCCATTTACGTTTAAAAGCTGGAAAAACGTATTATGGTTGGCAACCGTTTTTACGGTAACCCACTGTTTAGCTTTGGTTTTCTCAGTTTATGAGATTATGGTAGTAGATGCTACTTGGATAGAGTTTTTAATACCTGTAACCATTTTAGCAACAGCGTTGTTCAATATAGTAGATGTATTGTTGCTTAAAGAAAATAGAACAATTTGGTTTCATATGTTGGCAACAGGTTTTTTTGGTCTGGTTCATGGTTTTGGCTTTTCCAACTACTTTAAGATGATGATTATGGGTGAAGAAGATAAGCTTGCACCTTTACTGGGTTTTGCCGGTGGAATAGAATTATCTCAAGTGGTTATTGTTTTGTTGGTATTGGTCCTAGCTTTTGTTGTCCAAACACTAATGAATGTAAAACAGCTTGCTTTTATATTGGTAGGCAGTATTGTTGTGATACTGATAACCTTACCGTTGTTATATGAAACATTTCCTTTTTAGATTGTTAAAGTTTAGCCTAACATAATGTTGTTACTGTTCAAAGCAGGTAACTTAGGGTTATGCGCTTTTATAAAGCTCACCGTTCATGAAGAAAGAAAAACAATTAAAATACGATAGGGCCTATTTAAGAATGGCCACAGAATGGGGAAAATTATCGTCATGTAAAAGAAAACAGGTAGGTGCAATTATCGTCAAGGATAGAATGATTATATCTGATGGTTATAACGGTACCCCTACCGGTTTTGAAAATTATTGTGAAGATGAAGATGGGTATACCAAGTGGTATGTTTTACATGCAGAGGCAAATGCCATTCTTAAGGTTGCCAGTTCAACACAATCTTGCCAAGGGGCTACTTTATACATCACTTTATCTCCCTGTAGAGAATGTAGCAAACTAATTCATCAGTCTGGCATTAAACGTGTGGTGTATCAAGTTGGTTATAAAGATGATTCGGGATTAAAATTTTTAGAGAAAGCTGGGGTTGAAATAGAACACATGCCAGAAATAAATGTGACAAACTAACGTTAACACTAATGATGAACAAAAAATACAGTGCTCTTTTTCCTTTAATTATCGCTTCTGCTCTTGCATTAGGGTTTTTTATTGGTGGAAAACTGAATTTTAATGATTCTCCCGAAAGACTATTCTCTACCAATTCCAAAAAAGATAAATTAAACAGACTTATAGATTACATTGATTACGAGTACGTAGACGATGTAAATACAGATAGTATAGTCGATGTTACCGTGAATAGTATCCTAGAAAAATTAGATCCCCATTCGGTCTATATTTCAGAAAAGGAAATGTCTAGCGTAGCAGATAATATGAAAGGTGATTTTGTGGGTATAGGCATTAATTTTTACTCTTATCATGATACCATTGCAGTAATCAAAACCGTTAAGGATGGTCCTAGCCATGCAAAGGGAATATTACCTGGCGATCGTATTTTAATGGCTGATGAAGACACGCTTTATGGTCATGATTTTCCTAGCGAAATTATTGTGGACAAGCTAAAAGGTAAAGAAGGTACTTCGGTTGACCTTACTGTCTTTAGAAAGTCTGAAAATAGAACGTTTAACGTTAAAGTAAAACGTGGTATAGTGCCTTTAAAAAGTGTAGATGCCTTCTACATGCTAACAAAGGATATGGGCTATATTAAAGTGAATCGTTTTGCTGAGTCTACCTATAAAGAATTTAAAGATGCTTTAGGAAAATTACAAAAACGTGGTGCCCGCAAGTTGGTTCTTGATCTAAGGGATAATCCAGGCGGTTATTTGGGTATGGCAGAAGAAATGGCGGACGAGTTCTTGGAAGATGGTAAACTGATCTTGTTTACTAAAAATAAGAAGGGAAAGATCAGTAAAAGTTTCGCAACTGACGAAGGTAGTTTTGAAGATAAGCCTATTTATGTTTTGATCAACGAAAGATCTGCTTCGGCTAGTGAAATTGTTGCCGGTGCGTTACAAGATAATGATATAGGTACCATTGTTGGTCGTCGTTCTTTTGGTAAAGGTTTGGTACAGCGAGAAATGGCTTTAGGCGATGGTTCTGCAGTTAGACTGACCGTTTCTAGATATTACACCCCAACGGGTAGAAGTATTCAGAAAACATACGCAAATGGCACTAAAGATTATTATCAACGTTTTACCGACAGATATCATAGTGGCGAAATGATTTCGGTTGATAGCATAAAAGTGGCAGATTCATTGAAATTTGTAACCCCTAAGGGAAAAGTGGTCTATGGCGGTGGCGGAATAATTCCGGATGTCTTTGTGCCTATCGGTTCAAATGAGGAAGAGGCAGTGGATAGTATGGATAATTTGGGCTTTATTTCATTTTTTGTATTTGAACATTTAGATGAAGATCGTGAACGGTATGCCCAGTATACCCAAGAGGAGTTCGTGAACGATTTTAATGTTGATGATATCCTTTTTGAAAAGTTTGTGGAGTATTCGGTAGATAGAAACCTAAGAATGAACTTTTATGAGCATGAGAATAGCATTAAACTGTTCTTAAAGGCTAATATTGCAGAACAACTGTTCAATACAAATATACATGCCAAAATTAAGGCAGATGAGGACTTAATGCTGCAGAAAGTATTGGAGTTAGATGGTGGTGGTATTGAACAGCAAGAGTCTGGCGCAATTAAGACCTACAACTAATCTTGGTTCATCTTATCCTGAATCTTCTTGCTGGTTACAAATACCAAAAGTAGTACTATAGCACATAAAGATGCCATAATACCGATCAATGCAATGGTACTGTTCTTTTCAAAAGGATCTGCAAAATTTACCAATGTGACATTATAGGCAATTAAAGCAATTGCAATAACTATGAATATTATGGATAACGTCTTGCTCATATAATCTTGTTTTTATAAAAGTACAACCTTCTATCGGTCTAGAAAAGTTGATTAATGTTAGCGGCGAATAATTTAACGGCGATGGCCATAAGAATTACCCCAAAAACCTTTCTAATTACATTAACACCATTTTTGCCTAGCATTTTTTCGATCTTGCCCGATGATTTCAATACTATGAACACGAATATAATATTGACGATTATGGCAACGATTATATTTTCTACATAATATTCAGCTCTTAAAGAAAGTAAAGAGGTCAATGTACCGGCACCCGCAATTAATGGGAAGGCAATAGGTACAACAGATGCACTCTCTGGTTCGTCATCCTTGTATAGGGTAATGCCTAAAATCATCTCAATAGCCAAAAAGAAAATAATAAAAGCTCCCGCAACGGCAAATGAATTTACATCAATACCGATCAAGTTCAATATCTCCTCACCAAGGAACAAAAAGGCTACCATGATCACGGCAGCTACAACAGAAGCTTTTTCAGATTGTATGTGCCCAACCTTTTTACGTAACCCTATGATAATGGGTATACTGCCTAAAATATCTATTACGGCAAATAGAACCATGCTAGCTGTAGCAATCTCCCTTAAGTTAAAATGAAATTCCATCTTTCAAATTTTTTGCAAATTTACGTTTTATGTATGCATTTGGATCTTTATTCTTAAAATAATCTATCTCAAAGACTTTTTTAAAATATGTATCTTGCGGTCTTTAAACTAAGCCATGTTTCAATTAGGGAAAACCATAGTATCCGAGGAAATAATAGAGAATGATTTCGTTTGTAATCTTAGCGCCTGTAAGGGTGGTTGTTGCGTAGACGGAGAGGCAGGTGCTCCCGTAGAGGATAGTGAAACGGAAATTATGGTAGATATCTATTCAAAAGTAAAACCTTTTCTAAGACCTGAGGGAATTTCGGTTATTGAAAAAGAAGGAGCTTTTGTGAAGGGAGAAGATGGTGAATGGGAAACTCCGTTAGTAAACGGTAGTGAGTGTGCCTACGTAATTTTTGATGAAAAAAAAGTTGCCAAATGTGGTATTGAAGAGGCTTATAACCAAGGTGTGATTAACTGGAAAAAACCGGTTTCATGTCATTTATACCCTATAAGAGTTCGTGAGTACACAGAATTGACTGCGGTTAATTACCATAAATGGCATATTTGTGACCCTGCATGCGCCTTAGGTGACGAATTAAAAGTGCCTATTTATAAGTTTGTGAAAGAAGCGTTGATCAGAAAATTTGGTGAGGCTTGGTATAAAGAGTTAGAAGAGGTAGCCGCGGACCATCTTAAATAGTAGGTATATAAATTACGATTTGTGTGCCGATCGGATTTGTATCGTCATCGAATTTGTCAATGATATCAACGTGGAAATAGTTTTCATAGTCACGGGAGAAATTTGCTAAACGCTCTTTGGTAATATCGATGCCAACAGATTTTCTTTTAAGTACTTTACTGTCTTTTATTCGTTCTGCAGCATCTCTACCTACACCGTTGTCCGTTATTACTATCTCTATAAAGCCGTTTTTACCTTTTTTTACTTCTAAGTCAATATTTTTGGCACCCTCCTTTGAAGATAGTCCGTGCCATAATGCATTTTCTAGAAACGGTTGTAGAATTAGCGATGGAATTTTAATGTTATGAATATCAATGTCGTCTTTTATATGGACGTTGAAGTTGATTTCATTAGAAAACCTAATGTTCTCTATGTTCATATAAAGCTCAACAGTTTCTAGTTCCTCTGCCAGAGAAATCTCGCGTTGGGAAGATGCCTCTAGTATTTTTCTTACCAGTTTTGAAAATTTGTTGAGGTAATGAACGGCATTTTTCTTCTCATTGTTTATAATATATAATTTAATTGAGTTCAGTGAATTGAATAAAAAATGTGGATTCATTTGGCTCCGAAGCATACTTTGTTCCAATGTTAATAGCTTTTTATCTGCATTCAATTGGCTCTGGCGATAGAGAATGTATAAAATACCTATCAATAGTATAAGTGATATACCTATGATAATCAACATGGTCTTATTTTTCTTCAACTTTAAACGAACAGATTCATTCTCTTCTGCAAGACGTTCTAGTTGATTGGCCCTCATTTCAGATTCATATCGCAGAATCATATCATTCACATACCTAAGGTTGAGTGAGCTGGTTATGCGTTCTTCATATTTTTTAAAATCTTTATAGTAACGCATTCCCTTTTGGTAATCGTCACGTTTGATCCATAGTTCAGACAGAAATTTATTTGCTTCTGCTATTTCTGCGTTCAGTTTGTTCGTTTTTGCCAATGTTAAACCAGATTCTAAATTGGTTTCTGCGGCATTATAATCCCCTAAACGAATAAAGGCCCAGCCAAGGTTTATGTAAATGGTAGTAATGAGTTTATTGTCATCTAAGGAAATTGCTTTCAACAAATTTGATTGTAGAATGTCTATAGCTTCCTGAATTTTGCCTTGATGGACATATACATGGGCAATGTTGTAATTACACGTTATTTTGCCCTTATTAGAGTCCATAATCTCATAATAAACAAGGGATTTTCTGAAGTTTTTTAAAGCGGGCTCCAATTTGCCTTGGGCTTCATAACATTCGCCTAGGTTTTTATGGTTAATGGCCAAGCCCAGCTTATCGTCCAATTCTTTTTCAAGAATCATCGATCTCTCGTACTTTTCTATGGCCAGGTCATACTGCTCAAGCATTTGATAGGTTGCTCCTATATTATTTAAAGACGCTATAATGCTCTTTTTGAGTCCGTCGCTGGGTGTAGCTACAGTTTCAGCCAATTCAAGTGCATTTTGACTATAGTCCAAAGAGGACTTAATGGCTTCTGTCCTTGAATATACACTGCTGATCATATTTAGGCTGTAGACCCTAAATTCTATATTGTTTGCTTCAACCGATAATTGGAGCGCGTATTGGTATAAGGCTAAGGCTTCTTGGTATAGTGCTTGATCACGGTACAATGAACCAAGTTGATTGAGCGCATATACTTGTCCTAAAACATACTTATCGGTAATTGACCTTTCTTGAATATAACGAAGCGATGTGCTATCATTACTATATGGTTTTAGAATATCATCAATTTCTTTATGGGTTTCTGGTACTACCGTTAAAAGGCTGTCCATGTTTTCCTTTAAAACAGTAAATATGTCTTGCGAGTAACCGTAAAAAGACAGCACTAAAGCATAGAGAAGTAAGAATGAAATTTTATACCTAATGATGTACACTATTATTTTAGAAAAGCTTTGAAATGGTTTTTACGGTTGTTGACTTACAACATGTCTAAAAAATCTGATTTTTTTTGTCTGGAAACAGGTATTTTATGGTTGGACTTTAATACCACGTAACCATCTGTCTTCAAGAATTCCTTTATTTTATTTAAATTAATGATGTATGAATTATGAATTCTGAAAAAAGAATCGGAAGGTAGTAATTCATTTACCTCTTTCAATTTTTTGGTTAACACTATTTTTTGACCATCTGTTAAAAAAATGGTGCTGTAGTTACCATCAGATTCTGCGTATAATATTTCATCGCTTTCTAGAAATAACAATTTGCCGTCGGTATTTAAAGTAATACGCTTATGTATGGCTCTTGAATTATAGTTTAAAAGTACCATTTCCAATTTCTCGACAGAAAAATTGTTATTGTTGAATTTTTTGATCTTTGCAATGGTTTCTTCCAAATCATCGGTATCGATCGGTTTTAATAGATAATCTAGAGCCTGACTCTTAATGGCCTTTAAGGCATATTGGTTATAGGCGGTAGTTATTACAACAGGAAAATTCTTGTTGGTCAGTTTTCTAATGAATTGAAAACCGTCCATAGTGGGCATTTCTATATCTAAGAATAGGCAGTCTGGTGTGTGTTTTTCTAAGTAGGTAAGTGCTTCATTTGGATTGGTAAATGAGGCAATTACGTTGATTTCATCACTAAAATTAGTGAGCTCCCACGTTAAGCTTTGCAGTGCTTTTATTTCATCATCAACAATTACAGCTTGTAGCATAAGGTTAGGGTATCAAGTTAGAAAGTTATGAAAAATTAAGTTTTTGTATGGTTTTTGAATGCTATTTTGTGTCAATGGATCTAATTTTAGTGTAATCGGTATATTTTGACTAGGTGGCGATTATTTGGATTTATAAATACAAAAAGAAAGAAAAATACTACAAATTATATTTATGAAAATTCTTTTGAATTTTTCATGCTCCGATTATACATAAAAGAGTGCAGATTATACAAAATAGGTGTTTGCTGTTTCAGCTTAAAATTACCTTTAGCCTAGAGTTTCAGTATATTATAAATGAAATTGAAATGAGAAAATGCGGTTATATGTTGGCATTTTTTATTGTAATCTTATTGATTGCATCTCATTTTATGGAAGATGAAGAGCCAATTAATGAGGGATTGGAAGTAGCTATTGAACTAAAACAAAATAAAGTGACCAGACCATAATTCAAAAACTCAACTAATGATCATGAAGAATAGTTTTCGGTTTGTTGGTAAATTTTTGAAGTTGGTTTGCTTTGGTATTGTACCATTTATGCTATTAAGTGGTGGGTCAAAAGTTGGGGTTACTAATAATAAATTGGATGATGGCACTTGTAGTTTTAACATCATTGGCAGTACTAATTTTCATATAGACGGTTTTGCATCGTTTAAAAGAATTACTGAACCTGATAACTTTGGAAATATTGCAGATAAATTAGTGTTGAGTTTTTCTGATTGTGATACTAAAAAGATGCATAATCTGGAAATTGTTATCGCATCGACTAATACTGATGACGTTGGTGTTTCGGTCGGTAAACATAAAATTAAAAACATTCATTGTCTGATCAATAGGTTCAGCGGAGTATATGGTTTTGCCGATTTAAGTGAGGTAGGTGAACTGCCTTTCTTTGTGAAATCTGGTGATGTTATAATAAAGGAAAGTATTTCTAATAAAGTTGATGGAAATTTAGAAGTACAATTAGAAAATGCTAACGGAGAATCTTTGAATGTCAAGGGCTCTTTCAATGCACTGATAAAAGTTTAAAAATAGTACGGTTCTTTATAAGGTAGTGTATGTTGCCTTATATCTAATGTTTGAGCGCCATATAGTATAAATACGATTAGTCGTATGATTACATTCTAAGAAAAGGTTTCGGGGGAACTACCTTTATTAGTTTTGGTGGGCATTTTTCATAATAGAAGCATTAGTGGGGCCGTACATTTTTTATGGAATACACTTACCTGTTTTACCTCTTTTTATAAACTAGTTTTAATAAACCATTGAGTATGATTTTTTATACTTTTTGGTTTAAAAAATTCATGTTTAAAGTTTACCTAAAATTAACGCTAAGCCCTTATTTCGCAAAGGTTAATGAACACTAGGAGTACAGGTACATTTCAACACACGGTGTTAAAAACTTTGTGGTCAAAATACCTAAACTAACTTTATATTTTCAATGCAATTTTAAATCTTTGTTAGTACCTTCAGAGAAGAAAACTATTTCTTTTTCACTACTAATTTTAAATCTAAATTATATGTCCGCAGCTTTAGAGCCTATTTTGGAGCCAAATGATGATCGCTTTGTTATTTTTCCTATTAAACATGATGATTTATGGGAATGGTATAAAAAATGTGAGGCTTGTTTTTGGACAGCGGAGGAGATTGATCTTCATGAAGATTTAAATGATTGGAATAACAAACTGAATGATGACGAGCGTTATTTTATAAAACATATTCTTGCATTTTTTGCAGCTTCCGATGGTATTGTTAATGAGAATTTGGCTGAAAATTTTGTGAGTGAGGTACAATATGCCGAAGCAAAGTTCTTTTACGGATTTCAAATAATGATGGAGAATATTCATTCTGAAACCTATTCGCTTTTGATAGATACTTATGTAAAAGATGAAAAGGAAAAGAATGTTCTTTTCAAAGCTTTGGAAAATTTTCCAGCAATAAAGAAAAAAGCAGATTGGGCCTTAAATTGGATCGAGTCGCCAAGTTTTGCAGAACGATTAATTGCTTTTGCAGCAGTAGAAGGTATATTTTTCTCCGGTGCCTTCTGTTCCATATTCTGGTTAAAGAAAAGGGGCTTAATGCCAGGTCTAACTTTTTCTAACGAACTTATATCAAGAGATGAAGGCATGCATTGTGATTATGCGGTTCACCTGCATAACAAACATTTAATGAATAAAGTGCCAAAAGAACGTATTACTCAAATTTTGACCAATGCCCTGGATATTGAGCGTGAGTTTATTACAGAGTCGTTACCGGTTAGTTTAATTGGAATGAACTCTAAATTAATGACGCAGTATTTGGAATTTGTAACAGATAGGTTATTAGTTGAACTTGAATGTGATAGAGTGTACAATGCCTCCAATCCATTTGATTTTATGGATATGATTTCCTTGCAAGGCAAAACTAACTTCTTTGAAAAACGTGTTTCTGAATATCAGAAAGCAGGCGTTTTGAACAAAGATAAAGATGATGATTCCCAGAAAATTAGCTTTGATGCTGATTTCTAATTAATGTAGTGCACAATTTTACCAATAGAAGTATACGGGAAAATTGTGTCATCATTTAAAATGTTAAAATTTTAACATTAATAACGTAAATATAATATTAACCCTTAATTGTTTGTAGCCAAATGTTCGTAGTTAAAAGAGATGGAAGAAAAGAAGTGGTCATGTTTGATAAGATCACCGCACGTGTACGTAAATTATGTTATGGTCTAAATGGTCTTGTTGATCCGCTAAAGGTAGCTATGCGGGTAATAGAAGGTCTTTACGATGGTGTAACTACTTCTGAGTTAGATAATCTAGCAGCGGAAATAGCGGCAACAATGACTACCACACACCCAGATTATGCAAAATTGGCTGCACGTATATCTGTATCTAACCTACATAAGAATACTAAAAAATCGTTCTCACAAACCATGAACGACCTATATACTTATGTCAACCCTAGAACTGGTAAAAAGGCTCCTTTATTATCAGATGAGGTTCATAAGGTAATTGCTGAAAATTCAGAAAGATTAGATTCTACAATTATCTATAATAGAGATTTTAGCTATGACTATTTTGGCTTTAAGACTTTAGAGCGTTCTTACTTATTAAAAATCAATGGTAAAATTGCAGAACGACCACAACACATGCTAATGCGAGTATCTGTAGGTATACATTTAAATGACCTTGATGCTGCTATAGAAACGTATGAACTAATGTCTAAAAAGTTCTTTACACATGCTACGCCAACATTGTTCAATTCAGGAACACCAAAGCCTCAAATGTCATCATGTTTTCTTTTGGCTATGAAAGATGACAGTATTGATGGTATTTATGATACTTTAAAACAGACCGCCAAAATTTCCCAATCTGCAGGAGGTATAGGTTTATCTATACATAACATTAGAGCAACTGGGTCTTATATAGCAGGTACAAACGGTACATCAAATGGTATAGTGCCAATGCTACAAGTGTTTAATGATACTGCTCGCTATGTAGATCAAGGTGGTGGTAAACGTAAAGGTAGTTTTGCAATATATCTTGAGCCTTGGCATGCCGATATTTTTGAATTTTTAGACCTTAAAAAGAACCATGGTAAGGAAGAAATGCGTGCAAGGGATTTGTTTTATGCCATGTGGATTTCAGATTTGTTCATGAGAAGGGTAGAAGCCAATGAAGATTGGACTTTAATGTGTCCTAATGAATGTCCAGATTTGTTTAATAGACATAGTGATGAGTTTGAAAAACTTTATCTACAATATGAAGCTGAAGGTAAAGGACGCAAAACGGTCAAGGCGCGGGAACTTTGGGAAAAAATATTAGAATCGCAGATAGAAACGGGCACACCGTATATGTTGTATAAAGATGCAGCCAACCGTAAGAGCAATCAAAAGAATCTTGGAACCATACGTTCATCAAATCTTTGTACCGAAATCATGGAATATACTTCGCCAGATGAGGTAGCCGTGTGTAATTTAGCATCTATTGCGTTACCTATGTTTGTAAAAAACGGTGAGTTTGATCATAAAGAATTGTTTAAGGTAACCAAGAGAGTGACTAAAAACCTTAACAAGGTCATTGATAGAAATTACTACCCTGTTAAAGAAGCGGAGAACTCAAACATGCGCCATAGGCCTATTGGTTTAGGTGTGCAGGGTCTTGCAGATACTTTTATAATGCTGAGAATGCCTTTCACAAGTGACGATGCAAAAAAATTAAACCAAGAAATTTTTGAAACTTTATATTTTGGTGCGGTGACGGCATCTATGGAAATGGCCAAAGAAGAAGGTCCATATTCTACTTTTGAAGGTTCTCCAATGTCCAAAGGAGAATTTCAATACAATATGTGGGGAGTAAAAGATGATGAATTATCCGGTAGATGGGACTGGGCAAAACTTCGTAAAGAAGTGCAGACCAATGGGGTAAGAAACTCTCTTTTAGTAGCACCTATGCCTACTGCTTCCACTTCGCAAATATTAGGGAACAATGAGTGTTTTGAACCTTATACATCTAACATTTATACCAGACGCGTTCTTTCAGGTGAATTTATTGTGGTCAATAAACATCTTTTAGAAGATCTTGTTGGTTTAGGTATGTGGAACGAGAGTATGAAACAAGAGCTTATGAGAGCCAATGGATCTATTCAGCATATAGAAACAATACCCCAAGATATCAGGGATCTGTATAAAACGGTTTGGGAGCTCAGTATGAAAGACATTATAGATATGTCTAGACAAAGAGGTTATTTTATTGATCAGAGCCAGTCCTTAAACTTGTTTATGGAAAATGCCAATTATTCTAAACTTACCTCAATGCATTTTTATGCTTGGAAGAGTGGTTTAAAGACAGGAATGTATTATTTACGTACCAAAGCAGCTGTTGATGCGATCAAGTTTACATTGGATAACAGTAAGAAAAATGTTGTCGCTACAGATGAGGTGAAGAAGACAGAAGTTGTTACGGCAATAGACAGTGAAGTGGTTATTACAGATACAAAGGTTTCTAAAGTGGCTCCTCAAGCAGAATTGGATATAGCACCTTTGTCACCTCAGGAGATGAAAGAAATGATTGCTAGGGCTAAGGAAGGGCAGGCAGATGATGATTGTTTAATGTGTGGTTCTTAAATACCATTTTTAAAAATAACCATAAAAAAGACCCCACATTTTGGGGTCTTTTTTACATACGGCTAAGCCGGAGGTTAAGTAAGGGGGCGTTTATTTATCGTTTGTGATATATGGCTTTAATACCGTCGTAAATACCAACGCGGCTACATATATCATTAATATTGTAATGTAGTTTTCCATAACTTAAGTAAAAGGGTATAAGCTATATACGTATTAAAAACCTGTTTGGATTACGGAAATTTAATGGTATCGTTAAAAAGACTGTGATACATTAATCTTACAGCGTTTTTAAAGTTGAACCATTTGTAGGTTAGTTTCATTTGAAATAGCTCAAATGAATTGGACCTTATCTTCTTATAGATGTAAAAAGATAATTTTGAAGCCAGTAATAAACCGGCATAAACGAGTATTGCTTGTAGGTATTGGGACATATACAAAAGAACGAATAAGTAAGTTAATTCTTACAAAGTGAATATGTATTTCATCGAATAAATATTATTTTTCGATGAAATACATTCAGTTCTTCTTTTTACTAGTCAGTCATAGTGTTGCTGAACCCTATTTAAAGCTATCTACTTTTTTATATGCTTCAATAACGGCGAGTTCACCTTCTTTGCCCTCTCTAGAGTTTCCATGTTCCATGCCTAAAATACCATCATAACCCTGCTCATGAATCCATTTGAATACGTTGCCATAGTTTATTTCGCCAGTTGTGGGTTCTTTTCTACCGGGGTTATCTCCAATTTGTATATAGGCTATTTCAGACCAAGAAGCTTCCATATTGGGTATTAAATTACCTTCTTGTATTTGTTGGTGGTAGATATCGAACAATATTTTACATGAAGGTGAATCAACTGCTCTACATATTTCATAGGCTTGGGGCGAATCCGTCAGGAATAATCCTGGATGATCCCTGAAATTTAAAGGTTCCAAAACCATTGCAATATTATGTGGTTCCAGTAAAGCTGATGCCTGTCTAAGACTTTCAATAACGTTGGCAGTCTGGTAGCCCATTTTTATTTTCAAATCTAAATGTCCGGGTACTACTGTCATCCATTTGGCGTTCACCCGCTTGGCAACCGCTATAGAGTTTTTAATATCATTTAAGAACTCTGCTCTTTTTGTCTTATCTCCAGACGCCAGATTAGGGGTTTTCCAATGTATTTCATGTGCTACGAAGACGCCCATCTCCAAACCACGTTCCTTCATGGTTTTTGCCATCTTCTCTTGCAGTTCAATAGGTCGTTTACGCATTTCATTATCTTCGAATGCGGTATAACCTTGATCGGCCATAAAGTTTAATTGATCAATAGGATCTTCACCTGCAAGATTTTTGAACATCCCTAAATGGGGAGCATATTTTAGGTTGTATTTATGAACTTTTGGTTTCTGGTTCATAGAATTTGCATAAGCTAAACTGCTAGCTAATGAAATGGCCCCTGTGGTCAAGGCGGACTTTTGAATGAAATTTCTTCTTTTCATAAGTGGTTTTTTAAAGTAAAAAGCCAAGAACTATGTACGATCAAGTTCTTGGCTTTTAATAATTAGAAAGTTATATGGTTATAAGGACCATGCCTTACCACCTGTAAGCTCTTGCATATCTCCACATGCTACGTATTCACCCGGTACAGGTAAATATGCCAATACTTCTTCACCTACATATTCAGAAGCTTTATAGCCCCAAATGGTCATTCCTCTCAAGTTGTTGGCAAATGCAAATCTTGATATTTCATCATCTATTTCCGCGGTTGTACCTTCAGATATAGCTTTTGTGTAACTATTGATAGTTTCGAACATTTCTGCTTGCTGATCTTTTGTGTATTTCAAAGAACTTGCCAATACTGGCTCTAAGTCTTCGGTGGTAAGATCTTCGGCATTTTCCTTGCCAGAATCTGCCAACGCTTTATCAATAAATTTGGTCATTGACATTTTAAGGAAATCCTGTTGTTCCTTTTCCATTACATCTTGCGCAAATTTGTCGATAAAAATATCTACTTGTACTTCAGAAGCAGAGGGAGTATCTGTTTTAGGTAAAATGATGTCAACCAATTTTGTTAAAACGTTACCTTGGGATTGAGCTAGAAATTCGGGAGTCCAGGTAATTGCCGGTTCACTTTTACAGCTTTGAACGATCGATAATAAAGTTGGGGTAGCCACCATATATCCAAGTGACATTCCCATATTTTTTAATACGCGTCTTCTATCCATTATATATTTCCTTTTTTAAGTTCTTGAACTGCATGGTTTGCAGCTCTGGCCGTAAAGGCCATATAGGTTAATGATGGGTTTACACAACTTGCAGAGGTCATAAATGAACCATCGGTTACGTAAACATTTGGTACATCATGTAGTTGATTGTTACCATTCAATACCGATGTTTTTCTGTCTCTTCCCATACGGGCAGTTCCCATCTCATGAATACCTAAACCTAATGCACTTTCGTTATCATATCCTTTTACATCTCTTAAACCTGCTTTTTCTAACATATCTACAGCAGATTCAAGCATGTCTTTTCGCATTTTAAGCTCGTTTTCTTGTAATTCGGCATCAAATGTCACGGTAGGCAGTCCCCAGTCATCTAATTTGTCATAGTCTAGGGTAAATCTATTGTTCTCATATGGCAATACTTCACCAAAGCCCATCATACCGAACGTCCATCCACCTGGTTTTAATACGGCATCTTTTAAATCTTTACCATAAGATAGCTCGGCAATGGTTTCTTCCCAATTACCTCTAGAGGCACCACCTTGGTATCCAAATCCTCTTTTATAATCTCTTTCAGAATCACCACCTAAATTTCTAAATCTTGGAATATAGATACCGCTTGGCTTTCTTCCTTTGTAATATTTATCATCAAAACCATCAAACTTACCAGACGCACCCACTTGTAATTGGTGGTCCATAATATTACGTCCTAATTGATCAGATGCGTTACCCATACCATTAGGGAACGTTTCAGATTTAGATTGCATTAAGATAGATGTAGAGGCAATGGCCGATGCACATAAGAAAATCACCTTTGCTTTGAACTCAAAAGTTTCTTTTGTGTTTGCGTCAATTACTTTTACACCTGTTGCTTTCTTGGTATTTGGATCATACATTACTTCATGTACAATAGAGTCTGGTCTCAAGGTCATGTTACCTGTAGCTTCCGCTGCCGGTAATGTTGATGATAAACTACTAAAGTAAGCTCCAAAAGGACAACCTCTAATACATCTATTTCTAAATTGACATTTACTTCTTCCGTCAAATTGTTTTGTTCCTGTAATATGGGCCGTTCTACCAGCTGTTACCACACGCCCATCAAAATTCTCCGCAACCTTTTCCCTAAATTCCTGCTCAACACAGTTAAGCTCCATCATAGGTAGAAATTTACCATCCGGTAATTGTTCCAAACCTAAGTTCTCTCCACTTACCCCTATATATTCTTCTACCTTGTCATACCAAGGTGCTATATCTTTATAGCGTACAGGCCAATCTACGGCAATACCCTCTTTTTTATTTGCTTCAAAATCAATATCGCTCAAACGGTAACTTTGACGGCCCCATTGTAAAGAACGTCCACCTAAATGGTAACCTCTCATCCAATCAAATCGTTTGGTTTCGTTATACGGATGTTTAAGGTCATTAACGAACCACATGTGACTGGCTTGGTTTGTAGTGTAGCCGGTTCTGTTTTGTTTTGGTTGTTGTGCTATGATTTCCTTAGTAGGTTCCCCAGCATTCGGGAAATCCCATGGGTCCATATTGGCGGTCTCATAGTCTTCAATATGTTTTACCATTCGACCTCTTTCCAAAACTAGTGTTTTAAGGCCGGCTTCACATAATTCTTTTGCGGCCCAACCACCACTAATTCCTGTTCCTACAACTATAGCGTCATAGGACTCCTGCTCTTCATTGTAATAAAATTTGCTCATAAAAGTTGTTTAATCTCTAAATTTATTAAATATTAAATTAATTCTATACATTTATTGTCCATTCTTCTTGCGAAATTCGCTAAAATATGCATCTTGCATATGCATAAAATCTAGACACGGTTTTACGCAAACGATTGAGATTATTATTCAAACAACAACAAACAACCAAAAATGAGAACAAACAAGTTTATTAAGATTACTACAGCAGTATGTGTTGGACTATTTGTATTAGGTACTTACTCCTGTAAAGACGCCAAGAAAGAAAAAGTGGCAGAACCTGAAGTAGTAGAAGAAACACGTAATGCCGAACCATTTTTTGATTTATCACTCGCGCAGTGGTCTATGCATAAAATGATTAGGGAAGATGGCGTAGATCCGTATTCTTTTGCCGAAAAAGCTAAAAATTGGGGTTTTACCGGATTAGAGTATGTTAGCCAATTGTACAATCCGGAACTTGAAAAAGCAAATTACTCTGAAGAGGCTATGGCAAATTTTGTTGCCAAATCTAATGCCGAAGCTGAAAAGCACGGAATGAAAAATGTGTTGATCATGATCGATGGCCAAGGTAATTTGGCGGTCAATGATGAAGCAGAAAGAAATGAAACCGTGGAAAAACATAAAAAATGGGTAGATGCAGCTGCAGCAATGGGTTGCCATGCCATTAGAGTAAATCTTAATGGTAGTACCGTGCCAGAAGAATGGATAAAAAATTCGGTAGACGGATTAACAAAATTAGCTACCTATGCAAAAACCAAGAATATTAATATTTTGGTAGAAAATCATGGCGGACTCTCTTCTAACGGTGAACTTCATGCGGAGGTAATGAAAACCGTAAATATGGATAATTGTGGAAGTCTACCTGATTTTGGTAATTTCTGCATAGAACGTAAGCCAGATAGTTGGGATTGCCTTAAAGAGTATGATAAATACAAGGGGGTTAAAGAACTTATGCCTTACGCAAAGGCAGTTAGTGCCAAATCAAATAATTTTGATACCGATGGGTATGATACTGGTATAGACTATGTACAAATGTTGCAGATTGTTAAAGACGCAGGTTATACAGGTTTTATTGGTGTAGAATATGAAGGTTCTGAAATTAGTGAAGAAGCTGGTATTATTGCTACTAGAGACTTATTGATAAAAGCCTCAAATGAAATAGAATAATTTTTATGGAATGATGTATGGAAGCTTTTTTTAATGAAATTTTCGACTATAATTTTCACTGTAATAAAAAATTGATCGAGCAATGTTCAGAGCTAGACGACGTACCGGCAAACGCGGTACGTTTGTTTAGCCATATTCTGAACGCGCACCATATATGGAATGCTAGATTGGTGGATAAGCCTAGCAAATTGCAGATTTGGCAAGAGCATGAGATAAAGGACTGGTCAGATATTCATTATGATAATCAGCGTACATCTTTTGAGATTATCTCCAATGCAGATAATTTTGAAAAGCGCATAGATTATGAGAATACGGAGGGTAGACTTTTTACAAATACCGTTCAGGATATTCTATTCCATATCATAAATCATTCTACCAATCACCGCGGTCAAATTGCTGTGGATTTTAGAAATAATGAGAAGAAGCCAATAGGTTTTGATTATGTTTATTATAGAAGATAGATGAAAAGTTTAGTTAGGGCACAGCTTTGCTTCATGATGTTTTTAGAGTTTTTTATTTGGGGTGCATGGTTTGTAACATTGGGCACTTTTTTAGGGAATAACTTAAAAGCAACAGATGGGGAAATAGCATTGGCATTTTCAACACAATCTTGGGGGGCTATTATAGCTCCCTTTGTTATAGGAATTATTGCGGACAGATATTTCAATGCGGAAAGAATCTTGGGAGTTTTACATATTCTAGGCGGGGTACTTATGTATTTCATGTACGGAACAACCGAATTTGATGATTTTTATATTTTGGTTTTAGGATATATGATTTTGTACATGCCTACATTGGCATTGGTGAACTCGGTCTCTTTCAATCAAATGAAAAACCCTGCCAAGGAATTCTCTTTGGTTCGTGTGTTTGGAACATTGGGTTGGGTAATAGCCGGCCTATCGATCAGCTATGTGTTTAATTGGGACCAAGGCATCAATATTGGAGATGGTCTGCTTAGAAATACATTTTTGATGACCGCAATTGCATCGGCCATACTAGGTGTTTTTAGTTTTACATTACCTAAAACACCACCAAGAGCGGCAACTACGGGTAAGATTAGTTTCAAAGAAATACTGGGTTTAGATTCCTTAACTCTGTTTAAGGACAAGAACTTCTTGATATTTTTTGTGTCATCGGTCTTAATATGTATTCCTTTGGCATTCTACTATCAGAACGCCAATCCTTTTTTGGTAGAGATAGGAATGAACAATCCTACCGGTAAAATGACATTGGGGCAAGTTTCTGAAATTGCCTTTATGCTTTTATTGCCCTATTTTTTCACCAAGTTCGGTTTTAAGAAAACTATTCTTGTTGCTATGGCCGCTTGGGTAGTACGTTATTTGCTCTTTGCCTTTGGAGATGTAAACGAGCTAAGCTTTATGCTGATAATCGGAATTGCATTACACGGAATCTGTTATGATTTTTTCTTTGTTTCAGGACAGATTTATACGGATAGCAAAGCTGGTGAAAAATTTAAAAGCTCTGCCCAAGGTCTAATTACATTGGCAACTTATGGGGTAGGTATGCTCATAGGTTTTTGGGTAGCAGGTAAAATATCTACTGCGTATGTAATAAATGATAAGGAACATATATGGCAAACCATTTGGATGTATCCGGCTGGTTTTGCATTAGTTGTTTTTATTTTGTTCGCTATTTTTTTCAAAACGGAGAAAATAGATTATCAATCTTAGATAAATTCTTTAATTTAAGCGCCAGAAATCAATAGCCCATTAGTACAAATAGCCTTTATTTTATAGATAAATGGCTTCAATATTTCAAAATAGATAATAGTAATCCAACAAATTTTAGTAAATATTATTTTCAATTTAAACAACAACAAAAATGCCAAAGAAAATACGATTAGGAATATTAGGTGGAGGAGGAGATTCACTTATAGGAGTTTTACATAGAGTAGCTTCTTTTATTAATGACAATTACCAAATTACAGGTGCTGTGTTCAATCCAGATCATGATGCCAGTATTGCATTTGCAAAGGAAATAGATGTACCCTTAAATAGAATATACAAAGATTTTGACACCCTTATAGAAGAGGAGTTGAAATTGCCTGAAGATGAGCGTATACAGGTATGCTCTGTTCTAACACCAAATTTCTTGCATTACCCAATGGCAAAGAAGTTATTGGACAATGGTTTTAGCGTTATTTGCGAAAAGCCAATGACCACAACGTTAGAAGAAGCAAAGGATTTACAAAAAGCACATGCCAAAGCAGGTACTGTTTTTGCTTTGACACATACGTATACCGGATACCCAATGGTACGTCAAATGCGTGAAATGATCAAAGCAGGTGCTTTGGGTAAAATACATAAGGTTGATGCCGTTTATTACCAAGGGTGGATCAATACCATTATACATGATAAAGAGAAAAGATCTTCAGTTTGGAGATTGGATCCTAAAAAAGCAGGTATTAGTTCTTGTATGGGTGATATAGGTGTTCATGCTTTTAATATGGTAGAATATACTACCGGATTAAAAGTTAAAGAGCTACTTTGTGATTTCAATTACCTATACGAAGACAATCAAATGGATGTTGATGGTACCGTACTTATTCGTATGGGAGATCATGTAAAAGGTGTTATTAGAGGTAGCCAGGTGGCCACAGGTGAGGAAAATGGTTTGGCTATTGCTATTTATGGTGAAAAAGGAGCATTTAGATGGGAGCAAGAACGACCTAATTTTTTATATAAATTAAGTGATACGGAACCTACGCAAGTTTATAAGCCTGGTCATGCCTATAACTCTGAATTATCATTAGACGGAACAAAATTGCCAGCAGGTCATCCTGAAGGTATATTTGATTCTATGGCAAATATTTACAAAGGTGTTGCAAAGGCCATTAGAGGAGAAGATTACAATGATGGCGAGTTCCCCACCATGGCAGATGGTGTTCGCGGTATGAATTTCATAGAAGCCACTGTAGAATCGCACAAAAGCGGTAATAATTGGGTAGCTCTAGAAAACTAATCCATTATATAGTAGAAAATAAAAGAGCCGCATTTTGCGGCTCTTTTTTATGTTGTAAAATGAAAAACTAGGAATGTACCATTTTAAATTCTTGACAGACAACGATCATACTTTCCTTAGGTTCCCTATTGAATTTTTGCAACTCTCTACTGAAAAGATCCCAATGGTATTTTTTCCAGTACTCTAACGTTTTATCCCCGTTTGCTTCAAGTTGGGCGTAAGCCGAATCAATACTAAAATAAGGTTTAATTGTAACTGCCGTGGTAGCAACTATGCATTGTGCTTCACCACTATAATTGGTTACCACAATGTAGTCTCCTATTTTAGGTAAGGGTTCATGACGGTTTTGTAGGCCTAACAAAGAATGTGTAATCGCTTTTTTAACACCGGTTTTAATTAAATTGGCATTCTCATTGGCGTTGGTTTCATTGTCGCCAAAATACATAGTTTTAGGCGTTTCGTGAAAAACGTCTTCCAAGTGGTTTTTTAAATAACTTCCCCACATGTTTCTTGCCGATGCATTCTCCATAGATTAATATTTTCTGTAATGTATAGTTTGTAGTAAACGCTATTCTTTATAATAAATTTCAGTATCAAGAAAATTTACCTTCTTTTAATTGTTCGGCTGCATGGTTTGCAGCTCTGGCAGTAAATGCCATATAGGTCAAAGATGGGTTTACACAACTAGACGAAGACATAAAAGCGCCATCCGTTACATACACATTAGGTACTAAATGTACTTGGTTGTTCTTGTTGATTATGGAGGTCTTTGCGCTGTGCCCCATTCTGGCGCCACCCATTTCGTGAATGCCCAAACCTGGTCCGCTAGACTCTTCATAAGAAGCTACATCTTTAAAGCCTGCAGCTTTGAACATGGTAACAATCTCTTTTTTGATGTCTTCACGCATATTATACTCGTTTTCTTTAAACTCTACATCAAAAGCTAGTTGAGGTAAACCCCATTTGTCCTTTTCGGTAGGGCTTAGGGTTACTCTATTATCATCATAGGGTAAAAATTCACCAAATCCCGTTACGCCAATGGTCCAGCGACCTGGTTTCAATACAGACTCCTTTAAGTCTTTACCATATGAAAGTTCTCCAATTTCTTTTGACCAATCTCCCCTGCTGGCCGTGCCTTGGTAGCCAAAACCTCGTAAATATCCATTCCGTTTTGTTTTTTCGTTCAAGTTTACAAAACGTGGTATGTAAAACCCGTTGGCTCGCCTTCCTTTATAGTATTTGTCTAGGTAGCCATCAACTTTTGCCGTAGCACCTAATTTATAATGGTGGTCCATGATTCCTCTTCCCAAAGCATCAGAATCGTTTCCTAATCCGTTCGGGAAGCGCTTGGATTTGGATTGTAATAGAATACCGACCGATGCCATTGCAGATGCGCATAGAAAAATCACCTTTGCCTTAAATTCAATTTTCTCATTTGTTTCTGCATCTATAATTTTTACGCCTGTTGCTTTTTTTGTATTATCATCATAGATAACCTCATACACTATAGAGTTTGGTCTAAGGGTCATATTTCCGGTTCGTTCCGCTGCCGGTAATGTTGATGAGTTACTACTGAAATAACCGCCAAATGGGCAGCCGCGCCAACAACGATCTCTGTTTTGGCAAGTACCACGACCTTCAAAAGTGGCATTGGGATCGGTAATGTGTGCAGCCCTACCTATGGTAATCAATCTTCCGTCTTCGAATTTTTCTGCAACGTTGTTTTTAAAATCCTCTTCTACACAATTTAATTTCATGGCAGGTTGAAAAATTCCGTCAGGTAACACATCTAACCCTAAGGCCTCACCGCTTACACCTATATATTCTTCAACTTTATCGTACCAAGGAGCAATATCCTTATATCTTACGGGCCAGTCTACGCCAATACCTTCTTTTTTGTTGGCTTCAAAATCAATATCGCTCCAACGGTAACT
Source organism: Maribacter sp. 6B07 (assembly GCF_002700155.1). Lineage (NCBI taxonomy): Bacteria > Pseudomonadati > Bacteroidota > Flavobacteriia > Flavobacteriales > Flavobacteriaceae > Maribacter > Maribacter sp. 6B07. The sequence goes on along the minus strand of NZ_PDUT01000001.1, from coordinate 1,290,733 downwards.
TTGTCGACCCCAGGTAAGTGATCTGCCGCCTACTTGATATCCACGTATCCAATCAAAACGTTTGGTCTCTACATAAGGGTGTTCCAGGTCATTGACAAAAAAATGTTTAGAATCTTCTGTAGGTGCCCAATTTACCCGTTTTTGAACATGGTATTTTTCTTCATCTTCTTTAGAAAGTTGACCTTTTAACGGGTAATCCCAAGGGTCATCATGCATGGTAGGATAGTCTTCAATATGCTTCACCATAGGGCCACGTTCCAAGACAAGTGTTTTTAAGCCCTTCTCTGTTAATTCCTTAGCGGCCCAGCCACCACTTATTCCTGTGCCGACCACGATTGCGTCGAATATTTCATCTTGATTCATGCTTCAATTTTTATCTTTTTCTGATGGTATTCCCTATATTTATAGCAAATCTTTAAAGTATTGAGAAGAACACTATTCAATTCTTAAATATAAGATAAATTGATGCATTTAATGTGTCTTTTTCAACAACTAAATCAAACAACAGACAGTAAATTTTTATGAAAACAATCAAAGGACCAGCCGTATTTTTGGCACAGTTTGTAGACAGCAAAGCCCCTTTCAACACCCTTGACGGAATGTGTAAATGGGCATCTGACCTTGGTTACAAAGGCATTCAGATTCCTACATGGGAAAGTTTCCTAATCGATTTGGACAAGGCGGCCGAAAGTCAGACCTATTGCGATGAGCTAAAGGGAAAAGTAAACTCATATGGCTTAGAAATCACAGAACTTTCAACACACCTGCAAGGTCAATTGGTAGCGGTACACCCTGCGTATGACCTTATGTTCGATTCTTTTGCGCCCGATAATGTACGTGGCAATGCAAAGGCAAGAACAGAGTGGGCAGTAGAAACGGTTAAAAAAGCCGCTACGGCCAGTAGAAGATTAGGGTTGAACGCACACGCAACTTTTTCTGGGTCGTTACTATGGCATACTATGCACCCATGGCCACAAAGACCAGCCGGTTTAGTGGAAATGGGTTTTGAAGAATTGGCAAATAGATGGTTGCCGATCTTAAATCATTTTGATAAAGAAGGTGTAGATGTATGTTATGAAATTCACCCGGGAGAAGATTTACACGATGGCGATACTTTTGAACGTTTTTTAGAGGCTACAGGAAATCATAAAAGGGTTAATATTCTTTATGATCCAAGCCATTTTGTATTGCAGCAGTTAGATTACATCACCTATATAGATCATTACCATGAATTTATAAAATCTTTTCATGTAAAGGATTCAGAATTTAACCCAACAGGTAAGAAAGGTGCGTTTGGTGGATTTAATGATTGGGGAGATAGAGCTGGTAGATATCGCTCTTTGGGTGATGGACAGATAGATTTCAAGACCATCTTTTCTAAGTTGACGCAATACGGATGTGATGTTTGGGCAGTAATGGAATGGGAATGCTGTATTAAGAGTCCGGAGCAAGGTGCTCGTGAAGGGGCTAAATTTATTTCGGACCATATTATTGAGGCTACTGAGAAGACCTTTGATGATTTTGCCGGTGCGGAAATAGATAAGGAAATGTTGAAGAAAATGTTAGGACTTTAAAAAAGAGGATAAATGAAGAAGTTATTGGTAAGTGCCACTTGTTTATTGGCAATGATGTCGTGTAAGCAAGAAAAGAAAGAAACGGTAAACGCTACAGTAGTAGAAGAAGTTGAAGTCGTTGAAAATGAATGGGAAGTACTGTTCGACGGTACTTCGCTAGATCAGTGGAAAGAGTTTAAGACTGACGGCGTAAGTGATGCATGGAAAATTGAAGGTGATGCCTTGGTATATACGCCACCAGCGGAAGGTGAAGAACAACAAAACCATGATTTGGTTACCAGAAAAGAGTATACCGATTTTGTTTTGACACTTAATTGGAAAATATCGGAAGCAGGTAATAGTGGTGTATTTTGGGGTGTAAGCGAAGATGAGAAATTTGGTACGGGTTATCAAACCGGTCCCGAAATTCAAATTTTAGATAACGATAAGCATCCAGATGCCAAAGCGGGTACAACGCACCAAGCATCAGCTTTGTATGATATGGTAGCCCCTGCCAAAGATGCAACCAAACCAGTAGGTGAATGGAATACGATGGTCATTACGGTGAACCATAAAGAGCATAAGGGTAGTGTTACTTTGAACGGTGAAGAAATGGTAACTTTTCCGGTAGCTAACGATGAATGGGACGCTATGGTTGCAAAATCTAAATTTGCCGGATGGGACGGATTTGGAAAGTATACCACTGGTAAAATTGGTTTGCAAGACCACCACAATGTAGTGTCTTTTAGAAATATTAAAATTAAACAACTTTAATAGCATTAGGTTATGAGAAAGAATAACACTTTAATGATGTTGGGGGCTATTTTGGTTTTGGTGTCTTGCCAAGAAAAAGTATCTACCGATGTTGTAGAAACTATGCAGGCTAAAGATAGTGTGATCGTTTATGATGAGTATATGGGCGAGGAGCCTACAAAACCCGAAGAAACTGAATTCTATGAACCCAAAGTGCCTGTTGTTAAACCTGGCGGGGTTGGGTCTGCCCCAAGTGATGCCATTGTGCTTTTTAATGGTACTGACTTAAATAATTGGATAAGTACAAATGATAGTACGGCTGCTAAATGGCACTTGAACAAAGATGGCAGTATGACGGTAAATGATAAGACCGGAAACATACAGACCAAGCAAAATTTTGGAGATGTACAATTGCATATAGAATGGAAATCTCCATTACCCGTACAGAGAGAAGGGCAAAATAGAGCCAATAGCGGTGTGTTTTTAAATGGTATTTATGAAGTACAGGTATTGGATCAAAATGATAACCCAACCTATGTAAATGGGCAAGTAGCTTCTATATACAAACAACACGTGCCATTGGCTATGGCTTCTGTGCCAACAGGGGAATGGAATACTTATGATATTATTTATCACGCACCGGTATTCAATAAAGATGGCGGTAAAATAAAATCTGGCGATATCACGGTAATACATAATGGCGTGTTGGTTCAAGACCATGTTGAACTAAAAGGTACTACGCCATATATTGGATGGCCAAAAAACCCACCACATGGCAAGGGACCTTTAATGTTACAAGATCATGGCGACGATAGTCGCGTAAGTTTCCGTAATATTTGGGTTAGGGAGCTATAAAACAAATAATTTATTATTGAGGAGTAAACAAGAGTTCGCTTTTGTTTACTCCTTCTTTACGTATGTATGGTAATAGGTTTTACATTAGATTTTTCAATTACCTTACCTTTGTCTTAATCTTAAAATGAATTTATGATTCAATCCATGACCGGTTTCGGTAAGCATGTAGTTCAGTTACCTAATAAAAAGATTACCGTTGAAATCAAATCACTTAACAGTAAGAGTATTGATTTAAATGCGCGTATGCCCTCCAGTTATCGTGAAAAAGAGTTAGAACTTAGAAAGTTGGTAGCTAATTCTTTGTTACGTGGAAAGGTGGATTTTAACTTGTACGTGGAACTTACCGGTAATGAAACCTCTACTCAGGTAAATGAAATAGCGGTTAAGCAATACATGAATCAATTAAAGAATATAGCTTCTGGTGATGATCTTAGATTATTGGAAATGGCATTGCGTTTTCCCGATGCCATGAAGACAGATAAGGAAGATATTGATGAAGAGGAGTATAAAGCCATAAAGGAAGCTTTAATAGGTGCTTTAAAAGAGATCAATGAATTTAGATCCGAAGAAGGCAGTGTTTTAGAAAAGGATTTTTTAGATAGAATAGCTTCTTTGGAAAAATTGTTGGAAGAGGTGATCGCAATTGACCCAGATAGACAGGCAACAATACGTGAGCGATTAGAAAAGGCGGTACAAGATATAAAAGCTGATGTTGATGCAAATAGGTTTGAGCAAGAGCTTATTTATTACCTAGAAAAATACGACATCACCGAAGAAAAAGTTCGGCTAGCCAATCACTTGGATTATTTTAGTAAAACATTACGTTCAAATGATAGTAATGGTAAAAAATTAGGGTTTATTTCTCAGGAAATAGGTCGTGAGATCAATACTATTGGGTCTAAGGCCAACTTTGCCCCAATGCAACAGCTTGTGGTGCAAATGAAAGATGAGCTAGAGAAAATCAAAGAACAAATGTTAAACGTATTATAGATGAAAGGCGGTAAACTAATCATTTTTTCTGCGCCATCGGGTAGTGGCAAAACTACCATTGTTCGGCATTTATTGGCGCAACCAGAGCTGAATTTGGCTTTTTCGGTCTCTGCGACGTCACGCCCAAGAAGGGGGAAAGAAAAAAATAAGGAGCATTATTATTTTATGTCGGTTTCAGAATTTAAGAATCATATTAAAAATGATGATTTTCTGGAGTGGGAAGAAGTTTACAGGGATAATTTCTATGGTACGCTTAAAAGTGAGGTAGAACGTTTATGGGCAGAAGGCAAGAACGTTATTTTTGATATTGATGTTGTTGGCGGATTACGTATTAAAAAGAAATTTCCTGAACAGACCTTGGCGGTTTTTGTAAAACCCCCTAGTGTTGATGAGCTTAAAATAAGGCTTAAGAAACGCAGTACCGAGAGTGAAGACAAAATTAACATGCGTATTGCAAAGGCATCGGTAGAATTGGCGACGGCACCTCAATTTGATAAGATTATTAAAAATTATGATCTTGATGTGGCTCTAAAAGAAGCGGTGGATCTAGTAGCAGATTTTGTTTCTGAAGACAAAGACTAGTATGTTATGAAGAAGGTAGGATTATACTTTGGTACCTTTAACCCTATTCATATTGGTCATTTAGTCATTGCGAACCATATGGTGGAGTTTTCTGATTTGGATGAGGTTTGGTTCGTAGTAACCCCACAAAGTCCGTTTAAGACCAAGAAAACGCTTTTAGATAACCATCAAAGATTCGAGATGGTATATGAAGCCACAAAAGAGTACGATAGGTTAAAACCTAGTAATATTGAATTTAACTTACCCCAACCGAATTACACGATAAATACACTTGTTCATTTGGGAGAAAAGTATCCAAATGGATATGAATTCTCGTTGATAATGGGTGAGGATAATTTAAAAGGGCTGCATAAATGGAAGAATTATGAGGCTATTTTAGATCTGCATAACATTTATGTGTACCCTAGAATTTCAGAAGGTGCTATAGAGCATCAATTTCAAGACCATGAAAAGATACATCGGGTAAATGCTCCTATTATGGAAATCTCTTCCACGTTTATACGAAAGGAACATAAAAACGGTAAAAACATTAAGCCATTATTACCACTAGAGGTTTGGAAATATATGGATGAAATGAATTTTTATAGATAGTACCCCAAGAATCCCAATTATTAACTCGCTGGCGCTATGTTTGCTGGAATTATATTTTTGGTTTTGGCGAATGCTAGGGAAAGTTGCCCGTCCTGAATATCGTCCAGTACCCATTGTCCATTAGTATATTCCATTACCCAAATTTTTTCTTCTTCATCAAATTTACTACTACCCTGAACAATCTTATGGGTGTCAATATCTTTTAGATAATCCATAATATTGGCAGTAATTAGAAAGGCAATTCTTGATCCTTCTAGACCTTCATCTTCTGAAATCTCAAGATATAATGGTTTAACAGATTTTATACCATCTACTTTACAAACATTCCTTAGGTTTTCTTTTTTCCATTCGTCCAAATGCACCAATTGCTGATTTTGCCAGTACCAATGACTAATGTAGCTAGAGGCTTCTTTTAAGTCTTGATTATTCCATGCGATATACACCCTATTGAAAATATTACGTACATTCTTATCTAAATTGAGCCAAGAGAAATCTTTATTTCTTTTGCCTAATTCCAATAATTCTTTTTTACAGTTTTTAACGGCAAAATATTCCCTGAAATAAACGTAGATAGTAAGAGGAAAAAATATAATTCCAATAATGCTTAAAAGTACTTTTCCCCACCAGGTCTTAAAAATTGCCTTCACCACAGTTCCGCCAGGTCCGGCATACATAGGGTCAATATCAAAAAGAACTAGGGTAATAACCAGTATCAGTAGTATATAATGACTTTTTCTCATGCTAAGAATGAATTAGGGTTCATTCAATAACTGAGAATATACTGAATTTAGTATATCACTATATAATTATAGTGAATTCGCTTTACGTAGGTTATCGGTAGCTAGGTATACATCACCTTTATTATAATACCATGCACGTACTTTAGGAATTTTAATGCCGTTTACCGTAATCATCTCTGAAAGTAGAATGTACTCGCCATCATTTTTACTTTCATCATGAAAGAACTGATATACCTCCATGGCGTAGGTTTTAGGGTCAAAGTAAAAATACCAAGTATCATTACCTACTTCTTTTTCATACGTGGCTTTTAATACTAAATACTCCTTTCCCTTAAAAGTCTTCTTAACTACGTTATTATCTATTATAGTACCCGGATCTTTCAATTTCATAGGAAGACCATATAGATAGGTATAATAGTTTTTCATCATCTTAGCGCGATCACAGCTAATATTCAAGCTATCCTTAATCTTTGGGAATATAGAAGTACTGCCGTTCAATTTCAATGTACATTCACCATTGTCCAATTCAGATTCAATAGTGTAATTGTCTTTTTTAACTGTAGATTTAAAATAGTTGTGAGGCAGCTTCATTTCAATAACAGTGCTACGTGGACTGCTTTTAGGGTTTTCCATTTCAATGAGCATTTTACCTTTAAAACTAGACCAGTTATTTTCTGGGTCATGATAGGCAATGGCGCGTTCTAATAACTGAGTTCCTGTAATTTCTTGAGCATAATTTAATACCCCGTGTAGCAAGAAAACGGATAGCAAAACATATTTCATAAAACGTGTTGTTTAAAGTGTATCTCCTTTAGTCTAATGTTGCCGGTTTAACATCGGCATCATGTTCCTTGTAATATAGCTCTAGAAGGTTCATGGTCGCCGTCATCAAATCTTTAGTCTCTAGTAAGATAGTAAAATATAGCGTAGTGTTTTTAGGACTGGATTCTTCTGACCTGGTGCGCTCAACCTGAAGGCTTATCTTTTGGGATACCAAATCATATAATTCTTGTTTGTTATTAAGAATGTTACCTATTTTCTCAAATGATCTTTCGTCAAAAGCATGATAGGTATTATCCAGAATTTCGGCAAGTTTAATATCTATTTGCTTCAGTTCCTTGATTTGATTATACTTTAATTTTTTATGGTTATTGTTAACGTGCTTGTGACTTACCTTACCAATATATTCCAATGATTGTGAAATATCTGTCAAGTGACCCATGGCATTTATATAGAAATTACTGGCACCTATATGTGCTTCTTCCAAATTTTTAATAAAATAGAAGGTGTGGTTTCTTAGATCTTCAATTTCGTTGGCCAATTTGGCGCCTTGCTTTTTGTTTTTATGAAGAGAGCTTAAGTCTTGTTTCGCAAGTCCGTTAATGGAGTTCGAGTATATTTTGTTGGCTCTTTTAACAACGTTTGCAATATTCTTGGCGCTTTCCTCAATAACCCCTTGAATAGAACTGCTTTCTGCACGTTGTAAGATTTCCTCTTCTTTGGTTTCCTTTAATTTTTTAGTGTGTGATAAGTAGTTCTTGCCAATTAAGATAAAGGCAAAAATCAATAAGGCTCCTATTGCCCAAATACCTCCTAAATGTATAACATAAGCAATGATCGCAGCCGCAACAAAAGCTACAATGGCGGTAAAGAACCATCCGCCTATAACATTAAGCACACCCGCAACTCTATATACCGCACTTTCCGATCCCCAAGCCCTATCTGCCAAAGATGTACCCATAGCAACCATAAACGTTACGTAGGTTGTAGATAATGGTAGTTTTAACGATGTAGCCAAAGAGATCAATACACTGGCAACCATTAGATTTACCGAAGCTCTAATTAGATCAAAAGCAGGCTGGTCTTTAGCTTTTGCTTTTTGGGCATATGAAGTTGGCTTAATAAATTGTTCGTTGATTCTATTTTGAATTGCTACGGGAATTAATCCGTTTAAATTTTCTGAAGCTTTAATGGAGAATTTAACAATTTGCCTAGACAGGTAATTGGGCTCAAAACGCTCTTCCCCTTCATCTTGTCTAGAAAGATCCACGCTAGTCTTTACAACATTTTTTGCTTTAGATGAAAACCATAGCGTAACCACCATTATTATACCAGATGCCAGTAAAAGATACGTTGGTGTCTGTACAGCGACCGCAAGTCCTTTCATATTGTATTCTGAAGCTAATTGACCAGATTCTGACCAACTTAAAAAAGATTCATAAGCAGCCAATGGAACCCCAATAAAGTTTACCAAATCGTTACCTGCAAACGCCATGGCCAGGGCAAAAGTTCCTAAAATGATAATTACAGTATAAATATTCCACTTCAGAAAAGTGGTTGCTGCCCAAGACAGTACAAACCATAAAGCGAAATTTCCTAAGAGAAATAATTCTGGATTTTCGGCAATGAACATAGCTGCCTCAGGACTAATGATCGAAGTGCCTTTAAGACCTTTGATCAATATGAAATATATAATCGCAGTGATGGCCATACCACCAAAGATTGCACCTACCCACTTTGGCTTTTCGTTGAATTTAAAGGATATTAAAACCCTTGTAAAAAATTGAACAATGGCACCAATGGTAAAAGCAATGACGACCGATAATAGGATTCCAATGATAATTTCGGTGGCCTTATCTGTATTTATATAGTCGGTTAAATGTGTAATATTACCATCGCCAGAATATATTTTAACAAGCGATATTGCTACGGCCGCACCCAATAGTTCAAAAACAATGGAAACTGTTGTTGATGTGGGCATACCAAGGGTATTGAAAAAATCCAATAATAATATATCCGTAATCATAACGGCCATAAAGACGATCATGATTTCTGCAAACACAAATTCTGACGGATTAAAGATTCCTTTTCTGGCAACTTCCATCATGCCACTAGATGATATTGCGCCAAAGGCTATACCAACACTGGCAACGATCATTATAGTTTTAAAGGAAATTGCTTTTGAACCTATTGCTGAATTTAAAAAGTTGACGGCATCATTACTAACACCTACAATTAAATCGGTTATGGCCAGTACGGCCAATGCAATAATCATGAATAAATATATGTTCTCGCCCATCAAAAAATTAAATAAGGAACAAAAATGATACTATAAATTATCATTCAGGTTAACATAAGGTTATGAAGTTAAAATCGTATTTCATGCAATGATGATTAATACTTTCAAAGAAACCAAGTTTTGTTGATGAAAATACTACTTTTCTTTTGAAATGGATTTTTAAAAGCACGTATTGGTCAATTTTTAAAGAATAAAAATCGATTAGAAAAATGTGCTAATATTACTTGGTCTTATTTACTGCCAACTCCAATGCGGTTTCCGTCTCGGCAGATGCGGAACTTACTTTAGTAGAAGAAGGCATTGGTAAACTTTTGGCATAAAGTGTTTCTAAAATTGTAGCCTGTTCCCCTTCTTTTACCAAAATCTCTAGACGCATAGGTTCGTATCCCATGAATTGAACAAGAATATTGTGCTTGCCAGGGGCAATATCATTGAATTCAAAGTTACCTCTAAAGTTGGTTTGTGTAGAAATAGTGGTATCGTCCAAAGATACGGAAGCCATTAATAAAGGCTCGTTATAGAACTCACCGTCCAAAATTTTACCTTTAATAGAGCTGGTCTCTTGTGCAAATGACAAGGAAGTTATCACTAGGGCAAATAGAACAAATACTTTTTTCATCGGTTGTTTAGATTCTCGCGCAAAGAAAGGCACTCAAGGTTAAGAAAATGTTACCTAAGAATTATGAATACGTATTTTAAAGGTTAAGATTCTAGTATATAATGACTTAGTTGTGTCATAATTCAAAAGCTAAAAAGTAGTAAATGCCGTATCTTGCGGCTTGTAAATAATGGGTTAAAATGAATTGGGAGCAATTACTTTCTTTACGCAGACAAGGCGATAAAAATAAACGATTAAGAAATGAACAAGATGAAACTAGGTTAGGGTTCGATGTTGATTATGATCGTATCATCTTTTCATCCGCTTTTAGAAGTCTTCAAGATAAGACCCAAGTTATTCCGCTATCTAAAACTGATTTCGTTCATACAAGACTGACCCATAGTTTAGAAGTATCTGTTGTTGGAAGAAGCTTAGGTAGGTTAGCGGGGAAAAAAATCATAGAGAAACATCCGCATTTAAAAGAAGTGCATGGTTACCAATTCAATGATTTTGGAGCTATAGTCGCTGCGGCCGCCTTGGCACATGATATTGGAAATCCTCCCTTTGGCCATAGTGGGGAAAAAGCAATAGGAGAATATTTTAAGACTGGAAACGGACTAAAATTTAAAGAACAGTTTACGGCGGTAGAATACCAAGATATTATCGACTTTGAAGGTAACGCAAACGGATTTAGATTATTGACCCAAGATAGGGCAGGAGTGTCCGGGGGTCTGCGTTTAAGCTATGCCACTTTAGGGGCATTTATGAAGTACCCTAAAGAATCTTTGCCCAAGAAACCTTCCAAACACATTTGCGATAAGAAATTTGGATTTTTTCAAAGTGAGAAAAGCATATTTGATGAAGTTGCCAAAGATTTAGGTTTACCTGCCAGAAGTCTAAACGGTTCCGTTGCTTATGGTAGGCACCCTTTAACCTTTTTGGTAGAAGCCGCAGATGACATTTGTTACACGATAATTGATTTTGAAGACGGTATTAATTTAGGTTTGATTTCTGAAGATTATGCTTTGGAATACCTGATAAAATTGGTTAAGGATACTATAAATACCAAGAAGTATAATTCATTGGAGTATATGGAAGATAGGCTTAGTTATCTGCGGGCCTTGGCTATAAACACCTTAATACAAGATGCTGTCTCTATATTCATAGAACATGAAGATAGTATTATGAACGGTACTTTTGAAGTATCCTTATTGGACAAAAGTAAATTTAAGGCCCAAATTGAAGATATCATTAGCTTAAGCGTTCAAAAAATATATCAATCGCAAGAAGTGGTAGAGAAAGAGATTGCCGGCTATACCATTATTTCAGATATTTTAGATGTGTATATTGATGCGCTTATCGGTAAAAAGTACAATACGGCATCTAATTATCACAAACTCATTTTAAGGACCTTACCGGGTTTTTACCAGCAAACAGACGCATCATTATATCAAATTGTTTTAAATACTTGTTGCTACGTGGCTAGTCTTTCTGATAGTGCCGCAGTGCATATGCATAATAAAATAAAAGGCAAGACTCTTTAGAAGCCGTATAGTAAACCTACGCCCAATACTTGCTTAAACTGTATTTTGGGTGTTCCAGGGTCAACAATGGTTCCGTTATCATTTTTGACTACGTCAAAAAGAATATCGTCATCATAGATCATTTGGGTGCCTAAGCTTGTACTAATAAATTTGTTCACCTTCATGTTCAGGGTTAATTCCCAATCAACATCAACGTTTCCAAAACTCTTAATATAATCGGTATAGAGGTTCAGCCTACTTTTCAACTCAATATTGTCGGCAATATTATAATTGAAATTATTGGTAATAAGAATACCAATTTCCAATAAGTGATTTTCCCCAGGAGTAATAACGTTGCCATCAGCATCTAATTCTGCTTCTTCCACACCAAAGGCACCATTATCTGCCAAGTCTTGATCTAAAACAAAAGTTGATTTTTGGGTTAAAGGAGATAGATACAGGTTAAATTTTTCGTCTTTGGTAATATATGATGTACCCGCACCAAATAGTAAGTAACCCGGAGCCATAAATCTTGATATAGGCGTATCTCTATCTGGGTACTTGTAACCGTTGGAAAATTGGGTATTAAAGTTTAATTGTACCGAGTAGAACCACCTGCTGGTATTGTCTTTTTTAAAGCCTAGATTAGAGGTTAATCTTATGACATCTTCGGTTTTTCTTAGTTTTTGCCCTTCTTGTGCATTTAAACCGTAGCGTAATTCTAAATTGTTTTCCCATTGAAAGTTACTGAACTTGTATTTTCTGGCAAATTTTAGAAATCCTAGACCACTTATGGCGTTATCACCACCGGCATTCCAATTCACAAAGGCTACTTCACTGATATTGATACCAAAACTATTTTCAGTTTCCCAGAAAGAAGGTACTCTAAAACGTTGAAATCCCTTTTGAAGTGTTTTGGTTTTTTTAAAATCTATGTTGGGTATCTGTAGGTTTACATCTTTTCTTGGAGAGTAAATTTTATCTACGGTCCTTCTGATTACAATGGTGTCTACCGCAATACTATCAATGGTTACACTGTCAACAATAATAGGTGCCGGTATAGTATCTTGACCATGAGAAAATTGGATCAACAAAAGAAATGCGGGTAGTAAAAGGTAATAAGGTTTAAAAGCGATTCTTTTCATAGAAACTGTTGTACATATTGTTTTACGGACATCTTATCTATTCCTGCTTCCTTGTAGAGTTTTTCTGTAGCTCCATGGGTGATATAGAAATCAGGAACTCCAAATATCTTAATTATTTTATGGATTCCAATATTATTTGCAAATTCTAACACTGCACTGCCAAATCCGCCAATCGCCGCGCCGTCCTCTAAGGTGATGATATGTTCAAATTTTGAAATTATTTCTTTTAATAACTTGTTGTCCAGAGGCTTTATAAAAGGAAAGTTGTAATGCGCTATAGCATCGGGTTGATTCAATTCTTCTATCATTTCAGATATCATATTGCCTATAGGTCCGGTGCTTAGAATAGCAATTTTATGTCCTTTCTTTAATGCTACGGCTTTACCTATGGGAAGTTTTTTCATAGGTAATTGCCAGTTCAACATTTTTCCCCTACCTCGTGGATATCTAATGGCAATTGGGTGGTCTAACCCTAACTGAGCGGTATACATTATATTTCTTAGCTCTTCTTCGTTCAATGGGGAAAAAATAGCAAGGTTAGGTATGCATCTTAAATAAGAGATATCATAAACACCATGGTGTGTTGGTCCGTCTTCGCCCACTAAACCTGCGCGATCCAAACAGAAAATTACAGGTAAATTTTGCAAGGCCACATCATGGATTACCTGGTCATATGCACGTTGTAAAAAGGTAGAGTAGATATTGCAGAAAACAACCATACCATCAGTGGCCATACCGGCAGCCAGGGTAACGGCATGCTGTTCGGCTATACCTACGTCGTAGGCTCTTTCTGGAATTGTGGCCATCATATATTTTAAAGAACTACCTGTTGGCATGGCAGGCGTAATACCCACAATTTTTTCATTTTTTAATGCCAGTTCCACTATGGTCTTTCCAAAAACATCTTGAAATTTTGGAGGTTCAAGAGCGGCATTTTTCCTTTGCAACTCTCCCGTTTGCTTGTTGAACTTACCAGGTGCATGGTAGGTTACTTGATTTTCCTCTGCTTTTTGCAGCCCTTTGCCCTTTGTAGTAATAACATGTAAAAGTTTAGGACCATCAACATGCTTTAAAATTTCCAATTCTTTGATTAAGGATGGCAAATCATGACCGTCTACCGGACCGGTATAATGGAAATTAAGGCATTCAAAAATGTTCTCTTCTTTAGCAGATCCGGTTTTTACATTGGTCAAGTATTTCTTCAATGCACCAACGCTTGGATCGATTCCCATGGCATTATCATTTAAAACAATCAACATATTGGCTTTGGTTTCTCCTGCATGGTTTAACCCCTCAAATGCCATGCCACTTGCAATGGATGCATCGCCAATTACTGCAATATGTTGCCTTTCTGGTTTTCCTTGTAGTTGTGCCGCCAATGCCATTCCCAATAATGCTGAAATAGAAGTTGAGCTATGTCCTGTACCAAAAGCATCAAACTCACTTTCTTTCATTTTTGGAAATCCACTAATACCACCAAATTGACGGTTGGTGTCAAAAATATCTTTTCTACCGGTCAGTATTTTATGTCCATATGCTTGGTGACCAACATCCCAGATAAGCTTGTCTATAGGGGTGTTGAATACATAGTGTAGTGCAATGGTCAATTCCACAACGCCTAAACTGGCACCTAAATGTCCTTCTTTTACAGAAACAATATCTATAATAAATTCACGTAGCTCAGTAGCCAATTGCCTTAAATTTTCCTGATTTAAAGGTTTTAGGTCTTTCGGTGAATTGATATGTTCTAGTATCGATTTCAAACTGTGGGTATAATGGACAAAAATACTTTTTTAAAAATGAAACTATCGTATTTTTGACCTTATGGTTTTACCTTACGATGATACTTATTTTATGAAAAGAGCCCTTCAAGAGGCCGAATATGCTCTTGAAGCTGGTGAAGTGCCCGTAGGTGCTGTAATTGTGGTGCAAGATAGAATTATTGCCAGAGCACATAATCTCACTGAAAAATTAAACGATGTTACCGCACATGCGGAAATGCAGGCAATAACATCTGCCGCTAATTTTCTTGGGGGAAAATACTTGAAAGATTGTACTTTATATGTAACCTTAGAGCCATGCCAAATGTGTGCAGGAGCCCTATATTGGAGCCAGATAGGTAGAATAGTTTATGGGGCTAAAGATATAGAGCGTGGTTGTGGTGCAATGGGTACTACCTTACACCCCAAAACCAAGATCATAGGTGGTATTTTAGAGGTGGAGTCGGCTAGTTTGTTGCAAGAGTTCTTTGCTAAAAAGAGAAAGTAAAACCTAGGTGCAAATTGAAAAACCACGCAAAAGCGTGGTTTATTGATGTTTTTGATAAAAAAGAAAATAAATTATAGTACCTGAACTTGTCCGGCAACCGTACCTTTTCTTCCTTCTTCTTCTTCATAGCTCACTCTATCACCTTCTCTAATTTCAGTGCCATGTAATGCGGTGGCATGAACAAAAATATCTTTTCCAGTTTCTTCATTGGTTATAAACCCATAACCTTTAGATTCGTTGTAAAATTTGACGGTACCAATCATTGTATTGAAATTTTAATATTATGATTCTAATTTAATATAATTTTGCGTTGATTGGTAGCGAATTGCCCTATTAATTTTTTGGAGAGTCTTGATTATCAGTGTTTCTAGGCTCTTTTCCTTGCATTTTTCTTACATTTTCATCTGTGAGCATATAATCTTTGAATTTTTTCCCTTTGCTCTCTTTGATTAAGAAGAGTGGCATTGCCAATAAAAACAATCCTAAGGTACCAGAGCCTATATATTTATGGGATAAAGCTTCTTGACTGTTATCTAAGGTGAATCCGTAAATAATCAATCCAAAGGAGATTACAACTATAAGGGAAATAAGGTATTTCATTTTATTACTTTTATCTTGAGCGACTGCTATTCTTTATTTGGTAAATCTTATTAATTCTCTTCTGTAGGCGGTCAATAGTTTAGATTTGGATACAAAGCCCATGTATTTTCCATTCTTTACAACGGGTAAATTCCACGCCCCACTATCCTGAAATTTTTGCATTACGATCTGCATGGTATCAATGCCGTAATAAATATGGTCCGGTGCTTTATGCGTAAAGGTTTCTACTTTTGTAGTGTTGTACAGTTTAGTATCGAACATGAACTCCCTAATATCGTCCAATAGGATAATACCTAAAAATTTTTGATGGGCATCTACCACGGGGAATATATTTCGGGTAGATTTTGCAACGGAATCATGTAACATTTCTCCCAATGTCATTTCTGGATGTACCGTTTTGAAATTGGTCTCTATCACGGTGTCTAGATCCATAAGGGTAAGTACGGCTTGATCTTTGTTATGGGTCAATAGTTCACCACTTTCTGCCAGCTCTCTGGTGTAAATGGTATAATCTACCGTGTTTTTTGTAATAATGTATGAGATAGATGCAGTAATCATTAACGGAACAAACAAGGCATAACCACCGGTTATTTCTGCAATAAGGAAAATAGCCGTTAAGGGTGCATGTTGTACACCGGCAATTAAGCCTGCCATGCCTATTAAGGTGAAATTACTTTCTGATACCGAAAAGCCCAAGCCTGAATTGTTGATCAGTTTAGCTACTACATTTCCTAAAGCGCTACCCATGACCATGGTGGGAATGAAAATTCCACCTGCCCCACCGGCCGCTAACGTAGTGGTCATTGCTACAGCTTTAAAAATGGTGATACCGAACAGTAATGCAATAACGATCCAAATATTATCAATGTAAGCGTCAAAAGGGGTTTTTCCCAAGGCATTAATATGGTCTCCTTTTAGCAAGTCGTTTATAAAGGAAAAACCTTCACCATATAACGGAGGTATAAAATAAAGCATAATTCCAATAGCCAAACCGCCTACTAAAAGTCTGTACTTTGGACTCTTTAATGGTTTAAACAAGTTGATAATGCCAAAATACATTTTAGTAAAATAGATCGATGCAATGGCGGTACCAACGCCTAAAACGATGTAGAATAGGGTGTCTTTTACTTGGAACGGTTCATTGATCGAGAAATTGAACAATACTTCATTGCCCATAAAGAAGTATGAGGTAAGTACGCCACTTATGGATGCCAGTAATAATGGTAACATTGATATCATCGTAAGATCTAGGCTAAATACTTCTACCGCAAAAATAATAGCCGCAATGGGCGATTGAAAAATAGATGATATTGCACCGGCCGATGCACAGGCAATTAGTAAGGACCTTGTCTTAGAGTTGATATGAAACAATCGGCCAAGGTTAGAACTTATTGCAGCGCCGGTTGCCACTGCAGGACCTAATAACCCCACCGAACCACCAAAACCAACAGTTAAAGGTGCAATGATCAATTGAGTGTATACTTGTTTAACATCTATATGACCTTTGTTTTTTGATAAGGAGAAAAGAATGGAAGAAACCGCATGTTTCAACTTCTCTTTGTGGACATATTTTACGTAGAGAAACACCAAGGTTAAACCTACGATTGGTAAAATGAAATATAATTGATTGCTAGAGAAAATAATTCCTTTCTCTAAGGATGCCTCAATAAAATAAGTAATATTCTTAAGTGTTACCGATGCTAAACCGGCCAATAAGCCAACAACAACACTTAAAATGTAAATAAAGGTCTTTTGTGAGATGTTCTTATATCTCCACTTATAAATACGCCTTAAGAAATTGTTTGTTTGTATGGGCATTGTATAACCATATCGTTAGTAGCCATCAAAGGTATTTAATTACTTGCTATGATTTTTGATTTAAGTTCTTCTAAATCTAATAAGTAAATTTGACGAAGTGTTTCAACATATGCTCTATTGTTATAATAGCCGTTGTTAAAATCTACAATGGCATCTTCGATCATGTTTAGAGCTGCCTTTTTATGACCTTCATTTAATAATAGTTTTGCTTTATAATACTTGGCATCTGCAGAGTTGGTGAAGTATTGTATGACTTTGTCAAAATTCTCATTTGCTTTTTCTTTGTTATCAGATTCGTAATAGGCTATACCTCTATAAAGAAACGCTTCTAATTCTACCCAATCTTCACCAGAATCTTCAGTTTCTTTGGTAATATGTTTATCCCAATAAGCAACTGAGTTATCATAGTCTTTTGCGCCTAAATATGCAATGCCACGCCAATAATCTACACTATGCCCTTGTGGATAATCTAAATATGGGGTTATCGTATCTGATGCATTAAAATCTGCGATAGCCTTTTCATAATCTCTATAAAACCATAAGTAGAGGTAACCTCGCCATGGAATTCGTTGTTCAGGATTTAATACTACCGCTTTGTTATATTGTGGAAGCCATTCATTGGGTAGACCTCGTTTTAAATCGGCTACAGAAAGTTCATAAACCCCAGGTTCAAAGGTTGGGTCTATTGAAACAGCTTCAGCAATACCATTTTGAAAAGCAACTGAGCCTTGCATATAGAAAGTAGCATCTTTAAACCTTTCTTCGGCTAGGGTTCTTGGTTCTTTTGCGTTGTCACTCTTTCCACAGGAAATAAATAACAAGAACGTAAAACTACTAAGGAATAATTTCGACCACTTTTCCATTTTCTATTCGGTATGAAACGTACATGTAATAATTACTAGAATCTTCTTGAAATTCAAGAGCATTCCAGTTTTGGGGCATTGCAGTAAAATTTAAAAGAGAATCTACCATTTTTGTATTTAATTCTTCTTCCTCTAAATCTAAATTCATTTGAATGATTTCAAACCAACCTGGATTTCCTTCGCAATTCACTAAAAAACGAAAATTTAAATACCCTGAATCATCAAAAGTATCTCCTAGGTAATATTTTGCCAAGTTTTTTCTGAACTGACTTTTGGTATTTGCGTAAGCATTTAAACCCGCTCCACTATACGTATGATAAATATTGCCATCATCACATAAAGAATAGACATCATTTAGTAATGCTTTCTCCTGATCAATATACCCTATATAGTTTTTATAAGGTTTGTCGGTGGTATCATAAGCTTTTTCGAACTTGTAGTAAAAATACCCAGCAAAAACACTTAATATGAGCAGAATGCCCAATAAACTAAACAATAAAATTTTTATCCATTTTTTCACAAAGTGAATTTAACAAAAAATACCTTACATGGATATTACTTCTTTTATTGTAAAAATTGAAGCCAGTGAAGAACAAAAAATCCTGCACTTGGGCAGGATTTTTAATTATGTAGGGAAATCAAGTACGGTTATTCTTGTATATCTAACTTTAAGTTCAATTCTTTTAATTGTTCGTCGTCAATTGCTGCAGGGGCATCAATCATGACATCTCTACCACTATTGTTCTTAGGGAATGCAATGAAATCACGTATGGTC
Organism: Maribacter sp. 6B07; assembly: GCF_002700155.1. Lineage (NCBI taxonomy): Bacteria > Pseudomonadati > Bacteroidota > Flavobacteriia > Flavobacteriales > Flavobacteriaceae > Maribacter > Maribacter sp. 6B07. Next base: position 1,272,000 of record NZ_PDUT01000001.1, on the reverse strand, counting down.
TCCTGTCCGCCTAAAATAGCAACGAGTCTATCTAAACCAAATGCCAATCCGCCATGAGGTGGTGCTCCGTATTGGAATGCATCCATTAAGAATCCAAATTGTGCTTTTGCCTCCTCGGGAGTAAAACCTAAGTGCTTGAACATGGTTGCCTGTGTTTCTTTATCATGAATACGAATAGAACCACCGCCTATTTCATTACCATTCAATACTAAATCATAAGCATTGGCGCGAACAGCACCTGGATCGGTATCCAATAATTCTAATTGACCTGGTTTTGGCGATGTAAATGGGTGGTGCATGGCGTGGTAGTGACCCGTTTCTTCATCAAGTTCCAATAATGGGAAATCAACTACCCATAATGGAGCAAACTCGTTTGGCTTTCTCAACCCCAATCTGGTGGCTATTTCCATACGTAGCGCACTTAACTGTGTTCTTGTTTTATTGGCGTCGCCAGAAAGTACACAAATAAGGTCGCCTGGTTTAGCACCGGTTACCGCTGCCCATTTTGCTAAATCATCTTGGTCGTAAAATTTATCTACGGTAGATTTAAAGCTTCCGTCTTCATTACATTTTACGTACACCATTCCGTTAGCACCCACTTGTGGGCGTTTTACCCAATTTACCAAGGCATCTAATTCTTTTCTAGTGTAAGATGCTGCACCAGGTACCGCAATACCCACAACCAATTCAGCAGAATTGAATACGCCAAATTCTTTATGTTGTGTTACAGTATTTAATTCCCCGAACTCCATTCCAAAACGAATATCTGGCTTGTCGTTCCCATATTTAGACATGGCTTCATCATAGGTCATTCTTGGGAAAGAGTCTATTTCAACACCATTAACTTCTTTTAAAAGGTATTTGGTTAAGTTCTCAAATACATTAAGAATATCTTCTTGCTCTACAAATGCCATTTCGCAATCTATCTGTGTAAACTCCGGTTGCCTGTCTGCACGTAAATCTTCATCCCTGAAACACTTTACAATTTGAAAGTATTTATCTAAACCACCAACCATCAATAATTGTTTAAAGGTTTGCGGCGATTGTGGTAATGCATAGAACTGCCCTTCATTCATACGGCTAGGTACTACGAAATCCCTTGCACCTTCTGGAGTGGATTTTATTAAATACGGAGTTTCCACTTCTATAAAGCCTTCGCCAGATAAAAACTTACGAACTTCCATAGTTACCTTACTTCTAAAAATAAGGTTGTTTTGTACCGGTTTTCTACGGATGTCCAAATACCTGTACTTCATTCGCAGGTCTTCCCCACCATCGGTTTCGTTCTCAATGGTGAATGGTGGGGTCTTAGATTCGTTTAAAATGGTCAATTCAGAAACTAAAACTTCTATATTCCCTGTTGGAATGTTTGTATTTTTTGATGCTCTTTCAATAACCTCACCTTTTATTTGAATAACAAACTCTCTACCTAAGTTTCTTGCTTGCTCCAATAATTCTTTAGAAGTACGATCTTCATCAAGCACTAATTGTGTTATACCATAGCGATCACGAATATCTACCCAAACAACAAAACCTTTATCTCTTGTTTTGGAAACCCACCCAGAAAGGGTAACTGTGGTACCAATATGTGATTCTCTTAATTCCCCGCAGGAATGGCTTCTATACATAATACTTGCTTTAATGAAAGGGCAAATTTAAGAAGTCTATTTCATAGTAGGTCTATATTAAATGCAGGTTTTACTCGATGACCGGTTTTACGAAACAACCTTTGTAAATAAGGTTAATGTACTGATAAATAGTATTTTGTGGCTTCAATGTTAATTTAATGTTATGTAAAAGTTACCTAAACATTGATTAATTGCAAAATAATTGTATCTTTATACCGTTATCATACAAGAAATCAGTAATCAAAAAAAATATATAATTATGAAAAAGATACTAATTATTGCCGTAATGGCATTGTCGTTTGGAGCATACGCTCAAATTGATCCAGTTTTTGAAAAAGAAGGAGATAAAGTGAAAGCAACATACTTTCATGCTAATGGAGAGAAATCCCAAGAAGGTTATTTTGTAAATGAAAAGCTAGATGGGCAATGGAAAATGTTCAATGAAAAGGGAGAGAAAATAGCCATGGGTAACTATGATAGCGGTGTTAGAACCGGTAAGTGGTTGTTTTGGGAAGGTGATGTAAGAAGTGAAGTTAATTTTGACAACAATAGAATTGCAAGTGTTTCTAAAGCAAGCAAAAAAGACCCTGTTGTAAGCAACAAGTAAATCAACTAATTCAAATATAAAAGCCCGTATTCATTTGAATACGGGCTTTTTTTATATCAATTTTTAGAGATGCTTAAGCAGCACTTTCCAATTGCTCATTGTTATCTGTACTGTTACTTCCCCAGTTTCTAAATTTTATTTTTATACGGTATACAATATTGAATAACACCGGTACTATAATTAAGGTTAAGAAAGTGGCAACTAATAAACCAAAGATAACCGTCCACGCTAATGGCCCCCAGAATATTACGTTGTCTCCACCCATATAGATCTTAGGGTTAAATTCTGAGAACAGTGAAAAGAAATCTATATTTAGTCCTATTGCCAAAGGGATCAGACCAAGCACAGTTGTAATTGCCGTAAGAATTACAGGTCTTAATCTTGCCTTACCACCAACGATCATAGAATCTGTAGCATCTTCAATAGTCAATAGGTCGCTGTCGTCCATATCTAATCTAATCTTTTTACGGTCTATCAGTATCTGTGTGTAATCTAGGAGTACCACTCCATTGTTCACAACAATACCTGCCAGTGAGATAATACCCATCATGGTCATCATAATAACAAAAGACCATCCGGTGATCATTAACCCTCCAAATACACCAATAAAACTCAAGAAAATGGCGATCATAATGATCAATGGTTTGGAAATACCACCAAACTGGAATATTAAAATAAGCATGATCAATCCTAATCCTGAGAAAAAGGCACCTACTAAGAAGGCTTGTTGTTTTGCTTGTTCTTCCAGTTGACCGGTGTAATCTATTTTAACGGTTGACGGAGTACCATCAAAACTTTCCATTTCTCTTTGTATTTCCGCTACAATAGCACCAGCATCGGTAAAGCCAGGTTTTAATCCGGAGTAAATGGTAACTACACGTTTACCATCACGATGTTTAATGGCGCTAAAGCCCGAGGTATTTTTCTCTTTGGCTACGGCAGAAATTGGTATTTCTTTGATTTGACCATTAGATGGGTCCCTAAAAATGATGTTTTGATTGAACAAGGCACTTTTATTATATCTAAGATCTTCGTTGAATCTAACGTTGATGTCATAATCTTCGCCATCTTCTTTATATACGCCTGCTTTTTCACCAAAAATGGAACGTCTTAATTGATTACCTACCTGACCAACGGCCACACCAAGTTCACCGGCTTTTTCACGATCAACTATTACTTGCATGGCAGGTTTGCCCTTGTTCACATCAATTTTTAACTCCTCTATACCTGCAATATTTTTGGTGTTGATGAAGTTTTTAATGTCTTCGGCAGTATTAATGAGCTCATCATAATCGCTACCCTCAAGCTCAATATTAATAGGGAAACCAGCTGGCGGACCATTGGCATCTTTTTCTACGGAAATGGCAACACCAGGGTAAATACCTTGTAATGCTGCTTGTACACGAGCCCTGATGTCTTCTGTATTCAGACCTTCCCTATATTTGTACTCACTAAAGTTTACGGTTACTTTACCCTTATGTGGCATTTCTGCCGAAGAACCACCATCTGTTAATGGGTTACCGGCACCTTCACCAACGACCGATACCGCTGAGGCCATCATAAAGTTTTCCCCGTTCTTTTTGTATTTAGGGTCATCCATTATGGCGTATACTTGATCTTCTACCTCTTTGGTAATTTCATTGGTTTTTTCAATAGAGGTTCCTTCAGGATACTCTACATACACATAGATTTCATTCGGTTTGTTGTCCGGAAAAAACTCAATTTTAGTACGTCCACTACCAACCGACATGCCAAATAACATAAATACACCGATTAACATAAAAAAGGTAATACCAAAATACCAGTATACATTACTACCTCTAAGGGCGTGCTTTAGACGTTTTTCATACCAATTTTCAAAACGAACCATGGTTTTACGCTGAAATTGTATGGCCGCACCTTTAATTACATATTTATATACCCAGAACATGATACCGGTTAAGATCAATACAGATCCTAAGCCTCTCATAGCACCACCAAATATTAAGATCAAAGCTCCCAATACCCCCAAAATAATACTCATACGAATAAGCTGCTTTAGGGTCAGTTCTTTTTCATCGGTACTCATAAATTTAGAAACCAACATAGAGTTCATGAAAATGGCAACGAACAATGAGGATCCCAATACAACAGAAAGTGTGATAGGGAAATAAATCATAAACTGCCCAAAAATACCTGGCCATAATCCTAACGGTACAAATGCCGCTACTGTTGTTGCGGTAGAAATGATAATAGGGTAGGCTATTTCACCAATTCCCTTTTTAGCAGCTTCGGTTCTAGAAAGACCTTCGTCCATTAATCGGTAAACATTTTCTACCACTACAATACCGTTATCTACCAACATACCAAGCCCCATGATCATACCAAATAAGATCATGGTATTTAGCGTATAACCAAGCCATGACAATATTACGAAAGACATGAACATTGACATAGGTATGGCAAAACCAACGAATAGGGCATTTCTAAATCCTAAGAAGAACATTAAAACGGTTACAACTAAAATGATCCCGAATATGATGTTGTTCACTAAATCGTCTACCTGGTTCAAAGTTCTAGTAGAAGAATCATTGGCAATAGAAATATTAAGATCTGGCGGAAAATAATCAGCTTCTTCCTTCTTGACCAATTCTTTGATTTTGTCTGCGGCAGATATCGCATTTCTACCAGCTCTCTTCTTTACATCGAGCATGACTACATTCTTACCAAACTCACGGGCGTAGGTGGTTTTATCCTTAGCATGAAAATTAACGGATGCAATATCCTTAAGGTACACGGCGCCATTCTCAGACTTGACCACAAAATTGTTCAATTCTTTTGGATCTTCTACTTCGCCTAAAATACGAATGGTACGTCTTTGACCAACTGTTTTCAGGTTACCAGCCGACATTGTCATATTACCATTGCTAATGGCATTGATAACATCTTGAAAACTAATTTTAGCGGCCATCATCTTATATATGTCCACGCCAATTTCTACTTCTAGATCTTGGGCACCACGTATATCGGCCTGTTTAATTTCTGGAAGGTCTTCAACTTCATCTTGTAGGTATTCTGCAAATTCCTTCAGTTTTTCTACAGGATAATCTCCCGTAAAATTGATGTTCATGATGGGAACTTCTTCAGAGAAATTTAAATCGAAAACATTTGGTTCTACCTTAGCTCCGTTGAATGTTGGCCAGTCTTCACTAGCCTTTTCACTATCAACTTCGTCCTTAACCTTTTGTTTGGCTTGTTCTACGGTTATATCCTCATCGAATTCTACGGTTAAAATAGCGTAATCTTCTTGAGAGGTTGACGTAATCTCTACTACGTTACTTACGTTCTTTAATCTATCTTCTAAAGGGTCTGTAATCAGTTTTTCAATATCCTCGGCAGTGTTGCCAGGGTAGGGTGTACTAATATAAATTTTGGTTTCTATGATTTCAGGAAAATCTTCTCTGGGCATAGCCATATAAGCACTGAAACCTAACCAAAGAAAAATGGCGATCATGACATAAATAACCGAGGGGTTATCTATGGACCATGATGAAAGACCGAATTCCTTATCGGCGTTCTTTTTTACTTTACTCATCGATCTTTATTTTTTAATTTTAACTTTTTGACCATCCTTGACGCTTCTTGCGCCTTCTTTGATAATATGGTCTCCGTCGTTTAATCCTGTTAAGACCTCTATAGCTGCACCTTGGGTTTTACCTGTGGTGATTATGGTTCTTTTTACGATTGATTCTCCATCTGCATTTGGTTCATCTGCAACAAATACATACTGTTCTCCATCGGCATTTTCAGAGATTATACTTGTTGGTATCAAAATTGCATCTTCGCTGGTGTAATCATTAATGTTCACTTTTGCCGAAAGATTAGGTTTAATTTTACCTTCTTTGTTCGGTACCGGTATTTCAGCTTCAAAAGAACGGTTAGACGGATTGATGAAATTACCCGTTTCCCTGATCTTAGTAACAACGCTATCACCTAGTATAGGAAAATAGACCAAAGCTTCCTTTCCTTTTGTAACATTGCCTAAATAGGCTTCTGGCACTTCTACTTCAATATACATATCAGACAAGTTAACTATGCGAAATACCTCAGATCCCTGTCCTGGTGCAACCACAGTACCTTGGTCTTTAATTACATTGTCTATGATTCCTGAAAATGGAGCTCTGATCGTAGACTTGCCTAACTGGCTTTGCGCTTGTGATACCATGTTTTCGGCCGCTTCATAATTCGTTTTTGCCTGTAGGTACTGAATTTCCGATCCAATATTCTGATTCCAAAGACGTTCTTGACGTTCAAAAGTTGTTTTGGCTAAAGATGCCTGTGTCTTTAATTGGTTTAATTGACTTGACATTCCGCCATCATCTATGGTTGCAAGAACTTGTCCCTTGCTTACACGGTCCCCTTCTTTAACGTATACCCTTTGTAAGGTACCTGCCATTTCTGGGTAGATCAGTACATTCTGTTTGGTACTTACATCTCCTTGCAATTCCAGATAGTGATTAAATATTTCCTTTTTGGCTGTTAATGTATTTACTAAAGGTAACTTCTCTTCATTGCCCAAAATGGCAATTGCAGAGTCCAAAGATTTTAGTTGGGCATCTATCAGTTTTTGCTGGGTAGTTATTTCATTTTTTTTGGCTCTTATGGCCTCAAGGTTTTGTCCCGAAATAATTTCAGCTACCGATTGATCTTCACCACCACATGAGTAAAGGCTTATGACGGCTATTAATAAAATAGGTAATTTCTTCATGATCGTTTTTTTTATGATTGATTATTTAGGATTTTGTATTTAGTATAATTTCTAGATCCGTTTTTTTATTGATAACCTCAACCATTGACTGTAAAAACTCTTGTTGAGTGGTATATAGTTGGGTTTGTGCTTGGCGCAACTCAAAACTGGTAGCCAATCCTTCTTTGTATTTAATTTGATTTTTGTTTTCTATACGCTCAGAAAGTAATAGGTTTTGTTTTGCCGTTTCATAATTGTTAATGGCTAACGTATAGTCGTTCTTGGCGTTCTCTAACTGCAATCTAATCTGTTGTTCTGCTTCCGTTAATTGTGTTTTTGCCTTTTCTAACGCAATTTTTGCACGTTGTGTACTGGCACTACGCTTTAAAGAACTGAATATTGGTATGTTTAGATCAAAGCCCAATATGGAAGAATCAAACCATTCTGGGTCTCCACTAAAGAAATCAAAACTTTCTGAATAGGAAGAACTACCGTAGTTTACAAAAGCGTTTAAAGTGGGTAGGGCTCTACTTCTAGATAATTTCCATTCGTAATAACGTTGCTCGTTTAAGTTTTCGGCAAGTTTATAATCTACATTGTCGCTGATATTAAAAGCTGTACTTAGTATGCTAAGATCCATTTTAGAAACGGTAAGGTCTTCTAGTTTTTCTTGTAATTGCGTTGGTGCATTTAAGTCTAAACCTAAACTAACATTGAGCATTTGTAAGGTAATCTCTTTTAGTCTAAGTGCATTCTGTAATCGATTTTCAATAGAAGATAACGTAATTTGCAATTGATCAACACTTTCCTCATCTCCTAACCCGTTTTCGTACAATTTGGTTGTTTCATAAAGGTTTTTTTCAAGGTTCGCCTTATTCTTTTCTAAAATCTTTACCGATTCTTCTGCCAATAAAACGTTGCCGTAGGCTTCAACTACTTGTTTTCTAACATCTAGCTCTGTTTTTTCTTTATTATTGGCACTATAGCTCAAAAAGGCTTTTGTTGCCTGAACACCAACGATGTATGACCCATCAAAAATTTGTTGGGTTAAGGTTGCCGTAGCAGTCAAAGATTGGGGTTGGGAAAATACTACCGGAATAAACTCACCTGCCGCACCCCCAACAAGCTCTGCTGGCAAAAGGGTAACGGGTTGTTTTAACTGGTTTTGATACCCAACTGATCCGTTTATTTGAGGTAAGCCACCCGCAATAGTTTCCCATTTTTGCTTTTGGGCATCTATGATGTCCCTATTGGCGTTTATAGCGGCGTAGTTGTTTTCTAAAGCAAATTGAATTGCCTCATCTAAGGTAAAAGAATACGTCTGTTCTTGTGATAGACCTAAGTTTAGACTTAGAACAGTGATTAAGATTACTAATTGATTTCGCATTTATTCTTGATTTGAATTGATGATGTTATTTAATATGGTTTTCCCTTTAGGAGTAACTATACCTCGTATATGATATTCCAAAAATGAATCCATAAGTTCAGATATAGGAAAAAGGTCTAAAGGAAAAATGTTCTGATCTTTAATGGTATTCATTCCGCTAAAATATATTCGGGCTACAAATTCAGGATTTACATTATCTCTAAAAAGCCCTTGAGCTAACCCTCTTTCTACATTTAAAAGCACACACTTATGCATTTTTTCAAATTGCATAAGTTTTAGCGATTTATGGATTTTAGGGTAGTATTTCATTAATTGGTATTGAGGAGAGCTTTTTTCGTTGTTCAAATGGGACATTACAAATCTTTTGATCTCATATAATTCTTCAATAGCATTCTTTTCCATAGCTATTATTAGATCTATACCCTCACTTAAAACACAAAACTTAGTCATAACGCAATCTTCAACAAGCGAAGTCTTATTTTCATATTCGCTGTAGATCGTTTTTTTGGACATGCCTATTTCATTGGCAATATCATCCATTGTTATACTTTTAAAACCGCGTTCCAAGAATAGCTGTGATGCCGTATTCCGTATTTTTTCTTTCATAACGAGTGCAAATATACATCAGGAAACTTTAGAAACTGTAAAAGTTTCCAAAGTTTTACAATTTGTTAATGTCGTTTAGAAACTTCATCCGTTGTTTATAGATTCATTACGTGCCACGTATTCTTTATAAGCTTGTTCGCCTTCATTCTTCCAGAATTCATCATAGTGTTTCCACTTGGAAAAATCTGTTCTCATAGGTTTGCATGGATCAAATTTTGAAAATCTCTTGTGTTTATCCTTTTTCTTTTTTTTGTTGTTAGGACCATCACCACCACCAAAACCAAAGATTATTTTAGATAATAGTAGTATGCCAAGAGCTTTCCAGTAATCTATTTGCGGTAATCCAAAAATATCTGGCATAAGCCAATTCCATAAACGCATAACAATGTAGCCTACTAAAAAGACTATAATGATCCCTAGTAAAATATACATGAGAATTTTGAACGCTTTATAAACATAATATTGAGCTGATTTTTCCATGGTTTTTTCCAAATTAGATTTCATAATGCTATTTTTTAATTTTCTATTTTTTTAAGAAGTATTGAAAGTGCCCTATGTCTTCTAGACATTAGTGTGCCTTGAGGTATACCGGTTTCCATTGAAATTTCTTTGTAGCTGTAATTTTCAAAATCAACTGCAACTATGATATCCCTATAGACAGGCTTTAATTCTTCTATGGCAATCTTTAGTTTTTCTTGTATTAGTGCAGGGTATTCATTTGAAGATTGATCATAGAATAAATAGGTAAAATCTGTCCAGAGTTGCTCCAGTTGCTCTTGGTCATCAAACCGTGTTCTTTTGGTACGTAATATATCTGTAATCTTATTTTTGACGGCATTATACACATAACCACCAATGTTATGTATTGGTAAGGCGTCTATAGGTCTAGAGAAAATACGTAAAGCAACATCTTGTATAATATCTTCGGCATCACTTTCTGATGTTTGTTTAATTTTAGATTGAATGTAGCGCTTGATCGAGCTATATTCTTCTTCAAAAAAACTATTCAGGTTTGTGTTATCTTTTTGGTCAGATGCCATTCAAGAGCTTTTTCAATTGGTCTTCACTTATAAAGACGCAGAATTTGAAACCTATTGCATTTTTAAGGAATTTTTTTAAAAATTAATTTTGTAAAATGTGTAAAGATAATATAATCAGCTGTTTAACTTCTCTTGTTGCGGTATAGATATAGGACTGTAATTATTAAAAATAGAGCACCAATGAAGTACCAAAAATTGAATAAGGGCTTTTTGGGTTGGGCTGTTTCTACAATTTCTAATAATTGATTGGCTTTAATATTGGTAATAATTTGAGTGTTGCCACCAGACCAGTTTACTATGACGGAATCTATTTTGGTGGTTGTACCCAGGCCAACATGTGCAATGACCGAGTTTTGAGAAATATGACTAGACCCACCGCCATCTATTTCCCTAATGAATTTTTTACCGTTCGCAATTACCGTTACCCTAGAACCAATACCATTGCTTTCTGCTTGTACGCCCTTTAAAGCTATTTTTAACCAATTTCCTCTTGCAGTGTCGTTTCTAAATAAGCGGGTGGTTGACGCAATAGGATAGTTTAGAATAGGTTTTTGATTTACGACCAGTAAATCCATGTCTCCATCATTGTCCATATCAAAAATTACCGAACCTCTACCAATACCATAATCGTTAATAGTAAGTTCACGTCCCTTTTCGGTATACGTATTGGCATTGTTCTCAAAATAGAAATTGCCCATTGGGGTGCAGTTGGGGTTTAAATCACCATTGGAAACAAAAAGGTCTAAATCTTCGTCATGATCAAAATCGGCAAAATTGGCGCCCCAGCTTATGGCTAAATTGTAGGTGCCCAATTCTTTAGCCTTATCTACAAACGGATTACCATTGCCTTGGTTTTCCATAAGCATATTGAATTTAATGTTGGTAACATAATAGTCCATCCATCCATCCCCATTGTAATCACCAACAGCCGCTCCCATAGCGTTGATCTTTAAATCCATTTTGGTTTGCTGGCTTACGTCCTCAAAGCGATCATTAGGATATTCATTTTGGTACAGGAAGTTGGGCACTGCTTTGTAACCAAAATCTTGGTTCACCAATAAGTCTTGGTCTTGATCATTGTCGAAGTCGGTGAAAACACCACCAAACCCAAAACCTTTATGACCTAAGCCATAGTCATCATACACATTTTTAAAGCTTTTACCTTCATTGTTTTTTAGTAAATAACTTCTTGCGGTTTGGTTTGCACTAACTATAGTTGCGTCTTTTATAATACCTAGTTTTCCGGTAAATTCTTGGAAGTAATTGCCAACAAAAAGATCTGGGTATCCGTCGGCATCTATGTCTCCAAAACTTGGACCTGTACTAAAAGAGTTGAATTCTTCTAAACCATATGCTTTTGTAACGTCGGTAAACGTGGCATTTCCATTATTTAGAAACAATAGATTTTTTGCCCTAGGTATTACATTTTTACCATCTGTAGTTGTGATTGTTGTAATGAACAAATCTCTAAACCCATCTTTATTGATGTCTGCACTGACCACACCTTGGGTAACATACTCATTGGTAACCTCTAGACCAGAGCCTTTAAAAACGTCTTCAAACGTACCATTTCCTTTATTTAGATATAATCTGTCCGCTTGTATACCGCTAGTGATATAAAGATCTTCAAAGCCATCGTTATTAAAGTCGAAAACGGTTACACCGCCACCAAATGTTCCTTCATATACTTCGTATTGGTGTTCAATACCTGCATGCTCTGTAACATCAACAAAAGTTTCTTGTGCGTTAATTAGGCATCCGCAGAAAAAAAGTACTGCCAAAAAATATGTGGGCGTTATAGTGGTGTTATTTTTCATTTGTATTCTTCCATTGAAGGGTGTAAACATTTTTTGCGATTTCCACTCCTTTTTCTAATCCTACCTCGTTGTCAAGTTGAGTATGTATACCGCCATAAAATCTAGAATCTGCAGTTTCTTGTGCAGCTTCCCAAAAGGTGTCAAAAGAACGAACGACAAAATCGGTTTCTTTTAACTCATCTCGTTCTCTTCCTTCGTGTGCCCTATCGGTAAAAGTGAATTCCTTGCCAAAATTATGTTCTAATATAGTTGCGGCAGCGGCGGCTTGTATTGCATGTCCAGATGGAAATGAAGGAAATGGCGGGTCTGGCCAAAAAGATTCCCATTCTTCATCAATGTACTTTGGGATAAAGGTATTAGGTCTTTCCGTAAAGAAAAGATATTTCCATTTCCAACAATTAATAAAAGCGTCTGCCACGGCCATGCCTACTTGGGCATACACTTGGGTGCTTTCTATAAGTGAAAGATCATGCCCATCTACTGCCAACGTAGCAAAATAGTACGAGTGACCAGGCGGTGTAAAGCTAACGTCAGGGTCATCTCCCCACCAAATGGCAGCTTCCTTTTCTAATTGGGTCAATTCTAAATCTTTTAGATAAACATTTTCAAATTGTTGGTAGTAGGCAGACCCTGGAAGTGTGTCATAAGGTATCATTTGTGGATCCTCAATTGTTTTATTGATAGGAGCAAAGGTTCTATTTTCGCCCCAATGTGGGTGTAATGGATGATGGCTAAAAGACTGTGCGAACAATGGTGGTTTCCATGCTCCCGGTCTGTCTGGATGAACCATAGATTTGTCAAAATTGTATAAGTATCCTCTATGACCTCCATCTGTTTTACTCCATTCAAAAATTACTTTTGCAACAGATTTGCCATATTCTATAGAGCGCTTCACCGTTTCTGGAGCAACACTTGTTTTAAATTGATCGTAAACAACCTGTTCAAGGGAATCTATTTTTTGGATATTTTCATCTGATGTTTGAACATAAATATTCTTCAATATTTCTGACTGACCTGCATTAAGAGATAGTATCCAATTATATTCTTTGTCCGTATCTATTGTTGGTAACATGGTTAGACCAGTAACCTGATTGTTCATTGTACTATATTCTTTATAACCTGGTACTATAGATTCATACATGGTTAAACCGGTGTAACCAAATGCTCTTGAGGCAAATGTAGGGGAGTTAGATGGGGTATATTGGGTAATGTACAAAGTCATATTGGCCCATTCCGTAGCAACATCTTTTTCACTCATATTTGGTTGTTCTTCTGTAGAACAAGCTGTAATCATTAAAAGTAGTGATAGTAAGAGCGTACTGCCAAGTATGTTTTTATTATAAATGGTCATTGTTGTTTATAAAGCTATTTTGTTAGTTGATATGTTTGTATTGACTTGCCGTAGTTGGTAAGTATTAGTTTATCGTCAATGATAATACCTCTGGTATTACTTCCTTTTATGGATAGACCAGATTTAGATTGGGAAATGTACTTATAATTGGCATTTTCATCACCTAAAAGTAATGTACCATAGTTGGCATCGAATTTACCTATACGTAACTTATAATAATCATTGTTGCCAAGAAGTAGCAGGTCTAAATCACCATCTTGGTTAAAATCTTCCGCAATAATTTCTGAAACCGGGGAAAATTGAGCTTGTAATGGCAAGTGAACTTTTGTAAACTTTTCATCTGTTGAACTTAAAAACAAGGATGTTTCTTGGTGTGTTGCAGTTAATTTTTTCGCCTTTTTCAATTCAGTATCATTAAAAATGTCTGTTATCTGCGCATCAGCGTATTTTTCATAACTGTTAAATTTCTGTCTTTTACTCGATAGTTGCCCTAACAGTTCATCTCTGGTAACATATGGATAACTATTACCGTCAATGTAAAAATTTAGAATGGGATCAATAGAACCGTTATTGTCAAAATCTGAATAATACAATTCAGCCGGAGTGTCTTTGTCTATTGTGAATTGCGTATTGGTACCAATATTTCCGGCAATAATATCTTGTTTGCCGTCTTTATTTAAATCTTCAACAAGAACGCTGCTCCAGAACCCATTTAAATCACTTTCAAAAAACTGGTCTGTTCCATTGATCAATTTGCCATTTTTAGTCAAGAAAATAGTTATGGGCATCCATTCACCAACTATGATTAAATCTTCTATAGTGTCACCATCCATGTCTGCCCAAGTGGCATCGGTAACCATACCAGGATATTGTAAGTTGGGTTGAATTTCATTGGTCTTGTCTACATAACTTCCTTTACCGTCATTGATAAGAATATAACTTCTTGGTATTTCAGGAAAGCGACCAGGAACATTATAACCACCGATAAATATATCTAAGTGCGAATCATTGTTTATATCTGAAAATGAAACCGATCCGGTGCTTATGGTCATTTGTGGTAATGAATTATGAGCCTTTCTAAAATTCCCTTTCCCATTGCCCAAATAGAGCCTGTCCTGTAATAGAGGGTCATTAGCGGTTAGGTTATGATATCCGCCACTTGCCATATAAATATCTAGATGACCATCATTATTAACATCAAGTACTGCAATATCAGTATCAAAATGAGCCTTGTCTAGGTCAAAATCTGCGTTTGGTTTTTTATTGAAGTTTTTATTGCTACTTTGAAGATATATGGCGGTAGGTTGATCAACGCCGCCACCAATGACAATATCTTCTAACCCATCATTGTTTAAATCTGCTTTAGCAATAGGAGGACTACTATGAGATAATTGTTTTATTAAGAGCGACTGTCGTTTAAAATCATTTACAGAAGATGGTTTGTGCTCGAAATTAACGGAATTGCGTACAGTTGAAAACAACGTTTTACTTTTCTTTTGAGCCAATTCCAAGGTTTGGGCATTGGATTCATTCAGCTCAATTGTTCTATTCGCTGAAAGTGCTTCAATAGTCTCCGTTTTTCCAGAGTTCCAAGTTACTTTTAAAGAATCTACGGTAGTTATGTCGCCTAATCCAAAATGTAAAATCGATGATACGGTCGAAAGATATCCCCTGGTTGGCATTTGCTCAAGTACTTGGGTTTTTCCTTTGGCGTAGATACTGATTTTTGATCCAATACCATGTGTGTTTTTTTGGTTTCCTTTTAACTGAATGTTTAAGAAATTGCCATTGCCTTTTTGGGTGTTATTCCTATAAATAAATGCCGGTTTGTTAATGTTATTAATAACGAGGTCTAGATCACCATCATTATCTAAATCAGTATATATGGCACCATTGCTGTTGGCAGGTTGGGCTATACCTGCTTCTTGAGATTGATCATTGAAGTGGACGCCATCTTTATTGGTATAATAGAAATTGGTCAGGTTAGATGCTGGCATTTCTTTTATAAGTTCTAAAACATCTTGCCGTTGTAGTCTGCCTTTGGATTGTACGAAACTGTCCATGTAATTGATGAAATCCAAATTGGTGTAATCCCTAAAATATCCGTTGGTAATGAATAGATCTTTAAATCCGTCATTGTCAAAATCAGCAAAAAGTGGAGCCCAGCTCCAATCTGTATTTGAGATACCGGCTAGTTGACCTATTTCACTAAATGAATTGTCGCCATTGTTCAACTGAAGCATATTTCGCATATATTGATGATGAAAACCACTTCTAATATTTAGATCAAATTTTTCATAATTATCTGGCGATAAAAGTAATTTTTGGCGCTTATTATCTTTAGGCAACATGTCTAAAGTGAAAATATCCTGCAGGCCATCATTATTGATATCGGCTACATTATTGCCCATAGAAAAATGACTTGTATGCCCCATTTGATCACCTAGTTGGTCTGTAAATGTGCCATTTTTATTATTGATATAGAGATAATCTGGTACAGTATAATCATTAGAAACATAGAAGTCTTGCCAACCATCATTGTTAATGTCACTAATACCTATACCTAATCCATAGGTTAGTGCAGAACCACTAATACCTGCTTTTTTGGTTATATCATAAAATTTCTCATTTTTTTGCTCAAACAACCTAATACCTTGATAAGGGTCATCTTTTTTTAAAAACTGTTTAGTGCTTACTTCATTTAAAACAGGTAAAGATTTTGGATTGTGGTTTAGTAAAAGCATATCTAGATCACCGTCTTTATCATAGTCAAAGAAATATCCTTGATTGCTAAAAGCAGCGCTGGCCAAATCATATTCTTCCGCTTGTTCTTTGAAAATTGGTACGTTGTTGGCATCATTCCCTTGATTGATGAAAAGTTGATTTTTACGCTTTACATCTGGTAAGGCCCCTGAATAACATAGATACAGATCCAATTTACCATCTCCGTTTACATCTGCAGAGGTTATGCCTGTTTTCCAAGGTCCAGGTCTACCGGCGACTTTAGAAATTGTAGTAACATCTTTAAATGTGAAATTGCCTTCATTTAAATAGAATTTATTTTCACCCATGTTAGAGGTGAAATATAAGTCTTGAAGACCATCGTTATTAAAATCCCCTGTAGCTACACCACCGCCGTTATATAGGTATTCGTAAACCAATACGTTGGCATTTAACCCTTCCTTTAAGGTGTTTTGAAAAGTTACTTTCGTTTCATGTTCGGATAAAAGAGTGAATAGGGTGGGTTCTTCAATTATGTTAATTGTTGAAGAGGTTTCATCTTTTTTAACTTTCTCTGTACAGCTTTGATGTAATAAGAAAATTATAAGAATATAGAAGATTAGATTTTTTGTCATTTGTTTAAAAGTAAAAGATCTATTCCAAAAAGGAATAGATCTTTAATTTAACTCAATTTAAACTAAACTAATAACCTGGATTCTGAATCAAAAGGTTATTTCTATTGATTTCATCTCTACTTATAGGCATGAAATACATTTTATCGTCCCAAGTTCTGGTTTCATTATCATTATTGTCTACAACGGTATAGGTGTAATCATATACAGATGTGTCATACTGATAAGGAGTTCTTGGTGTTGCACCAGCTTTAAGGGTAGCTGTTACTTTCATAACCTTAATGCCCCTGCCCAAAGTTTGATCAGCGATCATCCATCTTCGTGCATCATGGTATCTGTGTTCTTCATATGCCAATTCAACTCTTCTTTCATTGATGTAATCCTCTAAAAGCTCAGTTCCAGATGAGGTAAGTGCCGGCATACCTGCTCTAAAACGAATCTTGTTCAGCCAGTTTCTCGCTTCACCTTCATCGCCTAGTGCAATAGAAGCTTCTACATAGTTCAATATTATTTCGGTATATCTAATAAATGGCCATGGTACAACTTGTGCACTAGATTGATTGTCCACTAAAGATGGGTCTGGATCAATGAACTTTCGTACATAATAACCGGTTCTACTTCCGTTCCAGTTTTCAATGGGTGAATCTCTCATATCAACACCAGGTATTATTCCACCGCTACCATCTGCATATGTACCTGTCTGTATTTCATCATAAGGATCTATTGAGGCAACGTCATCTGGCCTTGGTTTCCATGCTGCTCCATCATAAAGAATAGTTGCGGCCATTCTTGGGTCTCTATTCTCATATGGTGCAGCCGCGTGTTCTTCATTGCTCCAGTCGAAATCAGAACCGTCCATCATTTGATAGTCGTCTACCAATTGTTGAATAGGTGTGTTACCTGCCCAGTTATGATATCCGTTAGGTCCATTGTTGATCCCTTGGTGAATTCCACCTAAAGGCCAATTACTTTCTTGTGTAAATAGAGGCGAATGTGTTCTTTCAAATAATAGTTCTGATCTTGCAGCAGCATCACCAACGGCACTTCCACCT
The DNA here is from genome assembly GCF_002700155.1 of Maribacter sp. 6B07. Taxonomy (NCBI): domain Bacteria; kingdom Pseudomonadati; phylum Bacteroidota; class Flavobacteriia; order Flavobacteriales; family Flavobacteriaceae; genus Maribacter; species Maribacter sp. 6B07. The sequence goes on along the minus strand of NZ_PDUT01000001.1, from coordinate 1,254,433 downwards.
CCCATAGCAATAGAGATGTATGTTTCAGTCGCTTCTTCTGCACTTGCAGGTTCGGTTAAATCTAACTTGTAACCAGTGGTCGCATCTAAAACGGCCTTGGCAGCGGTCTTTGCAGCGTTCCATCTTGCATCTCTGTCCCCAGAAGTATATGCAACCAGTTCTAAATTTGAATATCCACCCAATGTTGCCGACTTAGCGCTCGCTGTAGGTCCGTCGCGCAAATCACTGGCGGCATATGTCAATACACGAGATTTTAACCCCATAGCACTTAACATAGATGCTCTACCTGGTGTAACCTCTTTGCCTTCCAGTAATGAAATGGCTTTGTCAAGGTCACTGGTTACAAAATCTACATTTTCAGCATAAGTACCTCTAGCTATAGAGTAGTCATCATCTAAGCCGTAAGGGGCATCAATTAATGGTGCGCCACCGTAATAGCGCATTAATTGATGGTAATAATACGCTCTTAGAAAATGTGCTTCACCCATTAACCTGTCTTTCAATGTTTGATCATCAAAAGTTGAATTTGGTAATTCTTGTAAAGCTATATTCGCTTTTCGTATTGCTAAATATAATTCGTTCCATTGTGGAATGATATTCACGTTACCCGTACCCGACGGGGAAAGTGAACCTTCTGTAATAACGTTTACTCCTCTACCAGAGTGTGTAAACATTGCTTCGTCCGTTAATGAAGCCAAACCTTCTTCTTCAAACCCTCCATAGCCAAGGGATGCATAGACGTTGAATACGAATGCTTGTGCCAACGCACCGTCTGCCCAAGTGGCATCTGCCGAGATTGAATCTAATGGCTGCGTTTCTAAAAAATCTTCATTACACGAAATAGGTACTAACGCTAACGTCAGTAGGCCTAAGAGTACTAATTTTCCTTTTTTCATGATTTTTTTTTAAAATGTTAAACTAAAACCTGTGTTAATAATAGTCTGTTGTGGATAAAACTGACCGTCATTACTTGTCGATTCAGGATCATATATATCTTGAGCCGCCCATGTAGCCAAGTTTAGACCACTCATATATATTTTAAATTTAGATAGACCAAATTGCTCAATCAATTCTGAAGGAAAGTTGTATGCCAATTGAACATTTTTAAGTCTTAGGTAATCTTTACTAAATAAGTTGTAGGTATTATTGCCATAATCACCACCTGTATAGTAGGTGTCTCCACGACTGGCAAGTCTTGGATGAACGCTACTTGGGTTGTCTGGACTCCATCTGTTGTCAAAGCTGTACTTTAAAAAGTTACCTATGTCACCAGATTCTGTTTGGATAAATAATTTAGCCCCTGTAGCTCCTTGTAATAATACAGAAAGATCAAAGTTCTTGTATGAAGCGTTAAACGTAACACCAAAGTTAAAGTTAGGGTTGATGCTATTTTTTAACCTTACTTGATCTAAGTCGTTAATGGCACCATCTCCGTTGATATCTTTAAATTTCATATCACCTGGCTCTAATGTTGGCTTAACAGCACTATAATCTAGTGGATTGGAATCAATGGCAGCTTGGTCAATAAATACACCATCGGACTCGTAGACTAAATATGAGCCAATAGGCTTACCTTCTTGTAATTGGTAACTTGGAGCACCAGGAATTTCATCTAGGAACTCAACTGTATTTTGTGCGTAACCTCCGTTTACACCAACATCCCATTTAAAACCATCAAAGCTACCACCAAAATAATTCAACGCAAATTCAAAACCTTCGTTATTTACTTTACCTGCATTTACAGGAGGTAAAAGGTCTGAAATACCAGAAGAACCTGGGGTAGAACCTGTTTTTTGAATTAGAATTTGATCACGTTTGTTCAAGAAGTATTCAAGGGTGAAACTCATTTTTCCGTCCAATACAATACCGTCTAAACCAATATTATAATTCTTAGCTCGTTCCCATGTAAAGCTAGGATTAGCCAAGAGGTTTTCAAATAAAGTCGTTTGTACTTGACCATTTATTGGGTATTGACCAAATTCGTAAATAGATTGGTAAGCATATTCTTGTAATTCATCATCGGTTATTTCACCGTCACCGTTGGTGTCAAATGAAACTTGATCATTACCCATTTCACCGTAAGAACCCCTTAACTTTAAGTAGCTAATAGAGTCAACGTTGAACCAATCTTCATTATTAATGTTCCAACCAACTAACAATCCTGGGAAGAACCCAAAACGATCATTACCTGGGAAAATATATGAACCATCATATCTCCAGATGAACTCGGCTAAGTATTTTTCTTTAAAGTTATACTGGGCACGGCCATAGTAACCTAAACGTGTTCTGTTGTAACCGAAACCATCCGTTTCTTGTGCAATTTCACCACCTACTCCTAACTGGTCAACAGCGGTAGAAAGGTAGTTTCTTCTAAATGCTGAGAAAAACTCCCCTTGAAAATTCTCACGGGTAACACCGGCCAATAAGTTAATGGTGTGGTCATCACCAATTGTTTTGTCATAACTTAATAAACCGGTTAGGTTAGTGTTTAGTACATTATTAGATGATTGTAATAATCTTGCATCTGTAAAGTTGGAACGTATAGATCCGCTTAGTTCCGGTACACCGGTAGCAATATAGTTTGCACGGTCAAGAGAATAAAGAGTCCATGGTGTTTGCCATAGTTTTCTACGTAACTGGCTTTGGTCAACACCTGCCAATAATGTCAGTTTAAGACCTTCTACCCATGGGTTGGTAATATCCAAAGAACCTGTAAATTGTAGGTAATCTGTTGGTTGTTTGTCATACCCTGTAGCATTCGTTGTAACTACCACCGGTTGTTGACCATTTTCAATATCAGGTCCTGGTAATCCATTTGGCCATATTGCAGGTTCATTTGGTCTACCTCTCATCAACATTCTAAAGATAGCACCTGCACCTTCAGTAGGGAAGGTTCTATCTTCCTTTCTATATCCCATACTTAGTTTAGTAGACAGGTATTCATTAATTCTAGCATCGGTATTGATTCTAAAGTTATACTGTTGGTATCTGTTGGCCGAGTTTTTATATATAGCGCCTTGATCTGCATAACCTACAGATGCGTAATATTTAAGATCTTCACTACCACCGCTTATGGATAGGTTATGTCTTTGTTGTTCCGCCCAATCTTGAAAAGTGGCACCAAACCAATCCGTATCAGGATATAACCATGGATCAGCATTGGTTCTATGATTATTGATTGTTTCTGGACTAAATGCAGCGTTTACGGTTTCTGCAGGATCGCTACCTGGTATAGTATAACTACCTGAGGTTTGAAAAGCGGTATTTGCAGCTCCCCATTGTGATGAAGGAATATTACTGTTATAAATCGCCAATTCATTCATTATAGTTTGATACTCTACCGCACTTGCCATTTCTGGTACTCTTGTAGGTCTGGTTATACCAAAATCAGCCTTATAATTTATTTGCATTTTGCCGACTTTACCGGTTTTGGTAGTAACGATTATTGCTCCGTTGGCCGCTCTAGCTCCATAAATTGCAGCTGATGCATCTTTAAGTACAGAGATATTGGCAATATCATCTGGGTTAATACGACCTATACCACCATCTCTATCTGGAATACCATCAATAACGATCAAAGGTTGGTTGTTTCCTAATGTATTGGTTCCACGAATACTTATGTTCGATTCGTCATTACCAGGCTCCCCACTGGTCTGTACGATTACTACCCCGGGCAATCTACCTGCCAAGGAATTCGATACACTTATGGCCGGTGAACTTTCTAGTACCGGACCCTGTACTGCGGTTACCGCACCTGTTACGGTCGCTTTTTTCTGAGTACCGTAACCAACGACAACAACTTCGTCTAGGTTGGCAACGTCCTCTTCTAAAGATACATTGATGGTACTTTGATTGTTTACCGGTACCACTACAGCCTTGAATCCAATGTAGCTGAATCGTAAACTGGTACTTCCATCATCTACGGTAATTGTAAAGTTACCGTCAAAATCCGCTTGTACTCCTGTTGTAGGGTTGTTGGCATCAATGACCGAAACACCTGGCAACGGCATGTTGTCTGAAGCTGAAGTAACAGTTCCAGAAACGGTTGTCTGTGCGTGGAGACCCATAAAGAGAAATCCACTAAAAAATAAAATCATCGTTAAGCTTACATGATTCCGAATCATGGAAAACTTAGAAAAGTCTGTTTGATAATTCATAAAGTTAGTTCTTACAGTTGTTAGTTAATTATGTTGACGTAGGCGTTATAGTCTCTTTAGGGAGCGTTTTTGAGATGAAGAGACTATGATACACTATGCTACTGTGAACAAATATAAAATAAAATGTTAATTTAATAAATATTAACATGTTATTTTTTAGAATTTTCATTTATGGCTTAAAATATTATCAAATACATATTATTTGCTATTTTATCTAAAAAATCTGTATTTGCGTGTTTGGAGGCTTTTTCGGCTTACAAACCATTTTTTACATACAATTTGTTGTGTTAGGTACACTATAATTCAGGGGCTATTTTTTGATATCTTTTTTTAAATTGTATATTGACGCCTGCAAATTTCATTTATTATTTATGCCGGTTATTAGTAAAATTCTAAACCTTACCCACAATAATAACCTTACAAAACATGAACAATTGGTTCAAGGAGTAATTGAATCTATTGAAGATGGACAATTGACTATTGGTGATCAGTTACCCTCTATAAACACTATGGTTGAGGAAATAGGCTATGCAAGAAAAACTATTTTTAAGGCATATGAGGAGCTTAAGAATAGAGGCTTAATAGAGTCTAGGCAATTAAAGGGTTATTTTGTGATTAGCCAAGCTACCAATATTACCAAAAGAATGGCTTTGCTATTATTTGCTTTTCAGAGTTATCAAGAGGAATTTTATAAAACCTTTCGTAAAGAAATGGGAAGAAGGTTTCAAATAGATGTTTTTTTCCATCATAATAACCTCACTGTTTTTAAGACCATAATTTCTAATATCAATGGTAAATATGGCATGTATGTTATTGCTCCAATACAAAATGAAAAGGTTGCAACATTATTAAAGAATATTGAACCCAAAAAATTATTGTTGGTAGATAGGTATTTAAATTTGGGACCAGGGTATTCTTATATCTCCCAAGAATTTGAAGAGGTCATTTATACATCTTTGGTAAGGTTACTGCCAGAAATAAAAAAGTATAATAAGATTATTTTGTACTTCAACGAAGAGAGCGATTTTTCTCCTATATCTATAAAAAACGCGTTTCAAAAATTCATAGATGAGTTTGAGGTCAATGGTTCTGTCAAGAATAATTATACTATTGGGTCTGCTAAAAAAGGCAATTTATATTTTGCGTTAGGAGATACCATACTTTGGCAAATTCTAAGAGATTCGGTTAGAAATAAATATAAAATTGGGGAGGATATCGGTATTCTGTCCCAAAACGATAATGTTTCAAAAGAAATTGTGTTTGGTGGAATTACTACTATTTCCACCGATTTTAACGAAATGGCAAAAAGAGCGGCATTGCATTTAAAAGGTGATACAGTTACAAAATTAATTATGCCCTCTAGACTGATCAAGAGGTCTTCTTTATAATTAGTAAGTAGCGTAAAAGTTCATATTTGACAGCTTTTTTAAATTAGGGATTCATCTGTAAAGTTTTATTTCTTCTCACTTAAAAAGGGGGCTTATTCAACCATTTTTGTTCTATTTTTGTGCAAAATTGCAAAGAATGCATACTATTAGTGAATATCGAGATGAGTTTATTGCGTATTTAGACTCTATGAAGATTACAAAAGAGCCTAGAAACCTGTATGAGCCTATCACATATATTCTAGGTTTAGGCGGCAAAAGGTTAAGACCGGTATTGGTTTTAATGACTGCTGAAATTTTTAATACCGATTTTAGAAAAGCTTTAGATGCTGCCGTTGCTGTTGAGGTCTTTCATAATTTTTCTTTGGTTCATGATGATATTATGGACGATGCACCGGTACGTAGGGGTAAAACTACGGTACATGAAAAATGGGATATTAATACGGGTATTCTGTCTGGTGATGCCATGTTGATAATGGCCTATCAACTTTTTGAAAATTATGAGCCTAATGTTTTTAGAGATTTGGCCAAGTTGTTTAGTAAAACGGCACTTGAAGTTTGTGAAGGTCAACAATACGATGTAGATTTTGAAACTAGGGATGATGTGATGTTGCCCGAGTATCTTAAAATGATAGAATACAAAACTGCCGTCTTAGTTGCAGCTGCGTTAAAAATGGGCGCTATAGTTGCAGGTGCACCAGATGAAGCACAGCAACAGATGTACAATTTTGGACTAAACCTTGGTATAGCTTTTCAATTACAAGATGATTTTTTAGATGTTTTTGGTGATCCTAAAACCTTTGGTAAGCAGGTTGGTGGTGATATTATTGAAAACAAAAAGACCTACCTATATCTTAAAGCTTTAAATTCTGGATCAGAAGTAATCGCTAAAGAATTAGAGCATTTATATTCTATTCACCCAAAAGAGGCCGAAGCTAAAATTAACGCAGTGCGTTCTATATTTGAAAAGACAAAAGCGGATCAAGCTACTAAAACTGCCATTGCAGATTACACGGCTAAAGCTTTTGATGTTCTTGATGATATGGATATTAATCCTGAAAATAAAGAACTGCTAAGACAGTTTGGGGAAAACTTAATGAATAGAACGGTTTAGAAAATTCGTTTTATCAATGCTTTGATAAACGGTTGTTTAGGGCAAGAGTTGATATATTCCAAATCTTCTATGAGACTTGTTTTTTCATCTAAAAACTTAAAAACCTTTTGTGGTGGTAATGCTTTAAAGATAGATTCGAATATTACATGCCCATTGGCATTGTCATTGTAAAGTACATCTAAAAAGAGCATGTCATAAAACCAAAATTTGCCTTTCAATTTTAATTTTTTCAGAGGTTTCCCCTCTTTAATGAATGCTATCAATTTTGGTATTTTGTTTGCCGTACTCATAAAAGTATAACCTGTGCTGGGTTTGGCCCAACCCCCTGCGGTACCTATATAGCGTATTCTGTTGGTATGGTGCTCCCTAAAGTCATACGCTGTCATAGGTATACTGCCAAATTCTCTTTCTATAATCTCATATTCCTGGCATTGAAACCGTTGTAAAATATAGTCTTCTATGGCTTCTTCATACTCAGGTGTTGGCAATAGCTTTTCTGAAAACAAAGTGTATTCTATTAATGCGGTATCATTGGAGTAGGGCAGTACATACATAAATCTTGTATTGCCTTTTTGAGGTATGGAAAAATCCATATATGTGACTTCCTCGGTATTGAAAATAGGTTTGTTGACCTTTATTACCCAGCCTATAAAATGCTGCTGTAATACGGGATATTTTGTTTGCTGGGTAGCCATTTTATAATCAAAAAGGCTATTGAATATATACTTGCCGGTATAGGTGTTGTTTACTGCTTTAACCGCAACTTGGTCTTCAGTTTCGGAGATACCCACCACGGTGTCTTGCACAAATGTTATATTGCTAGTTGCCTTTACCTTTTTTAGGTAATGATCATAGAAGTCGATACCTCTTATCATTTTATAAGAATATGGGTCGATTTTGATTCTTTTGGCAACATCTTCTCCTTGAAAATGAATGGAATTCCACTTCTTATGGATAATCTCTTCAAATTGATCGTTACCTTTTTCCCAAAAACACCACGTTCTGTCGTTGCTATTTTTTAGTACTTTGTCAAGCAGTAAAATCTTTTTTTGATCAAAAAACGAATCGTTGGCCATAGCATCTGCCAACAATAGACCAGATGCGCCTGCGCCAATGATAATGTAATCGAATTCGTTCATGAATTTTTCAGATTGTTCTCAGCTTTTTTAAGGTCTAGCACTTCAAAAGTACAAAATAGCATGTGTCTTTAATACTTAATTCAATGTATAACGTAGCCCAATAAAAGAACGGATTCCTTGATTTGGTCCATAGACGTAAGATGGGTCAAATGTTAATGCGTTCGGGTTATTGGGTGTGGCAACCGCATTGCCATTTGCATCAAAGGTAACTTCTTTGTCAAAAGGATCGTTGGCACGGGCAATGATAAAGGGGTTCCCTCGGTTGGGTGTCCAGTCCAGTAAATTTTTAACTCCTCCATAAATTTCAAAATTCTTTATCCCATCATAAGATAGTTGTATATTTTGAATACTCCACGCGGGTGAAAAATCTCGCCTGGGATCACTTTCCCCTAAGGTTGGTAATCGCATAGGGCCATATAAATTACCCGTATAATCTATCTTTAAATTCCATGGCCTAATTTGGTACCCAACACTCCAATTGGCGGAATACCTTTCTGTTAAAATTTGACGTTGCGTAACCCCATTTTCAGTATTGCTCACGTTCTGTAATGTTCCTCCGATCATAAATTGTAAACCATTGTACATGGTTATATCTATGTTTGCACTTATTCCCTTTGAAATTGATTTTCCTTCTAAATTGTCATATATAATTTGGTTGGGGTTGGTGTCGTAATCAGGGATTATAACATTTTGGAAATAGGTGTAAAATACTGAAGCATCTAAACTTACAAACGTGCCATTATCACCGTAAATTTTCTTCAGAAAGTTAAGATTTACATTAAATGATTCTTCCGGTTCCAGTTCTTCTGCAATAATGACATCTCTAGAACCGGTAAGTGCTGCATGATCTTCTGTGAATAGATTTACCACTCTAAAACCGGTACCCGCATTTAAGCGAATAATGTCATTTTCGGTAAACTTAAAACGATAGGCCGCTCTTGGCGTAAAGATATTGCCGTGGCGGTTGTCATAATCATATCTGCCCCCTAGGAGAAGGGAATGTTTTTTATTGAACGCTATCTCATCCTGTAAAAAAATACTCGGTATAATTACTTCATCGGGCTCATTACCATTCGTGTTCGCGGTAGCTGGCGTATTGTCGTCATAATAATTATAACGTAATGCAGTACCTGCTAAAAGGCTATGTTTTCCTATGTTTTTATCCCATGTTAACTGGGTAAAACCAATACGTTGATCTGCCAAATAAGGAACATCGCCATAAACGGAATTTTGTTTGTGGTCATTATAGGAAAAGGAAAGCATCATTTGCTCTTCTACCGGCAACTGGTACTTGCCTAAAACTTCCCATCTACGGGTGTAAATACTTTCCCCATAAATTTCATCACCGCCTCTAAATTCTGGAGTCCATTGCAGTTCACCTCCCCATCTATCTTCATAAAAAAACCTTCCTGCCAAAGAAAGGATTCTGGAGTCTTTTCTTTCAAAATTCCATTTTTGAAAAACAGATATGCGATCTTGTAATGTAAGATCGGTAAAATTATCTCCATTATTGTCAATAGGGTTATCGTACTTAAAATAATTGGCACCTAAGAGAACATTGGCTTTTTTGCCAACATTAAACTTAGTTCCTATGTCTAAATTAAATTCTCCCCAACCGGTTACAAAACTATCTGCAAAAAAATCTGGGGCAGATAAGTTGTTCTTTGTAATAATATTAATGAGTCCGCCAACGGCTTCACTTCCATATAATGTAGAAGCTGGGCCTTTAACCACTTCAACTTGTTCTATAAGTGAATTGGGAATTCCTGAGAGTCCGTATACAGTTCCCAAACCACTAACTATGGGCATGCCATCTATTAAGACTAGGGTGTACGGACCTTCTAGTCCATTAATATGAATATCACCTGTATTACAAACATTACAGTTTATTTGTGGTCTTACTCCGTTTACATTCTGTAATGCTTCAAAAATACTTGGTGTTGGGTTCTTTTTAAAAAAGGTAGGTGTATATACTTCTACCGGTACTGGACTTTCTAATCTACTAACAGGTTTTAGAGTGCCTGTAACTACCATTTCATCAAGAGATTCGGTTGATGGTTTTAGGTCAATATTTACAATTTGGTCTTCATCTTCGGAAACGGAGATCGATTTACGAAATTGTTCAAAACCTATATTGGAAGCAATGATAATGTAATCGCCAGAAGGAATATTTTTAAGTAAGTATTGACCGTTTTCGTCTGACGCAGTGCCAATTTGAGTGCCTTTCAAATAAATATTTACATAGGCTTCAGGAAATCCATTTGAAGATATGGTTCCAGATATGGTAGCTTTTTGAGCATTTACAGTTGTAAAAGCTAAAATAGAGCAAGCGAAAAATAATATTTTAAACATCTAAAATTAAATTTAGACAAATCTAAAAAATTGTTTTTAGGTATAAAAATGTATTTTTGTGTTAATATTGCTTTTCAAATGACATTATCAGAAGAAGATTACATAAAGGCCATTTATCACCTAAGTGATTTTAACAGCAAATCTGTTGCAACAAATGCCATTGCAGAACAGATGAAGACAAAACCTTCTTCTGTAACCGATATGGTAAAAAAGTTGTCTGAGAAATCTTTGGTGAACTATAAGAAATACCAAGGTGTCTCACTATCGGAAAAAGGCAGGTTGGTTGCCCTTTCCATTATTAGAAAACATCGTTTATGGGAGGTTTTTTTGGTAGATAAACTTAATTTTTCTTGGGATGAGGTTCATGTGGTTGCAGAGCAATTGGAACACATAAAAAGTGATGCTTTAATTGATAAGTTAGACGCCCATTTAGGATACCCTAAAGTAGATCCGCATGGCGATCCTATTCCTAACAAAGATGGTGTGTTTACAAAATCCGTAAAGAAGTTGATCAGTGATTTGCCGGTGGGTAGTCAAGGGGTTTGTGTTGGCGTCAACGATTCTTCCGCGGCATTTTTAAAGTTTTTGGACAAGAATAAAATTGCCTTGGGCGATACCTTTAAAATATTGGAAATTGAAGAGTTTGATGGTTCCGTTACCATCTCCACCAGGTCGGGCTCCATTAGAATATCAAAACAGATTGCAACAAATTTATTTTTGGAGATTGTAGATGAAGAGTAGCATATTAATTATATGAATTATGGATGAAATTATAGCGTATTTTGAATCAATAGATCCCGTACTGGCAGCATTTTATGCTACATTGTTTACTTGGGGCCTCACAGCAGCGGGCGCAGCACTGGTTTTTCTTTTTAAAACAATGAACCGTGCTGTTTTAGACGGAATGTTAGGGTTTACTGGCGGCGTAATGGTAGCGGCCAGTTTTTGGAGCTTACTGGCGCCAGGTATAGAAATGAGCCCAGGTGAAGGGTTTGTGAAAGTTATACCGGCAGGAGTAGGTTTTTTGCTAGGTGCTTTGTTCATTTTTGGGTTGGATAAAGTATTGCCCCATTTACATATTAATTTTAAGGAAGACGAGGCAGAAGGTGTTAAAACACCTTGGCGTAGAACAACCTTACTTACGTTGGCCATCACATTACATAACATACCGGAAGGTTTAGCGGTTGGTGTACTTTTTGGGGGAGTGGCCGCTGGTTTTGATGGCGCCTCTATTGGTGGTGCCGTTGCTTTGGCCTTAGGTATTGGTCTGCAAAACTTTCCGGAAGGTTTTGCCGTTGCCATGCCGTTACGTAGGCATGGACTGAGCAGGACAAAAAGTTTTATGTTCGGTCAGGCTTCCGCATTGGTAGAGCCTGTTGCGGCAGTACTAGGGGCGTGGGCCGTGCTTACTTTTCAACCTATACTGCCATATGCGCTTTCTTTTGCGGCCGGCGCAATGATCTTTGTGGTCGTAGAGGAAGTTATACCAGAAACACAGCAAGATAAGTACACTGATATTGCTACCATGGGCTTCATTGGTGGCTTCATCATCATGATGACCCTAGATGTTGGTTTAGGTTAATAATTTAATTTGAATTTTACCGTTTAAGGCAATAGTATGGTTAACTTGATACTTTAAACCTTTATGCATTTTACCAAGAAAAATTGGGTATGGACAGTGGTGTTGATTCTAACAGTAATCTGTTGCGCGTTCATTTTAATACTTCATTTAAAAAATTGGGTAAGTAATAGTGACAATAGCCTAGGAATTCGTTCCGGGTTTTATAATGTTGAAATTCCATTAAATGAACTAGATAGTGTAGTGTTGGTTGAAAGAATACCGCCAATGGAGCGTTTGCACGGTTTTTCTGCGCTGGAAAAAGAGAAAGGTGTCTTTAGGGAGTTTAAAGATTCTTTGACAGACAAGAAAGTTCATGTATTTGTAGATAATATTGAACAACATAAAGTTAAGTTGGTCTATAAAGACTCTACTTACGTATATTTTAATCTAAAAGACTCGGTCCAAACTTTACAATTGTTTCAGAAACTCAGCGGAAAAATAGGGGCATTGAGCGCGCCTAATTAAATTGTAGGTTTAAAATAATATGGCATGATAAAAGGGAATCTATTGGTACTATTTGTTTTAGGATTGATGTCTACAGGTCTATTTGCTCAGCATAATATTAGTTTAAATATTGATGGGGTTACCTCTGAAGAAGGTAATATCTGTTTTGCCGTTTATACTGATGAAAGTTCCTTTTTAAAGTTTGATAAGGTATATAAATCCGGTTCTGAAAAGGCCGTTAAGGGTAAGACGGTTTTTGATATTGAAAACTTGCCCGATGGTGAGTATGCCATTGCTATATTTCATGATGCTAACGGAAATAATAATTTAGATACCAACATGTTGGGTATTCCAAAAGAGCAAATAGCATTCTCTAAAGGAAAAATGAAAATGTTTGGTCCGCCAAAATATACCGAGTGTGCCTTTATTCTAGATTCAAATATGCAAATGAATATCAGTTTGCAGTAAATGCTAATAGCTTGTAATTTTGATAACTCCGTTGGCTCCCTGAGTACCATAACCAGCAGCATCTGCACCCGATAAAATAACTATTTTCTTCACATTATAGCTATCTATTAACTCGTTGATCGAATGAAAAGAATTTCCAATTATCTGATTGTTTAAAACGTACAAAGGTTCTTGACTGCCACCAGAGGCAAAGGAATTACTGGTCTTATTGATTATAGGTATATTGTTTTGCAAGACTATGCCACTCTTTTGGCGTATACGTTGTAGTAGAGAAACGTTCGCCCTGTTTTTTTCTCTCAATTCCACATCTAAAGAAGATGTACCGTTATTGGCATTACTTGTGTTTTTTGATGATCCGCAGCCGGTCATTATCAAAAGCATAAAACCATAGACAGTAATAAACTTTTTCATTTTTTGATAATTAGTTTTATGTAAGGTATACAATTAAATGGATGCCATTATCTTTGAAAGAAAAATTTTATGGTATTAGTTGCGCAATTGGTAGGAGCCTTATTAGGATTATTAGCAGTAGTATTTGGGGCATTTGGTGCACATTTGTTAAAGAAAACGTTTACTGAAGATCAACTGAATAGTTTTGAAACAGGAGTAAAATATCAAATGTACCACGCACTTTTACTATTGATGTTAAGTTTCAACCTTAATCTAGAAACTGGTCTAGAAAAGGCAATTATCTATTGCATCATCATTGGAATCATTCTTTTTTCCTTTAGTATTTACGGATTGTGTATATCTGCATCCAAAGGAAATAAAATAAAAATACTGGGTCCTATTACTCCAATTGGAGGTTTGCTTTTGGTAACGGGTTGGGGGCTTTTGTTCTATAATATAGTTAAGAACTATATTTAATCAATGGTGGTTGACTTAAACTCTTTTATTGCTGTATTGGGTTCCATAATGGCGTAGCCTTCCCAAAAATTAGGATCGTATTTAGGCATATATGTCGGTGATACGGCATTGTTTTCTGTAAAACCATCAAAGGTAGCTTGGTCTATTTGATCAGATTCAAAAATGATCAATTCATTCTTAACAACATTTATAAAGACAAAATCCATATCGCCAGATAGCTCATTTTGTTTGTTTTTGCCTTTTACGATTTTATTCTTTTCAATGATTTTTAATGGTCTTCTAACACCAATACGTTCACCTACTTCAGACTCATAATAGCGTAGGCCGTAATGGTCAAATGCATCTTTTTGATAAATGACTTTTCCTTTAGATAAATAGGTATTTGTTGAAATCCCTAAAAGACTGAATTTTTTAACAGGCTTTACATTGCTATAGTCTATTTGCAGTACGGCAAAATCATCTGCATTTATATATAGTGTTCCTTCAAAATCTGCTGATCCACTTGGTTTAAAAGAGATGACGTAAACGGCATCATTACCTAAATATGTGAATTCTTGCAATGTATAATCATACTTTCTGGATTTTACTATAAAGTTTAGATCATTGTCTTCTTGCGTGGGTAAATTATTGAAGATATTGTTCAATTGACTTTTTTTCCAATTGGCGTAGTTTTTCTGTTGCAGCTCTTTATCTTTCTTCTTTTTCTCTAGCTGTTCGTTGGCAGCGGCTACATCTGTAGAGTCAATATCTTCTTCAAGAAATTCGCTAACCTCCTCGGCATCTATTTTAGTACCGAACAAACCGGATTTTATCTTGAAATAAGATCCTTCTTTAACATTTTCACGAAGTATTTCATTGAATTTTTCCTCTAATTTTTCAGCATCAAGTTCCTTGCTTTTATCAAATAGTTTGGAGGCTTTTAAAAGATTTAACTTTAATAAATCTTCATGTGGGTTGCCGTATAGATCGCCAACAATTTCAGAATAATAACTGTTGTCCTTGGGTACAGTGGTTATAACACTATCTAGAAATTGTTGGTTTAGTATATCTATGGATGATTTTTTGACTTTAAAATCACTTTTTGTCCATCTATCAAAGTTAGATGACCTATGGAACAATCGTTTTTTAGTGAGGTCGGTCTTATAGTTTTTGTCTAGATTTTCAACTACAAAATCTATTATTTCGTCAGCAGTATAATTTTTATTGGATACTATAACCTCTCTTAGTTCAATGGCTTTGGGTACGAGTAATATTCTAGAGCTTGTAAACTCTGAAATAGGTTTGGCAAGGGTTTCATAACCCATTGAGGAAATAATGAGAGAGTCAGATTCTTGTATAGTTTCGTTCAAGATAAAATTGAAATTGCCCTCTTCATTGGTAATGACTCCTTTTTCTTTTAATTGAACAGTGGCGTAAGGAATAGGTTGTTGGGTAATGCTATCTAAAACGTTGGCGCTTAAGTTCTGTGCACTAGTGTTTAAAATGGTGAAAACAAAAAATGTAAAAAGTAATAAGTGGGTTGGCTTATTGTTCATATTGTTAGATTATTCCTACGCAATCTAAACGAACAAAAGCAAGAAACGTTACAGTTTTAGAAACTGTTATGAGTCTTTTATAGCTATTTTAACTTATCAATAAAGATTAGTGGCAGCCACAATCATCTTGACCACAGGATTTAGCGTTGTTTTTTTTGCCGGACCAAATAGATTTAGGAATCAAAAATTTATTTACCAAATACCCTACGGAAATAGCTAGGGTTATGTAAACCAATATGTGTTGTATAATGTCCATATTATTTTAATAATTGGTATGCTATTAAAGCTACAATATAAGCAAAAAGGCTCATGAATACTAGCTGTCCTGCTGGCCATTTCCAAGAATTCGTCTCCCTTTTTACTACCGCCAAGGTGCTCATACATTGCATAGCGAATGCATAGAACAATAGTAATGAAATGCCCGAGGCTAAATTAAACAATGGTTTTTTTGTTTTGGGATCTACTTCTGCAGCCATTCTATTTTTAATGGTTTCCTCTTCATCATTCCCTACACTGTAAATAGTAGCTAATGTACCTACAAAAACCTCTCTTGCCGCAAAGGATGTTAAAACGGCTATTCCTATTTTCCAGTCATAACCTAAAGGTCTTACTATAGGTTCTATGGCTTTGCCCATATAACCCATATAGGAATGCTCTAATTTATAGCTGGCAATTTCTTGGTTTAATGCTCTTTCTTGCAATTCTTGCTGTTGAACAGCTTTCTTTTTTATGGAAAGAGTGTTTGCTTGTGCTTCTTGTTGATTTTCAAAGTAAACCTCGCTATTGGCGCTATACCCCTTTTCTTTAATTCTTTGTGCTACTATGGTTTCGGCATTTTTAAATTCATCCGAGAATCCGTTAGAGCCCAAAAACCAGAGCACAATAGATATGGCCAATATTATTTTACCTGCGCCAAAGACAAAACTTTTTGTTTTTTCAAGAACGGTGTAGGCAACGTTTTTTATCAACGGTAGTTTATAGTTGGGCATTTCAACCACAAAGAAAGACCTACTTTTAATTTTTAAGATCTTGTTCAGGATTACCGCCGACAGAATAGCAGCTCCAAAGCCCATTAAATATAATGACATTAAGGTCAAGGCCTTATAACTTAATCCAAGAAAACTGCCTTCGGGTATGACCAAGGCAATGATAATTAGGTAGACCGGTAACCTTGCCGAACAAGTAGTGAACGGGGTTACTAGAATAGTAATTAACCTTTCTTTCCAGTTTTCAATAGTTCTAGTAGCCATTACCGCTGGAATAGCACATGCGGTACCTGAAATTAATGGAACCACACTTTTACCGCTCAATCCAAAGGGCCTCATTATCCTGTCCATCAAGAAGACTACCCTGCTCATATAGCCTGTTTCTTCCAGTAGGGCTATAAATAAGAATAAGAATGCTATTTGTGGTATGAATATGACGATACCACCAATACCGGCTAAAATACCCTCTGCAATAAGATTGGTAAATACTCCCGGTGGCAATGTATCTTTCACCCATTCTGTAGCCGATGCAAAAAAACCATCAATTAAATCCATGGGATATTCGCTCCAACCATAAATGGCTTGAAAAATGGTGAGCAGTATTAAAAAGAAAATTGCATAACCAAAGACTTTATGGGTCAAGACTTTGTCTAAAGTAGCTCTAAATCCTTTGGCGGCATTGGCATCTACTTTATACGTTTCCTTTAAAATACCGTTAATGAATTGATAACGTAATATGGTTTCTTTCTGCTGTAAACGTTTAAGCTCGGATTTTGATTTTGTGGTAAAGGAAGATGTGTCTTTTGTAAACGTTTTTTTCAACGGCATAAAGTTCACGTCTTGGGTAATGACCAACCATAACTTATAGATATCCTCTTTCGGAAAAGCTTCTGTAAGTCGTTCAAAATAATCAGGTGCAATAACCGATATATCTACATTTTGTCTTTTTGGTAGAAGTTTATAGTCTGCAATGAGATTTCTTAATCTATCTATACCCGTTTCTTTCCTAGTACTTACCAGAGCAATTTTAGAGTTTAACTTTTGCTCCAATAACTCAATATCTATGGTAATCCCTTTACGAACCATACGATCGGCCATATTAATGACTAAAATGGTAGGTATTTTTAAGTCCTTGATCTGTGTAAAAAGAAGAAGGTTTCTTTTTAGGTTTTCTACATCAGATACGACAATGGCAACGTCTGGGTGGTCTTTGTCGTTCTTATTTAAAAGAAGTTCAACGGCAACACTTTCATCTAATGATGTAGTGTTTAAACTATAGGTACCCGGTAAATCTAAAATGTGAGCTTTGACACCACGGGGCAATTTGCAAATACCCTCTTTCTTTTCTACGGTAATACCTGGGTAATTACCAACTTTTTGGTTTAGTCCGGTAAGCTGATTGAAAACCGATGTTTTACCGGTATTAGGGTTGCCTATAAGGGCTACATTGATCTGTTTGCTCATATAACCGCATTGTCATCAATAATATCAAGTGCTATATGTAAGGCCATTTCTCGTCTAATGGCAATATGAGATCCGTTGACATTAATATATATTGGGTCTTTTAATGGTGCTACCTGTACCAATTCTACTTCATTACCAGGTAAACAACCCATTTCAAGTAGCTTGATCGGCAATAGGTCTTGAGTGAATTCTTTTATGATTCCTCTTTGACCTCTTTTTAAATGTGCTACTGTAGTCTCCAATCTTTATTTAGATTCATTATAAGTAAGGCAAAAGTAAATGAAATAATTCAATTAAGGAATTATTACATCTTAAAACTAGTTTCGCCTTGGGCAGGTAATAGCCCAGTTAATTATCTAGTTCGTCGTAAGAATTTTTTAGAATTTCAATATCGGCCATAATTTTATCCATATCCTCTTTTTTAGTGCCATCATAAAAGCCCCTTATGCGTTTATCCTTATCCACTAAAATAAAATTTTCGGTATGTATCATATCAAATGGTCCGCCATCGCCATCGGTTTTAACGGCCAAATAAGATTTTCGTGCCAATTCATAGATCTGTTTTTTATCACCCGTAACTAAATTCCAATTCCTGTCATCCACCCCTTTTTCAATAGCATATTTTTTAAGCTGTTTAACCGAGTCGATCTCTGGAGTAACGGAATGTGATAACAACATAACATCAGAATCTTTGCCCAGTGCCTTTTGTAGGTCTACCATGTTTTTGGTCATGATAGGGCAAATAGTTGGGCAGGTGGTGAAAAAGAAATCGGCTATATAGATTTTACCTTTGTAATCTTCTTGGGTAATGGTCTTGCCATTTTGGTTGGTCAATGAAAAATCTGCAATGGTATGGTACTTTCTAACATGTTGAATTTCTTCTGCTACCAGTTCTGAGTTTACCATGGCAGGAGAATATACGGGCAACAGTTTTACAGGCTGTAGGGCATTATAGAATAAATATATGATTATGACGGAGAGTACTAAAAGTACTATTCCAAAAATCTTGAATTTTGCGAAGAAAGACCGCATACTATTTTTTTACAAAGGTACGCTAGGGGTGTCAAGATTTCAAGTAAATATAGCTGTCTTGCTGATAAATTATTCATAAAATACCATAAGGTCAGTGGGTTTCTTTTTTTTAGCGGTTGTAAAAATGTACTTTTGTGCGATTTTAATTTTCACGAAATAAGGATGAGCCCCATTGTAATAAAGACAATTCAATTTTTTTTAAGCCTTTCAATATTAATAGTACTACACGAGTTAGGGCATTTTATACCGGCAAAATATTTTAAGACCAGAGTTGAGAAATTCTACTTGTTCTTTGATGTAAAGTTTTCACTGTTTAAGAAGAAGATAGGTGAGACCGAATACGGTATTGGTTGGTTGCCCCTTGGCGGATATGTAAAAATATCTGGTATGATAGATGAGAGCATGGACAAAGAAGCCATGGCAGAAGAACCTAAGGAGTGGGAGTTTAGAAGCAAACCGGCTTGGCAGCGTTTAATTATTATGTTGGGCGGAGTAACGGTAAATTTCATTTTGGCCGTTGTTATTTTCATTGGTCTGGCATATGCCTATGGTGAAACATACATTGCAAACGATAGTCTAAAAGACGGAGTATGGATTACCGATACTACGTTGGGTGATGCACTAGGTATACAAACAGGTGATAAGGTTCTTGCCGTTGACGGTAAAGAAATTGAATCTTTGAATACCATAGTTCCAGAAGTGGTTTATGGAGAGAATATAACTATTGAACGTGACGGACAGAAAATTGAAATGGAAATTCCTGTCAATTTTATAGAAACAATTTCAGAAAATAAGGAACAAGTTCGATTTATTAAACCAAGATTGCCATGGGTAATTAGTGAAGTTCCTGAAGATTCCCAAAATGCTAGTGTAGGTTTTCAAGCGGGTGATGTTTTGACGACTATTGCAGGTAGTTCAGTTAAATATCAGGATCAAGTTTTTCCTATTTTAGAATCTAACAAAGGAAAGATAGTAGACCTGATAGTAAATCGTAATGGAACAGATGTACCTTTAAAGGCTAAGATTTCAGAAGAAGCTAAGCTAGGACTAATGATTGGTATGACTGGTGCTGATGCAGAGAAACAAGGATTTTTGAAATATAACACTACTGATTACACTTTCCTAGAATCTATCCCAGCAGGATGGAACAAAGGTGTGAAGACACTTACAGATTACATTAAGGGAATGAAGAAGATTTTTAATCCTGATACCGGTGCTTATAAAGAAGTTGGTGGTTTTGCTGCCATTGGTGGTATGTTCCCGGATACTTGGAACTGGCCAGCGTTTTGGGCTACAACGGCATTTATATCTATTATATTAGCGTTTATGAATATTCTGCCAATACCAGCTTTAGATGGCGGCCACGTAATGTTTTTGCTTTATGAAATGATTACAGGTAGAAAGCCAAGCGATAAGTTTTTAGAGTATGCACAGATCACCGGATTCTTTATTTTAATAGCACTTTTACTGTTCGCAAACGGTAATGATGTTTATAAAGCGATATTTAAATAAAAAAAATAATTTATTTGTTTGGCGACTTTCAAAAAACTACTATATTTGCACCCGCTTTAGGAAACTAAAACGGGTTATTTTCCTCCTTAGCTCAGTTGGTTAGAGCATCTGACTGTTAATCAGAGGGTCCTTGGTTCGAGCCCAAGAGGGGGAGCAAAAAGCGAAATCCAATCTATTTATTTAGGTTGGATTTTTTGTTTTTGGTAAGTAAATACGGGGTAATGCCTGTTATATATGTACTAATTGCACTTTCCTTATATAAGTCAACTTGTCAAGTTATTTAGTGAAAAAAGGTTCCCAACAAGGTTCCCACTAAATATTTCAAGGTTCCCATTTTCAAAACCTGAATTGTATGCCAATTGTTTAACTAAAACCAATTGGTCATGAATCAAAACAAATTATCAGTTCGCTTTGTAATTAATAAAGCAAAAATTAATAAAAGTGGCTTATGCCCTATATCTTGTAGATTAACCTTTAAACAAAAAAGAAAAGCTTTTTCAACTGGAGAGTTTATAAATATATTGGATTGGAATGCTAAAAACCAAAAAGCTAATCCTAAAACTAGTATAGGTCAACAAATCAATGTTCAATTGCAGATTATTTTAGCTAATGTTAAAAAAGCTCATCTAAAACTACAAATGTTGGAGTGCGAGTTTAATGCTGATGATATATATCTGAAATATCTTGGTAAGGTTGATAAGAAAGAGGACTATGTAATATCTTATTTCGAAAAGTTTCTTGCTAAGCAATTTAAGTTAATAGGAAAGGACCTGAAATTATCCACTTGGAAGAAATTTGAATATGTATACAATGATGTTAAAGGGTTTATTAAATCTAAATACGATAAGATGGATTATCCTTTAATTAGCCTGAATCAATCATTCTTAGATGATTTCGTTTACTATCTTAAAACCGTTAAGAACCAAAAACAAGTTACGATAAACAAGGTTGTTCAACGATTTAGAAAACCTATTAGGATGGCGTTAGCTGAAGGTTATCTCGAAAAAGACCCATTCGCACTGCATAAGCCTGGACGAGTTATAAAAGAGGTCGTATTCCTTTCAACAAGGGAGTTGAGGTTACTCGAAAATCATCGTTTTAATCAGCCTAGACTTCAACTGGTAAAAGACTTATTTATTTTTTGTTGTTATACTGGTTTAGCTTATTACGAAATGTCTAATCTTCAAAAAAATCATATTGTCGTTGGTTTTGATGGTAATCAATGGATTAGAATGAAAAGGGAGAAAACTGAAAAACTACTTTCTGTACCATTATTACCTAAGGCTCATTTAATTTTGAAAAAATATAAGAATGACGATGTTAATGCGCTACCTAAGTTCAGTAATCAGAAAATCAACTCTTATTTAAAAGAAATAGCGGGAATAGTGGGCATTGATAAATCTATTAGTCATCATGTGGCAAGAAAAACATTTGCATCTACCGTATTATTATATAATGATGTTCCTATGGAGATAGTAAGTGAGTTATTAGGGCATTCAAGTATGAAAATCACTCAAGAGTATTATGCTAAAGTTGTTCAAAAGCGTGTTGGAGTAGAGATGGAGATACTATCAAAAAAATTAAAAATCGAATAGTTCTGAAATGTTTACCTTAAGAATTTGAGATATATTATATAGGTTAGATACAGATGTATTGATTATTCCTCTTTCAATCCTACTGACTTGTGAAATTTCGATGTCGAGTTCATTAGCAAGATCCTCTTGAGTATAACCTTTAGAAAGTCTTAGCTTTCTAATATTTTTTCCAAAAGCAATTAAAAAATCTTTCTCATCATTGAACTCCACGGTTTAAAATTCGTGGAGTTTTTAAATAATCATATAGGCATATATGCCTATTTTTAACTTCGTAAAACAAGGATAATGAAAACACAAATTTTAGTACTATTTATTTTTTCGACCTTTTGCTTATCCTGCTCATTAAAAAAGGATAAAAGTAACCTTGAAAATTTAATTATATATGGTAAAGAATATATTTTAGAAAAAAACTTTGATAGTTTAGTTTCCTTAAATAATGGAGGAAAACCTATAGGAAAGTTGGTGAAATTAGTTGCTGAAGCAAATAATTATAAAATTAAAGATTTACTTGATAATAATTTTGAAATTCAGGTTCTTAAAATTAATGAAACAAATAAATCTGTCAGCTATTTTTTATATAATAATAATAATTTTTATAGACTTAATTGTGATATTGAAATTACCGATAATTCAGAATATTATTTTAGTGAAATGGTTTTAACCAACTTATCAAAAGAGTGTAATGGTGTCGAATTTGTACCTAAGACTAATGGATTTATAGAAAGAGAGGTTTCGATCTGGTCAACACTTTATAAAAACTCTTTTAGTAGTTATGTCCTGAGACTAAAAAATGTTTCAAAACAAGATTATTCAAGTTTTAAATATAAATTGGTTTTAAGGGATAAAAGTGGTCATGAATTTTTTAATAGAAGGTTAAGTCATAAAGGTGATTTTTACAGTAACGAGATTTTAGAATTGAGAATAGAACAATTGAATAACTATTTGACGGATTTCGACATTGTTGAAGGAAGCTTTAAATCTGAATTTAAAATTATAACATTAACACCAAAATCTAATAAAGAAAGTTGTACTTTGATAAAAGAGCTACAATAATTTTTTATTTTTTTTGAGATTTTCTTTTCCTTCCTTAACCCACAACCAGCCCCACCCTTTTTAGTTTTTGGGGAGTGTCCCCGCCTTTAAATAAACCAAAAACAAAAGAGATGGTTAAAGTAATTGATTATGAAACACGCCTAAATGATTTAGGTGAAGGTTTCAATGTACTTATTGTACAAGGAGGGCTTACGCCAGTTGTAAGCAAGGAAACAGGTAAAACTTATTTAACAGTTAAAAAAGCTTCACTGCCATGTACTTTCGATGAAGATACCTGTAAAGAAATAATTGGCGAAAGCTTAGAGGGTGAAATTCTTAAAGTTGAATGTGAGCCTTTTAGTTACATTAATAAAGAAACTGGCGACACAATCACCATGAGTTACCGGTATGAATTTATAAACAAAGAGCTTATGCTTCAAAATGAACATATGGTTGAAGGAGAAATGATTTCTTAAAATCAATTTAACTTATAGAATAAAGAGGGTCCTTATGGCTCTCTTTTTTTTTGATATAAGTACTAATAAAATCTTTAAGTAATCATTAATACACATGATATGGAATTAAAAAAAGCAGAGAAAAAAGATATTAAATTAAGAATTGGTTTAAGTGGTGCTTCAGGTTCTGGTAAAAGTTATAGTGCATTGCTACTAGCTTATGGTATTACTGGGGATTGGACTAAAATAGCTGTTATCGACACTGAAAATGGAAGTTCTAATCTATATGCGCATTTAGGTAGATTTAATGTTCTTAAGTTAAAAGAGCCCTATAGTCCAGAAAACTTTATTAAAGCGATTAAAGACTGTGAAAACGCTTCTATGGAGGTTATAATAATTGATTCAATTACTCATGAGTGGAAAGGTGTCGGAGGTTGTTTAGATCTTCATAGGAATTTAGGGGGACGGTTTCAGGATTGGAATAAAATAACCCCAAGACATCAAAAATTTATAAGTAGTATTCTTAATTCATCTTGTCATATAATTACAACCGTAAGGCGGAAGATAGAATACGTAATAGGAAAAGATGATAAAGGTAAATTAACGGTATGTAAACTTGGAACCAAAGAAGAGACTAGGAACGATTTTCAGTATGAACTCACATTAAACTTTGAGTTCACAGGAAATCAAAATCAAGTTAGAGTCACAAAGGATAGGACAGGATTGTTTTCTACTCAAGAATTTATAATTAGTAATAAAACGGGTTTGATGTTAGTAGAGTGGTGTATGCTTCCTAATCAGAAACCTAGTACAGAAATAAGAACAAGTATTAACAGCCTAAATTCAGTCGTTTCTTGAATTGTTGAAGTTTAGTTTAATTAATAATACATAGCGCTTCAATGAAAAATAATGAATTAGTTCACTTATTAGAATACGCTTCTCCTTTCAGCATTTTAATTGTGGATGCGAATAATACATTGCTTGAACTGAGATGTCCTTTTAATGTTATTGGAATTAACGACCATAACTTAATATTACAAAATGAGGTGTATGTAGTAGAGAGGATTCGCATTTCAAAAGAATTAAGTGTCGTATATGAAATAGAGCAAAGGCTATTTCATTATTATCATTTTGACATTTTAAATTAAAGAGATTTTTATATTGTATTTTGATAACCAACTTTTGAGACGGACTTTTTGCTCTAAAAACTAAAAAGCCCCCTGAAAACGTTTTAAGCTTAACTTGTTTAAGGCTGTATTTTGTATGCAATATCTGATTAAAGTAACAAATACAGCCTTTTATTATTAATAAAATTCGGATAAAACAAGTAAATAATGTTAAAAGTGTTAAAAAACTTGTTTTATTAAGACATTATGTTGTATTTTTACCAAAATCGAAAAGGTTTGATGCCTTTTTTAGTTTAAGACTTCACAACTGTACCCTACCACATAAAATTTATAACTAGATTAAAGACAACTGAATATAAACACGTCTTAGTCTTCAAAAAATTCAAGCCATTACTCATACAAGAGAATGGCTTTTTTTTAGTCTTTTCGATTATAAAGTAGAGTTTCTATATGAGACTAGTAAGATATGAATCGGAAAGACAATATGTAAATGTCATTCATTCCACTTAATTTCTTCTCTAGAACAAGCCTATTCTCTACTTAAAATAATTATTCAGAAAATTATAGGCTTCTGAAATAATGTCCTGACTAGACGGACTAGTCGGACTAAATGAAAGAATAGATGGAAGAATTTAAAGATTCAAATGAAGAAGATGCAAAGATTAAAATTGTAAAAGCAATTGATTTAATTAAAAGAGTAAAAAAGGAACCTAAACCAAAATTTATTTGGAAAGGAATTCCAGAAGGTTCCTGTGGTTTAATTTCAGGTGTAGCTAAAACTGGGAAAACGACATTTGCAGAAAATTTAGCAATTAGTATAAGTGTAGGTAAGCATGAGTTTTACGGCAATAAATTGGATGGTATTCCAAGGAAGATTTTGTTTGTAAACCTAGAGGAAAGTTATAGATTAAGAAGTGCTCGAAATTTAGAACAAATAGATAGGTTAAGTGAAATGGAAATCGAGCTATTTTCAGAAAACTATATTTCCACACCAGAAGACTTTCCTGAGTTTTTGAACACAGATGTAGATTGGATACTATTAAGAGATTACATTACAGCTTCAGAGGCAGAAATTATTTTCATTGATAGCTTAGGTCATATGTGTATAGGCGAAATAGAGAAAAGTTCAGTTTTTCAAAAATTTTCTCAAACCTTTAGAAAGTATATAAAAAGCTTAAATAAGACGATTATAATTGTTCATCACAATGTTAAAGGAAATGACAAGCCTACAGATCAGCATAATTTAGCCGGTAGTAGATTTGTTCAACAGGAATTTGAATTCGCCTTTAGTTTTTCTCCAATACCTACTGCTAAAGGTGGGAATTATTCGCATATGTTATTCAATAAATATGTAGAATGTGATAGTCGTGAAGCAACGTTATATAAAGTTTCTGATGACCGATGGTTTGAAGTGGTTGGAACAGAGAACGTTTATAAAATATATGCAGATTCCAGTTCTGATGGAAGAAAAGATTCTAAAAACTCAGAGAAGATGAAAGACTTTTTAGTTAGTCAGTATAGTTTGGGTAGTCAGACTATTTCATCCGAAGAGATAACTAAAGAATTTGTTGAAACCAATACTATGTCCAAAGACACTTGCTACAAAAAAATCAAAGTATTGCAAGATGAAGGTTTTTTGGAAAGAACAGGAAAAGGAACTTACAATATAACAATCAATACAGATGATGAAGGCAGAGTATAAAATTTACAAGGTAGAGAACCTTGAAAACGGCATGCTCTACATAGGTGCAACAACTAAAAGCATTGAAGAAAGAAAGGCTGACCATATATACAAATCTAAAACAGGTAATGGGAGTTTTTTTCATGAAGCAATCGGGACTTATGGTCCCGAAGCTTTCCAATGGGAGGTTATAGATACTGCTACTGATTTAAACGAGTTAGCATTAAAAGAATCTATGCATATAAAAGCATATCAAACCATGGAAAATGGCTATAATAAGGACGTTGGAGGAGGTTTTAAGAAGAAAATATACCAATATACTGAATGGGGGTTAAATGTAGGAGAATGGCCTTCATTGGCTTGGGCTGCATTGTCGGTGTTAGGAAAATCAAAGTCTATTTCAAATGTGTGTCTGGGTAATAATAAAACTTATAGAGGATATTATTGGAGTTATAAGTCTAATGATTTAAACATCATTTTTAATGAGGATAATAGAAAGAAAAAAGTAATTCAAAAAAATATCAATGGAAAAATAGTTGAAATTTTTGAATCTGTTTCTGATGCCTCTAATGAAACGGGAGTTTCTAAAACCTGTATTGCTAGATGTTGTAGAGGGGAGAGAAAATCTAGTAGAGGATACTTATGGGCATATGAATAGTGAATAAAATTTGATAAAGGGTAGTTTTAGAACTGCCCTTTTATTACTGTAAGATTTATCTTTAGAGTTCTTTAGGTTAACATTTTATGGAAAAGACTGATAACAAAATTAATTCTATTTTAAGAAAGTTAAATCAATTAGATTCAATTGACATTGTTCCGACTTTATTAAAGAAAGGTTTTACTAGTAATGAGGCTAATGAATTAGTAAACTACTTAGAGGAATATGAACTTGCAAAGTTTGATTGTAGTCCTGAGTTGAGATTTATTTCTACTTCCGAATCTTCTAATACAGTTGATTTGAAAGACCTATTTATAAGGGCAAAAATTACCATAAAAGGAAAGGAATATTTAAAGAATCATCAAACCTTCTTTGAAGAGTTGTATTACAGATATAAAATATATCTTTTTTATGGTTTACCTATTTTGCTATTTACATATTTAGGTTCGTACCTCTGGAACTTAGATTCAAAAACTCCAAAGATTGATTCATTAACTTTTACAGTTTTTGTTCATGGTCCAAAAGGATTAGACGACTTAATTTTAAAAAATGACGGTAAGGTAGTTTTAGTACTTAAATCAGATAAAAGAGAGGCTACCATAAATGAAAAAGGAGAAGCTACCTTTAAGGAAATACCATCAGTTTTTAAGGGGAAAAAAGTAAAAATCTTTATAAATCATCAACAGCCATATAGACCAATTCAATTAGACAGTTTATATACTGTTAATGATAAATCTTCTATTCATTTGGAGGTTAAATTATATGAAACTGATTCGATTTACGGAAGCATTTTTGATTCTAAAAACAATAAGGGTCTAGATAGTGTTAGGGTAAGTATCAGAAATATTTCAACTTATTCTGATAAATTTGGATATTATGAGTTAAAAATCCCAAATAAATATCAAAAAAAACTTCAAGATGTTCGCTTTGAGAAAAATGGATATAAAGCAATTGTAAAGGGAAATGTTCCTGTACATACAAAACAAGGTTTGGATATTTTATTAATTAAAGAATGAAATTAACACTACTATTAATTCTATTCACCTTGACAATTACGAGGGTGCACTCACAAAAAGATATTTCCATTTTCGGAAGAGTAGTAGTAATGAATAGTAAATATGAAACAGGAAACTATGAATATATAGAAAATTCTCTTATTGAAATTGATTGCCCTAGTGGAAATTGTAAATCTCAACTTACCGACTCAGATGGTAGATTTCATCTTATTGTTTCCGATCGACCTTTGCTTACAGAATTTAAATTAAAAGTCACTAAACCAGGATATTTTGTAGTTGATAAAAGCCAATTAAGTGTCTTTTTAGGTCAAACTGATGAAATTTTAATTACCCTTTCTACAGAGTCGCAATTGGAAAGAAATCGTTTGATTTATGAAAATAAACTTGAAAATTATATATCAAAGGATATTTATAAAGAAAAAATTTATTTAAAAGATAGTATTATTACTGAATTAAGTAATTTGTTTATTAATGAAACAATAGATAATAGGGAGTTAGAAACTAGATTATTGAGTAAGAACAACCTAATATCATTAATATCTAGTAAGTGGTCAAGAACTATATTGGATGATAAATCATCTTCTTATCAAGAGGGTTTTCAATATATTCAAAATGGTAATTTTGATTTAGCACTTATTGTATTTGAAAACCTTGAGATTGAATCTAGATTAAAAGAAAACAAAACTACAATTCAAATTGCTGATGACAATATATCCGATCAAAATAAAATTAAAAATGACGCCATTAATCAATTTGAAGAGGATATGTCAATTTTGCTTGAAAAAGCAAGGTTAAAATTATTAAAAAATGATATTAAAGGCTCAATAGCAGATTATAAAACTGGAATAAAATTTAGTCCAGATAATTTAACTTTTAAATTAGAACTTGCATCTGTATATCAAATCTTAAATAATAAAAAACTAGTTGGTCTTTACACTGAGGTCTTTGATAAAGAGGACGATTTATTTTTAAAAAGTTGTGCTTTAAATAATCTTGGGGGTTATTATGCTTCTAATGGTGAATTTAAGAAAGCCGAAAAATTATTATTAGAAGCAAAAGAAATTCGAGCTAATCTTTATCACAAGAATACGGCGAAAGGTAACTATATCCATACTCTTATAAATTTATCAGCATTATATTATTATAACAAAGAGTATAAACATGATTTAGCATTTAAAACTATAAATCAAGCTTTAAATATAGCTAAAGATTTATATAGCTCAAATAATGATTCTTATTTTGATTTATATATAGACACAATTTTAACATTCATTAGAATCTCAAAAGTAAATTTAAGTATAGATGAAATAAATGATTACTATGAGAAAATTGATTTATTATACAAATTACATGATAAAGAAAACAACAGAATTGAAAGGATAGATTTTCTTAATAGTTATGGTATTTTTTTGAGAGATAAAATTAAAGATATTAATAAAGCAAGGGAGATATTTGGTACTGCCATTAATCTATATATAGACACAAATGAATTAGACATCTTCTTTGAAGGTAATAATAATTTTACAGGTCATATTGATAGTAAATTAATTTTTTTGTATAAAAATGTTATCAGAACATTAAGTCCAAAAAAGGATAGTGACTACATAAGCGAGCTGTATTATTATATATTCATGATATTAGATTATTATAAAGAAAATTTACCAGAAAGATATTTTAAATTATGTATTCCCGTAATTTTAGATAATACCTTATTCCAATCATTATCTGGAAATTATGATAAACTGACAATTCAAAAAAATTATTTTGAACTGGAAAAGATGATTGTTAATGAGCTACCAGTTTACGAACAATTGGAATATTTAGCTTTATTAAATAGACAACGTTCTGTTTTTTATTTCAGCATAGAGGCGCATGTCAAAGCTTTAGAGTATAGTATTAAATCTGGAGAGTATTTTTTTGAGCTTTTCAATCTAAGACCTCAAGAATGGGCTTTAGATTTATTGATCAGTGATTGTAATTCTATTGGTATTTATATTGAAAAAAATGATAGAGAATTAGATAGCTATTGGATTAAGAAATTAAAAAAATCAAAAAGAAGATATTTAAAAAATGTTCAAAAAGAAAAAATTGAACAATCAAGAATTGACTATGTTAATTCTTTAATTGAAATACTAAAGAAATAGTTTAGTATTACTTTTATATAAAATCAATGAAAATAAGGCATACAATTCGGATACCCATTAAGTTGGCGAGTTGACAAATAGTTGGAATTTAAGTAGTTACTCATCTTGGTTCGAGCCCAAGAGGGGGAGCAAAAAACGAAATCCAATCTAATTATTTAGGTTGGATTTTTTGTTTTTGGTCAATGTTTACGGTGCTTTGCTTCGTTCTGACCGAGACTTCTACTTTTTTAAATAAAATCAATTCTTCGCGAGATTATATGAGATTCAGTGTTCTATTCGGCATACCATTTTAAATTATAAGTATCCCCTGTTATTCAAATAATCAACGGAACAGGTCATTTCAATACGGCAAAATCCATCCCCAATCTTTTTCGATATCTTTGGTTTACTTAACTATTGTATTTATAAGATCCAAATATGTCAAATTACTTAATTACCGTAAACAAAGAAGAATTACAATGTAGCACTAGTGACGTAGATTCTTTAGATAGTATATTGGTCAATGAGAATACGCTACATGTTTTAGATAAGAATAGCGCTTTTGACGTAGAAATAATACATTCCAATTTTTTGAACAAGACCATTACCCTTTCCATCAACGGAAATATTTATGATGTTAAACTTGAAGATGAGTATGATCAGCAAATTAAAAAGATGGGATTGCTGGCGGTAACTACTCAAAAACTAAACGAGGTAAAAGCACCCATGCCCGGGTTAATTGTGGATGTTTTGGTAGAAGTAGGGCAGGAGGTTATAGAGGGTACTCCTTTACTGGTACTATCTGCTATGAAGATGGAGAATGTTATTCTGGCTCAGGGCGAAGGCGTAATAAAATCAGTTGAAGTTAAAAAAGATGATGCTGTTGAGAAAGGGCACTTAATTATTGAAATGGAATAGAAACAATCTTATAGCCACCATTGTATAAAAGGAAAATTAAGTTTTAATGAAAAAAATACTAATAGCCAACAGAGGTGAAATAGCATTACGGATAATGAAGACCGCTCAAAAAATGGGCATTAAAACCGTAGCTGTATATTCTGAAGTTGACCGTCATTCTCCACATGTGAAGTTTGCAGATGAGGCAGTTTTACTTGGTCCTGCCCCTTCATCAGAATCGTATCTTGTGATGGAAAAAGTAATTAACGCAGCAAAGGGTACAGGTGCAGATGGTATTCACCCTGGTTACGGATTTTTAAGTGAAAATGCGACTTTCGCACAAATGGTGGAGGACAACGGAATCACTTTTATTGGACCTAAACCTCATGCCATTAAAGTGATGGGGAATAAACTAGCGGCAAAAGAGGCTGTTCGCGATTATGATATTCCTATGGTTCCTGGTATTGAAGAAGCTATAACAGACGTGGCCTTAGCCGAAAAGGTGGCTAAAGAAATAGGATTTCCAATTTTAATTAAAGCTTCTGCTGGCGGTGGTGGTAAGGGAATGCGGGTGGTTGAAAAGTTAGAGGATTTACCAGAGCAGATGCAAAGGGCAATAAGTGAGGCACAAGCGGCATTTGGTGACGGATCGGTTTTTATTGAAAAATATGTAGGCTCGCCCAGACATATAGAAATTCAGGTTCTTGCCGATACCCATGGTAATATTGTACATCTATTTGAACGGGAATGTAGTGTTCAAAGAAGACATCAAAAAGTAGTGGAAGAAGCTCCTTCAGCTGTACTTACTCCAGAAATAAGAGATGCAATGGGAGAAGCCGCCATAAAAGTAGCTAGAGCTTGCGATTATGTAGGTGCTGGTACGGTAGAGTTTTTGTTGGATGAAAACAAGAATTTTTATTTCTTGGAAATGAACACCAGGTTGCAAGTAGAGCATCCTGTTTCTGAGTTGATATCTGGGGTCGACTTGGTAGGGCAACAAATCAAAGTAGCTCGTGGAGAAGCGTTGGCTTTTACTCAAGAAGATTTAAAAATAAACGGTCATGCGCTTGAAGTGCGGGTGTATGCAGAAGATCCCTTAACAGATTTTATGCCCAGTATAGGAACATTAACCACCTATAAAGTACCGGTAGGTGAGGGTATTCGTGTTGATGACGGTTTTGAAGAAGGTATGGAAGTGCCTATTTATTATGATCCCATGCTTTCCAAGTTGATTACCTATGGTAAAACCAGGGAAGAAGCTATCCAATTAATGATAAAGGCTATTGAAAATTATAAAGTAGAGGGTGTTGCCACAACCTTGTCTTTTGGAAAGTTTGTCTGTGAACATGAAGCCTTTACTTCAGGTAATTTTGATACCCATTTTGTTAAAAACTACTATTCGCCAGAACATTTAGAAATGCAATATGCCGAAGAAAGAAGAATAGCGGCCTTGGTAGCATTGAAATTGTATAAGGAAAATGAAAAGGTTTTAAAGGTTCCGTCCAAAAATTCTTCTAATTGGCAGAAGAGTAGAGTGTAGAATTGCAAATAAGATTTGAACGAGTAGCATGAAAGATAATAAAGAGATTTTAGCGGAAAAACTGGCATTGTCCAAATTGGGTGGAGGTCAAGCACGTATTGATAAACAGCATGCCAAAGGAAAGTTAACTGCTCATGAAAGAATACATTTTTTATTGGATGAAGGTTCATTTGAAGAGATGGGTGCCTTGGTTACCCACCGTACCAAAGACTTTGGTATGGAAAAACAAGTTTTTTATGGGGACGGAGTAGTCACTGGATATGGTACGATCAACGGAAGACAAGTTTGCGTCTTTGCTCAGGACTTTACCGTTTTTGGTGGTGCCTTGTCTGAAACACATGCCGAAAAAATCTGTAAGATTATGGATATGGCCATGAAAATAGGTGTTCCACTGATCGGTCTTAATGATAGTGGCGGTGCCCGTATTCAAGAAGGTGTACGATCCTTAGGTGGTTATGCGGATATTTTTCATAAGAACGTAATGGCATCGGGAGTAATTCCCCAAATTTCGGCTATTATGGGGCCTTGTGCCGGTGGTGCGGTATATTCGCCAGCAATGACCGATTTTACCTTAATGGTAGAAAACTCTAGCTACATGTTCGTCACTGGTCCTAATGTGGTAAAAACGGTAACCAATGAAGAAGTGACATCAGAAGAACTTGGTGGCGCATCGGCACATGCCACTAAATCTGGTGTTACACATTTAACGGCTGCTAATGATATTCAATGTATAGAACAAATTAAGCAGATAATCGGGTATATGCCTCAAAACTGTGAAGATAAACCAGCAGATGTTCCCTATACACTTGGTAATGAGGTACGTGATGTATTGGAAGATATTATTCCTGAGAATGCAAATCAGCCCTATGATATGCGCCATGTCATCAATGGTATTGTTGATGAGGATACCTTCTTTGAAATACATAAGGCCTATGCAGATAATATTGTTGTAGGGTTCGCTAGGTTGGCAGGCAAAAGTATTGGTATTGTTGCCAATCAACCTATTAGTTTGGCAGGGGTGTTAGACGTTGATAGCTCTAAAAAGGCTGCGCGCTTCACTCGTTTTTGCGATTGTTTCAATATTCCGCTTTTAGTATTGGTAGACGTTCCTGGGTTTTTACCGGGCACTGATCAAGAATGGAACGGTATTATCACAAACGGTGCAAAATTACTGTATGCCCTAAGTGAAGCAACGGTACCTAAAGTAACCGTAATTACTAGAAAAGCATACGGCGGTGCGTATGATGTTATGAACTCCAAACATATTGGTGCCGATCTAAATTATGCGTGGCCTGGAGCGGAAATTGCCGTTATGGGAGCCAAAGGTGCAAGTGAGATCATTTTTAGGAAGGAAATAAACGCTGCTGATGACCCAGAAGCAAAATTAGCGGAAAAGGAGGCGGAATATGCAAAATTATTTGCCAACCCCTATAGTGCTGCACAAAGAGGATTTATAGATGAGGTTGTTCTTCCTAAAGACACCAGGAGGAAACTCATAAAAGCCTATACCTTGCTTGAAAATAAAGTAGCGGTTTTGCCAAAGAAAAAACATGGTAATATTCCGTTATAACAAGTGGTTTTATTTTAAGCTTTTAGTGAAGAATCCCTAACGATCAAACTGGTCTTTATCTCAACAGTTTTAGTATGTACTTCGTTGGGTTGACTTTCTATTTCTTGAATTAGAAACCGAACTGCTGTTCTACCGATCTTGTCGCCAGGTTGGTCAACAGTGGTCAAAGCCGGACTGATGATGGTTGAGTTGATAGAGTTGCTAAAACCTACTACGGCAATTTCATCGGGTATTTTGATCTTAAATTTATGTAATGCCTTTATAGCACCAATTGCAGCATTATCGGTAATGGCAAAAATGGCATCTGGACGTTTTTTCATACTAATGAGAATATTGGCCAACCGCCTTCCATTGCCTAATGAAATATCTTCTGTGCTTAAAATCAACTTGTCCCGTACGGGTATTTTATATTGGTTTAAAGCACGCAAATAGCCGGCAAATCTCTTTTCTGAGTTGTATGAGTTTTCAGTTTCTTTAATAATGGCTATTCGTTTCTTACCGAGTTCAATTAAATGTTCAACAGCGTTAAAAGCAGCTTCTTCTTCATTGATAACTACTTGGGTGCAAGGTATTTTACTTGATACTTTGTCAAATAATACAATAGGTATTCTATTTAAAACCTTTAATAATTCTTCTACATCTTTTGTCTTTCTGGCCAATGACATTAGTACTCCGTCAACTCCAAACTGTGTCATGGTGTTTAACATTTCTACTTGTTTGGCGTCGTCATTATTAGATTCTGAGATAATTACTCTGTACCCACTTAATTCAGCTTCCTCAATAATACCTTTTATAATGGTAGAAGTAAATAGGTGCGAGATGTTAGGTACTATAACACCTAGTATGTGTGTTTCTCTTGAACGAAAGCCTCTGGCAAATAAATTAGGTACATAATTCATTTGCTTGGCTAGTTTTTTGACTCTCTCTTTGGTCGCAAGACTAATATCTGGGTGATCGTTCAGCGCCCTTGAAACTGTTGAAATTGATAAACTCAGTTCTTTAGAAAGTTCTTTTAATGTGGTATTTCTTTTTTTGCTCATGATTGAAAATGAGTAAATTATATGGAATTCAAAAGAATAACAATATTACAAATTAAATTGCAAACGTTTGCGCAAACGTTTGCATTGGTAATTCGTTAATTTTTGGTTAATAGAATGCTGTATTCATATAATTTGGCTTCATAATCAACGATTTGATAATTTAAATCGACTCAACTTATAAAAACTCAAACATTATGAAGAAAATTATTTTTGCGGTAATCGGACTTCTTATCAGTGCAAGCTCCTTTGCACAGACCGATATTTCTGGAACCGTAACGGACAATTTAGGAGACCCTATTCCCGGTGCAAATATTTTAATAGTAGGTAGCACTTCGGGTACAACATCAGATTTTGATGGTAATTTTTCTTTTTCAACAGACCTTACAGGTGAGCAGATATTACGTATATCATATATCGGTTTTACTTCGGTAGATAAATCTTTGACCTTAAATGGTACTACACAAACGGTAAATGTAGTGCTTCAAGAAGGTGGTCAGTTATTAGATGAGGTAGTTTTAACCGCATCAAGTACATTTCGTTCTCAAAAACAGGCTCCTTTATCTATCAGTTCTGTAAAAATGAAAGAAATAACTAAGCTATCTGCTAACAGTCAGGCAGATATTCTTAGAAGTGTCCCAGGTATTACCGCTGAAGGTGGTGGTGGTGAAACGGCAAGTAATATATTCGTTAGAGGTTTGCCTTCCGGTGGTCAGTATGTTTTTAACCCGTTACAATATGACGGAATGCCTTTAATTAGTTCTTTCGGACTAAATTCTTCTGCGCATGATGTCTATGCAAGACCAGATATAGGTTTTAAAGGTGTTGAATTTGTTCGTGGTGGTGCAGCTGTATTATATGGTGCAGGTTCTGTTGCCGGTATTATTAACTACACAAGTAAAACTGGCGATACAAACCCTGGTAACATTATTAATATTGAAGTGGCCAACCAAGGTAGAATAAAAACGGACTTCTATTCCGGTGGTCAACTAGGTGGTGAAGATTCTAACACGTATTACGCTTTTACTGGTTTTGTTCGTCATGATAGAGGTCCTATAGATGTTGGTCTTCCAACAAAAGGTGTTCAGTTTAGAGGTAATATTAAAAAGAAATTCGATAACGGTTCTTTTACGTTAAGCGGACAGTTTATTGACGACAAAGCTCAATTTTACCTTCCAATTCCATTAAGTGGTGGTAGTAGAGAACGTATAAACGGTAATGATGGTGACCCGGTTGAGCAATTGTTATCCGGTGATTTGGCAAATACCTCGTTCAACACACCAGGTGGAACCTATAATAGTCCTATTTCAGATGGTGTTGCTACTTCTGGTGGTTACCTTATGGGTGATTTCAATTACAGATTTGAAGACGACCTTAAATTGACCTCCAAAATTAAATATGCAAATTACAAGCACAACTTTGCCCTGTATGTAGGAGGAAATGGAACAAACGGAAACCCGATAACATTAGATAATTATGTAGAAAGTATCGCTCCTGGTAATTTAGGATATACTGCTGCTTACCAAAGTGGGTCAGGTGCTCAAATTAACGGTAACGACTTGGTAATCGATAATTTACATGTGGATCGTTTACGTCCAATGACAGATTATTCTGGTGAGATCAACCTTACTAAATCTATTGAAACAGCAAATGGTGGTAACCATAACATAACCGTAGGTTCTTATATAGCCCGTACAGAAGCAGAAGATGTAAATTATCAATATAGAGTGTTGACAGAGTTCAATAATAACCCTCAATTGGTAAACTTAAATTATACCGATGCCAGTGGAAATAATGTAGTGTATTCTCAAGGCGGTTTATATAACCGTATTGGTCAAACTGCCAATAACTTTCTTTCTCAAAATAGATTAGCATTATATGTTACCGATGAGATGATTTTAGAAAGATGGCGTTTTGATGTTGGTTTTAGATGGGAACATACAGATGGTATCAATAGCCGTGGTGGTATTATGAGCGAAACGGTATATGCTGATCCGGAACTTACTGCTGAGTTAAGTGACGTGCAAACTGCAGATGGTACGTTCTTAAGAACAGAAGTAAATGCAAATGCTTGGGCGCTATCACTTGCAGGTCTTTATGAGTTAACCGAAACTACCAATCTATACGCAAACTTTTCTAAAGGATACTTTTTTCCACAACTAAGAGGTTTTGCTCCGGTAGCAGGTATTTCTGAAAGTCCGTACGATGCTGAGAACATTATTCAGTTTGAAGCTGGTGCCAAATTCGGAAACCAAAAATTCTCTGGTTCGGTGGCAGGGTATTACGTAGGTCTTAAAGATCGTATTTCCATTAGGCAGGCAATTGTTGGTGGTCAATTAATAGATGAAACAAGAGCTGAGCAAAACACAAGAACCATAGGTATAGAGGCAACTTGGGATTATAGCCTTGCACAATATCTAAATCTACGTGGTAATGCAACTTACCAAAACCATGAGATTACAAAAAATACGGATTTTGATTTGGTAAACGGTACATCTACAGAAGCTAACGTTGGTAATGAATTGGCCAGACAGCCAAACTTGTTGGGTGGATTGGGACTGTATTATGACAATGCCGTTTTCGATGCCAATTTCGGTTTCAACTACACAGGGTCAAAATTCACCGATGATACCAATAATATAGAATTAGATGCCATAACCATTGGTAGGTTAGGTGCCGGTTACACATTCTCAAAAGAGGATAACAATAATTCGGTTCGTTTGGGGGTATCGGTCTTTAATTTATTTGATAGTGACGGAATTACGGAAGGGAATCCAAGAGCAGGTTCAGCAGGTCAAACAGAATCACAATTCTTTGTAGGTAGACCAATTTTACCTAGAAGATTGTTTGTAACGGCTACTTTCAATTTCTAAAAATTTGTGTTGTTAGTTTAAGTTTAATTGATGAGCACATTGGCGATAATAGGAGTTGCCAATGTGTTTTTTACTCGATAATCGAGATTTATTTGCTCTGACGCTTGCGTCAACATAATAATTGTGTTTTTAATTCAAAGCCTAGTGGGCTAGTCCCAAGGTGATTTACAAGATAATATGAAGAAAGAATTATATAAGAAGGCTATTGCAATCTTGGATGCAAATTTTCAAGAAGGTGGATTTACAATACCTAGTGCAGGGCTGTATCCTTTTCAATGGAAGTGGGATTCAGGTTTTATAGCTATCGGTTTTGCTCATTATGACGTAGAAAAAGCCAAAACCGAAATGCGAACCTTGCTTGATGCACAGTGGGAAAACGGATTTATACCACATATTGTTTTTCATACGGAGAATGATTCCTATTTCCCTGGGGCAGATTTTCATCAATCTGAATTGCATCCTTTATCATCAAAAAAATATAGGTCTACTGGTATGACACAACCACCGGTTTCTGGTTTTGTGTTACAAGAAATGTATCGTATTGCAGAAGATAAGGATGATATGTTGCACTTTATCAAAGAAGAGATCGATAAGGTTTTTAACAATCACGTGTATTTCTACAAAAATAGAGACCCAAAAGATGAAGGGTTGGTCTACATTTATCACAACTGGGAATCTGGTACGGACAACTCCCCAGTATGGGATGATATCTGGAAAACGATGGATCCGCCGGAATATACATTTGTTAGAAAAGATACTACACATGTAGATGCTTCCCAGCGCCCTACTAAAAGGGAGTATGATCATTATCTGCACCTTATCGATATTGCCAAACAGCACAATTATGATGATACTAAAATTGCCGAGTTATCCCCCTTTTTGGTTCAAGATCCATTGTTCAATGCAATGCTTATAAAATCTAATCAGGCGTTAATTGAATTATATGAATTGATCGGGGGTCATGAAGATAAAATTGCAACGCTATCTCAATGGCAATCAAAAAGTATTAAAAGTTTCAATGATAAGTTGTTCGATGCGGCATTAGGGGCATATGTACATTATGATTTAAGAAACGAAGAACCTATTCGTCACATTACCTCATCGTCTTTTTCACCTTTGTTCGCACATATTCCATCTGAAGAAAGAGCTCAGGTTTTAGTGAAAACAATGATGGAGAAGTTCGGTGGAGAAGATAAATACCTATGTGCATCGTTTGATCCTACTGATGATCGTTTTAATCCTAGAAAATATTGGAGAGGTCCTGTGTGGATCAATATGAACTGGATGCTCTTTCGTGGGCTAAGAAGTAACGGTTACACAGATCTAGCAGAGCGAATTAAAATAGACAGTTTAGAACTGATAGAGCAATACGGTTTTTACGAATATTTTGACTGTAGACGAGATACCGGAGATAAAAATCAGACGGGATACGGCGGTAATAATTTCTCTTGGAGCGCCGCTTTATATATTGATATGGTGAATACCGATTAAAACTGATGTGTTATGAATTATATTGATTACTTTTTAATTGTATTCTACATATTCGGTATTGTTATGGTTGGCTTTTTAATTAAAAAAAATAGAAACTAAGGTATGAACTACGTTGACTATATCATTATTGTTGTTTATTTAGCAGGGTTTTTAGGTTTGGGCTTCATGTTCAAGGAAAACAACTCTGGTGGCGATTACTTTTTGGGTGGTCGTAAAACATCATGGCTACCATTAAGCTTATCGGCAATGGCAACCCAACTGTCTGCCATAAGTTTTATCTCGGCACCTGCTTTCGTCGGTTTAAAAGATGGTGGGGGTATGCAGTGGCTAACGTATGAGTTTGGTGTACCATTGGCAATGGCATTTTTGCTTATTGCGGTATTACCAACACTGTATAAATCAGGTATTGTTAGCGTATATGAATATTTAGAGAAAAGATTTGATTCTTCATCGCGTTTATTAATAAGTTTCGTTTTTCAAATAAGCAGGTCTGTAGCTACAGGGGTTATGGTATATACTATGGCCTTAATTTTACAGGCCACTATTGGATTGGATTTTTGGATTTCCATTTTAATTATCGGACTCATTACCATGGTCTACTCTTTTCAAGGTGGTATGAAAGCGGTGATATGGGGCGATGTCATTCAAATGAGTATCCTTTTTATTGGCATTATTATATGCTTGTACTTTGGTTTTAGTGAGCTTGGTGGAATAGATAATTTTCTTACCCATGTAGATACTGATAGAATTACAGCGGTAGATTTTAACAAATGGGGTTTTAACAATGCAGATGGTAATGATGAATTTGGATTTTGGCCCATGGTCATTGGTGGATTCTTTTTGTACGCTTCTTATTACGGTACCGATCAAACCCAATCGCAACGGTTGTTATCTTCAAGTAGCATGTCTAACCTTAAAAAACTGATGATGGCAAACGGATTATTGCGTTTTCCGTTTACATTGACCTATTGCATTATGGGGCTTGTGTTGGGTACGTTGCTGTTGCAAGATGTTAGTTTTCAAGAACAGATGGAAACCGTGTACCAAGCCAATATAACTTCATTACAAGGGAAAAAGGCAGATTTAATGGTGCCGGTCTTTATAATTAAGTATTTGCCAAATGGGGTAATCGGTATTTTGATCGTAGCTATCATGTCAGCAGCTATGTCTACCTTGAGTTCTACGGTAAACTCCTTATCTGCCGTAACTATGGAAGACTTCGTAAAAAGATTCAACCCTAATATGCCAGATAAAAAATACATGACCTATTCAAAGTTACTGTCTATTTTTTGGGGTCTGGTCTGTTTGTTTTTTGCATTTTTTGCAGGCAATATAGAAGGCACGGTCATAGAGGTCATCAATAAAATAAGTTCTGTTTTCTATGGTCCAATTTTGGCAGCTTTTATTTTAGCAATACTTACCAAGAAAACTCATGCTCTTGGTGCCAATATAGGTATAGTCGTTGGGGTATTGTTCAATGTTTACCTATGGCTATATGTGCCTCAGATTTTTTGGTTCTGGTGGAATGCACTGGGGTGCTTAGTAACCGTATTGGTAGCGCTTGGTGTTAGCTACACGGTTAAAAGAAGGGTAAATGAAGGGTTAAAGGTAGAATATTATTCTGGTAAAAAAGAAGTGGTAATATTGTTGGCCTACTTTGTAGCAATAGTTGCTTTTAGTGTTGCATTACCAAATATTTTGAATTAATCTTATAGTAATGAAATTTGTAATAGCACCAGATAAGTTTAAAGGCTCACTAACCGGTTTCGAATTTTGTGATGCCGTAGAGGAAGGACTCCTAATGGTGTTCAATGATGCCGAAATTTTGAAAAAGCCTTTAGCAGATGGCGGTGATGGTACCATGGAAGTCGCTAAACATTATATAAAAGGAGAAACGGTAACCATTACTGTAAACGATCCTCTTTTTAGACCTATAAATGCTTCTTATTTATATTCTGATGAAACAAAGATAGCCTACATTGAAATGGCTGAAGCATCAGGACTAAAATTGTTGAACGTAGATGAGTTTGACTGCATGGAAACGACAACATCTGGAACAGGCGAATTAATTTATGATGCGCTTGAAAAAGGAGCAACAGAAATTATTTTAGGTATTGGCGGCAGTGCTACCAATGACGGTGGTATGGGCATGGCAAATGCGTTGGGTTTTCGGTTTTTGGATGAAAAAGGACTGGAGTTATCCCCAATAGGAAAACATCTTTCAAAGGTGAAAACTATAGATGATTCCAACAAGCATCATAGGTTAGATGGGGTAAAAGTGAAAGTCGCATGTGATGTCACCAATCCTTTTTATGGGCTGCAAGGTGCTGCTTATATTTATGGGGCACAAAAAGGTGCTTCTGAAAATGAGATTATATTTCTAAATCAGGGTTTGTGCAACTTTGCAGAAATTATTAAGAATCGCTATGAAATCGATTTACAGAAAGTAAATGGCTCCGGTGCAGCAGGTGGTGTTGGTGGTGGCGCCCTTGTTTTTCTGAACGGAGAATTAATTTCTGGGAATAATTTGGTCAAGGAATTGGCAGATTTTGACAATGCTATTGAAGGAGCAGATTGGATCATTACCGGCGAAGGTCAGTTAGATGAGCAAACGCTTTCTGGCAAGACCATAGATGGGGTAGTAAAATCTGCCAAATCCAAGAATATACCCGTTGCCGCACTTTGTGGCTCGGTAAGTATTAGCGTTGCACAACAACAAAAATTCGGGTTAAATTATGTGGCATCGATTGTAAGAGGCATTTCTACTTTAAATCAAGCTATGGAGCAGAGTAGGGACAATCTTGTAAATGCCGCCTTTAATTTTGCAAGTCTATTAAAGTGAAAAGTTGATTATTAAATGGGATTGCTTCAACTAAGAATTACTTTAATGTGCATATAGATTTAACCGGAATTGGGTTATAGGTTTTCTATTAAACCGATCAATTTTCTTATGCTAAATTGCAAATTCAAACAACTGTAATCTTTTTACTACAAGTTCTGTAAAGTATAAAAATAGGGAAGAATGCCATTTGCAAGCCACAGCTATCTCTTGGTATACCTTTACTTTCGGTGTGTTGACAACAATTTATTTATAGGGCACTAGGCTACTGTTACCTTTAGTTTACGTACGAACTAATATCCATTCAAACTTGAAAAATATGGATGGATTATTTTAGCCAATGACCAAACTTATTACTTCATATTCTAACCTTAATTCTTTTTGGAAAAGACTAGCCGTTCTTTTTCTTTTGATACAGGGAATACAACCATTATACTCACAGCAGACAACTACTTGGACCCAACAACCCTTATCCGTCACTTGGGAATCTTTAAGTTCAGATGGTGCGGTAAGGGTAGAGGCAGTACCTTCATTAGGGGTATCTATCTTAGGTGAAGATACTATGGGTTGTACGTCAGATGCTACTTATGGAGACCCTACTCCTGATGTATTTGGAAGTCGTTCAATAGAAATTTCGTTAAACTCTATTTTACGTTTTGGTACTTTGCAATTCCGTTTTTTTGATGCGGCTACCGGTGATCCGGTATATGTTGTAAGTCCATTACTTCATGTGGATAGGGTGGGTACCTATGGTATTTTGCCTTTTCCTTTGCTTTCTGGTTCTAGTACGGGTGTTTTTACATCAACCAATGGAACATGGTCAAATGTTAGTCGCAATGGTCCTATTTTTGAATTTACTAACACCCAATTTAATGTAGATACAGGTTCGCTAATTAGTGGTAATGGTGGTGAATGTGGTAATGGGAACACTACAGGAACAGGAGGAGGAACAATGAAAATGGATGAAGCTGTTCAATCCATTAATATGGACGTTAACCTCGCTGGTAGTCTTTTAGGTTTAAACGAGGAAGTGGAGTTTGTACTTTCTAACTTAATTATTGCAGAACCTGAGATTGAAGTTACCAAAACTGTAATAAATAACTTTAGTTCTCCTGTAGAAGCTGGAGATTCAGTGGATTACACTATAAAAATTGAAAATACCGGTAACGTAAAAGTTACGAATGTTGATGTAACCGATACTTTTAAAGATGCTAGTGGAAATAGTATAGCATTAAGTACCCCGCCAAATTTCTTATCTTCTACAATGGGTTCTTTAGAAGGAACTCTTTTGCCAAATGAAGTGGCGACTTATACTGCTGGCCATGTATTGACTACAAACGAAATTAATGAAGGTGGAGTAATCAATCAGGTAAGTGTTTTTGCCGATAGTCCATACGGTCCAGATGATACAGATGACATTTCAGATGATGGTGATGATACAGATGGTAATTTACTTAATGATACTACAGATAGTTTTTTTCCTGTTCCTTTAAATGATGCCGCTACGGTAGAAAAGAATAATTCAGTTGATATTTTAGTAACCACTAATGATGATTTTGGAGGTAATGGTCCTAATTCAGGAGCTATATTTATTGTCAGTACCCCCACCAATGGTAGTGTTTCCTTAAACGAAAACGGTTCAGCGACCGACCCTCAAGATGATTACTTCTCTTATACACCAAGTACGGACTTTATAGGTGCCGACTCATTTATTTACGGAATAACAGATGCAATGGGTTATACACAATACGCGACAGTTAATATTACAGTGTATACTTGTCCAAATGCTGGTATCGACGGGATCCTGAACATTTGTTTAGGGGATTCTTTTGAGAATGCAGATCTTTTTGCGTCTTTAACAGGTGCTCCGGATACAGGTGGAACCTGGACTAATAATTTTGATGATACATTTACCTATACTTTAACTGCTGTTGCACCTTGTACGGTTAATGCTACTAGTATTGTAACAGTAATTGAGCATGACCCACCAAATGCCGGAGTCGATGGCACATTAAACATTTGTCAGAGTGCATCATTTTCGAATGCTGATCTGTTCGCCCAATTAACGGGTTCCCCGGATACCGGTGGAACGTGGACCGACAATGGCAATGGCACGCATACGTATACCGTAGCAGCGACAGCTCCATGTACAGTAGATGATGAAAGTATCGTAACGGTAACCGAGCAGGCACAACCAAATGCAGGCATTGACGGAACATTGAATATTTGCCAAGGCGATACATTCACGAATGCGGACTTGTTCGCGCAACTGACCGGTTCCCCGGATACGGGCGGAACATGGGTCGACAATGGCAATGGAACACATACGTATACTGTGGCAGCAACATCTCCTTGTACAAGTGATGACGAAAGCATCGTAACCGTATCCGAACAAGCGCAACCAAATGCAGGCATTGATGGTACATTGAACATTTGCCAAGGTGATACATTCACCAATGCGGATCTGTTCGCACAATTGACAGGTTCACCCGATACGGGTGGAACATGGACTGACAATGGCGATGGCAACCACACGTACACAGTGGCAGCAACTGCTCCCTGTACAATAGATGATGAAAGTATCGTAACCGTTGTAGAGCAGGCACAACCAAATGCAGGAAGTGATGGAACATTGAATATTTGTGAAGGCGCAACATTCACGAATGCGGATTTGTTCGCGCAACTGACCGGTTCCCCGGATACGGGCGGAACATGGGTCGACAATGGCAATGGTACTCATACGTATACCGTAGC
Source organism: Maribacter sp. 6B07 (assembly GCF_002700155.1). Lineage (NCBI taxonomy): Bacteria > Pseudomonadati > Bacteroidota > Flavobacteriia > Flavobacteriales > Flavobacteriaceae > Maribacter > Maribacter sp. 6B07. The sequence goes on along the minus strand of NZ_PDUT01000001.1, from coordinate 1,209,669 downwards.
AGCGACATCACCCTGTACAATAGATGACGAAAGTATCGTAACCGTTGTAGAGCAAGCTCAACCAAATGCCGGAGGTGATGGAACATTGAATATCTGTCAAGGAGCAACTTTTGACAATGATGATTTATTTGGTCAGCTTACAGGTAATCCAGATACGGGCGGAACATGGGTCAACAATAACGATGGCACGCATACGTATACCGTAGCAGCAACATCACCCTGTACAATAGATGATGAAAGTATCGTAAACGTTGTAGAGCAGGCACAACCAAATGCCGGAGGCGACGGAACATTGAATATTTGTGACGGAGAGACATTCACCAACGCAGACCTTTTTGCACAGTTAACGGGAAATCCAGACACTGGAGGAACATGGACTGACAATGGCGATGGAACTCACACGTACACGGTAACTGCAACTGCGCCATGTACAATTGACGATGAAAGCATCGTAACCGTAACCGAGCAGGCACAGCCAAATGCAGGAATCGATGGTACACTGAATATTTGTGTAGGCGATACTTTTGATAATAATGATTTGTTCGCGCAACTGACTGGCAATCCAGATACAGGTGGAACTTGGGTTGATAATGGCAATGGAACACATACGTATACAGTATCAGCAACATCACCTTGTACAGTAGATGATGAAAGTATCGTAACCGTTGTAGAGCAAGCTCAACCAAATGCCGGAGGTGATGGAACATTGAACATTTGTGACGGAGAGACATTCACCAATGCAGACTTGTTCGCACAGTTAACGGGAAATCCAGACACTGGAGGAACTTGGGTTGACAATGGCGATGGAACTCACACGTACACGGTAACTGCAACTGCGCCATGTACAATTGACGATGAAAGCATCGTAACCGTAACCGAGCAGGCACAGCCAAATGCAGGAATCGATGGAACATTGAATATTTGCGAAGGAGAAACATTCACGAATGCTGATCTGTTCGCACAGTTGACCGGTTCTCCGGATACAGGTGGAACATGGACCGACAACGGCAATGGCACGCATACGTATACCGTAGCAGCGACTGCTCCATGTACTGTAGATGATGAAAGCATCGTAACTGTAACCGAGCTGGCACAGCCAAATGCAGGAATCGATGGTACATTGAATATTTGTGAAGGCGAAACATTCACGAATGCAGACTTGTTCGCGCAACTGACCGGTTCACCTGATACAGGTGGAACTTGGGTTGATAATGGAGATGGTACCCATACGTATACAGTAGCAGCGACTGCTCCATGTGCAGTAGATGATGAAAGTATCGTAACCGTTGTAGAGCAAGTGCAACCAAATGCAGGAATCGATGGAACATTGAACATTTGTGAAGGAGAAACATTCACGAATGCGGATCTGTTCACACAACTGACCGGTTCTCCGGATACAGGTGGAACATGGACCGACAACGGCAATGGCACGCATACGTATACCGTAGCAGCGACTGCTCCATGTACTGTAGACGATGAAAGCATCGTAACCGTTACCGAGCAGGTACAACCAAATGCCGGGGGTGATGGAACATTGAACATTTGTGAAGGCGAAACATTCACCAATGCAGACTTGTTCGCACAATTAACTGGTTCACCGGATACTGGCGGAACATGGGGCGACAATGGCGATGGCACGCATACGTATACAGTAGCAGCAACATCACCTTGTACAACTGATGATGAAAGTATCGTAACGGTAACCGAGCAGGCACAACCAAATGCAGGCATTGACGGAACATTGAATATTTGCCAAGGCGATACATTCACGAATGCGGACTTGTTCGCACAACTGACCGGTTCTCCGGATACGGGTGGAACGTGGACGGATAATGGCGACGGAACTCACACGTATACAGTAGCAACGACTGCTCCATGTACTGTAGACGATGAAAGTTTTGTAACCGTTACCGAGCAGGTACAACCAAATGCCGGGGGTGATGGAACATTGAATATTTGCGAAGGCGCAACATTCACCAATGCTGATCTGTTCGCACAATTAACTGGTTCACCCGATACCGGTGGAACATGGATTGACAATGGCGATGGTACTCATACGTATACTGTGGCAGCAACATCACCTTGTACAACCGATGATGAAAGTATCGTAACCGTTGTAGAACAAGCGCAACCAAATGCAGGCATTGATGGGACATTAAATTTTTGCGAAGGTGATACGATTACCAATACAGCCCTATTTGCTCAATTAAGCGGATCTCCTGATACTGGTGGTTCGTGGACCGATAATGGTAACAACACATTTACATATACCGTAGCCTCCATACTGCCTTGCTCTATTAACGATACAAGTATGGTTACTGTGGTATTTGATCAAACCGATAGCAATGGTAATGGTGTAGTAGATTGTCAAGAAACAATTATAGTACTTCCGGTAATTACAATAGATGATATAACCTCAGATAACATTGTCAACGAAAATGAATCTCAAGGTCAGATTAATGTAACGGGAAGGGTTACAGGTGATTTTTCTGAAGGTGATCTAGTAACCTTGACCATTCATAATAATAATTATACTGGTCCTGTAGATGCAAACGGGTTTTTTAATATCTCGGTTGCTGGTTCAGATTTAGTGGAGGACAATGATTTAAGTATTCTAGGTACGGTCACCACGATAACTATAGATGGCAATACAGGTTCATCGTCAGTACAACATCCGTATACCATTGATATAGATCCACCTTTGGTCGATAGTTTTGAAACAATGGACACATACCCCATTTTACTTGGTTTAGGGAGTCCGAATGAGATATTGAATATTACGGTTGAGGTTGGTGATACAGGCTTGTTATTACTGTATGTAATCAATACAGATATCAATGGTATTTGGGAAATTCATACAGAAACGTATCAAGCAGAAAATGGAACTTTCCCTATAGTCAATCCCGAATTGACTTTGTTGATTACTGCTGAAGATATAGCAGGAAATATAGGTAAAGGTGAGGTCTTGATCATTTTTGATAATGAACCACTTAATAATGATATTGATAACGATGGTTTATCAAATGATGAAGAACTGACTTTAGGTACTGACCCTAATAATCCGGATACGGATGGAGACGGTATCATGGATGGGCAAGAAACTATGGATGGTACCGATCCTTTAGATCCTTGTGATTCTTTAGGGGGTACACCACCATCTGGAAGTAATTGTGAAATCTATATAGAACTTGATCTTGTAAAACCGGGAGATTCTATGAATGGTAGCTTTGAGATTATCAATATTGAGAGGTTTCCAGAAAATTCGGTTAAAATCTATAATAGATATGGTGTTTTGGTATGGGAAGTAGAAGGTTATGAAAATGGCCCCAATGCTTTTAGTGGTCTGTCTGACGGTAGAATCACCATTAACAGAAATGAGAAATTACCTTCTGGTACCTATTATTATGATATATACTATACAGCAAGGGGGGAACAAAAAATATTAACCGGTTATCTGTACGTAATTAGATAAAAGATGAAGAAAATCTATCAAATAATCTTTTTGATATTTACCATGGTTTTAGGTGGTCAATATCTTATGTTCGGTCAGCAAGATGCCCAGTATACACAGTATATGTACAATACATTCTCGGTTAACCCGGCGTATGCAGGATCTAGAGAGGTATTAAGTATATCTGCATTGCACAGGTCACAATGGGTAGGTAGAGATGGTGCTCCTAATACACAAACATTAAGTGTACATGGACCTTCTTCTGACAAAGTGGGGCTTGGTCTATCTATTGTTCATGATGAAATAGGGAACAACACCAATCAAAATACATATATTGACGCTGCTTTTTCGTATACATTGAAGACCTCTAACAATAACAAATTGTCATTTGGGTTAAAGGCTGGCGGACACTTATTAAATTTAGATTTTAACAATCTTAGAAATTTTAGTGCCGGTGGTACTGCCATTACCGATAGTGGTCTTTATAAAAAATTTACTCCCAATTTTGGAGCAGGTCTGTACTACCATAACGATCAATTCTATGCAGGTTTGTCCATACCTAATTTTTTGCAGACAGAGCATTTTGATAGCGCTGATGGTAATGATAACCTTGTATCTGTAGATAGAATGACCTGGTATTTAATATCAGGGTATGTTTTTGAAATGTCATCGGCTTTAAAATTTAAACCTGCTTTTCTATTAAAAGCAACATCGGGTGCACCGTTACAAGCGGATATTTCGGCTAATTTTTTGTTGAACGATAAATTTTCAATGGGTGCCGCCTATAGATGGGATGCCGCGTTGAGTGCGTTGTTCGGATTTCAAATGACACCGGAATTTATGCTGGGGCTGGCTTATGATAGTGATATATCTGAACTGGGAGGCACCAAGTTTAACAATGGTTCTTTTGAGGTGTTTCTTAGATATGAGTTCATTAAAAAAGATAAAATTGATTTGACCCCTAGATTCTTTTAAATAACCGATAATGAAAGTTAAAACATATATAGTTCTCTTTTCGTTGCTTTTTATTGCTAGCCTGTGTTACGCACAGCGAGACAATAAAAGTTCAGGTACTGATAATTTTGAGCATTATGGGTATATGGGCAAAGAATCTACCTATGAAGAGTTGAGTAAAAAAGGCATGTCAAATGAAGATATATGTAAAAACTTGGGTAATGAAGCTTATTTAAGGGCAAAGTATGATGAAGCTAGTTATTGGTATGCAAAATTGTTAGAGATCAATAGCTCAACAATCGATCCTGATTACATGTACAGATATGCACAATCTTTAAAATCGATCAATAATTACAAAGATTCCGAGGTTTGGATGAGAAAGTTCAAAAAAGCAAAAAAGAATGATGTAAGAGCTTTAAAGTATGATATAGGTGTAGGCTATTTTGATGAATTAATGACCGCTTCAAATGAGTATACCATTGAGAATTTGACCTCGGTCAATTCAAAAGAATCAGATTTTGCTCCTTCGTTCCATAAAGATTTTATCGTGTTTTCTACTGCTAGGGATTTAGAAACCACTTCGCGTAGTGCCACACCTTATTTGAATTTATATAAAACAACACGTCCGGAACAAGGCGAATATAGTACGGCAACTCATTTTTCAGATGAGTTGAAATCGGTAGCTAATGAATCTTCTACCAGCTTTTCCCAAGATGGTAACACCATGTATTTTACAAGGAATAATTATAAAAAAGGATCTTTTAATAGAGACAAAAAAGGGATCAGCAGATTAAAAATTTATAGAAGTACGTTCAAGGATGGCAAATGGGGGAATATAGAAGATTTGCCCTTTAACAGTGATTTGTATTCTGTTGCGCATCCGGCATTGAATAAGAAAGGTGATAAATTGTATTTTTCTTCTGATATGCCCGGAACTCTAGGGGCATCGGACATTTTTGTAGTGGATATTCATACTGATGGAAGTTTTGGAACACCGGTAAATTTAGGTTCCAAAATCAATACCGAGAGCAAAGAGACTTTTCCGTTTATTACAGCATCGGACGTTTTATATTTTGCTTCTGACGGACATCCTGGTTTGGGAGGACTGGATATTTTTTCTATCGATTTGGCAAATCAAGGTGCGGTCAAGAATTTAGGAAATCCAGTTAATAGTGCTAATGATGATTTTTCAATGATATTTGATGAAACGACCAATTCAGGTTTTTTTGCATCGGATCGAAACGGAGGATTAGGTGCAGATGATATTTACGCTCTTAAGACAATTGATTGTATGGTGACCATTACAGGTATCGCGGTCGATAAAGACTCGGACAAACCATTACCGTTTGCAACCGTACACGGAAAAAATAATTTTGGAGGAAATATAGGGGAAGCCACTACCAATGCTCAGGGTAAATATACTTTAGAGATACCTTGCCAAGAAAGTCAATATACCATTATTGCCAATCTAGAGGGCTATGAAGAAGGTTCGTTGTTCATGTTCACTACACCAGATGAAAAGAGTATAACAAATGCCCGTGTGGTATTGGAAGAAAGTAGTAAAGTGGCGGTAATTGGGGCAGATTTAGTAAAGGTGTTAAAGCTAGCACCAATTTATTTTGATTTAAACAGTTCTTATTTACGTGATGATGCTTTTTCTAATTTGGACAAGGTAGTTGCATACATGAAAAAAAGACCGGAAGTCAAGGTAGAAGTGGGTTCACATACAGATAGTAGGGAAGAGGATAACTATAATCTTTGGCTTTCTGATCGTAGGGCAAAAAGAACAGTGGAGTACATAATAGCTGCAGGTATAGAGCCTGAACGAATATCCGGTAAAGGTTATGGGGAAACCCAATTGATAAACAAATGCGCAAACGGAATCATTTGTTCAGACAGAGACCATCAGTTAAATAGACGCTCAGAATTTATATTGATCGAATAGTTCCTTAGTTTAAATTCTTGGTAGTAACTTCTATTTCCTTTACCACATGTAATGGTTTGCCATATGAAGTAAAACCGTTTAAGATAATTTCAAAAGTGCCTTCAAGATCAGATGTATAGAACTCATAATTATAATCTGATTCGGTAATGTTTACATTTGGTTTCCAAAATAACATTCTTCTATAATCTGGAATCCTTTCAAAAGAATTATTTTCAGGAGTATAAGATTGTACAAAGTAGTTCTTTTTTGGTACGGGCTGTTCAAACGGTACAACTAAACTATTTTTAGCATTATAAATTTCCAAAAAATCACCTTCAAAAGTTTCTATGGAAAGTATCCCTTGATATTCTTTTTGACCTAAACGAAATTGATCCCTTGTTAAACTAATTTTTTCAATATTTCGAGCATCGTATGATCTTATTTGTTCATGATGAGGTATAAATACACCATCTATTAAAACTATAGCTGGGAAGTCGTTATATTCTTCGTCATAGGACTTAAAATCTTGTCCAATCCTTATATACGCATCACTAGTATTCGCTTTTCTAAATCCTGCAAACTTTACAACTTCTACCAAGGTTTCCTCAAGTGTTTTAAAACGTGTATAATCATCTAAAACAATAACTTGTGGTATGCCGCCATTAAAAATATCTATAGGGTTGCTCTGTATAATGGAATCAGGTTTTGAACTAAAAAATTGATTCTCTATCTGGTTCAAAACACTTCTATTCTTAATATATTCTGCTTGTGCTTTTGATAAACTGAAATTTGAGAATGTCAGGTTACTAAGGTCAATATGACTTGGGGTACCTTTTTCTATGGCATACATTTCATTTTGGTCTTCAACCTGTATTACTGCCATTGGATCTTTACGGTCCTTGCGTATATAAGAATAGAAATTTCCGCTTTGGTCGGTTTTTGAGAATTTTAATAATGATTCTTTTCCAGGTATTGAAATAACAACAGGAAGGTTTTTTGTGGGTATTCCCGTTTCAGCATTTTTCACCGTTCCGTATATAAGTTCTCCACGTTGTTCAGGTAAAAATATACTATCGCCAATGGATTGTTTTATCTCTTTATCAGCATTGAAATAGGCATTTCCATACATAACTGAATTTAGTGTAGATGGCATATCTATTTCTTCTTTCCTTTTCACTTTTACGGTATATGAACCATGCCCTAGAACTCCTTTATAGTTTTTAATGGATAGGTGTACTTTTTCCCGTGGTAAAAAAGAAGCTTTTTGGGTTTTCATAATAATGATAGACGAGTCTGAAACCGATACATTATCCACGGAATTAGGTGAAGTTACCGGCGTGGTTGAATTCAATAGCGCAGATTGGTCAGCTAAATATGGGTTGATAATGATGATATCGTCTTTAAAAACTTGTGATAGACCAGAGTTTTTCATCCATTGGGTATAGCCTAAAAGTTTATATCTGCCAGAAGGTATATTAGTCGTAATGAAAAAGTCGCCATAACCATGGCCTTTATCCAACTTTATCTTATGTTCAAAAATGAATTCCTTAGCTTCATTTACCAATGCTACATAACCTATGGTACTCACATTGGTGGGTTTATTGGTTTGTGCATTAAAGCAGTGTATAGCATAATACAGGTATTCCCCGGAAAACGATAATGATCCATTATGATCTACATATGCTTTTTCTTGTGGCACCTTTTTAAGATTCAATAGATCGGAACCATCTTTGATGACATATTGGGTGTGACCTATGTATGTTGTCAAGAGTGCAATAATGGCAAATATTTGATTTGTTTTCATAATCGGTGTTTATTCTACCCAAAAATCTGGTTGTATATTACTGCCTAAAACGGTACAATCTCCACAAACTTTGGGGACAAAGATGTGGGGACCGTCACATTGACCGTCATTGAAATTAGGCTTCACATAACTTATTAAATCTAGGTCTACTTGTTGAATTATAGATTGTGGGCACGGGTTAGGCCCTCTCATTCCACTAAAACAAAAAGATACGTGAGACTCTGGGGCGGTCAGTTCATTACAGTTAAAAGGGTATGGTGGTAATTCTTCATTAGGATAAAAATCTGTGTAATTGAAAAACAGCCTACTTTTTGAAACCGAAACCACATCAAAGAAACCAATGACAGTACCTTGTCTACCATCTTCCGAGGATAAATTACCTTCTAAAAAACCTGGTTGTATTTGTGAAAAAACATTACCGGTTTGGCTAAAATTGTTCAGTTGGTCATAAAAACTGTACGATGTAGAACCAGAAACTAACTGAGATACCTCAATACTGTATCTATGGCTAATTATGAAATTCTCTTCATCTAAAAACCTGACCATGAATTTTTGAGCGTCGGTATTGATACTGCTCTGTTGAGTTTGAATTATAGTATTGGAAAGATTGTTACCATAGCATACTTGTTGCTCCTCTTCCCGTTCAACAATTTCTAGGTCATAGGTTACTTCGGGCAACGCACAAGGGTCATAATTGGTTAATTTAAATTCGTTGGGAGACCAATTTGGGGCTATGATCTTATATGTTTCATCATAAGTATAGCGTAAGTTTTGTACGCTACCTGTTTCAATTGTATTATCTACAAAAATGCCAATGCCCTCGGCACCGGACTCACTAGTTGTTTTTTCGGCATATATATTTGAAATACTTGCCAAGCCCTCTATTTCCATATCGGTAGAAGTATACTTTTTTCCATCTGATGTAACAATGTTCAGCTGATAAGAGCTACCCATTTCTGCGGCAAACTGAATATCCGATTCATAAATTCCCGGGCTAGATTCATTAAAGGAATATGTAGTGCCATTACTGTTTTCAATGGAAACTGTAGCATTGGTTTCATAACGTACCAAGTCTCTATTAATATCTCTAATGGGTGTGTAAGGGTTGTAAACGGAATCAATACCTAGGTCTACCAACGTATCCATTCTGCTCAATGCTACGGTATGGTTTTTTAGTTCATTGGTAAGAGTGGCCTCTACGATCAATATTTTAAGCACTTCGTCATCTGCTTCTATTCCTAAATCAACTTCTTCAATACAATTGATGAATAACAGAAGCGGTAATATTATTAAAGTAATTTTTCTCATCTTATTCTATCCAAAAATTAGGTGTTTTATTACTGCCAAATGTTCTACAATCTACACAGCCTAATGGTTTTACTATAAAAGGAGCACGGGATAGTTCTCCATTGGCATCAGGTTCAAAAAAGTTTTCATTCTCGCCAATATATCCTATTTGACCTGCTATGATTCCCTCTATTAGAGGTGAATTTGATCCGCGGTCAACTATAACTTTTCCATCAATTACTGTTGAGTGAAAACCGTCAGGGTAGAGTGCTGGTTCACGAATAACATCGCAAGAAATTATATAAGGGGGCAATGGCTCATTAGGATAGAAGTCTTCATAGTTGAAAAATATTCTTTTTTCACTATATGAGCTTAGTTCAAAGTAGCCAAATACAATTGCATCCTCAGAATTTTTGGCGCTTACATTTGATTTTAGCATACCGGTCTGCACATTGCTGAAAATACTTTCTGAACTTGAAAAATCTTCTAACGAATTAAAGAAAGCTGCGGCATTAATATCATGATGATACTGTTTTACTAAAATACTATAGCGATGTGATATTGCATAATTTTTGTTACTTACAAACCTAATTTCAAAATCATCTAGATCATTTGTAGTTAAATTACTTGTTGAAGCTAGAATAAGATGGTTAGATTTATTGCTGGCAAAGCAAATATTGGCTGGTTCATCCCGTACGGCTACCGTAACTTCCCAACCATCATCATCTTCACAAAAGAAATCATAATCAACTTGATCCCAATCGAACGGATTGTAATCTGGTGGAATTACTTTATAAGTCTCTTCATATTCATATCTAAAATAATTGGCTGAAGAAGAATTATTTGAATTACTCACCATAATTGAAACTCCGTCATTTTCAGAATTATTGAATTTACGTTGTGTCTTAAGTTCCGCTAATTCAATTTTAGAGGGTAAAGTCGTTTTGTTCGACTGATAAATAACATCATCTGAGGTTGTAATCTGTAACGTGTAAGCTCTACCCTGTTCCAAATTAATTGCTTCTATAGTGCTGTAATTTCCAGGCTTGTTTTCAATGAAATCTATGGTGCCTCCCAATTCATCTATTATACTAACTTGCGCCCCTATTTCAGGAGTTGGGTCAGTTTCGTCAAATGAGAAAGTTCTTGTCAAAAGAATAGTTTGCTGTTTGTTTTCGTCTGTTATTCTGGCATCGACTACTAATGCTCCATCTAAAATTTCAGTGATGTTTTCTGGTTCAAATTCTTCAATACAACCACTAATTTGTAGTGATGTATAAAAGATAACTGCCCATTTTAGTTCTTTTTTCATTTTGAGCACTTTTAAAATTTGAAATTATAAGTGATCGATGGAATAGGAATAGAAAAAATAGAACTTTGTAGCGCCTTTACCTCACCGTCATCGGTTACAAAAAATACCGAATATGGGTTGTTTCTACCTAAAACATTATAAACTGAAATGGTTACAAAGCTATGTGCCAATTTATTTTTCTTATGGTTGCCTTCAATATTTAAACCTAGGTCTAGACGATAGAAATCTGGAATTCTAAATTTATTTCTATCGCTAAAAGCAACAAAGTCTGCGTTGTTAAACCTAAATGTTCCAATAGGGTACGTAATAGGTCTGCCGGTTTGGTAAACAAAGTTGGCAGAAATGCTATAGCGCCTGGTAAAACGATAGTTGGTAATGACACTTACATCGTGCGGTTTATCAAAATTAGAGGGAAAGAAATCACCGTTATTTATGCGCTCTTCGCTAAACTCACTATCAAAACGATATAGTGATCTAGAGTAGGTGTAACTTAACCAGCCGTTTAAATCACCGCTCTTCTTTTTCAAAAGAAATTCTACTCCGTACGCTTTACCATCTCCCTGTAGTATTTGTGTCTCAACGTTTTCGTTCAAGAAGAGGTTGGCGCCAGTTTTAAAATCGAGCACATCTTCCATTTTCTTATAATACCCTTCAATACTTAATTCGTACTCATTTTCTTTAAAGTTTTTATAAAACCCTAGAGAGGCTTGGTAGCCTTTTTGTGGAGCTATATTTAAATCGGAAAGTTTCCATGTATCTATAGGAGATACCGTGGTGTTATTAGATAACGTGTGTAGAAATTGATAGGAATTATTTAAACTGGCTTTTACAGAAAAATCAGGTGTAAATAAATATCTGGCGGATAATCTAACTTCTGGTCCACCATAGGTTTTAATATTCTCACCACTTGAATATGATATGGTATCTTGAACGGTAGATTCGTTTTTTGGCATTCCGTCTTCATAGGTTCTTTGGGTGGCTTTACCTAGAGCGGCAAAAAATGCATAGCGTACACCTAGGTTTACGGATAGTTTTTCATTTAAAGTAAGTTCATCGCCAATAAAGAGGGCACCTTCTATAGCTTGCTCATTATCAATGGATCGAGGTGCAATATCAGACTCGTTACCATCGGGCTCTATACTGCCAGGGTTCACAGAATAGTATTTGGCAGATGCACCATAATCTAGTGTGTTTTTAGTATTTAAAGAGGTGCGTAACTTATATTTTATTTCAGTTTCGTTTATACCATAATCTAAGTTGAAATCGGTATTGGTTTCGCCGTCAAAATCAATTCCAAATCCGTAATTGCTATTGTTAAGAATAAGGGCCGTATTGGTTTTATCATTTATATTATGATTCCAACGAAGCGAAAATAGTCTGTTGTTATATTTATATAAAGAGTCAGACGTAATACTAAAAGCATCTCTACTATAATAAGCAGTAGCTTTAACATCATTTTTTTCGTTTACTTTATTATGGTATTTAATGATACCGTCAAAAAAGGACGCATTGCTATTATTTAGAGATTCTTCATCTAAAGATCTTAAAATCCAATCTGCATAAGCTGCTCTTCCACCAACGATCAATGATGATTTTTCTTTTTCCAACGGAATTTCTAAAGCTAAATTTGCGGTAACAGGTCCCACGGATCCTTCACCTGACAGTTTTTCTTCATTTCCGTTTTTTGATCTAATGTCAAAAACCGAAGAGAGTCTGCCACCAAATTCTACGGGTATTGCACCTTTATAAATGTCAACCCCCTTGGTAGTAAATGGGTTCAATGCCTGGAAAATACCAAAAAAGTGTTGCGGGTTATAAATAACAGCATCATCTAACAGTACAAGATTTTGATCCGTTTTGCCCCCCCGTACATTTAGACCCATGGCACCTTCACCTGCAGAGGATATACCTGGCAAAGCCTTGGCAACAGATAATATGTCGCGTTCTCCCAATACCAACGGTATATTTTTAGATTCTTCTGAATCTATTTGCTCACTACCCGTAATTGCTTCTTCTACATTTTTGAAGGCATCTGCTTCTACAACTACTTCATCTAATTGCTGAAGACCTTCTTCCATGAGTAAATCTAAATTGCCATTATTGAACATAATAATTTCACGTTCCGTAGAAGCAATGCCCATTGCGCGTATGTTTAGAACATTATGTCCTGCTGGTAATTCTAAAGAATAATTACCATTGGCATCGGTTACGGTAATTAGATTTGACCCTTTGGTACGTATTGCTAGATCTTGAATGGGATTTCCTGTACTAGAATTTATTGCTCTTCCCGTTAACAGATAGGTTTCTCTCAAGTTGTCAGGGTCACTTTTTCCTATTTTGGTAAGCTGGTAGGTTTTTTTACTTGGATTATCGGTATTGTAAAATACAGGTGGAGGACTGTTGTTTGTTATACGAGTACTATTTTTTTCTTCGGATGCTTCTTCAGGTCCAAAAAATCCTTTGGGCAATTCATCATAAACCAAACCGTTTTCTAATAGAATTATACGATTGGTAGCATTTAAAATATGAAAATTTAAAGAGGTGTCTTCTAATATAGTTTCCAATACAGAAGATAATTTCTCATTATTAAAGGTATTGTTCACTTTAATACCCTGTGTCCATTCCTCTAAAAAATAGAACTTATAATTGGTTTGGCTCTCAATATGGATAATGACATCTTCTAAGGGTATTGAAGAGTATTCGCCACTAATATTCGTATTATTTTGTGCGTAAATTGATGTAAGAGGGAATAGAAAAATAAAAATTATAAAGAATATATGGTCATAAAGATTCTTACTAATATTTTTTTTCGATTTAGTAATTGTCAATAACAAACAGTTATTGTTTGGTTGTTTGGTCATGTTAGTTAGTTGGATTCCTACAAGGTAAGAAAAACATAAATATCACAAAATGTGATTATTAAAATAATCGCAATAGGTTTTTGAGATTTAAATAATTTAACAAGCATTTTTTAAGAATACATTTAATTTGTTGTAACTATTTTATTTAAAGGGGATTATGTTATAAGGATGATTTCAATAATATCTAACCAAAGATATCAGATAAACGACTTGTTGTTTTCTGCAAAAGTTCTTGATTTTTGACTTCTAAAAATTGTATTCTATTTTATATCAGTAAATTATTACTATTTTTAACATAAATACTTGTTAAAATTATTAAATTGAATCAGTATCCAAATAACATCGAATACCTGGAAAAGCATCACCAAATATTTATTGAACAGACACCAACGGCAATAGCTATGTTAGATACTAACATGGTCTATTTAGCAGCGTCCAAACAATGGATTCGAGATTTTAAACTAGAAAAAGAAACTATTATAGGTAGATCCCATTATGATATTTTCCCGGAAATAGGTGATGATTGGAAAGCGAAACATCAAAAATGTTTACAAGGTGCCATAGATATATGTGATGAAGCACCCTTCTATCGGTCAGATGGCACTATTCAATGGATTTATTGGGATGTTAGGCCTTGGTATAATGCTGAAGGAAAAATTGGCGGTCTGTTAATGCACACTGGAGATATTACCGAGCAGAAGGAGAAAGAGTTAAAGGAAAAAAAATATAATACCATTTTAAGGGATACTAGTGATATTGCTAGAATTGGTACTTGGGAAATTGATCTTATAAAAGAAAAAGTGACCTGGAGTAATATGGTTTATGAAATACATGAAGCACCATTAGATTACAAACCTAGCATAGCTTCTGGATTAACATTTTTTGATGATGAGGAAAGTCGTAATAGCATTTTAAATGCACTGAAAGAAGCTCAGGAAATAGGAACGCCTATAAATTTAACCTTGCATCTTAGAACTTTCAAGGATAATTACAGATGGGTCAAAGTTATCGGCAAAATAGAACGAATTAATGGTGTTAGTTCTAAAATATTAGGTATAACTCAAGATATTACATCATCAAAAAACTCGGAAAAGCTTTTAAATGTAGCCCATGCAGAATTAGAAGCAATTTTTAATTCAAATTCTATTGCATTGATAACAACTGATAAAGACGGGGTAATTAATCGCTTCAATAGTGGTGCAGAGCAAATTCTTGGGTATTCGGCAAAGGAAATGATAGGGATTCAGAAACCTGAAATTTACCTGTTTGAAAACGAGTTAAAAATTTTTAAGAAAGATATGGAACTCCAGTTTAAAGGAGGATCCAATGGTGCTGATTTTAACTATAGAAACGAAAAAATTTTTAATACAAGACAATGGACCTTTAAGAGAAAAGATGGTACAACTTTTCCGGGTTTAAAAACTTTAACCGCTATTCAAGATGAGGACGGACTAAATAATGGCTTCGTAGCGGTTATTACCGATATTTCTAAGATCAAGGCGGTAAAAGATGAATTACGTAAAAAAAATGATTTATTGAATCTTGCCGAACACCTTAGCTTATTAGGTCATTGGCAATGGAATATTGTTGATGATGTAGCTAGCTGGTCAGATAATCTTTTTGCACTTTTAGATCACGAAGGTGAGAAATTTGCAATAAATTTTGACACGTATTTTTCCATGGTTCACGATGATGATAAAGAGAAGGTTTTAAAGCATTTTGAACTTGCAAAAAAAGAAAAGGAGTTTAAAAATTTTACGCATAGAATTGTAACTTTTGCTGGGAATATTAAGACTATTAAAATTATTGCAAATGTAATCTCGAATAAAAAGGGAGAAACTGTTGAAATGGTTGGTACATGCCAAGATGTGACCGAGAGCAAAATGACGGAGCAAAGTTTGATCAATGCTAAACAAGAATTAGAGGGCTTTACTCAAAAATTAAAATTACAGAACCAACAACTAGCAGATTTTACCCATATAACTTCGCATAATCTTAGAGCTCCGGTTGCCAATCTTAATTCTTTATTGGAAATTTATTCTTACGCTGAAAATGATGAGGAGCGTACAGATATATTCAATAAATTCAGTAGCGTAATAGACCACCTTTCCTCTACGCTCAATACGTTGATAGAGGCGCTTAAAGCTAAGGTGGGTGATGCTAATGAGAATATAGAAAAAGTTTACTTTAAAGATGTGTTTAAAGATACTTCCCAAATTTTAAGCGGAGCTATTTTAAAATCCAATGCAGTAATAGATACCGACTTTTCCCAACTTACCCATATATCCTATAATAAAATATATATGGAAAGTATATTTTTGAACTTGATCGGTAATGCCATTAAATATAGCGCCGAAGATAGAGCGCCACATATTGAAATTAAGACCGAGGTTAAAAATGAAATTAATATCATTACTTTTAAAGACAATGGCTTGGGTATTGATCTTAAAAAGCATGGATCTAAACTTTTTGGGTTGAATAAGGTTTTTCATAGACACCCAGATGCAAAGGGGGTAGGTTTGTACCTTACCAAAACTCAAATAGAAGCAATGGGCGGTACTATTTCCGCTACTAGCGAGGTAAATGTAGGAACCACATTTACTGTAAAATTTAATTAAGCTTGCTATGAAGAATATTTTAAAGACCTGTATTGTAGATGATGATTCTATTTATCAGTTTACTATGGTCAAAACCTTGGAGTCTACTAAATTACCTTTAGAAATTACGGTCTTTTCCGATGGTGAAGAAGCTATTGATTTTATGTTGGATAACTTAGATCAAGATTCTGTATTTCCTGATGTTATTTTCTTGGATATTGATATGCCTGTCATGGATGGTTTTCAATTCATGGAAGAATACGTGAAAATAAAACCAAGGGTGGGTAAGAAAATAACAATTTACATGGTGTCATCTTCTCTTGATCCCGTAGATATAGAAAGGGCTAAAAGAATAAGTGCTATATCTGACTACATTGTAAAGCCTATAGGTCTTGGTAGGTTAAAAACGATTATCGAAGGCTTGTTGGCGGAAAGAAACTGAAAGTGACATACTTTTTATCGCTCTAAATGGTCATATAGGTTAAAACAAATATCTTTATAAAGATTTTTTTTGCAACTACAATTAATTGGTTGTTAGGTATTAAATTTTCAATTTTTAAATTTTAACATTTCACAGGTAGGGTCTTGGTTATCCAAATTGTTCTATCATCAAATAATAAAAAATTTAAAGATGAAGAATTATTTAAAAACGGTTGCTGTTGCTTTTATTTCATTAATAATGACTGTTTCATGTAGTGATAATGAAAATGTATCTATGGATGCTGATTCATATAATACTACGTTTAAGATTACTGATGCTCCAATAGATAATGCAAATGTAGAAGCTGTCTTCATTACAGTTTCAAGTGTAAAAGTTGATGGTACTACGTTGGAAGGTTTCAATAAAACTACATTTGATTTGGCAGCTTTGGTCAATGGCGAGACTTTGACCCTAGGAAATATTGATTTAGAAGCAGGTACTTATTCTAATATTGAACTTGAGTTAGATTACACTGCCGATGCTGATGGTAATACACCTGGGTGTTATGTAGAATTTGTTAATGGAGAAAAAGATCAATTAGAGGCTACTTCAAATACAATCGATATAAACGATACATTCGAGGTGTTGGTAAGCACATCAAACGAAATTATTATAGATTTTGACTTAAGAAAAACTATTAAAGAAGAGCAAGGTACAACAGCTGATAATTTCGAGTTTGTTTCAATGTCAGAATTAACAACAGGTATTAGAACAGTTAATAATGCTATGGCTGGTAAAATTTCCGGTTCTGCAAATGACCAAAACAACACATCGGATAAAATTGTTGTTTACGCTTACGAACAAGGGACTTTTAATGCGGATGTAGAAAGTGAAGGACAAGGAGAAAGTAATATTTTATTTGCTAATGCTGTAACTAGTTCAGAAGTTAACAATCTTAGTAGTCAATATAATCTTAGCTTTCTTGAAGAAGGAGAATACGAATTAGTATTTGCGTCTTATAATAAAGATGGAGATGATTTTTATTTCAATTCCTTATTGACCGCAGAATCTACTACAGGAATTGATCTTGCAGGTATAAGTGTCTCATCATCTATACAGATTAATGCCAATGTAACTATTGTAGGTACTAAATAGTACACAAGAAAAGACAAGAAAGCCCTAGATAACTAATAGGGCTTTTTTATAGGTTCTGATTAAAGTTACAATTTGATTTATTTAAGTTAACGGGTTGTGGTTAAAGATTTTAATTTTGATGGAACCTTAAAACTAAACAAATGTCTTTACTAACAATAATATTGAATATACTTTTACCACCATTGGCCGTTTTTATGAAACACGGTATTGGTACAACATTATTAATAAGTATTTTATTGACTTTACTTGCATGGTTGCCAGGAGTAATACATGCCTTTATCGTAAATCAATAATCAGTTAAATTTTATGTCTTGCCTACTTTTGTTCTGGCAGCGACATTTAAAGCCGAATAATTATCAAACCCTTGATAATTATTCGGTTTTTTTGTGAAATTCAGGTTTATAAAGTGTTGTTAACATTTATTATGATTCACAAAGAGAATCTCCATTTATTTATATGATAACTTTGGTACGTTAGTAGTTGCATTCTCTTTCGACTATTTTGTTTTAATGGTCCATTAGAAATAATATTACAAATGTGATTCCCGTGAAATATATAGATATGAATAAAACAGTTAAAGCAGCATTTACTCTTATTTTTTTAATCATATTAAGTTGCAAAAATGGTAATGACTCAGGTAAAAACAATGGGTCTTTAGAAGATGCAGCCTCTAGAACAACGCTTGAAAGTGCTGAGGACATTATAAAGCATGCTATTAAAGCGCATGGAGGAGAACTTTATGATACGGCCAATTATGAGTTTGTTTTTAGGGATAAAATGTACATGTTCAATAATAAGAATGGCTATACTTATCGTGTAAATTTCAAGGATAGCTTAGGGAATAGAATTGAAGATAACATTGTAAATGGATCATTTGGTAGAAAGGTCAATGATGAGCCGGTACATCTATCTGAAAAGGATAGTACCGTATATAGCAATGCATTGAATTCAGTAATCTATTTTGCTACTTTGCCCCATAAGCTTAATGATAAAGCGGTACATAAGGAAAGCGTTGGTGAAACCGTAATCAAAGGGGAAGATTATGATGTAGTACGCGTTACTTTTGGTAAAGATGGTGGCGGTACCGATTATGATGATATATTCATGTATTGGGTAAATAAAAAATCTCATTATATAAATTACTTGGCTTACAGCTACAGTGTCAATGATGGCGGTGTGCGTTTTAGAAGTGCTTATAACCCTAGGACCATTGACGGTATTAGATTCCAAGATTATATTAATTGGGAGGCACCTGTTGGCACGCCATTAAAAGACTTACCGGCGTTGTTTAAGAAAGACAAACTAAAAGAGTTGTCAAGAATAGAGACTGTCGATGTGCGTAACCTAAATGCTACAGAATTGGCAGATTAACTTAGCTCTATATAAACACGATTTACTTATTGTATCTTTGAGAGAATGCGCTGAATTTGTATTCACAGGCGCATTAATGGAATATGTTGTTTAATTAAACTACGTCTTGCTATGAAGGGTGAAACCTTATTTGATAGTTTCAGGGATATTTCTGAAAAAGAATGGAAACAAAAGATACAGTACAATTTAAAAGGTAAAGACTACAATGAAGAGGTAGTGTGGAATTCACCTGAAGGTATTAAAGTAAAACCATTTTATCATGCAGAAGATCTAGAGCATATTACTATTCAACAGTCGCAAAATTCTACGTGGAAAATAGGGCAAAATATTTATGCCGGTAATGCCATAATGGCTAATGAAAAAGCGCTCAGATATCTAGAAAAAGGTGCAGAGGCTCTGCAGTTTATTGTTCCATCGGAGAACGTAGATGCAGTTATTATTTTGAACAATATTGATTTAAGTAGGGTTAAAGTATGTTTTGAGCTGCAATTTTTGTCTAAAACTTATATAAAACAGATTCTTGATAGAGTACCAAATGCAGATAAAATCCATTGGCAGATTGACCCCATAGGTCATTTGGCAAGGTCTGGAAATTGGTATGCAAATATGTCTTCGGATATGTCACTCATCGGGGAACTGTTTACATTGGATACCGAAACTATATTAAGTGTAGATGTTTCGCTTTATGAAAATGCCGGTGCAGACATTGTGCAACAATTGGCTTATGCAATGTCTCATGCGAACGAGTATTTGAATGTACTGCAGCAAGGTGAAAATTTAGAACAATTAAAAAGTATAGATTTCAAGGTTTCTGTAGCTGGTAATTATTTTTTTGAAATCGCAAAGTTAAAAGCCTTGCGGAACCTATGGAATGTTTTGTCCAAAGCTTATGGTATTACCATTTCCTGCTCCATAGTGTCACAGCCGTCAAAACGTAATAAGACCATTTATGATTTCAATGTAAATATGCTAAGAACTACTACAGAATGTATGTCTGCCGTGTTGGGCGGTTCTGATGTTGTTTTTAATTTGAATTATAACGCCGTTTATAAAAAAGATAATGATTTTGCCAATCGTATCGCCTTGAATCAACTTATTTTATTAAAAGAAGAAAGCTATTTTGATAAGGTGGAAAATGCAACTGAAGGTAGCTATTACATAGAAACTATTACGCATCAATTGGCAGAGAAGGCTTTACTTTTATTTAAGGCGATAGAAAAAGATGGGGGTTTCTTAAAGCAATTAAAAAATCATACCATACAAAATAAAATTGCCGATAGTGCCCGTAAACAACAAGAGAAGTTTGATGCCAAGAAGGTAGTATTAGTGGGTAGCAATGTATTTCAAAACGAAGCGGATAAAATGGGCGAAGCATTAGAATTATATCCGTTCGTGAAAAAGAATCCAAGAAAAACCTTGATTACGCCTATCATAGAAAAAAGATTGGCAGAGGAATTAGAGCAAAACCGTTTATCACATGAGTAGAAAAGACTTGCAACATATACAACTAGACACTTTTCTTGATAATGGTAAGCAACAAAATGCCATTAGTAAAGATTTGAAGAATACCTTGTTTACTACGGCCGAAAGTATTCCTTTGAAAAAAAGATATGCCAAACAAGATTTAGAGGAGGTAGAGCATTTAAATTTTGCAGCGGGCTTACCGCCGTTTCTTAGAGGGCCTTATGCAACCATGTATGTACAAAGACCTTGGACCATACGACAATATGCCGGTTTTTCCACTGCAGAGGAGAGCAATGAATTCTATAGAAAAAATTTAAAAGCAGGTCAAAAAGGTTTGTCGGTCGCCTTTGATCTTCCTACACATAGAGGATATGATAGTGATCATGAACGTGTTGTTGGCGATGTAGGTAAGGCGGGTGTTGCCATAGATACGGTTGAGGACATGAAGGTACTTTTTAAAGGTATTCCTTTGAATGAAATGTCAGTATCCATGACCATGAACGGTGCCGTGCTGCCTATAATGGCGTTTTATATTGTAGCGGCAGAAGAACAAGGGGTTTCTTTAGATAAGTTATCTGGAACTATACAGAATGATATTCTCAAGGAGTTTATGGTGCGCAATACGTATATCTATCCACCAAAACCATCTATGCAATTGGTTGCTGATATTTTTGAGTATACCAGTAAACATATGCCCAAGTTCAATAGTATAAGTATATCTGGTTACCATATGCACGAAGCTGGTGCACCTGCCCATTTAGAATTGGCATATACGTTGTCAGACGGTTTGGAATACATTAGAACTGGCTTAAAAGCAGGTTTGAAGATTGATGATTTTGCGCCTAGACTTTCTTTTTTCTGGGGAATTGGTATGAATCATTTTATGGAAATAGCCAAAATGCGTGCTGCCAGAATGTTGTGGGCCAAGGTGGTGAAAGAATTTGATCCAAAGAACGAAAAATCATTGATGCTGAGAACACATTGCCAAACCAGTGGTTGGAGCTTAACGGAGCAAGATCCTTTCAATAATGTGGCAAGGACTACTATAGAGGCAGCGGCTGCCGTTTTTGGCGGTACACAAAGTTTGCATACCAATGCATTGGATGAGGCAATTGCCTTACCTACGGATTTTTCTGCACGTATAGCTAGGGAAACACAATTATACTTGCAGCATGAAACAAACGTGACCAAAACCGTTGACCCTTGGGCAGGTAGTTATTATGTGGAGAAACTAACACATGATTTGGTGCACAAGGCATGGGAGTTGATGCAAGAAGTAGAGAACCTTGGCGGCATGACCAAAGCTATAGAAACTGGAATACCTAAAACCAGAATTGAAGAAGCCGCAGCAAGAAAACAAGCGCGTATAGATAGCGAACAAGATGTAATCGTTGGGGTCAATAAGTATCAATTGACAGAAGAAGATGAGCTTCAGATTTTGGAGGTCGATAATAAAGAAGTACGAAGACAGCAGTTACAACGATTAGAAGAAGTTAAGGCAAATAGAAATACCGCAGTGGTTGCACAAAAGCTGAAAGAACTAACTATCGCTGCAAAGAATAAATTGGATGATAGTGATTCGGAAGAAAATTTGCTAGCTTTAGCGGTATCTGCTGCAAGGGAAAGAGCAACTTTAGGTGAAATCAGTAGTGCTTTAGAAGAGGCTTTTGGCAGACATAAAGCTATTATAAATTCATTTACAGGCGTGTATTCAAGAGAAATCAAAGAAGATAAAAGCTTTAAAAAAGCGCAGGAGTTAGCCGATCGGTTTGCCGAGCAAGATGGTCGTAGACCACGTATAATGGTCGCTAAAATGGGACAGGACGGTCATGATCGTGGGGCTAAAGTGGTGGCAACCGGTTATGCCGATCTAGGATTCGATGTAGATATAGGTCCGCTTTTTCAAACACCAAAAGAAACCGCAAAACAGGCGGTAGAAAACGATGTACATATTTTAGGAATTTCATCACTTGCTGGCGGACATAAAACACTAGTTCCCGAAGTTATTAAGGAACTAAAAAGCTACGGCCGTGAAGACATTATGGTCATTGTTGGGGGAGTGGTGCCAAAACAAGATTATGGCTTTTTGAAGGAAGCGGGGGCTACTGCCGTATTTGGTCCTGGAACAAAGATTAGTGATGCAGCTTTTCAATTGTTAGAGCTACTTTTGGAATAAGTTTAAAAAATCGAATAAAAAAAGCCGAGCAAATCTATTGCTCGGCTTTTTTTATTTTAATCGGCATAATTATGCCGTAGCAATTTCTCCTTTACTTTCTTTACTTCTTAACCAGAAATAGAGAATAGTGAACAAAACAATTAGAATTGCAGGAAACAGTACCATGGTACTTAACGTTTCTTGACCGGAAACCAATTCTAATTCATCACCTGTAAACCCTTGGGCTTCGGCAGCAGCTCTATCTGCATCGATCCAACCACCAATGATTGGTTGAAAAATTGATGTAGAGAACATTCCTATCGCACCAATAATGGACATGCCCAAAGCTCCGGTTTTTGGAGTTTTGGTAGCGGTTAAGCCAATCATATTAGGCCAGAAATAGGCAACACCCAGAGCAAAGATTATAGCGGCTACGTAAGCCATAGTTCCAGTTTGTGTACTAAAAAGATAAATGCCTAAAGTAGCAAGTACGGCAGAACCCAAAAGCACACCTGTTTGGTTGAACTGAGCAACCATACTACCTCCAAAGAATCTTGCAACGGCCATCAATCCGGCAGTCAATGCTAATATTAGCGTTGGTTCTGCTCCACTTTTAGAAAGAATTAGACCTACCCATTGGTTAGGACCAAATTCTGATATGGCAGTTAATGCCATACAAACTCCTATGAATAAAAATAAGGGAGTGAACATGCCTTTCAGGTTTCCGCTAATAGTTGCCGCTTCCTCTATCTTAGCCTTAGGCCAAGTTTGTCCGTAAAATAAAAAGGCATAAATTATCGCAGGTATTAATAATAACCATACTTGACTTTGTCCGGTAATACCAAAATCTGTCATAAAACCAGAAAGTAAGCTACCAACGGCTATTCCACCAGGAAACCACATGTGAAAACGGTTAAGCATTGTGCTCATTCTGTTTCCCTTGTATGCATCTGCAATCATTGGGTTACATGCCGCTTCGGTACAACCGTTACCAAGACCTATAAGCAAGTTGGCTATCAAAAGACCTATATAGTTGCCAGAGAATATTAAAAGTAAAATACCGATTGAATGCGCAAAAAAGGCAAATTGCATAATTACTTTACCCCCTACTTTATGGTAGATCAAACCACCGATTACCATAGCTATGGGGAAACCTAAAAACCACATAGAGGTAATCAAACCGGCTTGACTTGCACTTAATGCCAGTTCCGTTTTTAATTGATCTAAAATACCTGCTGCTATGGCAAATGAGAATGCCGTTGTAATTAGGGCAAAGCAACTGGCATAAAAGAGCCTATTCGCATTTACCTTAGAAGTCGCTGTAGAACTTTCCATATTTAAATTGATTTAGTTGTTGTTTTGGTTAATTTGCTAAACTAATAAAAATGAAATAATATCAATGCTTTTTTAGTAAAATGATACCTTAACTACGACAGAATACACAAAAAATAGTATTTGTTTAATATTTAGTGTTTTTTATGCAATACAATGGCAAGTGAATTTTAAGGTATTATGTTGATAATGAAGTATTAGGTAACTTGTAACCATAATAATTTCAAATAAACTGACCCGTAATGAAACATTTTATATATATCGTTCTAACTTTTTTGTTGATCAGTTGTGCAGATAAAACCAAAGAAACTCAACAACGGGAAGAATTAATTCAAGAAACGGCAAATTCTAATTATAACCCAGAAGCTAAGTTAGATAGTTTAGGTATAGAACTTAGAGATCAGGGTGTTCCCATTGCAAACTACCAACACGTTGTAAGAGCTGGAAATTTATTGTTTTTAGCCGGTAAAGGACCAAAACAAGCTAATGGTGAGTACATGATAGGTAAATTGGGCGATAGTTTAACCGTAGAGCAGGGCTACCAAGCGGCAAGAGAAGCGGGTATTAATCAACTTTCCGTTTTAAAAGCCGAACTGGGCAACCTGAACAAAGTAAAACGAATTGTTAGTGCACACGGTATGGTGAATGCTTCTCCAGATTTTACAGATCATTCTAAAGTGATCAATGGTTTTTCAGATTTAATGGTCGAAGTTTTTGGTGAAAATGGCAAACATGCGCGTGCCGCGGTTGGTATGGTATCTTTACCTGTTGGTATGGCTGTAGAGATAGAAATGGTTGTTGAGGTTTACGAGTAATTAATTTAGCTCTTCTAAATTTTCACCTGTAAGATGATGCACATTTGCGGTAATCTGCTCTATAGGCCAGTTCCACCATTTCAATTCTAAAAGTTTAGCAATTTCTTTATCCGAGAATCGCTTCTTAATAAGCTTGGCGGGATTTCCGCCAACAATGGAGTATGGCAGTACATCTTTTGTTACGGTTGCATTACTTGCAATTATGGCCCCATCACCAATGGTTACTCCGGGCATTATGGTGGCGTTGTAGCCGATCCACACATCATTGCCTATTACGGTATTGCCTTTGGTAGGGTAGTTTTTTCCATCCATGGCATGTTGCCAATCCTTTCCGAAAATAGCAAATGGGTAAGCTGAAATGGAGTTGCTTAAATGATTGGCTCCGTTCATAATAAAGGTGACATTTGAAGCAATCATGCAGAACTTTCCAAAGATTAGTTTATCGCCCACAAAATCAAAATGATATTTTACATTTTTCTCAAAATTGGCTACGTCTTCAAAATTATCATAATAGGTATAATCACCTACAATAATATTCGGGTTTTTAATGATGTTTTTTAGAAAACACAATCTCTTATAGTTTTCTAATGGAAATAGGGTGTTTTTATCAGGGATATTCATAAAATGTTTCTTTAATTAAGATAGGTAATTTAGACTAAAGTAAAAAGTTCCATTTTTTCCTCCTTACCCTTTAATTCGGCTATACCTTGTGACATAATTTTCAAGCTTTCCTCTGGTTTTAGTTCTTTAATGAGCTCTTTAGAGATTAAAATGTCAACGTTATAAGTGTTACAGAGCCCTTGAATTCTTGCGGTTGTATTTAAAACATCACCGGTAAATATAATTTCTTTTTTTATCGTACCTATTTCGCCGGTTGTTACTTCGCCAACGTGAAAGCCAGATTTAAAAGTGGGCGCTAAACCAAAATTGTTTTTGTACCATTCCGACTTATTATGCAAGTCTTGTTTCATGGCTAAAAAGCAATTGATCCAGTTGTTGTTTTTTATTCCTTCCTCATACTTCCAGGAGATGATGATTTCATCGCCTACGTATTGATAAACCGAACCTGAATGATTGATGATGGCATTGGTAAAATCTGCATAGTACGCTTTAAGCATTTTAAAATATTCAATATGCCCTAAATGTTCTGCAATGGTTGTAGACGATTTCATATCGCAAAAAAGAAATATGCGCTTTTCTTGAATGGGCTTGTGGTATTTTCCGGTAAAAAAGTTCTTGAGTACGGCATCACCCACATTCTGACTAATTTCCGAATAGAAGAGTCCGGCAAATAGGCTTACTGCAATGGAAACCATGGTACTTAAAAAGTCTAGGCTTATTAAAAAATTAGATAACTTTTGTAATACCATTTGATGAAATACTGGTAAGCCCAATTCTATAGAAGCGGCTATTGGATATACAATTATAATGGTAATCAGCAGTAGAAAGGAATACAGACCAAGTTTGTAAAGTATTTTCTTGTAAAAGCTTTTATTGTTGAACAAATTACCTAACCAAAGTACTTCTATAGTTCCCATCAACAAACCAATAAGCGTTACTGAGGTCATAGCAAATACAAATACCTTAGGGGTTAGTGTAATTGCTGCATTTGGGTTTATGTTTTTATTGCCGGTAGCTGCTTCTTGAATAAATAAAACAAAAAGACCAATTACAAACCATATTACACCAAATGGTAAAATACGTTGTAATCTTCTTTTTGATTTAGGTGACAAACCCATACCCGTTATTATTCTCTTGGTTATAACTAAAATAGCAAAGAATAATAGAAAAGACCGGGATTATAATGGAAATATGAATAGGCGAAAGTGTTTAGGGTTTTATGAAATGAACATATCAATTTCATAACAGTATGTTTACGTACAAATGACCTTGTAGAAAACAATGATCCCTAATTTTGCAGCGCCCTAATAAAGGGATACGTTCTTAGTTTGAGTTAGTTTGAAAAAGCCGATTGTTGAAATCGGCTTTTTTATGCCATAAATATTGGTCATAACCATTAAACCTTTCGGATTCAATTTTTGTTTTCGGTAAAAAAGAATACCCATAAAAAGGCAATTACCAAACAAATAGCAAAAAATCCGAAAAGGTTAATGTAGTTAGACATGAGTAGGAATTTTCTGCTAAACTATAAAAACTAAGAAAGGGTAATGGTCATCTAATGTTATTTTCGATAAACGGTAGTGTTTTTTTAAGTTTTAAGTATTGAACTTGCTAATTATCAATAAATTAATGTGCTATGTTAGGGTAAAATCCTGGTTGGTTATCTTTTGCTCCATATTTCATACATAGGTTCACCTTTACTGTTTTTACCTGTGTGGTGCCAATCTTTTCCTTTTATGTTATAATTAAAATTCAATTGTGCCCCAACTCTGGTATCATCTTTTGAGAAGAATTCAATATGTTCTGTGTATATACCATCTAATGAGGTGTAGCTACCACCACCTGTACCAGAAAACCTAAAAGATTCAGTGTCATACGCTATCCATTGAAATGTATTGTCCATTAATAACTTCAATGTTTTTCTAGAATTTTCTTCGCCACGTCTTTCTTGACCATTATCTGGTCCTCTAGTGGCAAAGAGCCAAGCGCCATCTAAATCTTGGGCAGCTGGGGTAGTGGGCTCTAATGCTAACTTTTGGCTCCAATGCAGTTGTAAATTTTCACCATCCATTTTAAAAGGTATGGTAAGTTGTTTCAAGGCGTCTTTTTCGTAATCGGAGTTAAACTCCAATTGGACTACTAAGGTATTTTGAGATGAGGTGTTCTCTATTTTAAAAAAACCCCCTACAGTCTTAATGAATTTTGCAGGGTCAACTTCATACTGGTTATAGATGAAATAGTCACCGTTTATTTTTACTTGATGCACTGTTTTTGATTTGTTGTTTTGTACGGTGTCAGTGTAAATTCCGGTCGGAATTTGACCGTATACAACCAAACTTGAAGCCAAAAGCAGTAAAATACTTGCCAAAATCGGTTTTAAATTAATTTTTTCCATTGGTGTTGTGTGTTTGTAAAAATTTGAAAATTAAGTAGTTATCGTAAAGTTGGTAATTATTTTTAGTATGAAAATTGAAAAAAATGTTAATTGTCGTAAAAAAAATGAAAACGCTTGTTTTTTCATTTTTTTTGATTTCATTTGTCATGTCCTAATATACAACTTTGTGTGTTGGAGATTTCAAGCTTTTAGCTGAACATTATGTATCGTTATTCTATGTTCGGGTTTGAGGGAAATTGGAAGTATTTCCCACAAATGGCTTATAAGATAGGTTGCCGATTAGTAAAGCAAACTTCCAATTCATTTTCTACTATCATGCAAAGTCAGCATGATTACTTCTTTATTCCTACTACGCAGAGGCAAATTTTGGTGTGATACACTATTCAACATGGTTACGTTTTCTTAACTTTAAGTCTTTGGGCTAGTTACTATATTTAACAAATATCAAATTTCATTATAATTCAATTTCATGAATACCAAATACATTGATCTAATTGATCAAACTTACTATTTCCCCCAAGAAGAGTTCAATCTAGATGGTGAACACCTACAATTTCACGGCATACCTCTAAATGAGCTGGTAAAGCAATATGGCAGCCCTTTGAAATTTACTTATTTGCCTAAAATTTCAGAAAATATTCTAAGGGCAAAAAACTGGTTTGCAAATGCTATAGAAAAAAATAATTACAAGGGTAAATATCACTATTGTTACTGTACTAAAAGCTCGCATTTTCAGCATATAATGCATGAAGCTTTAAAAAACAATATTCATATGGAAACCTCTTCTGCCTTTGATATCAATATCATTGAAAAACTTAAAGCAGATGGTAAATTAAGCAATGACACTTTTGTTATCTGTAACGGATTTAAACGTGAAAAATACATTGATAATATTGCTCGCTTAATAAATAATGGACACCAGAACTGTATTCCTATTATAGATAATTATGAAGAAATAGATTTACTTTCAGATGCTATCAATGACACCTTTAAAGTAGGTATTCGTATAGCATCTGAAGAAGAGCCTAAATTCGAATTTTATACTTCTCGTTTAGGTATTGGCTATAAGAATATTGTTCCTTTCTATGAGAACCAGATCAAGGATAATGATAAGGTAGAGCTTAAAATGCTTCACTTCTTCATTAATACCGGTATTCGTGACAATGCTTATTACTGGAACGAGCTTGTAAAATGTCTTAAGGTTTATGTTCGTCTAAAGAAAATTTGCCCATCATTGGACAGTTTAAATATTGGTGGCGGCTTCCCTATAAAGAACACCCTGGCTTTTGAGTATGATTACCAATACATGATCAATGAAATTTTAAATCAGATCAATATCACTTGCTCAGAAGCAGATGTGCCCGTTCCTCATATTTTTACCGAATTCGGTAGCTTTACTGTAGGTGAAAGTGGTGGTGCCATTTATGAGATCTTATATCAAAAACAACAGAATGATCGCGAAAAGTGGAATATGATAGATTCTTCTTTTATAACCACATTGCCAGATACTTGGGCAATCAATAAAAGATTTATCATGTTACCGATCAATAGGTGGAATGATGAGTATGAGCGTGTATTGTTGGGCGGACTAACTTGTGATAGTGATGACTATTATAACAGTGAGCAGAACATGAACGCTATTTATTTGCCTAAGTATAAAAGGGAAAAACCGTTGTATATAGGTTTTTTCAATACTGGAGCCTATCAAGAGACCATTGGCGGGTATGGTGGTTTACAGCACTGTTTAATTCCACAGCCAAAACATATTTTGATTGATAAAGATGAAAACGGTAACTTCACTTACAAACTCTTTAGGTCCCAGCAAAAAGCAGAAGACCTGCTAAATATTCTGGGTTATGAGGTAGAGCCAGAAAATGAATAAAAATAATCCGGTAACAAAGACCGATAGAAATAGAAATACGTATATAAAATTGAAAATATTACTAAAAAACCACTTAACAATAGCTAATATATCATGAGTACATCTAAGAATTATGCCGGTATTTCCGATGAATTCGCACAACTAGAAAAATCCAAAATTATCTTGATACCTGTTCCTTATGACGGAACAAGTACTTGGGGTAAAGGAGCGGACAAAGGTCCTGAAGCTTTCTTGGAAGCTTCGGAAAACATGGAATTGTATGATATTGAAACCGATTCTGAAGTCTACAAGCAGGGTATTCATTTAACTGAGCCAATTACAGAGAATAGTTCTCCAGAGGCAATGGTAAATGAGGTACATAACATTACCAAAGATTTTATTAAACGTAACAAGTTTGTAACCCTTTTTGGCGGTGAACATTCAATATCTATTGGTTCTATTAGAGCCTTTAACGAGTGTTTTGATAATTTAACGGTATTGCAGATAGATGCACATGCGGATCTTAGGGAATCTTATGAAGGTACAAAGTATAACCATGCCTGTGCCGTATACGAAGCTAGCCAGACTACCAATTTGGTTCAGGTAGGTATTCGTTCTATGGATGTGATTGAAAAGACTGTATTGGATGAGGAAAAAACTTTTTTTGCCCATGATATGGTTGCTGATGAATATTGGTCAGATAAGGTTATAGAAGCAATGACCGAAAATGTCTTTATAACATTGGACCTTGATGCTTTTGATCCGTCCATTATGCCTTCTACCGGTACACCAGAACCAGGAGGACTACTTTGGTATGAGACCTTGGAGTTTTTAAAGCAGGTTTTTGAAGATAAGAACGTGGTAGGTTTTGACATTGTTGAACTTTGCCCTAACAAAAATGATAAATCGTCAGACTTTTTGGCGGCTAAATTATATTACAAAATGCTCAGCTATAAATTTGCGGGGCAAGACATAGATCAAGAGTATGACAATACTTTTGATATTGATTATAAAGCAAATACAAATTCAAGATTCGAAGATGACGAAGACTAAAGGTGCAATCACCAATTTCATAGAAAAATATTATTTACACTTTAATGCGGCTGCTTTGGTAGATGCTGCCAAAGGGTATGAAGAACAGCTGGACAACGGTGCCAAAATGTTGGTTTCTTTGGCCGGTGCTATGTCTACTGCTGAATTGGGTAAGATCTTTGCAGAGGTTATACGCCAAGATAAGGTACAGATCATTTCCTGTACCGGTGCCAATTTAGAAGAGGATATTATGAATTTGGTGGCGCATTCTCATTACAAGCGTGTACCTAATTATAGAGATCTGACTCCGCAAGACGAGTGGGACCTGTTGGAAAAAGGCTTGAATAGGGTTACCGATACTTGTATTCCAGAAGAGGAAGCTTTTAGAAGATTGCAAGAGCATATTTTCAAAATTTGGAAAGATGCAGATGATAAGGGCGAGCGTTATTTGCCACATGAGTTCATGTACAAAATGTTACTTTCCGGAGTGTTAGAGGAATATTATGAAATAGACCTTAAAGATTCTTGGATGTACGCTGCTGCAGAAAAGAACCTGCCTATTATTTGCCCAGGTTGGGAAGATAGTACTATGGGTAACATTTTTGCATCGTATGTAATGAAAGGTGAACTAAAGGCAAGTACCATGAAATCTGGTATTGAATACATGACCTTCTTGGCAGACTGGTATACGGCAAATTCTGAAAACGGAATTGGGTTCTTCCAAATTGGTGGAGGTATCGCCGGAGATTTTCCTATTTGTGTTGTACCAATGCTGTATCAAGATATGGAACGTACAGATACTCCGTTCTGGAGCTATTTCTGCCAAATTAGCGACAGTACCACAAGTTATGGTTCATACTCGGGCGCTGTACCAAATGAAAAAATTACCTGGGGAAAATTAGATATCAATACACCCAAATATATAATTGAAAGTGATGCGACAATTGTTGCGCCCTTAATTTTTGCTTACCTATTAGACATGTAATTATGGACAAGAACGCACATTTAAAAAGAGTCATAGTCGACTTTAAAAAATTGACACCAGAAGTGTTGAAACTGTTGGTAGAAAGATACCCGGATGGGTATGATGACCGTAATATTATCTCCTTTAGAAATGCTCAAGGAGAGCGTATAGAAGCTGTTGAGGTATTGACCGAAGACACTAAGTATTTAGTAAAAATCAGTGCTAAGCTTGAATATACAATGGAGAATTATGACGAGGATGATTATGAAGATTTTGATGATGATGATCCAACTGCCGTTGTAGAACCAAATCCTGAGGATATGGTGGATGGCGATGATGAAGATTAGTTTTTCTATCGCTCAAGTTGCTCCTGCACTTTAGAGAATAATACATCCGGTCTATTTTTTGTAGACCGGAAAACCAGGTCTTTCTCGCAATGCGAGATGTTACGATTACAATTTCCGATTGTCCTTTGGGACTGTCCCAAAATGGATTACCAATAAAACTATAAAACTAATTATCGTTGTGCTTACAACAGGTATATGAAAATTGATGAAATTGAAAATATTGAATTAAAGTTTTTGGACCTTGATGATTATCAAGAACTTAAAACTGCTATGATTTCTGCCTACACCAATATGCCGGGTTCATATTGGAAAGAGAAACATATAAAATCGTTGATCGAAAAGTTTCCTGAGGGTCAGGTCGTTATTAAGATCAATGGTCAACTTGCAGGGGTAGCCCTTTCTATTGTCGTAGATTATGATGCTTTTGATGACAACCATACCTATGAGCAGATTACGGGCAAATACTCTTTTGACACCCATGATAATGAGGGTGATGTGCTCTATGGTATTGAGGTGTTTATAAAGCCAAGCTTTAGGGGTCTTCGTTTAGGGCGTCGTTTATATGATTATAGAAAAGAGCTTTGTGAAAAGTTAAACTTAAAAAGCATTGTTTTTGGTGGTAGAATGCCAAATTACCATGCCTATGCATCAAAACTATCACCCAAAGAATACATTGATAAGGTTCGTAGAAAAGAGATTCAAGATCCTGTACTGAATTTTCAGATCAGTAATGACTTTCATCCTGCCAAGGTAATGAAAGGGTATTTAGATGGCGATAAGGCTTCTCAAGATTTTGCTATTTTGATGGAGTGGGATAATATCTATTACCAAAAACCGTCTAAAAAAGCCGCTACTAAAAAAACCGTAATTAGATTAGGGTTGATTCAATGGCAAATGAGACCGTACAAGGATCTAGATGAATTGTTGGAGCAGGCAGAGTATTTTATCGACGCCGTTTCTGGTTACCGATCAGACTTTGCATTGTTTCCGGAGTTTTTTAACGCACCCTTAATGGCGGTTAACAATCATATGTCTACGCCAGATGCTATTCGTGAATTGGCAAAGCATACACAGGCAATTGCCCAAAAATTCTCTGAGTTTTCCATATCGTACAACATTAATATCATTACAGGTAGTATGCCGGAAATGATCGATGGTCGCTTGTACAATGTGGGGTATTTATGTAGAAGGGATGGTAGTATGGAGCGCTATGAAAAACTTCACGTAACACCAGATGAAGCCAAGGTTTGGGGAATGCAAGGCGGTAATCAATTAAAGGCTTTTGATACTGATTGTGGTAAAATTGGGGTGTTGGTGTGCTATGATTCTGAGTTTCCTGAGCTTAGTAGACTGCTTGCAGATGAAGGTATGGATATTTTGTTCGTTCCTTTCTTGACAGATACCCAAAATGGTTATTCTAGAGTGCGTAATTGTGCGCAGGCTAGAGCAATAGAAAATGAATGTTATGTTGCTATTGCAGGTAGTGTGGGTAACTTGCCAAATGTTCAGAATATGGATATTCAGTTTGCCCAGTCAATGGTTTTTACACCGTGCGATTTCTCTTTTCCAACAAACGGAATCAAAGCGGAGGCAACACCGAATACCGAAATGATCTTAATTGCCGATGTTGATATTAGTTTATTACGTGAACTAAATCAGTTTGGTGCAGTACGTAATCTTCGTGATAGAAGAACAGATTTATTTGAGCTTAAAAAGAAATAAGAAAACTCCGTATTTAAAAGGAGCTAAAAATAAACAGAATTGGATAATTTAAAAATAATAGGTAGTGAAGAGTGGTGTGTGTTCAATGACCTGGGTATACCGGCAATTAAAGCCAGGGTAGACTCTGGAGCAAAAACATCTTCCATACAAGCTACTAATTTAAAAATAGTATCAAAAGGAGGTCAGGAATGGGTAAAATTTGAGGTTAGTCCGCTTCAAGAAAACCGTAGTATTGCCATTGAATGCCAAGCAAGGTTGATTGCCCGTCGTATGGTTAAAAGTTCATCGGGTATATCAGAAGAACGTCTGGTGATAAAAACACCGGTTACCTTAGGTGATGCCACATTTGATATTGAATTGACATTGGCCAATAGAGATACTATGGAGTTCCGTATGCTTTTAGGTAGAGAGGCTTTAAATGAGCGCTTTATTGTAAACCCTGCGGTAAACTATCAATTAGGATCGTTTGAAGATCAAGAGGTCAATAAGCTTTACGCTCCTTATTTTAAAGAAAAATCAGGACTAAAGATTGCTCTTTTGGCCAGTAATCCAAATTTGTACAGCAATAAGAGAATCATGGAAGCCGCAGAGGCAAGGGGTCATGAAATACATTTCTTAAATGTTGAGCAAGCCTATATGAAGCTTGATGCCCATTCGCCCGAAATTAGATATCGGGGTGGTATTATTCTTAAAGATTATGATGCGGTAATACCAAGAATAAAGCCATCCGTAACATTCTACGGTTGCGCATTGATCCGTCAGTTTAACAATCTAGGGGTGTACTGTCAGAATTCGGCAGAGGCTATTACACAATCCAGAGATAAATTGTTCGCATCACAGTTGTTTTCAAACTATGATATCCAT
The DNA here is from genome assembly GCF_002700155.1 of Maribacter sp. 6B07. NCBI lineage: Bacteria > Pseudomonadati > Bacteroidota > Flavobacteriia > Flavobacteriales > Flavobacteriaceae > Maribacter > Maribacter sp. 6B07. The sequence goes on along the minus strand of NZ_PDUT01000001.1, from coordinate 1,174,960 downwards.
ATTCCTATCACCGGTTTTGCAAAATCACCTATGGATACCAAAGACTTGATCAAAATGGTCAACGGTGCACCATTGATCATTAAACTTTTGGAAAGTACCCAAGGTAAGGGTGTTGTTCTTGCCGAAACCAATAAGGCCGCTGAAAGTGTAATCAATGCCTTTAAGAGTGTTAACACCAACATTTTGGTACAAGAGTTTATTAAAGAAGCAAACGGACAAGATATCCGTTGTTTTGTGGTGAACGGTAGGGTAGTGGCCAGTATGCAGCGCCAAGCCCAAAAAGGAGAATTTAGGGCCAATATTCACCAAGGTGGTACCGCATCAATCGTTAAGATTACAGCTGATGAAAAGAAGTTGGCTTTAAAAGCCGCTAAAGTATTGAACCTTGCCGTTGCGGGCGTAGATATCATACGATCTAACAAAGGACCGTTGCTATTGGAAGTTAACTCATCACCAGGTTTAGAAGGTATTGAAAATGCTACAGGTAAAGATATCGCCAATGCCATGATCATGGCAATTGAAAAACGATTGAAGTTTAGTAACTAAATATTCATTTGAAGAACAGGCTAAATCCTGTTCTTCAAATTTTCCAACATTGTTTCAGTAGTTTTTTCAAGGTCAAATTCTGCATTCCAATTCCAATCTTTTTGGGCACTGCTATCATCAATACTACTTGGCCATGAATTGGCAATTTCTTGCCTAAAATCCGGTTCATAGGCCATTTCAAATTCAGGGATCACAGCTTTTATATTTTCGGCCATTTCTTTGGGCGTAAAACTCATTGCTGCCAAATTATAGGCAGAACGCTCTTTGATGTTCTCAGATGGGGCTTCCATGATTTGTAATGTGGCACGTATGGCATCGTCCATGAACATCATAGGTAATTTAGTGTCTTCTTCCAAGAAACAGGTGTATGAGCCTTCTGAAAGTGCTTTATGGTATATTTCCACGGCATAATCAGTTGTTCCGCCACCTGGCATGGTTTTCCAGCTAATAAGGCCTGGGTATCTAATGCTTCTTACATCTACGTCAAATTTTTTGAAATAATACTCGCACCAACGTTCACCGCTTTGCTTACTAATACCATAAACCGTACTTGGCTCCATTATGGTATTTTGCGGAGTATCGTCTTTTGGGGTATTCGGACCAAAAACGGCGATACTTGATGGCCAGAAGATCTTATCTATTTTTTTCTCCTTTGCCAAATTCAATACATTGAAAAGGGTATTCATGTTCAAATTCCATGCACGCATCGGAAATTTCTCTGCCGTTGCACTAAGCATAGCGGCCATTAAATACACTTCAGAAATTTCGTAATAGGCAATGACCTCTTCAAGCGCGTCATAATTAGTGGCATCTAATATTTCAAATGGTCCAGATTGCATTAAATCTTCATTACCTTCCCTAATATCACTGGCAATTACATACTCACTACCGTATTTCTCCCTAAGGGTTAAGGTTAGTTCTGTTCCAATTTGACCACAGGCCCCAATAATCAAAATATATTTCGGCATTAAATTTTTCGTTAAATGAATTTGAGATAAAGATACCTTTTCTTAAAATTTGTACATTCGCTTATGTCCAAAATTATCTTTTTTTTATCACTCATAATCCTAGTTGCCTCTTGCAAAGAGGAAGCAAAGGAAACCACGGTTGTACATGAATCTCTTTGGCAGTCTACAAAAGACAGCCTGCCCGTAAAAATTGGCTTAGATACCAAAGCCCATGCTATTTTAAAAGATTGGTTGGAATATAACGCCTTGGATAAAAGTTTTGATAAAATGTATTCTTCTGATTACATAGAAGATTTTGAACTTGTGATCGATGAGATTATAGAAAATCAAAAAAAACTAGAAGAAAGCGAATACCCTGAAAAATTCAATATCCAACAAATTAAGGGTAGGCAGAAACTGTTCAAAACCTTTGTTTTAAAAACGAAGGGCGATTTGGAGTATAGACAAAATCCTACGGAATCTATGATTCAGATGATAAAGGCCTATAATGATCTTAGAAATCAATTTAACGTTGTGGTCAACAATACGTTGCCAGAAGAACTACTTAAGAATGAAGAAAATTAGCCTATTTATATTACTGTTCTCCTCATTTATTTTTTCACAGAATAATGAGAAAGCACAAATTACCGAAACTTTGAACAGTTGGCATGCAGCGGCCGGTTCTGCAGACTTTGACGCCTATTTTGATTTAATGACGAATGATGCTGTATTTATAGGTACCGATGCTACCGAGAATTGGCAAAGAAATGCGTTTATGAGTTTTTCAAAACCTTATTTTGACAAAGGAAAAGCTTGGAATTTTACTGCGGTTGAGCGTAATATTTATATAAATAATGAAGCCGATTTTGCATGGTTCGATGAGCTTTTAGATACACAAATGAAAATTTGCCGTGGATCGGGAGTATTGAAAAAGATAGATGGACAATGGAAGGTAGCACATTATGTGCTGTCTATTGCGGTACCTAATGATTTGGTAGATGAGTTGGTAGAGCTGAAAAAAGAAACGGACAATACTCTTTTAGAAAAGCTAAAAACAAATTAATAAAAAAAGGCGAATCAAGTGATTCGCCTTTTTTTTAAACTTAAGTGACATTATTTTTTCTCGGTAGGTGCTTCTTTTCGGGAAGTCAATGCTTGCTTGCTTAAGCTGGCCAAATTAAAATTGGGATCAATGGCCAAAGCTTCGTCCAAAGTAGCTATAGCTTGGTCAATATTAGTTTTGTCCATATTGTACTGTATAAGTGCCTTTACATGAATAAAGGCGGCTTTTAAAGGTACTTCGTATGGTTGCTGACGCTCATAAAATGCATATTTCATATCGTCTTTGGCATTTGCAATACCATATTCAACATGTTTCATTGCGCCTACATTATCTCCTGTTTGTACCTTAAGGTCTGCTAGTTCATAAGCAAGGTAGGCATTTGGCTCTCTGGTATATAATGCTTCAAATTGCTCTAACGCCCTTTTTGGTTGGTTCAAAGCTTTTAAAGAAACCGCTTTTACCTGTATGGCCAAGTTAGAATCTGAATCCAGTTTTTCAATCCCTATAATATTCAATGCCTGTAAATGTTGGTTGTCATTGGCATAAATATAGGCTAGGGTATCATTTCTTTCTTTTGATGGTGATAGCACGTTTAGGTGAGTTAGGGCATTAATTACACCATCTACATCACCTTGTAACCTCATTTGGTCATAAAATGCTTCGTAATGTTTAAGTAATTCTGATTTGGTCTGTGCATATCCATAGCTGCCCGATAGTAAAATGGCCGCTACTAATATTAAAACTGATTTTTTCATTTATCTGATTCTTTTAAAGTGCGCTAAACTATTAAATTATTCTGTATGATCTTGTTAAGGAAAGGTTTAAATGTTCCAAACACAAAAAAAGACGCCTGTTCTGGCGTCTTTAATTTACAACGAATAGGGTTTTTTAAGCTAACTCTAATTGGTTTTTTGAACCTTTGAAAGAGTTTAAAAGTTGGGTGTAAAAACCAATACTTTTATTGTCTTTTTCTACACATGAAATCAAGAAATTACATAGATTGTTGAATAATAGATTCATGTAGAATGTAGGTAAATATGTATTTACCGTTTTAGGGTCATATAGACTAACATCTTCTATAACCTCCATTTGAATTCTATGACGGTGATAGTCTATGGTTACATTGGTAGCACTGTAATGCTTTTTTAAAAGTGCTACATGCAAATCTTCATATTTTTTAGAACCTGTTGGGTTCTTACAACTTAGGGAGATGAGCTTCTCTAATTCAACTAAAACCCTCTCCCGTAATTTATCTTTCTTCATAACATTATGGTTTTATATTGTTAAACAAAGGTATGTATTACGTCGATAAGTAGTTGAAAGTCAACATTATATTAACGCTGATTTTCAGGTTTTGTTGTGAAAGGATATTCTAGTGTTGTAAATGATCAATTTAGCGGGGTATGAAAATGATAATTATTAATAAGAAAAATCTTACAAAATTGAATTAATTTAAGGTTTTTGCCGGTGGAATGGTATGTGGGTGGTTCCAAGCCTCTCTTTATGGCTGCTTGGGTATAGTATTCTTTTTTAGTAGGATGCTCTGGATATACGGCATTTAAGACATCGTTAAAATGCTTATGTTCAATAATCGTTTTAATAATACCGATACAATCATCCAAATGAATTAAATTGATAGGGGCATCTCCGTTACTCAGATTTTTCCTGCCGGATAGTATCGTTATCGGGTGTCTATCAGGACCGATTAATCCACCAAATCTAATAATAACGGTATTCAGTTCTTTGTCGTTTTTCAGTAGGTTTTCACACTGAAGTAGTTGAATGCCAGATGCTGTAGTAGGTAGGGGCTTGGTTTCTTCGGTCACGATACCTTTTGCATCACCATATACAGCGGTACTGCTGGCGAATATGATATTTTTTACGTCAGACTTTTTAATGGTCAGGTACAGTAGTTTAATTTTATCAATATAGCTTTCCTTGGGACCTTTGCCACGTAGTTTAGGCGGAATATTTATAATTAGGACTTCTATGGATGAAAGAAAAGCATGGATATCTCCATTGATTTCCTTCTCGGAAATAGAAATTTGAAATGGTTGGATGCCTTTTTCCTCTAAAACGGCCATTTTGTTCTTAGAAGTGGTAGTTCCCCTTACTTCAAATCCGCCGTTCACTAAACTTTCGGCTAGGGGCAACCCAAGCCAGCCACAACCTATTATTCCTATTTTATTGACCAAATTTTAATTTTTGTACGGTTACTATTGCATCGTTCAACACAAAAGGCATTGGTATTTGATCTTCTCTACGTTCAGGTATAGAGAATAATTCGTTGTTTAATAAATCATTAGAGGCTTCATAAAATGTCAGTTCTAAAGGGGAGTCTGCCGGAAATTCTAAATTAATATCGGTAAAATTTTTATCACTAATGTAGTTGGTAATCAATCTACCACTATTTCTGTTTTGTAGAAAATGGTCAGACAATTGAATACCGTTCACATCTGCCTTTAGGATGTCAACTGGATTAGTGAAAACTTCCAAACGATTTATTGGTCTATTGGGCGTGATGCATAATCGTATAGAACGTACATTGTTGATTACAGTGTCTAACTGTACCTCAATAGTAGGTTTTGGAATGTTTTTAAGTGGAGCTTCATATGTATAGGTGAAATCAGTTCCATATTTACTGCTAATGGTTTCGTTTATTTGTGGTGGTACGGCAAGCTTATCTATGATGTATTGAGCGGTCCAATCAGATAATTTATGCTCATAGGTTGCCCACATAGCGGTATTGTCATCTGCATTTAATACATACAATAAACTTGTTGGTTTAGGTCTATCTTTAGTAAACCCAGAATCCATATGGGCCGATACCATAAAACCGGCAAACAACAGAAAACTTAAAAATGCCAAAGCACCCTTTTTTCTGTATTTTGATATTAAAGGCAGTAACAAAAAGAAGATGAGTGTAGTAAATAGGGTAGATGCAACCATCATTTTAAGCCCTAGACCAACCGGGAACATTTGTACAAACGGAGCAAATATGAACAGTGCCGGTATACCTAAGAACAACAATAAAAACGGATTCGGATTTTTCTGGTTGATATGAACATAAAATGCGACCAAAAAACTGTATAAAGGCACAATAAAAAAGGCGGCTCCTTTTAAATATATGGCTACCAAGCCACAAATAATTATCCAGATAATAAACGGAGCAACTAACAGATTAGCTGTCTTGATAACCCTAAACCTATAATATGCATAGAAGCATGTACTAAGTGAGAATAGGGCGAATGCAAAGATATAGGCATGACCGTTGTATGTAAAACCATGAAGAATATCAGTATATCCAGGATACACCCATTTTAAAAATTGCCAACTGTAATACCCAACAATGCCATTGACAACTAAGGTTAATAGTACAGGTAGAAATCCTTTGAATACATCTTTGGCATTCAATACTTTTTTCTTGAATCCTAAAATCAATAATAAGATAAAAATGAGAATGGCAAATATCAACATTGGCATGATCCAGCTAAATGGATAAGAAACCATCTTAAAAAAGGGAACGTTAAAATACACATTGTCATCTAAACTTTTCAAATTCGTGAGGTCAGTGTTGCTAAAATGCTTTAGTAAGGGCATTAAGTAACTACCTTGGTGTGCAAGCGTATTTCTATCTAGTCTTTCATAATTATCAATTTGGGTATGATAGTCAAAATGATCATCTATAAACGCAAAATTGAAGCCCTCAACATCGCCATCTTCCCTAAATACGGTTAGGTCAGTGTCATTAGGTAACATTTTGTATATACTGTATGCCAAAGAATTTGCCACGGGGTAATCAGGTTTAGCGGCTATAAATTCAGAAATTAACCTGCTGTTTCCCCTATTGGTTTCCATGAGCATATAGCTTGGTCCGCCACTACCGCGAGCCTCAAAATTGAGCACTAGGCCCACATCTTTTAACCATTCATGCTTATCAACAAAAAGGTCTGCTCCGTTGAGTCCTAATTCTTCGGCATCTGAAATTAAAATTATAATATCGTTTTTGGGTGGTGTGTTGGTTTTTAAAAATGCACGTATACCTTCTATGATAGTGGCAACTCCACTTGCAGCATCACTGGCACCTAATGATGAATGAGGATTACTATCATAGTGGCTCAATAACAAAAGTGCTTTTCTAGATTCGGTGCCTTTAATTCTAGCAAGTACATTTTCGGCTTTGCTTAGGTTGCCCCAATCCCCGGCCGTATAGCCCTCTTGTAATGTAGTTTCTAACCCTAACGATCGTAGTTGCTCTGTTATATAATTACGTACCGTGGTATGTGCAGGAAAACCAACACCATGTGGTTCTTTAGACATTTCTTTTACATGTACTAAGGCTCTGTCTGTTGAAAACTGAGTTTCAGCAACAGTTTCCCCTTCCGTATATTGAGGTAAAAGCACTCTAAAACTCCAATAAGTGGCAAGAATAATAAGTAGTAGGGTTAATACGGTTGGTGTTTTTTTCATAATTGCGATATTCTTTTAAAATGTATTAAAATTTTGAGTATTAATTGACATACATCGAAAATTATTAGCAAATTTCATTTTATTTATTATCTTTAGTAATCAACCTCTAAACATACTATCATGGGAATCAAAAGCTTTCAAGGCGTTAGAAAGGTATTTAAAAAAGAATTTGAAGCACCAATTCTTGTGGCCGATTACATGACCACTAAGTTAATCACTTTTTCGCCAGATGATTCAATTTTAGACGTTATGGAGAAATTTGCCAAACATCGCATTTCTGGTGGACCTGTTTTAGACGGAAACGGTTTTCTAGTAGGTATCATTTCTGAAGCCGATTGTATGAAACAAATTTCTGAAAGTAGGTATTTCAATCAGCCTATTTTAGATAAAAGTGTTGAGAAGTTTATGACCAAAACGGTGGAAACTATTCCGCATGATATCTCCATTTTTGATGCTGCGGGTATTTTTGCCCAGCACAACAGAAGAAGATTACCTGTAATGCGTAATGATATCTTAGTAGGGCAAATTAGTAGAAAAGACATTGTTGTGGCCGCTCTAAAATTAAGTGGTCATAATTGGAAATAGAGCTAGCCCCCAACCCCAAAGGGGAGCTTAAAATACATGAAGGTTTCCTATTAGGAAACCTTTTTTATATCAATAATATTCCCCCTTTGGGGGCTAGGGGGCTTGCTATTCTCTCTTTACTATCATATAGAAATCATTATCCAATGGGAGATATCCTAAATCATAAAGAAAGTAATAGGTAGTACCTTTTTTGGTGGTATATAAATTGGTAACATAATTGAAGTCAAAGCCTTTATCGATCAAGCGTGTGCCCGTGGTTTTGGTTTTTCCGTCCTTTAATTGAAAACTATCCAGTACTCGGTAATTTTTACGTAGCCTATTATTGATATTTCTTATAAGCTGCTTGCTAGCAGGGTTTACTTTGTTGTTATATATGTTGCGGCAATAATCATTGCAGAATTTCTTATCTATTCTACCAATAACTTCTGAACCGCATTCTAAACATTCTCTTTTCATTGTCTGTGATAGTTGAAAGTTATTTCATTTGATGTGCCTTCTTCTTCACTGACTTCCACATACATGTTTATCTCTGTATCAGAAATACGTTCAATAGTAAAATTGTCAAAGTAAAATTTATTCTCTTCGACTTTTACCAATATAAAATCTACGGTTTCATCTTTTTGTTCCCAACCGCCCAAATCACCATCAAAGTGTTTTAGCTGTAATAATAATGTATCATCTACCTCAATAATGTGTCCGAATTCATAAAAACTTACAGCGCCTTTATCAATTAGTCGGAAAGAAAACATCATGCTACCATCTGTAGGTGGGCTCCATATTTCTTCAGCAATGCCACCAAATGCTTCCCCTTTCCAATGACCTGCCAGCCATTCTATCTGACTTAATTTGGCTTTGGGACTTGTCATTTCAGGCTCAAATGATATGGTGTTCTGTGCATGGACCATAGCAGTGGTCGATAGAAGGAGTAATAGTAGAATTTTCATACTTCGGTATTTGTAACAATATACAAATTAAACGTTTACAAACGGATAGGTTTACTTTTCGTAAAATTCTATAGGAAGGTTGTCAGGGTCGGCAATAAAAGTAAATCGTTTGTTGGTGAACTCATCAATTCTAATAGGTTCTGCAATGACATTGTAGGATTTACAATGGGCAATTATCTTTTCTAAATCATCTACTTCAAAAGCCAAGTGCCGTAGACCACATGCTTCTGGCCTTGAAGGTCTCTTTGGTGGATTAGGGAAAGAAAACAACTCAATAATATAATCTCCGTTCAAAGCTAAATCCAATTTATAAGACTGCCGTTCTTGGCGATACACCTCACGAATTATTTCTAAGCCCAAAACATGGGTGTAGAATTTTTTGGAAATTTCGTAATTAGAGCAAATGATGGCGGTATGGTGTATTTTGTTCATTATATTAAATTTCATTTCTAAGATGCTTCCATAATTGGAAAATACTAAGAAGTAAGCCCAATATGCCTCCTATATAGCTGAAATTATGAACGGTTCCTGCCCTTAAAAATGCGTATGGATTGGTCATACTTTGGATTGATTCATCAATAATTCCTCCGTAATTAGGGAAATTTATTACTTCATAATGTTTTGTTGGTTGCCATTGTAGATGAGCAATAAGATATCCTATCGTACCAACCGTAATAGTAGTAATACAAATTGTACTAAATGCTTTAAACCTATCTTTAATTGTAAGAGTATCGTTCCTTATCCATAGTGATCCTAGAATGAAACCAAAAATTAGACCTACCCACCAAGTGGAATTCCAACCTATTACACTGGCACCTAATCTTGCTGGTTTTATAAAATATTCAGGAAGATGGTGTTGAATAAATTTAAAATGAGTAAAGTATTCAGAAGATATGGTAAACGTTACTTGATTATGTATTATGCCATATAATCCAGATATAATTATAGTGGAAACTATAAAAAGAAATAAATTCATTAGTTTCCTCATTGTTTAATTTCTCTATTGCTTCTTGATTTAAATAGCTCAATCGCTTTCAAATAATCCATAGCTCCCTTCATGGTCATGTCATTCACAAAACCATCTAATTCTGGGTGATTCAGTTGTACCCATTCTACTAAGGCATTTTTTTGCTGGTTCCATTCATTCCAATTAACATTAATATATTCAAGTTCTTCTAATTTGGAGATTTTTCCACTGGTAAATGAAACCCTGACCTTAAATTTTAGAGGGTTGTTTTGTAAAAAACTGTTTCTTTTATTTTTTTGAGCAACGGTAACTAAAACAGTATTGTTCTCTTCTTCTATTTCAATAGTGTTGTAAGTAGGTTTAAAAATGGAATCCCATTTATAGAATTCATAAAAAGCTTCTTTATCATAGTTTGTTGTAAAGTCGCCAGAAATTATTGTAACACTATCATTGGTAATTGCTTTTAAAGCGTTGTAATTTCCTGAATCAAAAGCACTGTAATATGATTTAACTACTGCGGCACGGTTGACATTTTGTTGCTGGCAACCAGTTAGAAACAACAGTAGAAGTAGCACGTGAAAACTGTTTTTCATTACAGGTTAATTTAAAGATTTTATCATATCCCTTATCTTTATCGCCTTCTCAAAATGGTCTAACTTGTTTTCTAATATCCACCATTGGGCAACTTCCATCAATAGTTCTGGATGGTCATTTTTATTTTTAAAAAAGGCATAGAAAGACAGCCCTACTTTTTCCCCTTTTGCTGCGATTTTAGCATCGCAAACTTGAATGATTTTTGCTTTTATTTCTTTGGTCATCAATCTTAATTATGAAAGAAAGTTAATTATTTAAAATTTGGGCTCAAATTAATACGATTCTTTACTCAATTAAAATGGATAATGTTAATCTTAAAAATTTCAATTTTACCTGTTTAGAGTCTTAAAAATCAATATTTTAAACTTTTTCTATAAATCTGTTAAAGTATTTGTAAACAGGTGTATTTGGTAGACTTTTTAATACGGTTGCTATAATTTTGAGAGTAAACCAATACTATGAAAACAATTCTATATATACTAGCGTCCACTACAATTTTAATGAGCTGTAGTAGTAAAAACAGTTAACTGAAAATTCAAAAGAAAAATGGCGAAATACGGGATCATCGGTTGTGGAAACCGCTATTGGACCTTTGGAATTAGTACCTCCATATTCATCTGAATCCGTTACTAAAAACAGTAAAATTATAGCGTGGCCATCAAACAAGTTGCCCAAAGCCCCAATAGGTTTTGAAGTTACAATATTTGCTCAAGATTTAGATCATCCAAGGTGGACATATGTTGCACCTAATAATGACATTTTTGTCGCAGAATCTAACACGAAAAATAGCGCTGATAGGATTACATTATTACGTGATAACGACATGGATGGTGTAATAGATGAAAGATATGTGTTTAAAGATCAACTGAATCAAAATTTAGGGATGTTGGTTTTAGATGGATATTTCTATATCGCTAATACAGATGGGCTTTATAGGTATGCTTACAAGGAAGGTCAGAACAAGGTTGAAGGGGAAGGAGAAAAAATAGTTGCTTTGTCTGCAAGTGGCTATAATAACCATTGGACACGTAATGTTATTGCGAATAAGGAAGGAAATAAGTTATATATCTCGGTTGGATCGGCAAGTAATGTGGGGGAGCAGGGTATGGATAAAGAGGAAAGACGTGCTGCTATTTTAGAGGTAAATACAGATGGGTCTGATGAAATAATATACGCAAGTGGTATACGTAATCCGGTGGGGATGGATTGGAACCCGGTTACTGGTGAATTATGGACGGCTGTTAACGAACGTGATAAGATTGGTAATAATTTAGTGCCCGATTACCTAACCAGTGTGAAAAAAGGAGGGTGGTATGGATGGCCTTATAGTTATTATGGAGATATAAATGATCCAAGATGGGAAGATGATCCGCACCAAAACCTTGTAGATATGACTATAGTTCCCGATGTGCCTTTGGGTAGCCATACCGCTTCTTTAGGGCTTACGTTTTATACCGCTTCACAATTTCCTGAGAAGTATAAAAATGGAGCATTTGTTGGTCAACATGGTTCATGGAACCGAGCGGAATTTGCTGGTTATAAGGTGGTATTCGTCCCTTTTCAAAACGGTAAACCTCAAAAACCAGTTGACTTTTTAACTGGTTTTATTGCTGATGAAGCAGCTGGTGAAGTATATGGTAGACCAGTTGGAGTGACCGTTGCCCCAGATGGATCTCTTTTGGTGAATGATGATGATGGTGGTGTTATTTGGAGGGTTTCGGCAATTGAATAATTAGCGTCTATCACTTTACGATTTGGACAGTTAGAGTGTTCAAAATGAATGACGATGCTAGTCTACCTTTTTCTCAAAAATCAATTCAAAGTAAGATGCGGCTCCATACCCTGAGGTCGCTGGTGCGAAAATTTGAACAAATCGCCACCCTTCCTTTGCTTTAGATGATATAATTTCTTTATAATTTGAGCTGGGCTTTGCGGTAAAAATACCTCCAAGGTTTATTTTAACAAATTGATATTCATACATATACTTATAATTTAAAATTACTTCAATATCTTCAATTTATACTTATGCAATAGACCTTCTAGCATGTCACTGGAAAAGATGGCGCCTTTTACCATGTTGTTTTCTAGGTCTATGTTAAAATGGGTTGCTGTGCTAAAATCTGCCTTTTGTAAATTGGTTCTTGAAAAGATGGTACGTTCTAAATTACAATCTACGAACTTGGCATTACTTAGGTCACAGTCACTAAAATCTGCTTCTGAAAGGTTACAGGCTTTAAATACCTGACCAATTAATTTTAATTCGGTAAATATGGAAAAATTCAAATTACAATCATAAAAGGAGAAGTCCATTAAAAAACTGTTACATGTGTGGAAAGCTAAACCCATAAGTTTGCAATGTGAAAATTTGACTTCTTTAAAAGTCGTGTTTACCAAATTCACATTACTTAGGTTACAATCTATAAACTCGCACTCCAAAAAGATTTGGTTGTCCAAGTATCCTTTGGAAAAATCGCATCTTTCAAAAATGCAATTTTCATATTCTGCACGTGGCAAACGGGAAATGGTATAATTTTCGCCTTTAAAAGTCTGGTCTAGTATTAGTTTTTCCAACTCAATTTTAATTTTGTGCTTGCGGTAATATAATTGCAGGGATTTCTAAACTTTGGAATAGGGTATTGTATGCCTTCATTTCTGTATTGATGATAGCATTATGTTCTGTTTTAAAACTGCCCCATATAGCAAGTAAATCACGTAATCTTTCTTTTGCGCCCATTGTAACGTTGGGTTCTGCTACGTCAATATATCCTCTTAAATTCAATAATTGCGCGTTTAGTTTATTTTCGAAATTTATAACATCTTGAAAGGTTTTTTGGTTGGGTTGAATAAGATTTTCTTCCCAAGATGAAATTCGTTTGATCAAAGAATCGCCTTGTTTTAAAAGTGCTTCTGCTTTTGTGTTGTCTTCAAGTAATTGATTATACTGTTTTAATTGAGATTTTGCTGATAGCATATCATTCACTGCAGTATGTATTTCTATTACGGTAGCTTCTATGGTTTTCAACATATTTTGTTGCTCTTCGTAATCTACCATGGTCGCTTTAATGTAGGGGAGAGGTAAAATGCTTACCGAGGTTTCTGCTGTTTCATTTTCTAAAGTAAGTCTTAGTTGATAATCTCCTGGGCCAACAATAGAACCATCTAATCCGCCCAGTACAAATACCTTGTCAACTGCAGGTAGTGGATCTCTTTTAAAATCCCAAGTAAAACGGTTATATCCTTTTTTAGAAGGCAATACGGCTGGTTTTGATGGTCCGCCTGGCCAAGAACTAAACTTTTTGTCTTTTTTATTGGCAATCGTTCGTATTACATCTCCATCTTTTAAAACTTCTAATTTTAGCTCAGTGCTATCTTGTGCTTCGTTTAGGTAATAATCAAAAGTAACGCCGCTTTTGGGGTTGCTTCCTATGCCTGGCACGGGTTTTTCGCTATATCCTCCAATGAATAAATAGGTGTCTTTGGGTTTAAAAATGTTCAATGCCTGTTTTGGTGAACTGGCATTTTGTAAAGCAGCTAAATCATCCAAAATCCAGAATGAACGACCGGCCGTTGCAGCGACCAAATCATTATCTTGAATAATAAGGTCGTTAATAGGGGTTAAAGGTAGATTCAACTGTAAAGGCTGCCAATGCGTGCCATCATCTAAAGAGACAAATAAGCCCGTTTCAGTACCTGCATATAGTAAACCTTTCACCTTTTTATCTTCACGAACCACTCTGGTAAAGGTATTGTCACCGGTAATGCCATTGGTGATTTTTGTCCAAGTAGTACCATAGTCCGTAGTTTTGTAAATGTAATTCTTGAAATCCATCGACTTATAACGCATTAAAACGATGTAAGCTGTTGCCGGATCATGTGGAGATACTTCAATGCTATTAATAATCCCTTCCATGGTGTCTGTAGGAGTAACATTTGACCAATTGGCACCACCATCTTTGGTTACATGTACCAAACCATCATCACTACCTGACCAAATTACACCTTCTTCATGTGGAGATTCTGTCAAATAGGTAAGTGTGTTATAAATTTCACCACCTGCGGCTTCATTGGTAAATGGTTTGCCGCCAAGTCCGTGCTTATCTTTCTCGTCTCGTGTTAAGTCCGGACTAATAACTGACCAGCTTTGACCTTCGTCGGTTGATTTGAAAACTACATTACCGCCGTGGTAAATTGTTTTTCTGTCATGTGGAGAGGTAATAATTGGGGCATTCCAATTATAACGGTACTTTGCATTTTCAGGGGATATACTTAATCCTAATTCAGGGTATTCTTTAATGGGTTTTGACTCTTTGGTACTTGCGTTCCACTTGTCAATATTTCCTTGGTATGTCCCGCCATAAATCAATTTTGGGTCGTCTGGGTCAAAAGCTAAAAAGGCGCTTTCACCACCTGCAACTGCGTACCAATCTTTCCAATCTATTCCGTTATCGTTTGTTCTTGACGCAATGGCAACGGTAGAATTATCTTGTTGCCCGCCATAGACATTGTACGGTACCAAATTGTCCGTTATCACCCTATAAAATTGAGCGGTATTTTGGTTTTGTTGCGTACTCCAACTCTTTCCACCGTTATTGGAAACGTTAGAACCACCATCGTTAGAGTTTATCATGCGTTGGTTGTTCAAAGGATCTATCCATAAATCATGGTTATCTCCATGTGGTGTTGGCAACGGTGTAAAAGATATACCGCCATCTATTGATTTTGTGACCGGTGCATTTAGCACATAGACAATATCTTCATTTTGGGGATCGGCAAAAATTTCCATGTAGTACCAAGACCGGGCAATATTAATACGGTCTTTATTGATCAATGTCCATTTTTTACCGGCATCATCAGAACGGTACACGCCACCTTTTTCTCCTTCCGCCTCGATCACTGCAAATACACGTTCAGGGTTGGCCCTAGATACAGAAATACCAATTTTCCCCATTTCTTTTGGTAGCCCCTCGGTTAATTGCTGCCAGGTTTCACCACTGTCGGTGGATTTATAGATACCTGAGTTTTTTCCACCAGATTCCATTGTCCAGGGATATCGTCTGTGTTGCCACATAGCGGCATATAGTATGGTAGGGTTGGTCATATCCATTGTAAGACCAGATGCTCCAGTAGTATTATCTACGAAAAGTACATTTTTCCAAGTATCACCGCCATCGGTAGATTTATAAATGCCTCTTTCAGTAGAAGGTCCATATTGTGCACCTTGTGCCGAAACAAAAATGATGTTTGGGTCTGTAGGGTCAATAATGACATCAGAAATGTGCCGTGTTTTGTCTAGCCCTATGTGTTTCCAAGTTTTACCCGCATCGGTAGATTTGTAAACACCATCTCCCATAGAGGTCATCACACCTCTTGCCGCATGTTCGCCCATGCCGGCAATTACAATATTCGGATTACTTTCAGATACAGATATGGCGCCAACGGTTGCCGTTTTTAGGAATCCGTCCGAAACACTTTTCCAAGTGATTCCATCATCCGTGGTTTTCCAAATTCCACCACCAACGGTTCCCATATAATACACCATGGGTTGACCAACCACACCGGTAGATGCTACACTTCTTCCTCCTCTAAACGGACCAATATTTCTCCATTTTAATACTGTAAAAAGAGAGTCTTCTAATGTAATTGATGGTTGGGTTATTTTACTTTTTCTACGTTGAGATTGTAAAGTCATAGGTGCAATCATCAATAGCACAAATAGAAATTTGATGGTTTTCATGGTGTGGTCAAATTAGTTGTTGAGTAGGTAAGATAACAAAAGCCTTTGTAAAAAGTGAGTGGGAAAATTTAATTTGGTAATTCTAATTTTAAGGGTGCCATTTTTATGGTTTTGACCAATATTATTTTCTTAAAATGATAAATTGATTTTAATGTGTGTAGGGTTTCTTTTTTAGGTTTAATCTGGTTAAGTTAGAAGGCGCATGACAAACCAAACTAGACTTTTAAGAAAAGAAATAAGTACTGAAAAACTTAAGGAATACTTCCCAAAAGGAGTAATAAAAACATACGAAAAAGGGTATGCTATTAGTTATATTCACAAAAAGGTAAACACTTTTAGATGGCTTATTGAAGGAAGCGTAAATTACTATATTTCTTTAGATAGCCCAGAGAGCGATATTTTGGTTTGCCAAAATTCAGAACCGTTTTCAACTATTGGTTTAAACGGATTTAACACGCCTAAACGCTTCACTTATAAAGCAATAGTGGCATCTGCAAAAGCTTCATTCTTTGAAATTCCTTTTAACGATCTTGATGCATACTTAAAAAAAGGGCACCAAAACGTTCTGTTGAAAAACATAGGTGCCAAGTTATATCACGTTTTGCGTACTGCATTATTGAAACAAACGGAATTGTTGAGCCCGGCAAGGTTTCAGCCTTTTGTAGAGGATAGGCAGTTTTTTATTTCCCCGGTAACGGAACAAGAAGAAATAGTCTCATTGATGAGACGTTCTCCGTTTTTAGATTTTTTTGAGGAGAAAAATTTAATGGCATTGGCCGCCTTGGCGGAAAGGCGTGAATATGAACCAGATGAGGTATTGTATGTGCAAGACGGTTCTAGCAACGGGTTATTTATTCTAATTCATGGCGAGGTTACTATAAAAAGAATTGAAAATACCATTGAAATTAAGCAGCGATCTATAAAAAACTCTGGGTTTGTTTTTGGGTGGTCTTGTCTTTTAAGGGAAAAAGATATTTGCTCTGCGATTACCAATACAAAGACATCTGCCTATTTTATACCGGAATGTGATCTCATGAAATTGTTTCAGAGAGATGATGCCTTTGAAGGTCAATTTTATCAACGGTTGCTTTGGCTCATGGGCAACCAACTGAATGCGGCTTTTGTTAGATATGTTGGTTTGTTGGGAAAACATAGTTTGCAAGCCGTATATCAATTGATCAAGAACAACAAATCGCGCTTATTGCTTTCATCGCCGTTACACCAAGTACCACATCTTTTAAAGAGTATGACTACAAAGCAATTTGCTTATGAAGCACTTGCAAATTTGTTAAAAAACGGTACAGCGTTAGAACGTCATATAGCCTCATTGAGTTTAGAATTATTGGGAGAAGATCAAAAGGAGCACGAGTTTGTTAATGGATTACAGCAGATGTATGAAAACGTTGCGGAAAATAATAGTAATGATGTAATGCTGAATAGAAAGGTATGTGCGGAATTGACTATGAAGGTCTTTAAAAACGTACCCTACATTATTGAAGGATGGGATAATTTACCTGATAAAACAGGGAATATCTTTATTTATAATCACCTGATCAATGATGCACATTATACTCTGAACAATAATTTTCAAATAACCTTAGATTCTCATTTTCTAAGTGCTATGGTACTGTATAGGAAATATGGAGAACCGGGTATTAGAACTGTTCGTATTGGGCAAGGACAGGAGTATGGCCATCAAAATTATTACAATAATCTAGGCTATATCAATGTTTACACCAAAGAATCTGAACAAACGACTAGTAATAAAAAGGAACAGGCGCGAAGCATATTTTATAGTGAGGCTTCTAAGCATTTAAAGCAGGAATATAACCTGATCATAAGCCCAGAAGGGACATCTTATAGAACTGAGGAATCTCCTGGGCCATTTAAAATGGGTGCTTTTAAACTAGCAATGCATACAGAACCGGAACCATACATTATTCCTATAGTCATGGTGAATTTTGACCACAGAATTGGTAAATCTTTATACTATTGCTCCATTAAAGAACCTTTTTTTTTGAGTGAAAAGGTGCCTTCTAAAAGCAATGAAGATCTATATGCTTTTATGGAGCAATACCAAGAGGAATATAAAGGGTATGTGCAAGCGGCAATTGAAAGAGCAGAGCAATTGAACGTATCTAGCTCAGGTGCCGATAGTTTAGAAGAACCACCCGCAATATGGTGTAATGAAATAAAGCGACTTAAAAGACGAGTGGCCAAATTGCCTACCCAAGATAATTTAATTGCCTTTTATGGTAGTTCATCTGTACGGCTTTGGGTGAATATGAAAAGGGACTTGAGTCCGTTCAATGTGGTTAACCTGGGTTTTGGCGGTTCTACTTTTGCTTGGTGTATTCATTATTTTGATGAAATATTTGTAGAGGCAAATCCGTCTAAAATTGTGTTGTATGCCGGTGAAAATGATTTAAATGATGGCAAGACACCCCAAGAAGTTCTTTCTGGGTGTATGGAGCTGGTAGAATTGATTAAGAATAAATACCCAGATGTAGAATTGGCGCTTATAAGTTTAAAACCAAGTGTAGAGCGTGAACATCTGATCCCGCTGATCATGGAAACTAATTTAATGCTGTCAAAATACTTTATTTCTGAGCTTAATGCCCAATACATTAATGTGTTTGCACAAATGATTACTACGGATAATAGGCCTATTCCAGAGTTATACCTTTCTGACGGATTACATTTGAACAAGCAAGGCTATGCACTGTGGAGTACTGCTATTAAAAAAGCATTACAGGCAGCGGATAGCCTTGAGCTTGAAAATCAGTTTTAGATGGTACCGTTAATCTTGTCCGCCTTTACGTTGTGGCCTTCTTGGTGTTGGCCATTCTCCTTTTTTGCCTGATCTTGGGTTAATGCCCAAAACAGCTTTTTCACGAGATGTTTTTTCTGGGTCTTCGCATGCCATATAGGTAAGAATAGCAGTTAATATGGCGTTGTTGCGTACATCGTCAAAAACAATTTTATCGTAGGTGTCCAAATTGGTGTGCCAAGTATAGTTCCAATAATCCCAACTCAACGAGCTTAGCGAAAACGCAGGGGCACCTGCCGCTACGAAAGAAGCATAATCTGATCCACCACGACCGGGCGAACCAGGGAATGTAGTTTCTATTTCGTTTTTGTAGGTTTCCGGTACGGCTTCTAACCATCGCCCTAAATAATCATATGCATGAAGAAATCCTTGCCCGGATAAACGAACCACACGGCCTGTACCATTGTCTTGGTTGAATAATGCTTGTACACCGGCAACAATTTCTGGGTGATCCTCAACAAATGAGCTAGAACCATTTAAACCTTGTTCTTCACTTCCCCAATGCCCTACAAGAATAGTCCTTTTTGGGTTTGGATATACTTTTTTCAGAATACGTGCCGCTTCTAGCATGGTAATGGTACCTGTACCATTATCGGTTGCACCTGTACCGCCGTCCCATGAATCAAAATGAGCGGAAAGAATCACATATTCATCAGGGAACTCGGTGCCGGGTATGGTGGCTATGGTATTAAATGTTGGTACAACGCCTAAGTCTTTGGACTCTGCCACTATTTTAATTTTGGTATCCGCACCGTGCTCTACCATCCTGTATAGCATTCCGTAATCTTCTAATGAAATATCAACAGCAGGAATTTTTTCAGTACCTGCACTAAAAATTTTATTGGCACCAAAACCCTCGGACCATCTTGATTGTGCAATACCTACCGCACCCGCTTTTTCAAATGCTGCATTGATGTTTCTACTGGTATAGCCCGTATTATTAATATTCTGTCTCCAGATTTTCTCCAATGAATCGCGCTCGCTCTTCATTTTTTCAAAAGATGCTTTGGTTGCGTATTCTTCCCAGTTTTCATCTGGTCTGCCCGTAGGTTGCAACATGCTCACCATTACTATTTTTCCTTTTACGTTAGGTAGCCATTTTACAAAGGACAATGAATCTGTAAAACTTGGCAGTGTAATTAATGAAGCCGTAACACCTTTAGAGCTAGTACTTGGGTTCCATGCCAATTGTGTTGCATGTAATGATGCTACACGAGGTGAAACCATATCTACATGGGTAATACCTCTTTGCCATCCTTTCCAGGTTCCCCATTGCTGGTTTTCTGCAGAAATTCCCCATTTTTTGTAGGTGTTTACCGCCCAATCATGAGCACTTTTCATTTCTGGCGTACCTACTAATCTTGGACCGTTGAGGTCCATTAATTCGTAAGCCAATTGTTCTAATTGAGAATTTTCAATGCCTTCTTTCTCTATGGCATTGACCATATCCTCTACAGTTTGTGAAATTGCAAATGTGGAGCATAGGAAATATGCTCCAATGAGTAGTACTTTTTTCATGTTCAAGTTAGTTTAGTTCTTTGAACTAAGGTACTCATTTAAGGGCGATAGCCGGCTGTTAAAATTTATGGGATTTTAAAAATTGGACAAGACTTTCCTGAATTAAATATTCCCAACCCGCTTTGCCACTTTCCCTATTAAATTCAGGAATGTTGGTGGGGAAATCTGTAATAACTTCACCGGTAAGGGTAAGAAAGGTGCCTTGTTCATTTTTGGATAACTCAAAGGTATTGATACTTTCTCCGGGGTATTCATCAAACGTCCAACGATAACTTATTTTGGATGGCGGTGTTACTGCTATTACTTCCCAGTTGTGGGTAAAATTTCTTCCTTCGTTGGTAATAAGAAAGCTGGTGGTGAAACCAACTTCTGGCTTAAAGTCCGGAATAACAGGAAAGTACCATTTTAGCATGTATTCCAAATGTGTCAATGCTTTCCATACCTGCTCCATTGAAGTGTTAAAAAGCTGAGTGACAATTATAGGTTCATTGTTTCTCATAATATTATGCTTTAGTTGTTCTCCAGTTCTTTTTTATTGAAAACACAATTTTCCATAGGAGCTTCATTACGTAAAATTGCCAAGGTATTTTTAACCGTCATGGTACACATTTTAGTATACGTTGTTTTGGTTAGGCTGCCTAAATGTGCCGTAATCAATACATTTTTTAATTGAAGTAATGGATCATTTTCCACTGGTGGTTCTTCTGCCAGAACATCGGCAGCGAAACCTGCTATGCTATTGCTTTGCAGGGCAGTGAACAACTCCTTTTGATCTATGATTCCTCCTCTGGCGGTATTGATCAACAACGCATTGGTTTTCATTAATGAAAAGGCAGCGGAATCAATTAGTTTTTCTGTTTTAGAGGTCAAAGGCAGGTGTAAACTAATTGTGTCTGAAGTGGTTAAAAGGTGTTGAAATTCTACAAATGAGAAGGGTACATCTTCTTTTTTTGAGCTCCAATAAATGACATTCATGCCTAAGGCCTTGGCGATATGTGCTACTTTTTTTCCAATATTTCCCATACCGATAATCCCCAAAGTTTTGCCATGGGTTTCATCGCCAACATACGTTCCCCGGTCTCCCCAGCTATTTTCTTTGACCATGGTTACGGCATTGTACAAATTCCGCTGAAGCATTAATAGCAGGGCAATAGTGTGTTCTGCAATGGTGTCGGCATTGGAATTTGGGGCGTTCACTACTTTGATTCCTCGTTTGGTGGCACTTGATACATCAATATTGTCCAAACCAACACCACAACGGGATATTACTTTTAAATTGGGCAACTGTTCCATGAACGAATCACGTACCTGACCCTTCCCTCGTGTAATGATGGCATCAATCACGTTGTTTTCTATTTGATGCTTCAGTGATGTTTCATCAAACCCTGTCAAAATATTGATGTCCGAAGCATTTCTAAACATACTCATAGCATCTTCGGCAACCGTTTCTAGTAAAAGAATATTTTTTCTATTCATCTGATTTATGGTAAAGCGTGGCGTCTTTGGATTTGTATCCACGGAAATCATTTCTGCCCGAGACATAAATTCCTTCTTTGAACAACTCGTCTTCAAAAATCTTTGGGTCTATATAATCACCGGGAACGGAAGAGAGCTCTACCAAATTCCCCGATGGGTCACGAACAAACATTTGTATGGCGCCGTCCGGTAGTTGACGTACATTGCCCCACGGTTTTATATCAATGGCACCGAGCTCTTTCATTCTAAAGAATAAGGTATTGATGTCATCTACCTGAACACAGATGTGACCTCTAAACGAATAGGCATCTTCCCACTCTGTTAAATGCAATTGTTGTTCCTCGTTGAATTTAAAAAATGCCGTGGGATAATCAAATAAGAATGCGGGTATGGCTTCCAAACCGAGTTCTTCCTCGTAAAATTTACAAGCTTCTTCTAAATTGCTTACCACTAGTGCAACGTGGTTAATATGTACTGCCTTTGCCATGGTTTATTGTTTAAAGTCTTTTACAAAATCCCAATTAGGGGTTAAACCGAGTCCGGGTTTGGTGGGTGCATTGAGCATACCTACATTATCCACCGTAATTTGTTCCTCTACCAAATCATACATCATAGGGTTGCCGCCCAACGAGAACTCTATTACATTGGCAGAAGGGGAAGCGAATGCCACCGAAAGTCCCGCCATAAATGAAAATGCTGATCCCCAACAATGCGGTGCCAATTCCAGTTGATAGGTATGTGCCAATTGTGAAACCCGCATGGCTTCTGTAATACCGCCAATTATAGCGCAATCTGGTTGTAACACATCTAACGCACGTTCAGCTATTAAATCGCGAACATCAAAAGCGGTGTACTCGCTTTCACCAGCGGCAATGGGTATAAAGGTATTTGCGCGAACTTCCGCGGTACCTATTTTATTATCTGGACTAATAGGTTCTTCAAACCAATATAAGTTGCAGTCTTCTACACCCTTTGTAAACTGCTTGGCTTCGGGTACGCTAAAAGTACCATGGGCATCGGTCATTAACTTTATGTGATCGGGCAAGGCTTCACGTGCTGCTTGAACTCTTTTTACACTTTCGGCAACGGTTTGATCCATTATACCAACACGCATCTTTACACCGCTAAACCCTTTTTGGGTATACCCCAACAATTGTTCGCCAATAGCATCGGCTTTTGCCCAACCACCACTGGCGTATGCTGGCATTTTATCGCGACAGCTACCACCCAACAATTCTACCACAGGAGCTTTTAAAGCCTTTCCTTTAATATCCCACAGCGCAGTATCTATTCCACTCATGGCAGAAATGGTCAATCCCCTTCTTCCTAAAATGGGAAATTTACGACCTCTTGATAGGGAATAATGATCTCGTGTGCCGTTGTATACGTGTTCCCAAATACGGGAGATATTTCGGGCATCCTTACCTATTAATTGTGGTTTTAGTTCGTTTTCTATGCAGCTGACTATAGAGGCACAAGACCCGGAAGAACCTACAGCTGCCTTTGCTTCGCCAAAACCTTGTAATCCAGTATCGGTCGTTACCACTACCAAGGTCATATCAAAATTTGTCAATAGACCATAATCTGAAAAATGTTGCTTTTCTTTTGGTATTGGACAGCGTAACCAAAACGCTTCTATATTGGTGATTTTCATTTAATAAGCTCTTTTAGGGTGTCTATGGATTTTTTGGTCAGCATGGTGTAAAACTCATCGGTAACGGCTGAACTACCGTGATCTTCCAAGAATTTCTTTTGTTCTGCAGTGAGTCCCTCAGGATTTGTTTCTATGGAATTCGGATACGGATTGGCAGGTGTTCTATCTAACGGGGAACAAAATTCTACTGATAGCACCTTGTCATATTCAATCTCTTTTAATGTATTTATGATTTTAGTCCAATTGAGGTGCCCCATCCCCGGTGCCATTCTATTATTATCGGCAACATGAAAATTTACCAAACGCTTGCCTACTTTTTTAATGGTGTCAAACATATTGACCTCCTCTAAATTCATATGAAATGTATCTAGGCAAACTCCACAATTAGGACCAACAGCTTCTGCAAGTGCCAATGCCTGTTCGCCCCTGTTGATAAAATAGGTCTCAAAACGGTTAATGGGCTCAATGCCTATTTGTAAACCGTGGTCTTCGGTATATTTATAAATTTCTTTAATGCCTTCTACTGCCCATTCCCATTCCTCTTCAGGTCTGGCATCGGGGACAATTTTGCCTACGGTTGCCGGCACTAAAGAAATGACTTTACCGCCCAATTCATATACCATTTTGGCAACATCTTTTACGTATTGAATAGACAGTTTCCGTTGCGCGGGATCTTTAGCAAGTAAATTACGTTGCTCTAACATAAGTGTTACAGATCCCCAACATTTAATTCCGTAGAGGTCTAAAAGTAATTGAGCTTTTTTTATATCGTAATTCTCTGGGGTTCCTTGTATTTCTATATGCGTGTAATCTAATTTGTTGATCCTATTGAGTGTGTGTTCTAAAGTCTCGGCACGCATCCAATTATGTATGGCTAATTCCATGGCTAGGCAGATTTGTTTTGATTATCCTATAAATTCTATTTTTCTATGGGCACCATCGCAAAACGGTTTGTTTTCAGATGCGCCACAACGACAAAAACCTGTGGTACCTTCTTTAGTTACAATTTCACCTGAGGCCAATTTTATTTCTAGGTTTCCTTTAACTTTTAAAGGACCGTTGTTGGCTACAATAATAGTGATGACGCATTGGTCATTTGATTTGTTTTCTTCCATTTGTAAGTTGTTGATTTTAGAATTTTTAAGTTAGGAAAAAAATGATTCTTTTAGGAAGATAATTGGAACTGGTTTGTAAAACAGTACTCTTTTAAGCCACAATAGCTTTTGAGAAGGTTTATGTTACTTTGTATTGTAGGGTGAGCCTATACATCAATGCTTTGTAAGGTATCTTAATCTGGTAAAATATTCTCAAAACTTAGGGTGAACTTAGTGCCTTTGTTGATTTCGCTTTCGCATATTATTTTTCCACCATTCATTTCTGCAAAATCTTTTGTAATCAAAAGCCCAAAACCGGTACCGACTTCACCTTTGGTGCCTTTTTTGGTTTGGGGACAATGTTCGTTTTTTGAATTGAACCAATCTACTTGCATACCTGTTCCAAAATCTTCAACGATGATGTCAATTGTATCGGAGTTACATTTTGAAGAGAACATAATTTTTTGACCGTATTCACTGAACTTTATAGCATTTGATAAAAGGTTACGTAGCATAACCTTTAACATATTCTGGTCTATGTAAATAACGGGACATAAAACCTCTTGTTCTATGGTTATGTTTTTATCAAGTGCAGCCCGTTCAAATTCCTTTATGATAGTAATGAAAATTGCATTTAAATCACATTGTTCTTTATGGACCTTAACGCCTTCTAGTTGTTTATAAGACCAGTCTAACAAAGTGTTGATCATTGATACCCTGTCATTGACATCACTTTTTAATTTGGATGTAATTTCCTTTAATGGACTATCTGATAATTTATTTTCTATCAATTCAATTAAGGTACTAACATTGTTGAGTGGTCCTCTTACATCATGCGTAAGCAAGGAGAATAGTTTGTTTTTTAATTTATTTACCGTTTCAAGTTCTTTATTTTGAATTTCAAGTTCCTTTTTGGCTAATTGTAATTGTTTGGTTTGTAAATCAACTTCGAATTCTAATCTATTATTGGCCTCTACCTGTATTCTCTTATTTTCATCTTGAATAGATTTGAATTTGAAACCCATTAATATGGAGAAAAGTATGATCTGTAAGGTTATTAAAATTGAGGTGATTAATAATATATAGTCAGTTTTGATATTGAAAAAATAACTTAACAACCAGGTAATTACGTATAAGATCGAGGCTAAAAGGTAAGGTGTGTAGGAATAGAGGTAGTATTTATTGAATTTTTCTGCATGAAATAATTTAACTCCTGAGATGATATTTAATATCATGGTTGCCAATGCGGTAAAAGCGGCTAATAATTCTAGAAGTTTGCTAAAGGTATTGTAGCCAGAGATAATGATATTAAGAATATGAATAATGGTTAAGGCGATTGTTGCTACAATTAGAAATTTATAGGTTTTGTTTAACCTTGGTGTCTTATACTGGTTTATGGTAAGATAATTCCTTGTAAAGATTAAAAACCCAAAGGTGGTAACCATAGCGGTGATCAACGATGTATTTTGAACTAGTAGAGAAAAGCTCTTATCTGCATAGAATAGCAATAAATAGAGCGTAAAATGTGCGGTTAAGCCTATTAATATAACACAGTAGTAAAGTAATGCCTTATACCTTAGAATTATGTAAAGTAATATGTGATAGATAGCAAAAACACCAAATATTGCCGTAAAAATAAAAGTTTCAAAATATTGATAATCAATAACGTTCATAAGTGCAATAGGTGTATTAGGTGATACAAAAAGAAGTTTTCATTGTAACTTCTTGCCTATACTATTCCAGAACATATAGAATATAGGTTTTCAAAATGGTTGGTTTATTAATTACTTTGTTTAAAATAGACAAAAAAGCTAATTTAATTAAACAGTGTTCATGTTTTAGTATTAAAAAGCATGTTAGTGATAGTTATTTAACAAAAATCTTTACTAGTCGTAATTTTATAGTTAGCTAAGATTTAAATTGTACTGTTTATATTTATATAATGACAGCGTTAGAACAGCAACTTAAAAATCCGGTGTGGTATTCCTTAAATGAAACACACAAAAAATTTGCGGTTAAGTATAAGGAAGTATTATTTTATGATCAAGAAGTGTGCACTTTTGGTGCATTTTTTGATGAAGATAGAACCACTGCCGCTTCGAACCAATACCTTAAAACTACTGATAGTTTTTTCTTTGTATCAGAAAATAATACTCCAAAAGTTGATAGTGCCAATGTTTTTTTGGAAAAGAAAATAGATGGTTGTCAAATGGTTCTGAATGAGTTGTCAGATGTTTCTATCACTGAGGAAATTGTTTTGTTGGGAGATGAACATATCAATGAAATATATGATTTGGTTTGGTTGGTAATGCCCGGATATTACAGAAGAAGAACTTTTGAAATGGGTAATTACTACGGTATTTTTAAGGAAGGTAAATTGGTTTCAATAACAGGTCAACGAATGCAAACAAATCTTTTTATTGAGGTTAGTGCCGTTGTCACCCATCCGGATTTTACGAGGCGAGGACTTGCAAAACAACTAATTGCACATACAACAAAGAAGATTCTAAAAGAGAATAAGAAGCCCATTCTTCACACCAATAAGGGTAACTCTGCAATACCTCTGTATGAAAAATTAGGATATACTTTAACTAGAGATATGAATTGGTGGTTATATCGTAGAAAATAATAAAACTCTTCTGTGTTTTGTAAATTACTGTAAATCAACAATAAAAACGTTTATAAACGAATGTAAACGACAACAAGCGATAGTAAACGTTTACATACCGAATAAAATTTCAATGCTGTTCTAGGTTTGCGGTGTTGGGCTATAGTAGCTTGATAGTATGAACTGTTAAACCATTAAATTTTAGTAAGATGAACGCATTAAAGAACAAAGTACAGTTGATTGGACATTTAGGGCAAGACCCAGAAATTGTAAACTTGGAAGGAGGCAACAAATTGGCAAAATTTTCCATTGCTACCACGGACAGTTACAAAAATGCAAACGGAGAAAAAGTAGACGATACCCAATGGCATAATATTGTAGCGTGGGGTAAGACTGCTGAAATCGTAGAGAATTATTTGATAAAAGGCAAACAGGTTGCCATAGAGGGTAAGTTAACCCATCGCTCTTATGAAACCAAAGAAGGTGATAAAAGATATATTACCGAAGTTAGATGTAATGAGCTGTTGATGTTAGGAAAGTAAAAATGAGTATCAGGTCTTTGGACTGTGCTAAAAACGGGTTGATACACATCTGAATATTAGGAGTTAATTATGTGTAAAGTTCACTTGGCACCATTAAATCGGCATTATAAATGTAGATGTATGCAAGTCTTAATACAGTCCAAAGACCTTTATGGTATTCAAACTTCTTATTTTTGCAAAACATGATGACACAAGAGCAAGAGTTACTTCCCTTATTAAAGAAATATTTCGGTTATGATTCCTTTAAACCGAATCAATTATCAATTATTGAAGATGCATTGCAACAAAAAGATGTATTGGCGATAATGCCAACAGGTGGTGGTAAATCCCTTTGCTATCAATTAACGGCTCTGGCACTTGAAGGAACCGCTATTGTGATTTCACCACTTATAGCGTTAATGAAAGATCAGGTAGATGTGCTTAAAGCTAACGGTATAGCTGCAGAGTACTACAACAGCTCCCAGTCTGTAGAAACACAACAAGAAATTTTAGGGAAGTTAGAGAGAGGAGAGTTGAAACTATTTTACGTTGCTCCTGAAAGTTTAGGCTTCTTTAATAACATTCTCGGGAACTTAAAAATAAGTCTTTTCGCAGTTGATGAAGCACATTGTATCTCTTCATGGGGACATGATTTTAGACCGGCTTATACTCAGCTCGGCGGATTGAAAAGAAGGTTTTCGAATATTCCTTTTATGGCTCTTACGGCAACTGCCGATAAGACTACACAAGATGACATTGTTGATCAATTAAGTATTCCGAATGCCAATCGCCATTTAGCTTCTTTTAATAGACCTAACCTGTATTTGGATGTAAAACCTGCTCAAGATAGAATAAAGCATATATTAGAATTTTTAGAGGAGCGTCCTTTTGAAAGCGGTATTATCTATTGCCTTAGCCGTAAAAGTACCGAGGCTATTGCCGAGAAATTGCGCAATGCAGGTTTTAAGGCCAAAGCTTACCATGCAGGTATGTCTTCAGATGAGCGATCATTAGTGCAAGAAGAATTTATTACAGACAAAGTACCAATCATTGCAGCCACCATTGCATTTGGTATGGGTATAGACAAAAGTAATGTGCGTTGGGTCATACATTATAATTTACCTAAAAATATAGAAGGCTATTATCAAGAGATTGGTCGTGGTGGTAGGGACGGACTGCCAGCACATGCCTTGTTGTTCTATAGTTTTGCAGATGTAGCGCAAT
The DNA here is from genome assembly GCF_002700155.1 of Maribacter sp. 6B07. Lineage (NCBI taxonomy): Bacteria > Pseudomonadati > Bacteroidota > Flavobacteriia > Flavobacteriales > Flavobacteriaceae > Maribacter > Maribacter sp. 6B07. The sequence continues at coordinate 1,146,185 of NZ_PDUT01000001.1, read as the reverse complement.
TACGAAGGTTTATAACCCAAAGTGAAAATGCAGATGTTGAATATGCTAAATTAGAGCGCATGCAACAGTTTGCCGAAGCCTTAAGTTGCCGTAGGATTGCATTGTTGAACTATTTTGGAGAACAAGTTACCCAAGGTTGTGGTAATTGTGATATATGTACCGCACCGCCTGCTTATTTTGATGCTACGGTATTGGCTCAAAAAGTATGTTCCGGAGTTGCCAGACTAAAGGAGCGTGAGCCTATGGGTATGGTGATTGATGTTTTAAGAGGGGCAAAAAACGCACAGTTATTAGAGAAGGGATATCAGCATATAAAAACCTATGGTGCCGTAACAGATGTTGCATGGTTAGATTTACAGCAGTATGTAATTCAAATGTTGAACCAAGGTATTTTGGAAATCAACTTTAGGGAAGGGGCTAGGATCGGGTTAACACCCTTGGCAAACGAAGTTTTGTTTTCCGGTAAAAAAATACAATTGGCCGTTCTACAAAAAGCAGTGGAAAAGAAAAAGGCACCATCCAAAGCAAAAGTGAAGAAAACCGATTTATTCGAAAAGTTACGATTGCTTAGGCAACAGATCGCAACAGAACAGAATGTACCTGCTTATGTAGTTTTCGGTGACGCCAGTTTGAAAGATATGGAAGCCAAGTTACCTAAGAACGAAACGGAATTTATGGAGGTATCCGGAGTAGGGCAGGCGAAATTGGAGAAGTATGCAGATGTGTTTTTGCAGGAAATTAAAAAGCATGTAGGCACTAAAAAATCTAAAAAGAAAACTCACGATCAAACTTTTGAACTGTTTTCTGACGGATTATCGGTTTCTGAGATAGCCACGCAAAGAAACCTATCTGAAAACACCATTTACGGACATTTAATGAAAAAACATGCCGAAGGTGAGGAGCTAGATTTAGATCAGTTTGTTGATGCTAAAGAAATAGCACAAATAGAAAAAGCCAAATCAGAATTAACCGATGCTACAGGGTTGAAAGATTATTTTGAATACTTTGAAGAAAAGGTGCCTTATTGGAAAATTAAGTTTGCGTTGTATATGTTGGATGACTGACTTTAATAGTACTATGGTTCAGATTATCGGTCGATATATAAATAGCCTTGTATTGAAAATTCTCCTCCATTTACAGCTGCTATATAGTAATAAATACCTTGGGCTAAACCTGCATCTCTATCTAAAGCAGATATTGTTTTTCCGGTATTTCCATCAAATTCATCGGTATAATTTTGTGCTTCAAAAACAAGTAATCCATTTCTATCGTAAATATGGAGTACGTTATTTTCATAATCCGCTAGTTCTTCAATAATAAACTTGTCGTTTATACCATCACCATTCGGACTAAGCATATAATGATAACTGTTTAGTGGAATTTCTGGTTGTTCGTTTTCATTTTGGTTAAAAATTCCAAAAGTAATTGCGGCGTAATCATTGGGTATAAAAGGTTCTGAACTTAAAAATCCACTGTTCAAGTCGCCTGTATTCCCTCTGCCTCCTAAGCTTTTCCATTGAGATGTAGAAATATGATAACCAACTATTTCAATGTCATTGATATCATCGGTAATTCTTTCTATGCTGCTACGTTCATTCCAATCAATTGTTATTGAAACTTGGTGAGCTCCTTTTAGTATCCAAAATTCGTTAGTGTTGATCTGTGCTATTTCTTCATTACTATAAAACGGATAGTTCTTTGTAGAATCTTCAAATAAATAGCAGGCCATATGTTTAACATTCAATAGCGTACTTTCAACAGAGATGGGTCTTAAAAAGATATTGTCACCTGTAGGAAACATGAAGTGATCTTGGACATTGGCTTTAACAAAACCATTCATTTTAGAGAAATCAGATGATCCGGTTGAAAAAGACAATTGGCTGAATTCCAAATAGTTGATGCTATCTGTTTTTGTGGTTTCTAAATCTCCTAAAATAAAATTTACATTATTGCTGATTGTAACAGGTACATTTAATAATATGCTTGAAGCATTTGCTATTTCTAAATCATAGAGTTTTGGTACTACGTTTCCTGAAATATGATAAGAACTTTCTCCGTACAGTCCGACTAATCCACTATTACTAAAAAAAAAGCCGTCATTTATTATTGGTCCAAAAAATCCCACTTGCCCATTAGTATGAACTTCAAAATCTCCATGGTTTCTCATTTTTTGTCCTTGTAATTGCATGGCAGTTACTAAGAATAGCAATATAAATGGGTATGTAAAATTTTTATGTTTCATAAAATGGGATGTTAGAAGAATGAACTTTAAAGTGATCTTTTCAATTTTAACTCTGCATTTAAAACTTGAGATATACCAGTTGCGCCTAAACTTCTAGACATTCTTAATTCAATAACATCGTTGCCATTACTTGTATATTCAAAAAATCTACTCGTTGGGGCAGAGGTAATGTTTACAACGTTTGGCCAAATGTTCAATACTGGAGTAACTCGTGTACCATTTACATAAATAGCGAATCTGTTTTTAAATATTCCCAACGTCTCTAAAATTTCCCATTGGATTTCCCCTACATATTTTGCTCCTGAGATATTACTTAATACGGGATTAAAGGTATGTGCCACTATACTCAACTCAATAGTGTCAATGCCCAGAAGGCTTGAAGTGCTAAAAGTAGTTGACTGGGTTAGTATTTCTGTTTGAAGATATGATATTAACGCAGAGGTACTTAAGGTTGTAATGGCATCTGCATTGTCTAAATTCTGAACAATTGCTGATGCGCCATCAGTTCCTTCAAGACTAGTAAGCCATTCCGATTCCGTTCCGGAGTATCCATTGTTCACTGCAATTTGGTAAGCGCTAAGTCCTTCAGCGCCTGTTGCTCCAGTTGCGCCTGTAGCACCGTCGTTTCCGTCAGTTCCATCGGTACCTTCAAGACTGGTAAGCCATTCTGATTCCGTTCCGGAGTATCCATTGTTCACTGCAATTTGGTAAGCGCTAAGTCCTTCAGCGCCTGTTGCTCCGGTTGCTCCGTCGTTTCCGTCAGTTCCTTCAAGACTGGTAAGCCATTCCGATTCCGTTCCGGAGAATCCATTGTTCAACGCGATTTGGTAAGCGCTAAGTCCGTCTTCGCCTGCAGCACCTGTAGCACCATCGTTTCCGTCAGCACCATCTGCACCTTCAATGCTGGTAAGCCATTCCGGTTCCGTACCGGAGAATCCGTTGTTCACCGCAATTTGGTAAGCACTAAGTCCATCGGCACCTGTTGCTCCGTCGTTTCCATTCGTTCCATCTGTACCTTCAAGACTGGTAAGCCATTCCGATTCCGTTCCCGAAAACCCGTTGTTCACTGCAATTTGGTATGCGCTAAGTCCATCTTCACCGTCTGCACCCGCTGCTCCGGTTGCTCCGGTTGCGCCTGCAGCACCGTCGTTTCCGTCAGTTCCATCTGCACCTTCTAGGCTGGTAAGCCATTCCGGTTCCGTTCCGGAGAACCCGTTGTTCACTGCAATTTGGTATGCGCTAAGTCCATCTTCACCGTCTGCACCCGCTGCTCCGGTTGCTCCGGTTGCGCCTGCAGCACCGTCGTTTCCGTCAGTTCCATCTGTGCCTTCAAGGCTGGTAAGCCACTCCGATTCCGTTCCCGAGAACCCGTTGTTCACTGCGATCTGGTATGCACTAAGTCCGTCTTCGCCTGCAGCACCTGTAGCACCATCATTTCCGTCACTTCCTTCAAGACTAGTAAGCCATTCCGGTTCCGTACCGGAGAATCCATTGTTCACTGCTAATTGATATGCGCTAAGTCCATCTTCACCGTCTGCACCCGCTGCTCCGGTTGCTCCGGTTGCTCCAGTTGCGCCTGTAGCACCGTCGTTTCCGTCAGTTCCATCTGTGCCTTCAAGGCTGGTAAGCCATTCCGATTCCGTTCCCGAGAACCCGTTGTTCATTGCGATCTGGTATGCACTAAGTCCGTCAGCGCCTGCTGCTCCGGTTGCGCCTGTAGCTCCGTCGTTTCCGTCAGCACCATCTGAACCTTCTAGGCTGGTAAGCCATTCCGGTTCCGTTCCCAAAAATCCATTATTCACTGCTATTTGATATGCGCTAAGTCCATCTTCACCGTCTGCACCCGCTGCTCCGGTTGCTCCAGTTGCGCCTGTAGCACCGTCGTTTCCGTCAGTTCCATCTGTGCCTTCAAGGCTGGTAAGCCATTCCGATTCCGTTCCGGAGAATCCGTTGTTCACTGCAATTTGGTAAGCACTAAGTCCATCGGCACCTGTTGCTCCAGTTGCGCCTGTAGCTCCGTCGTTTCCGTCTGTACCTTCAATGCTGGTAAGCCATTCCGATTCCGTTCCGGAGAATCCGTTGTTCAACGCGATCTGGTATGCGCTAAGTCCGTCGGCGCCTGCAGCACCTGCCGCTCCGGTTGCACCTGTAGCACCATCATTTCCGTCAGCACCATCTGCACCTTCAAGGCTGGTAAGCCATTCCGATTCCGTTCCCGAGAACCCGTTGTTCACCGCAATCTGGTAAGCGCTAAGTCCGTCGGCGCCTGCTGCTCCGGTTGCTCCAGTTGCACCTTTAGCTCCGTCGTTTCCGTCTGTACCTTCAATGCTGGTAAGCCATTCCGGTTCCGTTCCCGAGAACCCGTTGTTCATTGCGATCTGGTATGCACTAAGTCCGTCAGCGCCTGCTGCTCCGGTTGCGCCTGTAGCTCCGTCGTTTCCGTCAGCACCATCTGCACCTTCAATGCTGGTAAGCCATTCCGGTTCCGTACCGGAGAATCCGTTGTTAACTGCAATTTGGTAAGCACTAAGTCCATCGGCACCTGTTGCTCCGTCGTTTCCATTCGTTCCATCTGCACCTTCTAGGCTGGTAAGCCATTCCGATTCCGTTCCGGAGAATCCGTTGTTCAACGCGATCTGGTAAGCGCTACGTCCGTCGGCGCCATTCTGTCCTGGTAAACCTTCTGCGCCAATGTCTCCTTTTTCCCCTTTAAGGCTGGCAGCATTGGGAGATGTGAACGTTGAACCATCATTTGCAGTTAATGTAAACGATCCATCCTCATTATCTATTATTGAAATATTGTTTGTTGATTCTTCACATAAACTTATCCACTGAGTGCCATTGTATGTATAAATACATCTATTGTCAATATTATATACAAGTGCACCGTTAAGGGGACTTATATTCAACATTTGTGAATTTGTAACTCTTGTTAAGACAAGTACTTTTGTGTTGCTTTCAAGTTCTAAGAGAGAGGAATTATCTATGGAATTCACTTCGTCCCCTATTTTGACCTGTGCAGAGGCGAAACTAGATATTAAAAAAAACAACAATAATTTGTAGGTAAAACTTAAATGCATAGCGTTTGTTTATTTCGCTAAGAACATTAATATTAAGGTCTTATGTAATAAAATGTTGTAAAATGTAGGAAAACACCTATATAAATGTATTAATCTGTTGTAGGAATTTAAAAATTAACGGTCACACCCATAGTGCCTGGACCAAAATTTAAGTTCCAACTGACCAACTTCTTTTGGTCGTTGTACTTTTGGTCATATTTTTTGTCCAAATATCTGTCTATGGATTCTACTGTTGCAATACTTATGGCAAAAGCAAAGACCATATCGCTCAACCAATGTTGACCGTCCCAAACACGTGAAATTCCAGGTATAGCTCCTAGGGTATAAATTCCTGCTTTCACCCATGGACTCTTAAATTGCTTGCCTATGGCATATGCATTCGTAAATGCAAGTAGGGCATGTCCAGATGGAAAAGAATGGAAATTTCTGCTGGAGTTGAATGGATCAAAGGTATCCTTGCCTAGATCGGCGAGCGGTCTTGCTCTGCCCACGACCGATTTTAAGACCTGCTGTAATAATCCGGCGGAGGTGGCTGAGGATATCAGTAGCACACCGGTTCTTCTTAGTTTTTCGTTCTTGGTTATTAATCCCACAGCATAAACAGCAGAAGTTGCCATGTAGTTGTTTGACGGGCTACCATAAAATTCTCCATAATCACGAATTACTTGAGGCACCCCTTCCCTGTTATTTCTAATAAACCTAGAGGTATCATCATCTGCTAAATATACCAAAGCTGTACCGCCAACGACCGCACCAAATTGAGCCCATTGATTTCCTTCCCAATGTAGGGGTCTTGTATAAGAATATCCCACACCTTGAAACATGGTGGCAATATCATACTTGAACATATTCCATCTTGTTTCAACAGAATCTTTACTGGTTTCTTGTGCACTTAATGAAATACATAAAATAAAGCCTAAAAGGATCAATAATTTTTTCATGGTGCAAATTTAATGGGTTGGTCGTTTAGAATATAGTGAAATTAGAACAATGTTTGATCCTATTACTATTGAAAAGACATTAAAAATATAGACGCTGTGCTATTCTAAATGTATTTGCATGGGCATTTACAATAATCTTGATATCTGGAGAATAACCACCACCCATGCTGCATTGCACAGGTATTTTTAGTCTATGGCAGGTGCTTAGAACAAACTCGTCCCGTTTTTTGCATCCTTCCAAAGTCAAACCTAAAGTTCCTAACTTGTCACTTTCAAGAATGTCTACGCCACATAGATAAAAGATAAAATCTGGTTGTATATTTTCAATTAGTCTAGGTAATTCTTTCTTTAAAATAGAAAGATAGGTCTCGTCGTTGGTTCCTTTAGGTAGGGCAATATCAAGGTCAGATTCTTCTTTTTTGAACGGGTAGTTACTAGCCCCATGCATGGAGAATGTAAAGACCGATTCATCATTTTGAAATATTTCTGCCGTTCCGTTGCCTTGGTGCACATCCAGATCAACAATGAGAATTTTTTTCGCGAGTCTTTTATTCAGTAGATACCTTGCGCCAATAGCCTGATCGTTCAGCATGCAAAAGGCTTCACCATGGTCGCTATAAGCATGGTGGGTGCCACCGGCAATATTCATGGCAATGCCATTTTTTAATGCATATTCACAACCTTTTATGGTGCCATCGGCAATAATACGTTCTCGTTCTACCAGTTCTTCTGATAGCGGAAAACCTATTTTCCGTGCCATTTTTGGCGAAATCATAATGTTCAATAAATCATAGAAATACTCAGGATCGTGTACCGCTACAATATGCTTGTCATTTGGTATTTCTGGCTCAAAGAAATTAGCCACGGTACATGTGCCTTCATGAATAAGTTGCTGTGGTAGCAGTTCATATTTTAGCATTGGAAACCGGTGCCCTTCTGGCAATGGATGTCTGTAAATAGGATGATAGGCTATTTTTAGCATTACATTTCTATTTGTGAAGCTTCAATTGAATTCGTTTTCTTGAAACATCAACATCTAACACCTTTACAATAATTTGTTGGTGTAAATGAACATGCTCGTTAACATCTTTTACGAAGCTGTCCGAAAGATTTGAAACATGGATCAATCCGCTTTCCTTTATACCTATATCCACAAAACACCCAAAGTTGGTAATGTTGTTGACAATACCTGGTAGTAATTGCCCACTGTGTAGATCGGTGATCGATTTAATAGTTTGGTCAAAGGTGAACACCTTTGCCTTTTCCCTGCGGTCTAGTCCAGGCTTTTCAAGTTCTGAACGAATATCCTCCAAGGTGGGTAATCCAACTTCGGCGGTGCAATATTTTTTTAGGTCTATGTCTTTAAGAAGCGTTTTGTTGCCAATCAAGGAAAGAATTTCGGTTCCTTTATCTTTTGCCATTTGTTTTACGATACTGTAACTCTCTGGGTGAACGGCAGAATCGTCAAGCGGATTTTCAGCATCTTTAATACGTAGAAATGCCGCCCCTTGTTCAAACGCTTTGCCGCCTAAACGAGGAACATCCATAATATCTTTTCGGCTTTTAAAAGCTCCTTTTTCCTTTCTTTGGCTTACAATATTCTCCGCTAATTTAGGACCAATACCAGATACATAACTTAATAGTGGAACACTGGCAGTATTGATATTTACGCCGACGGAGTTCACACAACTTTCAACTACCGTATCTAACGAAGTTTTGAGCTTGTTTTGGTCTACATCATGTTGGTATTGCCCTACACCAATAGATTTAGGGTCTATTTTTACCAGTTCCGCAAGTGGATCAGCCAAACGCCTACCAATAGAAACGGCGCCACGTACGGTAACATCATAATTGGGAAACTCTTCTCGCGCAATTTTAGATGCGGAATAGATAGAGGCACCAGCTTCGCTCACTACAAAAACTTCAACGGGATTGTTGAATAGTACTTTCTTTACAACTTGTTCCGTTTCTCTTGACGCTGTGCCGTTGCCAATGGCAATAGCCTCAATTTTATAAGCATTTGCCAATGAGCTTAATTTTTTGATAGCTCCGCCAACATCGTTTTGTGGTGCATGTGGGTATATGGTTTCATTGTGTAGCAAATTGCCTTGGGCATCTAAACAAACCACTTTGCAGCCCGTTCTAAAACCGGGGTCAATGGCAAGTATACGTTTTTCTCCCAAAGGAGCGCCCAATAATAATTGTCTAAGATTATTGGAAAATACAGCAATGGCATCATCGTCTGCTTTTTCCTTTGCCGCTTTTAAAAGTTCGTTGGATAAAGAAGGAAACAATAATCTCTTATAGGCATCTGCCAAAGCCATTTCAATTTGTTGGGCACAGGCATTATTTGTTTTTATAATTCTGTTTTCTATTCGGTCAAGTAATCGTTCATCATCCAATTCAATTTTAACCCGAATGAATTTTTCAGATTCTGCACGAAGTATAGCTAATAATCTGTGTGACGGACATTTGTTCAAAGGCTCGTTCCAATCAAAATAATCACGAAATTTCTGCGCCTTTTCATCATCTTTTTTTGTGCCGATCACTTTGGTGCTAATAATGGCAAATCTTGCTAATTGAGATCTGATAGATGCTCTAATATCAGTTCTTTCATTGATCCACTCAGAAATAATATGGCGTGCACCTTCTAAAGCATCATCTTCATTTTCAACAGTATTGCTAAGGTATTTAGATGCCGTAAATTCAATATCATCATTACGTTGCGCCATAATGATTTTTGCCAAAGGCTCTAGTCCGTTTTTACGGGCAACTTCGGCTTTAGTTTTTTTGCTTTTTTTGAAAGGTAAATAAAGATCTTCTAATTGGGTAAGATCTTCCGCGCGCTCAAATTTTTGTTGTAGTTCCGTTGTAAGTACGCCTTGCTCATCAACTGCCCTTATAATTGCTTTTTTACGTTTTTCTAGCGCTTCAAATTGTTCCTTGAATTGAACTATGGCTCCCACTTGGACTTCATCTAAATTGCCGGTTTTTTCTTTACGGTATCTTGATATAAAAGGGATGGTGCAATCGGCATTTAAAAGCTCAATGGTATTCTGTATTCCTTTTTCGGGCAGTTGGGTGTGTTTAAGTATAAAGGGCAGTAATTGCATGTAAAATCGTTTAGAACTTTTAAAAATACCCATTATTAGGTATTGAAATCAAGGTGTAGTCCTATTTATCTAAAAACAAAAAGCTTTGGTGATTAACCAAAGCTTTTAATGATATATTCTGTTTGGTTTAATTAATGGTCAATCCATTACTAACCCCATCCTCATCTGGGTTAACGAACACTAATTTTCCATCGGCGTTTTCTGTCATTAATATCATACCTTCGCTATCAACACCACGCAATGCTCTTGGTGCTAGGTTGACTAACACCGTTACCTTTTTACCAACAATTTCTTCTGGTTTAAAGCTTTCTGCAATACCGGAAACTATGGTTCTAACATCTAATCCGGTATCAACTTTAAGTACTAAAAGCTTTTTGGCCTTCGCCATTTTCTCAGCTTCGATAATGGTACCTACACGCATATCCAATTTAGAAAAATCATCAAAGGTAATCGTATCTTTTTGTGGCATTACTTGTTTGTTTTCGTTCTCGTTCGCTTTTTTGGTCGCTTCTAACTTATCTAACTGAGTTTGTATTTCAGCATCCTCAATTTTTCTGAAAAGTAATTCTCCTTTATTTATTTGATGCTCAGGTTTCAATAATGCTTCTTTATTAGAAACATCGTTCCAGTTAAGACTTTGGCTACGCTCAGTCCCCGAAGAAGATAGATTTAAAATATTCTTTAATTTATTAGATGTAAATGGTAAAAATGGCTCACTTAAAACAGCTAAACCTGCAGCTATTTGTAAAGCCACGTTCATAATTGTTTTTACGCGTTCTTCATCTACCTTAATGACCTTCCATGGTTCTTCATCGGCTAAATATTTATTCCCCAAACGGGCAAGGTTCATTAATTCTTGACCAGCTTCTCTAAAACGGTAGCGCTCAATAGAAGTTGAAATGATTTCAGGGTATTTTGATAATTGCTCAAGTGTCTCTGCATCAACGTTGGTTAAACTACCTGTAGCTGGTATTTTGCCATCATAATATTTGTTGGTCAGTACAACTACCCTGTTAATGAAATTACCTAAAATGGCAACTAATTCATTGTTGTTACGTGCTTGAAAATCTTTCCAAGTAAAATCATTATCCTTTGTTTCCGGTGCGTTTGCTGTAAGTGTATAACGTAGCGAATCTTGCATTTCTGGAAAATCCACTAAATATTCATGTAACCAAACCGCCCAATTTTTAGATGTAGAAAGCTTGTTTCCTTCTAAGTTCAAGAACTCGTTTGCAGGAACGTTTTCCGGTAAAATATAGCTTCCTTCTGCCTTTAGCATGGATGGGAAAATAATACAGTGAAAAACAATATTATCCTTACCTATAAAGTGCACCAATTTAGTGTCTTTATCTTTCCAATACGGTTCCCAGTCTTTTCCTTCACGAGCAGCCCATTCTTTGGTAGATGAAATATATCCGATCGGGGCATCAAACCATACGTATAATACTTTTCCTTCTCCGCCTTCAACAGGTACCGGTATACCCCAGTCTAAATCCCTGGTGACAGCTCTTGGCTCTAAGCCTCCATCGATCCAAGATTTGCATTGACCGTAAACATTTGGTTTCCAATCGTCCTTATGCCCTTTTAATATCCAATCTTTAAGAAAATCCTCATATCTGTCCAATGGTAAGAACCAGTGTTTTGTTTCCTTGGTGGTTGGTACTGTTCCGGTAATGGTCGACTTCGGATTTATTAAATCCGTCGCATTTAAACTTGACCCACAATTTTCACACTGATCACCGTATGCCTCTTCATTTCCACACTTTGGACACGTACCTATTACAAAACGATCAGCTAAAAATTGCTGGGCTTCCTCATCATATAATTGGGCTGTAGTTTCCTCTATGAAGTCTCCTTTCTTGTAGAGTGTCGTAAAGAAATCCGATGCTGTTTTGTGATGAACGGGAGCAGAGGTTCTAGAATAATTATCGAACGTAATACCAAAATCCATAAACGATTGCTTAATTATTGCGTGGTATTTGTCAATAATATCTTTTGGGGTAACGCCTTCTTTTTTAGCTTTCATTGAAATGGCAACACCATGTTCATCGCTACCACAAACAAAGGCGACATCTTTACCTATTGATCTTAAGTAACGGGCGTAAATATCTGCAGGCACATAAACACCGGCCAAATGACCAATATGAATTGGACCATTTGTGTAAGGTAGTGCTGCAGTAATCGTATATCTAGAGGGTGATTTAATATCGGACATCAAAATAAATTAAGCCACAAAAATACTGAATTTGCTGGGAGAATTACTAATATCCGAGCAATTGAAGTTATCGTCCTAATGAAACTATAGTCAATATAGGATTGGTAAGTGAAGTAAATATTAGGGAGGTTACTGAAAAATATACTAAAACGAACAAAAAAAAGTTCTATTGTAAGAAAAAACTTATTTTTTTAACTAAAATATATACGGTATGGCAGTTGGTGATTCAAAAAAACTAAAGCTAGATAAAAGTTTAGAAAAGTTAGATATAGAAGGAAAGAGCGTTGAGAAAAACATTAAGAATGTGGCTTTGGTTCACAAGAACAAAAACCATAGGGTTATTAAAGAATTAAGATTTGAATCTAAGATGAACAATTCTAAATTTACATAAAAAAAGCCCTATTTACATATTGCAAATAGGGCTTTTTCATTTGTGGGAAACAAACTAGGCTACCATAACAGATTTACTCATCTTTTGATTTTGTACATTGATTCTATAGATGTATTTACCTGTAGATAACTGTTCGGGCATGCGCTCTCGTATATTTATTTCTGTAGAACCTTCTAACATCATTTCGTTGAAAACGGTGCCTACTTTCTGTCCTAAAATATTATAAAGTTGAATATCTACGTGTGCAGAAAATGGCATTTCTAGGTAGATATGTGGTGTCTGATCCGTTGGGTAGAATGGTTTATGTACCACAGCGTTCAATAAATCTGGAGTTATAGGTGTTTCGGCCTCTTCCCCTGGCGGTACCGGTGGTGTAACTTCACCATCACTGTAAGCTATATCTGGAAATGGTTCTCCACTACAACTAAAACCTAAATCTACCGGAACATAGGGTTTGTAATTCAATAAATGTGCCTCTACCAATGGAATGTCAACGCATAGCCACTCTGCTAATACCGTGGCGTACAGATCTCTAAAATCCATTGTATATTCTAAATTACCTCTTCCGTCCGGGTCATCTAAAGTGGGGTGGTCACCTACAAAAGCACTACCGTTTAAGCCTGATCCAAAGAACAAGGTTGGTGTGGCCTTACCGTGATCGGTACCATTAGAACCATTCTCGAAAATACGTCTACCAAATTCAGAAAAAGTCATGCTCAATACTTTATCATCTTGTTGAGTAAATGCAATATCTTCATAGAAGTTATTTACGGCTACAGATAAGTTGGTCATTAAACGTGCATGTGCCTGTGGTTGATTGCCATGGGTATCAAATCCTCCCATAGAAATCATATAAACCTTAGTACCCAGATTACCTTTGATCAATCTTGCTATAAGAGCCAGTTGGCGGGCAAAACTATTATCTTGATATTCAACTTGGTTTTGTCCACGTGTGTAAGCGTCGTGAATAATGCCTGAATATTCATAGGTTGTATTGGCAACACCTCTTAAGAACTTTAATTGATCACCGTACATACAATTGTTGAACAAAGTATCTTCTAGACCATAAACTACACCAGATTCGGCTATTTCTTCTAGTTGGTCCACATTTGAGGTGACAAAGGCATAATTGGTTTCGTCCCCTTGAAAGACCAAACTACCGAATTGTCCAATTTGAATGGCAGCAGGTGCTGCTGGCGGATTTACTAAATAATCTGGGTAAATACTTTCAAAGTGCCTGCCCATCCAACCAGTATTTAGTCCACTAAAACCCGTAGTTTCTATGTCTGTATTGGCAAAAATATCTGAACCTGTAAAGTGTGATAAACTTTGACCTTCATATCCTACACCATGAACAGCTTTAAACTGACCTTGATCCCACATTGGGGCAATGGAATTCATATAGGAAGGAACACCAAATTCATCGGTCAATTTAAGTACTTTACTTTCTGGTATATATATGTTAGGTCTTGCATTTGCGTAGCTATCATATTGTTCAATGGGAATAACGGTGCTTAGCCCGTCATTGCCACCAGATAAGCGAATGAGTATAAGAATATTATCTGTTTCTGCTGCTGATATACCTGCAGACAATGCAGATGGGGCAGAAGCTGATAGCATGTTGGAACCTAACATCATTGAGCCTGATCCCGCAATGCCCATTGCTTGTAAAAAAGAGCGTCTGCTCCATGTTTTATGTTCTTCATCATGACCTTCGTGATGTAGGCCTTTAAATGGGGTATGGTGTGTATTGCACATAGATGTAGGTGTTATTTTAATTGAAACTCAGGTTGTCTCGCTAAATATTGAAAAAGTAGATATACTTGAAAAGGTGCTTGTGGCCAAGTGGCCAAGGTCCAAGATTCTTGGTTGCCACCTTCATAATACACATCTTCAACATCACTCCTGAAAATTGTAAACGCTTTGGCATATTCATCTTCATTTAAAAGTCCTTTGGAGAGAATAAAATCGATTATTAGCCTTGCAACTTCATCTGGGTTAGAACTGGTTAAGCCTGCATTACCGGATATTTCTAAACCAAAAGACCTAAATTGTTCATTATCGGCCATGTAGAAATTCTCTAAAATACTCTCTATGGTAAGCCATCTCCCGATCATAAAATTAGTGTTGATCCAAGATCGGTCTCTTTGCCAACCGGCAACATCAAATGGTTCAAATATCTCTTGACTTAGCAATGCGCTATAATTTACCATTTCGGCTACATTGGTATCGGTATAAGCAAAACCAGATTCGTTGAGCGTGTTAAAATAGAAATCTACAGGGCTCTTTATAATAACCCCAATAGCTTCATCGTCAAAAAAATGTTGACTCTTGAATAAAAGTCTTAGAACCGGTGCTAGTTCAAAATCATTGGAAACAAAGGTAGCTGCCATGCCATCGATTATAACTTGTGCGTTATTGGCATCATCCCTAGAGTCTGGGTGAACAAAGAATTCGTATAGTTTTCTACAAATAAATTCGGCTATTTCAGGAGCCCTTTGCTCAAAAAGAATATTGATGACATCATCATAGCCCCAATTACCTGTTTGGCCCAAAATGGTTTTACTACCGGCATCGTGCTTGGTAGCATCAAAGGCTACTGGAGAACAACCAATTTCACCACGTTCTACATAACCGCTCAAAGCCTTGGCAGTTTCAACAATATCTTCTTCCGTATAAGCGTTGCCCTCACCTAAAGTAAAGAGCTCATACAACTCCCTTGCATAATTCTCATTGGGATTGTTACCATTGTTATATACACCATCTAGGTAGTACAACATGGCATTTGTAAGCCCTATTTCTCTGGTAAAGGTTCTAAAATTACCTATTGAGTTTCTTTGCAAACAGTCTATATATTCATATAAATAGGAGTTGCAGTTATACACCTCTAATTCCGTAACAAAATGGTTACTCCAAAAAAAGCTTAACCTATCTCTTAAATTATTGTTCAACAAGCTATTGGCATATGCTAGCTGAAACTCGTTCTTCTGTTCTCTCTTTAATTGATTACTGGCATCATCATCTTCAGGATAATTAGCATTAGTCCATGTTGCCCAGGTAGGAGCAGTTATCGTGGGCATATTCAACGCTTCATCAACCAACTGATCAACCAAGGTGCCGGCATTTTGTCCCGTAGCTTGGTCTATAGTGGCGACAGAGGCGCTAAACCCTAATCGTCTATATAAATGAGATGCTCTAAGCTGGTCTAAATTAGCTGTATACGGAGCAAGAGTAGAAGTATTACAATTAATGAAATATTCCATAGTCTTAAAATAGGCATTTGTATTACGTTCGTAGAGTTGGGGCTTCTATGCTAAACGTTTCGAAATTTGGTATAGTATTTAAAACTATCTATTTTCGATAATCTGGAATCAAATAACGAGAATTATCCTTATAATGGCGTCGAAATTCCTACATTTTCGATGAATTGCACAATTTGAGCACTACTACATGGGAAAACATAACGAATTTGGAAAGGAAGGAGAACAATTAGCGGTAGACTTCCTTAAAAAGAATGGGTATGTCATTTGCTACAAAAATTATAGGTACTTAAAGGCGGAAATAGACATCATCGCTAGAAAGGATGATGTGCTGGCCATTGTTGAAGTCCGATCAAGAAGCTCAGATTTTCTAGAGAATATTGCTGAAACGGTTACACCGAAAAAAATAAAACTATTGGTTATGGCAGCTGACCATTATGTTAACGAGAATAATATGGATGTTGAGGTTCGATTTGATATTATTACCATCCTTAAAAATACCAAGCAATTTCAACTTGAACATATAGAATCTGCATTCTTTCATTTTTGAATAATCTACTTAATTAGTAGATTTATATAAAAACATTTTGTTTTATTTATAACAAGTTGTTATATTTGCACAACAACCAGTTATAAAAATGAAAACAATATCGTCAGTCGTTGAAGAGTACATCAAGAAAAAACCATTTTTGCAAAGTGCTCTTGCTCAGGGAATCATCAATCTTACATCGCTATCTAGAATAGTAAAACCAGAAATTGAGCATGAATTAGGTAAGGATATTCGTAATGGTGCAATTGTAATGGCACTAAAACGCTTGTCCGATGACCTAGAATTTAGAGCTACTCATAAAATTCTTAAAGTTTTAAAGAATATTGGTGAGATTACCGTAAGGTCTTCTTTGACCGATTATACTTTTTTGGCATCGGACAAAATATTGGTGCACCAAGCTAAGCTTCTTGAAGAGATCAACGATAACCAAGATGTATTTTATACCTCTAGCCGTGGTGTTAACGAAATAAACATTGTTATTAGCAATGTGATGGACAAAACGGTTGAAAAGCTTTTTAAGGATGAAAAATGTACACAAAAAGCAGAGGAACTTTCTTCCATAACGGTAAAATTACCTGCTGAAAATGTTTCGGTACCCGGAATTTATTATTTTATTTTTCAGCGTTTGGCTTGGGAAGGCATTGTACTTTATGAAGTAATTTCTACAACCAATGAGTTCACTATTCTTGTTAATGACGAACAAGTAGATATGGCATTCAAAACTATTAAGGATTTAAAATCTCTTTAATTTTCTAGAAATTCAACCACCTCTTTATCAGATTCTGGTTTAGCTAAAAATCGCTTTTCGCTATCCAAGATAAAATAGGTTGGTGTACTTTGAATACCAAAGGTTTTGGCATAATCACTTTCCCATTTGCCTAAAGCAATGGCGTGGTTAAATGCAGGTAATGTGGCAGATACTTTTTTCCAATTAATGGCATCGTCCTCTAAACCAACGGCTATTACCTTTAAATCTTCATATTCTTTAAGTTCTTTATGAAGTGTAGGTAGTTCTTTTAGACAGTGAGAACATGTGCTGCTCCAAAAAATAAGTAAGTAGTTTTCTGCTGGGTCAATGGTTGAAAGTGATTTCTTCTTACCATTGATTTCCCAGGTTATGTTGGGGGATTTTGCACCAATTCTTAACCGTGAAGCCATTTCTAGTTCATCTACAAGTTTTTGGTCATTGTTAGCTATTGCTGCTTTTTTCAAATAATTTTTAAAAATGTAATCTTGAACTTCTGCCATACCGTTGGCATCTGCAATATTCCATAATTGGTGAAATGATCTTACTTGAAAACCTGTAGATGTATTCGCAATCTTAGAAGCGGTAACATTTACATTTTTAATGACTTCTGTAATTAATTGTTCTTTGGTGGTAATATTCACCGGTAATGCTGAGAAAACGTAACTGGCAAATTTATCGGTCAAAAAATTAGAGCCCTGTAGTATAGGATCATTGATAGTTAAATGATCAAAATGATGCTGTTTTTTATTTTTCAGGAAGGTTTCTAGATTCTCATATTCCGTGGGCAAATAACTACGGTTGGCCTTTATGAATTTATGAGCAATTGTATTGGCATGGTTCTCCTCGTATGTATCTTGAAGTGTTTGTAACTCTTTAAGAATGGCCATGTATTCTTTTTTTGAATCTTTGCCTAGCTCATAATATTCCAATAAACGGTCTTGTGCAGTTGTTATTTTTGAAAAATATTCATTGTACCATTTATTTTCTATTGAGTTGGTTATAGTCAGCCCATCTTGAAGGTCAAAATTGAATTTTACCTCTTCTTTTTTATCATAGATGATATCAATGTAAAACTCATCTTGTGGTACTGCATAAACTAGTCTGTACATTCCTGCCTGTGCGGTCACGGGCATTTCTAAAGTAAATGCACCATCTTTAACAGCGGTGTCTTTACTGTAACGTTCACCATTGGGGGTGAGCTCATAGGCAATGAGCCATTTAAAATCTTTTGTCGGGGAAAAATTGCCGCTTATAGAACCTTGCGCTTGTATGCTTATGGTAATAAAAAAGATGCAAAAACGTAAAAATACTCTCATGCTGAATTAAAAAACAATTATTATACCAATTACCTTGCTAGCACCTGTAAATAAAGATGTTGATTTAAAAGGTATTGTTTTGGTCATTGACGGAGTGAAGATTTTAATATTCACGGTATAAAAGTACTAATAGACCCGCAATTGAAAGCTTTAATTTTGAAAAGGTTATGATAATTCTTTTTCAATTTCCATGTGGCCAAGAGCCTCTGAAATTTTTAGTATTTCTTTTTCATGTACAAAGCCATCTGATAATGCAACTTCATCTAAGAGTTGGGCAAGAGCCTTTTTTTTGGGCAGGGACATTGTACTTAAAATCTTATAGGCTAAATCTTTATTTAAATTACGGGCTTGACCTATAAAGAAACTGTCAAAAGTAAAGCGATCCATTAGTTGGGTAAGAAATTGCATTTCTGCAGGAGCAACCTTGCTATCGGCTAAAATAACATAGTCAACCATTTTTACCACAGCTAGCTTTTCTTCCTTTGTGTAATTCATCATACTTTTAGTTATTCCGTTTCTTCGCCTAAGCCTATATTTATAAATGTTTCTATGATTAGATCCATTTCTTTTTTATGAATGGCACCGTCTGAGATAGCAACCTCATCTAAAATTTGGGCCAAAGCTTTCTTTTGGTCATGAGGCAAATTATAAAGGGTAATTAAGGCATTGTCGTAGTCCAATTTCTTTGCACGTTCTAAAAATTTATTATCAAAACCGATAATGTTCTTTAGTTTGTTCAAGGTTTCTAATTCCGCGGGGTGAATTTTACCGTCTGCCTCTATAACCTCATAAATCATTTTTACAAAGGCCGCTTTTACAAAATCTTCAAACTCCATGTACTTTTTTTTGGAGCTGAAAGATAAGAAAAACAAGAGGATATCTTATTGACTTTAACTACTAGTTATTCACTAATATTTTAGAGGCTATATTAACTTAAAAGGGGTAAGGACCATATACTGCATCTCTAAATTGCTTATGTAACCCTATCTGGTCATAAGGAAAAAGTTGTACGAACAATACAGCCGTTAATTGATTTACGGGGTCTACCCAAAATAAAGTAGATGCTGCACCGTCCCAATAAAATTCGCCAACCACACCGTTATTTTCATTTGGCGTTTTTGGTGGTGCCACCCTAACGGCAAAGTCAATGCCAAAACCAACCTGACCTTTGCTGGGCAACCAAGAACGTTTGGTAACACTATCAGGCAAGTGGTTGGTAGCCATAAGTTTTACCGTTTCTGGTTGTAATACCTGTACGCTATCTAAACTTCCTTGATGGACTAGTATTTGTGTAAAACGCATATAATCATCTAAGGTTGAAGTCAGTCCAGAGCCACCACGTGT
The DNA here is from genome assembly GCF_002700155.1 of Maribacter sp. 6B07. Lineage (NCBI taxonomy): Bacteria > Pseudomonadati > Bacteroidota > Flavobacteriia > Flavobacteriales > Flavobacteriaceae > Maribacter > Maribacter sp. 6B07. The sequence goes on along the minus strand of NZ_PDUT01000001.1, from coordinate 1,126,985 downwards.
AAGTGGCCAATGTGCTGTATAATTACTATAGGTCGTAGTATCTTTAACTAACTCACCTTCACCTTTTCTAATATATAATTTTGAGAATCTATCTCTATCTTTTTTAGGTACGAAATATCTGGTTTCATCCATTTTTAAAGGAGATAATACATGTTGTTGTACGTATTCACCGTAGGGGATTCCTGAAATTCTTTCTACCAATAAAGCTTGTACATCTACACTGGGACCATATTCCCATTGTGCACCTGGCTGAAACCATAAAGGTACTTTTGCCATTTTTTCCGCCATTTGAGTAAGTGTATTTTCTCTATTCATAGCATCTGCCTTGCGAAATAACTTGCTTAGACCAGGAATGTCGTCCCTGTTGGGAAAACCAGCGGTATGCCTGGTTAGATCTCTAATTGAAATTTCTCTCTTAAGTGGTTCGGTTTTCATTTTGCCATTTTCATCTACACCAGCATACACGGTCATATTTTCAAACTCGGGAATGTACTTTGATAAAGGGTCATCTAGTTTGAATTTTCCCTGCTCAAATAAAGTCATTAGAGCCGTACCCGTAATGGGCTTGGTCATGGAGTATATTTGAACTATAGTATTTCTTTGCATTGGTTTTTCTAAGGCGATATCGGCATAACCAAAAGCATTATAATATACCTCTTCTCCATTTTCAAAAATGAGTGCAGAAGCACCGGCAATATTTCCAGATTGTACGAAAGCGTTGAGTACCGAGTCTATTCTTGCTTTTGCAGTTGTGGTAATTATTTTGTTTTTGATTATAACTTTCTCAGGTGCTTTGCCCTTAGATACTTCTTTACAAGAGCAAACAATCAATAAGGCGAGAAGTGGGAGTAGAACTTTTTTCATGAGCATTACATTGATGGTGAAACAGTTAAAGGTATAAAATTATACACTTGACAATTAATTGTTTACGCAATAAGCTCAAGAATTTTTTTCCATATTACCGTGTTGACCTGCATTCCTTCTTTAATGGATTTTGATCTTTGTTTTAAAGTTCGTTCCCCAGGGTAGTAGGTTCTGTCTCCCTTTGAGATTGGACTGCTGTCATGGGCAAAACCAATAATTTCGTTTAGCAGTTTTTCTTGAATTTCTGTATCCTTAAAGGTTGATGGGTCTATGCATAGAAATACTTGTGATAACGCGGTTTCATCTTTTTCTAAGCCTATTTTATACGTTGAGTTTCCTGCTGACAATAAAGTGGCCAACATATCTAAAATCATTGATAGTGCAGATCCTTTCCAATAGCCAACGGGCAATGCCTTACCAGAATCAATAATGGCTTTTGGGTCTTTACTTAAATTTCCGTCATTATCCCATCCACCGTCAAAGGGTAAATCTTGGTCGTTTAAAGCTAAACTTTGCATTTTCCCGAAAGAATATTGTGATAGTGCCATGTCTAAAACTACATGTCCATTTTTACGTGGAATACCAATGACTAATGGGTTATTGCCAATTCTATTTTCTTTTCCGCCCCAAGCTGGCATATTAGGTATGGTGTTTGTAAAAAGTATAGAGATGCATCCTTTTTTAGCTGCTTGCCAGGCATAAGTGCCACCGCGCATCCAATGATTGGTATTTCTAAGGGCAACTAAGCCCATGCCGTGCGTTTTAGCCATATCAACAGCCCTGTTCGTACATTTTATGGCGTTGAGTACGCCAGATGCACGGTTGCCATCCCATCTTTCTATACTTCCGATAGCAGTAACTTTACTTGCTGTGGTGTCTATATTAATTAACCCCTTTTTTAAGTAATCTATAAATACGGGTATTCTATTGATACCATGTGAATATATGCCATCAATTGTGCTTTCGGTATGTATACGGGCCAATGTTTTTGCTTGTTCTTGTGGAAAATTGTATTTGGTGAACAAAGTCGCCAATACAGTTTGCATTTCTTGTGAAGAAACTATGATGTGGTTCAAAACGGTTTATTTAAATTCTACCGTTAAGATACATAAGTTGCTACGGATAATAAATTAATATAGAGTCAACACAATTATTGTAACAGGATATGATTAAGCTTTTTTAGAAACGCCTATCTCTGAAAATACATGACGTATTACATCACTTTCCTTTTCATGCACATAGCCATCTGAAATAGCGACTTCTTCTAAGATTTCTGCCAGTTTACTTTTTTTATCTTCAGTCATTTCCTTTAGAATAAGTACACTTTGATCAATGTCTATGGTACGTGCCTGAATTAAGAAATTACTATCAAAGTCAATAATGGGCATTAATTTGCTAAGGGCATTAATTTCACCTTCATGTACTTTACCGTCTGCAATGATTACAGAGTCTATAAGATGGACGATCGCCAATTTTTCTGAGATGTCAAATTCCATTTTATACTGTTGTTTTTTCTTTACTTTCAAAGGGTCTTAATGCTAAATAAGCCCTGTCAATTGATCTTATACTATCAAAAACCAATAAAAGTCTTAGACCGTTACGGGTCTGTTTTTCTTTGATCTTGCATTGCTGAGCATGTGATTGTACATATTGTAATACTTTGGTAAATGTTGAAGTTTGATAAAAGGCCGATTGTTGGTCACTTATAAAATAACCGATCATTTTACCTTGTTTCATTACAATTTTCTCTAAACCAATGCTGTTAGCAATCCATTTTATACGTACTGAATTCAGTAAATCTTGAGCTTCATCGGGCAATTCGCCAAAACGGTCTACAAGCTGTGCTTCAAATTTTTGAAGGGCTTCCTCATCCTTTACTTGATTCAGTTCTGTATATAACGTTAGTCTTTCTGTTATATTATTGATGTAGTCATCCGGGAAGAGTAATTCAAAATCAGAATCTATCTGTGTTTCTTTTACAAATATCTTTTCTTGCTTGCCTTCAACTTCATCATAAAGGTCTTTAAATTCATTTTCTTTTAATTCCTCTATAGCTTCGGCAAGAATTTTTTGATAGGTTTCAAAACCAATTTCATTGATAAATCCGCTTTGCTCACCACCCAATAGGTCTCCCGCGCCTCTAATCTCCAAATCTTTCATGGCAATGTTAAAACCACTGCCCAGTTCTGTAAATTGTTCTAAAGCCTCAATTCGTTTGCGGGCATCGGTTGTCATTACTTCGTACGGCGGTGTAATAAAATAGCAGAATGCTTTTTTATTACCACGACCAACTCTACCACGCATTTGGTGTAAATCACTTAGACCAAAGTTATTGGCGTTGTTAATGAAAATTGTATTGGCATTGGTTACATCTAAACCGCTTTCCACAATTGTTGTTGAAACTAGAACGTCAAATTCACTGTTCATAAAACCAAGCATTAACGCCTCTAGTTTTTTACCGTCCATTTGACCGTGACCAATACCTACTTTTGCGTCCGGCACCAATCTCTGGATCATACCGGCCACTTCTTTTATGTTTTCAATACGGTTGTGGATAAAGAAGACTTGTCCACCTCTTTCAATCTCATAGCTTACCGCATCCCTAATAGTTTCTTCGTTAAAACGGATTACCTGACTTTCAATGGGGTACCTATTTGGTGGTGCTGTGGTTATGGTAGATAAATCTCTGGCTGCCATCAAACTAAATTGAAGTGTTCTTGGTATTGGCGTAGCCGTCAACGTTAAAACATCTACATTTTCTTTAATTGATTTTAATTTGTCTTTTACGGCAACCCCAAATTTTTGTTCTTCATCTACAATTAAAAGTCCTAAATCTTTGAATTGGACATTTTTGTTGACCAGTTGATGCGTACCAATAATAATATCTACTTTGCCCTCACCTAAACGTTGAATGGTCTCTTTTTTCTCTTTTGCCGTTCTAAACCTATTTAAATAATCTACGGTTACCGGCATATCTTTTAAACGTTCGGAAAAAGTTCTATGATGTTGAAAAGCCAAAATAGTAGTTGGTACCAAAACAGCAACTTGCTTGCCATTATCCACTGCTTTGAACGCGGCCCTTATGGCTACCTCGGTTTTACCGAAACCTACATCGCCACATATTAAACGGTCCATGGGGCGTTCACTTTCCATATCGCGCTTGACGTCTTCGGTAGCTGAACTTTGATCGGGCGTGTCTTCGTAGATGAACGAAGCTTCTAGTTCATTCTGTAAATAACTGTCTGGATTATATTGGAACCCTTTTTCCAATCTTCTTTTTGCATAGACCTTAATGAGATTGAAGGCAATTTTCTTGACCCTGGATTTGGTCTTATCCTTTATTTTTTTCCAAGCACCAGAACCTAATTTGTAAATTTTTGGCGGAGCACCATCCTTGCCGTTGAACTTGGATATTTTATGTAAAGAATGTATGCTTACGTATAAAATATCTCGCTCGCCGTACATTAATTTAATGGCTTCTTGCTTTTTACCTTCAACATCTATTTTTTGTAATCCGCCGAATTTTCCAATTCCGTGGTCAATATGGGTTACATAATCACCAATTTCAAGCTTGTTCAGCTCTTTTAACGTTATGGCCTGTTTTTTGGCATAACCGTTTTTTAAGTGGAATTTATGGTAACGTTCAAATATTTGATGGTCAGTATAACAAACCAGTTTTTGGTCGTCATCTATAAAGCCTTGAAAAAGGGGCGAAACAATGGTTTGGTAATGAACTTGTTGGTTTACTTCTTCAAAAATGTCATGAAAACGTTTTGCCTGCTGTTCACTGGCACAGAATATAAAATTGGTGTATTCTTTGTCTTTATAACCATTTAAGTTTTCGATTAATAAATCGAATTTTTTGTTGAAAGATGGTTGAGGTTTTGAGTGAAATTCAACAAGGTTGGGCGCATCTTTATGGGCATCTTGACTTAAAACCGTAAAACCGGAAAGTTGCTCCCTAAATTCATTGCCTCCCATAAAAAGTTCTTCGGGCTCGGCATGTTTTATATCTTTTGAGAGTTTTGTGAATGCTTCCTTTGCCTTACCGAAGAAATCATCTAATCGGTCATATAATAAATCGGTGTTTTTAGCAAATACCAATGTTTTAGAGGCAACATAGGTTAAAAAGCTTTGGCGTTTTTCAACCAAAAACTTATCCGCCATATTTGGCACTATGGTAATTGATTTTATCTTCTCTTTTGAAAGCTGCGACTCTACATCGAAAGTACGTATGCTGTCTATTTCATCTCCAAAAAATTCAATTCTATAGGGTTCATCGTTAGAAAACGAATAGACATCTACAATACCGCCCCTAACTGAAAACTCACCAGGTTCTGTTATGAAATCTACGCGTTTAAACTTATACTCAAAAAGTATTTCATTTAAAAAGTCTAAAGAAAGCGTATCCCCTAATTTCATTTTTAGGGTATTCTTGTCCAATTCTTTTCTGGTGACCACTTTTTCGAACAGCGCATCTGGGTAGGTGACAATTACCGCAGGTTTTTTTCTGGAATTTATTCTGTTCAATACCTCTGCCCGTAAAAGCACATTGGCATTGTCTGTCTCTTCAATTTGGTAAGGTCTTCTATAACTGCCCGGGTAGAATAGCACATGGTCTTCACCAATTAGCCGTTCTAGATCGTTAAGGTAGTAGGCCGCCTCTTCCTTATCATTGAATATCGCCAAAAACGGTCGGTCTTCAGATTCGAAAATACTAGAAAGTACAAAGGATAACGATGACCCTACAAGACCTTTCAGTTGAATATTTTTTGTTACTGATTGTTCAGATTCGGCAATAGCGTTTTGCAGTTTCCCTATTTGGGGAGACTGGGCATACCGTTGTTGGATAGAAGAATGACTCAACAGTTTAAATTTTTGCAAATATACGTATACCTAATTAATGGATACCACTCATTATTATCACATATGGGCTACACATTACCCTTAAAAAGTTGGAAATTGTGGTGTAGCTAATAAAGTAAGGTTTATGGAAGAGAATGCATTTGATGTTTTTGTAATAGGAAGTGGTATCGCCGGGCAAACCGTGGCAAAATCATGCGTAGAGGCTGGTTTAAAAGTTGCTATAGCCGATAACCGCGAATTTGGAGGTACCTGTGCAAACAGAGGTTGTGATCCCAAAAAAATATTATTGGGGGCAATGGAGGCTTATGAACTTAGTAAAAATTTGAAGGGGAAAGGCGTTGCCAAAACACCTAGGATTAACTGGGGCAAGTTGCAAAAGTATAAACGTAATTTCACCGTTAACGTGCCTGTTGCTACAGAGCGGGTTTTAAAAGAGAAAGGTATTCATCTCTTTCACCAATCTCCAAAGTTTATTGATGAGCTAACGTTACTGGTGGAGGGTAAGAAAATAAGTGCCCAAAAAATTGTGATTGCTACAGGGCAAGTACCTAGAAAAATAGAAATTAAGGGCTCAAAACATTTTAAGAATAGTGATGATTTTCTGAACCTTAAAAAATTACCAGAGCATATTGTTTTTGTTGGTGGTGGCTACATTGGGATGGAATTTGCCCACATGGCCGCACGCGCAGGAGCAAAGGTCACTGTTGTAGATACGGGTAAACGACCATTACATGCATTTGATCCGGACTTGGTTAAAGCACTGAAAAAGTATTCTGAATCTTTAGGTATTACTTTCATTTTTGAGGCGAAACCAACTTCACTTAAAAAGAAACGAAAGAAACATATTTTAAGCTATGAGGTAAAAGGTGATATAAAAATTATTGAAGCCCATATGATTTTTAATACTGCAGGTCGTGTACCGGCATTGGCTGAGCTAGATTTGGATAAGGGTAATGTTGATTTTACAGATAGCGGAGTAGTTACCAATGACTTTTTGCAAAGTAAGAGCAATGTCAATGTTTATGCCTGCGGAGATGTGTCTGACAAAAATTTGCCTTTGACCCCTCTTTCTGGAAGACAAGGTTATGTAGTTGCAGAGAATATTATCAACGGAAATAAAAAAGAATTGGAAGTACCTGTAGTACCTTCTGTTGTTTTTACCTTACCAAATTTGGCTACCGTAGGTTATTCTGAAGAAGAAGCCCGTGCTAGATATAAAAATATCATTGTTAATTATGAGGTGTCTACAGATTGGTTCAATGCCAAGCGTATAAATGCACCGTTGTATGCCTACAAGGTAATTTTAAACGAAAGAACAAGAGAAATTGTTGGGGCTCATTTAATTGGTCCTAATGCTGGTGAGACCATAAACATTTTTACCATGGCTATAAATAATAAAATGACAGATAGGGATATTAAGTCGACTATTTTTACGTATCCTTCGTGGGTAAATGATATTAAGAGTATGGTTTAATTCTTTTCCCTCAATCTTTCTTTCAGTTTTTTAAATGGGTTGGTCTCATGATTTTTCATGGCATGAATGGTAATTGCAACAAAAAGTATAATAACACCTGTAATAGCCGCATAGGCAATGTACATATTGGACCCGTTGTGTCTTATAAAAATCGCAAATAATGCCCAAACACCAACCAAGGCAAACTCTCGCATGTTTCTTTTCCAAATCATCAATAGATTAATGATCGTAGCCGCTACAATCATATTGATCGTCCAGGCTTGTTCAGAAAGTATGCCCCCGTTCCAATCTAGTTTACTTAAATATGCCGCAATGTTGGCTATGGTGGCTACAGAAATCCATCCACTATAAAAACATACAGGCCACCAAACAAAAGCTATTGTGGAAATCGGGGCGTCCCAACGTTCCATATTTGTATTAAGAATAATTTTTATCAGTGACAGTAATATCCCGAGCATGATAATAACTGAAAATCCTGTGTAATTGTACATAAAGACAAACACCCAACAACAGTTCAATATATTGGCTAAAAAGAACCAATACCCAGTCTGTTCTATAAAATTGCTTTTCTTGTTACTGTAGTAGGCTCTCTTTACCTGAAAAATACCATAGCCCAATAAGCCTAGAAATATAATGCCCCATATGGCAAAAGCATATCCGGCTGGGGTAAATAAGTTGTCATAACGCCTACTCATTTCACCTATAGTGGTGTCGTTAAGTGAAAAGGCTTGTGAAATATAATTCACGGCAATTACCAAAACGACAGATACCAAATTAAGTATGGATAATTTTTTTTTCATCCTTATAAAATTATGGTAGATATTTTATAAAGGTATGCCCTTTAGCGTATTAAATGGACTATTTTCGTTTAAACTGCCTTTTTTTCACTTCTTTTATAGGTACGGGTAATACGGCATCGCCCAAAAGGGCATAGACTTCACAGCCCTCACAAGGTTCTAGGGTATAGGTGCCCGTAAATTCTCCAAACGCCGGTACAATCATTTGGTGTTCCGTTTTGTAAAAGCAAGGTAAACGTACCGATTGCCTACCTAATCCACTTAATTTAATGGCAGGATGAATATGCCCTGAAAAATTGAAGAAACCATCGCGCTCCTCTGGATGATGTGTAAGTAGAAAAGAATCAAGTGTTAATTCTGGAATTACCTTAATATTTAGCGCTTCATATTTCAGTGGAGAAATGATATCATGATTACCACTAACCAATATAATTTCTTGAGATGTAGTTTGCACCCATTGCTCAAAAAGTGACCATTCTATATTTAAGGCAGAATGAAACAAATCGCCCAAAAAAAGGATAGATTTTGGTTTAAAATGTTCAACAACCGCTGTTAACGCATCAAAATTTTGCTGTACGGCTTGTTGTGGTACCGCAGCGCCATATTTTCTAAAATGGGAAACCTTGCCCAAATGCACATCACTAATTAAAAGTATGGAGTGCTCTTCCCAAAATAATGCACCTGAGAAATGCATTTTAAAGGTGTGGTCTTTAAGAATAATAGTGTGGGTCATTACTGCAAAATTACCTATTTCTTCATCAATAAGGCTGCCATTTTCTTAATACGGTCTGCTAGCTTTTCACTGGACAATTTTTCCCTGCTCATACGATCGGTAATCAGCGGGAAAGAAAACGGGGTAGGTTTTGCGCAATCTTTCCAAACAATTTCTTGCGTGGCAATGCGCTCTAACGATAATCGTAATCGCCCTTCTTCCAACTGGTGTTCAAAGGTTTCCGTAAAAGCTTGTTGGAAGAGTAAATTTTCTGGTTCGTAATCCCTAAATACATCGAACAATAGCTGAGAACTGCTTTGCAAGTGCTTCATTTTAATACCTTTTTTTGGGTATCCAGTAAAGACCATACCACTTATAATGGCAACATCCCTAAATCTTCGTCGAGCCATTTCTGTGGCATTCAGACTTTTTTGCAAATCATCCAGCATAAAATCTGTAGTGAACAGGTCATTGTCCAGCACCTGTTGTACGTCTATGGGTTGGTCGGATAATAGTTCAAAACCATAATCATTAAATGCCAAAGAGAATGTAATAGGGGATAGTAAACTAATACGATACCCCAGTAAACTACCCATGGCTTCATGAACAAATCTACCCTCAAAAGGGTAGAAGAGGTGGTGATACCCGTCTCTGGTATTAAAGGTTTCAATTAAAAATTCTGATGGTTTGGGTACAATGCTATCTCGTCTTTGTCTTTCAAAAAGTGGTGCCAAAGCCCTTATTTCTTCAGATTGATTTTTTAATGGTTCGCCTGAACTGTATAATTCATTTCGCAATAACTCTGACATTTGTGCTGAAAGGGTGAGTCGGCTTCCCATCCAACTAGAAATTTTGTTGGTTTTCTTATTGCTATTGCGCACCTGCACCGTCATTTCTTTTATTCGAATGAACTCTAGATTTCTACCGGCAAATGTAAACACGTCGCCTTTGTTGAGTTTAGAAACAAAAAACTCTTCTATAGACCCTATATATCCTCCTTTTTGATACTTCACAGATAAGTTTACATCGCCAACAATTGTGCCTATTTGAAAACGATGCCGCATGGCAACACCACGGTTATTGACCTTAAATTTCCCGTCCTCCTCAATTTCTACCTTTTTGTACTCATCATAACTTTGCAGACTTTGACTGCCCATCACCAAAAAATTCAATAACCATTGCCACTGGTCTTTGGTCAACGTTTGGTAGCAAAAAGTTTGCTTTACTTCTTGAAAAATTTCTTTAGGGTAGAATCCGTCAGATATTGCCAAGGTGGTCAAGTATTGTAAAAGCACATCATAACTGTTAAGGTAGGGTATACGGTCTTCTACCGTATTCAGCTTTACTGCTTTTTGCAAAGCCGATGCTTCAATAAGTTCAATGGCGTGGGTGGGTAAAAAATAAATGACACTTTCTTTACCTGGACTATGACCACTGCGACCGGCACGTTGTAAAAAACGGGCAACACCTTTGGGTCCTCCTATCTGTACTACAGTTTCTACAGGGGCAAAATCTACTCCAAGATCCAAACTTGAGGTGCAAACCACTGCTTTCAACTGTTCATTGCGAATTGCATTTTCAACCCAAACGCGAGTTTCTTTATTAATGCTGCCATGGTGCATTGCCATTTCGCCCGCATATTCTGGGTGCTTTTCCAAGATTTTTTGAAACCAGATTTCACATTGGCTACGGGTATTGGTGAAGAGTAAAGTGGTCTTGCTATTATTGATGATGGGAACAACATCTTCCAAAAGGTGTATACCTAAATGACCACGCCATGGAAAGGTTTCCATTTTTTTGGGAATAATACTTTTAACCGTAATTTTTTTGTTGAGTTTGGCTTTTATGAGCGCCGAGTTTTCTATCGTTTTAGAATCAATGCCCAACAAAACATCTCGTGCCTGTTCTAGATTACCAATGGTTGCAGAGATGCCCCAAATTCTTAATTGCGAGGATATATTTTTTAAACGTGATAAGGCAAGTTCCATTTGTACGCCACGTTTTGTGCCCAATATTTCATGCCATTCATCTACTACAATTGCCGAGCAGTCTTTAAAAATTTTATCATAACCTTTTGTAGCGAGCAGTAACTGAAGACTTTCTGGAGTGGTGATCAGCAGATCGGGCATTTGCTTTTTTTGTTGCGCCCGCTCTTTGGTGGTAGTATCTCCAGAGCGGATACCCACGGTCATCTGTGTGCCCAGGTCTTGCGTAATGCGTTCTGCCGATTGCTTAATTTCTTGCGATAATGCACGTAATGGCGTTATCCAAACAGCTTTTAACCCTTTTTTATGTTTGGTCTTGTAATCTGGATTGTTCTTGATGTAATTTAAAACAATTGGAAACCATAAAGCATAGGTTTTGCCACTACCGGTTGGAGCATTTAGGAGTCCGTCCTTACCTTGTAAAAATGCTCTCCAAGTATCTTTTTGAAACTTGAAGGGTTTCCAATGCTGTTCGGCGAACCAGTTTTCGGCTATATCGTAGAGTTCTTGTCTTTTTACCATTGCGAGTAAAGCGAAGCAATCTGTTTAATTTATTCTTGAATTTTATTTTTTGTTCCTAAACTCAAAGTTATCATCTAACCAATTAATGGAAAGATCACCTCATTCAGGAATCATTGAGTTTTTTAACTCTTCTTTTAAAATTATCTGTAGCTCCAACATAAAGAACTGTTTTATTTTTATTGGTTGTTATATAGACATATCTTTTCATTTTATTTGGGCTTGCGAAATCAACAGATGTAAATTAATTATTCGTTTTTTATTTAACAGATTCCTTCGCTTCGCTCGGAATTAATCCCTTCAATTCATCCAAGGTATTAGCTTCATGGATGTTTTTATCTTTTCTCCAGCGTAGCATTCTAGGAAAACGGGTAGCAACACCACTTTTATGTCGTTTGGATAATGCTATACCCTCAAAGGCGATTTCAAATACGTGATGCGGAGTAACACTACGAACGGGTCCAAATCTTTCTAAGGTATTTTTCTTTATCCAAGCATCTAGTTTTCTGAATTCCGCATCGGTTAAACCTGAGTATGCCTTTGCAAAGGTTACCAGTTCTTTTTCTCCTTCTTCATTATCCTTCCAAAGGGCAAAAGTATAATCTGTAAAAAGATTACTTCGCCTACCATGACCGCGCATGGCATAGGTAAGAACCGCATCTATGGTCAGTGGGTCAACTTTCCATTTCCACCAATCGCCTTTCTTACGACCTACTAAATAGGGCGAATCTTTTCTTTTTAGCATTAGTCCTTCACTGTGCATTTCGCGAGAGCGGTCTCTTTCTTCAGCCATCTCTTCCCATGAATTAAAATACATGGTTTTAGAAAGGTGAAGGGGAATATCACTTCGGCTACGCTCAGTGACCTCACTTCGACTGTGCTTAGTGGTTGCACTTCGACTAGACCTAGTGTCTGCGGTTGGGTTACGTTCGGTAACATCTTTAAATAGCTTTTCTAAAATTTCTCTACGTTCTATAAAAGGTAATTGGCGAATATCTTCTCCTTCCCATTCAAGAATATCATATGCTTTTAAGATTACCGGAACTTTTTTTAAAAGTGCGGCGGTTACGTTTTTTCTGCCAATGCGGGTTTGTAAATCGTTAAAGGTGCCGATACCACCTTTTGGAAAAGGGATAATTTCACCATCTATGACCGTACCGTTTGGAATAACGCCTATGAATTTTTCAAATTCGGGATACTTATCCGTTACCAATTCTTCGCCACGGCTCCAAACAAATAATTCATTGTTTCTTAAGATCACTTGAGAACGAATTCCGTCCCACTTATGTTCTGCAGACCATTCTTGTATATCGCCTAAGTCCGATACTTCACCTTCAATGGCATAAGCCAAATAAAAAGGATAAGGTTTTGAAAGGTAATCGCTCTCATTTTCCTCTAAAACCAATTGCTGAAATGTGATTTTATTCGGGTCCCAGTTGCCCATTAATTTATAGGCTAGAATATCTTCATCAATTTGGGTGGCTTTTGCCAAGGCACGTGTCATTAGTTTTTGACTTACCCCAATTCTGAATCCACCAGTAATCAGTTTAGTGAACACAAACCGTTCGTAATAGTTTAAAACACTCCAATTTTCGTAGAGATACGCTCTTTTTTCTTCATCTGTCTTCTTTTTAAGGGCAATCATTTCTTGAAGAAAATCGGTTAAACTTTTGTCCGATGATTGGTCGGCTGCAGGAATGACCAATGCTATGGTTTCTGCGAGATCACCAACAATATGATAGCTTTCTTCAAATAACCACAATGGAATGTTAGCCAATTCTGAAGCCCAAGTTCTTAATAACGTTGTATTTACCGGTCTAGGTGGTCTGCGATGCGATAAAATTGCTATGGTCCAAACCTTATCGGCATCATCGGCTTTAAGAAAATAGTCGGTCAATGCCTGTACCTTAATCGTAGTTTTGTTGGTGCTATCCAAGGTTTTTATAAGCTGTGCAAAATTTCTCATACAGATGCTGTCGATTTTGAAGCTAATGCAGCTTCTGTTTCTTCTTCGCCATATTGCGTAGCTTCTGTACGGGCATCATATCCTTGTTCCCGTAAATATTTCGAGAATATATCGGTATAGCCATGTGTACATATAATTTTTTCGGCGCCTGTAGCTTCAATACTTTCTAAAAGACCGGGCCAATCGCAATGATCGCTTAAAACAAAACCTTTGTCAATAGCCCTTCTTCGCCTTGCTCCCCTAAAGGTCATCCATCCGCTTGCGGAAGCAGTAACATAGGGTACCATTTTTCTGATCCAAGTACTACCATGGGCACTTGGTGGTGCCAATACAATATTGCCCAATAACTGCTCTTTTTTGGTGTCTCTGGTAATTAAAGTGGTCTTGGGAAAATCTACCATCGGTCTAAGAACCTCGGTCATATTTTCAATGGCACCATGGGTATATATTTCTCCAATGTCGGTATCTAGGTACTTTAATAATCGTTGTGCTTTGCCCAAACTATACCCAAAAAGTATGGATGTTTTACCTTCAGCTCTATTTTCTGCCCACCAATTGTTAATGTTTTCTAGAACTTCTGCCTGGGGTGTCCATTTAAATGCGGGTAATCCAAAGGTACATTCGGTAATAAAGGTGTTACATTTTATAGGTTCATACGGTGTGGAAATACCATCATTTTCAGTTTTATAATCTCCTGTAAAAACCCATACTTCATCTTTGTGTTCTACCCTAATTTGTGACGAGCCAATAATATGCCCGGCTGGGTGAAGACTAAACTTTACATTGTTGACCGTGAAGATTTCTCCCCATTCTTTTCCGGTAACATTTATTTCACCTAAACGATGTTGAATTATTGGTACGTTACGGTAGTGGGTTATATATTTCTTATGACCATATCTACTATGGTCTGCATGCCCATGAGAGATTATGGCGTGGTCTACCGGTTTCCACGGATCTAGGTATACATTGGCTTTTTCGCAATAAATACCATTGTTAGTAAATTGTAATAAGGGAGTTTTCATAGCTTTGTCAAGTTACAAATTTTGTATTTTAACAAAGTTGATGTCAAAGTAAACTATGACCTCTAAAAAAATTATATTTGCTCAATAATTAAAAAATAAGATATGTCTTTTGCAGATTTATATACTAGCGGTGAGCACAGAAGAAATTTGGCCCACTTTGCAGCTTTGGCAACTTTAGCGTCAGTAGACGGTGAAATTAGTACAGAGGAAAGAAAAATGCTAGATCGTTTTGCTACGAAACTAGATATCACCAAATCTGAGTATGAGGAGGTTTTTAAGAAAGAAAATAAATATCCAATAGATTCAACGCCAGATTCCGAAAAAAGATTGGAGCGTTTATATGACCTATTTAGAATTGTTTATTCTGATCATGAAATTGATGATGAAGAAAGAATTCTAATTAAAAAGTATGCTATTGGTCTTGGTTTTACCGGTGATAAAGCAGATAAGGTTATTGAGCGTTCAGTAGCTATTTTTGGAGGAAAAATCGATTTTGAAGATTATCTGTATCTATTAAAGAAGTAATTTTTAGCCTTGAAAAAGGGTAATAAAAAAGGGAGCTTTTAGCTCCCTTTTTTATTAATGATATTTATCTAAAAATTCTTGAAGTTTTATGACCATGTTCTTACTTCCACAGAAGAAAGGAACCCTTTGGTGCAGTTCTGTTGGTTGTATATCCATAATTCGATTTTTGCCGCCAATTGCAAGTCCGTTCGCTTGTTCGGCTAAAAATGCCATAGGATTACATTCATATAGTAACCTTAATTTACCGCTTTCAGTAACACTACTTTTAGGGTACATGTAAATGCCACCTTTGATCATGTTTCTATGAAAATCTGAAACCAATGATCCAATATATCTTGAGGTATATGGTCTATCATCTTCTTCCATTTGGCAGTACTTGATATAATCTTTTACGCCTTGGTGAAAATGCACATAATTACCTTCGTTTACGGAGTAAATTCTACCATCTTCCGGGAATTGCATATTTGGGTGCGATAGGTAAAAAGTACCCAATGCAGGGTTTAAGGTAAAACCGTTTACACCATCACCTGTGGTATATACCAACATAGTAGAGGTGCCGTAAACTACGTAACCGGCGGCAACTTGTTTGTGACCAGGCTGTAAAAAATCTTCCATGGTAACAGGTGTTCCAATAGGGGTAACCCGTCTGTAAATAGAAAAAATGGTACCCACAGAAACATTTACATCGATGTTAGACGAGCCGTCTAAAGGGTCAATCAGTACTACATATTTATTCTGGTGGTTATCATCGTTACTGTTGATGCTGATAAAACTATCTTCCTCTTCCGAGGCGATTCCACATACAATTTCCCGGTTTTTTAATGTTTGAATAAATTTATCGTTCGCGAAAAGATCCAGTTTTTGTTGGTCTTCACCTTGAATGTTGGTTTCGCCTACGCCACCTAGAATATCAATTAGTCCTGCTTTGCTTACCTCATGGTTTACAACTTTGGCCGCTAATCTAATGGCATTAATAAGTTTTGATAATTCGCCCGAAGAGTACTGAAATGAATCTTGATTTTCAATAATAAACTCCCCTAGGGTCTGATTTCTTTTTGGAGACATTCTTTAGTTTATGGTTATATACAAATATCGTGTATTTTGTTAAACGTTTCATTTTCATTTTAATTACATTTTTTAAATTTATAACTTTGTGTTTTATTTGTAACAATTATGGAGTATACAATTAGAGTTGCCCAAGCAGGGGACATGGAACAAGTGCATCAATTAATTCAAGAATTGGCCACTTTTGAGAAGGAAGAACACGCCGTTGAGGTTAGTGTACAAGATTTAAAGGAACATGGTTTTGGCAAACAGAAATTGTTTCACTGTTTTGTTGCAGAAAAGAATCAAAAAATTGTAGGTATGGCATTGGTATACCCAAGATATTCTACGTGGAAAGGACCGGTTATTCATTTAGAAGACCTGATCGTCACCAAAGAAATGCGCGGAACAGGATTGGGTACGGCGCTTTTAGATGAAGTGGTGAAGTATGGTGATGAATTAGGAGTAAGAAGAATTTGCTGGGAAGTGCTGGATTGGAACGAGCCTGCCATAGGTTTTTATGAAAGTAAAGGTGCCAATGTAATGAGAGATTGGGATGTAGTTCAATTAGATCAAAAAGGTATTAAAGCATATTTAAATGCCATTGCATAAGAACTAAGGAAAAAGAAAATAAATAGATTAGATATAGATTGAATATGAGGGTTTTTAAATTTGGAGGAGCATCTGTAAAAGATGCAAATGCGGTTAAAAATGTAGTTAAGGTTCTAAGGGAAGTAGGGTATGATAATACGTTACTAGTAGTTTCGGCAATGGGGAAAACCACCAATGCCATGGAAGATATAATTAATGCCTATTTTAATGATAAACAAGAAATACCAGCTAAGGTTTCTGAGTTGGTCGATTATCATCATGCTATAGTGTCAGAATTATTTCCAAATGCTTCACATGCCATTTATAAAGAAATAAAAGTATTGATCGATGAAATAAACGGCTTTCTAGTTTGGAACAAATCTCCTAATTATAATTTTGTTTATGATCAAATTGTAGGTTACGGTGAGCTGTTATCTACAACAATAATTAGTGCGTATTTAAAAGAGATTGGCATTGCAAACCAATGGTTAGATGTTAGAAACTATATTAAAACAGACAGTAGTTATAGAGATACCACTGTAGATTGGGAACGTACGCAAAAGAACGTAACCAATATTGATAAAAAGGTTCTTAACATAACGCAAGGATTTTTAGGCAGTGATGACAATAACTTTACAACAACCTTGGGACGTGAAGGTTCTGATTATACGGCAGCTATTTTGGCCTATTGCCTAAATGCGGATTCCGTAACCATTTGGAAAGATGTTCCAGGCGTTTTAAATGCGGATCCTAGATATTTTGAAGAAACACAATTACTTAACAATATCTCGTATAGAGAGGCTATTGAACTTGCTTTTTATGGGGCATCTGTTATTCACCCTAAAACATTGCAGCCTCTACAGCGCAAGGAAATTCCTTTGCACGTAAAATCTTTTGTCAACCCAAAGGATAAAGGTACTACGGTAGGTAAGGGTGTTGGTATAGAACCAAAAGTACCTTGCTTTATAGTAAAGAAGAATCAGGTACTAATGAAATTATCCTCATTGGATTTTTCATTTATCGTAGAAGACAGTATTAGTGAGCTTTTTAAATTATTCCATCAGCATAAAATTAAGGTAGATTTAATTCAGAATTCCGCTATTAGCTTTTCTGTTTGTATCGACAATAAATTTGGAGGATTGGCTGCGTTATTACAACAGTTAAAAAGTAAGTTTAAAGTGGTACACCACGAGAATGTTTCTTTATATACCATAAGGCATTTTGACAATAAGGCTTTAGAGACCTTGCAAAACGGACATGAGTTGTTATTGGAGCAGCGCGGTACGGAAACCGTTCAATTGGTAGTGAAGTAATACAGTCACTATTTCACTAATTTATTATTGGTAGCTACTTTGGCTATTTGCCTATATTTACATTTTAAAATGAGGATGAATATATGGGTTTAGTCACCGCAAAAGAAATAGCCAAAGCCATTAACCTCTCCAAATATGGGGTGTTGGGAACCTTTGTTGGTTGGGTGTTAATGAAGGTTACACGTATATCGGCTATCAATAGATTTTATGATTCTATTGCCCATTTAGAGGGGGAAAGTTACGCCAATGCCATTTTAGAGCATTTTGATATTGACTATGAAATTCCTGAGGAAGATTTTAAACGTCTGCCTAAAGAAGGACCATACGTTACTATCAGTAATCATCCTTTGGGGGCAATAGACGGTATTCTGTTATTCAAGCTAATGTTGCGTCAACGTCCAGATTATAAAATAATGGCGAATTTTCTTTTAGAGAGAATGGTGCCTTTAAAACCTTATATATTACCGGTAAATCCTTTTAATGACCATAAAGATGCTAGAAGCAATTTAGCCGGATTCAAGAAAACCTTAGAACATTTAAAGAATGGTCATGTACTGGGTGTATTTCCTGCGGGCGAAGTATCTACGTATAGAGACGGTAAGTTAATTGTTGATAAGCCTTGGGAAGAAGCGGTCATTAAACTGATCAGAAAGGCAAATGTACCCGTAGTACCCATATATTTTCATGCTAAAAACAGCTCTTTGTTCTATAGGATCTCTAAGTTGGGCGATTCTTTAAGAACTGCCATGATACCTTCACAGGTTTTTTCCCAAAGCAATAGACCGATCAAAGTTAGAATTGGTCAACCTATTTCATTAGCTACCCAGCAAGAACAGCAAAGTATTGAAGAATATACTGATCTTTTGCGCCGTAAAACATACATGCTCTCTAACGCCTATGAGAAAGAGCGTTTAATTGATCAAATACCTACTTCACTTAAACTGCCCAAGCAACCAAAGAAAATTGCGGATGCGGTTCGTAAAGAGGTTATGGAGGGTGAAATTGAGAAGCTAAGGGAGAAGGATTGTAGGCTACTGCAGAGTAAGAACTATGAGGTTTTTTTAGCCAAAGAAAAGGATATGCCGTTTATCTTAAAAGAAATTGGTAGACAGCGAGAGGTAACGTTTAGGGCTATTGGAGAAGGTACCAATAAGGCAATAGATCTTGATGATTTTGATACCTATTATCACCACCTTTTTCTTTGGGACGATGATGCTAAATGTATTGTTGGAGCTTATAGAATGGGTATGGGGTCAGAGATATTTCCTGCTCATGGTATAGATGGTTTTTACGTACAGGATTTATTTAGGGTAGAGCCAGAACTCTATGATATGATGAAGCATTCCATAGAAATGGGCCGTGCCTATATCACAAAAGAGTATCAGCAAAAACCAATGCCATTATTCTTGTTATGGAAAGGCATTGTGCATACTACTTTGCGTTTTCCAGAGCATAAGTATTTAATAGGAGGGGTAAGTATAAGTAACCAGTTCTCTAATTTTTCTAAGTCTTTGATGATCGAGTTCATGAAGTCCAATTACTGGGATCCCTATGTGGCACAATACATTAGACCTAAAAAGGAATTTAAGGTGAAACTAAAGGATGCCGATAAAGAATTCGTTTTTGATGAAACCCAAGCCGATTTAAATAAGTTTGATCGATTGATCGATGAAGTAGAACCTGGAAATTTACGCTTACCGGTTTTAATTAAAAAATACATTAAGCAAAATGCAAAAGTGGTGGCTTTTAATGTGGATCCACTTTTTAATAATTCTGTAGACGGATTAATGTATATTAAAATAGCAGATCTTCCGGAAAGCACGGTTAAACCTGTTATGGAAGAATTTCAAGCTGAATTGGAGCGACGGTTACTTGAAGGTCAAAATACTGATAACGAAGTATAATTTAATCTATACCAACAATTTTGCTACGCCTTTCAAAAAGCACGTTATCTACCCATTTGCCATGTAATTTTCCTATATGCTCGCGTTTACCTATCATTCTAAAACCTGTTGCTTCATGAACTTTTATGCTTCCATAATTTGTAGGGAATACGCCAGATTGTAATGTCCAAATACCTTCTTTTTCACTTGCGATTATGACGTGTTCCAATAACAATTTGCCAAGACCTTTACCTCTATTGTTACCAGCAATGTAAACGCTAATTTCTGCTACACCACCATAGACACATCTATTGGAAACGGGAGAGAGGGCAACCCAACCTAATATTTCACCATTGCTTTCAGCAACAAAGCGACAGTTTTTCATGTGGGCGGCATCCCATGCTTCATAGCTTGGTGCACATGTTTCAAAAGTGGCTATGCCGGTTGAAATACCTTCTACATATATATCTGATACAGCATTCCAATCAATAGCCAACATTGCTCTTATGGTTATATTATTCATACTTTATTAGCTTTAATGGAATTCAATGATTTTAAGATTCATTAGCAACAATTACTTTTAGTAGTATTAAAAAATGAATTCAACAAGTCCTGTATTGCTGTCCATTTTTGGAGATTTATACAGTAACAAACTTTTTTGCCTTCAATTTCACCTCTAATTAAATCAATACTTTTCAATTCTTTTAGATGCTGTGATATTGTTGGTTGTGCCAAACCTATTTCATCAACAATATCATTGCAAATACAAGCATTTTGCCTACTTATGTATTGTAGTATGGCAATGCGAGCGGGATTAGAAAGCACTTTAAAAATAATAGCTAGGTCATTTTGCTCTGCATTGAATATTTGTGTTTTCGTTAATCCCATAAGATATTTGTATATAGCAATATTACGATATTAAAAAAATTAAAAAAAGCCAGATAAATCATATCTGGCTCAAGTTATTTAGAACCAAGGTTTTTTACCTACTTGGTACGTGTTATAAAATTCTTCATCTGATTTTGTTAGGTAGATGATACCTTCAATTAATCCTATAACGCCCGGTATCCAAAAGAAAAAAGCTCCTATAACTAAACAAGTGGTGGCATAACCAGCAATTGTTACCCCTAAAAGTATAAATCCTTCTTTTTGATAACCCAATAAGAATTTATGGACCCCTAAGGAACCTAATATAATTGCTAAAATTCCTACTAAAACTTTTTTGTTTTCTCCTCCTGCTCCACTAAAAGCTTCTTTGGCTCCAGCAGTAAATTCATCGGCAGTTTTCTTGGCATTCTCACTAAATTCTTTAGCTGATTCTTTTGCATCTTCAGAAAATTCTTTGGCCGATTCTTTTGCGTTATCAAAAGCATCTTCAGCCTTATCTCCGAAATTTTTATTCTCGTCTGACATTTTAATTGTTGTTTGGTGGTTAATAAGTGTTAAATGTAGCAATTATTTTAACATCATAAAAATGCTTTATCAACTGGTTCCCAAAGTTCTATCTTGTTTCCATCAGGGTCTAAAATCCATCCAAATTTTCCATATTCAAATTCTTCGATCTCACCAATTACCGTGACTCCTTCTTCTTTTAAAACTTTCAAAAGTTCTACAAGATTCTCAACCCTAAAATTCATCATAAAATTAGATTTGCTAGGGTTAAAATAGGTAGTGTCGTTATTCATAGGGCTCCATTGAGTAGAACAGTCGTTTCCTTCTTTATCTTTCCACCAAAAAGTACAGCCATATTGATCGGTATTTAAACCTAAGTGTTTGTTGTACCAATTTTTTGAATGATCGGGATCTTTGGTCTTAAAGAAAAAGCCACCTAGTCCCGTAACTCTTTTTTTCATATCTATTTATCTTTTAATAGTATTTTCGTACAGATCAATCCAATTCTTTACGGTCATTTTAGTACACAGTTCTTCTATTAAAGAATACGGGATGTCATCCATACTCTTAAATCGTATACAGCTTTTGCCCATATCCAATTTACGTTTGCAATATTTGGGGTATTCGTCCTTAAACCAACTCATTAATGTGTTGTCTGCATAAATGCCGGAGTGGTACAGTGCAATATAATTTTTTTGCGATGCCAAATTAATGAAAGGTAAAGGTAGTTCTGGTTGAACATGATAACCTGCCGGATAAAGCGAATGTGGCACAACATAGCCTAGCATACCATAACTCAATTGCTCTGTAAAGCCCTTAGGTAAATTTTCAAGTAAAATTGCCCTTAACTTTTCAATTACCTCTTTACGTTCTTGTGGTAATTGAGCAATATATTCGTCTGGTGTGTTAGCTTTGTACTTCATTGTAGCTTTCGAATTTTGCCTTTACTTTATCAACTACGGTTTGGGCCAATTTTATTTTGCTTTCTACCGTCCAACCGGCTACATGTGGCGATAGCATTACTTGGTCAGATGCAATTAAATACTGAAATGCCTCAGGAAGATTATCATCTGTGAACATGTTTTCAAACGAAGCTTTTTCATATTCCAATACATCTAAACCTGCCCCTAAAACTTTACCGGATTTTAAGGCATCAACTAAATCTTTGGTTTTTATACATTTTCCCCTGGCAGTATTAATAATCCAAATAGGTTTTTTGAACTTATCTAGATATTCTGCATCTACCATGCCTATGGTTAACTCTGTTTGGGGTACATGGAGGCTTATGACATCCACCCTGCTTTGAAATTCCATAATACCAACTTGGCGTGCGTTTTCATCTTCAACGCCGCCTTTAATATCGTAGCAGATCACTTCTTCCACATCAAAACCTTTTAGTTTTTTAGCAAAGGCCTTGCCCATGTTGCCATAACCGATAACACCAACTACTTTTCCTTCTAGTTCAATTCCGCGATTGCCTTCTCGGTCCCATTTGCCATTTCTAACTTCCTTGTCGGCAGTATTTAATTTGTTGAATAACGATAAAAGCATACCCAAGGCGTGTTCACCTACGGCATTGCGATTGCCTTCAGGTGCAGCTGCTAGAAAAATACCCAATGATTTTGCATATTTGGTATCAATGTTCTCAAGTCCGGCTCCTAATCTGCCAATGAACTTTAGATTTTTAGCTTTATCAAGAAATTGTTGGTCTATCGTAAACCTACTTCTAATGATCAGACCATCATAATCGGCTATTTTTGCTTCTATCTGATCTTTTGAAGAAGTATAATCTTCATCGTTCGTAAAACCTAGTTCAGCAAACTGTTCAATTATTAATGGGTGGTTTATATCTATGTGTAATACTTTCATTTATGTTCAATTATATTTTGGGGTATTCTGTCTTTGTTTTTTCGTCTATTACATTACCAGTATGTGCTATGCCTTGTTTTTCAAATAACATAATATGCACTTCCTCATTGTCTTTGGTTAAAGGGCAATGTTCTACACCTTTGGGTACAATAATTAATTCGCCTTGTCTTACCACTTCCGTACGGTCTCTAAATTGCATATATAGCGTACCTTTTGTCACTTGAAATAGTTCATCTTCATTGTCATGTGAATGCCATACAAATTCACCTTTAAGCTTAGCCAATAATACCTGCATATTATCCACGACACCAATTTTGTGTGGATGCCAATACCCATCTACAAGTTTATGTTTTTCTTTAAGATTAATGCTTTTCATAGGGTTGTTTGCCTTATCCTTTTTGAAGGGTATGGCAAAGAATGATTTAATTAAGGTAAAATTGAATACAGTAAGATACGTAAAGCCTTAGTATTCTAAAAAAGATAGTGGGTTAATTATATGCCCAAAATCAATTTTGCGATAGAGAAGTAAATTAATATACCAAAAATGTCATTACTGGTCGTAATAAAAGGTCCTGTTGCAATGGCGGGGTCAATACCTCTTTTGTCTAAAAACAATGGCACAAATGTGCCTATGAAACCGGCTACTACAATAACGGCGATCAATGATATGGAAATTGCCAATGAGGTGGGGAAATCGCCTTTCCAAATCCAAGTAAAAATAAGTAGTAAGCAAGACAGGATAAACCCGTTCAATAATGCCAATAACATTTCTTTTATCAACCTATTACTGATGCTTCCTTTAATGTCGTCATTGGCCAGACCTTGTACTATAATAGCACTAGATTGTACTCCAACATTACCTGCCATTGCCGCTATTAGTGGTGTAAATAGAAAAAGTACGGTATACTCACGAAACATTTCTTCAAAACCGCCCATAATTACTGCGGCGGCGGCACCACCAAAAAGCCCTAAGATCAGCCATGGTAAACGAGCTCTAGTTAAATCCCAAATACTATCGTCTGCCTCAACATCTTGTGAAATACCCGCGGCCATTTGGTAATCTCGTTCCGCTTCTTCTTTAATGACATCTACAATATCATCAATTGTAATACGCCCCACCAACCTGCCAATTTCGTCAACCACAGGTATGGCTTCAAGGTCATATTTGCTCATAATCCTAGCAACTTCCTCTGGATCTTCATTAACGTTGACCGAATCTACATTTTTTATAAAAACATCCTTTATGTGGGTTTTGGTAGAAGTGGTCAATAAGTCTTTTAAGGATAAACGACCTTTTAGTTTATCCTCATCATCTACTACGTAGATAGAATGTACGCGGGTAACGTTCTCTGCTTGTGTGCGCATTTCTTTTACGCATGTAAGCACGTTCCAGTTTTCGTTCACCTTTACAAGCTCTTTTGCCATGAGTCCCCCTGCGGAATCTTCGGCATATCTTAAAAGATCAACAATATCTTTGGCATGTTCCCTATCTTCAATTTTAGAGATAACATCCTGTATTTGTTCTTTTGGTAGTTCACCAATAATATCGGCAGCATCATCTGTGTCAAGTTCTTCTAGCTCGCCCGCAATTTCCTTGGTAGATAGGTTACTAAGAATAGCTTCACGGACATCTTCATCTAGTTCTGTAAGAACATCCGATGTTTTATCGCTGTCCAATAATTTGATCAAATAAGTTGCCTGCTCCTTATCCAGTTCATTAATGATCTCCGCAACATCTGCATAATGCACGGTCCCCAACATAGCATTTAGTTCAGCGTCATTATTTTGTTCAATGAGCTGTTCTATTTCTGAAACTAATTCGTCTGTAAGTTTAAAGGGTGTCATCTGCTATTTTCTTCGTCAATGCAATAAAATCTTCGACCGATAATTGTTCCGGTCTAAGGTCAAATATAGTGTCTTCTCTTAGATTATCTGATAAAGTGAATGTTTTTAAACTGTTACGTAATGTCTTTCTTCTTTGGTTAAAAGCTGTCTTTACTACCCTATAAAGTAGTTGTTCGTCACAAGGGAGTTTAAAATTCTCTTTTCGGGTCAATCTTAAAACGCCCGATTGCACTTTTGGTGGTGGGTCAAAGACATCGGCTTCAACGGTAAATAAATATTCGGCATCATAAAATGCTTGAGACAATACAGAAAGAATACCATAGGCCTTGCTACCTTCTGACGAACATATACGTTGTGCTACCTCTTTTTGAAACATACCCGAAAATTCTGGAATTTGATCTCGTAGCTCTAACATTTTAAAAACTATTTGGGTTGAGATGTTATAGGGGAAGTTACCCGTAATGCCAAACTGCTCATTGCCAAATAAAGTGGAGATATCAAAATTTAAAAAATCCGCTTCAATAACCTTAAAAGAACCTTCGCCTTGAAATGCCTTTGGATGCTCTAGTGGAAAAGTTTCGTTCAAGTAGTTGATAGACTCGGTATCTAAGTCCATGGCCACTAAATTACTGTTGCGTAATAGTAGGTACTTTGTTAATACCCCCGTACCCGGACCAATTTCAATTACATTTTTATAGTCTTTCTGTAATAACGTATCTGCTATTTGTTTGGCAATATTTTCATCTTTTAGAAAATGCTGGCCAAGGTGTTTTTTTGCTTTTACGGGACCTTTTTCTTGATGCTTTTTTTGAGCATATTTATCTCCTTTGTATTTCTTTTTCTTTGTTCCCATAAATCTATTTTAAAAGCTTAAAATTTTGCAATATAAGCCCACGCTTTTTTACCGGAAGCCAATTGAATTTCAATTCTTTCATATGCTTCGCCCTCGTATACATCGGCTTTTTGCAATTCTTGATGAGACAGGGTGTACACTTGGCCTTTAATGGAATCTTCCGCTTTTCCTGTGTGTTGCAAAGTAGGGTAGAGGTCTGCTATTTTTTGGTCGGATATTATATATGACGGTAATTCATCTTCAAATCCGTTCAAAGGCCTTGCAAAAACTCCCAATTGAACTTCTCTTTCTTGTAAAGTGCCATATGTAAACAAAAAGTGTGTTGCAGTAGCGCGTTGTACAAAATATTCATCTACAACTTCTAATTCTGTTTTGAAAGAAACCAGCTGACCGGCAAATTTTTTCTGGATACTTTCTATGAGTGCAGGGGCATCTTCTTCATAGTAACGATCTAATGTTGCCTTATCGGGCACCGTATATTGCACGGAATACGTATAGCCTCCCATATCTTCTTCTACTAGAACCTTGGTGAATTTTGCGCTCAAAAATTTACCGGTAGATAGTACTTGTGGTATATGGGTCTCTTTCATCCATTGCAGCCAAGAGTCATGTGCTGTTTCCTCTATATTGGTGGTAACGTTATATATGTACATGTATTATTGTTCAGATTGAATTGCAAAGTTAGTTCAACTAGACCTGACTATGAATTAGATATCCCTTGAATTTAATTAATGGAATCTCCCCTTAAAATTCTGAAGTTCTTGCGGGCTTCTGGGAAGTAGTAACTATCTTGATAGTTGTAAATGATTTTTTCATATTGCTCTTTCGCTTTTATGGGGTCATTGAACACTGTTCTGTAAAGTTCACCCAAGGCATAATAAGCATCATCTGCAAGAATTCCATTACCATAGAACGTGATGATTTTTTGGTAATTTAATTGCGCATCATCGTATTTCTTAAGTTTCTCGTATAATTGGGCTTGCTTTAATAAAGCCTCGTCCTCAATTTTTTCTCCCTTATGATTTTCTAGAATGTCACCCAAGGCATTGATCGCCTCATCGTTTTTATTTTGGTATGCTAAAAAATCTGCCCGTGCATATTTTTTCAATGCTGTTTGAGTAGAATCTTCTAATGAATTATCGGATATCAAGAGGCTCAGCTGCATGGCATCATTTGCGATAAGCTGTGAGGTAGAGCTTCTTAAAACTTTTAGTTGGGTTAAGGCCCAATCAAAATCTCCCTTGTAAAAGCTAGTCTGCGCAACTTTAAACCGTGCATTCTGACCTAAAACGTCGTTTTTAAGTTTTTGCTGAATCTGTGAAAAATAGATGAGTGCTTCATTGAATTTTTTGTTGAACACTAAAATATCTCCAAGTGCCAATTTTAAATAGGCAGTGCCTCTATCGCTCATGGGCAGTTCAAGGCTGTTTTTCAATAATTTTTCGGCAGGTGCCGGGTCGTTCTTTTTAAAAGTTAGAAAATTGGCATAGGCTACCTGAAGCTGAAGGGTTTGTGATCTGTACCCGTAAATATCCACAAGTTCCTCATATTTTTTTTGAATAGCGTCTAACGTACTATCCGTTGCGCCAACCAATTCAATATCAATTAGATTTAATTCTGCATCTAGTTGAACTATTTTATCACTGGTGTTTTCAATGATATAGCTGTAAATATCTTTAGCAATTTCATATTCTTCATTCTCCAGAGCGCTTTGTCCTAAATTTTCTAAACGACTGGTAGAACTGCCATTCATACGCTTAAAAATGGCTTTTTCTTGTCTAAATGCACTACCGTATTGATTTTGTTTTTCAAATAACCAACTCAATAACTCGTTCCATAAAATATCAGGATTCTTTTGAGCGCGTTCCAATAACACTTTTTTTAGCAAAATGTTATTTTGGTTTTCCGGTTCTTCCGATACAAAATCGTCTATGCTTCTTAGAATATTGCTTTTGGAAGTTTTACCATCAATAACAAGATTTAAATACGAATTATACATAGCCTCAACGTTGCCCTGCTCCCCATAAATTCTTGCCAATTGAAAATTGAAGTTTAAAGCGGGGTTTAACTCCATTGATTTTTGAAAAGCCTTTATGGCCATACCCAAAAGGTTGTATTTCTGAAATTGAAGTCCCAAGGCATATCCGTAATTGGGATTTTTATCTATAATGGCCAAAGCTTTGTCGTAATTCTTTTGCGCCAAGTCTTGCTGCTCTTGTAGCGCATAGTTGTAACCAAGGTCAATTAAAAGGGTAGGGTAAGGATTGCGGTCATTTAACCGTGCATTCAAAAAAGATTCTGCTTTTTGGTATGCTTCCAACTGTTGGTAGCAAGCAACTAGGTCTTGCACATACTCTGTTCTTCGGGGATTTTTTTCTACCAATTTTTCGTAGAAAACTACAGCTTTTTCAAAATCACCATCGGCAAAATATTGTTTGGCCAAAAAATCATCTTGGGCAAAACAAAATGTTGTAAAGGTTATGTATGTAATTAGAAAAAGGATAAACCGCATACTCAAAGATACATAGAATGCTGTAAGTAGTTACAAAGCATATATTATCACAGTATATTTTATGAAATGGTTCCGGTGCCCTTATGAGACCCGTCGCAATTGGGCATTCTTTTAGAAAGTCCGCAAACACAATCATTAAGACCTTTTCCGCTTAAAATTCTATTGGTGTATTTATTGATTCGGGCTAACCTTGTCGAAGATTGTTTGGCTTTTGAAAAATGTAATAAATATCCTTTTTGCCTACCAGGGGTCAATTCTTCAAACGCGTTTTTAAAAGTGGGATTTTCCTTTAAAATTATTTTCAATTCTTCAGGGACTTCATAGTCACTAACTTTTTTCGTTGGTATTATTAGATTTGATTTTTCAATTTCTACGGCTTCAAAAATGTAATCTTTGATCACCTTTTTCATTTTTAAAATATCTTCTGTATTCTTGAACCTTATTTGCCTGCCCGCTTGTACGTTTTCTGTCTGTTGTATTAAAATAGAATGCGGGTCTCTAAGCAGCGCACCTTTGTAAAATAGAAGAGCGCAGTATTGTTTGAAACCGTGAATTAAAACAATGTTCTTTCCATTTTTGGTGTAGCAAGGATGTTTCCATTTGAAGTCTTCTGTAACATCGCATTCCAGGATTATTTCTCGGAGCAATGAAAGCTCATTCTTCCATACTTCTTGTTCGTTCAGAAAATCATCCACTTTTAGGTTCATACTTTTTCAATATTGTCTTAAGAACATTATGGTGTGAGCTAGTGTGAAACGACTTTAAGGCCTATTATGGATCCGATCAATGTAGTTAAAAATAGTATTCGTAAAAAAGTAGCGGGTTCTTTAAAAACAAATATGCCCACTAAAACCGTACCTACGGCTCCAATGCCTGTCCAAACCGCATATGCAGTGCCAATGGGAAGAGTTTGCGTTGCTTTTACCAAGAGTATCATACTTATAGCTAAGGCTATTAAAAAACCGATATACCATAAATACATTTCATTACCGGTAGATTCTTTTGCTTTACCCAAGCAAAAAGCGAATGCTACTTCAAATATGCCGGCGATAATTAATAATATCCAATTCATAAGTAACAATTTTAAATATAAAGGTCGAAGAATTAATTGGTATCAAAAAAAACGTCATGAGATTTATAAGTTTCATGACGTTTTAATGATTGTTGTAACCTTAAGTTAAATCAACCAATATTTAAAAGTTGGCTTTTGAAGATTTAATCAATCATATCAAACCCACAATAAGGTACCAAAACATCAGGAATTTTAATGCTATCTGGGGTTTGGTAATTTTCTAGAATTCCTGCTAAAACACGCGGCAACGCCAAAGAACTTCCGTTTAAGGTATGTGCCAATTGGTTTTTACCGTTTTCATCTTTAAATCGTAGTTTTAATCTATTGGCTTGGTAGGTTTCAAAGTTTGATACAGAGCTAATTTCAAGCCATCTATCTTGCGCAGTTGAGAAAACTTCAAAATCAAAAGTAAGCGCAGCGGTAAATCCTAAATCACCACCACAAAGTCTTAGTATACGGTATGGTAGTTTTAATTCACGGAGAATATTTTTCACATGTTCAACCATGCCGTCTAAAGCGTCATAGGATTTTGTAGGGTGTTCTACACGAACAATTTCAACTTTGTCAAATTGATGTAAACGGTTTAGTCCACGTACGTGTGCACCATAACTACCTGCTTCTCTTCTAAAACATGGCGTGTAACCTGTATAAGTTATTGGGAAATCGCTTTCATTTACAATAACATCTCTAAAAATATTGGTTACAGGAACCTCTGCCGTTGGTATCAAATAAAGGTCGTCTGCGGT
Organism: Maribacter sp. 6B07; assembly: GCF_002700155.1. NCBI lineage: Bacteria > Pseudomonadati > Bacteroidota > Flavobacteriia > Flavobacteriales > Flavobacteriaceae > Maribacter > Maribacter sp. 6B07. The sequence goes on along the minus strand of NZ_PDUT01000001.1, from coordinate 1,097,135 downwards.
TACATGGTACATTTGCCCTTCCTTGTCCGGTAATTGCCCAGTACCATAGCCAGATAGTTCGTTTACTAAGTGTGGTACTTGAATTTCAGTATAGCCTGCTTCAGTATTTTTATCTAAAAAATAAGCTATTAGTGCACGTTGTAACCTTGCACCTTTGCCTTTGTATACAGGGAATCCCGCTCCGGCAATTTTAACGCCCAATTCAAAATCTATGATATCATATTTTTTGGCAAGCTCCCAGTGTGGCAAAGAAGCTTCATCTAATTTTGGCACTTCGCCTTCACTGAATACTTCTTCATTGTCCTCTTCAGAAGAACCTTTTACTACCGAGGTATGCGGAGTATTAGGTAATTGATATAATAATGATTTTAACTCTTCTTCAGCTGCATTTAAGTCGTCGCCTAATTGCTTAGACTCCTCCTTAAGTTTTACGGTCTGTTCTTTCAACAGATTTGCCTCTTGCACTTTACCTGTCTTGTACAATACGCCGATCTCTTTAGAAATCTTGTTAGATTCAGCTAAAACGTTATCTAAACTAGTTTGTGAAGCACGTCTTTTTTCATCTAATCTAAGCACGTTGTCCACTAATGGTTGTGCATCAATATTTCTTTTTTCAAGAGCTAGGATAACTTCTTCTTTGTTATCTCTAATGGTCTGTATTTGTAACATTGTAGAATTGTATTTGGCTGCAAATTTACTTAATCTAATATTTTAAGTAGCTACTTTTTAAGACTAAACATCAATTATCTATTTTTCTGATTTGATGTAAGGGGATGGAAGAATCCAGCTATGGTGTTTTGTTCGGTACCATGTCTCGCCCGCCAAGTCGGTCTTTGAATCTATAAAGGGTTCGTACGGCTTACGGTTTATGCTAATTTTTGAATTTTCTAAGTATACTGAAACGTCCCTATTTTCTTCTTTGAATTCCTTTTTAAGATATTGGGCAAACTGCCAGGCAAAATCTGGGTAAGCAAATATCTTTCGCTCTTGACTACGAGATACATAATCTTTGGGGTTGATTATAAAAACCTCTTCGGTATTCTTGTCCACTACCTTGTACCTTCCTTTGCCCTGTCTACTGCGTAACATCATACGCCAGCTCATTCTGTGTCCTTCTTCGGTCCATAATACATCATCTTCAAAAGTATAATGTCTAACGGGTAATAACAGCTGTGTTAAAAAGTATACTGCAGCTACAATCAATAGGATGTTTTTATAATTTGGGATGATGACTTTTGATGTGGTCAACGGAATTTTAGATTTAAAGAAAATTTTGCGGATGGTTTCAGGCTCAAAAAAGAAAACACTGAAGGCTATGGATAAATAAGGGAAAATACCAATTTGAAATATGATCGAATTGAATAGGTGAAAGAATAATGAAAGAAAGAAAGCCGCTTTTCTGGTCGGTTTCCAAAGTAATGCCGGTACAATGAGTAAATCAAACAAAATACCAACAGATCCTATAACAGTATGTATCCAAGGTTCCTGTAAAATATCGCCAACAAGCCAATAGTTCCTCTTCGAATGCATTAAAACGGCTATGGTACTGAAGTCTAGCCAATCTCCATATATTTTAGCAATTGATGCGTATGTGTAAACAATAAAAAGTTGTAGCACCACGATCCATTTTATGTATGCATACATTGCATTGCTTTCTATCTTGGGGTTAAGATTAACGTCTATTGAACGGCTTCTTTCGGCAGGAAAAAAGCACATGATCAATGAAATTAAAATAAGAAGATAGTAATGATTGTTATAGGCGGTCTTTTGCATTAAATAAGTAGCCGTCCACATGGTTGTAAACGTAATCATACTTGCCCGGTACTTAAAACCTAATGCAATGCATATGCCCATTAGCCCCATTATACCAAAGTAGAAATACATTCCGTTGCCTGGTAAAGGTTGTAAAAAATCGAAATCTATAAATGGAAATTTAAATTTTGGGGCAATTAAATTTCTATTCACCCAGCCGGTAGCAATAGCGCCAAAACATTCAAGTGAGATTAGAATGCCAAAAAAGATTCTAAAAATGATCAATGAGCTATTATCTATGCGTTGAAATAATAACCTATTAAGCATAATTACTTATTTATATAGTGAAGAGATTTTTCTTTGTCTATTGCCAATTGAACCTTTAGGGCATCAACAGATTCAAATTTATGTTCATCTCGTAAACGAACCAAAATATTAACTTGTAATTTAAGATTGTATAAATCCGCATCAAAATCAAAAAAATTGACTTCTATGGATTGTTTGGTGCCGTTTACGGTAGGGTTAAAACCTATATTCATCATTCCGTAAACTATTTTACCGTTAATAGTACTATTTACGATATAGGCTCCATTTTTAGGTATTAGCTTATAGTCTTCCGCAATGGAAAGGTTGGCGGTAGGGTAGCCTAGTTGTTTGCCAATTCCCTTGCCTTTTATGATTGTTCCGGTAAGCATATATTCATAGCCTAAATAGCTGTTGGCGGTTTCAATATCACCTTCTTCCAAAGCTTTTCTGATCTTGGTGCTACTTACAGATACATCATCTATTTCTTGGGCGGGTATTTCGTCTACTGAAAATTCATACGTATTACCAAAAGTGACCAAGTCGTTTATGTTGGCATTACGATTTCTGCCGAACCTATGATCATAGCCAATGATTACTTTTTTGGTATTTAAGGTGTTAACCAAAATATCACGGACAAACTCTGTTGCCGTAAGTCTAGAGAATTCTTTTGTAAATGGGTGAATAATAAGAACATCTAACCCTAAGCGCTCTAAAATATTAATTTTCTCATCTATAGTGTTCAAGAGTTTTATATTGGCATCTTTCTGTAAAACCATTCTTGGATGCGGAAAAAACGTAAGAACCGATGATTTCAATGCCGTATTTTTGGCATGATTTATGATTTTATTAAGTATTTTCAGGTGGCCTATATGCACCCCATCAAAGGTGCCTATGGTAATGACCGTAGGATACTCTTCTTTGTATTTGGAAATGTTGCGGACTGTAATCACCTTATGATAGAAAATAAAAAGACTTATATTTGATTTTGGTTAAAAGTCCCTTAATGATTGCAAAATTACGCCTAGTTTTTACAATTACCATAGTATTTCTTTCCTTTTCCGGTGTAGCGCAATCTACATATTGGAAAAATACGGAGTTGAACGGAGCGGCGAAGCGATTATCCAAACAACGCTTAAAAGTAAATAAAAGCAAGGCTTTTAAATTAGATCAAGAACAATTTACGAAGGTATTAAACGACGGTAAATCATCTAAAATTGTTTATTTCCCTAACGAGTTGGGTGAAATAATTCCCTTTTTAGTGGAAGATGCACATCTTTTTGCTGAAGGTTTAGCCGAGAAATACCCTTCCATAAAATCTTTTAAGGGAGTTGCCTTGAACGATGCAACAACGCAGATAAGGTTCAGTATGTCGCCAAAGGGTATACAAAGTACAATTAGTACATCTGGTGAAAATGGGGCTTTGTTCATGCAAAAATCTACTGATGATATTTATGTGTTGTACCGTAGAACGGAACAAGAGGAGAGCGATATAGATTTTGTTTGTAAAACAGTGCCGGAGGTTAAGGAGTATTCTCAGAATGTAACCGCTAAATTGGTAGATGATCAAACACTAAGAAAATTCAGGATAGCTATTTCTGCATCAGGTGAGTACACAGAATTTCATGGTGGAACCAAGGCAGATGCATTAGCGGCGATAAATGCTACGTTGACAAGGGTCAACGCAGTTTTTGAAAGAGATTTGGCTATTACTTTAGAGTTGATCGCAAATACAGATCTTGTTATATATACCAATTCAGATACTGATCCTTACACCGGTAGTTTAAGCTCTCAGGTGCAAAACACTCTAACAAGTGTCATAGGAGAATCAAATTATGATATCGGGCATTTATTCAACCAACAGGATAATACTTTAGATGGTAATTCTGGCTTTATCGGTGCTGTTTGCGTAGACGGAAGAAAAGGTAGCGGTTATACTACTTTGTCTTCTCCTATAGGCGATGCTTTTGATATTGATCTGGTAGCGCATGAAATAGGGCATCAATTTGGTGCCAATCACTCTTTTTCACATACTTCAGAAGGCACTATAGTACAAGTTGAGCCTGCCAGTGGAACAACTATTATGGGGTATGCCGGTATTACGGGAAATAATAATGTTGCCAATAATAGCGATGATTATTTTCACTACGTAAGTATTGTACAGATCAGGGATTATTTGGAAACAGTTTCATGTGGTAGTACCGAGGTACTTGGAAATACACCACCAACGTTAAGTCCATTGGTGAATTATAATATTCCAAAAGGCACATCTTTTGTGCTAACTGCAGAAGCTAACGATGTAGATACCGGTGATATTCTTAGTTATACATGGGAGCAAATAGATAACGGTATTGTAACCCAATCTACGTTCGGACCTACAAATCCGGCAGGAGCCAATTTTAGGTCTTTACCACCTTCACTAATTCCACAACGATATTTTCCTAACCTTACCCGTATTTTGGGCGGGGAACTTACAGAGGCGTTACCTTCAATTGGCGATGCTTGGGAAACTGTGTCAAACGTTGGCAGGGATCTCAATTTTTCAGTGACCGTAAGGGATAATGCCTTGAACGGAGGGCAATCTGTTTCTGATGAAATGACAGTTTCGGTGAGCGGTGAAGCCGGTCCTTTTTTGGTGAGTTCACAAAGTACACAAGAGACCTTTGAAGCTGGATCGGTACAAACCATAACTTGGGATGTAGCCAATACGAACGTAGCACCGATCAATGCGGAAACGGTTACCATATTATTATCTACGGATCGTGGAATTACCTTTTCTGAAATATTGGCAGAGAATATACTAAATGATGGAAGTCATGAAGTTATTATACCGAACCTTCCTACCAGTACAGGGCGTATAATGGTAATGGCGGATGATAATATATTCTTTGCAGTTAACGATGCTTTATTTTCCATAACACCTTCTGAAATTGTAATGGATTTTGATGAGGTAATATTTGATGTCTGTAAGCCTAATGATTTAAATGTTTCCTTTAATTACGAAACCAATTTGGGTTTTGACGAGGAAAGTACATTTAGTGTTCAGGATTTGCCAGCAGGCCTTACGGCAACCTTTATCCCGGCGACCGCAGATGCAACGGATACCGAAGTTAGTATAGCTATAGAAGGTGTGGCGGGTCTAAACGTAGGAGAGTACCCTATAAAGGTGGTAGCTATATCCGCTACGGTCACTAAAGAAATTACGCTTCAAGTAAGGGTGTTTGAGGACAATTTTGAAGATGTTATTCTAGTAGCTCCTACAAATGGTTTTGCAAATGCTTCTACAGATATTCTTTTGGAATGGGGTACATCGATCGGTAATACTCAGTACGAGTTGGAAATTGCGAGCGATTCTGCCTTTACTTCTATCGTAGAATCTGTATCCGTATCGGGTAGTTCCTACACGCCAACCCTTTTGGATAATAATAGCACATATTATTGGCGCGTAAAACCTAAGAACAATTGTGGTGAGGGAGATTTTAGTGAAGCCTTTAGCTTCTCTACCGTACAGTTTAATTGTACCACAAAAGAATCTTCTGATACGCCAATAGCAATATCAAGCAGCGGAACACCGGTAATAACGTCTAAATTGATCTTCTTAGAAGATTTGCCCATTGCGGATATTAATGTGCAGTTAGATATTGAGCATACTTTTTTAGCTGATTTGGTGGTCAGCTTAACTTCACCGGCAGGTACAACCGTTACCTTGGTTTCTAATTCTTGTGGTGATGCAAGTGACATCAATGCTATTTTCGATGATGACAGCCCTGCTTTTAATTGTGGTGTAAATCCTGGAATAGGTGGGTCTGTGAAACCATTGGGAACGTTAAGTTCCTTTAATGGGGAATCTATACTGGGTGAATGGACTTTGGAGGTAAAAGATAATGCGCCTTCTGATGGTGGACGCTTGGTTTCTTTTGCTGTTGAGGTTTGTGTTGAAGGTGACTTTAGACCAGATGCAGATAATGATGGTGTATTCGATGATGGTGACGATCTTTGTCTAAATACCCCGGCAGGGCAGGAGGTAGATGCTTCCGGTTGTGCAATTTATCGCTTTCCTTCAGAGAATTTTGTAATTACTTTAGAAAGTGAAACCTGTAGCGATAATAATGATGGGTCTTTGTCCATTGCCCCTAAATTGGCATTGGATTATCAAATTACCGTGTCGGGTAATGGGGTTGATTTAACGCAAAATTTTTCCAATAGCTTTAATTTGGCAAACTTAAGTGCGGGTACGTATACGTTATGTATTACGGGTACGAATGGTACAGTCGTTTATCAAGAGTATTGTGTTGAAGTACAAATAACCGAACCTGGTCCGTTAAACGTTTCTTCTAAAATTGCGGATGATGGGTCTTTAGTGACATTGAATTTGACGGGATCTTCATTTTATACGATAGAATTGAACGGAATAGCCATACAAACGGAAGATTCTGTTGTGCAATTAGAACTGCAAAAAGGACTAAATTCTTTAAAGGTATATACTCCAATTGCCTGTCAAGGAGTTCATGAAGAGCAAATAGGTTTTTATGAGCGCCCGGTAGTTTTTCCAAACCCGGTAAAAGATGTAGTACAGGTGTATATAGGTGGGCAGCAAGAAGATGTTTTTGTAAGTATTTTTAGTATAGACGGTAGGTTTATCTATGATGAAACAACCACATTGGTGAATGGCATAATTCAGTTAGATTTAAGTGCATTGGCCGCGGGAATATACTATTTAAGGTATGAGGGAAATACAATTAATGGAACAACAAAAGTAATTAAGGAATGATACGTTTTCTAATGTTCTCTTTCTGCGTAGTTATAGCTTTTTCTAGCTGTAAAAAGAAGCGTTCTGCAACACCTCCAGAAGCAGTAAGTTTAGTATTCCCCGAAGAGAATTCTGAATGTACAACCGGTGTAAGCTTAGGTACTGAAACCAGTCAGGTAGAATTTAGATGGAACTTGGCGGATAATACGGAAACGTATGAGTTACGTGTTACCAATATTGCTACGAGTACGGTGCAAACCATTGTGTCTACTTCAAATTCAGCAAAGCTGCCTTTGGCTAAAGGAGAGCAGTTTTCATGGTTGGTACGATCACGTAATAGTGACGTAGAAGAAACTGTTTCCAGTGAAGAATGGTATTTTTATAATGCGGGGTCTAGAACTACATTTGCTCCCTTTCCGGCAACTATTGAGAGTCCGGCTTCATCTTCAAGTGTTTTTAAGGACATCAATAATGAGGTAGAGCTAGTTTGGTCTGCATCTGATCTGGATAATGATATAACCGGTTATGAAGTCTATTTCTCGGTAGAAACGCCACCAATTGATCTTATACGTACGCTTTCATCAGATGTTACCAATATCAAAGTTTCGGTATCTTCAGATACGGTTTACTATTGGCGTGTAATTGTTATAGATGCAGAAGGTAATAGATCTAATACCGGGGTATATAGTTTTAAGGTGCTTTAATGCTAAGAATTGTTGAATTGATTCATTGTTCTGGCAATGCCGGCTAAAGCGAAAGAGTTGATAATCTCAGTTGATTTCTTTAATCGCTCTGGTAACAATGCTTGCTCGTCACTGTTCCATTGTCCTAACACGTATTCAACCTGTCTACCCTTACCAAAATCTGAACCTACTCCAAAGCGGTACCTGTTGTATTGAATGGTCTGTAGAAATAATTCTACATCCTTTAATCCATTATGGCCACCATTACTGCCTTTTGTTTTAATACGAATGGTTCCAAATGGCAGATTAATATCATCTGTAATTACAAGGACGTTACTTTGCGGAATATTTTCTTTATCCATCCAATATTTCAATGCCTTGCCACTTCTGTTCATATATGTTGAGGGCTTAAGACAAATAATAGTTCTTCCTTTTACCTTATAAGAACCAATGTCGCCTAGTTTTGCCGTTTCAAAGGTAAAGTCGTTTGTTTTGGCTACTTCGTCCAGTATTTTAAAACCGATGTTGTGTCTGGTTTCGGTATATTCTTCTCCTATATTTCCAAGGCCAACGATTAAAAATTTTTTCATGGGATCTTTTTCTTCGATAATAATACTCTGTTTGGTAAAAAAGGATTTAAGTAAACGGAGCATTTGAACTATAATTTAGTGCGTAAAAATACAAAAGCATCCTGATACAAATACCAGGATGCTTTTTAATGAATTTTAAACCGTTAAGTCTATTCTTGAGCAGCTTCTTCAGATGCACCTTCTGCACCTTCAGCTCCTTCTTCATCTTCATCTTCATCATCAGTAACAACAGCGGTACGTGCAGTTTTAACCTGTACTACAACTTGATTGTCTGGGTGTAAGATGCTAAAGTCATCATTTAATAATGATGCTACAGAAATGTTCTGACCAATTCTTAATTTAGAAATATCGATATCGAAGAAATCTGGCAATTTGCTAGGTAAAGCTTTGATTGCAAGCTTACGTTTTCTGAACAATAAACGTCCACCATTACGAACACCCGGTGAATTCCCTTGTAATCTTACAGGAATGTTCATGGTAACCATTTTATCATCGAATAACTGATAAAAATCAATATGGATGATGGCATCTGTTACAGGGTGAAATTGAATATCCTGTAATACTGCGTTAACTGTTTCTTTGCCTTCCAATTCAATTGCAACTGTGTGTGCATTTGGAGTGTAAACCAAGTCTCTGAACGCTAGTTCATCTGCTGAAAAGTGTAATGGTTTATCCCCTCCGTATACCACGCAAGGAACCTTTCCAGCATTACGTAGGGCTTTCGTTGCCTTCTTGCCCACGCTTTCTCTTTCTGATCCTTTAATTGTAATTGACTTCATTATATGTATTAAAAATTAATATTCTTGTTTTGACTTCTTCTTTACATTAAAAACTTAGAAGATATGGAGTTATTGTTGTGTACCTTGTCCATGACATCGGCAAATAAATCTGCGCAACTTAAAACTTTTACTTTATCACTCTTTACCTCCGCCGGTATTGAATCTGTAATGATCAATTCCGTAAGTTTTGATTTCTCAATTTTCTCGTAGGCATCTCCTGATAATAGACCATGTGTAGCAATAGCCCTAACACTCAAAGCGCCACGTTCCATCATTAGGTCCGCTGCTTTGGTCAATGTACCTGCCGTATCTACCATGTCATCTGCTAGTACTACATTTTTACCTTTTACATCACCAATTAGTTCCATGTGTGAAATAACATTAGCTTTAGCTCTTTGCTTGTAACATACTACAACATCACAATCTAAAGCTTTTGAATAAGCGTAAGCTCTTTTTGATCCACCCATATCTGGTGAAGCTATGGTAAGATCTTTTAAACCTAAACTTTTTAAATAAGGCAAAAACAATGTTGATGCGAATAAGTGGTCAACCGGTTTTTCAAAAAAGCCTTGTATTTGATCAGCATGTAAATCCATGGTGATAATTCTAGTTGCCCCAGCGGTTTCTAACATTTTTGCAACCAATTTGGCTGCAATAGGCACTCTAGGTTTGTCTTTTCTATCTTGTCTTGCCCAGCCAAAATATGGCATAACGGCTGTAATATGACGCGCAGATGCCCTTTTGGCAGCATCTATCATTAGTAACATTTCCATTAAGTTTTCTGGACCGGGATGTGTTGATCCAATAAGAAATATACGGGTTCCTCTTATTGATTCTTCAAAAGAAGGTTGAAATTCACCATCACTATAGCGGGAAAACGATATTTTGCCTATTTCTGCACCATAAGCTTTGGCAATTTTTTCTCCTAAGACTTTACTTTGAGTACAAGCAAATATTTTCGGTTGTGGAACTTGGTATGGCATGTCTTTGTATATTGTTTTCCAAACAGTTACTTCCTTGTGTGGTGGGAAGCACTTGTTTTTTAGAAGGTGCAAATTTAAAAATTAATTTTGGTTGCTAATGCATAAATATTGATATTTTTAGTGGTAGAAAGAAAATTATTATTTAATTTTGCAGTCCTATTTTGATAGGATGCCAATTTTGAATGGCAAATATGCTCGAGTGGCGGAACTGGTAGACGCGCTGGATTCAAAATCCAGTTCTTCGGAGTGCGGGTTCGATTCCCGCCTCGAGTACTTCTAAACCCTTTTAATCATTTGATTAAGAGGGTTTTTGATTTTTGTAAAATTCTGATATTGCTAATGTTGATTTTGTGGAATAATTGAACTTGCTATTTAATTAGCTTGTTATGTTATCCATTTTAATTTTCTTCGCTCTTGCCTTTTTAGGTGTAATTTTCTCATTTACCTTCAATTGCTCCATAATACTTTCAGCCAAAAATTTTGCCAAATTCACAGGTACGGCATTACCGATCATCTTATAACCTGCTGCTACTTTTTTGTAATGGAAAGTAAAATCATTGGGGAAAGTTTGTATTCTGGCACATTCGCGCACACTTAACCTTCGGTAAAGGTGTTCTTTTCCTGGGACAAAGATTCTAACATCTTTATCTATCAGTTTCATTTTGGGCGCCTGTGGATGTAAAGGTGCATGTCTGCCGCCAGCTTGTATGGTAAAAGATTGTTCATCCCAATTACGAACCCGGTTTCTTGACATAAACATGGTAGAAAAACCACCGATCATATATTCATGATTGGCTACCTTACAATTTGTACCATTGGTATTATTATATTCCAATGCAGGTATGGCGTTACTTTTTAGGTCATGTATGGCAGTTTCAAGAGTTACTTTGGGGAAGGTATAGGTAGGAAATTCATATTTAAAATTCAAATCTTTTCTAATACCTATAAAAAACACCCTTTTTCTATCCTGTGGTACATTGTAGTCGCTTGCATTTAGCATTTGAAATGATAGGTCATAACCTACACCTGCATTTTTTAAAAGTTTTTTAATGCCATCAAGTGCTGTGCTGTGCTTATGAATAAGCATACCGCTTACATTTTCTGCTAAAAAGAATTTGGGTTGTTTGGCTTCAAGAATTCTAATGAAATCATAGAAAAGTTGCCCTCGTTTATCTTGAATGCCTCTGGCAGCACCTGCTGCACTCCAACTTTGGCAAGGTGGTCCGCCAATGATTCCGTCACAATCGGGAACTTCATCGGCAGGGATGTCTACAATACTTCTTTTGTCAAAGATAGTATCCGGATGATTTTTCTCGTACGTTTCCCAAATATCCTTATCATATTCGTTTGCCCAAATGACATTGAAGCCTGCTTGTTCAAAACCAAGATCTAAACCGCCCGCTCCGGCAAAAAAGGATACTACATTCATTTTTTTGTGCTATTCAATTGTTTTTGTTCTAAACAATATCTTGATTTTAAATGCTATTGTTATTACAAAAATACATTTTAGATTTTCAAAATGCTTTTAAACCAAGTATCTATTTCACTTGTATGGTCTGCTTCTTATTTTTAATATTCGCTACATTGGCTTCAAAAGATTTGATAATTTTACGGTCTTTTATGACAACATGCATTCCCACCTCGCAATGAATACCGGTATAACTTACATTTGGCATATTCTTAAATGTAGGGATGTTCACATCATCTAAATATATAAATTGTGTAGGGGTAAAATTGTAAGAGCAATAGATAAGAAGATTATCTATGATGATATATTTTGAGTGAATGTCATTATTGATAAAGTATGTTGCGTTTTTGGTGTTTTTAAGCTGATTGTAGAATTTTTGGAAATTCCCGGTGTTTACCGGACTTCTGAATTTTACATCCTTAAATTTTTGTTCGTCTTGGGGTAATGGAGCAAATGTTTGAGATAAACAGGTGACGCTGATTCCTTTGTCTGCCATTTTTAGTACCACGCCCAATATACCTTGTCTGGTTTCATTTTTTTCTAAAGTAGAGTGATGTGTGGCGTAGAAATTATAATTAAATGCCGCTAAATGTTGCGCGCAAAGGATTATTTTTTCTTTTGCCGCTTCTAGGTAATTGATCAAAGTTATTTCTAGGTGGTTAGCAGAGTTGTCGTAAAAAGGAGCGGTGATATATATTGAATCGGAAAATTGAAATACTGCCTTATCATGGGTGTTACATGTTGTATTCAGTGAAGACCTGTAATCTTTTATGGCAATAGAACGCTCTATCAAATTCTTGTAAAACGTGTTGGCCGTTTCTTCATAACCAGGTTCGTTTTCAATACAGATCATAGATTCATTTTTTACCAAATCCCTTACGGCTAAATTAGATGAGCTCATTAATAATAAATAGCCGTTTTTCTTTTTTATGTAGGCAGATTTTATATGCAGGGAATACGGTAAGGTGCCCCTTGAGAATTTTTTAATATTCGCGCTGCGAACATAAAGATGGGAGAATACATAAAAATGAAAATTTTTGAGAGATGTAGATCTGTAAACTTCCCCAAAAATCTTTCTTGCTAAATTATATTTGGTAAGTTCTTGAGTTGTTTTTTTTCCGGTATCAAGGTTTTTTAAAACTTTAGGATTGTTGTTGTCATAGCCCTCTAGCGGAATAGTAATTACATTTACCGTAATGCCATTGGCGGCTAGCTTTTTAAGATAGTCGTACAAATATTGATTGTTGAACAGGTACCATGAAATATTGATTTCCTCAATATTGTTCTTATCGTTTTCAATAGTGCGTATAAATTCTTGAAGTAAGAAAGGGGAGCCACCCTGTTCATAAAAATCGAATTGATTTTTATAATTATCAGGTTCATCAAAATAGCAATGGATGGGCATACTCAGTGTTGGTTATTTTACACTGATCAAAACCGCTTCACAACTTTGTAAATCTGAGTTAAGAACAATATTTTCTGATTTTTTTCCGTCGGTGATTTCCACGGCTACGGTATTTGGGGGCGAGTCGCCTAGGTTATGGGCATAGAGAAAAAGATCGTTAGATTTATTGGGGTCTAATTTAATTTTAAACTCTTTTTTCCAATAGGTTAGATAATACTTTTTTACTACTTGTACTCCGTTAAGGTAAATAGATACGATGTCACCATCTTGCCTGCCATGGTCCCAAATTTTTACAATAATGTGTTCAGAATCGAATTCAAATTCTTTGGTGTAGGAGATTTTTCTTCCATCAAAACTTTCTCTTACTTCAGGTTTCTCTTGGGCTTGGGCAACTTCTGTTTGCGCCGGGACAATTTGCTCCTTTGTTTTTACTTTAGATTTCTTTCTCTTTTTTTTAGGGGCAACCGTATTGGCATTTGCTAATTGCTGCTTTTTCTTTCTTTCGTCAGAGGCTGCATTGGTAATGGTAAAAAAAGGTGTTACCCTTTTGGCAATATTGTATTTGTCATCAGGAAATAATTCTATGGCAACTACCTGGTATCTATTGCCAGAACCTATATTTTTTGCTAATTCTATTCCGCTTTCAAAACCATCGTTCTTAAAAGAGCCTAGTTCTTGTACCACCATTTCATTTCTAACTAGAAAAAAACGAATAGACTTACTGGTATCTATTTTTACGGTATTCCACTCTAATGTTATTTTTTCTGGAATATTCCAGATTGTGTTTTCATTTGGAGAAGTAATGTTTATCGTAGATATCTCTTGCGTGTGGGCAATAGTAGATGATAATGATAAAACAAATAAAAATATAAAATGAAGTTGGCGCATATGTACTTTCTAATCTTAAAGATAGTCTTAGTAGTAATTATTCAAGACCCTTATAATCTACAAGATATATGACATTTAACGAAAAACTATATTAAATTAATATAAATGCTACTATTTTTTTGAAATAATATAGAAGATGAATATTTGCAATGGGAGGTAAGTTGTGTGTTTTATTGTGTTGATAGTAAGTAGTTTGTAGTGTAGTAGGCATTAAGTATATGGTCCTTTTGGTTCAGAATCTTTTTCTTCATTTTTCAATGTTAAAAAATGGAAATAATCCTAATAATTGGAAATAATCCATAATTTAGCTGTCCCGCTTTTTTATAGGGGTAGTTATGAGCAAGACCATTTTACATATAGATTTAGATACTTTTTATGTGTCCGTAGAACGATTAAATAATCGTGAGTTACAGCATAAACCTTTGTTGGTAGGCGGTACAGGAGACCGTGGTGTAGTGGCAGCGTGTAGCTATGAAACCCGTGGCTTTGGGGTACATTCTGGTATGCCCATGAAAATGGCAAGAGAACTTTGTCCCGAAGCTGTTGTCATTAGAGGTAATGCGGGTGACTATAGTAAGCACTCAGATATTGTAACCGAAATTATAAAAGAGTATGTGCCCGTATTCGAAAAATCGAGCATAGATGAGTTTTATGCAGACCTCACCGGTATGGACCGTTTTTTTGGTTGCTACCAATATGCATCTGACATGCGAAAGAAGATTATTAGGGAAACGGGGCTTCCTATTTCTTTTGGACTTTCAGCAAATAAAGTAGTTTCTAAAGTGGCTACGAACGAGGCAAAACCTAACAATCAATTAAAAATAGATGAGGGATTGGAAAAGCCTTTTCTGGCACCGCTGTCCATCAAAAAAATACCTATGGTGGGCGATAAAACCTATCAAACATTACGAAATTTAGGATTGCGCCAAGTACGTACTGTACAAGAAATGCCCATGGAGGTAATGCAGCGTGTGTTGGGTGCCAATGGTGGCGTTATTTGGAAACGAGCCAATGGCATTGATAATACACCCGTGATTCCGTTCAACGAACGAAAGTCTATCTCTACAGAACGAACTTTTGACAAAGATACTATTGATGTCAACAGGCTGCGCGGTATTCTCATTGCTATGACCGAAAACCTAGCCTACCAATTACGAAGAGGCGAGAAGCTAACAGCTTGTATTTCGGTAAAGATCAGATATTCAGATTTTAATACTTACTCAAAGCAAATGCGTATTCCTTATACCAGCGCAGATCATATTTTAATACCTAAAATTTTAGACCTGTTCAAAAACCTGTATAACCGTAGGTTGCTAGTACGCTTAATAGGTATACGTTTTAGTCATTTAGTATCGGGTAATTACCAGATCAATTTGTTCGATGATACCGAAGAAATTCTAAGCCTTTACAATGCTATGGATAACATACGAAAACGCTACGGAGATAAAAGTGTATTGCGGGCATCGGGCATGGGAGCAAAGACCATTGGTAGAATGCATAATCCTTTTAATGGCTTGCCGCCTGTTGTATTGGCACATCGGAAACTGTAAGCCCCCTAGCCCTCAAAGGGGGAATGAAATGATGTTGGGTGTTGATGTCCGGTCGAGCGCAGTCGAGACCTGTTGTTTGTTGAGGAGAGAAAAGAAGAAGAAAGGGAGCGCATTGCGCAACACGCTGAGCGCCACACGCAAAGCGCAAAAAAAAGCACACTGCGCGTAGCGTCAAGCGAACAGCGCAAAAAAACGAACAACCAAAAACGAACAACGAATTTTGTACCTAAACTGCCACACATATTACAGCCTTCGCTACGGAACCTTCTCGGAACTGGAGCTGTTGCAATTGGCAAAAGATCATGGGGTTACGCAACTGGCATTGACCGATATCAATAACACATCGGCTTGTTTAAATTTTGTTCGTAAAGCTCCAGAATATGATATAAAACCCATTTTAGGAATCGATTTTAGAAACGGGGTTGAACCTTGTTTTGTGGGTATAGCTAAGAATAACGAAGGGTTTTTAGAGCTCAACGATTTTTTATCGCATCACATTCATCATGAAAAGAACATTCCTGAAATAGCTCCGCAGTTTAAAAATGTCTTTGTTATTTATCCTTTTGAGAAAGTTTTAGAGAGTGAAAAGAAAGTCTTTGCAGAACATGAGTTTATTGGGGTTTCGGTCAATGAGCTAAAACGGTTACGATTTTCAAAGTTGTTAGAGCAGCACGATAAAATTGTATTGCTACAACCTGTAACCTTTAGAAATAAGCGCGATTTTAATGCTCACAGGTTGCTACGCGCCATTGCTAATAACACCTTGTTGAGTATGCTGTCGGTTACTGAACAAGCTAGTGAAGATGAGAAAATGTATGCCATACCAAATTTGGCAGCGCATTTTTCCGAGCATAGCTTTATTTTAGAAAATACCCAGCGTTTAATGAATAATTGTGCTATTCATTTCGATTTTAGCTTGGAACGAAAACCACAGAATTTAAATGTGTATTTAGGGAGCAAGGCAGAAGATGAGGTGTTTTTAGAACAGCTGTGTCAAGAGGGCTTGCCTAAGCGGTATCCAGAAATAAACCAAGCTGTTTTAGATCGCTTAGAGAAAGAGCTCTACCTCATTAAAAAAATGGATTTTGTCTCTTATTTTCTTATTAATTGGGATATCATCTCTTATGCCCGTAAGCAGAAATTCTTTTATGTGGGGCGTGGTAGTGGTGCCAATAGTATTGTGGCATATTTGCTTTTTATTACCGATGTGGACCCTATGGAGCTCGATTTGTATTTTGAGCGTTTTATTAATCTGTATCGTGTAAATCCGCCAGATTTTGATATTGATTTTTCGCATCGGGACAGACCGGTAATGACGGAGTATATTTTTAATCGGTTCAAGAACGTTGCTTTGTTGGGTACCTATGTTACGTTTCAGTCTAGAGGGGTAATTCGAGAATTGGGTAAGGTATTTGGATTGCCAAAAGATGAAATAGATGTGTTGTGCAACGGTGATTTTCAAGCCAGCAGGTTAGATAATATATCGGCTTTGGTATTAAAATACACTCAGTTGCTACACGGCATGCCCAATTATTTGAGTATACATGCCGGGGGAATCTTAATTACCGAACAACCTATTCATTGGTTTTCGGCAACCAATATGCCCCCAAAAGGTTTTCCTACCACACAATTTGATATGGTGATTGCCGAGGATGTCGGTATTTTTAAGTTTGATATTCTTGCCCAACGCGGACTCTCCAAAATAAAAGAAACGCTCGATATTTTGGAACGTGACCGCCCTGAGGAATTTGCCAAATTCGATATTCACGATATCAAAGCATTTAAAAACGACCCCAAAATCAATAACATGGTAAAAACAGCGCAGTGCATGGGTTGCTTTTATGTAGAATCTCCCGCTATGCGTATGTTGTTGAAAAAGCTAGAGGTTGATACCTATTTAGGTTTGGTGGCGGCAAGTTCCATTATTCGCCCTGGAGTGTCTAAAAGTGGTATGATGCGAGAATATATTCTTCGGCATCGCAACAAGGGCAGGGCAGAAGAGTTGGCTCATCCGGTGATGCTAGAAATTATGCCAGAGACCTACGGAGTTATGGTATACCAAGAAGATGTGATAAAAGTTGCCCACCATTTTGCCGATTTAGATTTAGGTGAAGCCGATGTGTTACGTCGTGGTATGAGCGGTAAATTTCGCTCGCGAGAAGAGTTTCAAAAAGTACAGGATAAATTTATAGATAACTGCCGTAAAAAGGGCTATACGGAAAAGCTTATTAATGAGGTGTGGAATCAAGTGGCAAGTTTTGCCGGCTATGCTTTTGCAAAAGGGCATTCGGCATCATACGCGGTAGAAAGTTATCAGAGTTTGTTTTTAAGGGCGTATTATCCGCTAGAATATATGGTGGCGGTGCTTAATAATGGTGGCGGATTCTACAAACCCGAATTCTATGTGCACGAAGCTCGTATGTTGGGCGCAACTATACATCCGCCTTGCGTAAATAGAAGTAATGCGGGTAATTGCATTTATGGTAAAGATTTGTATTTAGGGTTAGGCTATCTGCGAGAATTGGAACAACGGGTTATGGAGCGTATTTTAAAAGAGCGCTTTCTTAATGGGAAGTTTCATTCGTTAGAAGATTTTTTAGATCGGTTGATTATCTCCATAGAGCAAGTGAGTATTTTAATACGGATTGATGCTTTTAGGTTTACAAAAACCAATAAGCACGAACTACTGTGGAAAGCACATTTGTTTTTAAATAAGACTAAAAAAGCGGATCACCCTAAATTGTTTGTGCCACGACACCAACATTTTGAAATTCCATCATTATATAGCACCCATTTAGAAGTTGCCTTTACACAATTAGAATTGTTGGGCTTTAGTTTATGCAGTCCGTTTCAGTTGTTGTTAGAACAGCCGTTAAATACTTGTAGTAGTAAAGATTTAGAGCGGTACTTAGGTAGGAATATAGATATTTACGGATATTTAATTACAGTAAAGCGCACCAGAACACATACAAAGAAAGCCATGTACTTTGCAACACTATTAGATCAACAAGGGCAGGTTTTTGATACGGTCTTATTTCCGCCGGTGGCAGCAAAATATATGTTTAAAGGACGAGGAATTTATCGGTTTTATGGTAAAGTGGTCAGTGAATTTGGTTTCCTAAGTATAGAAGTTATAAAACTACAAAAACAAGATTTTATACAAGACCCTAGATATGCCGATATGAAAACTAGCGTCAAGGTTTTTGACCAAAAGAAAACTGGGAAGAGAAAATAGAAATTAGAGAATAGAGGAAGCGCTATTTGTAAAGCCCTATATGCTCTGCGCAGATAAAGCTTCTTATAATGTTCAGCGCAATGCGCCCAGCGTAAAAGCCATCAACCGAAAACTAACAACTAACAACCATCCTCAAAAAGCCTCTAAAACATAACCGAATATCCAATACAGAATAAGAAATACAAAAACGGTTCCTATGCAGCCACATTTGCCACCACCTATTTTCTTTGCGCCGTACCATGCGCCAATAATTTGAATTAATTTTTTCATGGGTGCAATTTATAATATTGTTTGGTTACTATTGATGTAAAAAGTTGCTCAAAAACTTTTTTCAATAAAAAACCTCTTTTTCTTATTAAGAGCATAGATGCTATTAAAATGAAAAAGAGATGTATTTGAACGGAGTTACTAATTAATTTTTGAAAGACTTATCTAAAAACTCATAACGTTCATCATTGGGAGCCTTTACTAATTTGCTTTCAGTGTCTAGAACCATAACCGGAGGAGTTGTGTCGTTGGGTTTGGAAGGATTCCATTTTGGTAGTCCTTCGCCATTAGGGTTTCCGGTTTTAATAAAATTCGCGAAATAGGTCATCATCACTTTAGAAACTTTATAATCATCTGCAGTCCAGGCATAATCATCCACGAGATAAAGATTGCCCATACAGTATTCAATTTCACAAGCATGTGGTGCTCCCACGGCTTTTGGAACAGTAGGTGAATTTGATTCCTTTGCTACTGTGCCGCCGGCTAAACCAGAAGCTAAAGTGTTATCTACTAATGGGGGTCTTAATTTGCTATATAGATATCTGTAAACCGGTTGGTCACTATTTTTTCTATGTAAGTCGAACCATTTCCAAGTACTATAAGAGATAAATCTGTCAGATGCTAAAGCAGTAGCAGATAATTGAATTTCTTTTTCAGAACTATGAGGATACAGTTCTAATACCTTTTCATATTTTTTTGGATAAGCTTCTTTGACTTTGTTTACATAGTTTTCTTTTGTATAAGGACCTTGGGTAAAAGCCATACCCGGTATTTCGGCAGAGTTCCATCCTAATAATAAAGGTACCATAGCTTGCTCTTTATTCTTAAAAATTTCAGGTAGTGTTTTAGTTAGAAAATAGCCGTCTAAAACAGTAGGAAAACGCATTTTATTTAACTCGATATATATTTCATATAGCTCTCTAGAGCTCAATTTTCGGAATTCGGTTATGGAAGTATAACCGGTATTTTTTAGAAAGTCTGAACCGATTTTTTCTGCTTCTTCCAAACTAACGGGAGACATCGTTGGCTTAATAGCGGCACCACTTTCACCAATAGCGCCTGCAATAAGATTTTTTGACAAGGGAGATGCCATTTGTTGACTTGTACCAATAGATCCTGCAGACTCTCCGGCAATAGTTACTTTATTAGGATTGCCTCCAAAAGCGGCAATATTTTTGTTTACCCATTTTAGAGCTGCATTTTGATCTAACAATCCATAATTTCCAGAAGCCTTATATGGTGCCTCTGCGCTTAATTCTGGATGTGCCAAAAATCCGAATATATTCAATCTATAATTGGTTGTAACAACCACAATACCTTCTTTGGCCATACTCTCACCATCATAACGGGGCTCAGAACCATCACCAACTACATTTCCACCGCCAAAGAAATATACAAGAACGGGTAAGTCTTTGGTATTACGGTCTGCAGGTGTCCAAACATTTAAATATAAACAGTCTTCGCTAACTCCGTTTGATCTCGATTTCATGTCGCCATAAACAATAGTTTGCATTGGTCTAGGACCAAATGTTTTAGTCTCCTTTACGCCTTCCCAGTTATCTAAAGGTTGAGGGGCTTTCCATCTTAGCTCACCTACTGGAGGTTTTGCAAACGGTATGCCAAAATAACGTTGAATTCCAGTATGCGTGTCATAATTACCCTCAATAATTCCGTTTTCAACTTGTACTTGTACAGAAAAAAAATTGGTATCCTGGGCTAGCATAAAGTTGAAGCTTAAAATGATGCTAAATAATAGAATTTGTATATTTTTCATGATAGATGTTAGTTATTGTCTCAAAGTGTGACAATAATACATTTATTTTTTAACAAATTGATTTCACAAACGTTAAAAATTTATATTATTAATGGAAATAAGTGGTTAATTATAGGTTTTTAATGGTATTGGGAGGTGTTAAGGTGATTTTTTCAGGTATTAAGGTGAGTTTCTTGTCAACTAAAGATTCATCCAATATCTCCTTTTGTGGAAATACATTGAATGATGATTGTTATTGTTTCAATGTATTGTTAGGCGATATGGGAAACTAGTGATTATAAATAATAGTGTATTGGTGTTTGTTTAAGCTGTTTTCAGTTAAAGTTTATTGGTAGATAGATAACGGACTTAAGTTTGTGGGTTTTTCAGTGAACTTGAAACTATTGATAAATGAAGCGTCTAGTGTTCACTTTTCTTTAATTGATTTAGAATATTCATAACAGTTAATCCATCTAATGCAGAGCAAGGGTTTTTGCTATATCCTAGAAAATAATCTACAGTTGCCTTTATCATGGGTTCTTGAACATGTTTGGGATTGTTGAACTTATATTCTTTATTATCAATTTCAGTATTAAGGTGAACTTTGGAGCCAAAAAAGGAAAAGGCAATACTTCCTTCCGTGCCATATATAATACATTGATCTTTTTGATCCACTTCGGAAACATTAAAATTCCATATGCCTTGAAATTGAACTCCATTTTTAAAGGATAAAACCCCATTCACTATTTCTTCCACATGACTATTGTTAGATTGTTTGGTAAAGCCGTGCATTTCATCAATTTCTCCAAAAAAGTGAAGCATTAAATCTATGTGATGCGGAGCCAGATCATAGAAATAGCCACCACCTGATATTTCTGGTTGTATTCTCCAATTCTCTTTTTTGTCAGAAGCAAATAGTTCATTTTTAGATTGTAAAACTTGTAATCCAACGTGAAGCACATTGCCAATAGCATTAATTTCTAGTAATTCTTTTACTTTTAAGAAAGCGGGTAGTTTACGTCTGTAATGAGCCATGGTTAATTTACCTGTGCTATTTACTAATGCTTCACAAATTTGGTTAGCTTCATTTGGGTTCAGTGCCATTGGTTTTTCTAAATACACATTTTTATTTGCCTTTAGAGCCTGTATCGTATAGGTAAGGTGAGAAGATGGGGGAGTGGCAATATATACTGCATTGATATTTGGGTCGTGTATAATATCATCAGCATTGGTAGTCCATAACGGTACCTCATGGCGTTGTGCAAAATCTTTGACCTTAGCTTCATTTCTGCGCATGACCATTAGCAAGTTGGAGTTTTCCACTTTTTGAAAAGCAGGTCCACTTTTTACTTCGGCAACATCTCCACAACCAATTATTCCCCAATTAATTTCTTTCATTTAAGGTCTCCTTTTATTTCTTACTAAAGTTACAAATTAGGGATGGGTTATCTTTTTTAGGTATAGAATTCTTAATAATGAATTTGTTGAATTATTTTTGAGCAAAATGATATAAATGGCATCAGGATTTTTTGCAGTATTGGATGACGTAGCGGCATTGTTGGACGATGTAGCGTCAATGAGTAAAATAGCTACTAAGAAAACGGCTGGTATTCTCGGTGATGATTTAGCGGTAAATGCAGAAAAAGCATCAGGATTTGTCTCTCAAAGAGAATTACCGGTACTTTGGGCAATTACTAAAGGCTCTTTGCTCAATAAGATTATAATTCTACCTATAGCCTTTTTGTTGAGTGCTTTTTTGCCTTGGGCGGTTACAGTGATTTTAATTTTAGGAGGTGTTTACCTTGCTTTTGAAGGTGCCGAGAAAATTTATGAATTTATTGTACCCCATAAGCATGATCATGTTTCTGCCGATACTCAACCAATGAGCAAGGCGGAAATTTTAGAACTGGAAAAGTCAAAAGTGAAATCTGCTATTCTAACGGATTTTATTTTGTCCATAGAAATCGTGATCATTGCGTTAGGAACTGTTATTGAAGAACCCCTAACTACTCAAATAGCTGTTGTTTCAGTTGTTGCTTTGTTAGCTACGGTTGGAGTATACGGTATTGTAGCTTTAATAGTTCGTATGGATGAGTTTGGAGCTAGATTAATTAACATAAATGAAGAGACCAATACCATTTCAGATAAAATAGGGCAATTTTTTGTAAGCGCATTACCTAAGGTGATTAAAGCGCTTGCTGTAATAGGTACAATAGCGTTACTTTTGGTTTCTGGCGGAATATTTGTACACAATATTGAATTTTTGCATCATCTATTGCCTAATGTTCCAGGTATTATTGTGGAATTTTTAACTGGACTTTTAGTGGGGTTTGTAGCTCTGTTGATTTTTAAAGGAGTCAAATCAATATTCAAAAAATAGGTTCTTGGGTTTAGTTGTTTAGTATGCACGTTCTTCTCCTTTAATGGCATTATATACAGTCATGATTATAATTTTTGCATCTAATCCCAATGACCATTTTTCCATATAAAAAATATCATAACGTACTCTGTTAATGATATCAGATTTGTATATGATTTCACCTCTGTACCCTTGAATCTGTGCCAAGCCTGTTATACCTGGTTTTAGGAAATGCCGTACTAGATATTTGTCTACTGAATTTTGATATTGCTCGGTATGTACAACCATATGTGGTCTTGGACCAACTACACTCATGTCTCCCATTAATACATTGATAAATTGAGGTAATTCATCAATACTGGTCTTTCGTAAAATTTTGCCTAACCTAGTAATACGCATATCATTCTTGGTAGCCATTTTGGTGTCACTATTTTTGCTTTTGGTCATAGACCTAAACTTGTAACACCAAAAAGTTTTTCTATTAACCCCGTGACGCTTTTGTTTAAAAAATAAAGGACCTTTAGAATCAAGTTTCATAAGGATATATATGATAGGAGTTAACCATGATAGTACTAGCAAAATTACTAGGCTTGAGAAAAAAATATCGAATAAACGTTTTATAATGCTAGAATAATCTAGATCTAAAGGAGATGCCCTAAGATTTAGTACCGGCACATGCCCATAAAGCTCTAAAGACATTGCCCTTGAAAATAGTTCTTTATTATCTGGTATTATTTTCACTTTCTTTAGACTATTATCGGCAATGTTTATTAAATATTGAATCTCTGATTTTGAGAGTCTAGAAGCCATGCAATAAACTTCCTCTACGTTATTTTCAAAAATGTAATTAAAGGAACTTTCAATATTGCCTAAATAAAAAGGATTTTTTGATTCAATATTATCAAAATACCCCATATAACGATAGCCGTATTCAGGATTGTCAAATATGCGTTTTACTTTTTGTAAGTTTTTATCTCGCCCAATTACTACCGTTCTAATTTCGCTATACCCTTTTTTACGGTATAAATTTCTCGCCCAGTAAAATAGTATTCTAAAAACTGTGAGTAAAATACAAATCTGAAGATATACTAGAACTAAATAAATAGGGGTATACGTTTGTTGGTTAAAGAATATAAAAGAGGTAAAATAAACCAACCCGTACACAGTAAATTGTGCGACAAAATTCTTGAAATTCGTCATAAAACTATCCCTTCTCGCAGTAGGGTAAAAGTTAATGTGGTATGCAACAATTAACCAAGTTAAGTTATAATATAGTATGCCATAAATATTTAGATAGGTTTCAGGTATGTATACGTATAATGTAAGGTTTATGAACATTATATGTACAAAAAATGAAATTGGAATAATGAAAATTGATTTCTTCATTTCAGCTTTTAATAATGGTTGGTTTAAGAGCTAATGATAGGTTATTACTGTTATCCATTGGTGTCAACCAATGGATAACAGGTAAATTTGAGTTTGATAGAAATCTGTAGGTAAATGACAACTATTTCTTAGTGGTGTACCAAGAATACACTTGTTCTATTCCTTGTGATAATGAAACGGTGTGTTTCCATCCAAGGTCATGTAGTTTTGAGGGATCTGTTAGTTTTTTTAGGGTTCCATCTGGTTTTTCTGTGTTAAAATATAAATTGCCTTTAAAACCTATTTTCTGCTGAATAAGTTCAGCTAAATCTTTAATACTGATATCTACACCAGTACCTATGTTAATATGCGTATTGCGAACTTCTTTATTATCTTGGTCATAACAGTCATTAAAATCTCTTTGTTCCATTAAGAAAACACAGGCGTCTGCCATGTCTTCACTCCAAAGAAACTCTCGCATTGGTTTTCCTGTTCCCCAGATTTCTAAATGAATGTTATCATCTTTCTTTTTGATACCGTATTTATCTAGAACTGATAAAATTTCTTCTTTTGATGAGTTTCCATTGACTCTCTCAATGGGTAAGGCGTTTAAGTCAGATGAGATGGCATCCCAATGATCATTCTCTAGGGCTTTTCCTAAGTGCATTTTTCTTATCAATGCTGGTAAAACATGTGATTTTTCTAAGTCGAAATTGTCATTAGGACCATATAAATTAGTAGGCATTACAGAAATAAAATTAGTTCCGTACTGCAGATTATAACTTTCGCACATTTTTATACCAGCAATTTTAGCAATAGCATAAGGCTCATTGGTATACTCTAAAGTATCGGTCAGCAAATAATCTTCTTTCATGGGTTGTGGACAATTTTTAGGATAAATACAGGTACTACCTAAAAAAAGTAATTTTTTCACACCATGTTTATAGCTTTGGTGAATCACATTATTCTGAATCATGAGATTCTCATAAATGAAATCAGCCCTATACGTATTGTTGGCAATTATGCCGCCAACTTTTGCGGCAGCAAGTATTACATATGAAGGTTTTTCAGTTTCAAAAAAATGTGAAACCTTTACAGAATCGGTCAAATCTAACTCTTTGTGTGTTCTGAAAATTAAATTTGAGTAGCCTTTATTTTTAAGGTTCTTAACTATTGCACTACCGACCAGACCTCTATGACCTGCAACATATATTTTAGCTTCTTTTTCTAACATTTTGAATTTTACCTTGAATAATGGTTTAAATAATTGTTTATTACTTACTCAAAATAGTTATAAGTTACATAGCCGCCTTCTTTCAAGTATTGGTCTTTCTTCATCAGTTTTAGGTCATGTACCATCATATCCTTTACCAAGCCTTGTAAATCATATTCCGGGATCCATCCTAATTTGGTGTTTGCTTTTGTAGCATCGCCAATTAACAATTCTACTTCTGTTGGTCTAAAATATTTAGGATCTACAGCTAGTACTTCTTTGCCAATTTCTAGTTGAATTTCTGGGTTGCTACAAGATTTTACATAACCTTTCTCATTAACCCCTTCACCTTTAAATTCTATTTCAACACCCATTTCTGCAAATGCCATTCGTACAAATTCTCTAACCGGAGTGGTTTTACCAGTAGCAATAACCCAGTCTTCTGGTTCGTCTGCCTGTAAAATCATCCACATCATACGTACATAATCTTTGGCATGGCCCCAATCACGCTGTGCATCTAAGTTCCCTAAGTATACTTTGTCCTGTAGCCCTAGACCAATACGTGCCGCAGCTCTAGTAATTTTTCGGGTAACAAAAGTTTCCCCTCTAATGGGCGACTCATGATTAAATAAAATACCGTTACAAGCAAACATATTATATGCTTCCCTGTAATTTACCGTAATCCAAAATGCATACATTTTTGCAACTGCATAGGGACTTCTTGGGTAAAAAGGAGTAGTTTCAGATTGTGGTACCTCTTGTACCTTACCGTATAATTCTGAAGTAGACGCCTGGTAGATTCTTGTTTTTTTCTCTAGCCCTAGTAGACGAACTGCATCCAATATTCTTAAAGTACCTAATCCATCCGCATTTCCTGTATATTCAGGAACTTCAAATGATACATGGACGTGACTCATGGCCGCAAGGTTATATATCTCGTCAGGTTGAATCTCTTGTATTAATCTAATCAGGTTAGTACTATCGGTCATATCACCATAATGAAGTACAAAATTTCTATGTTCAACATGTGGGTCTTGATAAAGATGGTCTATTCTATCAGTATTGAAAAGAGAAGCTCTTCTTTTAAGTCCGTGAACTTGGTATCCTTTTTTCAGTAAAAATTCGCTCAAATAAGCGCCGTCTTGACCTGTTACTCCTGTGATTAATGCTACTTTCATAGTGCTGTGAAATGAATTTAAATAATATTTTATGTTTAATTAGAATCCAAATTTTGTTCTAAATTGTTTGAATTGTTAGGTGATAAACATTTTTCCTGTGAAAAACTTAGTGTATTCATTAAATTTATATGAGAAAAGATGTTCGTTTAAATCGTTAATAAACTGGTTTTAAAAGTAAAATTATGTTTTACCACTACCTAGATTAAAACAAAATAAGTATGAAGTTCATCATAGATTAAATCGCCTAAAATGACTGTGGTTAATGGTTGTGAAACAAATTTAGGATAATATTTACCTAATTCACCTTGTTAAAATCAAACTATAGACAAATTAATCATTTATTCGATAAAGTGTAATTATATAAAATGTTGTTCTCAATTATTATTAAGAGTGTATTTATGACCTGTATATTTTAAGGTTTTCTAAGAATGTTCTAGTTAAATAATGATAATTGCTATTGAATATTATTTACTTGCGCGGTAAAAAGAATTATTTCTTAAATGATCGAAAGCTTAGTTTATCGGAAGTAAAGCCCGATTAGATACAATTTTGTTTCAATTGGCAAATGGATGGTAATAACTGCATGCCAATTTATCTTCTTAAATGTTGTACATATTTTCAAACTTATTAGGTGAAGTTTTGTTTTAGTCTTAATATTCAAATTAAAACTTATAAGCGAATTGTTGTTGGATAGTTAAAAAACAAATAAAATATAATTTTTTTAGTATTTGTATTGTTGTTTATACTATGTTTAGCTTTTATAAGTTTTCTCTTACTTAAATTATAAAATTAAGTCATCTCTTGTAGAATATTTATTGTTTCCCCTCGTTATTTTATCAACTTAAACCACCATATGATGATATCTAACATTTTAAATGGAAGGCTAAAATTTACTTATCAAAGGAAAAAGTTAGTTTCTCTTGAAAGTTGCTATATGCACCTAGGCCCTTATTTTAATCTTAAAACAAGTTCGAAGGTAAATACATTTTCCTCTACTATTAAACAAAAGGAACTTCAAAGTGCTAGAGATCAACATTCACCTAATCTTATTGAACAGAATCAAATAATATATGCCAAATTAATGACGGAAAGGTTGTTAAAAGGCTAATACAGTTTTTTGAGAAATTATATAAGTATTTATAAATGCCAACCAGGTAATTTATAATGAAAAGGTATAGTCCAAACTTTATTGGGTTATACCTTTTTTTGTTGTTATATACATCATTTTTAAGGGTCTTAAGTAGGGGGCTAAAATCTTCGCTTTTTTACAAACAACTCTTTTTATATACAGATTAGCGAATCTAAGTCCAAATTGTTAGGAATATAAATATATTTATCCCAAGATTTAAATAATTACACCCATTAAGGTGAAGTTGTGTGAATTTAAACGTGTTCCCCTTATCTTATATAATTAACCTATTTAGTATAGAATCTTGGAAGTTTTAACACCTTTTAATCCTTTTGAAGGACCTGAGATTAAGCATATTTTGCAAACGACCGATGCGCAAGAGGAAATTTGGTATTCTTGTTATTTTGGTGGTGAGGCGGCAAATATTGCTTACAACCTTTCCCTTACTATAAAACTGCAAGGACAGCTCAATGTAAATGCTTTGCAATTGGCGGTAGATGAATTGATTGCGCGTCATGAGTCACTAAGATCTTCATTTAGCCCGGATGGTAAGTATATTAACGTTTTTTCATCGGTGTTTACTAATATCGACCTGGTGGATTATAGTCAACTTTCAGTTGAGAAAGCCAAGGAGGCAATACATAATTATACTGAACAGGATACGAATACCTCTTTTGATCTTACCAAAGGACCATTGATCAGGTTTGCACTGCTTAAACTTGATGAGGAAGTTTATAATTTTATAATTACCGCACACCATATTGTTTGCGACGGATGGTCCGTTGGCATTATTATGCAGG
This sequence comes from Maribacter sp. 6B07, assembly GCF_002700155.1. Lineage (NCBI taxonomy): Bacteria > Pseudomonadati > Bacteroidota > Flavobacteriia > Flavobacteriales > Flavobacteriaceae > Maribacter > Maribacter sp. 6B07. Next base: position 1,068,685 of record NZ_PDUT01000001.1, on the reverse strand, counting down.
AAATAGGCGCGCTATATTCGTCTAAAGTACTCCATAAATCTCATAATCTTCCGGTAGCAACACCGTACACCGCCTATGTGACTCAACAAGAGGAATTAAAAACCAATGGCGAGTTTGAAAGAGCTGAAACGTACTGGTTGAACCTTTTTAAAGGAGAGATTCCCAAAACAAATTTACCTACCGATTTTGGACAAGTAACGAAAAGAACCTATAACGGTGCTCGTATAAATCAAACTTTAGATAAAGAAATTGTAAAGCGCATAAAAGATACTGGTATTAAAGCTGGCTCTAGTTTAGTATTGACCTTAATGGGCGCATTTGAAATATTGCTCTACAAAACTACGGCTCAAAAAAGTATAGTACTAGGGCTTCCTGTTGCGGGGCAATCTAACATGGGCGTTAAAAATTTAGTGGGTCATTGCGTTAAGCTGCTTCCTATGAAAAGTGAGCTTAATGATGTTGATAGTTTTATTGAGTATTTAAAGAAACGTAAATCTGACAATTTTGATGCGTTCGAAAATCAAGAACTCACCTTTGGTAGCCTGTTGAAAAAACTGAACATCCCTAGAACACCAGGTAGGGTTCCCTTGGTTCCTGTTGTTTTTAATGTGGACATGAATTTAGATGATGATGTTGCTTTTGAAGGGTTAACCTATGATTATCATAGTAACGCTCGTAATTTCGAAACTTTTGAATTGTTCTTGAATGCTACAGGCTCCAATGATAATATAACACTTGAGTGGTCGTACAATACCAACTTATTTGAAGAGAACACGATACTAAACTTAGGTAGTGCTTTTAAGGCCGTTATTAACCAGTTGGTTGAAAACCCTAATGCCAAACTATCTGAAATAATTGATAAAGAACCAAAGCAGATCGGTATTGAAGGTGCTTCAATGGCTTTACCAAATACCAACTTACACGAGTTATTCCATAAACAAGCTGTAATTACTCCAAATGCAACTGCACTGGAGTTAAATAAAGATAAAATCACCTATGCAGAAATGCAAAATAGGATCAATGCTACTGCCGGCTATTTGTGGCAAAAAGGCATTAAACCAGGGGTTACGGTTGCAATTTCCTTAGAAAGATCTCCAGATTTAATTATTACGCTATTTTCCATATTACAATGTGGAGCTAGATATGTTCCTATAGATACCGGTTATCCGGATGTTCGTACAAAACTGATGATAGCCGATGCTCATGCCACTTTTTTCATTTGCAATACATCTAAGAAGGTGCTGGATCACAGTTGTCAAACAATTTTCGTGGAGGATATTGTAGCCAACGGGAATGAGGATTTTCAGAAAATAGATGTTTCTGCAGATTCGGGTGCCTATATCATTTATACTTCGGGATCTACGGGCAAACCTAAAGGTGTACAGGTAACACATAAAAATGTGATTAACTTGTTATATTCAATGGGTTCTGAGCCTGGTATTTCAGAACAAGACAGAATATTCGCAACTACGACCATTTCGTTTGATGCTATGGTCATGGAGATATTTTTACCATTAATCCACGGAGCAAGTGTAGTATTGGTAGATGAAAACACCAGAAAAGACGGACATCTTTTATTGCAAAAAGCAATTGCCGATAATATTACCATGATGTGGGGAACGCCAACTATTTGGCAGATTTTACTGGATTCCGGTTGGGAAAAACCATTGCCTATAAAAGCATTGATCGGTGGAGAACCTGTGCCTAAAGCACTTTCATTACAATTATTGGAAAAGTGTAATGAAGTGTGGAATATTTATGGTCCTACGGAAACCACGGTATGCTGTATACTTACTAAAATTACGGCAAATGATAATCCTATTTCAATAGGTAAGCCTATTGCCAATACTCAAATATACCTCTTGGATGATCAGCGAAATCCTGTATCAAAAGGTATGGTAGGTGAGATTGTTATTGGCGGTGAGGGAGTAACAAACGGGTATTTAGGTCAAAGAGAACTAACTAATGAGAGTTTTGTGAATAATACGTTTGTTGGTGACGGGCAATCTAAAATGTACTTATCGGGCGATTTAGGTAAACTTTTGCCTAACGGTCAAATAGAGTGTTTGGGTAGAAAAGATGGTCAAGTAAAAGTTCGTGGTCATAGAATTGAGCTTGGCGAGATAGAACACGCACTACTGAAATTAAAGGGAGTTTCAGCTGCTGCAACAGATGTTAGAAATCATGCTTTAAAAGCATACATTGTTTTTAATGGAAGTAATGAGGATTGGGATGCAAGTGTGCCGCAATGGAAAAATCAACTTGCCGAGGAATTGCCTTCTTTTATGTTGCCTTTTGAATATATAAGATTAAAGGAATTGCCAGTAACCATAAACGGCAAATTAGATAGAAAGAGCTTGCCCGATACTGTTTTAAATGGCGAAGCCAATATAAATGAACCTACTCGGACATTAACAAAAGCAGAAGAATTGGTTTGTGAAGTATGGAAAGAATGCTTGTTTTTAAACCAAGTACATCCAGATGATGATTTCTTTGAGCTTGGCGGGCATTCATTAATAGCTGCCAAGGTAATGACCAGTTTGGAGCAAAAATCCGGTCAGCGCTTACCTCTTTCTTCATTGTTTGAGTATTCTACGGTTAGTGGACTAGCTAGTTTATTAAAAATAGAGGAGAATACCGTAACCTGGGACTCTATGGTGCCAATACAACCAAAAGGTTCTAAGACCCCTTTGTTCATTGTACATGGAGCAGGTTTAAATATTCTTTCGTTTAAAACCCTAAAGGACCATATGGATCCAAAACAACCCATTTATGGTTTTCAGGCAAAAGGTCTTGACGGTAAAGAAGCTATGTTGACTTCTGTAGAAGAAATAGCATCTCATTATAATGATGCGTTATTGGCAACACAACCTAAAGGACCGTATAAATTAGCGGGTTATTCCTCTGGGGGTATCATTGCTTATGAAATGGCAAAGCAGTTGATGGACAGAGGAGAACAGATATCTACCTTGGCATTATTAGATACCTATGCGTATGCACATTATGGGCGTAATTCATATTTGGGTAAAAAATTGGCATTTGGTAATTATATAGCGAATAAGGCTTTACATGTATTAAAACAATTGTTGCTAAGCAGAGAGGGCTTTAATTATAGAGTAGGTGTAACAAAGGCGAACTTAAAGAAGTTTTATCTAAGGTTGAAAAAGGATAAGAATACCTTGTCTAAAATGGATTACGATTGGGAATATGAAAGCAGAATTATTGAGCATAATAAGGTCGTGGATAAATACCATTTAAAACCTTTGCCCATTAAGGCAGATCTGTTCAGAATACAAGATGTAATAGATTATACCCATGATCCTAAAAATTTGGGATGGAAATCATATGCCAAAAATGGTATAGAAGTTCATTATGTACCCGGTGAGCATTTAACAATGTTTTCACCACCTAATGATAAAATTTTGTCAAAGACGCTCCAAAACGTTCTAGATAAAAATAACTAGGTGTAAAAATGATAGCCATACCAGACTATCTTAAGGCTACCATTACAGCTTTTTTACTATAATTATCAGCACCCATATAACTAAAATAATGATCAAGGGTGCTGTCTTTTGTTGAGCTATGCCATAGGTTAAAACCAGCTTTCTTAAAAAGTACCTTGTAATTGTGGGAAAATGAACGCTCATACCCATATGGCTCTGAACCGGTATTAGCATTAAGGTCATGGTTAACTCCATTAGGCTCAATAGCTACAAAAATGGTGTTTCCTAATCTATTTATCTGTTGTAAAAAGTCTAGGAGCTTACTTTCGGTAAAGTATTCAAGTACACCTCTAGAGGTAACAAATATCATATTCTTATTGGCATAAGTGTTTACCCAATCAAAAGCATCGTAGGCAACAAACTCAAGTCTTTGGTTCTTGCTGTATGTTTTTTGGTTACGAATTATTTGATTTTCACTTAGGTCAATACCTACGAACCTGTCTATTTGTGGAAATTGTTCGCTTAAATAATTTAAAACTTTTCCGTTGCCGGTGCCAATCTCCACTAGGGTATTAAAATCTTCCTCTTCTATAGATAATTTGTTCTTTAAAAGTTCAAACATAAAAGAACATTCGGGTAAGAAGTTTTTTTCAAAGGAGTCATCGGTGGCCGTAAAGAAATCATCTCCTTTGTTTTTCCAATATGCCTTATGAAATTCTGATAGTGTGTTGTAGTCTGATTTATCCTCTACTTTTTTTAATAGCGACTTGCGCATAAAAAGCTCAATCAGGGTAATTTTATTTCTATCGGTAATTGTCATGCCGGTTTTTGCAAGTTTCTTAGCTTTTTTTGGCATCAACAATATGAGTAAGTCACCTATGAGATATATAAGCTTTCCTTTCATTTTAACCTTGTTGTAATTTACTTGTGAAAATAAACAATATATCTATTTGAAATCGCCGATTATCTTAAATATAACACAGTTCATCTACCTAGTCATATTTGAGTGAAATTGTATATCGAAGAACGTCTTTTTTTATTCGATGAAATTATAGGAATGAAATAATTTATGTTTCAGTTATGGATGATGTATAATTTTTTAATTAATTGATAATCAATTATTTGCAATCTAATTTTGATTGAAATTGTTCATTGATTGCCGTTAGCTGAAATCTTATTTATACAATAGATTCACTAATTTTACTACTATTATAATGTTCAATGATACATTCAATTATTTTATAAAAATAGGTATGCTTGTTTAAGCTTTTAGCACAAAACAATTTTCTTTTAACCTATTCAATAATCCATGCAGTATGTTTTGGGCATTTGCAATTTGAAAAGTACTTGAACTTAGTTGATAATTATAGCATTAAGTAAGATATGAATGCCAAAAATAAAGGGGCTGTTTCCAGTAGCGCTAAAATCTATTGGGAAAATTTATTGTCAGACGACATAAAATTGCTTGACTTGCCCAATAGAAATTTAAAAGTAAACGATACCGCTTCAAAAGGGGTTTTGTTGCGTACTTATTTTTCTGAACAGTTGTCTGGTTATTTGAAATCAAATACTTCTTCCCCTAATGAAATAACGACTTTTGCAATTTCTGCATTAGCTGTACTCTTTCATAGGTATACAAATCAGAACGATATTGCTTTTGGACTATTGTTAGATCAAAATCTATCTTTATTTAGAAATACCATTGAGGCTGAATTTAACTTTAATAGGGTAAATAAAGACACTACTGAAAGGTTATCGCTAAATCAAGAAAATTTTTATCCTTCTGAAGAGCTATTGGCAGATTTTAATTTAATCGATACCAATGGTCACAATGCACTACAAGATGTCGTGCTTTCCATTAACGCTATAAAGACTGATGATTCTTCTGTTTCAAATGGTATTGATAAGTTCAATGAGATTAAAAGGATAGGTGAAGTCCATGTCAAATCTAATTTGGAAATTAATCTTGAGATTAATGCTGATACTATAAGGTTAGATGTCGTATATAATGATGCGGTATTTGAAAATAGTTTTATTGAACAGTTTATGATGCATTATATGAGCATCATTTCTCCATTAATGAAAAATTCAACTTCTGAAATAGGAAGTATAGATTTTCTTCTAGAAAAGGAGCGTGATATATTATTAAATGAATTCAATACATCTACCGTAGACTATCCAACGGATAAAACCGTGGTTGATTTGCTTAAGGAGCAGGCTCTAAAAACTCCAGATCGTATAGCTGTAGCCTTTGAGGAGCATACATTAACGTACAGGGAGTTAGATGAGCTGTCCAATCAATTTGCAAATTATTTAATTCAAAAGAAAGGGGTTAAACCAAGGGACCTGGCATGCTTGATTTTAGATAGGAGTGAATGGCTAATTATTGGTATGATGGGGATTATGAAAACTGGTGCCGCATACGTGCCTGTTGACCCAAACTACCCGGAAAAACGCAAAGAATATATTAAAAACGATAGCAATTGCAATATAACGGTAGATGCCGCGGCAATTGAAGAGTTCAAGGCAACTAAAGCTAATTTTACAACTGCCCCATTAACAGGTGTAGAGCTATTGCCTAACGACTTGATTTATATCATTTACACTTCAGGAACTACAGGTAATCCTAAAGGTGTCATGTTAGAACATAGAAATATCGTTAGTTTATTTGTTAACGATGATCCTTTCTATTATTTCAATGAGAACGATGTTTGGACCATGTTCCATTCGTACTGTTTTGATTTTTCCGTTTGGGAGATTTACGGAGCGTTGTTGTTTGGGGGTAAATTGATAATTCCTTCCAGTGAAGTGATCAAGGATCCTTTTGAATTTATGTCCTTGCTCATAAAAGAAAAGGTGACCATTCTGAACCAAACACCATCATCATTTTTAAATATCATGGGTAGCTTACCTTCAGGTGATATCGATCTGAAATTGCGATACGTCATTTTTGGTGGTGAGGCATTGTTTCCAAAATATTTAGAAAAATGGTACCGTAAATTTCCGGGTATTCAATTCGTAAACGGCTACGGTATAACCGAAACTACCATATTTACAACATTTAAAATCATTGATGATGAGGATGTAAGAACCAATGTTTCCAATATTGGTAATTGTGTGTCATCGTTAACATCCCATGTGGTGAATACCAAAAACCAGTTACAACCTGTAGGGGTTATAGGTGAACTGTGCATTTCAGGTCATGGATTGGCAAGAGGTTATTTGAATAGACCGGAATTGACCAGTGAAAAGTTTATTGCGAACCCGTTTGAGCCTGGGCAAAAAATGTATCGCTCAGGAGATTTGGTAAGAAGACTTTCAAATGGTACATTAGAATATATTGGCAGAATTGACCATCAAGTTAAAATTCGTGGGCACCGTATAGAATTAGGGGAAATAGAATCTACTATAAATGCTTTAGACGGTATTGAACGTACTGTAGTGTTGCCAAATACAAACGAGGAAGGTGAAACCAGATTGGTAGCATATATGCAGGCTGTTGGTGAGAAACCTGAAATAACCGGTATTAGACTAGCGCTTGTCAACAAGTTACCAGAATTTATGGTCCCCACTTTTTTAATGTGGGTAGATGAGTTTTCTACAAACTCTAATGGGAAAATTGATAAGGAAAAGCTACCGGCCCCTGGGTATCTAAGGTCAAATTCAGATGTGATCTTTAAAAAACCACGTACCAAGGTAGAGAAGAGTATAGCTGCTATTTGGGAAAAGGAATTAAAACTTTCGGGTATTGGTGTTGATGATAACTTTTTTGAAATGGGCGGTACCTCGCTTATGGCACAAAAAGTCGTAAATGCCATTATGAAAACCCTGAACAAGAGAATTCCGGTAACCAAGCTGTATCAACATACGACCATTGCCGCACTTGTAAATTTTATAGAGGGCGACAAAGAACCTGCTATATTATCCAATAAGCGAAAAGAGAAAAATAATGCTTCATCTAACGATGTTGCCGTTATTGGTATGACGGGCAGATTTCCCGGAGCCAAGAATATTGATGAATTTTGGGAGGTCTTAAAAAATGGAAAGGAAACTATTTCATTTTTCACCAAAGAAGAATTGGACCAAAGTATTCCTGAAACCTTAAGAAATGATAGCTTGTACGTAGCTGCAAGAGGTGTAGTGCCTTCTGTTAAAATGTTCGATGCGCGTTTCTTTGGCTTAACGCCTAAACATGCGGCGGCCATGGATCCTCAGCAACGTTTGTTTTTAGAGCTTGCATGGGAAGCACTTGAAGAGTCTGGTCATCTTCCGGAACATTACAAGGGTAGGGTTGGGGTCTATGCCGGTACGGGTACCAATACGTATTATAAAAAGAACATTTTACCAAACCATGAATTGATAGAGTCCGTTGGTCAGCTACAACTGGATACGGTAAATGAAAAGGACTATATATCTTCAAGAACGGCTTATCATTTAGATTTAAAAGGTCCGGCGGTAAGTGTACAATCCGCATGTTCCACATCTCTGCTGGCTATAGCCGAAGCGGTCGAAGCTATTAGAAATGGACATTGTGAGGTTGCTCTCGCTGGGGGCTCTAGTATAACGGCACCAATTAATAGTGGTCATTTGTATCAAGAAGGATCAATGCTCAGTACTGACGGTCATTGTAGACCTTTTGATTCTCAAGCAAAAGGAACCGTGTTCAGCGATGGTGCAGGAGTGGTTGTTTTAAAGGACTTGGAGGAAGCTAAAAAGGATGGGGATTTTATATATGGAGTGATTAAGGGTGTAGGTATTAACAATGATGGCGGTGGCAAGGGTAGCTTTACGGCTCCTAGTGCAGAAGGGCAGGCCAACGCTATTAGGAGCGCTATTAATGATGCCGGTATTTCACCTGCAACCATTAGCTATGTAGAGGCTCATGGTACGGCCACGCCTTTAGGAGATCCTATTGAGATGGACGGACTCAACCTCGCCTTTGGAGAGCAATCCAAGAAAAACTATTGTGGACTAGGTTCGGTAAAAAGTAATATGGGCCACCTTACCGCTGCGGCAGGTGTAACTGGTTTGATTAAAACGATATTGGCCTTTAACCATAAACAAATACCACCTTCTTTAGGGTATGAAAAACCTAACCCGGTAATAGATTTTGATAATAGTCCGTTTTATGTAAACAATACTTTGGCTTCATGGGACGTAAAAGGCCCTAGAAGAGCAGGGGTAAGTTCTTTTGGCGTTGGAGGAACCAATGTACACGTGGTATTAGAAGAATATGAGATGAAGGTAAAAGAGCCTGTGCAACAAAGACCGGTACAGCTTTTACCTATTTCCGCAAAAACGAATACAAGTTTAGAGGGTTATGAAAGTGCCTTGAAAGCTCATTTTGATGCTGGTAAAGAGGAGAATTTAGCAGATGTGGCTTATACGCTGAGTACTACTAAAGCTAGTTTTGGTGCTAGAAGGTTTATGTTGGCATCGAACACTAAAGAGGCTTCAGATGTACTGTTTGATAAAGATAATAAAACAGCACAATCGTCAGTAGTTAGGGCAGTTCCTAATGAAGTGGCGTTCTTATTTCCGGGGCAAGGTTCCCAGTTTTTGAACATGGGCAAGGAGTTGTATAGCGGCGAAGGTGTATTTAAAGATGCTGTGGATAAATGTGCCAACTTGTTGCTGGACACCCTAAAGCTGGATATCAGAAAAATAATATTCCCGGAATCTTTAAACGAGGAAGCGGAAAATAAGCTTCGCGATACACGGTTTACACAACCGGCGTTGTTTACCATAGAATATGCATTATCTCAATTATGGATCAGTTGGGGAATTCAACCTACCGTAATTTGTGGTCATAGTTTAGGGGAGTTCGTTGGAGCTCATCTGGCTGGTATTTTTAGCTTGGAAGATGCATTAAAACTAGTTTCAATGAGGGGTATTTTGGTAAGTACACTTCCTAAAGGTAGTATGCTCACCGTTCGTATAGATGAAGAATCGCTCCATGAAATATTGCCAAAAACCTTATCTGTAGCTGCTGTTAATTCCCATAAACTTTGTGTAGTTTCTGGAGAGGATGGTGAAATTCAAAAATTTGCAGAGGTACTTAAGGAAGAAAACCTGCCTTATAAATTAATAGCTACAAGCCATGCTTTTCATTCCGCAATGATGAACCCTATTTTAGAGGAGTTCGGCGCTATTGTTGAAAATATCGATTTAAAGATTCCACAGATACCCATAGTATCTACGGTAACAGGTACTTGGCTGACCAATGAGGAGGCCCTGGATCCTATATATTGGACCAATCATTTACGCGATACCGTAAAATTTTCTAATGCTATGGATACCTTAGTGAAATTAGAAGATGTGGTATTGTTAGAAGTAGGTCCGGGTAATACACTTACTACGCTAAGTCGTCAGAACAAAGAAGCAAGAAAAATTAAGTCTATAGCTTCATTACCGGTGCCTAAAACCAATGAGAATAATTACCACGGTATACTTAATGCCTTAGGACAATTATGGTTAACGGGTATAACCATAGATTGGACTAGTTTTTATGACAAACAGGGTAGACATAGATTAAGATTGCCTACCTATGTGTTTGACCGAAAACCATGTTGGGTAGACCCTATAGTTACTCAACCAAAAATTGAAAGGACTAGTGTTCATACCAACCCAACAATACAAACCTTAACAGAAAAACCAAAAAGCGTTACACCAATGAGAAACGTGACCATTTTAAATAAAATTTCGGAGTTAGTTTCAAACAATTATGGTATTGAAATTGAAGCCAATGACAAAAATCTAAGCTTTTTAGAGCTAGGGTTAGATTCCCTTATCCTTACTCAAATGGCTATTACTTGTAAGAGAGAATTTAAAATTCCAATTACATTTAGACAGCTTAATGAGGATATTAATACACCAGAACTTTTAGCAAGCTATTTAGATGCTAATTTACCTGAAGAAGTTCTAAAGCCACAACCACAAGTGGTTCAACAGCCTACTGTTGCAGTACGTCAGGTTCAAGAAAATAACGCAGCCCAATATGCTACGGCTGCTGGTAATCAAACGGCTATTGGTCTAATTGGGGAGCAACTTCAACTACTTAGCAAGCAATTACAGCTTTTACAAGGTGGATCGGTAGCTACTGTACAACCAAGTGTTGCGCCAAGCGTTCCTCAACAAACAGAAAAGGTCAATGGCGCAAGTAGTATGGATATACGTACGGAACAGGAAAAACAAGAACATAAAAAACCGTTTGGTGCTTCACCAAGAATAGAAAAGCAAACAACCGGTTTAGATCAAGCTCAGTCTCAATACTTAAATGAATTGACAGCTAGATATAACAAGAAAACCATTGGCAGTAAAAATTATGCCCAGAATCACAGGGCAAAAATGGCAGATCCAAGAGTGGTGTCGGGTTTTAAACCGTTGACCAAAGATTTGGTATATCCCATAGTGATCGGTAAATCTCAGGGAAATAGACTTTGGGACCTAGACGGCAACCAGTATATAGATGCTTTGAACGGGTTTGGTTCTTGCTTTTTTGGTTATCAGCCAGATTTTATAAAAGAGGCAATGCATAAACAAGTGGATCTTGGTTATGAAGTAGGGCCACAACACCCATTGGCAGGTGAGGTTTGTGAACTTTTATGTGAATTTACGGGTCATGATAGAGCTGCCTTGTGTAACACGGGATCAGAAGCGGTTCTTGGAGCTATGCGTATTGCACGTACGGTTACAGGACGTTCATTAATTGTAGCTTTTACCGGAGCTTATCATGGTATTAACGATGAGGGTATTGTAAGAGGTTCTCAAAAGAAAAAAACATTTCCGGCTGCCGCGGGTATTATGCCAGAAGCTGTACAGAATATGTTGATACTTGATTATGGTACAGACGAAAGTTTACAAATAATAAAAGATAGGGCTCATGAAATTGCAGGGGTGCTAATAGAGCCTGTTCAAAGTCGTAGGCCAGAGTTTCAGCCTATAGAATTTATAAAGAATGTAAGAAAACTAACTACTAAAGAAGAGATTGCTTTTATTTTCGATGAAGTTATTACAGGTTTTAGAATGCATCCGGGCGGTGCTCAGGCATTATTTAATGTAAAAGCTGATTTAGCTACCTACGGTAAAGTTATGGGCGGCGGGGTTTCTATAGGTGCCATAGTAGGCAAAAAAGAATATATGGATGCACTTGATGGCGGATTCTGGCAGTATGGAGATGATTCTTACCCAGAAGTTGGGGTTACTTATTTTGCCGGTACTTTTGTTCGCCATCCTTTGGCATTAGCCTCTGCAAAGGCGGCTTTGCTCCATATGAAAGAACAAGGACCAAGTTTGCAGGCAAATGTTTCTGCCATGACAGAACAAATGGTGGTTAGTTTAAATGAAAATTTTGCTAAAAACGGCCTGCCATTAGAGATCAATTATTTTGGGTCTTTATGGAGGATAAAGTTTAAGAAAGAAATTCCGTATTCAGAATTACTGTTTGTAATAATGCGCGAGAAAGGGATACATATTTGGGATGGCTTCCCTTGCTTTTTAACCACGGCATATACCAATGAGGATGTGGACTTTTTGAAGAAAACACTTTTAGATGCCATTGATGAATTGGTAACTGTTGGGATATTAAAAAAGCAAACCAATGGGCATGCCGTTACAATGCAAAATTCTTTTGAGAGATTGAATACGCCACCTGTGCCAGGAGCTCGTTTAGGTAGAGATGAGAATGGGCAGCCAGCATGGTACGTAGCAGATGCCACAAAAGAAAATGGCTATTTGAAAATTGATATTTAGAGATATAGAATGGTTTAGGAATATTGTTTACCTATTTAGATGACACATCTTTTATGTACTAGCTTAACACCTATTGACAATGAAATTTTCTTTGCGCAGGCACAAGAGAAATTTTCTGAAGAATTTGTGCTTAAATATTCGAAATATAAAAGATGGCAAGATGCTAAGTCTACTATTTTAGGCCGACTGTTGTTGGCATATGGTTTACAAAAATTCTATAACATTAATGTCGATGAGATTACCATTGAATATTCTAAAGATAAACGACCTTTTTTAGAAAATTCTGAGGCTCAGTTTAACATCTCCCATTCAAATGATTTTATAGTTTGTGCATTTACGTCTCATGGAGGTATAGGTGTAGATGTAGAGAAAATTAGTAATGTAGATATAAATGATTTTAGATTACAATTCTCAAAATCGGAATATGACAATATGGTTGGTTCTTTACATGTGCAAGAAAAGTTTTTTGAATTTTGGACACAGAAGGAAGCAGTTTTAAAAGCTTATGGAACCGGTTTGAATGTAGCTTTGGATTCTATTGAAATTATTGACGGATCATCTAAAATAGGTGAAGAAGTATTTTACTTAGAAGAAATTGATCTTACTGCAGAATATAAATGCCATATTGCTACACAGCATTTAAATGAATTTTCCAGGACGGAGATTACACATGTAAGCCCAGAAAAAATAGCGCATTTTATGGGTTCCAATTTCTTCAAAACTATTCGGTGAATTGTTGTAAGACCATGTAAATACGATGAAGTACCTAATTACTTTTAGAATTTTCTGCTAACAATGGGTAAAATGCCCTGTTTTCTTAATTACGACGATTATATAAACTAGGATGTCGGAATTAATGTCGTTCAATTTTCTCTTTCAATTAATTTTGATGTTCACCATTTACAGTAACTATAAGCTGCAAACAATTAATTTATGAAAACTAGTATTTCCCTAATTAACTTTCACAACACTAAATCTTATTTGCTGAAAATTTCAATGTTGCTTGTTGTGGCATTGCAATTGACATCATGTGGTAGCGCTAAAAAATCATCTTATTTCAATGAAGTAGGTAATAATACATTTGCATCATATTATGAGCCCTTAGAGCCCATTTTGCAAAAGAATGATTTGTTGAGTATCAATATTACCAGTTTAAATGCTGAGGTAACCGAGATGTTCAATATTGCCAATAACGTAGGCGGTATACAAACTCCTGGTTATTTGATCGATCAAGATGGATTTATAAGATTCCCGGTTTTGGGTAAAATAGCGGTAGCCGGTCTTACAAAGAAAGAACTGAGAGAATATATAAGAGAAGAGTTGATATCTAAAAGATTGTTGATGGAGCCAATAGTTGATATACGCTTTATGAACTTTAAAGTTTCTGTTTTGGGAGAAGTAAATCAACCTGCAGTTTTTACCATACCAAATGAAAAAGTTACACTGCTAGAAGCTTTGGGTATGGCGGGCGATATGACTATTTATGCCCAAAGAAATAATGTGTTATTAATAAGTGAGGAAGACGGTATTAAAAGTACTAGAAGAATAGATCTTACTTCAGATGAATTATTTACTTCACCAAACTATTACCTACAACCAAATGATATTGTTTACGTACAACCAAATGATAGAAAGGTTAGAAATACTTCTAATGCTACGCAATGGTTCTCGGTAATATTAGGTTCGTTGTCATTGGCGGTAATTTCTATTGCCAGCTTTTAATCAATCCATACAATTAAAAAATTCTTAAGCTAAGGACTGTTCATAGTCAGGCTTATTTATCCCGATAAATTGAATACAATGACTGAAAAGGAATATTTTGACTCAAGGCTATCTTCTTCTGATAATGAAGAAAATTTTGATGTAAAGGCATTGTTGAGCAAATACCTGAAATCATGGAAATTATTTCTATTGTTTCTTCTGATTTTTATTGGCTTGGCGGCTCTTGCCCTGCAGTTTATAAATACTTCATATGAAGTTTCTAGTAAGATCTTATTGAAAAATGAAACCTCTAATATAGATGCCTCTGGTAATAACATGGTCAGCAATAATCCATTTAGTAACTCAGAGCGGGTTAACAATGAAATTGAGGTGTTGACTTCTGTACATTTAATGCGTTCTGTTTTAGATAGTTTGTCCTTGCAATGTAAAGTCAGTACTCCAGAGACTTTTTCTGAAACGGAATTATATGGTTCAGATTTGCCGTTTAAAATTGTTGTAGACACCTTATATCCATCGGCTTATGATACTTCTATTAAAATTAAGTTAGAAGGAAAAGATAGTTTTAGTATATCGGAAGATTTTGAAGGTGACTTAGATGCAGCAAGTTCTATTAGCTCAAGTTATGGCTATAATAGATATAATTATGGTTACAAAATTGAAAAACCCTATGGAACTTTTAAGATTGTGCCCAATGAAAAGTCCAATGTAAAGAGTACTGAATTTTTATTGGAATTTAGGGATATAGATGAGATGGCACACGATTATGTGAAAAAAGCATTGAGTGTGTATGTAATCAATAAAGATGCTTCTGTTATCAACATTGTTTTAAAAGAGCAAAATCCTCAGAAAGGCGAGGATATCATAAATACATTGGTTGAGATATATGGTATAAAGGCATATCAAGAGAAAAATGCCATGGCTTTAAATAACGTAAAGTTTATTGATGAGCGTTTAAATGCATTATCTGTAGAGCTTAGTGAGGTAGAAAAAAATGTTGCCCAGTTCAAAACAGAAAATGAACTGGCTAATGTAGAGTTCGATGCAAATTCATTTTCTGAGCAAGAAATAGATTATAGTAGAAAACTGACCGAAGCTGAAATAGAACTAAAAGTTTTAAGTGCTATAGACCGTAATTTAAGAAATGGGGATAATGAATCTACATTAAATTCATTAAGTGTATCAAGCCCTAATCTGGTGTATTTAATAGATAATTATAATAGATTACAGATAGAGCGCAAAAGTCTTCAAAGAACGGTACCTGAGAACAACCCGCGTATGATTGATATTAGAGATCAGTTACAGCAGCTGAAAGGGAATATTCTTGGTAGCCTTTCTACATCTAGGCAAAGTTTAAGAAGTACTATAGGTAGTATTAGAAGTAGGTCCAATCAATTTGCAGCCAAAAAGCAAAGAATACCATCAATGCAAAGGCAATTATTGGAAATTAGTAGAGAGCAGGGTATTAAAGAAAACTTGTTTTTGTACTTATTACAAAAGAGGGAAGAGGCGGCTTTAATGGTTGGTGTTAGGCAAGATAACTTTACCGTAATCGATAAGGCTATTACTGATTTTGAGTCAAAATCTCCCAGTAAAAAACTTTTCATGTTGGTATCCCTGTTATTGGGTCTTGCCGTTCCTGTAGGTATTGTTCATTTAAAGGATGGATTAAATACTAAAGTTGCCGATAAGAAAGATGTTCAGAAAAGAATTAGTGTGCCTTTAATAGGTGAAATAACACATAATGCATCAGGTAAAAATCTTATTGAAAAGGGAGAGGAGAGTAGTAGATTGGCTCAAGATTTTAGAATGATGCGTATGAATATGAGTTTTCATCTACCTAAAAAGAAGATGCAAATTATTTTGGTTACCTCAGCGCAAGAAGGGGAGGGAAAAACTTTCTTTTCTTCAAATATTGGGATGGCGCTGGCTTCTTCAAACTCTAAAGTCGTGATTTTAGAATTAGATAAGCACAATCCAGAATTAATGGGGACATTGGGAGCTGCTAATTCAGAAATTGGTATTTCAAATTACCTATCACCAGGTACACGTACTATTACTATCAACGATTTGTTGGTACCGGTAAATAACAATGACAATTTGTTTGCCATAGGGTTGGGTTCCGAAAAAGTAGACGGATTAGAATCTTTTAATTCAGTGCAAATGGTTCAATTTATGGAGCAATTAAGAAATGAATTCGATTATATTGTCATAGACTCCGCCCCAATTGGCACATTGGCAGATACGCTTGCCCTTTCTAAACATTCGGATTGTTGTGTTTTTATGGTTCGTGAGAATTACACCCATTTAGATGATCTGGCAATCTTGGAAGAAGCTAAGCGTAATAAGAAGTTTAAAAATCCTATGGTTGTTTTTAACGATGTTACAAACAATTAATAAACGACCTACCGAAATTAGAATAAAGTAAGGACCAAAATGAATATATACTACCTTGTAGTTTTACTTTTCTTATTGTTTTCTTCTAAAGCCAATTTTTTAGTTGATTATAATTCGGCTTGGTTTGGGCTTGAGGTTTTTATGATTATCGTTGCGTTTCGATTGAAGAAGGTTAAAAAGCGCGATATTCAGTATTTCTTGACTTGCCTGGCAGTGTACTTTCTATATATCGCCGTTCGATTTAAACTGAATAAACTACCTGCGGATTATTTTACAAGCGATGTATTCTATTTTTTCAAATTTGCATTTACGGCCTATTTGTTTTGTGTGATACTACGAGAAAAGGCTTTGTATTATTTGGTAAAGGTAATTTCACATTTAGCCATAGTCTCCCTGGTGTTTTATAGTATTCAATTGTTTCAAAATGGCGCAATTGTAAAGACAATAGGTACTACGTTCGAAAGTTTAACGGTAGATGATGGCTCTTTTAGATATACCAATTTTGTGTTTTTCACCTTTGATGATATCCATTACTATAGAAATTCCGGATTTTGTTGGGAGCCTGGCGCTTTTGGTTCGTTTTTGACGTTGGCATTAATGTTCAATTTTTTAATCAATGATTTTAAACTGAACAAAGAGGCATTGATAATTACTTTAGCCGTTTTAACAACGGTGTCTACCACGGCCTACCTTGGTGTGTTTCTATTATTTTTCCTTAGATACCGCGTATTGAACAGGAGCAGTAAGATCGCCATCATAATTTTTGCGGTCATATTTGCATTGGCCATACCCAACGTACCTTTTTTAGGGGAGAAGGTGGTTGAGATTTATGAGCAAGATATACGTGATTTAAAAGAGCTGGAGCAATTATCTGTCTATTATGAAGATGTAGAAAGGCAAATACCCTTAAACCGTTTTGCTAGTATAATTTTTCTTTACGAACAATTTAACTGGAAACTTTTTTTAGGGGTCAGTAATCAATATGATGAGTACTACATTAATGAGTTTAATGTTAATATCTCTAACGGTATTATGGACTTTATTACTAAGTTCGGAGTGGTTGGGCTTATGGTTTTACTCTATAGATATGGTAAGTTATGCTGGGGGTATTTAAGAAAAACCGAATACGTATGTTATTCCATATTAATTTTACTGATATTAAGCTTTGGTGAACCCATATTAATGCTACCTATTTGTGTCATATTTATATTTTTGCCCACATTTAAAAAACAAGATTTTACAGCTTTGTCATTTGATTATAGGTCAAAGTACCTACCATTAAAAAGACCTAACACAATATAATGATCAAAAGGTTTAACTCCATTAAGGTAATCATACAGTCTTATTTTCAAGGAAATTCTAGGACTAATCTGTTGATTAAGAATGTTTTTTCTTCATTGATTTTAAGAGGCTTGGGTACGGCTATAAACTTTTTGTTTGTTCCTTTGGTTATAAATTTTGTCAATGCTGAACGATACGGTATTTGGTTAACGCTTAGTTCTGTATTAACATGGTTTACCTTGTTGGATATTGGTTTTGGTAACGGTCTACGCAATAAATTTTCAGAAGCCGTAGCTTTGGATGATATCAAAGAGCAGCGTAAACTGGTTCATACCACTGCAGCCGTATTAATATTGATCTCTACTGTCATATTTATCTTAAATGTCATATTTACAGATCAGTTAAAATGGGATGAATTTTTAGGAGTAGATGCGTCATACCGTTTAGAACTGCAACAGTTGGTTTTTCTTTTAATATCCTTTTTTAGCTTACAGTTTATTTTTCAAATATATAACCCTATCCAATTTGCCCTGCAAAAGCCTGCAATGATTGCCAGGACTATCTTATTGGGCAATGTGCTTGGCTTAATTGGTATTCTGTATTTAAGGGAATTTTCTGAGCCTTCTTTATTTAATTTGGGTTTTGTGGTCATGGGTAGTAACGTACTTTCTATATTTCTCTTTACCGCATATTTCTTTGTAGTGCAAAGACCGGATTTAATACAAAAAATAGAAAAACCTACGGTAGATACCTTAGGATCTATCTTTTCTCTAGGGATCAAATTTTTCTTTTTGAACATTGCCTATATGGTGCAGTTTCAAACCAGTAATTTTTTGATCAGTAAATACTTTAGACCTGAAAAGGTAACCGAGTTCAATATTGCTTTTAAGCTGTTTAGCGTTGCTTCTTTAATATTTGGTATCATATTGAGTCCGGTGTGGAGTTCTGTTACCAATGCCCAGGTAAACAATGATTATACGTGGATTAAAAAATTGATAAAAAAGCTATTGCTCATTTGGAGCGTTATTGCCATAGGATGTATCATTGGATTATTATTGGCACCTACTATCTATAACTTATGGATCGGTGATATTATAACCATACCGTTCATAACCTCATTGGGTGTTGTTCTTATTGTGCTATCAAATTGTTTTTCAGAAATATTTATTAGTGTGTTGAACGGCATGGGCAAGGTCAATTTACAATTCTATATTTCCATTTTTGTAATCCTATTTTTTGTGCCAATAGCATATTTCCTATCGGTAGAAATGGGTTATGGAATTTTTGGTATCTGTATGGCAATTGTGGTAACCAATGTCAATGGGTTAATTGTTGCACCGTACCAAGTGTATGTAGAAATGAGAAAAAACAGAAAGTTACCAGCTTAACAGTTGAAAAAGTTTAGAGATGATGTCAACTAAAGAAAAGAAATTAATAACGGTTTTACTTACGTGCCATAATCGTAAGATGAAAACGTATAGCTGTTTAGAGGCGCTTTTAAATTGTGATTTAGATGATGATAGTTACTATTTAAAAATCTACCTGGTAGATGATGGTAGTACAGATGGTACTACGGAATACCTTCAGGGTAATTTCAAAAACCTTCATATCATACAGGGATCAGGTAGTTTATTTTGGGCAGGTGGCATGCGTACGGCTTGGAAAGCGGCTCGTGATAATGACAGGCATTCAGATTATTATTTACTCTTAAATGATGATACCATTGTTTTTAAGGATACACTGACCAGGCTGTTAAGTGACTTAGAAGAGGTAAACGAACCTAAAAGTATCATCGTGGGTCCTACCTTAGATCCAGATACTAAGAAGGTTTCCTATGGCGGACATAAAATTCTAAACAAACTATCATTCAAGAGTAAAATGGTATTGCCTAATGATAAGTTTCCGCAGAAGTGCGAAATGGGCAATGCCAATATCATGCTGGTACCTCATGAAGTCTACGAGGTTATCGGTTCTTTAACGGAAACCTATACGCACGGTATTGCAGATTTTGATTACACCTTAAAAGCTTTGGACAACGGTATTTTCACCTATGTTGCCAGTGCTTATTGTGGTTATTGTAAAAATGATCATGGGGTAAATTGGTTAAGTCAAAAAAGTAATTTAAAACAAAGAATAGCATATTTATATAGCCCTACAGGCTTATCGTATAAAGAATATTTAAAGTTCATTAAGGTGCATTTTCCGTTTCACCTACCACAGGCATTCTTACTGTTGTGGGGTAAAACCTTATTTCCCATCATTTGGCAATTGTTTAAAAATGAAGACTATTTAAAATGAAAACAGCAACAGCACAAGCACCGGTACTATTTATCATTTTTAATAGGCCGGAACAGGCAAAAAGGGTTTTTGAAATGATACGGAAAGCCCAGCCAGCAAAACTCTATGTGGCGGCAGATGGTCCACGTAAAAACGGTAAGGATGATCAAAAATGCAAAGAAACTAGGGCTATTGTAGATTTGGTAGATTGGGATTGTGAAGTTAAAACGTTGTTCAGGGAAGAAAATGTAGGTTGTGGATTAGGACCCAAAACTGCTATAGATTGGTTTTTTGAAAATGAGGAAGAAGGTATTATTTTAGAAGATGACTGCCTGCCGTCTTTGAGTTTTTTCAAGTTTTGTTCAGAATTATTGGAAAGATATAGAGACAATAACCAGATTATGCATATTGGGGGCTCTAACTTTCAGAATGGGTATATCTCAGATTCAGATTATTCGTATTACTTCTCTTATTTTAGTCATGAGTGGGGTTGGGCAAGTTGGCGAAGAGCCTGGAAAAACTATGATTATGAATGTTCAAGCTTTCCAGAACTAAAAAAGAAAGGCTATTTTGACAACTACTTTTCAAATATCATCGAAAAGAAATATCGACTTAGTAAAATAGAAAAAACGATCAATGCTAAAGAAGTCTCTTGGTGGGACTATCAGTGGGACTATACAAAACTGGTCAACTCTGGCTTGTCAATAATACCAAACCAAAATATGATCAAAAATGTAGGGTTTGGTGAAGATGCTACACATACCGTTAGTGCCAATGATGCTAGGCAATATAATGAAGCACAGGAAATAGATTTTCCGTTATTGCATCCTAAGTTTATTATTAGGGATATAAAGGCAGATAGAAGGTATTTTAAATATTTCTTTAAAGACACTATAGTACGCAGAAAAATCCTGGGCTTTCTAAGAATTCCCGGGTATGCTACAGAAGGGTAATGTAGTGGTGTTTTCCTTGAACATGTCTAATTGCCATTACCACCTTAATCACAGTTGAAATTAAGCACAATAGGATTTCTAGGTTCAAAATCAATATCTGTTCTATAGTCAATAACATCAAAATTGTGTTCTGGCCAAACAATATTGGTGGGGTTACAGGAATTGTACACGATACAATCATTTATACTATTTCCTCCGGTATTGGCCGTAGTGCCAAAAGCACCGAATATTAATGAGTTAGAGGTAGATTTCCCCCTGTTTTGTCCAAGATCGCCACAAATGATCTGTTTGGCTCGTATTCTTGTAAAACTCACATTTTTAGAGCCTTCCACGGAGGAGACCACACCATTACCCATTTCCAAAAAATCTACATCTTCTACAAGTCCGCCATAACCACCTCGTGCACCTTCGGTATTTTGATCTTCAAATAACACACCAACTCCAGTAGGACTGTTATTGCCAACGATCAATCCTTTTTTGATCTGTTGCCCGCCACTTTTGTAGATACTTATATTGTCCTCTGTCCAAGCCACATCACGATCATTGATCACGGAGAAATTCTCTAAAAGCCCACCGGCGCATTTATCGTATTGTACTAATTGTCCCCTAGGGAAAGGACCTCTCATATTATGGCCTTCAATATATCTTAAAACCGAATCATCACATTGGTTTAATCGTATGCCCGTTGAACCGTCCTCTAATTTTACATTCGCAATTACAATATTTTGCGAACCTATACCTTCAATACAGTTTCTTTCAGAATCCGCTAATGGACCGCTAGATGGCGCATTGGTATATTTTATATAACAGTTTTTTATGGTCAGGTTATCGGCACTGGTGAACTTTATTCCCATGTAAGCCCCGGTGTATTCAATAATACAATTAGAGATTACCACACCTGTATGGTTATTGATCTCAATACCATGTTGGTCAGATGTTCTAATGTAGAGGTTATCTATGCGTTGGTTGTTCGTACTTACTACAATAGGACCGGAATCAACTAGATTAGAAGTACAAATATTCCCTATAATACTCGGTACAACTTTATAAACGGTTGTTGTACCGTTTTCTGCAGTAACCGTATAGGTAACTTCATGGCTAAAATCTTGTTCAGATTTTGATATTGGGCTAACCGTAGATCCAGAAGATAAGGTAACGGTAGGTATTAGTTGGTCTATGTTTAACACTAATGGATCAAGCTCAACGTAGATTATTTTTGTTTCTTCATCAAGGGTTGCAGCAATATCGGTGGTTAAGCCATTATTATCTGTAGTTAAAAAACTAAAAGTGATGATTTTGGGTTCTTTTGATTGTTCATACGTGGTATTCCCATCTTCTACATGGTCTTTTTCAGAGGCACAAGATTCAAATAGACATACATAGAATAGGAGGGTCGCAAAAAAGAACAATGTGTTTTTTAATGAAGTAGGTCTTATCATAATTCTTAAGTATTCATTAATGTCTTTATAATTGAAAGTCATTAAAATTTCTATAAGAGCAATTGGGTCTTTTAAAATTGTTATTCAGAATATGATTTGGGGGAAATATAAGCAGAATAAAAATTTGGAATCCCTTATGTGTTAATTCTTAAATGATTAAGAATGCTAAGATAAATTTTATAATGTAAAATGCAGTCCTCAACTTGTATAATAAAAGTTAAAAATTTATTCGGATTACCGACTTACAATAGTTGTTTGAATAATACTACAAGTTTGGTAATTGTTTTTTTTGATAGTGTAAGGCCATATGTTTTAAGCTGCGCTATAACTATAATTTACTACACGTTAACAGAAGTAATCTGTGGTTGCATGCCAAATAAATATATTTGTCTGAACAACCATTAACCCCCGATATAGTTATAATTGTTGTTGAAGATTGATGCGAACATTGCGTACATGTTTAGGGAGAACAAAATTATAATTAGGGCTTTTTTAGAAATTTATGATGCTTACTGAAGTTGACTCAAAGGTGTTATGCCTTGGTTATCCTATTTACAAGTCTTCACTTGATAATTTACCATTCAAATCTAAACTATTGGTAAGTACAATCAATCAATATTCATATTGTATAGCTGAAGAAGATGCTGAATTTAAAAAAGCGTTGTTGGGTAGTGATGTTATTCTGCCTGATGGTGTTGGCATAACATTAGCTGCAAAATGGTTGAATGGTGCTTCCATAAAAAAAATAGCAGGAGCAGATTTTCATGAGTATCAATTAAAACGATTAAATGAAAACCATGGATCTTGTTTTTACTTAGGGGCAAGCAGTGATACCTTGGCTAAAATAGAGTCTCGTTTAAAGGGCGAATATCCAAATATTAGATTTGCTAGTTATGCGCCACCTTTTAAATCGCAATTTACTGAAGAAGAGAATTTAAGTATGATCGAGGCGGTTAATAGTTTTGATCCTGATGTGCTTTTTGTAGGTATGACCGCTCCAAAACAAGAGAAATGGAGCCATGCACATAAAAATCTTCTTAATGCAAAGATTATATGCTGTATTGGTGCTGTTTTTGATTTTTATGCAGGTACTGTAGAAAGACCAAGCAAAGTATGGAGAGATTTAGGTTTGGAATGGTTGGGGCGTTTGGTAAAAGAACCCAAGCGAATGTCTAAACGGTATCTTTATTATGGTGTTGTCTATGCAGTACATTTGGTACGGGCGAAGTTTTCTGCAAGAGAAGAAATGACCGCTACTATAAATTAGAAACTAAACGGTACATAAAATAGGGCTATTCAGTAATTACATAAGTGCTTAGCATGTTGTTTATTAAATATTTGTGAACATTTCACATACTAATTGTTAAATAAAAAATTTAACAGTTTTAAAAACTACCTATTCAATCACAAAAGTGGGGTTTAATTGAATTTTCCGTAGGATTTTATGTTTTTTTAAAAAAGAATGTAAAATGCTCAATTTCTATAGTCTTAAATAGGTTTTATAGCGTATAACTTAAACTAAGTTTAACTTATTTTCGTTTATAGAATAGTTGTTGAATTTATTTTTAAATACTATTCAGTTTATTTTCATACACTTAGACCGTTTAGACTTTTGTGATTTTTAATGAGATTTCTATTTTTTGTTTTATTGTTAATGTCCGTCATACCGGTCTTTGGTCAAGATAATGATGCATCCGTTGGGTCCAGTATGGATCAAACTAAACATTCCATAAACTCTGGTGGAGGATATAGTGTTGGTCAAGAAGGTAATTTTTCTTTTTCTATAGGTCAAATTTTTACAAGTCAGGTATTTGTGAAAGAAGGTCAAATATTAATGGGCGTTCAGCAAGGGGAAAGTAGTGGTAGTGATAATAGTTCTAATGTAGAAATTGTGGCTTATCCAAATCCTGTAACTAATAAGTTGTTTTTAAGTTTAGGTGATTTGAATATTGAAAATATCTCGTATAGCATCTTTGATTTCGGAGGCAAATTAATTCAAAATGAGGTATTGGAAAACGCTCTGAATGAAATTTCATTTGAAATTGTGACCTCTGGTTTATATGTCATAGTAATATATCAAAATGATGAAGTATTAAAGTCTTTAAAAATTATTAAAAAATGAAAGTAAAAATAGTCATAGCGCTCTATTTTATTTTTTTGTGTGCAGGGGTTTTTGCTCAAGGTCCTGATAAGATGAGTTATCAGGCTGTTGTTCGTAATATTGATGGTTCTATTTTGTCCGAGTCTCCTGTGGCATTAAAAATTGGAATCATTCAAGGGTCTACTAATGGGCAGCGAATTTATGAAGAGGTACACAATCAAGTTACTAATGAAAATGGTCTTGTTAGTTTACAGATTGGTTCAGGAGATGTCACTATTGGTAATTTCTCAGATATAGATTGGTCTAATGGGTCGTTCTATCTTGAAACTCAAATGGATTTAGAAGGTGGTTCAAACTATGCGCTTACAGGTTTAACCGAACTTTTAAGTGTACCCTATGCCTTACATGCCAAAACAGCTAGTAGTCTTGTTTCTGCTGACGGTGACTATGCATTAAAAGCTAAGGTAATTTCATTACAGGTTGGTAGAGCAATAAATGTGGATGATATTGGAAATATAATTGAATGTAAAGGTAATGCTACCTTGGTTTTAACTTCTAATTTTAATGCTATGGAAATTGGCGATATCATTAATTTAGAAGCGCATAATGGCGCAGCATTAACCATTGCTGGTGATAGTGATGTACAGATCAATTATGTGATGGGTGGTAGTGCAATCTTTGAAAGTCAAACAGGAAATGTTCGTTTTGGGTTGCTTAGAAAAATGGGTCTTAACTCTTATATAATATCCGGGCAATGAAGCTATTGTATATACTTACATTTTTAATAACTGGTGCTTCTTTAGGGCAAAATTACCATTATGCATTAGATTCAAAGAATGATGCTGGTATTGTTGAAACGGAAGAGTTTACCGGAGCACAGAATTTTGAAGAAGAAGATTTGTATTTTGATTCGTATTTATTGCCGGTTTCAAGAGCAAGTGAATTACAAGAAGCACTTAATACACATATTTCTGTGAGATTAGAAAGTGGTGATTATTCTGGTGACCCCATAATTATGACTTCTGGACAACGGTTATTTGGGCACCCAACAATTACGAAAGTACCCAATATTACTGTGCAGGCTGGTAGTAGTAATGTAAGGGTGCAGAATGTAGATTCTTATATTTTATTCAATTCGGGTGGGGTAATTTCCAATTGTACATTTAAGAATATTAAGTTTACCTCTCTTGAATGTACTAATTGTAGTTTAGAAGATAACACCTTTATTAATTTGGATAGATGTTCGTTAAATTGGGATAGTAGAGGCTCAGGTTATTTCCGCAACAACAAATTTATAAGACATTGGGTGCATGCTTCATGGCCTCAAATTGTAATGAGAGGTAATTCTACTACCCCAAGTTATGGTAATGTTACGGTATGGGCTAATCTCTTGACTCCTGGGGGGCATTCTGTTGAGCTTGAAAATTTGGAATCTTATACTTTTTTAGGTATGGATTCTGAAAGTTGGAATTGGAATAATGACAGTGACAAAGCCATGATGTATATGCGTAATATGGGTGAAGTAAAATTGGCGGGGCTAACCGGTGGTAGCCATGTCGATTATAAAACACCTGTTTTTGATATTGAAGCAGTAAGGCTAGATATTTTTGATAAGCAAACATATTCTAATGGTGGTGGACTAAATATTGTACGAGAGGGAACTGATGTTGTTTCCATTTATAACAAATCGGAAAGCCATGCCATGGAAAACTCGTCTTCTGGGTTTGACTTAAATGCTTATGATAATAATAATACTATTAATTTCAATAAAGTTCTTGTAAGTGATGTCATTACAGCTAATGACAAAGCCGTTCTTGAAGATTTTATCTTGGGTACTGAATATACACCATGGGCTATTTCAGCTCATGAAAGCATTCCGGATATATTAGGGGATAGTTGGCAAGAAGAACGAATGAATAAGCCAGATCAGAGCGATTTTATTCAAAATTTGATTGATACCAATGGTATTGCGGAGTTAGATGAAGGAATTTATTATATCGGAAAAACATTGACCATTGTTGACGAAGAAGGTATAATTGGTAAAGGCACAGGCAAAACAGCAATTGTAGGTCTAACCGATGATTTCCCATTAGTTACAGGAGAAGGGAATTCTAGCGGTGTAAATTATATCTTGGCAAATATGACATTACAGGGGGGTAGTGTTGGTCTACGTATGCATGATATAGGTAGTGAATATATGCAAGTTAACGCTAGTGTTTTTAATTTTTTGGTTTTTAGAAACCAAGAAGTTGGAATTCACTTGGATCAGTTTTATGGTTTTGACAATAATTTTTTAGATCATTTGAACTTTGTTAACTGTGAGATTGGGTTTTATCAAGAAGTTGACCCAAGTTATACTAGTGGAGTAACAGCATCCATGATGTATGTTGATAAAACAGTATTTTATAAAAATCAATTCGTTAATTGTGGTACTGCCATAAGTATGCGAGCAGAAAGAGGCGATTACCTTAATGCGTGGGTAAACTGTAATTTTGATGGAAATAAAATTGCTGCCGATTTAAAGCATCATAACGGTTCTTTTTTTGCAAATAGTAATTTTATAAATCATAATGGAGATTATATAATTGGTGGAAGTCCAATAGGTATATATTCTTGTATATTTAATGAAAATAAATCTAAAACAATATTCGATATACGAGAAATTGTCATTGAGGGGAGCAGTTTTTTGGATGATTTAGACCTTTTTACTAAAAATGCAAGTATTAAAGGATTTATACGAAATTCTAATATACAAGGCAACCTGGGTCGACTAGATAATGGAATGTTAATTAATTCAATAATAGGAACTAAAAGTAGCTTACAACCACTTTTAATCGATTATACAAATGGTGAATCTACTACAATTTTAGATAATACTGCGAACCCTTACCCACAACTAATGGTGAAGTACTAGTGATATGTATATTAAATTTTATAAGAAACTTTTTAATAATTTAATTCAATACCAATTATAAATTTTCAATTAATATTTTGGCCAATTTACGTTGACCACTATTATTAATATGAATTTGATCTCTATAATCTGAAGAATCAAAACTATAGTCCAACCCTTTTATTAATGGTACATTGTTTTCAGTAGCCCATTGAATAATTTTAGCACCTTGGGGATTGTAGCATTTTTTTTGCAACTCGGATTTTTCGGCATGTAAATAAATAATCAAGGGTATTTGTAAACTATCTCCAATTTTTTTTAGTTCATCAAAGCCAGGGTTGAAGGTTGCACCTTTTTTTTGGATTCCAACTAGCACTTTTGCATCCGGATCTAAGTTTTTACTTGTTGGATAGTATTTTATTAACCTAGGAATAAGGTAGCGATCAACTAATTCCCACCAGGCAAGTACATATTGCTTTTGAGGATAGGAAGGATGGGTACCCACCACGGGCATAAAGTCCATGGTATCATATACATCATGACTGCTGGTTACCAAGAGCATTTTCTTAGCGTCAAAGGTGCCATGCTCTTTAAGATAAGCAGCACAATTATCGGGACCCCAACTCCCTGTAGCTATGTTCAACATTTGAAAATTTTTGTTTTCCTTATTGAAAATGGATGTGGCAAGACTGTCTTGGTCGGATTGGACGCCTCCATATAATACTGAATCGCCTAGTCCTAAAATTTTGGACTTAGTTGCATCGAGCTCTGCACTTCTTTGGGAATAAGAGTTAAAATAATAACGATTCCCAAATCTTTGTCCTTCTTGGTTAGGAGCAGTAATATATTCATATTTTTCGCTGGCAATATATAACGGGGCATTACAAAAGCCCCATAGCATGCGTAAAAAGAACTCACCTGAAATCAGAAACAAAACAATACTAAAAGCTAGTTTACTAAATTTTGATTTAAAAAATAAACCTTTCATCGTTAAAGTTTTATTTTGTAATTCTTCTCTAGAAAATATTTCATTTTGACTTTATCATTACCACATGCTTTTTTTATTTCGTAAACTTTTGCATCTACTAAAGTTCTATACCACCAACCTTGCAAAAAATGCCACAAAAAGCCTTCTTTACCCTGAAGAAAACCCATTTTAAGGAAATAACGATATATAAAATATATGAAAGACCGCCAAAATAATGGCATTTTGGCATATTTTTTCTTCTTATACCTTTTAGATTGAGCATCAGCGGACATAAGATGATGTTCTATGGATTTTTCATCCCTGGCTATAAAATTATATTGAATATTAAGTAATTCTACAGCTTCACGTGTCGCATAATTATTATGCTTCTCTATCCACCATCCTAAGGGATTTAGATTATGATCAACAAAATAGCCATCAAATTGAATACTCTTTCCTTCAGTTAAAACAATGTGCTCATCCATCCATCTATTCTCACATATAGCACTTTTATTTCTAAATAGGCGTAGCATATTCATTTGAATCATGCCCTTTGTCATTAATTTATTTAAGAAGTACATTTTTCGTTCAAATACAACTCCGGTAATTTCAGTATTTAATGATGGCAGTTTAGAATGGATTTCATCAATTAAAGTCTCTGTTAAATATTCATCGGCATCTAGTCTAAATACCCAATTAGTCTCAATAGGTAAATTTTTTAAACCCCAATTGAATTGAATAGCATGATTATTTTCCCATTTGTTTTGAAATACAATTGCTCCTAAGGATTTTGCAATTTCAACAGTGCTATCTGTAGAAAAAGAGTCCACCAAAAAAACAGATTTGGAAAAACGAAAAGCATTTTTAATACATCTTTCAATATGCTTTTCTTCATTATAGGTTAGGATTATAGTTGATATAGAATTCATTAGTCTTTAAATTCTCTAGTTTTAATAAATTTTGCAGGATTTCCACCCACAACGGTCCAAGGTTCCACATCTTTAAAAATAACACCTCTAGCACCTACAACAGCACCTTCGCCAATAGTTACACCGGGTCCTACAAAAGCTTCAGCTGCCACCCAGGCAAATTTAGAAACGGTAATTGGCTTCGTGTATAAAGGATGTCCTTTAAGATTAAAATCATGGGTGCCGGTACAGATATAAGAACGCTGTGAGATGACGCATCTGTATTCAAGTAGTATTTTACCTTGGGAGTATAGATCAACACCATTTGCCACACCTACTTGATCATGTATTTCTAAATTCCAAGGAGCCCAAATTTTCACCTTGGGATATATGTGTACGCCTTTGCCAATTTTGGCTCCAAAAATTCTAAGGAGTAGAGAACGCCATTCATGAAAGGGCCTTGGTGAATATTTAAATGCCATGATGTAAACAAAATTCCAAATGAGTCTTGCAATTTTATTTTTTAGAGAAAAAGATGAACCAGTATACGTATCTACATTATGCATAGTTTATGCCGTTTAAGAATTGTTCAGCAGCCTTTGCAACGGTAAAGTAATTTTCATACACATGGAATGCATTATTTGACATTTCCAATTTTTGTGTTGTACTGTATGTTAGCCATTCTTTTAGTAAATTAGAAGTGTCCTTTGCCGTATCGGGTTCTACTATTCCACCTTTTTCTGTTTCTATTTCTCGCCAAATATTCACTTTGTTGCTAATAAGCACAGGTTTTGAGCAAGCTAAAGCTTCAACCACGGCAATACCAAAATTTTCTTGATGACTTGGTAGTACAAAGACCTCACTCTCGTAAAAAGCGCCCCATTTGGCGTCATCTTTTAACATACCGGGGAATAAAATGTTTTCAGAAGCTGCGGCTAGCTCTTTCATAGCTATGCCGTAACTTTCTTCCAGACCGGGTCCTGCAATAACAAGTTGGGGTAAATGTTCTAATTCTTGTTCTAATTTTAAATACGCTTTGATCAAAAGGTCTACTCCTTTTTTAGGATGTATTCTACTTAAAAATAATAAATGTGGTTTACCGTTCCATTGCGATAGTCTTTTTGCAAATACCTCACGCATTTGAGGTGTGTATTCTGGTGGTGGTTGTATTCCATAACCAACATTAATCTCTTTTTTAGGTTGGTAGTTGGGAAAAGTGGTCCTGGCCAATAACAATTCTTCCTCACAAGTAAATAATACACCATCGGCTTCATTTATGACCTTTTTTTCAATCAACTTCCAATAAATATCATTTCGTAACGCTTTTAATTTACGTGATGAAGCTTTTTGAAAATAAGGATCTAACATGCCATGGGGCATAACGAATAATCTTGATGATTTCTTTGTGTTTTTTTTGAAAGCTTTTATTGCAGCATGACTATGGTATAACCAAAGCCCATGAACAATTATAGTATCATATGTACTTGAATTTTCTAAAAGCCATGGTAATAGATTTTTATTGTATTGCCATGGTGTGCTTGCTTCGCCCAAGGTATATATTTGGAAAGGGTCTTTTCCTAAATATTCAGATTTAGGGTCATCTAAGCACACAACATCATTGCTGACTCCTAATTTTATTAATTCAGGAATCGCATTTCTAATGCCTTGACAGGGTCCTCCTTTTTCGGGATCCATACTAGGTATAACTCTTAGTATTTTCATTTAAATTGTATATCTACTTTTTCTTTTAAAAAATTTTGTTTCCTCAGGTAATAATTTAATTTTCTTTGCAGGGTTACCTCCATATAAATGGTATTCTTCGGTAAATTGCTTATTAAGTAGTGATTTAGCTCCAAGAACTGAGAAAGATGGCAACTTGGCTCCGCCCAATATCACACAACTTGTTCCAACAAAACAATAATCGCCTATAACAATGGGTAAACTATCCTGTCTGTTCTCTATAATATTTATAGAATGAGTTAAGAACTGGGAACTATATCCTGCAACCACAGAATATTTTCCAATTATAATACTGTTAGTACAATCTATATGATGTTTTTTTGTAATTGAAGCTTCGTCATCAAGAATTAATTTACTTTCTCTATCCTTTTGATGTTTAAAGTGCTCTGACTTAGTATTAATAGGAAAACCTGTTATCCAGTTTGATCTATTTATAGAAGAATTTTTATTAAGAATAATTAAATGTAAGTTGACTGCGACATTAAAGTGTTCAATTTTAGACCCTTCTTTCATAATTAAATTTTTAGGGAAAATATAGGCTAGTCCAATTTTTGCAGTTGGGTGAATTTCATATTTCCATATTTTAATTAAAAGAAATCTTTTAATTGTCCATGGAAGAAAAACGATTAATATTGATAGTATTTTTTTCATTATTTAATCATTTCTTTATATAAATTTATATATCGCTTTGCGATATTATCGACTTGATATTGTTTTACGTTTTCAAACCCTTTATAAATAATTTCATTACGAAATAACTCATTGTTGATTATTTTTAAATAGCCCAGTTTAATACTTTCAATATCAGTAGGATTCACTAAAACTGCAGCATCTCCCGCCACAAATTTCATCGGTGAAATATTTGATGTTATAACAGGTCTTCCTACCGCTTGACCCTCTATTATGGGCATGCCAAAACCTTCAAAAAGTGATGGAAAATTTACAATGTCAGATCTTACATATTCATTGACTATTTCTTCATTAGTTAAATTTGAAGCGTTTGAATATTCAATATTATATTTTTTTAACAACCTGATGATTTCATTGTTCATTTTTCCGATTATTCTTAAATGACATGAAATATTTTCTAAAGCAGCTATTGAACGACCTAAATTCTTTCTCCCTGATTGAGCTCCGATATGTAAAATTATGGGTTTTTCTACATTAAATTTTTTATCTTTTTTTATAAAATCGGAAGAAACTGGATTCGGTATCACACAGTAACTTTTTTTTGGTAAATCTAATTCTTTAAGAACTTGGTCTTTAGCAAACTCAGATATAAAAACTACTTTTTTTGCGCGTTTAAGTGAATTAATATATAAAGATTTCCAAATTTTCTTCTTCAAGCCTTTTAAATAAGAATAGTACATGATATCATGCACTGTTATCACTGTTTTCTTAGATGATAAGAAAAAAGTTAAATAATGAGCGTCACCAGTAATATGATTTATTTTGCCTTGATGCTTTCGTGCATATAGACCATTTCTAATGATTGAGACTATATTTGATTTAGGGCTTGGTAGAAATATCTCTTCAATTTGTGTATTCTCAGAAATTTTCTCATTTACGGTTTGGAATACTCTTTGAATAGAATAACCTACTTTAGGATTTCTAAAAAAGTAATTTATTTTCATATAAGATATTACAATGATAAACTGTTGAGGTTTTTCTTATTAACGTTTATAAAAATTGTTCCAGCCTAAATCATTAAATCCAGGACCTTGGGTAGCTTCAGAAAATGCTACACCAGCACCGTAACCGTTCCATTCCATAATAACGACCTCATTATTCTCATCCATGACTAAATCCCAACCTATAAGTTTGATCATGGGCATTTTTTTTTGTAGTTCCAATACTAAAGCAACACCTTTATCATAAAATGGGATAACTTTATCTTTAAAGGTAACATTGGTATCTGGGTGAAAATTTGTCGATTTAAAAGAACTGGTATAACCTATATCTGATAATTGACCCGTAGCTACATCAACCGCAACCAAAATTTGATCTTTAGACTGCACATGGGTTTGCTTGTTTCTACCAAATCTAATTAGTGCCGCTCTTAAACATGCTTTACCATTGGTGTCTATGACCGTGGTCAAACGTAAGGTGGCTACAGCGTCTTTGCAAAATTGGTTAAAGAAATTATGCTGGTTTATAAAAGGTTGTACAACCCCATTTCCGTTCTTTGCTACTTTTACGGCATCAAAATTAGCTTTGTCATAAATATGTATGCCAAGACCTTGATAACTATAGTCCAGTTTATTAATGATCTTGCCGTTATTATAGAAATCGTTTTTTTTAACTATATCAGTAATCTCTTTTGGGGTTTTCGGTTCATATGTGGCTGAAAACCATTGTCCGTTGATATAATGAGCTATATCCGGACAAACATTACTGTTAAATAGCTTGTTTGCAAAAGGTTTTAAAAATGAAATTTTTCCATAGTCTCCTTGTATTTCGGGTATTACAATTCTACCAAAATAATTATCGGGTAACCATCCTTCTTTAAACTCACCGTGCATAATGGTGTAAACGTATATCCAAGGAGCAAAACCTTTCCAACCTAAAACTTCTATGGCATATTCTTGTGCAATTCTTTTTTGTTGGGCATTTAATTTTCCTTTTTCTTGTTCTATATTTTTAAGGATTTTTTTTGCAATGTTATTGGAGTTTCTGTGGTATAAAACATTTTTTGAATATTCTATACATTGCTTTGCTGTATTTTTAAGAAATTGCGACATCATCGTAATGATTGTATATTAAAGTTCGCTTATAATGAATGGTGATTTTTTACCAATACGTTTCACCTGACCCACTTTTTTATGGGTTATTTGTATTTCAAATCTAGCCCTTTGACCTAACAATTGAGCCATTTCTTCTATTTCAAGAGTACTTTTTTCAATTCGAGGTACATAAAAAAGTATCACCGAATGATCAGCATTTTGTTGTATTTGAATTTCTTTAAAAGCTTTCATATGCCCATGAAACATGGCCATCAAATGTTCCCCTTTAATT
The DNA here is from genome assembly GCF_002700155.1 of Maribacter sp. 6B07. Classification (NCBI taxonomy): domain Bacteria; kingdom Pseudomonadati; phylum Bacteroidota; class Flavobacteriia; order Flavobacteriales; family Flavobacteriaceae; genus Maribacter; species Maribacter sp. 6B07. The sequence goes on along the minus strand of NZ_PDUT01000001.1, from coordinate 1,034,801 downwards.
CGTAAACCCGTTGGGGTTACCACTTGTTTGGATTGGCGCCCCTTAATATTATCCATCAATGGAAGAGTACGACCACAGCTACAGGTTCTATCCAAATATTTACCTTCGTCTCCAATTTCATAGCGTATAAGCGGAAATGCAAAATTGGTTAAATCCGTTAATAGTACCTTTCCAGAGGTATTAGGGGGCACAGGTAGGTTGTTTTCATCTACAAATTCAATGTGTACCGTATCTTGCATGATATGTAGTCCATTTTGTTCTGGACATTCCGCCGCAATGAGCATAATCTCCGTATTTCCATATTGATCGCATACAGGGGCTCCAAATGCCTTTTCCATGATTTCCCGTTGTTCTTCAAAAAGTGGAGCTGAAGTAACCCAGACCATTTTTGGCGGATGAATTTTAATGTTGTTGTCCAATAAATACAATGCAAATTCAAATACAACGTCAACGTAACCTTGTAATAAGGTGGGCTTAATATGGTTGAATTTTCGAACGAATGCTGCCAATTGTTTAGGACTTGGATTGGCAGCTGCTAAAAAGACTCTTTGGGTGGGCCACCACATTAGAGTATTGTAAAACCGCTCCCAAAATGGTTTTTTAAAACGGTAGATGAAGGCTTGATTTTCCCAAGGCTCTATACCCCACCATTTTAAAATTCGCCATCTTATTGGTGTTTCTGGATGTCTCTTGTCATGAAACACTGATATTGAAGGTCCTGTACTCCCAGATGTACTTGCTTTTCTACAATGTTTTAAGGAAACATTGTTAGATTTTATTTGGTCAAAATTAAGCCGTAATTCTTCCCTAGTTAAGGGCGGAATTTTCAGAAAAGCAGATTCACATCTCAATCCATGTTTCAATGTTGGGATATTGGAATATTTGCTTTTGTAAAATTCAGAATGATTAATTGCGTGTTGTAACAATTCTTGACGCTTTGAAAAATTCAGAATTTTAAGATCTTTTACATTAAGGTTTTCATTAGATTTTTTATATAAATCTATGAGCTTGTGACTCAAAACTTTGGTCTTAATGGAGAATATAAATTTTTTAAAACTATGTTGCATAGTCAAATGGTATAAAAAGTCATTATCAGCTATTACATTATAGATTTATAAATTAGGGGAGTAATAAATGCGTTCAATGTGATAAATAAAAATAATCGGCTTACTAGTTATTCTTAAATGTAGTTACTATTCGTTTAGGTTAAGTTTTTTAAGGTTCTTTTACATGCTTAATCGACAAACTGCAAAGCCGTAGTTTTATGTTCTGTAGTTATTTTATCATTGAAATTGTTCATCACCGTATCAATGGCCAAATAGTTCTTTGCATAATTTCGTGCGGCCTTTTTTATATCATTATTGTCCTTTTTATTTAGCCCTGTTAAAATACCTTTATTTAATGCTTCTTGATCTTCTGGTGCAACCAATATACCCATATGGTGTTTAGTTACCACGCGATATAAGCTAGATTTAGGATTGGCAGTAATTAAGGACACGCCCCCCACTGCCAAGATGGTCGTTAATTTAGACGGCATAACCAAATCACTTGCTTTTTCTTTTTGAATGACCAAATGAAGATCTGCCATATTTAAAAACTCATTAAAACATTCCTTAGGCTGTAAAGGCATAAAATGAACATTATTCAATTTCATTTCATGTGTTTTTTCTTGAAGCACTGTTTTATAAGGACCAGTACCACAAATTATAAATTGTAAAGATTTGTATGAATTCAGCTCCTTGGCAGAATGCAATATGGCTTCTAAACCTTGCTTTTCGCCAATTCCACCGGAGTATAATACGACATAATCACTAGGGTGAAAACCAAATTGTCTTTTTAGTTGTCCATTGTTTTCAATGGGGTAAAAGTTCTTGGTTTCTGTCCAGTTGGGGAAAAATGAAACAGGTTTCAATGCCTTACGTTCTATTTTTTCGATCATCCCATCAGATATGCTGCTAATGATATCGGTATTTTTAAAGATAAATTTCTCGATACCGTATAGCATCTTTAATAGTTTTGGTGAAGTGATCATGCCCAAATCTTGTGCAGCTTCAATCTGCATGTCTTGTATGTGGTGTATATGTTTTGCCCCCCTTATTTTTTTATAGAATACCCCTAATAAGCCTAATTGAAAAGAAGGCGCTATGGTAATTATCCTATCATATTTTTTGACAAATAACAGTGGTATGCTTAATAAAAACGCAGATAGTGTGAAAGTTGAATCCAATAACATTCTTTTAATTCCACTGGGTTTATTGGGTATATACATAGGACAGCGTATGACCCGTAATTTTCCACCAGAATCAAAATTAGTCACTTCTTTTTTGTACCAGAAGCGCCTCTTCCTATAAGGTTGTTGAATTTTCCAATACGGATAGTAGGGGTATGAGGTGAGTACGGTACATTTATGGCCTTTTTGGGCCAGCCAATGCATCATTTCGCCGGAATACTTTCCGATTCCGGTCAGTTCTGGGGAAAAATTGTATCCTACAAATAATATACGTTTGGTGTTAGTTACTTCCATAATATGTTTTTAAATGATTTGTACTGAAATGATGTTTTACAACTCATTTGTGATATATAGTGTACATGTTTTGATTGGTATTAGTTGCTAGGTGTTTAGCTTACCTGAGCTTACAAATTTGGATCAGTTGGTACTTGTGTTTTATAAAGGAAATAGGATTAGTCTAAAATAGATTGATAAAAGACTTCAATTTCATTTAAAATATCCTTTCCATTAAATTTTTTAGACTGCTCTAATCCTTTTTTAATAATAGTGTTACGTTCATTCTCGGTCAATTGTAGTGTCGCTTCAATTATTTTAGCAGATGCAGTTGCCCAAGAAATGATTTCATCGGGCGATGGGCAACGTTCTATATAAATAGCCGCATCACCACCCACTTCGTTCATTGGGGCTCTATTAGTCGTAATTACCGGGCAACCACATGCCATAGCTTCTGCAACTGGCCAACCAAAACCTTCAGTTAAAGAAGGGAAAAGAAATAAACGACATCCTTGGTACGCTTTTAAAAGCAATTCATTATCAACTCTAATTAATAAATGAATATCGTCTTTATAAGGTGATCGATCATAGCTTCTTTGTATAATTTCAGAAGGTTCGTAACCAATCATTAATAGTGGTACAGGACTGTTGGTTTGTTCTCTCCAGGAATTATAAAGCGCAATGACGCCCGTTCTATTTTTATAAAAATCATTGCCGCCTACATGCATTAAATACCCGTCTTGTACATTTAAACCTAAATGCTTGCTCACATAGTTTCTTGCATTTACAATATCTCCGCATTTAAATATCGGATCTAGTGCATTGTACACTTGGCCAAGTTTATGAGGGGGTTTATGTAAAAAATGTAATAGTTCTTTTTCTGTGTTTTTAGAAATACATATAAAATTTGATGCTTGAGAAAAGCCTTTTAATATTAAATTCTGATATTTTTTACCTGTCCAACTTGTAGGATTCTCTATCATTAAACCTAAGGATGATTTTAGGGCGGTAAAATCATGACAATGCACTACATGTTTTTTGCTTTTTAAAACCGGCACCCACATTCCTAAGGCTTGATCTGTTATAACGTATAGGGTAGATTTAGGTGACCTTTTACTTTCAATGAATAACCATATTGGAAAAAGTACAAAGGAATCCATATACCGTAGCCACTTCTTAAGTTGTTTTGGCATGCCATTCTTACTTAGAATAGCTTTTGGACTAACAATCTTGGTATCATGACCCTTTGATTGTAGTCCGTCACTTAAAAATGAACAATAGCGTTTCATGCTATACCCTCTAAAATGCTCATGATGGGTCAAGAAAATAATTTTCAAAATATAGTTGAGGTATATGGGTATTTAAAAAAAGATAAAGTGACAAGCGTATACACCTTAAACAAAAATTTTTGCCAATTTAGATTTATGTAACAATTTAGCAATAGCTAGCGTACTAATAAATACGGTGATAACAGTAAGTATGGCTATACATATTTTCATCCAAGAAGGTGCCGAAACAATTATTTCATTTAAAGTATTAACTGCGATAATTTTTTCTATGATGATAACAATTAATGGGTTTGATACAAAAATCGTTAAGGTGTTACTTCCAATAAATTGAATTAAATTTTCAGTTTTTTGGTTGATCTGGATACGGTTATTTTTTAGTAAGGAAATACAAAACAAAATGGAACATACAAAGACGCCTAATGTTATATATACTAAATGCCTTAGATGTAAACTTTCAAGTATAAAAAACTCTATGCCGATTAAAAAAGGGACCAGTGCAAACCATGGTGAAATCTTTTTAATGTCATTTCGTGCCAGACCAATACCGATTAATAGGTATGGTAGCCAAAAATAAAAAGGACGGCCACCTAGTTTTAGAATTTGTTCAGGAATTGTAGCATGATACCATTCGTAATTAAAATACAGTAATATAGAAATAATATATGTTAGATATCGCAAGACTTTAATAGCATAGACTTTTCTAAGAAGAGGATATAAGAAAATTAGCTGAAATAGTATGATGAAAAAATATTGACCAGACCAACCATATCCTAAAAAATGTGTTGTCACTAAACTTTTAAGGTTTACGGTTTGCCATTCTACCGTAATAATAAAGTAAATAAAGCTCCAAATAAAAAAAACTCTAAACAAATAAATAAAACGTGTAGTAAGGTACTTTAGTCTTTGTTCCTTTGGTTTATTACAGTAAGAATTTTCAAAAAAATACGCCCACAGCATAATAAAGCAAGGTACTGCAAATCTAAAGGCATCGCTTAAAAACCCCAAGAGTTTTAATTCTCCAAAAATTGGGACACTGTTTATAAAGACTACTCCAAAAATTGAGATAGTTTTTATAAAATCAGCGTTAATATTACGTTGTATCAATATTTTTGTTTTAATTACCGCGTATTTAGTACCCAACTATTTTGATATTAGACCTTTGACTTTTTTGCGAATAATAGGAGTATTTCTTTCAAACAGATACCAGAATAAAATACTTATGAAGATTAGTAATAAAAACCAAGCAGTAAATTGTAAGTTACTATTAAAGTTAAAAGTTAGTTGTTTGCCTAAATAATAGTTGCTATATATTAAAAGGACTATTGGAAAATGCGTTATATAGAGCGTATAGGATATTTCAGAAATCCAAAAGGAAAATTTCTTTAAGTTCAAAAATTTAAAATTTGGTATTTGGTAGTTTATTATCGAAATCAGAAAAAAACTAAATGATATTCCTGTGAAAATATCATTGTAATTATTTATTAAATCTTTCGAAAATTCAAATTTGCTATTTAAAAGAGAAAAAATAAATAATGAAAAAGAGGAGAGAATAAATATAACATTTGTTTGGATGTATTTTTTAGTTGTAATCAAATATACAGCAGCTCCAAATAGCCAAATTAGAAAACCTTGTAGCATTTCTAAAGGCATAAACCTCACAATAAATATAGCTAGTATTCCACCAATAATTTTGCTTAAAATATTTCTCTTTATGAAATTGCTTAGTATCATTAAAATAGGAAATAATATATAATACCAAAATTCATAGGCCAAACTCCATAGCGGACCATTGGTACCGTAAACTGGAGTGAATATGGTTTGTAAAAAAGACATATTTGATAGAAACGTTAAAAAGGAAATAGAATAATCTGTTTTTGGTCCTGAATTTAATATGGAATAATAATTACCATTTAATAATTCAGGTGATGCTATACCTATAAAATAGTCTATGATAATAGTGAAAATTAAAATAGGTAATAAGGGAACCCAAAGTCGAGAAAGTCTTGCTATTAAATAATTTTTAGAACTAAAATATTTTTGATTTTTAATTACTGACCCCCCAACAAAATACCCACTTAAAACAAAAAAGACCATTACGGCTTCGTGACCTAAACCTGTTATAAAATAGAATCCTTTTTCAACCAAAGAACTATTTTCAACATTGCCTAGTTCAGAGAAATCTTTATAAAGTGCAATTCTTAGATGCCCAGACATTACAATCAGCGCGCTTACACCTCTTATGAAGTCAAGAGTGTAATTTCTTGTATTATACATTGGTATTGTGCTATGTTTTAATTCAAAAAATTCTGATAATGTCCTGCATATTAAAAAAAAATACTACTATTATATCATAATCTTGATTGCAGCGGAAATTGTTTTTCCATTATTTTTTGATTAAAACTTGCTAGTAATATTCCTGTTGAAAAAATGGCAAATCCTAAGTTAGTGGGGAACTGCCATTGCCCCTGCGGGACATTTAACAGTACAAAACCTAATAACATCCAAGGAATATGATTTTGATGTTTTAATGCTTTGAAACTCGATAGGCTAAGTCTTATACTTAATACAACGCGAATAAGGATAACCCCTAATCCCAATAATAATCCCATTTCACCAATGGTTCTGGCCCATTCTTCCTCATCAATTAAAAATGCTCGACCTCCTGTTAATAGTTGACTACCTACGTTCGTTCCCATACCTAAACCATGGCCAAAGAAGGGTGTATCTGCTGTATTGGAAATTGCTTTTATAAAGCCCCCTAAATATCGATTGACTAGAGTGCCTTCTAGACCTCCCTCGGTTTCACTAGCACTTTCAAAGCGCGAACTAAATGCTTCTGTTGCCGTTCCAACAAATTCTAAATTCAATGCTATAAACCCAACTAGAACAATAAAAATAAGGAACACTGTTAATTTTTTCAAAAAATTGGGTTTAAAATATAACGCAGTCAAGTAAAATAAAAGGAAGATAAAAATTGAAAAAAACAGGGCTCTACTGATGGATAAAGGAATGGCAATAACTAAACAAAGTGTTGCTGCAACTAGGACTATTTTGTTTATGTATTTAGCTGATAACCAATAGATTAAAACAAAACAGGATAATAGTTGATAAAACAATGTATTTCCACTGGTAAAGGAAAAAGTGCCTGGAGGCCTAAAATAACCCATAGCTCCTGGGAAACCAGCACCCTCCATATTACCCCCAACACCACGATTTACCCAAGCCGATTGCGGACTATAAAATTGTAAGGCTATCAGGATGGTCATGGGTATAGCTATATAAAGTAAATGTTTGCCCAGTAGTAAAACATCCTCGCGATTAAAAACTGATCCGATAACGAAAACAAACGGAAATTGAATCAATAATATCCTAGCACCATAAATGGTAACAAAAATATTCTGATGTCCTGTAAATAATGTGGTAATTACCGCCAATAGGCTTATAGCGCTCATTACTTTAATGTAGGAATTAATCTTTAATATATTAGCTTTCCATGCAAAAAATAACAATAGGATAACCAATGGATCACGAACTACCAAAAGAGCATCAGATAAGCTCGGTAGCACCCACTTACGTAGGGCACCTTCAAAAAGTAGTAAGTAAAAATATAACCATACACCTCTCTTTAACCATAGCTTAGTATTGTTAGAATTACGGTTATTTGGGATCAACTTACTCAAAATTAATATTTTATATTTTTAATTGTTTCTATAACTTCATTTGCATAGGCAGCCCATGGTCTCTTTTTTGCCGTTTTTAAAGCTTCTTGAGCAACTGTTGTAATTTGTTCGGGATTTTCAATAAGTTCTTGTAATAAACTTGTAAGTTCATTGGTACTCCCTGGGGTTACCAACCACCCATTTTTACCATGTTCAATTAAATCTCCACCTGCCGTATTAACTGTAGTTATCACGGGTAAGCCTTGTGACATGGCTTCCGTAATGACCATACCAAAACCTTCAAATAAGGAAGGAAATATAAATATGTCTTGCTCAGCCATTAATTCCAAAACTTTTGGAAAAGGTAGACTTGGAATGTAGTTGTGCTTTTTTAATGTTTCGTTTAAAATAGAACATTGATCATTTAGTTTTCGCCCCACTATGGTCAATTCTACATGGTTTTTTAAACTTTCCACGGCACTAAATAAGTTAGCTATACCCTTACGCTGTGATAGACCACCAACAAATAATAATTTAAGCTTTTTATTGGGTTTTATTTTCGTAATTTTTTTTTCTGTATTTACGGAAGGAAAACCAAAGGGAACTACTTTGATTTGCTTTATGTTTCCTGAATATTCCTTAAGTGTATTGGCAGTAAAGGTACTTGCTGCAAAAACACAATCGGCTAATGCTAATTCTTTGTCTTTATTTAAAAGTTTTTCCTCTGAATCGTTCAAACCAGGTAGTGTAGCTTCCCATTCTGGCCATAATTCGCGTTCTTTTTGTAAAATTCTATGAGCGGCACGCCAATACCCTATGGGTTGGTCATAAAAACACTTTAAGCCTAATTCTTTGGCTTTTATAAAAGAATGAAATGCACCATCTTCATAGGCATATAAAGCGTCTGCACCAGCATTGGCCTCTTTTACTAATTGATTTGCAACCATTTTATCAAAATATTGATAAACACTGTATATTGAGAATTTTGCATGTTCTCCTGCTGTGTAATTTTGCATACCTAATTTTGGAAGTATCATACGCATTAACTCTTTGTAGGGATAGGTTTGAGTTAATTCTTGTAGTTCGCCAGGAAACTGCCTTTTTTTAAATTCTGAGAAAGGTTTAATTTTGCTTATCAAGTCCAAGCTATCATTTGGAAAAATAGCTACTGAGGTATAAAAACTCTGTAGAATTTTGATCTCATAGAATCCTTTTAACATGGCTCTATTTACTTGGTTGCTGGTAGGATGTGCGACAATTACTTTCATTAACTTTTTATTTTAATTAAGCTTAGCTTTCAGTCCAGCTAAAATTTCTTTTAAATCAAGGTAGCCATACTTAATAACATCTAAAATTTTCATATTAAGCATGCTAATGCTCAAAGGAAATATATAAAATGCCATTATTACATCTAATATCAAAGCACCTAGCGCAGCACCATTTAGTCCCCAAAACTTAGAAAATACGTATGTAAAAAAGACAGAGATTAATGCAGCGATAATACCAGTAAAAGCAAATTTATAGGGTTCGTTTTTTGCCCTGAAAACCGGTTCTGATGACCACCAAAAAGAATGAAATAGAATACTTAATACAAAAAGATGCCACATTGTAGTAGGAACGTTCAATTCATTTTGAGTCCATAAATTATAAAACCACAATCCAAATAATGCTAAGAATAATACACCTGCAAATGCTATTAAGAATGAGAGTACCACAGAGAATCTGTATATTTTTTGTGCTTTATGAATATTTCCAACACCTATTTCATATTGTAATTCAGGAAATATACTGGAACTTACAATATTTAGTAATTGATTAACCGATCTACTCAAGGTTCTAACCGTATTAAAAATTGCAACACCTTCTGCTCCTAAAATTATTCTAACAGCAAATGTAGTTCCTTGAAAATAGATAGCCTGCCAGGCTGGAAATATTAGATAGCCAAAACCCTTTTTTGTAATATCGTTAAGTATGATTTTATCCTTGACGCCATTATAATTTTTAAATAATACTAATACAGATTTACCTTTTAACCAATAGTAAATCGTAAAAGTTACCGTAACGATAAGTTGTGATATTGCAAATTCAACTATGCCATACCCCACTAAGAGTACAATTAATCCAAAACTTAATTTTAAAACAGCTCTTATAGTTATTAGGTTAATGCTTAATGCTGCTTTTTGTGCTGCTCTGTAATAGGATTCTATTAGTGGATCGTAAAAACTTAATAAGCATGCAAAATTCATTAGTGAAACCGCTATTATGGCATCATTTTTATCAATAATAGATTTGTCAAATATGTGAAAATAATCTAATGAAAAAACAACTACGGTACTTAGAATTATGGCGATTATAATTACTATTGTAATAAGATACATGCCAATTTTACTTATGTTCGATGCTTTTTGCTTTTGACCAGAAGCGTATGTTAAAACAAAACTATTTGCAGACGCGGTGCCAAATCCTAGATTAGAAAAAGCCAGAATACTAGGTACAATGGTTAAGGTGATCCACTCCCCGTAGTAAGCAGGTCCCCAGGCTGTTAAAAAAAATGGTACAAGGAATAATTGTTCCATTACTCGAACACCCTTTTGAAAAACTGATGCTAGTCCGTTCTGGAGCAATCTTTTTTTGACCGACATATATTATTTATTTCGAAAACTATTTATGGGCCTAAAGTTTAATAAGTCTTATTGCCATATCCATAAGATTGCCCTGATGAAGTATCATTCAATAAGACCATAGTATTTCGTAATTTGTTCTGTTGATAAATATTATTCAGCGTTTTTAAATATTCTTTCTTTGAGAAGCCTTGTCTTACTACGTAAATAGTGCTATCTATATATGGGTTGAGCGCAAAACCATCAGACACTTTTCCAATAGGTGCCGTATCTATAATGATGCGGTCGTAGTCCTTTTTAAGTTGGCTCAATAAAGTTTCTATTCGCTCATTTAATATAAGTTTACCCACTTCAATCATTGGTATGCCAGCACCGATTAAATTTAGATTCTCAATATCTTTATTGGTTTGTATGATTTCATTTAAAGGCATACCTTTTTTTACTATAAAATCTGTAATTCCAGGTTTTTCACTAAGTCCGAAAAGGGGCATTAACGCCGGTTCTCTTAAATCAAAAGATAGTAAGACAACTTTTTCACCAGCTGAAGCTAAGGAAATAGCTAAATTGGCCGCAACAAAGGTTTTACCCTCACCTTTCACGGAAGAGGTGACCATTAAGGTTTGGTTCTTGTCATTCTTTTTAAGGTATTCTAAATTAAATCTTAGCAATCTAAAAAGTTCGGCAGTAGGGGTGCGCTCTCTTTCAGATGCGATAAGGCTTGTTTTAGTCTTGTTTTTTGATATCTCTCCGAGAACTGGAGCCATAGATAACTTTGTTAATTCATCTAAAGAACTTATGTTATTGTTTAGTGTTTCTTTGGCAAAGACAATACAAAATGGCAGAAATAGACCAAGTAATAGACCTCCTAGATATAACGAGACTTTATTTGGGCTAACTGGGTATAGACTGGCTTTTGGCAAGCTCACAATTCTTGTGGAGGATACCGGTGCTGCCATTGATAGTACTTCTTCTTCTCTTTTTTGTAATAGATAAAGAAAAAGGCCTTCTTTAGTACTCTGTTCCCTACTAATATCCGATAATTTACGCTCCATAGAGGGTACTCTTGCGATTTGAGCTTGATATTTATTGGCGTTTGACTGTAAATTACGCTGTGCAATCAATAGACCATTTTTGGTACTGCGTACATTTTGTAGAATGGAAGAGCGTAAATTAGTTAAAGTGGTGTCCAAATCCACAATAATAGGGTTACTTGACGGTGTGGATTGTGCAAGACGCTTCTTTTCCATTAAAGTCTCATTGTAGGTATTGACCATATTACTCAAAACCCCATCATTTACAGCAATAGAACTACTTATAGTTGCATCTGCACCACCACTGTTAAAAGACTCTTCAACATAACCTAAAACATTGATCTGCGATTGATATTCTGAAATTCTATTTTTATAGTCGTTGGCCTGACCAATAAAACTGTTGGCGTTACTAGCCACATCGGTAATTACATTTCTGGATTTAAAATTCTCTACATTGCTTTCAACCCCTTCAATTTCACTGGATAGTTTTGTTAGACGATCGTCTATCATCTGAATGGTATTTTCAGCAATCTCATTTTCGTATTTAATAGTTTCCTCTACATAGGTTTCAATTAAACCGGCAACAATATCTTCACCTTTTTGTTTTGATGAGCTCAAAAAACTAATGTTCAATAAGTTGCCGCCTTTATTAGAAGGAGCAATTCCTAATCTACCTAAAAAATCAATGACCAGGCGATCTTTATTTTTTATTTGAAAGTACAGTGGTTTACCTTGGTCTATAAAATTGGTATCTTCTTTTTTGGTTACCGTAATCGTACCAAATGGTTCAGAGACCAAATCACCAAACTTATGTTCAGATGATATGGATTGGCCATCATATTCTGAAATTATTTGGTAAGTGTCATCAGTAAGAAGTTTTATATATATAGGAAGGTTGAAGGCAAGGTTTTTTGAAGTTTCATCTACCAATATGTCTACAGGAACATCATCACCGTAAATTTCAACGTCTCGTATTTTCCCTTCAACATAATAAGCTACATTAAGGTTTAGCTTAGAAATCACCTTTTCCATGATACCTGATGACTTTAAAATACCAATTTCGTCATCAATGCTATGCGATGTTTTAATTAAGCCAAGATTATTGAAGCCCTGGTTTTCATTGACACTCTGGCCAGCTGCAGTTTCTTTTATAAAAATAGTACTTGAAATGGCATAATTGGTATCTGCCTTATAACGTATATATAAAAATATAGCAGAAAGGCATATTACGATACCTATGGCAAATAGGGGCCAATATTTCACATATTTTTTTAAAATATCTGCGATATTTTTCTCTTCAGAATTTAAAAATTCAGGTTTATTCTCATTCATACGTAACTTGATTACTAAGGTGTTTTACTATTTTGAAACTTGCGATTTCATAAAAAGATAGAGGCAAGTTATTCAATTATTTTTACTAAAATGTTGAAAAATTGTGTCTGCGATCAATGATCGGCCATAGTTATTCCAGTGTGCATCATAAACTAGTGATGTGTTATTTTTTGCTGTTTGAAAAGCTTTCTTAAAGTCAATGATATTAATACCGTTTTGTTTACAAAAAGCTATAAACTGAACGTCTGTATGTCTACTATCAAGTAAAAGTTTAATTTTCTTATTGTCAAAACCATAAGTTTGAATCAATTTTTTGAAATTTGAAATACGTTTCATGGCAACCTCATGATGGTTTAATTCGGTAGACTCTTTTTTTTGTATCTCATGAGGATTTCTAATATGTTGTTTTGCAGAGGTCAAAAAGGTTTTAAAATTATTTAAAAGACCTAATTGTCTTAGGTAAGTAAGCAATTTACTTTGATTACGTAGTTGATCAAATTTTGATTCTTGAACTAGGCCAGGTTCGTGTACCGACCTTTCAAAATCATTTTCAAACTTCATATAGAGGATAATATCATCAATATTTTCAAATTCATCTGAGTATGCTTGAATTAAATGAAGTTGATCTGCCATATCATAACCTGAAATGCCATATTCATAAACTCGTATGGTATCAAATTTAGATTCCAACATTGTTCCTAAGGAATTAAAGTAAGGTTGATGCATACCTTCAATGTAAGAATCGCCAATGATGGCTATGTTATATGATTGGTTTGATGGGGACTCTGATGTAACTGTATTAAAACCATTTTTATTGATTTTATATGGTGTAACATGTTGTTTTCTGTTCCCTGTTACATTATAGCCTTCCTGATATGGGATATGTTTTCTTACCCCATAATCATCAACAAATTGTTTTGGGTTATCTGAATATAGATGAAATACCCTCACTAAACATTCCAGAATAGCAAAGACCAAAAAGCTTTTAAGTACTATTTGAAACATTAATTTTTTCATCTTTTAAAATTGAAAGTAAATAAAGCTTCTACCGGTGTTGTCATAAAAGAGAATCATAGCTAGTATCATTAAACTATAAATCATGGTTCTAGCACCTTTATATTTAAATTTAAAGGGTCTTCTTTCATCATTGCGAATGAGGTATTCATATAGTGTGAAAGCTATTATCAGAATAAAGAAATCTATCATTCTATATCCTTTAGGGTGTAAATAGTTTTCAAAATTCACTTCTGTCATAATTCTTTTTAAATAGGCAAAGGCATCGGTAACCGTTGGTGATCTAAAAAATATTCTTGAAAAACTAACTAGCGCAAATGTGAGTAATACTTGTAGCATCTCTATTATTGTCGGGATTCCGCTTTTTTCGCCTATACTATTGTCGGCATAAATTCTATTTCTTCCCATTAAAAAAACAGGTATATAAAAAAGAGCATGTAAGCCCCCCCAAATGATAAATGTCCAGTTTGCTCCATGCCAAAAACCACTTACTAAAAATATGATTACGATATTACGTATAGATAACAATTTAGAAACTCTTGATCCACCCATAGGAATGTACATATAGTGTCTAAACCATGTAGATAAAGAAATATGCCAACGCTGCCAATATTCAGCAACATTTCTTGAGAAATGTGGGAATTTAAAATTGCTTCTTAGTTCTATACCAAAAAGTTTGGAAGAACCAATGGCAATGTCACTATAACCGCTGAAATCACCATATACTTGAAAACTAAAAAATACGATGCCTAATACTAAAGTAGAGGCGGAGTAATTATTATAATTTAAAAATATGTCATCGACAATTGGAGCTAGGGAATCTGCTATAACGATTTTTTTAAAGAGTCCCCATAAAATTAATTTTAGACCATCCGTAATTTGTATATAATTAAACTTACGCTCATTACCGATTTGGGATAACAGATTTGAAGCCCTTTCAATGGGGCCTGCAACCAATTGCGGAAAGAAGCTTACAAAAGCTGTAAAAGCAATCAAATCTTTTGTTGGCCTTAATTTTTGATAATAGATATCCAATGAATATGAAAGTGTTTGAAAGGTATAAAATGAGATGCCTACAGGTAAAATGATATTAAGTGTTGAATATGTAGAATTTTCAATGCCTATACTTTGTGTTAGGTCAATAAAAGAATCAACGAAAAAATTGAAATATTTAAATGTGCCTAACAGGCCTAAATTGAAAACTACACTTACTGTTAACCAATTTTTCTTTTTACGTGGATTTTGAATATTATCATATATTTTATGACCTATATAAAAATCAACAAGAGAACTAGCTAAAATCAAAAATAAAAACCGAACATCCCAAAAGCCATAGAATGTGTAGCTGGCAAAAAGTAATAAAATGTTTTGCAATAACACCTTCTTCTTAGAAAGTGCCCAATAAATTACAAATACGACCGGTAAAAAAAATAAGTACTCCCAGGAATTAAATAACATTTTTTTGTTAAAAGTTTTGTTTTGATATAAAACAAGACTCAGGGGAATAGAAGCAAATAAAATACGACTGCACTAGTTAAGCCAGTGACAGAGAAATTTATCCTTTTCAGAATCTATTATTTAGTAAAAATTTAAACCAATGAATGGGATAAGTAAATAATATACTTATCTATTAATATTTAATATGACCAAAGACGCAGCTGAAATAATTCCTAGAACTAAAGAAATATTGGATCTGGTTAAACTTGATTGATCTTTTCTAGCTTTTACAGGTTCTACGTAAACAATGTCATTAGGTTTCAAATAAAAATTAGGGGAGTCTAATATGGCTTTATCATTTAAGTCTAATTGTGCAACGGTACGAACGCCGTCGGATTCATTGATAACCATAACATTATCTCGCTTGCCGTATATGGTCAAGTCGCCTGCCATGCCTAAGGCCTCAATCAAATTAATACGTTCTGAAGGTACCAGAAAAGTACTTGGATTGTTTACTTCACCAACAACCGTTATCCTATAATTCAAATATCGAATGGTAACTATTGGGTTACCTAAGTAATTGGTGAGAAGGTTGGTCAAGCTAACTTTAGCTTCATTTTTTGTTTTTCCACCTATATTAATTCTTCCTAATACGGGAAAATCAATTATACCATTCTCATCAACTAAATATCCGTCTTGCAAATTAGAAGTTGAATTACTTTGGTTATCGCCAACGGTACCCACTTTATTAAATGGTGCTGCTGCAATTGGATTGTTGTCACTTACCGAAATGTGTAATAAGTCTCCTGGTTGTATAACTGGCTGTGTCGTTTTTAAGGTTATATCTTCGGTAAGTAATTTTTCTTCACCGTAATTGCTGAAATAACCTAAGTTTCTTCGGGAACATGAAAAGATTAAAGGAAGTAAAAGAAATATTAAAATTCTATTTAAATATTGTCTGCGTATCATATTGTTCTGTATTTGTACAAAAAATTAAAGGATAGTCATTTGTTATCTAAAGCGTGCTCAAAAGTAGTATATGTAGAAGAAAAAGATTAATTAAAAATAAAGTATAAATCTCAATAAGGTTTCTTATTACTAGTATGCCTTTTCTTCATTAGTAAAAATATTAGTAAATGTTAGTACAATTATTTGAATATCAAGTAGAATGGACCATTTTTCCATATAAAATATATCATAACGAACACGGTTTACGATGTCCGATTTACGTATGATTTCTCCTCTATACCCTTTTACCTGAGCCAAACCTGTTATCCCTGGTTTTAAGAAGTGACGTACCAAGTATTTCTCAACAGATGTTTCATACTGCTTGGTATGTACCTCCATATGCGGTCTTGGTCCTACAATACTCATATCACCCTTTAATACATTGAAGAACTGTGGTAATTCATCTATACTGGTTTTACGTAGTATTTTGCCAAGTTTGGTTACACGCATATCATTTTTTGTGGCCATTTTAGTGTCACTATCGTCGCTTTTGGTCATTGATCTAAATTTGTAGCACCAAAATGTATTTTTATTAACCCCATGACGCTTCTGTTTAAAAAATAAAGGTCCTTTGGAATCGAACTTCATTAATATATACACCAAAGGTGTTAACCAAGAGAGAACAAAAATGATAACCATTAAAGAAAAGATGATGTCAAATATGCGTTTTATTAAATTGGAATATTCTAAATCCAAAGGTGAGGCCCTTAAATTCAAAACAGGTACTGAATCATATAGTTCAATGGACATAGCTCTTGAAAAAAGCTCTTTGTTATCTGGAATGATCTTAAGCTTCTTTAAACTATTATCTGCAATATTCATCAGATGTTTTATCTCGTCTTTTGACAAACGTGATGCCATGCAATACACTTCTTCAACATTGTTCTTAAAGATATATTCATAACTACTCTCAATGTTGCCTAAATAGGTAGGGCTGTTTGATTTAGAATTGTCAAAATAACCCATATACCGATACCCATATTTTGGGATATCAAAAATGCGTCGTATTTTCTTAAGGTTTTTATCCCTACCGATAACAACCGCTCTGGTATGCACATATTCTTTTGTTCTAACAAGGTTTCTTGACCAGTAGAAAAAAATTCTAAATAGCATTAACAAAATACATATGATGAGATAAACCATAAGCAGGTACTGCCAAGAATATGAGTAGGGTTTTAGAAATGTAAAGGATGAAAAATAAACTAAGCCAAATAGTAAATAGAGTTTAAAGAAATTTTTAAGGCTTTGACCAAAACTTTCTCTTCTTGCTGTTGGGTAAAAATCTAAACTATAGGTGATGAAAAACCACGAGAGGTTGATAAAAGCAATAGTGAAGGCATTTAAATATGTTATAGGTGTTAAGGCATATAGAGTGATGTTAACAATCAAAATATGTGCTAAAAACGAAAGTGGAATAACAAAAAATGACTTTTTCAATTTGCTGGGGATAAAGTTTGATTAAGGACGTTAAGCTTGTGACTATTGTAGCCTTTAATGAATAAATTGGAATGAATTCTATTAACTATAGCGTGCAAAAGGGATATAAGATTCTTTGCTGAGAAAATGTCTGATCTTAAAATAGGGTATAGCGCTCCGCATTGTCAGCCCCATTTTCTAGAACCAACCGTAGGTTTATATTTTAAAAACGAAGTATACCTAATACTTCATTAAACTTTTACGGGGGAGTTAAATGAAGCAACAAACTTAAGTAGCATAAAGTAACATTCCAAAAAATATCGATAACCAAATGGTTAATTGTGAAATAGAAATTTTAGATCTCTATTTACAAGTACTTTGGTATAATTTCACAATTATTATTATGAATTTATAAGTGTGATTTTTTAAAATGATAAGAATAGAATAATTCTACTATGTTATGATGTATTTAGTTTAGAACAAAGGGTAGGAAGTATGAAAATATGACATGGCTAAGCACAAATATGTCTTTGGTAATTGGAACAAGCTAGATACATAGGTATGGAGCTAAAGCAGAAGGTAGTGAAGAAAAATTATGCCAAATCCCTAATTTTCATATTAAGTACAACACCCATACCTTCTAGAACCAATCTTACACGTTTTTTACCTACTTCTATAACTTCGGCTTTTTGATCCTTTAACGCCCCATATTTAATGGCAACCTTATCACCAGATTCTAGTTTACATAAACTGTAGTTTTCTACCGTATCATTAGATAACCAGTTTTTTAAAGCTTCCATTTCAGTATTGCGAACTATGGCTGGTTTGCCTAACCAGTACAAGTACCGTACAACACCAGGAACGTTAAACACCTTCTGTCTGTCCGTTTCTGCAATTTGTACAAAAACGTAAGATTTGAATAAGGGGACTTCAATGGTCTTTTTACGATCGCTCCATTGCTTTACTTCCTTTATCATTGGGCAGTAGACTTCAATTTGATGGCTCAATAATCTTTCTGCTACCTTTTTTTCATTCTTAGGTTTTACATAAAGTACATACCAGTTTTTCAACATAAATATAGATAATGGATTCTCTAATATGGTAACTATTTTTTTGCTTTTGTAGTATTTTGAATACCCTAAAATAAGAATTTTGCATTCATACGTGCATTGTTTGGCGTAAATGAGCTAATTATAGTTTTTTATAGTTAGAAGGTACTATTTGTTGTTATTAAAATAAGTAGGAAAAAGATTACTTTCAATTATACTATTTTGACATAAGCATCGTTTTATACTAAACCCCAAATCAATACCTATGACGTTTTTAAGCCTATTCAAATCTGTGGTCTCTAAAGAAAATACCGTAGCATTATCTGAAACTGAAGTAACTAATGAGTTAAATCTATTATTGAACGATTTAACTATCGAAAGTCAAAAAGAAGAGGAATCTTCTGATGCATTTCTGAGTGATGAAAGGGTATCCGAGGTTTCTGAGCGAGAAAGGTTAATTGAAGAAAATCAGATACTATATGCTCAATTAATGAATGAGCGAATGCTAAGAACTAAGCGAAAGTTGATTTAAATTTTTCGCTACTTATTTAAAACAATTCTATAAAAATTTTGAATTATTAATACGCAAAAAGCTCTCAATTTCTTGAGAGCTTTTTGCGGTCTGGACCTGACATGAAACTATCTTGTAATATCCTGAATTTTCAGATGGAAATAATTATAAAGTGTCTGAAATTAATATGTCTGTATTTAAGAAATTTAAAAGTTGGCTTATTGATTATAAAAAATATGCATAAAAGAGTACGGTCTTGATTGATCGGACTCTTTTTAGTTTATCACGTACTCAAAAGAACAGAAACAAAAAATGCCCCATATATGTGGGGCATTGATATAGTTACTCAATTTATTTTAATCCTCTAGTTGCATGGTAAAATAGATTTTATACTCAACGCCATTATCCTCTACCACAACATAACCGTCGCGATCATTCACCGTTAAGGCATAATCTTCATTGGATAAAGCTCCTGTTAATACCGTGGTGGGATAAGTGAAATAATTCTCTACAACAACATTTTCATTTTTACCTGTTACGATTCTTTTTATAGTATAATCCCCAATATCTTCATTGAAAGTCAAAAGAATCTGTTTTGCAGAAGTAGCATTGCTATCGCTATATAGCTTAGACTCAGCAACCTCTAAAGTTGGGTGCTCTGAAGGCAGTTGTGTAATAGTAATGCTATAACCGATGTATTCTAAGGGATAGATCGTATAGTTACTGGAATAAGCCACGTTATAGGTTCCCGTTGGCATGTATTGGCGAGATGAAAGATCAACGATAAGGTTTCTGTTAGCATCTACTTCTTCACTATAAACATAATAGTAATTACCCATACCATCACTTAGCAACACATTACTTCTTTTCCTTAAAAAGTTTGAGTTGGCATAACCAATAACTGGACCATTAAACAAATTTTCCCCCAATATTTTAAAAGTTCCATCTTTGCGCACCGAAGTAGTACTTATAGAATTAACTACCGGTTCCTTGGCAAAAACAACCTCTATTTTGTTTCCTTCGCTATTGACAAGGTCAAATACTTCATCCCCATCGGCATTTCGTATGACCAATTTAAAATCGGTACCTTCTGCCGGCAATACATTTGGAAGTTCCGGCATTTCAACCCTAACCCCTGATGTAATGGATGTATTATACTCATCTTTTTTAATCAATTCATAATAGACCCCACCCTTTAAAAGGAAAAATTCATGATCATCCACAGCATCATCCTTTATATATACAAACAAATCAAAAATATGTCCCGGCCATATTGCTTTCTCAACAGGTATTGGATTGCCATCGTTATAAGGGGTTACTACCCTTGTGAAATTCGATTTTCCTTTAAGTAACCTAAATCCGTCAGATTCATCGGTATTTTCACTTGCTATCGAAACTTCAAGTGCAAATCTGTTATTTATATAGGAATCGGGTAGGGTTGCCGTTATTTCATTTGTTTCTTCATTAATACTCTTTACCTCAAGGTCAAAGGACTCCAAATCACTGAACAACCGTACTTGGATACTATCGCGATAAGGTGTGAGTTCATTCACCTCGAACGTTATATCGCCTCCTAAAGGCACATCAGCAAATTCACTTGAAACAAAACCATCTATTCTCACTTCTTGAAGTGGCCGATTCTTAGCCAAAACAAGAATCTCATTTGTTGAACCATCGGCTCCTGTCACTGTATATTTGACCGGAGAAGAATAATCAGTTATTCCGGCGGGATCAGGCTCCAAAGTAGATCCTTCAGAAACCTCGATTTGTGCTTTTAAATCTGTTATATCGGCAAAGGTGAACGTATAGTACAACGTATCTATATCTGCCGGATTTTGCCCGTGAAAACCCGTGCTATAACTACCCGAATTCTCAAAAGTTACCAATGTAATTTCATTTTCGGGATCAGATTTGTCCAATACGGCCGTATATTCCTTTTGGGATTCGTCCTCAGCTGTTACCGTATATTTAACCGGACCTGTAAAATCTACTGTTTCTTCCGAAGCTGGATCTATATCCGCCAATTCGGAATAAGTGATTATCGGTGCCAAAGCAGTTAAATCTGTGTTAGAAGGAAAAGTATAAAAGATACTGTCGTTCCTGATTGCCGCCGTATAATCTTCATTGTCAATACTTATTTTAAATGAAAGAATCTCTTTGGCATCACTCAAAACCTCCTCTTCTGGAGTTTTAGGCGAATCATCGGATTCATTTTTGGAACATCCTAAAAAGGACAAGGTCAATAAAAAAAGTGCAATAGGTTTTTTAAGCATAATTTGATTGTTTGTTAAATTGGTTTAACGACGAAAATATAATTTCATTGCTTTTAAAAACATAATCACGGGTATTCACAACATGTTTTACTCTCTACGTATTATTTCTTTTTGACGTAGGAAGGGGTTAGCTACTTTTTCCATGTAATTAAAACGAAATTTTTTTTTCTTTTCATGTAGTGCTATCATAAATCAAGGACATTTGTTATTTGTTTAGTTTTGAGAATATTGGTTTAATAATCTTAGCAAATTAATATGCTTACCATCTGGATGCCCGTTTCAATTAGGTTCTACAGAGATTATTGCTTGCCCCGCGGACGGCTAAGTTTTAGAAAATTACGCTGCTTAACCAACATACTTGCGATAACATAAGGTAGATTTTTTTACAATTTGGAGTTTCTGTTGATGGTCAATAGAATATCTAATCTTGGATAATTGTGAATAGCCTCCGATATAATCGAGTATTTAAAATTACCAATTGTATCATCTTGTCTCTATGGACGGACAGCTTGTAGAAATAATATGAGTGTAATTTTAGCTAGGAAAAGATTTACCGTACAAATACCGTACACGCTATAAACGCAAAAATCCTAACTAGTTATTAGTAACTAATTAGGATTTGTATTTGCGGTCTGGACGGGACTCGAACCCGCGACCCCCTGCGTGACAGGCAGGTATTCTAACCAACTGAACTACCAGACCGTGGCGTTTAGCGAGTGCAAATATACACCGCATTTTCAATTGCACAAACATTTTTCTTTATTTTTTTTCAAACTAGAGAAACTTATTTCTCTCTACAAGAAAAGTATTGAGCACTGTAGAGAAATCTCGGTGTATATCTATGTCCACATATTTAATTTTATATTGGGCACATTTCATTTTTATATCATTTAAGTAATTTGTAACCCGTTCATTATAAGATTCTTTTATGTTGTCTGCGTAGAGGTCTAAATGTTCTCCAGTTTCTACATCGACAAATCTCTTGGGGGTGTTTTCAAAATTGAAGAAGATTTCTCGCTGTTTATCCATTGGGTGAAAAAGAACCACATCATGCTTATTATATTTTAAATGACGTAGCGCTTCAAACAATTCTGCATCATTTTTTTCGGTCTGAAACATATCGGTAAACAAAAAAATGAGACTTCTACGCTTAATATTCTCTGCAATTTGATGTAAATAGGTGTACGTTTTGGTCTCCTTAGGCGGATTCTTTGCCATACCCACACTACTTAACTGGGCTAAAAGCATCTGAAAATGACGTTCGCTGCCTTTTTCTGGGGCGTAATAGTTATAAGCATCGGAGTATATGCTAAGCCCAACAGCATCTCGTTGTCTTTTAAGTACGTTCATTAACGCTGCTATACTCAAGACGCTAAAACCAATTTTGTTTAAGTTGTCTATACTTAAATTGTCTACCTCAGGATAATACATAGAAGCAGAGTTATCCAAGATCATGTGGCATCTTAAATTGGTCTCTTCCTCATATCTCTTGGTGTACAGCTTGTCTGTTTTGGCAAACAGTTTCCAATCTATATGTTTGGTACTTTCGCCATTGTTATAAATTTTATGTTCCGCAAATTCCGCAGAAAACCCATGGAACGGACTGCGGTGTATTCCACTTATAAAGCCTTCTACAACTTGATTGGCAAGTAGCTCTAAATTGGAGAATAACGACGATTTGTTTAATTCTGATTGTAGATTCACATTACTAAAGATAGTGAAGACGGCTGAACTATATAAGTGGAAAGAATTAAAATTACTGCAAATAATAAGAGCCGGCATTTGCCGGCTCTTCTAACTTATTTTATTATAACGTGATACAGTTTGCTTACAAAGCTGCGTCAATAGCGTCTGTGTACACTTTCTTAGGTGAAACACCTACTTGTCTACTTACTATCTCGCCGTCTTTAAAAACTAAAACTGTTGGTATATTACGTACACCATATTTTGCAGCAAACTCTTGATTTGCATCTACATCAACCTTACCAACAACAGCTTTGCCGTCATATTCAGTACTAACTTCGTCTATGATAGGACCTACCATACGACAAGGACCGCACCATGCTGCCCAAAAATCTACTACTACAGGTTTATCGCTTTTTAAAACTACCTCGTCAAAAGTAGCATCTGTTATTTCTAATGCCATTTTATTTACTTTTATTGATTATGCAAATTTAGTCAATTATTCTTCTGTTTCCTTACGTGCCAACAATTCGTTTTACCTATAGGGGTATCAAGCTAATTTATCAATTTTTAGGGCTATTTTCTTACATTTTACTGCTAAATAAAAGTTATAATTTACAGTAATGATGTTTGTAAAACGCATATTCTTAGCCTAATACTCCATAAATACATTATTTAGTTGAGCTTAAAATGAACGTCTTGTTGCTCTAAAAGTTGTAATAATTCGCTCGAAATCTGCACTTTTTGTCGTCTGCTGTTCAGATTCACCTTAATTTTTTCTTCCATTTCGTAGACAATAAAATTAATGGCATGGTCTCCTTTATGGCTGTCAAAGGTGTCTTTTAAGGTTCTGACTTTTTCTTCTTTTAACTCGGCAATATTAAGTTTAATGGTCAGTTTTCTGGCATAGGTTTCCATGACTTCTTGTAATAACATAAAGCTATTGAATTGCATTCTAGGATCTCCTTTCTTTCCCGTATCCTTATTTGTCCATCCATCTCTGACATAGAGTTTTACATAAGCGAAGGAATTGATCATTAAGAAATGTCTGAATTTCAGGTATTCCTCACCAAATATTCTAAATTCAAAAGAGTCCGTATAGTCTTCCATGGTAAACGCAGCCCAGCCTTTACCGTTTTTAGAAACCCTATGCTGTACATCTGTAATGACTCCTGCAAAGGTAAGTTCTCTGTTTACATATGTTGGTAAATCGTTTACGCAGCCCACATTTGCGTTACAAAAAGCTTTGATTTCCGTTTTAAAATCATCTAAAGGGTGTCCGGATATATAGATACCTACTACTTCCTTTTCTCGACGGAGTTTTTCCATGGTCCCCCATTCTTCACAAGGTGGTACAACGGGTTCCGGTATTTGAACCTCACTGGCGTCACCAAAAAGACTTACCTGTGAAGAGTTTTCGTTTTCTTGATACTTGGCACCGTATTTAATGACTTTTTCAAGAAATGTAATACCGTCACCTTCATCATGAAAATATTGTGCCCTATGTGTAGTACCAAAAGAATCGAAGCCACCTGCAACGGCAAGGTTCTCAAATGCCTTTTTATTGGCTGCACGTAGGTCTATTCGTTTGGCAAAATCGAATACAGATTTATAAGGCCCTGCATCTTTTCTGTTTTCAACTATGGTTTCAACGGCACCACGACCAACGCCTTTTACCGCTCCCATACCAAAACGAACCGCACCGGCATCGTTTACGGCAAATTTGTAGTAAGATTCGTTTACATCTGGTCCAAGTACATCTAGACCCATGCGCTTACATTCTTCCATGAAAAATGTAACCTGTTTAATATCGTTCATGTTGTTGCTCAGTACCGCGGCCATATATTCGGCAGGGTAGTGGGCTTTACAATATGCGGTTTGGTAGGCGATCCAGGCATAGCAAGTGGAGTGCGATTTGTTAAAGGCATAGGCTGCAAACGCTTCCCAGTCTTTCCAAATTTTTTCCAATTTATCTACGGCATGTCCTTTTGCTGAAGCTTGTTCAATGAACTTTGGCTTCATTTTATCTAGTACGTGCTTCTGTTTTTTACCCATTGCCTTACGCAATACATCGGCTTCACCTTTTGTAAAGTCTGCCAACTTTTGCGATAGGAGCATCACTTGCTCTTGGTAAACTGTAATACCATAAGTTTCCGCTAGGTATTCTTCACAAGCGTCAAGGTCATATACAATTTCTTCGGTACCGTGTTTACGGGCAATGAAACTTGGTATGTATTCCATTGGGCCAGGACGGTACAAGGCGTTCATGGCAATAAGATCGGCAAAAACCGTTGGTTTTAGTGATCTCATGTGTTTCTGCATTCCGGGAGATTCATATTGGAATACACCTACCGTTTCACCTCGTTGGAAAAGCTCATAGGTTTTTTCATCATCCAGCGGAAAATTCTCAGGGTCTAGTTCAACACCATGTTTGGCTTTTACGATTTTAACGGTATCCTTAATTAAGGTCAACGTTTTTAGTCCCAAGAAATCCATTTTCAACAACCCTGCGCTTTCCACTACCGAGTTGTCAAATTGGGTACAGTACATTTCCGAATCTTTGGCAAGCGCCACGGGTACGAACTTGGTTATATCATCTGGTGTAATGATAACCCCACAGGCGTGAATACCGGTGTTACGTACAGAGCCTTCCAATACGTACGCTTGGTTTAAGGTTTCAGATTCTAATCCGTCGCCTTCGGAAATGTTCAAAAGCTCGTTTATCTTCTCGAGTTCTTCACTGTTGAATTTGCTTCGGAGTACCTTTTCATCAATGCCGATAATTTTTTTCAGCTTGGACATGTTCGGGATCAACTTCGCCATACGGTCCGCATCACCTAAAGGTAGATCAAGCGCTCTTGCCGTATCTCGAATAGATGATTTCGCGGCCATGGTACCATAGGTGATAATCTGTGCCACCTGGTTAGATCCATACTTGTCAATTACGTAGTCCATAACCCGACTTCGCCCTTCGTCATCAAAGTCGATATCGATATCGGGCATACTAACACGATCCGGATTTAGGAAACGCTCAAAAAGTAAATCGTACTTAATAGGGTCTAAATTCGTAATCCATAAGCAATAGGCAACTGCAGATCCCGCAGCCGATCCACGACCCGGACCAACGGATACATCCATTTGCCTTGCCGCCCTTATGAAATCTTCCACGATCAAGAAATAACCCGGGTAGCCGGTCTTTTCAATTACCTTGAGCTCAAAGTCTAACCGTTCATCAATTTCGGGTGTAATCACCCCATATCTCTTTTTAGCACCTTCATAGGTAATGTGTCTTAGAAATTTGTTCTCACCACGTTTGCCTCCGTCTAATTTATCTTCTTCGAATTGAAACTCTTCTGGAATATCAAAAGCAGGTAACAGTACGTCACGTGCTAGGGTAAAGGTTTCTACCTTGTCTATAATTTCTTGAATATTGATGATGGCTTCAGGAATATCCTTAAAAAGCTCCTTCATCTCATCAGATGATTTAAAGTAGTATTCTTGGTTGGGCAAGCCATAACGGTAACCACGACCACGACCTATGGGAGTTGATTGTTTTTCCCCGTCTTTTACACATAAAAGAATATCATGCGCATGGGCATTTTCTTTCTCTGCATAATATGTGTTATTGGTAGCAACGAGCTTGACATTGTGCTTTTTTGCGAACTGTATTAAAACTTGGTTCACACGGTCTTCATCTTCTTGACCATGGCGCATAATTTCTATATAGAGATCATCGCCAAAGGTTTCTTTCCACCAAAGTAATGCTTCTTCAGCCTGATTTTCACCTACGTTCAGGACTTTACTTGGAACTTCACCATATAAGTTACCGGTAAGTACCATGACGTCTTCCTTGTACTGCTCAACAATTTTCTTATCAATACGTGGTACGTAGTATTTACCGTCTACAAAGGCTATTGAAGACATTTTTGCCAAATTTAGATATCCTTTTTTGCTTTTGGCAAGCATGACTATTTGGTATCCGTTGTCTTTTTGAGATTTGTTGGTATGGTCTTCACATACTTGAAATTCACAACCAATTATGGGTGTGATCTCCTGTTCTGGTTCGGGCAATTCCTCTAAAGGTTCTTGACCTTCTTCTAGCGTTCCGTTTTGGGTAGCCTCATAGCGCTTTTGGTTGGCTTCGTTCCTGGATACTACTCCTTTGTTATGATTGAGTACGCCGTTGACGAAATGAAAGGCGCCCATCATATTCGCATGGTCCGTCATAGCTACTGCCGGCATTTTTGCCTTGGCGGCGGCGGCTACTAGATCAGGAACACTAATGGTGGACTGTAGAATAGAGAATTGCGTGTGGTTATGTAAATGCGCAAAACTTGCATTTTCTAATGTCGCAAGGTTTTCCTGTATTTCTTCTTGTGAAACTCCGCCCGTATCTTTTTCCCATAGGGCATCGGCAATTTTTTTCGATGCTTTTTTAAGGTTGATATGCTTAAGACCGATAAGTTGAATCTCTTGCGGATTAGCTTCGGAGAAATTCTTGAAATAATCGGGTTGAACGTCTAATTGTTCTTTGGTATATTGTTGCTTTCGTATAAGTTCTAGAAAACAACGTGTGGTAGCTTCAACATCGGCAGTTGCATTGTGTGCTTCACCAAATGGTTCGCCAAACAAAAACTCATGTAGTTCTGTCAATGTGGGTAATTTGAACTTACCACCACGACCACCGGGTATTTGGCATAGTTGTGCCGTGTGTTCTGTACAAGTATCTAAAACAGGAAGTTCTTGTAATGGGTTTTCAACACCTAAACGGTGAAATTCCGCCCCCATGATATTCACGTCGAATCCAACATTTTGCCCAACAATGAATTTTGTTTTGGACATAGCAATGTTGAATTTCTCTAAAACCTCTGCAAGAGATACACCTTGTTGCTCGGCAAGTTCTGTAGAAATACCGTGGATCTGTTCAGCATCATAGGGTATGTTGAATCCGTCTGGGCGCACCAAATAATCTTGATGTTCAATACAATTACCCATTTCATCATGCAACTGCCAAGCGATCTGTATACAACGTGGCCAGTTGTCCGTGTCAGTAATAGGGGCATTCCAATTTTTTGGAAGACCGGTGGTTTCGGTATCAAAAATAAGGTACATATCGTGTTTTCTGAGTGTTCAAAAGAGGTCAGAATTTTGACCTAAAAAGTGCCTATAAAATTACGAAAAAGGAGGTGTTGGTGAAAACGTAGTTGCTAAGAGTTATCAACGGGTGATTTTTTAGCTATTTTTATTTGGGCTATTCCTGATTTAAATAATTGACTTTGAGTGTTTTTAGAGCTTGAAAAGAATTTTGGGTTTGTTGATTCAAATAACTTTAAATCATTGTTGCCAATTCAGCATTTTGAATTATATTTGCACCCGCTTTCAGATGGGCTTTGCTTATTGATGGCGAACGAGTTAAAAAACTAGAATTAATAATCAGGGGTCGGGCACCCTACAAATTAATGTGATATGCCAGTAAAAATTAGATTACAAAGACACGGTAAAAAAGGTAAACCATTCTATTGGGTAGTTGCTGCAGATGCAAGAGCTAAAAGAGATGGTAAATTTTTGGAAAAATTAGGTATCTACAATCCTAATACAAACCCTGCAACTATTGAACTTGATGTTGATAGTTCTGTAAAGTGGTTACAAAACGGAGCACAACCAACGGATACTGCTAAAGCTATTCTTTCTTATAGAGGTGTGCTTTTAAAGCATCATTTATTAGGTGGTGTTCGTAAAGGAGCATTGACCGAAGAGCAAGCTGAAGAAAAATTCAACGCTTGGGTTACTGAAAAAGAAGCTGCAATTGCCGATAAAGTTGGTGGATTGGATAAAGCGAAAGCAGAAGCTAGAGCTGCTGCATTAAAGGCTGAGAAAGAAGTAAACGATAAGCGTGCTGCTGAAGCTGCCGCTGCAGCTTTGCCAGAGACTCCAGAAGGTGAAGACGCTGAAGCGGAAGTAGAAGCTGTTGAAGCTGCTGGTGAGCCAGAACAAGCTACTGAAGCTCCTGCTGAAGACGATAAAGCATAATTTTTAAGAAACGATGCGAAAGGAAGATTGTTTCTACCTAGGTAATATCGTTTCAAAATATAGTTTCAAAGGTGAGGTATTGGTTAAACTAGATACCGATGATCCTGAGATATACGAAAATATGGAATCAGTATTTGTTTCTTTAGGAAACAATCTGGTTCCATTTTTTATTAAAAGATGCCGACTTCATAAATCTAACTTACTTCGTATAGATTTTGAAGAGGTGAAATCAGAATCAGATGCAGATCGCATCATGAAATCTGGACTTTATTTGCCCCTTTCCATATTGCCAAAACTTACCGGCAACAAATTCTATTATCATGAGATTATCGGTTTTGCTATGATCGACTCCGTTCACGGTGATATTGGTATTATACAAAGTGTTAACGATACAACTGCACAAGCGCTCTTTGAGGTAGAAAAAGATGGCGCACAATTATTAATACCCATAAGTGATGATTTCATCACTAAGGTAGATCGTGAGAATAAGCGTATTCTTGTCACTACACCAGAAGGTCTAGTAGACCTGTATCTGTCTTAAAATCAAACACTACTGCTTATTGCTGTTTTTGTAAGTATTTCAGGTATTTTTTAATATAATCATATTTAACGATTTCATTTTTACGAATTTTGATATTATTTAGCTTGTTTGCTTTGTTATTGGTCGAATTTTAACGGTTATTAAATGGTAAAGTTTGTAAGTTCATTACAGATTTAAAACCACCATCAATGACCAAGAATGTAATGAGCCAATTGTTCAGCATTGCTGCTTTTGTTTTTGCAAGCTGTGTATTATGCAGTTGTGCTTCTGAAGCTGATAAGACAATTGCACTGGAAGATGGCAATAAAGAAACGGCCATACCCGAAAAAATCGATTTCACTTTTCATGTAAAGCCTATTCTATCGGACCGATGTTTTATATGTCACGGTCCGGATAAGAATGCCGTTGAAGGTGATCTATCCCTTCACTCCGCCGAAGAAGCATACAGGGCTTTAGGAGAACTTAAAGACCATGCGGCTATTGTGCCCGGTAATGCAGCTCAAAGTAGTTTGGTAGAACGTATTTTCAGTGATGATCCTAATTTGATCATGCCACCACCGGAATCTAACCTGGTTTTAGAGGATTTTGAAAAAGCTATTCTAGAAAAATGGATAGCACAAGGTGCCGAGTATAAAACGCATTGGGCATTTATACCACCTACTCCGCAAGAAGTACCGGAAAATGATGGTGCTAAAGTTTGGGGCAGCAATGAAATAGATGCTTTTATCTTAAATAAATTGACCGAAAAAGGGTTGAGCCCTAGTTCTCGGGCAAGTATTGAAAAACTATTGCGCAGAATTACTTTTGACTTAACCGGATTGCCACCCACTTTAGAGCAAATAGAAAAATTTGCGGCTAATCCTTCACAGGAAAAATATGAGGAGGTTATAGATTCATTGCTGTCAACGGTAGATTATGCCGAGAATATGGCTGCAGAATGGATGGATATTGCCAGATACGCAGATACCCACGGGTATCAAGATGATTTTGAACGTACCATGTGGCCTTGGCGAGATTGGGTTATTCACGCTTTTAAGGAGAATATGCCATATGACCAGTTCGTTACCTATCAATTAGCGGGTGATCTAATGCCAAATGCCAATCTAGAACAAATATTAGCTACCGGTTTTAACAGGAATCACAAGATAACTGCCGAAGGTGGGGTGATTCCTGAAGAATACCGGGTTGAATACGTAGAGGATAGAAATACCACGCTGGGTACGGCGTTTTTGGGGCTTACCTTAGAATGTGCAAGGTGCCATGACCATAAGTATGATCCCATTAGTCAAAAAGATCACTTTCAGTTTTATAGCTTCTTC
This sequence comes from Maribacter sp. 6B07, assembly GCF_002700155.1. Lineage (NCBI taxonomy): Bacteria > Pseudomonadati > Bacteroidota > Flavobacteriia > Flavobacteriales > Flavobacteriaceae > Maribacter > Maribacter sp. 6B07. The sequence continues at coordinate 1,004,085 of NZ_PDUT01000001.1, read as the reverse complement.
AACACAATACCTGAAAAAGGCTTGTTGGATAATGCTGCGGATTTGCCCGAACCTTACATTAAAGTGACGCAGAAAGAAGTGAGCGATATTCTAGGATTCATCAACCTTGAGAAAAGTGAGATGAAAGAGGTGCCGGTGATGGTGATGAAAGAAATGGATCAGCCTAGGTCTTCATTTATATTAAAAAGAGGTATTTATGATCAATATGGCGATGAGGTATTTCCAGATACTCCGGAATCCATTTTACCTTTTGATAACTATCCGAAGAACAGATTAGGATTGGCAAAATGGCTGTTTGATGATAAGCACCCACTTACGGCAAGGGTTGCGGTGAACAGATTATGGCAGCGAATGTTCGGTAGTGGTATTGTAGCATCTTCTTTCGACTTTGGTAATCAAGGTTCGTTGCCTACACACCCGGAATTGTTGGATTATCTGGCAATCAAATACAAAACTGAAGGTTGGGATACCAGAAAAATGTTGAAATACATTGCAATGTCCGAGGCATATCAGCAAGATACAAAGGCTAGTCCCGAGAAATTGGAGCAAGACCCTGAGAATAAATATTTGGCGCGCGCCTCTCGTTTACGACTTTCTTCCGAGGCTATTCGTGATCAAGCCTTGGCGTTTAGCGGATTGCTGAATAGGGAAGTGGGCGGTCCTAGTGTTAAGCCGTATCAGCCAGAAGGTATCTGGGAAGAAACTACGGGTGGCGGTGGTGGTAGTACGGCTTCCTATACCTTAAGTGAGGGTGAAGATGTGTATAGAAAAAGTATTTATACGTTTTGGAAACGTACCGTTCCACCACCAAGTATGATGACTTTTGACAGTAGCTCAAGAGATTATTGTTCGGTTAAAAGGCAAGAGACCAATACCCCGTTACAAGCTTTGGTATTATTAAATGATCCACAAATAGTTGAAGCCGCAAGGGTAGCTGCCGTAGGTGAGATGGAGGCAAACCCCAATGCGCAGAGCGAGCAGATAAAAACCCTGTTTTACAAAGCGACCTCGCGTATGCCCAATGAGATGGAGATACAGTCTTTGACCGATTACTATACTGAAATGCTGTCGAAAGTTGAGAACGGTGAAATTTCTACAAGCGAGTATTTAAGCATTGGCAGAAGTGAAGTACCTACGGGTTTAAACAAAGAAAAGTTAGTGGCAATGACCTTAACGGCACACACAATTTTGAATTTAGACGAAACTATAAATAGAGGCTGATTATGAGCGAAAAGAAAATAGTTGAAGAGCGGTCGCTAATTTTAAACAGACGGTCTTTTTTAGGAAAGGCTGCATTGGGAGTTGGTGGAATTGGATTGGCTTCCTTATTGGGTGCAAACTTATTTAGAAAAGGTGAAAACGGATTATATACGGCAGATAGCGGACCTACTGGAGTAAAGGGCGTATTGGATTCGCTACATCATCCATCGAAAATTAAAAGAGTTATTTATTTATTTCAAAGTGGTGGTCCTTCGCAATTGGAGCTGTTTGATTATAAGCCGCTTTTAAACAAACGTAGAGGTGAAGATCTGCCGGAATCTATTCGTAACGGACAACGATTAACGGGTATGACTTCCGGTCAAGATAGATTTCCTTTGGTGGGCTCTAATTTTGGATTTCAGCAGTATGGTAAAAATGGTACCTATATTAGTGACCTTTTGCCTTATACCGCCAAAATTGTAGATGATATCTGTATTGTTAAATCAATGTATACGGAAGCTATTAACCATGATCCTGCGGTAACATTTTTTCAAACGGGATCACAGCAACCGGGCAGACCAAGTATTGGCTCGTGGTTAAGTTACGGGCTGGGTAGCGAGAATGAAAATTTACCCGCTTTTACGGTGCTTCTGTCAAGAGGTTCGGGTAGACCTAACGGGCAACCGTTGTATACGCGACTATGGGGTAACGGGTTTCTACATTCCCTTCATCAAGGGGTACAGTTCAGAGCGGCAAAAGATCCTGTTTTATATTTGAATGACCCCAAAGGAACTACGGCAGATGTTAAAAGATCTATGCTTGATAAATTGGCAGAACTCAATGATCAACATTACCAAGAATCTAACGATCCTGAAATTCAAAGTAGAATTGCCCAGTATGAAATGGCATATAGAATGCAAACTTCTGTACCAGATGTTATGAATACGGATGGTGAGCCAGATTATATATATAAAATGTATGGTTCGGATGCTAAAATTCCCGGGACTTTTGCAGCTAATTGTCTTTTAGCAAGACGATTGGCAGAGAAAGATGTTCGTTTTATACAATTGTACCACATGGGCTGGGATCAGCATGATAATCTTCCTGGAGCAATAGAAAAACAGGCTAAAGATGTGGATCAAGCGTCTGCCGCTTTGGTGGCAGATCTTAAACAGCGTGGTATGTTAGAAGATACTTTGGTGGTTTGGGGAGGAGAATTCGGTAGAACCAATTACTCCCAAGGTTTGCTTACAGATACCAATTACGGTAGAGACCACCACCCAAGATGTTTTACCATGTGGATGGCAGGTGGTGGTATTAAACCGGGTATTGTCTATGGTGAAACCGATGATTTTGGGTATAACATAACCAAGAACCCGGTGCATGTTCACGATTTTCAGGCTACTATGTTGCATCAGTTGGGTATTGATCATGAGAAATTTACTTATAAATATCAAGGTAGACGATTTAGGCTTACCGATGTTGAAGGTCATGTGGTTAAAGATATTTTATCGTAATGCAGAGAAGAACATTTATAAAAAATACCGCCGCAGCCTCAGCGGGACTTTTAACTTGCTCTTCTTTGGGCGCAAGTATATTGGAATATAAAGATGCCGTTGTTGGTCATGGTAGTCACCGGTATAAAATAGATTTGAACTGGGGTGCATTGAATTCTAATTACCATCCGGTGAACGATTGCCATGAAATGGTACAAGATTCCAAGGGCAGGATTTTATTGTTAACCAACCATACCAAGAACAATGTTATTGTTTATGACCGTTCTGGTAAATTGTTGGAAACTTGGGGAACGGATTATCCCGGTGCGCACGGTTTAACATTGAATATTGAAAATGGTGAGGACTTTCTGTACATAGCGGATAACAATAGGCATGAGGTGATTAAGACAACCATAGACGGTAAGGTGGTACAAGTTTTTTCGTATCCCAAGGAATCGGGAAAATATACTGCCAAGGAGCAATACATACCCACAGAAACGGCTATTGCTGAAAATGGCGATGTATATATTGCCGATGGTTATGGCGCTCAATACATTATGCGGTACAATGCCAAAGGGGAGTTGTTACAAACTTTTGGCGGTAAAGGAGATGCAGATCACCTTTTTAATAATGCCCATGGTATTTGTATAGATACCAGAGATGGAAAATCTCCCGAACTTTTAATAACTGCAAGACAGCAAAATAAGTTGAAACGGTTTACCATGGATGGGGAATTTATAGCAAGTATAGATTTGCCCGGAGCATATATTTGTAGACCAGTAATTAAGGATGATATCATTTATTTGGCAACCATTTGGTCTGGTGATGGGTCTGATGGCACCGGATTTATCTCCATATTGGATAAGCAAAATAAACTTATATCCGCACCTGGCGGATGCACACCCGTTTATGGGAAAAATGGTTTGGAGCCTATGTATCAATCCATTAAAATATTTACGCATCCACACGATGTATGTGTAGATGATGAAGATAATTTATATGTTGCCCAGTGGAATTCAGGGAAGACGTATCCTATAAAACTGAATAGAATATGATCAAAAGAATTTTCTATTCAATAGCTATAATTCTAGTATTGTGCCAAGCCTGTTTTTCTCAACATACGGAACATGCACCAACAGCCTTATTTCAATTATCCAACCCTCGTGTTCAAGTGTCGTCCATATTTTTCGATTCGTATACTATGCTCAATTTCAGCATAGATATGCCAAATTCAATTATAAAATATACCTTGGATGGCAGCTCGGTAAATCAAAACGCAAAGGTGTTTTCTGAACCATTGAAAATACAGGAAAGTGCCGTAATCAAGGCTAAAATGTTTCATCCGGATTATAGAGAAAGTGATGAAGTTGTGTTAGAAGTGGTAAAGATTGCCAAGAACAGTGCTATTAAGCAGGTAGCAATTAAACCGGACCCTAGTGAGAAATTTTCAGGTATGGGTGCTATGGGATTATCGGATTTGAAAAAAGGAAGTGCCCAATTTGCAGAGGATAAACAGTGGATGGGTTTTCAAACGGAGAAGATAACGGCATCACTTCAGCTAGAAAAGAATAGCACGGTCAATAAAATAGTGGTCAGTGTATTGACCAATCAATCCAACTGGATATTCGCACCTGGTAAAATTGAAGTTTTTAATGAGGGGGAATTAATAGGAGAAAGGACGTTTGCAAAGAGTGAACAAGAAACACCTAACAGTCCCACATTTTTACATGTACCGGTAAGTACAGGAATGTACAATACGTTGAATGTGGTAATGCATCCATTAAGCGAAATTCCAGCATGGCACCAAGGAAAAGGAACAACGCCTTGGGTTTTTATAGATGAAATAATTATACAATAGCATGATTCAATTAGGAATACAAATAGGACACCTGCACCCGCTTTTTGTTCACCTGCCCATAGGTATCATCATGCTTGCCTTTATTTTAGAGGTTTATGGTAGATTAAAGTCAAAAGAATCTTTTGCTGAGGTAGTAGAATTTACACTTTTGGTAGCGGGTATTACGGCAATATTTTCACTGGGTACCGGGTGGTTGCTCGGAGAGGAAAGTGGTTATGATGAAGATTCCCTTTTTCTACATAGGTGGATGGCTGTTGCGTTTACCGTGACAACAGTACTTCTCTATTTGGTAAAACGAAGTAAAATTGGGTGGGTTAGAAAAACCTATATTCCAACGTTTTTATTGGTATTGGCATTAATTAGCCTTACCGGTCACTTTGGTGGTAATATGACCCATGGAGAAGATTATTTATTTGTAGATGAAAAAGAAGCTATTGTCATTACAAATATTGAAGAGGCTCAGGTTTACGCCCAAGTCATACAACCTATTTTTGACGCTAAATGTGTAAGCTGCCATAATGAAAGCAAGGCTAAAGGCGGTTTGCTTATGGGTTCACCTAATGATATTATTAAAGGTGGTGATACAGGTAGTCTTTTAGACACTATTTCAGGTCAGGAAAAATCTTTGTTCTTGGAAAGGGTGCATCTGCCTTTAGATCATGATGAACATATGCCACCAAAAGGTAAGGTGCAATTGACCGATAATGAAAAGGCTTTGCTTGAATGGTGGATGGAAAATAACAATTGCTTTGAGTGTAAAGTAAATGAACTGACTAGAGAAGAAAATATAGCTGGAATATTAACTTCATTGGAACAAGACACTTCTGCAATTGCCGTATTAACGAAAGAAGCAATGGAAGTGCCACAAGAATGGTTGCAACATGTTAGGCGCGCCGGTATATCGGTTCAAACCTTATCTGGTGAGAATCAATTGCTCTCGGTGAATATGGCAAGTATGGATTCTATTACTGACGATACGTTGGAAGTGCTTGAAGAATATGCATCAAATATTGTGGAACTAGATTTAGGGTTCAGCAATTTTAACGATGATCTTGCCTCAGAATTGAAACCGTTTAAAAATCTGTTGAAATTAAAGTTACAGCATACTAAAGTAACCGATGCTATTGGGAAATATCTTAGTGATCTTGAGCTGTTAGAGTCATTAAATTTATATGGTACCACCGTTACCGATAAGATCGTTCTTGATTTAAAGGAAAACAAAAAGCTTCGTAATATTTATTTATGGAAAACTGATGTTACGGAAGACGGACTGGCAAAATTACAGCAGAATTTACCGGGAGTGACCATTCAGCAAATTGGGAAAGATGTATTTAAGGCAACCGTTTTAGACCCGCCCACCATTATAAGTGACCGTAGTTTCTTTAGTGATAGTTTAACCATAGCTATTGAAAGCCTATTTGATGGTACTGAGATTTACTATACGCTTGATGGCTCTGAGCCCACGGAATCTTCCTTGAAGTATGATGGTGCGATCACATTAGAGACAACGGCAAATGTGAAAGCGATTGCTGCAAAAAAAGAATGGGAGCCAAGCAACATTACCGAACGAACGTTTATTAAGAACAATATAGCCTATGCCGATGTAGATTTATTAACGGTGCCCAATGATAAGTATCAAGGGAAAAAGGGTAAAACTTTAATGGATCAAAAGCGTGGGTCTACCAATTTTGTAGATGGTAACTGGTTGGGTTTTGAAGGAAAGCACTTGAATGCCGTGGTAGAGCTGAAAGAGCAGAACACCATTTCAAAAGTATCTATTGGTGCATTGTCGGCACCTGCAAGTTGGATTTTTTACCCCACATCTTTTGTGGTATCGGTTTCCAATGATGGTACTAACTTTAAGGAAGTAGGGAGAAAAGATATGGGAGAAGAGAAACCCAATGCCGAGGTGAAACTCACTTTTTTCGATTTAGACATACCTACCACCCAAGCAAAGTATGTAAAGCTATCCATTAAGAGTCCCTTGAAAAACCCTGATTGGCACACTGATCCTGGTGGTAAAAGCTGGATTTTCATTGATGAAGTGGTGCTGAATTAAAAAGTGGAAACGGGATTGAAAAATGTCCATTAATGGAGTCAAAATAATAGTTATGAGTTCAAGGTCAATTTGCTTTATAATATTCCTATTGGTTATGGGGCAGCGTCTTTTGGCTCAGAAAACCGGAGTTGCTGCCAATGATAGACCAAATGTTATTTTAATTTTTACGGATGACCAAGGTTACAATGATGTGGGCGTTTTTGGTGCTCACGACATAGATACTCCCAATTTGGACCAAATGGCTAAAGACGGTGCAATGCTTACCCATTTTTACGCTGCTCAAGCTGTGTGTTCCGCCTCAAGGGCAGGTATATTAACGGGGACATATCCTAATAGGATCGGTATTCATAACGCTTTTATGCCCAATAGTAAAGTAGGTTTGAATCCTGATGAAACTACCCTCGCCGAATTATTGAAAGCGGAAGGGTATGCTACGGCTATTTTTGGAAAATGGCATTTGGGAGATACAAAAGAATTTATGCCCAATAATCATGGGTTTGATGAATATTATGGCATACCTTATTCCAATGATATGTGGCCGTTACATCCGCAGCAAGGTCCTATTTTTAATTTTGGTCCCTTGCCTCTTTATGAGAATGAAAAGGTATTGGATACATTAACGGATCAAACGAATTTGACTACTGAGATTACAGAGCGTAGTGTTGACTTCATTAATCGTAATAAAGAAAATCCATTCTTTTTGTATGTACCGCATCCTCAGCCCCACGTACCTTTATTTGTGTCCGATAAGTTTAAGGGTAAATCTAAAAGAGGATTGTACGGTGATGTTATCATGGAATTGGATTGGTCTGTAGGTGAAATTATAAAGGCTGTTGATAAGAATGGATTAACCCAAAATACCATTATTATTTTTACTTCTGATAATGGACCATGGTTAGCATACGGAAATCACTCCGGAAGTGCTTTGCCTTTTAGAGAGGGTAAGGGCACCGGTTGGGAAGGTGGTCAACGTGAACCGTTCATCATTAAATATCCGAAAGAAATAAAAGCGGGAATTATTATTGAGGCACCTGTTATGGCAATAGATATTTTACCTTCAATAGCAGAGGTTATCAATGCCCCTTTGCCAGAGAAAGAGATAGACGGTAAAAGCGCATGGTCTTTATTTACAGGCAAAACAGATGAGAGTCCGCAAGAAGCCTATTTCTTTTATTATCGCGTAAATGAGCTATTTGGGGTGCGGTATGGGAAATGGAAGCTTTATTTTCCTCACAAGTACAGAACTATGAACGGACAAACCCCCGGTAAAGAAGGATTGCCCGGGGTATATAAAATGATCGATTTAGAGCAAATTGAACTCTATGATTTGGAACAGGATGAAAGCGAGTCTACCGATGTAGCAGCAGCTCATCCAGAAGTGGTAAAGACCATACAAAAATTGGCGGATGATATGCGAGCCAAATTGGGCGATTCCCTTTTAGAAATGAAGGGTAGTGAAACCCGGTCTCCCGGGCGTATTGATTAATTAGTTTTTCTGTAATTCAAAAATCTGAAGGACATCATCATTATTGCCCACCAAGAAATAGTCATTTTGAACATTGCTTAAGGTAACCAGTTTTTTGGCGTCCCTATCTGCAAAGAATCCTATCTCTGACCCTCTTTTAGCAGAAAAGCTCCCATTACCATCTCCCAATAACAGTAGTCCTGTTCCAGCGTCGTTTCTAGGGGTTTCTATCTCTGAAACGTATAAGTTGCCTATGGCAAGAACATCTAATGTGCCATCGCCGTTAAAATCCCTTACAAGCATATCATTGAGATTAGATAGTTGAGCTACATTGGGCAAGTCCGTTATTTTAAATTGACCATTGCCTAGATTTTCAATGTATACCGATGCAAAAGTGTCTGCGCTGTAATGCAGGGAGTTTTTCAGTTTTTCTTCACCATATACATCCTTTAGCTCCATAGAGGCAAAGGCATCATACTTTACTATTTTTTTCTTTAGGGCAGGAATTTGTTCCGATGAACATGAAAACCCTCTTAATGGATAATGTTTTTCCTTGTTGTAATATCCTAGAACAATATCTGCATTACCATTGGCATCAAAGTCATTATAATATACATCAAAAGGTTTGTCAGAGCTGGTTTTGTACTTGTAGTTAAGACCTAAATTCCCTGCTATATAATCCAAATCTCCATCATTGTCAAAATCTCCTTGTTCTATGCTGAACCACCAGCCGTAGCTAGATGTAAAGTTTTCATTCTCAACCTTTGCTAGGTTACCATTATTGTTTTCAAAAATGGTAATAGGCATCCATTCGCCTACAATCATTAAATCCAAATCTTGGTCATTGTCATAATCGCTCCAAATGGCATCGGTAATCATTCCTATTTGCAACAATTGTGGGGATAATAATTCTGTTTGGTTCACCAATTGCCCATTGTTGTTTACCAATAACATGCTAGAAGATGGGTTTGGGTATTGTTGCGGAGTATGTCTGCCACCAACAAAAAGGTCCATATCACCATCACCGTCATAATCGGCGGATTTTACTACAGAGCCACTAATTCTGTTAGCATTTAAAATGGCTCCTTTTTTAAAGGTCGCATTACCTTGGTTTAGGTAGATTCTATCCGTATAGTGAAAATCGTTTTTTGGATACTCATTACCACCACTTACCACGTACAAATCTTTTAATCCGTCATTATTGATGTCCACAAATAGGGCATCTACATCTTCATAACCAGCTTCTTTTTGCCAAAATACAACCTGACTTTCTTCAAAATTGCCATCTTTTTGTTGAATGAATAGGGTAGGTGCTTGGTTAGCGGCACCGCCAATATAAAAATCATCCAATCCGTCATCATTGATATCTCCCGCGGTCAGGGCTGGTCCAAATTGAGAAAGCTTATGTGGCAATAGTATTTGTTTCTCAAAATCATCGAATTGATTTTCTTGATGTTTAAATTTTGCAGGAAAAACATCGGTCATATTTGCAAAAAGAGTCTTATCCGTTCCTTCATTTTTAACGTCTAAAATTTTAGATTCGTCAGATGAAATTTCTAACAATTGATTTGCCGAGATGTCTCTTTTTACAGTACTTTTTCCATTAGGCCAAACAACCGTTAGACTGTCTACTTGTGTCAAATTCTTTAATCCAAAATGTAGCGTAGGTTCACTGGTAGAATAAATACCACGTACGTTTGTGGATTCTAAGGTTTGTACACCATTTTGAGTGTATATGTTTACCCTAGTTCCAAATGTTGGTCTGTTGTTTTTATCGACCAATTGTATTCTTAGATAGTTACTGTTTGGTTTTGCTTCCGAATTGTTTCTGTAAATAAATGCCTCACTGTTGATATTATTGACCACCAAATCTAGATCACCATCGTTATCTAAATCGGCATATGCTGATCCGTTGGAGAAAGATTCATTGTCCAAACCCCATTCGTTGGAAGTATTTTTAAATTCCAAATCGCCCAAATTTTGATAGGCGTAGTTTTTTAAAGGTTGGGATGGGACCATGCTTACCGCTTTTTCAAGGTCTACGATATCCCATATGCTTTTTACGTTTTGGGCATTGGGATTGCTCTGTAGCCATTGTGCTCTAGTGGTATTTATATAATGGGCTACATTTTTATCCGCATCTGTATTTCTAATATCACGCAATAATCCGTTGGTGACATACGTGTCTTTTAGACCATCATTGTCAAAATCGGCTATAAGATTAGACCAGCTCCAATCTGTTGCGGACATGCCGGTAAATTGGGCAATGTTACTGAAGGTTTCATTACCGTTGTTTAGCTGTAGTGTATTGTACATGTATTGATATCCTCCACCGTCTTCTACTACTTTCCAAAAAGCACCAATGTTCATACCGCTCATGTTAGATTTTAATCTGAAATTATCTTCAGACACCATATCCAGTACAAATACATCTAAATTTTGGTCATTATTGATATCGGCTACATCTACACCCATACTATAGTAAGACGTTTGTTTTAAAGCGTTTTTTTCAATGCTTGTGAACGTACCGTCTTGATTATTAAGGAATAGAAAATCTGGTGCATAAAAATCATTGGCCACATAGAGGTCTGGCCATCCATCATTATTAATGTCACTTGCCGATACGGCATTTGGAAAACCGGTGCGGTCTATACCTGCAGTTTTGGATACGTCTTTGAACGTAGAACCATTGTTTTTGTAAAGTTTTAGTGCATATTCCGGTATGAGTAAATTTTTCGCACTGTGATATTGAGAAAGACTTCCCGGATTTGGTGGTTGGGTCAATAGAAAAAGATCTAATAGTCCGTCTTTATCAAAATCTAAGAATGTTGCGTGTCTTGTTCTTTCGGTATTTGCAATGGACAACTCTTTGGCTTTTTCTGTAAAAGTGCCATCTCCATTGTTAATGTACACCAAATTTCTGCGCCACTCCGGGTTTTCATCATACAGTTCTCTGCTAACATAAATATCTAGGTGTCCGTCATTATTGATATCAGCAATGGTGACCCCGGTAGACCATCCATCAAAATTTTTGATGCCAGCTTTTAGGGTAATATCTTCAAAAACCAAATTTCCTTTGTTCAGATATAATTTATCAGGAACCATATTTCCTGCAAAAAAGATGTCTTGCAGTCCATCATTGTTAAAGTCGCCCACACCAACACCTGCCCCGCCATAAAAATTGGCATAGGCAAATATGTTTTTATCCTTATCATCTTTAATAATATTATTAAAGTCAATTCCTGTATCATTAGAACTGAGAAGTGTAAATAATTTTGGTGTTGCCTTGGTCTCTTCAGGAGCATTTTCACAACATAAAACGAGTAAGGAGCAGAAGTATAATAAATGCCTAATTTTCATGATTACAAGATACTATTTTATACAAAAAAAGGAGAGTTTCCTCTCCTTTTCAAACTCAATAAAAAATTAACTCAAAACTATTATGAGAGGTTTCACTCAAAAACCAAACTTAATTGTTATTATTCAACATCCCACCACACTCTAGTGGTAAGAACATCTGGACCTTGTGCGGCTATTACAGCGGCATAATTATCAGGGTTGTTACTTTGTTCACTTTCAGAATACGTTAATCTTCTTGGTATAGTACCGTTGGTAACATTACCAGGGTAGTTTACCGGTGTAAGTGCCGGGAAACCGGTTCTTCTCCAGTTAGAGAAAGATTCATATTCATTTAAGAAAGTGGCAGCCCAATATTGTGTATTGATTTGCTCTAGTGCATTAGCCGAATCATAAGGATTGGCAGCAAGATAATCTGCAATGTCGGCATCTGCAATAATACCGGCATCACCATAAAGTGATAATTGTTTCATAGCAGCGGTAACTCCATTGTTATAATGTGTTTCTGCATCACCTGCAAGACCCCATCTTACGTTTGCTTCTGCAAGCATAAACTCTACTTCTGCATAAGTCTGAAAAATCATAGGGGCAGTTTCTGAGGTAATTAAAAGACGATTAGGCTCAGAATAGTCGTTTAAGTTGCTAAAAAGATTATCAAGATCAACATCTTGTTCTTGTAGCATAGGAAGATCCTTACCATTGGACAGACCTCTTTGTGCGTCTGGATCTAGTCTTTCCTCAACTGTTCTATCTTCTCTATAATCTTCTATGAACAGACCAGGGTTATCAGGGTCTTCTTTGAAAATTATTTTCTGTGCAGGTAATGATGCCAATACCGTTAATCTTGGGTCATTTGCATCTTTTAATAAATTAATGAATGTATCGCTCATTCTTGGATTTCCATCAGCCGTAAACACTTCGCCAATACCATTTTTATTGTCGGCATCATGTTGTAGGTAAAAGATGTCATCATTAGATGTCATTACACCTCCGTCAATTGCTTTTGTAACCCAAGCTTGTGAAGCGGTAGGGTCTACTTTAATTAACCTAAGACCTAAACGTAACATCAAGGAATTAGCTAACTTTTTCCATTTTGCTTGATCACCATTATAGATTACATCTGCAGAACCAAATTCAGAAATACCAGAGCCTAATGCAGCAGAAGCCTCTTCCAGTTCATTTAACAAATCTGGGTAAATTTCGCTTTGCGCATCATATTTAGGAAGAAAAATACCTTCTATAACTGCTTTACCAGCCTCGCTATATGGTACATCACCATATAAATCGGTAAGTCTAGAATAAGCAAAGACACGTAGTATTTTTACAATTGCCTTCATTTCTTCAGGAGCTTCTTCCTCTTCTAATTGAAAGGTCAAATCCTCAATTGATTTAATGGCATTCTCATAATAGCGATCCAATAAAGATGAAGCATAACCTTTGTTCCATGTATATTTATCACCACTCCAGTAACCGGCAGTTGTAGCTACATGTTGCATCATGGTAGATTGATAGATCATGGCCGCTCTCCAGTTGTCATATCTTTCACTAGATATAAATTTCATCACTGCAGTTAGCTTATTACCCGCAGCAACTTGGGTAGGTTTTGTTGGATTTACATTCAAATCTTCAAAACCATCATCACATGCACCTACAGAAAGTAGTGCAAACATTAGTATATATATTGATTTTTTCATAGTTCTCTTTTAAAACTTTACATTGATAGTTAGACCGTAACTTCTAGAAGAAGGAACTCCAAAATATTCCAGACCCTGTGAGTTTCCAACAGTGTATGCACTTTCCGGGTCAATATTATCTACACTTCTTTTTATGTAGAATAAGTTAGAAGCGATTAATGATACATTAACATTGGTTAAAAATACATTGTCTAAGGCTTTCTTTGGTAATGAATAACCTAGGCTTAATTGTCTGAATTTTATATAATCAGAGTCTTCAACGAATTCTTCTGCGATATCTGCAATTTCACCATAATAGTCAGCTAGATTTTCAGGTGCCACTGTCGTAGTAAATGCAGCCCCGGTTTGGTCAACACCAGATACGGTCAACCCATTTTCTCTACCTTCTAAAGTGTTTTTGTGAAGTCCATTGCTATAAAGTATAGTGTTGGTACCAGAAAAGATCTGTCCGCCAAATTTTCCGTCTATCAAGAAGTTAAGGTTAAAGTTCTTGTAAGTAAATGAATTTGAAAAACCTAACGTTAATGGAGGTACACCCTCACCTAAGATTTTACGCTCACCTTCAACAGCTCTAGGTACACCATCATCACCTACTTCATAAACTATGGTACCGTTATCATCACGCTCATAAGAAACACCAACTATAGAACCATAAGTTTCACCAACAATGTGGGTAATTCTTACGTTCTGTGTTCTTGGTTCGTCTAAGTTAACGTCAGAATTAACATCATCTGTAGCTACTACCAGTCCTTCATTATAAGCACCATTTACGGTCATATTCCAAGAGAAGTCATTAGTTCTGATCGGCGTACCACTAATTAGGAATTCAATACCCTCATTAGTAACCTTACCTAGATTTGCGCTAGCACCGGTATAACCAGAATATATAGATGTTGATACATCTACAATATCATTTGTGGTTTCATTGCTATAGTAAGCAACATCAAAAGATAGTCGGTTGTTAAAGAACCTCATATCTAAACCAATTTCCGTTTCACTTTTGCTAAAAGCAACTAAATTGGCATTAGGAACAATGCTACCGGAAACTCTACCTAATGGCTGACCGCTGATCGGAATTCCGAAAATTTCATAGTTCAAAGCCAATGTATAAGGATCTTGAGCACCACCTGCAACTTCTGAATAACCACCTCTTAATTTTAAGAAGCTAACGAAAGAAGGCATATTAAAAGCATCTGATAATATTAAACTACCATTAACAGAAGGGTAGAAATCATCATTTGGTGTAGTCTTGCCAGGGAATGATAACGTAGAAAACCAGTCATTTCTACCAGTAAACGTTACATATGCCCAACGGTCATAAGATAATTCCAACGAACCGTACACAGAACCAATTTTTCTTTCCGAATATTCTCTGCTACGAGATTGGCTAACTGTGTTGCCTATGTCTTCTAAGCCTGGAACAATGAAGTCGTTACCACCTAAAAATAAATTTTCAGATTTAACGTGGTTGTTGTTTGCACCTACTAATGCAGAAATGGCAAACTTATCTGTAATATCTTTTTCTGCCGCTAAAATTAAATCGGCATCCACTTGATTGTATCTTCTTTCTTCCTCGTTAATGCCTCCCAATGGTTTATAAGCCGTACCGAAAGGTTCAACGGAAGTTCTTCTGATAATGTCATTATCAATACCAATTCTACCGGTTAGCGATAGCCAATTCAATATATCATAACGAAGGGATGTTGATGCAATTATTCTATTTCTAACATCTTCATTATTGAAATTATAAGCGGCAAAATACGGGTTGGTAGAAAATGTATTGTTTGAGAATTGTCTTTCAGAACCATCAGGATTGGTAGATGGCTGTAATGTAGTTACATCTATATTACCTGGAAGTAAAGCCACTGAAAAGTTGGCATTACCAGGTGAATCTGAAAGTCTAGGTCTGTTTTGTACCTTTTCTATAATATATTTGGCATTTACGCTACTAGTTATCTTATCTCCTAAAATAGCACTGGAGTTGAAAGAAAAAGATTTTCTGTTCAATCCTGCATTTGGTAATACATCAGCATTATCCAAATTAGATGCAGAAAGTCTATAGGTCAAATTTTCTTTAGCACTGGTTATGGCAACCGTGTTAATGAAAGTAGACCCTGTTCTATAAAATTTGTCAACATTGTTACCTAAATAGGAGTAAGGTCTTGAAACACCATCGAATTGAGGAGAATTTACACCGTCATAAGCTTCTCCCCATGAAGAACTACCTGCTTCTAATGCGGCGCTTTGTGAAGATGGTCTTACACCTCTAACTCCTTGTCCATATTCTGTTTGAAAATCTTGTAATGAAGTGTCTACCTTGTCAAAGGTTACTGAGCTACCTATTTCAATACCAAAACCTTCCTGGCCCTTACCGGATTTTGTGGTAACGATAATAACACCACCCGCAGCACGAGAACCGTACAGCGCAGAAGCCGCACCACCTTTTAATACGGAGATAGATTCAATATCATCTGGATTTAAACTAGAGATACCGTCCCCACCATCTGATCCACCCCATAAACTGGCAGAACCGTTATTACCATTTCCGATAGGAATACCATCCACTACATAAAGTGGTTGGTTGTTACCGGATAATGAACTTGCACCTCTAATGACTACTCTACTAGAACCGGCGGCACCAGTAGCATTTTGAGAGATGTTTACACCTGCAATTTTACCCTGTAAAGAATTAATTGCATTTGGAGTTTTAATGGTTGCAATTTCCTCGGCATCTACTTCAGTTAAGGAGTATCCTAATGCTTTGGTTTCTTTACGTATACCAAGTGCTGTAACAACTACTTCGTCCAATTCGCTGGCATCTTCCGCTATTGAAGTGTTTACTGTAGATCTACCATTTACTCCTACTTCTTTGGTTTTGTATCCTAAAGAAGAGAAAACCAATGTAGCATTTGCATCAACGTTGATGGAGTAATTACCATCAAAATCAGTAGAAGTTCCATTTGTTGTGCCTTTTTCAACGACGTTAACACCTGGCAAAGGTGAACCGGTGTCATCTGTGACTACACCAGATACGGTCTTGTCTTGACCTATTACTGCTTGAAAAAACAGCAGCACAGCAACGGTCAAAAAACTTGAGATTTTTTTATTCATAAATATTTGAGTTAAGTTAGTTTGTATAAAATACTGTCATAAGGTGAGCCATATTCCAGTTAATTATCAAAAATTTCGACAAATAACAATTATGAAAAGCTTAACAGCATGTTAATAAAAAGGAAATTTTTAGGAATGAAACAATTATTGAGGGTTTTGTGATGCTCTAATTACTTGCCATTGTTCTTCAGTTATGGCAGGTCCGTCAAAGAAAGATACTCCTTTTGCACCGTTGCTAATAGATTGATGTATAGCTTCCTGCAATTGTTCTGGTGTCATGCCCGGCACATATATGCCAGTATGTAACTCAGTGTTTTTCCCTTTTAAATCATTAACACCTTGCTGGGTTGCATACCCGATCCAATCTATTTCTTCATTATAAAAGACATTGTAAATCATGGGTAGAACTGCATCTATTTTCCATTTATCCCAACGTTGACGAACCATGTGGTCTGCCATTTCTGGATAAGGAAATACCGCTGCGGTAAGTATTTTGCCATTTGCATGCGTAATCTTGTATGCTTCGTCTACAATGGCTTTTACTTTGTTTAAACGGAAGTTTTTCCACTCCATATCTATTGCCGGATTGCTAAAATCATTTGGGTTTTTATGATGTTCTTTTTCAAATTCCGAAGTACAAACATCGCAATAGCAAAAGTCATATCTGGGCAATTCCGTTTCTTGTTTTAAATTGTATTTAGGAAGAAGACCTATAGGTAAAAAAATGTCCGAGTATCTAATATAATCTAAATGGAAACTTGCTACACCCTCTACTTTTGACAATCCTTCAATTAAACTTAGTATGTGTTCGCGAGATTCTTTTCTTGTGGGGCAAAGCCATTTGTAATATCCTACATAGGGTGGTTCATCAAAGCAAGACTTGCCATCTCTACTTACAGCATACCATTCCGGATGCTGTTCTGCAACTTTATCGCCAGGGCGGTTCATAGTGAACATCCAAGCATGGACTTCTAAATTGTATTTTTTGGCTATTGGTACCAACCTAGCCAGTAATTCTGGATCTCCGTAGGTATTTATAAGTATTGCATTAATACCATTGTCTCCGTACTTTTTAAACTCTTCATCAAAAGATTCATTTGTCCGTGCTTTGTCAGCAGTAATCCATGTCCATAATTTAAATGTCTCAGTGTTAGATGAAGTATCTGTAGTGGCTATTTTCTCTTTTTTTTGTTCATTTGTTCCGCATGAGATGAAAAGAGTAATAAGTACAAGAAGTAATGCCTGTAAAAACTTAGTTGGTTTGGTCATAGTCAGTTGTAAATTTTCCGTCAGTATGTATAATTAGTCTGTTGTTCGTGAATGGGCTTTTTGCCCATATGTTAAAGCCAAAGTTGTTCTTTTCTAAAACAGCAACAACCGGTTTGCCCTGTATTAAAATCGGCTTTTTTTGCAGTTCCCCGTGTATGGACAACCATTCTTGGTCGTTTTTGGTCTTTACATTTCTATATAGTTTGTATAAATACCATTTTATATGTTCATCATCAGGTATATCGAATTTGGTGGTTTTGCTACCTTTATTGAAATAGACATATCCCCAATGTTCTGGCTCGTGCATATTAATGACTCCCTGTGGTGACCATACCCAATTGTATTCTGGTAAAAAATTACCATAGCTATCTTTTTTTCTAGAATACGTACCATTATCAAGATCAAAATCCCAGTTTACTCTAGAAAAATTTATTCTCCAATATTCATTTTCCGGTACTTTGGTAGTTCCACCTGGGGCTGTAGTAAAAGACCATGGTATGGCTACTTCTACAGTCCAACCTTGGTCTATGTCCGTTGAGTTGTTCAATGTGCCGTTGCAATGTATGGCGGTTTTAATGCCTTTAAAATCCCAAGCATCGGTAACGTGCCCATTATTTCTGTATGGTTTTGATAAGTAGAGGTCCCATATGGTATTTAGGGCATTTATTTCAAATTCGTAATAGTTGTGCGTATCGCCATCTGGGTCCAGGAATATTTCAAAATCGTTATTGTAAAATATTATGGTATCCATTTGCTTTAATGTGGCCCAAATATGTGGTTCTTCAATTTTTGCAAAAAAATAAATGTATTGGTGGTCCCATAGCATTTTAAATTTTGTGTTATACGTAGGTTTCTTAGTGCCTTCAATATCAATGAAATCGCTAGACCAAGTGGTTGTCTGCCATGCACTCTCATTCATTTTGCCATCTATGGATATGTTTTCAACTGTATTTTCAGCAATATATGAGCGTGGTGTTTCTTGGGCCATTAGGGAAATTGCTCCTAGGTATAGTAGAAACAATAATAATGCTATGGCTTTTTTAGTTTTTAAAGATTTTTTATTGATTATATCCATAGCTTAATAGTCTGTCCTGTACTAGTTGATGATCTTATAATCCTAAGAATAGAAAAATGTAAGTAGTGAATAATCTGCTACTTCTGTATTTTACTAAGCTTTTCTAAAGTTTTTGAATGCACAAACTAAGCGATGAAGTTGCTTTTCTATTTTACAAATTACACTTTTACTTAGACCGTTTTTAACTACATTTAGAAATAATTAAGCTAAGGAGGCTATTCTGAGATTATAATTGAATATTTTTAAAATTCTTCGTAAACTGAATGTTTTTAGCTTAACAACCGTAGATTGTTGCTCAACGTCAAAAAAACGGAGAAAATAAATTGGTTTTAGTTGCCTATGGACATTAGATTAATGAAGTTTTTGAGAAGGCCCAAGTTTTTTGGTACAAGTGAAATTAAACCTTGGCACCATATTTTATTTTGGTCTGTCTATTTTATCTTTAATACGTTTAGGTGGACCTTTATACATGACGACTTTTTACTTTCTTTACGTACCAATCTTATAGGTTTTCCCATTCATATGTTTTTGGCGTATTTAAATGCCTATTACCTAATGCCAAAATTTATATATACCAAAAGATACTTTGAGTATACGGTATATATACTGCTGTCATTGTTCATAATGCTCTTGGTGAAGTATAACCTAACGTATTACTTGGTAAGTACAGATGTTATGCCCGAAGCACAGGATGTTATCAACTCATTGACCATTGGGTATGCCGTGCAGACTATGATTGGTGAGGTTTATGTGATATCGTTTTTTACAGCAATTAAATTGACCATAGATTGGTTAAGGGAAAGTAGCAAACTACATGATCTTGAAAAACGACAGCTAAAGACCGAACTTAGATTTTTGAGGTCGCAGGTATCACCTCATTTTTTCTTCAATACCTTGAACAATATATATTCATTGACCTTGGAGAAATCTGACCAAGCTCCAGAGGTGGTTTTAAAACTTTCAGAGCTAATGCGTTACTTATTGTACGCAACCAAAAAGCAACGACAGGATCTAACCAGTGAAATTAATTGTATAAGAAATTACATAGATTTGGAACGTATAAGGTTCGATGATTCTTTGAAGATTGATATGAATATCTCGGGGAATCTTGGTAACTGTAAAATACCACCTATGTTATTGATACCACTTATTGAAAATTGCTTTAAACATGGGGCAAGTAAGAATATTGGGGATATGAAGATTAAAATCGATGTAAATGTTGACGATAGTTTTATGGATTTTAAAGTATCCAATTCCATACCAGTAGTAAAGAAAGAATATGTATACCCGGTAAAACGAGGAGGTATTGGTCTTTCTAATGTGAAAAAGAGGTTAGAGCTGGGCTACGCTAAAAGTGAGTACGATTTAAAGATTTTTGAAGAGGATAAAATGTTCAATGTGTTTTTAAAGCTTAAGGTAATATGATTTTAAAAGTAATAGTAGTAGATGATGAGCCGTTGGCAGTAAATGTGATTAAGAACTATATACTTAGGGTAAAAGAATTACAGCTAGAGGGTACTTTTTCCAATGCCTTGGATGCATCGACCTTTTTGAGGGACAATGAGGTAGATATCATGTTCTTGGATATCAATATGCCCTATTTGGACGGATTGGAATTTTTAAGCACCTTGCACAAAAAACCGTTCGTAATCATGACCACCGCTCATGAAGAACATGCATTAAGAAGCTTTGAACTAGAAGCCATTGACTATTTGGTGAAACCCATTTCATTACCTCGATTTTTTAAATCCATAGATCGTATTATAGGTCTTAAGAAAATAGGTAGTAACGGTAGTGCTGAAAAAGAAGAGAAGCCTTCCATTTTTGTTAAGGTTGATAAAAAGAAGTTACAAAAGATTTATTTGGACGAGATTATGGTGATAGAGAGCCTAAAGGATTACATTAGGATCATAACACCAACGGCAAAATATATAATTCACAGAACCTTAAGCAGTTTTACAGATGAGTTACCAGGTGATAATTTCATAAGAATACACCGTTCCTATACTATAGCTGTTGATAAGGTAAGTGTGGTTGAGGGCAATAGCGTTGAAATTGGCGGTATTAGGTACACCATAGGTAGAAGCTATTTAGCAGATGCCAAAAGCAGAATACTTAACAACCTTACAGATTAAAATTTCTTATTCACTATAGAATTAAATTGCCTTGAGCCAACTATTTAAATTTAAACAATTTAGTATTGAACAAGATCGTTGTGCCATGAAAATTGGTACAGATGGTGTGTTGTTAGGTGCATGGACGCCAGTGGACACATCATTGGAATCTATTTTAGATATTGGCGCCGGTACAGGAATCATCGCTTTAATGCTGGCCCAGAGAAGCAATGCGGATGTTGTAGATGCCATTGAGATAGATGCTGATGCTTACGAACAATGTGTTGAGAATTTTGAAGGCTCCCCATGGGGAGATCGGTTGTACTGTTACCACGCCGGCTTAGATGAATTTGTTGATGAAATCGAAGACCAGTATGAGTTGATCACGTGTAATCCTCCTTTTTATTCGGAAAATGTCAGTTCTGGCAACTTAAAGCGGGATCAAGCACGCCAAAACGGTTTTTTACCTTTTAATGAGCTTATTGCCTCGGCTGCTGTTTTGTTGGCGGAAAATGGATTGTTTACAACGGTAATTCCCTATAAAGAGAAAGATGAGTTTGTCGCCATGGCAGAGGAAAAAGGTCTTTATCTTATCAAATACGCTTATGTAAAGGGTAATTCTACTGCAGAGGTGAAACGGGTATTATTGGCATTCTCAAAAAATAAAACACCATTAGAATCGTCAGAATTGGTCATTGAAACTGAAAGGCACTCTTATACTGATGATTATATAGCCTTAACTAAGGAATTCTATTTAAAAATGTAACTTTAGTGTTGCATATTGTTATATTTCTTTATTTATCTTTGATAAAAGCATAGTTATGAGACCAGATTTATTTGAAGCCCCAGACTACTATCACTTAGATGATTTATTATCTGAAGAGCATTTGTTGGTACGTGATGCCGCACGTCAATGGGTAAAAAGAGACGTATCCCCAATTATTGAAGAATATGCCCAAAAAGCTGAATTTCCTAAGCAGATAATAAATGGCTTGGCCGAAATTGGTGCTTTTGGACCTTATATTCCTGAGGAGTACGGCGGTGCAGGATTAGATCAAATTAGTTACGGACTTATTATGCAAGAAATTGAAAGGGGAGATAGTGGTGTTCGTTCTACGGCATCGGTACAGTCCTCTTTGGTAATGTATCCTATTTATACGTATGGAACCGAAGACCAACGTAAAAAATACCTACCTAAGTTGGCTACTGGCGAATGGATGGGCTCTTTTGGGTTGACCGAACCAAACCATGGTTCTAATCCTAGTGGTATGGAAACCAAGTATAAGGATATGGGCGATCATTATCTTTTGAACGGAGCCAAACTTTGGATTTCCAATGCTCCATTTTGTGATATTGCGGTAGTATGGGCAAAGAACGAGGAAGGACGTATTCATGGTTTGATCGTGGAGCGTGGAATGGAAGGTTTTACAACACCGGAAACCCATAACAAATGGTCATTGAGAGCTTCGGCTACCGGTGAATTGATATTTGATAATGTAAAGGTCCCTAAAGAAAACCTATTACCTAATAAATCTGGTCTAGGGGCGCCATTAGGATGTTTGGATTCTGCCAGATTTGGTATTTCTTGGGGTGCTATAGGTGCTGCTATGGATTGTTATGATACTGCATTAAGATATGCCAAAGAACGTATTCAATTTGGTAAACCTATTGCGGCAACTCAATTACAGCAGAAGAAATTGGCAGAAATGATTACGGAGATCACCAAAGCCCAGTTATTGGCCTTTAGACTAGGTCAATTAAAGAATCAAGGGAAGGCAACCTCTGCCCAAATATCTATGGCCAAGAGGAATAATGTAGAAATGGCCATTAAAATAGCACGAGAGGCGAGACAAGTTCTAGGTGGTATGGGTATTACCGGTGAATATAGTATAATGAGGCATATGATGAATTTGGAAAGTGTAATTACCTATGAGGGTACTCATGATATTCATTTACTGATTACAGGGGCGGATATTACTGGAATGCCTGCTTTTCAATAATTTAACGGTATGCTTTAATGGGCATAACATTTAACTGTTGAACACCATCTATCTTTGATTTGCGCGTGTAAGATGTGTGCATGTTTTTTTTAGATATAAGCTATGGCCGATGGAGACATCGGCTTTTTTAATGCTAATTTTTTCGCGATAAAAAATCGGCAAACCATTTACCAGAGGCTTTAATAGTCCTTTTTAAGGTTTTAAAATTAATATGTACCAAGCCAAACCTAGGGTAATACCCTTCTGCCCATTCAAAATTATCCGTAAAGGTCCACACGAAATATCCGTGGATATTCAACCCTTCTTTTTTGGCTTTAAGCACTTGGTTTAAATAACGCTGCAAATAATTTACCCTAGCGATATCATTTATAATTTCTCCGTCAATGGAATCTTTAAAAGCAGCACCGTTCTCGGTGATGATGATTTTTTTAATTTGCGGGTATGAACTGTATTTCTTGATCATGTTGTAAATACTAGGCGGATATACCTCCCAATCCATCAAAGTTGTAGGTACATTTCTCTTACTTGCCTTTACAATTTTAGCTCTTATGTACGGTACCAAAAGACTATATTTTACTTTTTCTCGAGTGTAATTTTGAATTCCGATAAAATCGAAATCAAACAGGCAATCTTCCATGTCAGTAGGTTGAATGTAAGGTTGTAGTTTTTTTAAAACCGGAGCTTCTTTGGTTGGATAACCTAAACCCAATGCTGGCTCAATAAATAACCGATTCAATAAGGCATCTACCAGAACAGCTGTTTTCTTGTCTCTGTTATTTTGTCTGTAGGGTGAAATTTGCGAACATGAAAACGTGGTGCCTATTTGGGCATTGGGTACTAGTTTACGAAGTAATCTGCCACCTTCCGCTTGGCACAAAACAGCATGGTGCACGGCGGGAAGAAAATTCTTCAATCTTTTTTTTCCAGGTGCATGTACGCCTAGAAAGTAACCGGCACCCGTAAATACCATGGGTTCGTTCAAAACCATCCAGTGTTTAACCCTATCTCCAAAAGAAGTTGCGCAAAGGCTGGTAAATTCTGAAAACCATTGTATAATGTTTCTATTCGTCCATCCGCCTTTATCCTCTAACACCTGTGGAAGATCCCAATGGTATAGGGTTACCCATGGGGTAATACCTTGTTCTAGACAAAAGTCAATGACATTATTATAAAATTGAATACCTGGTTCGTTTACAGAGCCAATACCATTAGGTAAAATTCTTGTCCAAGAAATAGAGAAACGATAGTTGTCAATATTCATGGACTTCATCAATAGGATATCTTCCTTGTATTTATGATAGAAATCGCAAGATACATTGGCATTGTCACCATTTAAAACCGTATTTGGTTTGGTGGTAAATGTATCCCAAATAGAGGGTCCCTTGCCATGGGTGCCGTACGCGCCCTCAATTTGGTATGCTGCGGTGGAAACTCCCCAAGTGAAATTTTTGCCAAATTCATGGGCATTTAAAAAGAATTCTTCTTGTTCTCTCAATAGAGTAGTGGCTTTTTAATGTGTTTTTAGAGATTTCTCTAATAGTTGGCTCACAATTTGGTCGGTAATATCTGGGTAGTCTACCGGCACAATGGTTTCGGTATCTAACCAATGTTGCAACTTGGGTAAGTGTTTTGTTTTAAGCGATTTTATTACCGGTACACCCATATCTGCCAAGGCAGCTGCATTACATTGCTGCTCATATTGCCCTTTCATAGGCACTACCATTAGCTTTTTTTGCATGTGTAGACTTTCTGCGGGTGTTTCAAAACCTGCACCGCATAGTATACCTCTACTACTTGCCATGCTTTTTACAAATGCCTCATTGGTTATTGGCTTTATATGAATGTTCTTTTTAAAATATTCATAGGTATTGTGCTTGGAGAATACTTCCCATTTTACCCTTTTCATCTTACTTAAAAACTTCAACAATTTCTCATCACTGTAAGATGGTAGATATACGGTATAATGCTCGCCTTTGGAAATTGATGCCGATCGTATATCGTTTCTGATTATAGGTGTATAGATATTAGGTTCATAAGGTTTGAAATGAAGTCCGAATTGATGGCTGGTGGGTGCATAATTATTAAGAATCCATTTACCCATTCTGTCCGTTTTTTTAGGCTTTGGAACTAATTTGGAGAGTACTGCCGCTTGGTGGCTAAAACTATAGCAAGGTATGTTTTTTAACTTGCACGCCCACGCCGTAACCGGTTCAAAATCATTAATGATGAGGTCGTAATCTTCAACCGGTATACTTTTTATCTCTTTCTGCAAACGCATAGAGTTTGCTTTGTAATAGGTTTTCCAAACATCTACACCTCCTTTTTTGCCGAAAATAAAGCTTAATCCTTTTAGCTGATACTTAATGGGATAGGGTAGTTTTATATCTGCTTGAATGCCACTCACTAAAAGATCTAATGAAACATTATGTTTTAATATTGCAGGTATTACATCTCTAGCCCTGCTCAAGTGTCCGTTGCCGGTACCTTGAATTGCGTATAGTATTCTCATTTACTCTGTTGCGTCATTCCACTTATTCTAAACTCTTCAAGCAAGCTTTGAAACAGTTCAGCTTTTTCCAATACATAGGTTTCTTCCTTACTATCCTCTTTATGGTCAATGGTTAGTTGATCTTCAAGATAAGAGTATAGTTTCCAGTGACCATTATGATACTCAAGTGCGGTTAAATTTTCTATCCAATCTCCAGAATTTAAATAGACGACTTCTCCTTTATCTGTTTTTATATTGCGAATTTCCGGTTGGTGAATGTGACCGCAAATAACATAGTCATAACCATTTTCTATGGCAATATCTGCGGCAATCTGTTCAAAGTCGTTTATGAACTTAACGGCAGACTTTACACCGTTCTTAATTTTCTTGGACATTGAAATTGGACCCTTGCCCATTTTTTTGCTGATGAAATTAATGGCTCTATTTAATAAAATTAAAAAGTCATATCCTTTTGCACCAAGTTTGGCTACCCATTTTGAATGCTGCATAGTAACATCGAACACGTCACCATGAAAAATCCAAGCTTTTTTATCTTCAAGCGGAATCACCATTTTATTGACAATATTTAATGAGCCCATACTGTTGCCCGAAAATTTCCGCAAAAGTTCATCGTGGTTACCTGTTATATAATGTACTGGAATTCCTTTGGCTACCCACTCCAATAAAAGTTTAATGACTTTCATATGAGACTTGGGCCAATAGCGTTTGCTAAATTGCCAAATATCTACAATATCGCCATTGAGGATTACATCTTTTGGCTTAATGGACTTTAAATATTTTAAAAGCTCTTTGGCGTGGCAGCCATATGTTCCTAAATGAACATCGGAAATGACCACAATATCAACCGGTCTTTTTTTCATAAGTGAATGAGGGATTCCTTTCTTGGGAATTTTAGAAAATTAGAAAGAGATAGAACCACCTCAAACTTGACATTAAATGCAAGAATGGCAATACATAAGGCGGCCAAATCAGTAGATTTCATATGCTGAAACTTATGACCGTAAAGTTTCAAAATTTATGATTATAGAAAGGTTACTGTTAACTTATTATTCGGTTACGAGATTGTTAAGTAATTGAATTTCAGAAATGTATTTATTAACTATTTCTTTACTAGTCTAACCTTTACAGACTTGCTTATTGGTGTTTTGCTTTTATCGGCAAAATGATTGTAGGGTATTAAAACATTGGTCTCCGGAAAATAAGAAGCCAGATTTCCAGAAGGAATATTATATGGAACGATCTTAAAATTATGGGCTGTTCTTACAATACTGTCATAAGTACTGGTAATATCAACAATGTCAAGTTTGTTTACACCAATGGCTTTCATATCGTCTATATTCATAAAAACCACTCTTCTTGCATTGTAAACACCTCTGTAACGGTCATCTAATCCGTAAATAGTGGTGTTGAACTGGTCGTGAGAACGTATGGTCATCAACATGTATTCATCTTTTTCCAAGGTGTGTTCAGGAAGTTTGTTAATGGTAAATTGTGCTTTACCGTTGGGTAACATGCTAAAATCCAATTCACGTACATTATTTGGTAAGTAATAGCCTGCGCCTTTTGAACGTTCTTCGGTATCATTGAACCCCTTTGCAACTTGGTCAATTCGCTTTCTGATCAATTCATAATCTTCACCTAAAGATTTCCAGTTCATAGGATGTTCTTCGCCGAACAAGGTATGCCCTAAATTGGCAATAATCTCTGGTTCGCTCATGATGGCCTCTGAAGCTGGTTTTAATATTCCCTTGGATCTTTTTACCCTGCCCATACTATTTTCAACCGTAAAATGACGAGGCTTGCCATTTTTCATATCCTTTTCAGACCTTCCAATAGTCGGTAATATCAAGGCAGTTTTACCGGTGATTAAATGTGTGCGGTTTAATTTGGTACTGATCTGTACCGTTAAATCGCAATTTTGAATTCCCTTTGCGGTATATTCTGTATCAGATGCCGCCATTAAAAAGTTACCGCCCAAGCACATAAATACTTTGGCATTACCTTCATACATCGCTTTTAAGGAGCCTACAACATCTACACCTTCATGCTCAGGTGGGGTAAACCCTAAATGTTCTTTAATACGTGCGTTCATGGCACTATCTACAAAATGCTGAATACCAACGCTGCGATCACCTTGAACATTACTGTGGCCGCGTACCGGACATGTACCTGCATTAGGTTTTCCAATAGCTCCTTTCAATAATAGAAGATTTATGAACTCTCTAATATTTTCTACGCCATTCTTATGTTGGGTAAGACCCATGGCCCAGCACACTATAATTTTAGATTTATTCGCCAATAGTGCAACCGTGTCGTTTATTTTTTCTTCGGATACGCCAGTTTGCGCCAATAGGTCTTCCGCATTGTAGTTTTTTAAATCAGAGATCAAAGACTCATAACCATCTGTATATTTTTCAATGAATTCATGGTCAAAAACTGCATTTCCTTTTTCTTCTAATGCAACTAATTTCTTTAAAATTAATTTTACCAGAGGTATATCTTGATTAATGTTGACCGCCAAATGAATATCTGCCATGTCCTCCCCACCGCCGATCCATCCGCCTAGATGTTGCGGATTTTTAAAATTCACTAATCCTGATTCTTCTAACGGATTTATACTAATGACCTTACCACCGTTCTGCTTGCATTTTTCTAATGCGGATAACATTCTAGGGTGATTGGTACCTGGGTTCTGCCCAGCTATCAATATGACCTCTGCTTCGTATAAATCCTCTAAAGTGGTTGATCCCTTGCCTATGCCCAAGGTTTCTCCCAAGGCAACGCCGCTGCTCTCATGGCACATGTTAGAACAATCCGGAAGGTTGTTGGTGCCTAATGCACGCGCAAACATACCGTATAAAAAGGCAGCTTCATTACTTGATCTTCCAGAGGTGTAAAAGATAGCCTCGTCCGGATTGTCCAACTTTTTTAATTCAGCTGCGATCAAATCAAATGCGGCCTGCCAAGAAATTGGTTCATAATGAACGTTGCCGGGTCTTAATACCATAGGTTCAATTAAGCGCCCAAATTTGTTGAGTTCATAATCGGTAAGTTGGGAAAGTTCTTCTACCGAATTATTTTTGAAAAAATCTGCACCAATATGTTGGGTAGTAGCTTCATCACCTAAGGCCTTGGCTCCATTTTCGCAGTACTCAGCTACTGGTGATGGGTGTTCGGGATCGGGCCAAGCACAACTTGGGCAATCAAAACCGTCTTTTTGGTTCATGCTCAGCAAGGTGCGCATTGATCGTAATACGCCCATTTCTTTGAATGTATGCTTTAGGGCTTCACGTACGCCTAAATAACCTGCAGCATGTGTTACAGGTGCTTTTACTTCAATATCCAGAAATTCTTCAGACCCTCTAAAAGAGACGTTACGTTCGTTTTTTGCATTCATGCAATAAACTTAAGAAATGTAATAGTAACGTTTATAATCATTTCTATTAAAACTGTATTCCAAATGATTAAAATAGGATATTTTAACTCAACTTAGGATTGGGGTAATTGTCAGATTGGTCTTCTATAGTATTGTCCAAACAGGTGAAATCTTTTTCCAATAGCAAGTACAGGTTGTTGCCAGCGGTAGTTTTCAAGGTATGGTCAAAAGTTATGATATCATTGGAAAACCAAGATCTGCCATTAGCCTCTGGCATAGAAAGGATAATACTACTGTTTTCAAAATTGATATGTAATTGCTCAATATCGCTCTTTAATACTACACCATAGTTAAATTTTGTAGTTCCAAAATTTGTACTGTCGTAAATTTCTCCACTTTCCGATAATGTTTTCACTTCAGATTGGGTTAATCTAAACCGTACAGAATCGCCTTTTATTCTAATTTTCATAGCTATAGATTCAGTTCACAACAAAAATAGCCCATCTGACAACAAAATATAGGGGGTTGACATCAATTTGTTTCTAATAATTAACCTTACCTATATATTTACAATGTAATTAAAAACGAATAAAATTTTTTCATTTTCATATAGTGTTCTCGTAAAAGAGTCCGGTCTGATAAGATCGGACTCTTTTTAGTTAAAGTCGATTTAGAGCATAAAAAAACCCACTAAATTAAAATCTAATGGGTTCTGGTATATGTTGAAAAGGGTTATTTCCAAATAGGTGCAGGGTACTTTCCTGAATCGGATTTTTCCTTTAAACTGTTCATTGCTTTTTCCTTGTCACTGGCATATGTTACACCAAACCAATCTCCACCAGAAGGTATACATTTAACCTCAATTTCGTTGGCCTGTAACATTTCTTGTATCATTAAAGGAATGTATAGTTCGCTGTTAGCGATACGGTCATCATCTTTTAAGAAAATTCTAAATTCAGATTCGATTTTATCAAAGATAGATGGTCTACAAACCCAAAAGTTCATACTGGCCTGTTCATCACCTGTAAATTCTAAATTAGTATCCTCATCAATAATCTTATCTCCCTGTTGTACCAGTTTTAATCGCTCTTGTACAGATACAAGGTTATCGCCATTTACTTCGCAAACACCTCTAGATACAGAACCATGCTCAGATAAAGTATCTTTAAGGGTATAACCTAAAAGTGCATAGGCACTATCATCCGATTTCATGAAATCCGCAGCTTTTTTATAGGCAGACTGACCATAAAAATCATCTGCATTAATCACTACAAACGGTCCGTTGATCACATTTCTTGCCGTCCAAACTGCATGAGCGGTACCCCAAGGTTTTTTACGTTCACCTGTAAAAGTAACTCCGTCAGGTAAATCTGTAAGTTCTTGAGCAAGAACGTTCAATTGAATATTGCTAGGAATTCTTTTTGAAAGATGTTCCTCCAAAAAAGAAACATTTTCTTTTTTGGTAATAACTACTATTTGTTCAAAGTTATTCTGAATAGCATCATATATAGCAAACTCCATTAAGAATTCACCATTAGGACCTAAATCATCAAATTGTTTTAGTTTTCCATATCTACTACCACTACCGGCAGCCATTAAAAGTAATGTCATGATTTTTGTGTTTAAATGCCAAAAATATGAAATGCTAATAGAAATTGTGGCTAATTTTAGATGTATCCCTTTTAAAATTGATGATTAGTTAATATGAGTCAGTATCTTTTTTTAAATTCAGTGTTCTTAATTACCACCAACAATGACAACGAGAAGAAAATTTATTAGAAACACATCAATAGCAAGTATGGGTATTGTTACAGTACCTGGTTTTGCACATAAAAAATTTAGTGTAACGGATAAACTAAATGTAGGTTTAATAGGAGTAGGTTTAAGGGGAACTAATCATTTACAGAACTTATTACTTAGAAAAGACGTTAACGTTACCGCAATTTGTGATATAGACGAAAATAGGATAGCAATTGCCAAAAAGCATATTGCAGATGCAAATGGTAAGAGTCCTAAAGTATTTGGGTCTAATGAGCATGATTATAAAAACCTATTAGCTCTGCAAGAGGTTGATGCCGTAATCATAGCTACACCTTGGTTATGGCATACCCGAATGACGGTAGATGCCATGGAAGCGGGAAAGTACGCAGGTGTTGAAGTTTCTGCGTCTAATACCTTAGAAGAATGTTGGGATCTTGTGAATACGCATGAGCGTACCGGTACCCATATGATGATCCTTGAGAACGTAAATTATAGGCGAGATGTATTGGCCGTTCTGAATATGGTAAAGCAAAATGTATTTGGCGAAATGGTTCATTATAGATGCGGATATCAGCATGATTTACGTCATGTAAAGTTCAATGATGGCAAAACGGCTTATGGTAAAGGTGTTGAATTTGGTGAAAAGGGTATTTCTGAATCTAAATGGCGTACGGAACATTCTGTAAAGAGAAATGCCGATGTATACCCAACACATGGTTTAGGGCCGGTTGCTATAATGGCAGATGTCAATAGGGGCAATAGATTTGTATCTATGACTTCACATGCAACAAAAGGTATTGGCTTGCACAATTATATTGTTGGCCAGGGGGGAACAGAACACCCAAATGCAAAAATTAAATTTAAGCAGGGTGATGTCATTACCTCAACCATTAATACCGCAAACGGTGAAACTATTATTATTACCCATGACTGTAATTTACCAAGACCGTATTCTTTAGGTTTTCGCGTACAAGGTGCAAACGGACTCTGGGAGGTTGACGGAAGTCGTATTTATGTGGAAGGAAAGTCTGAACCACATCAATGGGATGATGCAAAACCTTGGTTAGAACAATATGATCATCCACTTTGGAAAAAGTATGGAGCGTATGCCTTAAATGCAGGTCATGGCGGTATGGATTTCTTTGTACTTAACTCATTTGTTGAATCTGCAAAACAAAACATAGCGCCACCTTTAGACACTTACGATGCAGCTGCTTGGAGTGCTGTTACACCATTATCAGAGGCTTCTATTGCCAATAATGGCGAACCCCAAGATTTTCCTGATTTTACTAGGGGACTTTGGATCAAAAGAAAGCCTTATGAATGGATGAAAGAAACGTACTAAAGTTTAGCTGGCCTTAGCTTCATTCATTGTTTTCTCGGTCTTATGTTTGAAATCGTTTTTTGCGATGGTCAGCTTAGATTTTGGTTTAACTGATTTTGGCATCTTCTTACGCTCTCTGTCGAGCATAAAACTGGTAGATTTAAAAATATCGGGGGCAAATGTAATCCCTAAAATTATTGCGCCTAGACCAAGAAGTGTAAGCGGGTTAATGAAGTATTCGCTAAATGAGAATATGCCAATTATTAATAGTGTTGAAAAGGGTAGGGAACAAGCCAAAATGTTCAACCCAAAATTGACATCGAATGTAGGTTTTGGCTGTTCGTCTTTTTCTTCCATAGATTGTATGGCACTCATGTGGGCAAAAGGCCAAAAGCTACAGGCACTTTGCGGAAAGACTACTAGAAGTAGAATCATAGCAGGCGTTAATGCAGGTATTGTATAGGCAAAAACACCGCTTATTAAAAATGCCAGGCCCATTCTGCGTAACAGCATAGAAAGTATCAATTTAAACTCTCCTTTATTAATTCTTACCGCCATACCTATGAACAAGAGCACTAACGGAGTCATTAAATCTTTAATGCTCAATGCGGTATTTTGAAAAAAGGTTGGTAGTGATGAAAGATCAAGTCCTAAACCTAGCATGATCAAACCTATGACTATGACCAAGTTAATAGGTTCATTGATCAATGAAATAAATAGTCCTTTAAGCTTACTTGTAGAAGATTCCTGTTTATTGATTACGGAGTTCTTACGATACCAATGCATGGCTAGCATGTATAGTAAGATAAGTACAAATATCTTGTTTCCAATATCTGCAAGTGCTGCTAAGGCTAAGGTGTCGTCACCTAAGTAAGCTACAATGAATGGAAAGCATGATAGCCCAGGTGCTGTTGAGGGTAACAACATCATCAATGTTCGCTTTTTGCTCTGTTCTTCTTTGTGTAATGATGCAGCTAAGAAGTATTTTGTTGCTGCCAACATTATAAGATTGAAAATTAATGCAACTAGGGGAAACACCAATAAGGTTCCCTTAAGTTCTATTTTTAATAGTGCAACAAAAATAGTTGCAGGTAGTGCAACGCTTAAAATCAGAACTTTTATCCCTTTTAAATCTTGCTTTGCCACTTTCTTTTGAAGTAGTAGTCCAAGTCCTATAATCAGTATTAATTCTAGGGTTTTTTGTAGTGCAAAATTCATGCTGTTGAAAATTTCATTGGGATTTGATGTTGTAAAGTAAATTAGAAATAGCCCAAAGGAGTTGAACTTTGGCTTTGTGTCAAGGCAATGCTTTATATGCCCAACTCCCGGACTAATTCAAACTTAAACGAGCACTTTTTCAAGTGCAGTTGTAAACAACTTCATTTCATCCATAGTGCCCATACTTACTCGGCACCAATTTTTACCATAGATTTCAAAAGCTCTTACACCAACACCTTCGGCGGTCATCTTCTCTAAGAAGGGTTTACCGTCCATTTGTATGGGGAAAATAATAAAGCTGGTAGAAGAAGGCACATATTCAAACCCCAATCTGTCAAGATTTTCATATACATAGTCTCTACATTCTTTATTTAGTTTTCTGGATTTATCTTTAAAGGCAACATCATCCATACTTGCCATAGCAGCGTAAACAGATGGTAAGGAGATTCCCATGCCGCCACGTGTAATTTTTTGAATAATTCCTAGCGTTTCTGGTTGTGCTACAATATAACCAACACGCAAACCTGCCATACCTTGTATTTTTGAAAATGTACGGGCTATGATTACGTCTTTACCTTCATTGATCAATGATACCATACTTTTTTTGGTGGCGTCATCCAAGAATCCTAAATAGGCTTCATCAACAAAAATGGGGGTCTTTTCAGAAACACGAGAGCAAAAATCAATAAGTTCATCATGGTCTGTCATACTACCAGTTGGGTTATTAGGGTTACATATATATACCAACTTGGTGTTATCATCTACAGCTGCTTCCATTGCAGCCAAATCATGTGACCAATCTTTTTTAAGTGGAACTGGTTTCCAAGTGGCACCCGTTGCTTCTGCAACTTTAATAAGTGACATATACGCCGGGTCCGCAGAAACGATATTTCCTCCATTTTGAAAGAATACCATGGCGGTTTTTTCCAAAAGATCAGATGAGCCAGGCCCCATCATTATATTCTCTTGCTTAACACCTTCTTCAATTGCAATCTTATCCATTAACTGATATAGTTCTTTCCATGCATAACGATTTCCTTTTGGTGCGTACTCCTGCATGGCAGAAACAGCCATTGGTGATGGTCCATAAGGGTTTTCATTTGCATTTAGCTTAGCCGCTAAGGCTAAAGGTTGCATTGGTGCTTGTGGTAAATACTCCTTAAAAAAAGGAGTGTAGGGAATATTACCGTTGGCATCTAACGCAATAGGTTGTGACGGAAAAGCCCCGTAGGTCAAATAAGGTGCTGCCATAACTCCTGCAGCTGAAAGAACTCCTTTTTTAAGCCAATCTCTTCTGTTTACTGTTGTTTTCATCTTTGTTCAAGTTTGAAATGTTGGTAATGGGTTGTTTGTTCCTTATAAATAAAGTAACCAAACATCGATTTTATTTATCGATATAAACATGTTCGCTACTATGGTAAATGTTCATGTTTAGTGCTAAACAATATTATTGAATGTTCAAGGATTATGGAAATAGCCTATGCTTACAACGGCTTGTAAATACAGGTCGTTTAGCTTGTTTTATTGAATAATAGTTAGATTTTGTTTAAAATTATACCGATAATGTAAGAAGTGATTTGTTCGCTGTTGAAAATGTGCGGATATGGCATAATTATTCTAAAACCCTCTTTTTATGCATTTGTCAATTTGATTAGAGAATTATAAAGAAAACCTCATTTTTAAGCCTTTTTATTGTCATATAATTACTAAAATTTAACTAATTATAAATTAAATTTGTTAAAATGGATTAAAACCTTGTAATAATTCAATGAATATTTCAAATGATTATGAAAAATGAGGAATAAACTTGATCACGTAGATTTCAGTATTTTAAATATTTTGGCAGAAAATGCCCAGACCCCGTATACAGATGTTGCCAAAAAATTAATTGTTTCTCCAGGTACGGTGCACATGCGAATGCGTAAAATGAGAGAAATGGGTCTTATTACCGGGGCAACTTTAAGTCTTGATTATGCAAAAATGGGGTGGAAGATGACCATATTTTTGGGAATCTTTTTAAGTGAGATCAGTTTATTTAAAAAGGTAATGGAAAGATTGAACGAAATTGAAGAGGTGGTCAAAATACACCACGTAACCGGAAAGTATGACGTCTTCATAAAAATGCATGCAAGGGATAGCTTTCATTATAAGCAGGTATATCAAGACGAAATTCTGAGTATTTCTGGAATACGTGGTATAGAATCTTTTATTTCAATTGAAGAAAACTTGGAACGCCATATCCAATTTGTTGAAACGGAAGAAAATTAACTAGATCAATTTCATTTTTGTTGGATCCCAATTTACCGGTTGTTTTCTAGTATAACTTTCATTTGCCAACAAAGCTGCTCCTGCTGCCCTTAGTCCAAATTTTGGGTCTTGTATTACTTTTCCATTTTCTCTTATGCTGGTAAAAAAATTATAAAAATGGTCATAATGCGCTCCTTTATAATCACGTGGTGCTTGCCAAGTTGTTGATCCCGTAGCCAATTTACTTGTTCTAGTATTTAATATTTTAGCGGCATATTCCTTTCTTATTTCCGCTTGCATGCCTTCAGTAAATGAAATCATTGAATAACCACTGGGTTCTAAGCCTAGGTTAGAACGTTTAACGGTTACCGAATTTTGACCAATTTCCATTTCTCCTTCAGTGCCAATTAATTTAAAACCGCCACCGCCTCCACTGCCCGCAATAAAGTTGATGCGAAATGCCGCATTAAAAGGCGAATGTGTTTCGGTTTTAGGGTAGTCATATAATGTAATGGAAACATCTGGAACATCCCTGCCGTCTTTCCAATAACGTAGCCCGCCTGTAGCCATGGCTCTGTTAGGACCATCTGAGCTAATTACATAATTTAAGGTAGAGAAGGCATGAACAAATAAATCACCGGCTACTCCGGTACCATAATCTTGATAATTTCTCCATCTAAAAAAGCGGTTATTATCAAAAGGTACCTTTGGTGCGTTTCCTAAAAAAGTGTCAAAATCTACGGTATTGTTATTGGCATCCGTTGGTATGGGATATTGCCAAGCACCTTCGGCTGAATATCTATCATTGTACATATCTAGCATTACAATATCACCAATGGCACCATCTTCATATAGTTCTTTTGCCTTTTCATTACCAAGGGAAGCCATGCCTTGGCTACCTATTTGACAGATTTTACCTGAATCTTTTTGCGCTTTTATAATTTCTTGGCCTTGGTTGAAATTTTGAACCATTGGTTTTTCACAATACACATGTTTTCCAGCTTTCAATGCTGCTACTGTAATGGTTTGGTGCCAATGGTCTGGTGTAGCAATCAACACGACATCAATATCTTTTCTACTTAATATTTCTCGATAATCTCTTGTTACAAAAATATCATTGCCCCATAATTCTTTGGCGCGATCAAGCCTGCCCGTATATAGGTCACAAGCAGCTACAATTTTTACACCATCTACCATTAAGGCGGCTTGTGTATCATATATGCCTTGAATTCCTGAACCAATTAGTGCAATATTTATATGGTCGTTACTACCATACTGATCAAACGAATATTCTCTATGTAGTAGTTGTACTTTATTTGTTGATGCCGATAATAAATAGGGGGCGGTGCCAAGTGCAGCAGTGGTTAAAGATGCTTGTCTTAAAAATGATCTTCTGGAATTCTTTTGATCCATGTTGTTTTGTGTTGATATTAGTTGTTGTTAGTTATTAAAAATACCAAATAAATGATGTTGCTAGGTTATCATGATTGGATAATTTGAGATTATATGATTTTAAGCGCTAACAATTTTTCAACTTAAGTAGTTTATCTATATAAATTGGTAATTGACAACATTTATGATATAAATGGCAAACAATTTTTCAAGAACAACGTAATTTTGCATTCGCTTAAAAAGAACGTTTTGTTGAAAGATATACTTATAGCAGCACTTTGGAGTATCTCCCCATTAGGAGAGGCTAAAGTTGGTATACCCTATGGTCTACTTCATGGAGTAAATATTTACGTGGTATTGGCAGTTTGTTTTTTAGCGAATGTTCTGGTATTTCCTATCATGATGTTTTTTTTAAATACCGTTAATCGATATTTATTAAGATGGCATTTCTATAAAAAGAATGCGTTGTTTGTGGCAAGACGGGCAAAAACGGGATCTGGTGATAAAATTAAAAAGTATGGTTTTTACGGACTTATATTCTTTGTAATGCTACCAGTGCCGGGTACAGGTGTTTATGCAGGTAGCATTGCTAGTTACTTATTTAAAATTGAAAGAAAAAAAGCTTTTTTAGCGAATACCATAGGCATCTTTTTATCTTCGGTTATCGTTTGGGCAACTACCCTGTTGACCATGAAGGGTATGGCGTAACATTTACTTGGTTATGTTTTTTATTCATTTATTTTGTGGATAACTATACTCGTTAATTATTCCATTACCCTAACAGGTATTTTAAATTTGTACCTTTTTTAAGTTATGGATACCCTTAAAATTGGAGATAAATTATATAATGTAGAGCAGAATGGTTTCAACGATTTTGCCAGATATTCTTTTTCTGAAGTTGTACGATTAACAGAAACATTAGCCGTTCTAAAAAACGGAGTCCGATTAATAAATAGACCTAAACAGTCTTATATTATGGAAGATGTTGGGTATTCCGTTTCTCGTAACAAGGGTACTCATTGGCACATTGTGTCTTTAAAAGCCATTAGAAATGCCCAGATAGAAAATGAAAAGATCAAGGTGCATGACTGGTTTGAGAACAAACAATTTACCTTGAAAGAGAAGCAATATATTTATAAGCTTTTTAAGGGTGATGAAGATCAATAATAGGTGTATAGATCTTAGTTTTTACAAGAATTGTACAGACCGTTATTTTTATTTAAAAAGCTTTATTACCTTTACGGCGTTGTGTTGTGTCTCAAAGAATATTTGAGGCAATTGTGTTTATCGGATTCAACCGATAGAACCCAATGAAAGGCTTTCCATTAAGGGAGGCTTTTTTTGTTTTTACCCTAAATTTTATGAATAACATAGTGTACTAAAGACGCAGCAAGTTTTGCAGTTTGGTCGTCTATATCGTAATTGGGGTTTAGCTCTACAACATCCAATCCCAATAATTTGCCAGATTCAATAATCAACTTTAAGCTTTCTAGCACAA
Source organism: Maribacter sp. 6B07 (assembly GCF_002700155.1). Lineage (NCBI taxonomy): Bacteria > Pseudomonadati > Bacteroidota > Flavobacteriia > Flavobacteriales > Flavobacteriaceae > Maribacter > Maribacter sp. 6B07. The sequence goes on along the minus strand of NZ_PDUT01000001.1, from coordinate 966,062 downwards.
TGTCTGGAGAAAAACCCATAGGTGATGCCGCGCTTACACCTGGGGCGTAGGCAGAAGAGAATCCATCAAGATCAATGGTAGTATAAATATAATCTACATCCTCCATGAACTGAATAAGCCTTAGTTGAACATGTTCTAAATAATTAATGTTAAAATGCTCTTGAAGTAGATAGTTGACATTGCGCGATTCTGCAAAATCAAAAAGGACTCTGGTATTCGCATCTTTTCGAATACCTAAGGCCATATATTTTATAGATTCGTTCTTAGCTTCCTGTTCTATCGCAATTTGATAGAATGGAGTGCCAGAATTGTTACCGTCAATGTTGGCTCTCAAATCAAAATGTGCATCAAAATTGATAATACCTAATTTCTTATCTGGCTTTAGATAATTTTTTAGTCCGTTGTAATGACCATAGGCAAGATCATGGCTGCCACCAAGTACTATTGGTTTAGCACCTTTGTCAAGTAAAGAAGTGATAGTATTGGATAAATCTTCTTGTAAAGCCTCAAGGTCATCTTCTTCACATTCTAAATTTCCAAAATCTAATAACTGTGAGTTTTCTTTTAAATGATTGGTCATTTTACCCAACTGTTTCCGAATAGCGTTGGGGCCAAATGCAGCACCAATTCTTCCTAAATTACGTATAACACCTTCATCACTACTATAGCCTAGTATGGCAATGGTTGTGTGCTCTGGTATATTGATAGGATCTTTTATACTTGAGAATCTAATTTTCTCATGTAAATAGAGTTCTTCACCAGATACTCGACCAAACCAATTTTCTTTATTTGCTTTAGTATAATGTGACATATATTGTTAGAATAATTTATCAATAAGTTGGTCTTCTACTAAGGTAGGGAATGTTACTTTAAATAATTTCGTTCTTTCCATTTCTCGTTGTAATGCAAACATTGCTTCTTTGTTTCTTGCCCAGCTTCGTCTTGCAATACCATTGTTGACATCATAAAACAACATGTTTTTCAATTTGCGCTCTGCATCTGTAGAGCCATCTAGTACCATACCGAATCCGCCGTTGGTGACTTCGCCCCATCCTACGCCACCACCGTTGTGTATAGATACCCAGGTTGCACCTCTAAAGCTATCGCCAATGACATTGTGTATGGCCATATCTGCTGTGAATTTACTGCCATCGTAAATATTACTAGTTTCTCGGTATGGAGAATCGGTGCCGCTTACATCATGATGGTCGCGTCCTAAAATTACCGGAGCACTTAACTTTTTGTCCTCAATTGCCTTGTTGAAAGCCAATGCAATTTTTGCCCTTCCTTCTGCATCTGCATATAATATTCTAGCTTTAGAACCCACTACCAATTTGTTTTGTTCTGCTTCAGAAATCCATTTAATATTATCTTCTAATTGTTGTTGTATTTCTGATGGAGCGTCTTTTTTAATCTCTTTTAGCACTTGTAAGGCAATGGCATCTGTTTTTCTTAAGTCTTCCAATGTACCAGAGGAGCAAACCCATCTGAATGGTCCAAAACCATAATCAAAACACATGGGTCCTAATATATCCTGTACGTATGACGGATACTTAAAATCTATATTGTTCTCTGCCATTACTTCTGCACCTGCTCTTGAGGCTTCGAGTAAAAAGGCATTTCCATAATCAAAAAAGTATGTGCCTTTTTTGGTGTGTAGGTTTATAGCGTTGGCATGTCTACGTAGCGATTCTTGAACTTTCGTTTTAAATGCCTCCGGTTGCTTATTCATCATTTCGTTAGACGCTTCAAAAGTTAACCCAACTGGGTAGTACCCTCCTGCCCATGGGTTATGTAAAGAGGTTTGGTCAGATCCTAGGTGAATGAATAATTCTTCTGCAAAAAAACGTTCCCATACGTCTACAACATTGCCAATAAAAGCCAATGATACTATTTCTTGTTTATTCTTGGCTTCTTTGGTTCTTTTTACTAAATCATCAAGGTTGTCTATTAATTCGTCTACCCAGCCTTGTTCGTGTCTTTTCTTTGCTGCAAGTGCATTCACTTCTGCACAAATGGTGATGCATCCGGCAATGTTGCCGGCTTTTGGTTGTGCGCCGCTCATTCCGCCTAAACCTGCAGTTAAGAATATTTTTCCGTTGGCATTTTCATCCGCCTTCAGTACTTTTCTAAATGCATTCATTACGGTAATTGCGGTGCCGTGCACTATACCTTGCGGACCAATATACATATATGAACCCGCGGTCATTTGACCATATTGGGTTACACCAAGCGCATTGTATTTTTCCCAATCGTCTTGTTTAGAGTAATTGGGAATCATCATTCCGTTGGTAACGACAACTCTTGGGGCATCTGCTGATGAAGGAAACAAACCCATAGGATGACCAGAATAGATATGCAAGGTTTGCTCCTTGGTCATTTCAGATAAGTACTGCATGGTCAAAAGGTATTGTGCCCAATTCTGAAAAACGGCACCATTGCCACCGTAGGTAATGAGTTCTTGTGGATGCTGGGCTACCGCTGGATCTAAATTATTCTGGATCATTAACATGATTGCAGCAGCATGACTAGTCCGTGCCGGATATGCTGAAATTGCTCTTGCATGCATATCATAATCTGGCTGAAAACGATACATGTATATTCTACCATATTTTTGTAATTCCTCTGCAAATTCAGGTGCGAGAACGGCATGCCAGTCTGCCGGAAAATAGCGTAGCGCATTTCTGATCGCCAATTTTTTCTCTTCTTTTGAGAGTATTTGCTTTCGGTTAGGTGCATGGCTTACCGTTGAAGAACGCTCCTTTCTTGGAGGTAATTCTGTAGGTATTCCCATTTGTATCTGCGCTTTGAAATCCATTTTTTAAATTTTATACTATAGAATTAATGCTTTTTAGGAGTACCCCCTTTGGGGGCTAGGGGGCTTTGTGCCTATCAAAAACCAATACCCCATTTTTCCATATCATACAGGGCTTTAAATTTCCTTGGTTATAAAGAATATCTTGATAATTATCCGAATGAAAAACGGCCAGGTCAGCTAAATGCCCCACTTCCAATTTACCGCGGTCTTCTAATTTTAAAGCGGCTGCGGCTCTAAAAGTGATTCCTGCTAAGACTTCGGCATTGGTCAATTTTTCAAAAGTTCCCAATATACTGGCTTGGGTCAATAAATCGCCCATAGGGGCAGAACCTGGGTTGTGGTCACTGGCTATGGCAAGTGCTGCACCGGCATCTAATAATTTTCTTGCGGGCGTAAAATTGCACCCAAGTCCTATTGAAGCACCTGGTAAGGCTACGGCTATGGTATCACTGTTTGCCAAAAGATCAATTTCGTTGTCCGTACTTGCTTCAAGATGATCCGCGCTAATGGCATTGTAATCCACCGCTACCTTGCTTCCACTTGTTGAAAATTGGTCTGCATGTACGGTAATGTCAAAATTCAGGTCCTTCGCTTTCAAGAAATATGCTTTTATATCTTCCGAAGAAAAAGCGCTCTGTTCTATAAAAGAGTCAATTCTATTTGTTAGATTTTCTTTTTTAAGAACTGGGAATAACTCTTCGCTGATCATTTTTAAGTACACTGTTTCGGATCCCTCAAAATCTTTGGGTAACATATGTGCGGCAAGACATGTAGATATTAATTCGGGCAAAGCCACTTTATCGGCTTCTTTAATAGCGCGGAGCATTTTCAGTTCCTCATCAACTGTTAATCCGTAGCCACTTTTAACTTCTAGCGTTGTGGTACCGTTTTTTAAATGACGATTGGCTCTTTTTATGGTGTTTTTGGTCAATTCTTCCATACTCGCTTTTCTGGTTTGGGTAACGGTATCCCAAATACCACCACCTGCATTTGCGATTTCTAAGTATGATTTTCCGGCATTTCGCATGGCATAATCTTTAGCGCGTGATCCGCCAAAGCAAATGTGGGTATGAGCATCTATAAAACCGGGTAAGCAAACATGATTTCCTTTTAGTTGATGAATAGCTATTTCTGGGAATTTCAATTTTAAATCTTCAAAATTGCCTATTGCCAAAATCTGTTCATTTTCTATTACCATACCGCCATCATCAATGACGTTTAGTTCATTGTCTAAAATGGCGCCTTTTAGTTTTAGCCCCGTCATGGGAATAATCTGTTTAAACGGACCTATGAGTGTTCTCTGTGTCATGCAACTAGTAATTTTCGAACTCTTCTGAGTGTTTTGTTTTTAAAGATATGTTATGTTCTGCTTGTACACGGTCTATAACGTTTAGTATTGTCCGATCCTTGATCATTGCAATACCCTTTTCAATATCATCTGCAAATACACGGTCTTTACTGGCAAAGGCAACACGCTCACGAACGGCATTATGAACCTCTTCTAAATAAATACCCGATTTCAATGGTTTTCTAAATTCAAAAGCTTGGGCGGCTGTCAACAACTCAATAGCCAATATTTTTTCAACATTGCCAATTACCTGCAATGCTTTTCTACCGCCAATGGAGCCCATACTAACATGGTCTTCTTGACCAAGTGAAGTAGGAATACTATCCGCGCTGGACGGAAAACATAGTCCTTTGTTTTCACTTGCCAAAGCCGCAGTGGTGTATTGTAAGATCATATATCCGGAATTGATACCTGTATCGTTCATGAGCAATTTGGGCACACCTGGACTATTACCTTCCAGTGAAAGATAAATTCGACGGTCTGAAATATTACCGATTTCCGATGCGGCCAAACATGCATAATCCAATGCCATTGCTAGAGGCTGACCATGAAAATTACCACCGCTTATGGTCAGTTCTTCATTGATGATAACAGGGTTGTCCGTAACCGAATTTAATTCTACTTCCAATAATTCTTTAAGATGTAACCATGCTGTTCTTGAGGCACCGTGAACTTGTGGTATACAGCGAATGGAGTAGGGGTCTTGTACTTTTTCGCAATCTACATGGGCTTCCATAATTTCTGAACCCTTCAGTAATTTTTTAACCCTTTTTGCAACATGAACATTTCCTTTAAATGGGCGTAGCGCATGTAGTTCATTGTAAAATGGTTTTACAGACCCTTGTAAACCTTCTATCATCATAGCGCCAATAACATCTGCTTGAGCTAAAATAGCATGTAATTGTACTACCACTTTTACGGCATGTGCCGCTATAAATTGAGTACCGTTTATAAGTGCCAACCCTTCTTTTGGTCCTAAGGCAATAGGTGCTAACCCTGTTTTTTTGAATAGTGATGCTGTTGAAATTATTTCACCTTGGTATTGCACTTTACCTAAACCGATTAATGGTAAAAATAAATGGGATAACGGAGCTAGATCCCCAGAAGCACCAACAGATCCTTGGGAGGGGACCACAGGTGTGGCATTGTTTTCAATGTGCCAGATTATACGGTTTAAGGTTTCAATGGCTATGCCCGAATATCCCTTGGCCAGTGACTGGGCTTTAAGGATCAGCATTAGTTTAGCGATGTCATTGTCTACGGGTTCACCAACACCAACGCTATGACTTTGAAGTATGTTGGTCTGTAGAATATTGGTTTCGGACTTTGATATTTTGGTCGTACAGAGCGGACCAAAGCCAGTATTTATACCATAAACTGGGTGACCTTTATCTACAATGTTTTGAACTATTTTCCAGCTATCGGTAATTTTTTGTTCTGTAGTTCTGGAAAGTGTTACCGCGTATTCATTGTTTACGATCTGCATGGCTTTGCCCGCCGTAAGCCAATCTTCTCCTAATTTAAAGGTCTGTTTACCCATAGCTTTTGCTTTTCAAGAATTTTATTAAAATTAATATCTATTTTTAATACTTGGTAATATCAATTTTATCATCAATTCATAACTATGAGTAATCAAATAGAATTGCGGCACCTAACGTATTTCTTAGCGGTAGCCCAAGAATTACACTTTAGAAAGGCCGCGGAAAAATTATTTATTTCCCAACCCGGTCTCAGCAGGCAAATAAAGCAAATGGAAGAAATTCTTGAGACCCAATTGTTTGAAAGAAACAAGAAAAAAGTGGGTTTAACACCTGCGGGGCACTATTTAAAAAAAGAGGTTGAATACATATTCAGTCACATGGAAAAAGTAGAGCGTCAGTTGAAATTGGTAGGAGATGGTGATAGTGGCGAGTTACGGATAGGTTTTTTGGGATCTGCTATGCAACAGGTAATTCCAAAAATGCTTTTACGGATAAAAGATAAATATCCTAAAGTAAAAACATCTTTAGAAGAGCTTTCTAATTTTGCCCAGGTAGATGCGGTTTTAAAGGATAAGTTAGATATGGGTTTTGTCCGTGTGAGTAGGGTGCCCAACACTTTGGAAATGAAAACGGTATTTACCGATACTTTTTCTCTGGTATTGCCAGAAAGATATCCTATGTTGACCAGGGAGTTTGATGGTATGAATCGATTTGCGAATGAAGATTTTATATTATTTAGTCAGGCTTATAGTCCGCTGTATTATGATACTATTATCAGTATATGTAAAGATGCGGGATTTGCTCCAAAAATTTCTCATAAATCGGTTCACGCGCATACCATATTTAAATTGGTAGAGAATCATATGGGCATAGCTATTGTGCCCACATCTTTACAAAATGGCTTTCAAATGCGGGTAAAGTTTATTGAGTTGAAGGAGATACCCCAAAGAGCTAATTTGTCCGTCATTTGGAAAAAGGAACATACCAATCCTGTTCTTAAGAATTGTATGGAGTTGCTATTAGAAGGATAAGTTTTAATACTAATCTAACATAGAATGAGGTTTTCAAATCTTAATTTTACTTTGATTAATAAAAGAGATTAGAAAATAGAATAGAGAAAATAGAGCGTGCTGCGCTTGGCGAACAAACAAATAACGAACATTATGATATTAGATATAATAAAGAAGAGACGATCGGTATTTCCGGTACAATATAATGGTACGCCCATTAAGAAAGCAGATATAGAGAAGGTGTTAGAAGCTGCAAACTGGGCGCCAAACCATAAATGTACAGAGCCTTGGCGATTTAAAGTCATTCAGGGTGATGCCAAGGGCAGACTTGGTGCGTTTTTGGCAAAAAAGTATGAGGAGTTAGACCCAAAGCCAAAGACATCCAAGATTAAAAAATTACAGGAGAACCCAAAAAAGGCAGCTGTTATTATTGCTATTTGCATGCAAAGAGATCTTAAAGAATCATTACCTGAATGGGAAGAAGTAGCAGCCGTTTCTATGGCCGTGCAGAACATGTGGTTGCAGTGCACGGAAATGGGCATTGGGTCCTATTGGTCTTCACCAGGGCTTATAAAACACATGGGCGAGTTTTTAAACCTGGCCAATGGTGAAAAATGCTTAGGTTTCTTCTACATGGGCAATTTTGATGGAGAATTAAATAAGGGTAAACGCGGGTCTATTAAAGCAAAAACCGAATGGATTACCGAGTAATTCCTTTCTTTAGTTGAAGAAAGGAAACAACGCATTACTATGCTCCCATGCTTTTGAAATGAAGAGTCCCAAATAAACTATGGCGACCATGAATTTCAAAAATGTCCCCGTTAAAAAACCTAGAAAAGAACCAAAAGCCGCTTTCGTAGCGGTTTTTTTATCCGCCTTATTTAATAACTCTCCTACCAAGGCACCTACAAAGGGCCAGATAATTATTCCAAAAGGTCCTAGAACTGGGAAAAATAAGGCAACCAATAAACCTATGGTAGTACCAATAACTCCGGCTTTTGTGCCACCAAATTTTTTGGTGCCCATGGCTGGTATTACATAATCTAACCCAAAAACGATCAATGCAATCGCCAAGGTAATGCCCAAGAAGGTCCAGTTCATGGCTATAGCGCTAGTAGAGTAGAGTAAAAGTAGACCTACCCAACTAATTGGAGGTCCTGGTAGTACAGGTAAAAAACTGCCAAAAATGCCTACGAGCATTAAAACAAACCCAAGAACTAATAAAAAAATATCCATTGCATATAATTAGTGTTGCCTATAAGACTAATATAGGGTGCATTTGTTACATGTGTGGTAATCATAATAAAATTTTTCAACTATAAAATTAGTTTAAACTAAATATTTAGTTATATTTGACCATAGAACTAAAAGATTAGTTGAATGAAACAATTGACGAAAGCAGAGGAGGAAGTAATGATCGTATTGTGGGACTTGCAGAAATGTAACGTAGCATCGATCATTGAAAAATTACCGGAACCAAAACCCGCTTACAATACCGTTTCTACCATTGTAAGAATACTGGAGAGTAAGGGTTTTGTTGATCATGAACAACTGGGTAAAGGCTATTTGTATTTTCCTTTGGTTAAGAAATCGGACTATAGTAATCAGTCCATCAACAAATTGGTAGACGGCTATTTTCAAGGTTCTTTTAAAAGTATGGTGTCATTTTTTATGAAGAAGAATGATATGAGCCTGTCAGAATTAGAATCGGTACTAAATGAAATTAAAAAGGAAAAACCATGATACAATACATTTTAGAGAGCATTGCCTTTCAGCTTCTTTTCTTGGTTTTTTATGATTTTTACTTGAAAAAGGAAACCTTTTTTCAATGGAACAGATTATATCTGTTAGGAACGTTTGTATTGTCTTTGGTTCTGCCTTGGGTAAAAATAGAAGCTTTTATGCAACAAGTGCCACAAACCTTTGCTTCATATCCTGAGTATTTATGGAAATTGCAAAATGAAGCTGTTGTAGCGCAGGTTCAAGAATCATCGGGCTGGAATATTACTTGGCAAGAAGGTATTCTTTATGGCGGAATGTTAGTGGCATTGTTGTTATTCGGATTGAAGATTAGACAATTATACCTTTTAAGAAGGAGCGGAGAGAAGGTTACTTATCCATCATTTACTCAAATTATTATAACAAATAGCAACATAGCTTTTTCATTCTTTACATCGATTTTTATTGGAGACAAGGTGTTGAAAATGAAACACGATACCATAATTGCCCATGAATTGGTACACATAAAACAAGGACATACATATGATTTATTGTTCTTTGAGTTTATGAGAGTGGTAGGCTGGTTTAATCCGCTAGTGTACGTGTATCAAAATCGTATTTCAGAATTACATGAATTTATTGCCGATGCTCAAGTATCAAAAGAGCACCAATCAGAACATTATGAGCAGTTATTGGCTCAGGTTTTTCAAACCGAACATATATCATTCATCAATCAATTTTTTACTAAATCATTAATCAAAAAACGAATCGTCATGTTACAAAAATCAAAATCAAAGAAAGTATGGCAGTTGAAGTATTTGCTGCTAGTACCAATGGTGTTAGGAATGCTTCTATATACTAGTTGCGAAATGGAACCTAAATTAGATGATAAGGATACTATTGATAGTACTAGCTTAAAATCTAGTCAAAATTTTGCTTTTGCCGAAGTTGAAGAAGTTCCAATCTTCCCTGGCTGTGAAGATGCAGACGATAGGCGCGCTTGCTTTAATGAGAAAATTCAAAAACACATCAGTAAGAATTTTAACTATCCTCAAGCTGCACAAGATGCCAATATTGAAGGTAGGGTAAATACGATGTTTATGATTTCTTCAGAAGGTACTATAGAGAACATTAAAATGCGAGGTCCTGATAAGCTATTGGAAGATGAGGTAGAGCGTATTATTAAAAGACTACCACAGATGACTCCTGGAAAGCACCTTGGTAAAGCAGTTAATGTACCATTTTCAATTCCCGTAGTTTTTAAATTGGATTACCTAAGTTCTTCTGAGTTTTCATTTTCAGAAGTTGATGAAGTTCCAATCTTTCCGGGTTGTGAAGATGTAGACGATAAGCGCGCTTGCTTTAATGAGAAAATTCAAAAACACATCAGTAAGAATTTTAACTATCCCAAAGCAGCTATAGATGCTAATATTGAGGGTAGGGTAAGTTCTATGTTTATGATTTCTTCAGAGGGAACTATAGAGAACATAAAAATGCGCGGTCCTGATAAATTATTAGAAGATGAGGTAGAACGTATCATAAAAAGGTTGCCACAAATGACTCCGGGAAAGCAATCAGGGAAAGCAGTTAATGTACCTTTTTCAATTCCTGTACAGTTTAAGTTGCAATAAAAAACTAATTAAATGAATCGACTTTTTATAGTAATTCTATTGATGCTAATTGCTAAAGTCGAAGCCCAATCTTCGGCCTTGACTCTTGCCGATAGTTTATATTCAATAGGTAATTATTCAAATGCGATTAATGAATATTCCAAAGTTGGCGGACTTTCTGCTGCGCTACAGATTGCAAGAAGTTACAATGCCGTTGGAAATTATGAGAAAGCTATTACACAGTATCAATATGTAGTTGAGGAAGATGTTGAAAATCAACTCGCACAATTTGAACTTGGGAAATTATTGCTGAAAGTAAATAGGTTTGAAGACGCAAAATCAGTGTTTACAAATTTGTCTAATCTCAATACAACTAATCCGGAATTTCTATTTTATTTGGGGGAAGTCAACCGTCATTTAAATGCTACAGACGCAAGTTTAAAACAATACAAAAAAGCAATTAAATTAGATAGTACACATCTTAGAAGTCTGTTTCAGCTTGCAAAGCATTACACTATTAAACAAGAGCGCGACAATGCATTAACGTATATTTTAAAAGGATTGCGTTATTATGAGAATGATGTCTCGCTCATTAATTTACATGCGTTGGTTCTCTTTAACGATTATCAATATGAAAATGCTATTCCATGGTTTGAAAAGGTTTTAGAATTAGGGGAGAACAAAGATTATGTGTACGAGAAATTAGCTTTTTCGTATAACAGAAATTGGGAATTTAGTAAAGCAAAAAAAGCTTATCATATTTTGATAAAAAGAGACGATACCAATTCACAGACGTATTTTGACCTTGCGAGTGTTTATCAGAAAGAAAGCAAATTAGACAGCGCTAAAATTTATATTAACAAAGCAATGGAAGTTCAAAAACCGATTTTTGCTAATGGTTACAATCGATTGGCAGAAATAGCACGCGAGCAAAAAGATATTAAATCTGCTTTTGAACTTTATGAAAAGGCTCACCAAGAAGATAGGGCTAACGTTCGAATTTATTACAATTTAGTCACTACCTACGATCAATTTGGTGCCGACTTGCAAAAGAAACTAGCCTATTATCAAATTTTCTTAAAGCGATATCCAAACGAACATCCATATTACTATGAAATGGTCAGAAAGCGTATTTCTGAATTAAAGTCAGAAATCCATTTTACGAAAGATTAAACTCCTCAAAAAAATCGTAATTTCACCCGTAGAACAGGTGTAATGAAACGAGTTATCTATTTTCTTGTGTTAATTCTAATAAGTTCTTGTTCGTTCTTTGATTCTAAACAAAAAAGAACGCAAGAACTTATTAATGAAGAATTACGCCATATAGATTGGAACAGCGTAGATTCTTATCCTTTTTTCTATAGCTGTGATGAGGCAGTAACCAAAGACCAACAGAAAATTTGCTTTGAAGAAACCTTGATCTCTCATTTTGAAGAAACCCTAAATGATTTTGAATTTACCTTAACGGATAAGGAAAGTGAAACCGTTGATGTCATCTTTGTAATAGATACTTTGGGAAGGATAAGAGTGTCCAACATAGAAAAGAATGTATTGGTGCTAGATCAAATGCCAGAATTTGACGGTGTGGTTACCCAAAGCTTAAAGAATCTTCCTAAACTTGCACCCGCTATAAAAAGGGGAATTCCGGTAAATACCAAATACCGTATACCCATTCAATTAAAAACAAACTAAGCATTTTGGCGAACGAAAAAATAATTTTGGGTATTGACCCTGGTACTACTATTATGGGTTTTGGACTCATTAAAGTGGTGGGTAAAAAAATGGAGTTTGTTCAAATGAACGAATTGCTTTTACAAAAGTATAACGACCCATATACCAAATTGAAGCTGATTTTTGAACGAACCATAGAACTTATAGATACCTATCACCCAGACGAAATTGCGATCGAAGCTCCTTTCTTTGGCAAGAACGTACAGTCTATGTTAAAGCTTGGTAGAGCACAAGGTGTTGCCATGGCAGCCGGACTCTCGCGTCAAATTCCTATTACGGAATATCTTCCCAAAAAAATAAAAATGGCCATTACTGGTAATGGTAACGCCAGTAAAGAACAAGTGGCAAGAATGCTGCAAAGTGTATTAGGACTTAAAACACTCCCTAAAAACCTAGATAGCACGGACGGACTAGCTGCTGCCGTTTGTCATTTTTATAATGAAAGCAGAATTGATGTTGTCGGTAAAAGCTACTCTGGCTGGGATGCTTTTGTAAAGCAGAATGAGAAACGTGTTAAGAAGTAATCTTTAATAAACAATAAACAATTAGCAATAAGCAGTTAACAATAATTAATTAGCAATGAATAATGAAAATCCTCTTTTGAGTAAGTCTTATGATTTTGCTTTAAAAATTGTCAAACTATATCAAGAACTTACTAAGAATAAGAGGGAATATGTTTTATCTAAACAACTTTTAAGAGCAGGGACATCTATTGGAGCTAATATTGCCGAAGCTAACGGAGCAATTTCAAAAGCAGATTTTTCTTCTAAGATTTCAATAGCTTATAAAGAAAGCCTAGAGACTAAATATTGGTTAAGCCTTTTAAAGGATTCAGAATATATTGAATTGTCAATTGCGAACGGGTTAATTGAAAAAGCTGATGAGCTTTCTAAAATTATGTTCGCTATACTTAAATCTACAAGAATTAAAAATAAGTGAGAATTAGATGATTATTAGAAAACAGCTAATACGTAATTTTTTATTGCAAACTGATAATTGCTTATTGCTAATTGTTAATTGAACAAATGAGCGGAATCTACATCCATATCCCATTTTGCAAGCAGGCTTGCCATTATTGCGATTTTCATTTTTCTACTACAATGGGGAAGAAGGAAGAAATGGTGAAGGCATTGTGTAAAGAGCTGGAATTGCGCAAAGCCGAATTTTTAGGTGAACAGGTAGCTACTATTTATTTTGGTGGTGGTACACCTTCGGTCTTAGAGACGGAAGAGATTGAACAACTGATTGCTGCGGTTCGGGAATGTTATGATGTTGTGGATAACCCGGAGATTACGTTAGAAGCGAATCCTGATGATTTATCCGAAGAGAAAATTATGCAATTGGGAGTTAGCCCAATTAACCGATTGAGTATTGGTATTCAATCTTTTTTTGAGGAGGATTTAAAGTTGATGAACCGTGCACATAACGCTCTGGAAGCTGAAAAGTGTTTGCAATTGGCAAGCGCACATTTCGATAATATTTCAATTGACCTTATTTACGGAATGCCTAATATGACCTTAGATCGGTGGAAACAAAATATTGATAAAGCACTAAGTTTCGGTATTCCTCATATTTCAAGTTATGCCTTAACGGTTGAGCCAAAAACGGCATTGGCGAAATTTGTTGAAGACGGATTGATTACTCCCGCTACCGACGAAGAAACTCAAGAGCATTTCAACGTATTGAATGAAACCTTATTGTCAGCAGGATTTGATTGCTACGAAATTTCCAATTTTGGGAAACCCGGTTATTACTCCCAAAACAATTCTGCCTACTGGCAACAGAAAAAGTATATAGGTGTTGGTCCGTCCGCACATTCTTTTGACGGTGTGCAACGTGGGTGGAATATCAATAACAATCCCAAATACATAAAATCCATAGCACAGAACATAGTACCCATGGAGGTTGAGGTACTTTCTTCGACCGATAAGTATAACGAGTATGTGATGACGGGCTTGCGTACTATATGGGGTGTTTCTTTATCTAGAATTTCAACCGAATTCGGACCTAAATACAAAGAGTACGTTTTATTGCAAGCTGATAAATTTATAGCAGAACACTTGCTGTTCGTGGATGGTGATATTTTGAAAACCACTAAAAAAGGTATGTTTTTAGCCGATGGTATTGCGGCAGATCTGTTTATGGTGAATTTGAAATAGTATAAAACGTATTGTCAGTTCGAGTGATTTTTCATTGAAGAGAAACGGAAATGAAAAATTGTATCGAGAACAGGTTCGTACCACGTGAACTTCTCGATACACTCCTCGACGGCGAGCAAGCAAATTTTCTCGTGCCTCGAAATTCACTCGAAGTGACATTGGTGCTTAAAATAAATTGTTTGTAAAGGTAAAAGTAAAATGTACTGTCAGTTCGAGTGATTTTTTATTGGAGTAAAACGGAAATGAAAAATTGTATCGAGAACGGGTTCGGAACGCAAATACTTATCTCATCAATATGCTTTAATCATAACCGCACAAAAAGTCGTAAATTTCTTATCTCAAAACAACCTTGTAATTTGAGCATAATTAGAATGAAAACTACCATTACCCACAATGCTAACCAATATCAAATTGACCTGTCTAAACCCTTGGATATTTCTATTGCCATAACCAATAAACAGGATAATGTCAACGCATGGTATATTGATGCTCCTAAAATAGAACCGCATCGGGATAAGGATTTTGTTGGTAGTATTCCTGCAGGTGCCAGTACTAACTTTTATGATATTTGGTTTAATCCGCATTCGCATGGTACGCATACTGAATGTGTAGGGCATATATCAGCTGAACATCAATCTGTAAACAAATATTTACAACAGTTTTTCTTTCTAGCGGAGGTCATTACTATTTCACCTTCAAAAGAAAACCAAGATTTGGTCATTACTAAAGAACAGTTACAAAAAGCCTTAGGTGGAACAGCTCTTAGCGCATTGGTGATAAGAACTTTGCCCAATACAGCTATGAAATTAAACCGACAGTACTCCAATAGTAATCCGCCATACATTTTAGAAGATGCCATGGTGTTTTTGAGAGAACTTGGTGTTGAACATTTACTAATAGATTTGCCTTCTGTAGATAAAGAAAAGGACAACGGTGCTCTTTTGGCACACAAGGCCTTTTGGAATTTTAATGGGGAAGTAAGATTAAATGCAACGATTACAGAATTTATTTATGTTCCGGAATCGATTGTTGACGGTTCGTACTTTTTAAATCTACAGGTGGCACCTTTTGAAAATGATGCCAGCCCAAGCAGACCTGTGCTTTATAAAATTGAATGATTATGAAAAATCTACTGAAATTAGAGGAACTCGCCTTAATGGTTCTTGGTATTTTTATGTTTGGGCTATTAGGTTATCAATGGTGGTGGTTGCCGGTTTTGATACTTACTCCAGATGTTTCTATGTTAGGTTATTTATTGGGTGCTAAAATTGGGGCAATGTCCTATAACCTATTTCATCACAGGGGTTTTGCCGTGCTTTTGTATTTTGTGGGTATTTACTTTATGCTACCCATTGTTCAATTAATAGGTACAATTCTTTTTATACATACGGCTATGGACCGTATCTTTGGTTACGGACTTAAATACGATAAAGGGTTTAAGTTTACGCATTTAGGCGAAATAGGAAATAAAAATGGATAATATTTTTGATACGATTCTAGGTCTGGTTTTAGGGGCTATTGGTATGTATTGGCTCTTTAATTTTTTTAAGGGCAAGAAAAGTAAAGAGATAACCACACACCAATCTACCGTGTTGTTGGAAAAAATGAAAAGCGTTTGCAAATTGATTTCTGTAGAAGGCGAATTTGCCGAAATCTACAAATATGAAAATGTAAAGGATTTCATGAGTTTGGTAAGCAGTAAAAAGAAAGCACTTGTTGTTATAAAAGCGAAGGCCCATATTGGTTATGATCTAAGTAAAATACTAATGCATGCAGATGAGGGTAAAAAAACAATTATTCTTGATAATTTTCCTCAACCAGAAGTATTGAGTATTGAACCAGAATTGGAATTTTATGATATTAAAAGCGGATTTTTCAACTTCTTTGCTCCTGATGATCTTACAAAGTTGAACGCAGAAGCCAAGAGTCACATTAGAGAGAAAATACCGGAAAGCGGATTGATGGATACGGCCAGAAAAGAAGCCTTGCAAACCGTTTTGATTATGGAAAAAATTGTGGAAACTATTGGGTGGACACTTGATTATACTGCCCTAAAAATTCCACAAAAACAAATAGAACTATTAGAAGAAAAACAGTAATTAAAAATGAATTTTAAAATGAAAAACTTAATTTGTATCCTTGTAATAACACTAATGACCACTGTAACTTTTGGTCAAAATGATGATAAAATGACAGAATTTGATGCTAATTTTTCCCATACTGTATTTTTTTGGTTGAAAAATCCTGATAATCAAGCAGACAGAACCGCTTTTGAAACTTCTTTGCGTAAATTTTTAGATAACTCTGGTTATGCGAAGACAAAATTTATTGGCACTCCTCCAAAGGCTAGTAGAGATGTAGTAGATGGTTCTTTTACCTATTCATTGATCGTAAGTTTTGATTCTGCGGAATCTCAACAAGCCTATCAAGATGAGGCTCCTCATAAACTGTTTATAGAAGAGTCGGAAAAGTTATGGTCTAAGGTAATCGTTTACGATTCCACAGGAATCTAAGATCGATATTATGGTTTTTAGAAAGGCTGCTAAAGTTGATGTTGAGAACATTGCAACTTTACATTCCGTAAGCTGGCAGCAAAATTATAGAGACTCCTTTAGTGATCATTTTTTAGATCATCAGGCATTCGATAATAGATTGATTGAATGGAAAAAGCGCTTTGAAAATCCGTCAGATGATCAATTTGTTGTTATAGCGGAGGAAGATGGCGAGTTTTTGGGTTTTATGTGTGCCTATTTCAATCATGATGCCCAATACGGTACATTACTGGATAATTTACATGTAGGCTTACATACTCAAGGAAAAGGTGTAGGTACAAAATTAATGGCCGCTTTAGCGGAAGAAATCCTAACGCGGAATAGTGAAAAAGGTTTTTACCTATGGGTTTTAGATACCAACGCCGCTGCGATTTCCTATTATGAAAAAATAGGTGGCGTTGCTATGGAAACTGTTGAGTCTAATGATATTGGAGATAAGACTTTTTTAAAAATCAAATATTATTGGCAAAATGCCTCAGCGTTTTTAGAAAATGTAAAAGCCAAAAAATCATAAAATGAATATTGAAGAATACCGGGAGTACTGCATAGCGAAAAAGGGTGTTACAGAATCCTTTCCTTTTGATGAGGTTACCCTGGTATTCAAAGTAATGGGCAAGATGTTCGCCTTATGTGGTTTGGATCATGTGCCTTTGCGTATTAACCTAAAATGTGATCCTGATAGGGCTATGGAACTTCGTGAAGAACATGATGGTATTATAGAAGGCTGGCACATGAGCAAAAAACATTGGAATACGGTCTACCTTGATAGCATCTCTAAAGACTTAACAAAAGAGCTTATTGACCATTCGTACTATTTGGTAGTTTCTAAACTGACCAAAAAGGTTAAGGCGGAGCTTGAAGTACTTTAATACTACTTTCTATTTATTGAAACCATTTTCTAAGGTTATCTTTACCTTTTTAAAGGGTTTATTTGAATGAATAATTTACGAGAATTTTATACCACTAAAGTAAACGGTTTTGAAAAACAGATCGAGGCACTGAACAAACAGTTATTTACGTTCAGTATACTTCGTTTACTAATATTTCTTGGGACCATTGTTGCCATATATTTCGCATCTGTAGATGCTAAATATGTCATTGGTGTATTGTGTGTGGGTATACCGTTGTTCTTGTTTCTGGTGAGCAAATACACGAATCTTAAACAGCAAAAATCAAAATTAGAGGCATTAACGGAAATTAATGCGGTAGAGTTACAGGTGTTGAAAAGGGATTATTCTAACCTTCCCAACGGAAAGGAATATGCTGACGATATTCATTATTTCAGTCAAGATATTGATCTTTTTGGCGAAGGTTCTTTTTATCAAGTTTCCAACAGAACAAAACTTGCCGAGGGTAGCTTGTTGTTGGCAGATATCTATAAGGAAAATTCCATAAATGAGATAAAGGAAAAACAAGAAGCTATTGCCGAGATAGCGGAGAAAGTAGATTGGAGGCAAGAGTTTTCAGCCATGGCAGCATTGACGAAAACAGAAACTTCTACACATACTATCGCTACTTGGTTAAAGAACTATAAGTCCTTTGTGCCAAAGGCGATGAAATTTATTCCTTCCGTATTTTCTATTATTTCAGTAACTATATTCATAGCGTACTTTTTGGATTATCTACCAGAATCAGTGTTGATAACATGGCTGGTTTTAGGAATGGTCATTGTTGGTTTGTTCACTAAAAAAGTGACCAATTTAGGTCAAAGTGCCTCAAAAATGAAGTCTACCTTTGATCAGTACAATCAGCTATTGGCTATGATTGAAGAGACTGAATTCACTTCAAATTTATTAAAGAGGCAGAAGGCGAATATTCTAAGTAATGGGGAGCAAAATTCTAAGGTATTAAAGAAATTTGCTTCGCTTTTGAGCAATCTAGACCGTAATAATAATCTATTGTATTTAATATTTGCTAACGGATTTTTTCTTCGTTCGTTAACCGATTGTCTGGCAGTTGAAAAATGGATCGAAGAACACGGTAAAAGCGTTGAAACCTGGTTCAATACTATCGCATTTTTTGATGCTTATAACAGTTTAGGGAACTTTGCTTTTAACCATCCAAATTTTACGTATCCTACAATTACTGATGATGAGGTGGTGTTGAAATCCAAAAACGCAGGTCACCCCTTATTGGATCCCAAGAAAAGTATCTTGAATGATATTACTATAGAGGGCGGACAGTTCCTTATTATCACAGGAGCTAACATGGCAGGTAAGAGTACGTTTTTAAGAACGGTATCCTTGCAGATTATGATGGCGAATGTTGGTTTGCCAGTTTGCGCAGAAACGATTAGTTATTCGCCAATAAAATTAATTACTAGTATGCGTACTACAGATTCATTGACAGATGATGAGTCTTACTTCTTTTCTGAGTTAAAACGCTTACGTTATATAGTAGATGAAATACAAGTTGATCGTTACTTCATTGTACTGGATGAAATCTTAAAAGGAACCAATAGTACTGATAAGGCATTAGGATCACGAAAGTTTGTGGAACGCTTGGTGAAAAGTAAATCTACAGGGATTATAGCCACTCACGACCTTAGTCTATGTGAAGTCGCCAATCAATATAATGCGGTTAAAAACCATTATTTTGATGCTGAAATCATAGATAACGAATTGCATTTTGATTATACGTTCAAAGATGGTATATGCCAAAATATGAACGCTTCTTTCCTGTTAAAAAAGATGGGGATTATTGAGTAGTTTTTAAATACAAATACAAATACAAATACAAAAAACAAACACAAGCTCAAAATAGAAGTAAATTAGTTGTTTACAATAATGATAAGAAACGTATATATTTCAGGTATTCTATTGTTAGTAGCAACAAACAACAAAAAATGTTTGCGTTTGAACTTGTTTTTTGAGTTTGAACTTGAATATTAATTCCCCCTTTGGGGACTAGTGGACTTATGGATTCATTAACACAAATAGTACTAGGGGCAGCCGTTGGTGAAGCCGTGCTTGGTAAAAAAGTGGGTAATAAGGCAATGTTGTATGGAGCTATTGCCGGTACCATACCAGATTTGGATGTTATTACGCGTTATTTCCTTGATACGGTTACAGCAACGGAATGGCATAGGGGTTTTAGTCACTCCATATTCTTTTCTGTACTTTTTGCTCCTGTGTTCGGGTGGTTGGTCTGGAAGATAAACAGGAAAGAATCTGCTACCTGGAGAGAATGGTCATGGTTAATGTTCTGGGGATTGTTCACTCACCCATTATTAGATGCTTTTACCACTTGGGGAACACAATTGTTCTATCCCTTTAAAACGCGGTTGGCATTTCAAAGCATTTTTGTAATAGACCCGTTATACACTGTTCCTTTTATCATTTTTTTGATTATGGCAATATTCAAAAAAAGAACTTCCGTTAAACGTCAAAAATATGTTCATTTAGGGCTTACTATTAGTACAGCATATTTGCTATTTACCCTTGTTTTAAAAGGAATCGCTTTTCAAAGATTTGAGAATGCCTTAATGGAACAAGGTATTGTTTACAGTGATATGAATACACGCCCGGCGCCATTGAATACGGTATTATGGATGGCGAATATAGATACTGAAGATGCGTATTTGATGGGAGAGTATTCTTTTTTTGATACTAAGGATGTTTCATTTTCTGCATTTCCAAAGAATCATGAACTGTTGGGTAAATGGGCGGATAATGATAAGATAGTACGACTTATTAAAATAACAGAAGGCTGGTATACCATTACAGAAAGAGAAGGGGACCTTTATTTAAATGATTTAAGATTTGGACTTATAAGTTTAGATGAAAACGAAACCCAATTTGCCTTCAGTTATAAACTGGTGCCCAATGGGGAAGATCTCATTGTAGAAGAAAGACCTAAATTTAAACGGGATGTAAAACGACTGATGACTGCCCTTTGGAAGCGTATGTGGGGAAATTAGGTGTTAAAAAGGATAGCCAATAGCAAAGTTTAAGGTCATGTTATTATCGGCATTTCCAAAGAAA
Organism: Maribacter sp. 6B07; assembly: GCF_002700155.1. Classification (NCBI taxonomy): domain Bacteria; kingdom Pseudomonadati; phylum Bacteroidota; class Flavobacteriia; order Flavobacteriales; family Flavobacteriaceae; genus Maribacter; species Maribacter sp. 6B07. The sequence continues at coordinate 945,651 of NZ_PDUT01000001.1, read as the reverse complement.
GGTACGTTCCATCGTTCGTTTTTAGCTTCGTACGGAATTCTTAATGGAGACGCAAGATCAAGGCGGATAACAAAATTTTGAACATCTAATCGTAAACCAAACCCTACTCCCGCAGCAACCTCAGTAAGCCAGTCTTTTTCAAATTTACCATCTGTAAAAAGTGTTTCGGAAAAACTGCTGTTCAGTTGGTTTTCTTCTAGTTCAGAGTAGTCACCGGTCAGCCACACATTACCTGCATCAACAAAAAAAGCGCCTTTTAAATAGGAAAAAAGTGGAAAACGATATTCTACATTAGCTTCTAGCTTAAGGTTACCGGATTGGTCAAAATAATCGGTAGTGGCATTTTCTGTTTCCGCATTAAAATTACCGGGTCCTAAAGAACGGATGTTAAACGCTCTAACGCTATATGGACCGCCGGAATAAAACTGTTTAACAAAGGGTAATGTTGAACTATTGCCGTATGGAACGCCCCAACCTGCATAAACACGGGATACCAAAGTGCGCTCCTTTTTCCAACGTAGGTACAGTCTTAAATCTGCATCGGCTTTTGCATATTGGGCGTATGTAGAGCCAAAAATAGTTTCTGAACCACCGCTAATAAGATTTAGCATATTACCGGCAATATCAAAGTTGGTTGAAAAGTAAATAGGAGCCTCTTTACTAAGCTTGGATACTTCGTCATAGGTGAAACTATAGAGCAATCCTGCTATAAAACGCTGCTCAAAACTTTGACTCAAATATTCATTGTCGTCTAAAATTGCCTGAAACTCATCGGTTACATTTGATAGCCTTGAGTAGTTTATACTGATGGGGTCTAGGGTGTGGTATACGTATTGGTTTTCTTGCCATGTATAGCCAAATGATGCATTTACAGAACTTAAGGTAAACAATTGGCTACGCTGTAAAAAATCGTAACCTAAAGATATTTTTGTTTTTGGTACGGCATACTGAAACCTACTGGGTGAAAACGGTATGGACCTGGGTATTACTAGATCGGCACTTATACCACCTGCTATACTGCTTAAACTGGAATTACTGCCGCTTGATAATTGCGATTCATAACTAAAATTGGCAGAAACACTAAAGGTCTCACCACCGTTGAACACATTTCTATTGGTATGGCTAAGAAGAATACCGGGACCGGTGAATCCGTTAGATTTTGATACGGCCTGTATTTCTGCCCTAATAGAGCGTTTTGTCAATGGTGCCAAATAAATGCTTGCTGCCAATGAACCGCCATTACCATCGGTAGCCGTAGTATCCAGTTCCGTGTACTGTATGTTTACATATTTGTAACTGCCTAATGCAGATAACCTATTGCTTGTTTGTTTGGAAATATTGGCATTGTATAGGTCACCCTCATTGAATAATAGATAGGATTCTAAAAGCTTTGGTTTAAAGTATAGCTCATTCTGTACAAAATCAATACTGTCTATTTGGGTTACATTTTCTTCAGTTAAAGGCAGTGTGTCACCTTCAATGGTGTAATTGGGGTAAACGGTAATGGAATCAATAGTGTACGGAATTGATGCCCGCGCTGGAACATCTTTTTTTAGTCTAAGAAAAAGGTCAAATTTTCTGTTTTTATATTGATTGGTATCTGCCTCAAAAATGAGTAGATCTTCTTGACTGTTGTAAAACCCTTTTTGTTTTAATCCATTGTTTAATCTTGCTCTTTCGGCCTTCAGTAAATCTAAATCAAATCTATCTCCATTTGCCAAAGAGGTTTCCGGGAGCATTTTTTCTATTTCTTTATAAATGGGCAATGAGTCAGATTCAAGATGATAGTTTTCCAAAACATAGGGCTGCGGCATACTGGCCGTATAATTGACCGAAGCGAATTTGTCGTTGTTGACTACTTCAGAAGATGATTTGCTATAGAAGAATCCATTATTGTCCAAGCGATTTAAAATCAATTCTTCTACACGGTCTGTATTTACTTCAGAAAAATATACCGGTTCTTCCCCAAAAGATTTATTCAGAAATTTATATAGAAACCCTGGTTTTTCTCGCTGCGCCTTGTAATGAAAAAATAGGGCAGGCTTCATGCCTAAAAATGTGGTATTCGGGTTAGGTTCAATAAGATTTAATAATTCGGCCTTTACCTCTTTACTGTCATGTATCTCACCTTCGGAAAGTAACTCAAGCTCGGCACCGGTGTACAGTTGCTCTCCTTCAGGAATATATTTTTCAATGCCACATGAATATATCAGCAAAAATGCCAAACAAATTAAAGTTCTATATGTGCAGTTGTTCGTTTTCAATGTACCGTTATTCTTCTTTTTTGTTCGCGTCTTTTTTAGACGGTTTATTCTCTTTTTTCAGCGGACTGAACAATTGACTAAATTTATTGAACTCGCGATTAAAGATAAAAGCTAAACCCGTTACTATAAGTTGACCGTCAATAATATTTTGATACTCTTGTTTTCTAAACCCCTTTAGTCTGTACGTGCCTTCTTCACTCAATAGGTACTCCAAGGTTACGTTACCGATCAATGGTGTTTCACTTTCGCTGGAATATGCACTTCCTTCAACATCTACTGCGCTACCTGCGGTAACGATCAACCGATCGTTAAATAGTCTTTTGCTGGCATTGATATTCAATTGGGTACGACTTTGGGCGCTTCCGCTTTCGTAATCCTCAAAACTGTCCAAGTCAAAACCGAGCTCAAAACCGGTATTGCCCAGTAATTTATTGGAAATGGAAGTAAGTTCGTTAGACAGTACTTTGTTTACGTTGTTTCTGGCAATAGTTACAGCGCCACCACTACTACCATCACTTCCTGTGGTAGGATAAAAACGGTTCAGTGCCAAGAGCGAGAATACCTGTTTGTTCAATTCGGATTCTTGCTCGTTCAATTGTTGAATACGACTGTACACGGCACCACCAAAGTTACCTTGCGCATTTTCTGGCATGTCCAGGGCAAAGGAGAGTTCTGGCTGCATAAGCTGCCCGTCTATGTTTAAATATACCAAGAATGGTGTAGACTGTGCATAGGAGCCAGAAACACTGCTGTCCGTTCCGTAACTAATGGAAGACATTAATGAAGAAGCAGATGTTTCTATTTCATAAATAGCGGTTACGTCCATTTTGGCATCGAATGGGTCACCGCTCCATACAATACTGCTACCTTTTTGTAATTGAAATTCGCGACTTACCAAGTTGTATAAACTGGTTCTGTAAAAGCCCGAGTTCAATTCTAGCCTGCCCGATAGTCTTATGTCTTGATTTGGATCTATGTTCAAATTCAATGTAGCGTTACTGGATGCCTGCAACTTGTCTTGGGTTTTTTCATCAAGTACAATGGTAAATTTAGCCTCGTTTCCAATTTCTAGAACCGTATTGATATCCATACCGGCAAAAAAGGAATTCGTAGTTTCTTCGTCTGATCTGGTAAGTATGGCATCAGGGTTTTCCCTGTTTACAAAAATAACAACACCGTCTCGCTCCTGAATGTCCAATTGGTCTTGAGGTACAACATAAGTTAGATCGGTAATATCGCGAATGCGTAACCTGCCATCTATAACGGGTAGTTCTAAATCTCCCTGTACTTTTACATCTGCTTTTATACTTGCAATTCCATAGACCAATTCATCATCTCCTTTTTTGGAATCTAACACTCTAAATTGATCTGTTTTCACCGTTAGGTCAAAACTTGGGTTGACAAAACTCTCTGTGTAAACCGTACCATCTATAGTCAATGTACCTTGATTAATGTCCTTTATGGCAAAGGAATTAAAGCTTACTTCGTCTTGATCAATATCTATGAATTGATCATCTATGGTAAACGTAGACTTATAGGCCGCCAAGGCTAAGCTAAATTCATTAAAGTTTATTCTGCCGGAGTATTTTGGTTCTGCCAGGGTGCCCTTTACCAATAAGCTTCCGTCTAGATAACCCTTGGCATTCGTTAATTGTTCGTTAGAGAATCCTTCTATTATACTGGCTTCCAGCTTTTGAATATCCAGTTCCATATTCAGGTAGGCGGTATTTTGTTTTGCGGTATAATCTCCGGTTAAATTAAGCTTTGCACCACCGTCTTTTAGGGCAAGGTCAAAGTCATATTCTGATAACGATTTGGAAGTTGCATCTAGGGTAAGGGTGCCTAACGGATTTTGAAGTACCTGAAAATCTTTGATATCTAAATTGGCAACAAGCCCAGACGCGGTGTAGGGATTGATGATTACAAAATCGCCTTCTACCTTACCTTTTGCCAAGGCTTCATCAGGATTGAAAAAACTGAGAAATGTCTGTAACTGAAAATTCTCGAACAGGATTCCAATATGTTCCGTATCCATCTTTGGAAACGTATTGGATATTTCCATCTTTTGAGAATTTCGAGTAAAGATTATTTTTTCAAAATCTGAAAATGATTCACTGATCACTATAGAATTGTCCTCTGGAATTTCCCATTGCTTTTTATTAAGGATTAAATCTTCTGGGTCAATATGGAGTTTTAAAGTGTCTTTCTGGAATACTAGACCAGATGCTATGTGCATGACCTGTACCGTGTCATTTTTTGAATTGAAATCAAGTAATAATTCTTTATTCTTTAAGCTACCTTCTAAATAGGTTTGTTTAAGATGAATGGGTTCGTAAATTAAATCTGCAAGGCCTGCAAAGAATTTTAGGTCTACAGAATCTCCTTTTACATAGGCATTTAAACTATCTACAGAACTACCGGCATACGATATGTGCGGTACTTTCACTTGAGCGGAAATTTTTCTCTTTTTAGAATTAAAACTGGCATCTATATTCAAGGAATCTAAATCTTCTACTCCGTTAAAAAATACTTTAGACAATACCGGTGTTGGTATTATGGCAATCGCCAGTTTTGCTTCAATAGTATCTTCGACCTCATAGACGGTGTCGTCTGTTGAGAAATAATGTTCCAATTGTTTTTTTAATGCGTTGGTAATACGACTAGGCGATGCATTGGATGCCAACTGCCCGTTCAAGAAATTACTTTGTACGGAAACGTCGGTTATGGTATCTTCAACATGTGCCTTTAGAATGATGGTTGACACTTGATATTGCTCGTTATCCGCCACCGCAATACCATCATCAATAACGGTGTTTATCGTAAAATTGGATGGTGTGCCGGTATAATCACCATTTATATTAGCGGCAACTTTAATGTTTTCCTTTGTAAGTCCAAGCTCTTTTAAATCTGCCCCAATAATATTTGAAGTAAATTGAATATCATTGTCATTGGATGTAAGAAGCAAAGTTACGCCTGCATCCATATTCAAATTGGGGTCGTTGATATTTGCGGATATGATACCCTTGCCATTATTTAGAATACCGTCAATATCAATCGCTTTATAACTGTAACCGCCGTATTGAAATTGCGAAATGTTACCGGTTATGTTGGCATCTAAATTGCTTGTTTCGTTACCAGAGCCATTAGCATTTATTTGCAATGAAATTTCACCTAACTGATCGTTCTGTAACAGTTGCCCTAGTTGAAGACTGTCTATAGAAACGGTACCATCAAATTTCATGATATCTCCAAAGTCAACAAGGGCATTTATACTTGCATTCCCTTCTGGAATTTTTAGGGCCATGTTTGGTTTTACCCAGCTAGTTCCACCAGATAAGCTGCCTACGGCTACAATGGTTTTAGGTATAGAAATTCCTAGTTCCTTGGAGGATATTAATTTGTCTATAGCGGTTTTGTTGCTTTTAAAGCTAATATTGTTCAAATTATAAAAAAGTGAATCTTTTTGGGTAAGATTTTCAATACTGCCTTTTGCCACAAGATGTGTGTCTGGCCCCCATTGTATTTCTGTACTGAGGTCATCAACTTTTCTTAGGTTTCCTCTTGCTTTTAAATGACCGGTAAAAGGATGTTTTGATAAGGAATCTAGATATTGATTTTGGGCAAGCTCCGGTTGAATTTTTAAGAGGTCGCCAAGCTCTAAATTTAGATCGGCAATGTTTGCGGTTAGGGTGCTTTTTTCAGGATTTTCCAATGCATCTTTCAACGAATTGAACTGAACATTAATATCTGCATTTGCAGAACTATTGTTTATTTGAAAAACGACATCTGACAGTGATGCCTTGGTATTGTTTAAGCCAGCTTTAAAGGCCAATTGATTTAAATGTATACCGCTAGGTTCTGAGAAGGAGAATTTAGAAACATCTAAATTGAACTGCTCTGGGCGATATTCTAAATTTTTGGAAAGTAGTTGTAACTGCTCAATTTTAAATGCATTGGGGTTGAAGCTTTCCGTGCTTTGCTGGTTGCCATTTATGGAATAACTGAATGTATTCTTGGCTAGGTCTATATCGTTAGCTGCAATGATGAATTCCGGCCATTCAAATTCAGCTGTATTGGTGGTAGTTATTTCAGTTTCTTCACTCCTTAGTTTTACATCTATTTCTGAATCATGAAGAACAAGGTCATCTGTCTCATATCTATTTTTGGATACATCTGCCAGTATTTCTGTAAGTTCAATGGTACCAAGTTTTAACTGGGCCTGTAAACCGCCTGGCTGACTGTTGTAGGTGATATTTACGTTGTTTACATTAAAATCTTCCACCTCAATATGTGGTAGAGCTGTACTTGTGGTGTCTTCGGTTATTGGGAATTCATGAGATTGAAGGTACTGGAGTTGGGTATTGCTCAACTTAAAATCATCCAAAGAGAATTTCATGGAATTCAAGTCGAATTCCGATACGTTAATATCTAATTGGCCAAGTATAAGGTTGATATCTGTTCCAAGATAGGCATCGGAATAATTCAATTTCCAATCAGTGATATCTAAGCTGCCAACATTTATATTCATGGGGGTACTAGTTGTAGCAGTCGTATCCGTCGTAGTAGTCAGTGCATCTATTAAGAACGTAAAGTTGAAAACATCTGGGTTGTTCTCCCTATTTATTTTGGCAACAACACCTTTAGATATAACATCATCAATTGAAATTTCATTTTTAAAAATGGCAGGGTATATTGGAATGTCCGCTTGTAACGATTTTGAATAGAATAGGGTATCTCCCTTAACATCTTCCAGATAAACACCTTCTATTTGTATATCACCAGAAAAGGTAATGTACAATTTGCCAACTTCTACTTTAGTATGTGTTTTGCTAGAAATATAATTGGTAACCTTAGATACAATGGCATTTTGTGCCCAAGGTGTCCGTACTAACAGGACTAAAACAAAAAATAGCAAAATTAGCCCAAGGAGAATTTTTCCAATGCGCTTTAGGTATTTTTTGAATTTCAGATTTTCGTTGGCCATAAGGAAAACAATATAATATTGAATACAGTCATTCAATTTTTAAGCTTAAACCTGTTACGATCCCAGCTGTGCCATAAAACCTGTAGCAATTATAATTAGTAGAACTATGATGATCATAAGGTTATAAAACCTTCTCTTCTTTTTCTTGGTTTCTTTCAGTGATGCCATTAAAATGCAAAGTTAAGATTACCAATATATAAAATTAGCTTATTTACTAAGAAGATTATCGGTATAGAACATGTTGAGAGTCCATTACTGTTTTTGATTTATTAAAGGATAGCTTAAGAAAAATAGGTTCATCTACACTTATGGTCCATTGGCCTATACTTAGATTGCCCCGGTCAGAAATCAAAGATCTAAGCTGAATTGATGAGGTACCTTTGGAGTGTAATTAATGACTAACTCAAAAAATCACCAATACTATAAAATATGAAAACAGTAATTAACACAAATAGATGCTTAGGTTATTTTGAAACTGCCAACCAAGAGGAAATTTATGAAATATGTACCTATAACGTTACAAATTCAGAATTGATCTTAGAGGCTATGACCGTGTAAAGAAGTTGTTCAGGTAGTTCCCCCAAACCGAAGAAGGCCAATAGAAATATTGGTCTTTTTCTATTTTAATCCTTTTGTTTGAACATTATGGAAACTATCTGCCTGTAAGCGTAACAATTCTTCCGCTTTTTTCTTTTTGTATCCGTATAGCTCTTCTTCGCCCTTTAAATCTTCATAAATTTTTTGGTTGATTTCTCCATCTGTAGCAACTATTAATTTACGTTGCGCCAATTTTTGGGCAACCCATGTAGCTAAAACACTTTCTTCTTCTTCCAATTTAATGTCGTACTCACCTTTTGGAGCAAGTAATTTCGCAATTATAGGCGAAGTTTCAATAGCTAAGAACAGTAGAAATATAAAAAATGATGGCATCCATGGCAATTCATCTAGAGCCGTAATTCTTGCCATTAATCCGTCGAAACCATCAATAATCGGTTGTGAGTTTTTCACCACGTCTGCATAATCTGTATTCAATGCCGTTATTTGGGCTTCTAAATCTGTAATTTTTTCTGCATTAGTGGTCTTTAATGCCTGTAGTTCAGCAAGTGCGGCATCATGTTTTTCCCGCTTCTCCGCATATACAGGTCCTTTGCCCAATAGCTTTGTACCGGCAGTGCCTTCTGCTTCATTGATATAAATATCATAAAGGGTATTGGTTTCTTTTTCTTTTTCTGTTATTTCAGATTTTAAGTCGGTGATGTCGTTATTTAACTGCGTTATCTTAGGAGTGTACTGTAGGGCAAGTTGATCTTTATTGGCAAGAGTAAGGTCATTCTTTTGCTCTAATAAAACCTGATTGATCTCTTTTTCAAAAATCTTCATTTCCAAAGGTTTTGAAATTACGATAGCAATGATAACGGCAAGAACTATTCGTGGTACTGCCTGTAAAAACTCTTGCCCAAAATTGCCTCGTTTTTTTATGGTCGATACTATAAAACGGTCCAAGTTAAAAATTAGGAGTCCCCAAATGAGTCCGAAAAATACGGCGGCATAGACATTGTCAAATACGGTATACAGAGCATAGCTACTTGCTATAAATGCCATTACCGCAGTAAAGAAAACTGTAGCACCAATACCTGCATATTTGTTTTGTTCGCCTTTAGAGCATGTTTTTAAAAGTTCTGAGTCGGCGCCAGAACAAAGAATGAAGAAATTTTGAATCATGATGAAAATTCGTTTTTTGACCATCCATACGGCTGGCAAGTTGATGATGATGTATACTGGGTGAACGTAACTATTTTGTTTTTGGTACGTAAAAAGCCCTCCAAAAGAGGGCTTTAACATATGTTTGACGTTGTGTCTATCGTATTGTTACAGGTGCGGTAGTGATTCTTACTTCGGTCTTTCCAAGTTTCTTACGAGATTCCATATTCAATTCTTTGTTCTTTTTAAGTAAGTCGATCGCTTTATCAGACGTTATTTTTTCGCCTTCAAAATAAAATATTGCTCCTTTTTTTGCCATGTCTATAGCGTAGTCAAGAGGAGAGGGTGGAGTAGGAGGAGTGGGTGCCGTGGGACTAGTAAGTTCCATAGTCGTTTTTGAGGATGTTCCTTTTATTCCATTGATGTCTAAGTTCAAATGGTCATAGGGGTCTTGATTTTCAATGATTTCTTTAATTTGATTATCTGCATAATCTGAAGAATTCGGTGCTTTTGGAGCTTTGGGTGCTGGTGGTGGTTCTGGAAAATCAGGAAATGGTTCAGCATGCTCTTTTTGCTCTATAGACATTAATCCGTAAATATGTTTTAATTGATCTATATCAGATTTCAGGATGCGGATATTGCCACCATCGGCTATCATACGGTTGTATTTTTTTGCAAGCTCATTATAGTAGACTAATTGCTCTTTACTTGCGCCATCTTGATTTTGTTTAGGTAAGCATTCCGGAAATGGATCTGCCAACTTTTTTTCGGCATCACTCATGTTTCTATAAATAGATTCCAACACTTTTAAATCATTTAAAGGAATTGTTCTTTTATTAATGGGAATAGCGTTATATTTTTTGGCTAAACGGTTATACAAACCAAAAGCTCTTTTGTCTAGGTTCGTATTTATATCTCCTGAGATTGTATATATAGCGTGCTGTGCAGTGTCATAGCTTTCTAATGGAGACATTGCTTTTATGTTGTTTCTATTTATGTAAGTATTTAATTTCGATGCAGGTAAATTCGTTTCATCGTTTATGGCTATTACATCATTAAAAGAATTTAATTTTATCCATGAGGTAGCACTAACCAAATAGGGTGTTTTATTAATCTCAACAATACAATTGGTATTACCCTTCTTTACATCTTCTAACTTTGAAGTGAAAAATTTTTCATTTTCAATTACAGAAATATTTTGGGCAATTGATGCATAATCTAAATTGATGTTCTTTGTGAATAGTTTGGAGAACTCTGGTGTAGGTCCATTATTTTTTTGAAGTCCAAAGTACATTGAAGTTTTTATTTCACCACTAAGATTTCCCCAATGCTCTTTTTGAACTAACGGTTTGTAACCTTCTTTTTTGACTATGAGATTAAAGTCAATTTCACCTTGTTGTGCATTGACAAACTCAAGTGAATAATAGCCTTTGTTGTCTGTTGTGGTGAGTACAGTTCCATTATAGTTTTTGATTTCTGCATTTATTATAGGTTCTAAAGTTTCAGAATCAATTACTAAACCAGCGAGTTTTATTATTCTGTTTGCCTTTGTGTTGAATGTATTATCACTTCGAAATTTATTTGAAGAATCATCTTCGTGGATAATATATCGGTCTATGAAAACACTGATACTTTTTGTGTTTAACTTTCTTAATTCCTGTATTATGGCATCTGTAAAATCTGAATGAATATTCTCTGTAGTATAAATCTGTGCTGATAATTTGTTGTTGTTAACCGCCAATGGAAATTCTTCCTTTACCTTCTCATTTAGTTGTGATAGTTGAACATGCTCATCGCTGAACCAAATTTCATTTTCGTTCTTTACTTCTATCCAAGCTATCTCTAAAAGCGGCTCATGATAGATATCTGTTTTAAGATCATTGTAAACATTTGCTTTACGTATTTCTTTAGCTTCATCTATAGTTTTGCCATGATACTCACTTGGTTTAAATCCGTTTTTGCCAAGAATATTTGTAGTTCTTTTACTAAAATGTTTGATGTTAGAAATTCCTAAAGCTCCTAGTTTTGTCTCAATCTGGTCAATTAATTTATTTTGAGTTTCATCATAAAGAATATGAGCGGTTATGTAGTTTCTAGTAATATATGAACCAAAATTATGATTGACCCTATCAACTTCTGTAGAAAGATTTTCTAAAGTTGTCGGTTCATTGTTGATTAGCAAATCTCCACTTTTTGTAATTTCAATGTTAATGTCTTTGATAGTGTTTTTAGATACCACGTTCCTTTGACTGAAGCCGTAAAGCATTAAGGATAATAGGGGCAGTAATAAAAGACTTCGTATTAAAATCCCTCTTTTTGATGTTTGTTTTTTCATGATGATGAATCGTTTTTTGATTGATGAATAATTTATGGCATTTGCAATGCCAACGGATTGATGCGTGTGAAATTTGTCGTTTGATAAGTACGACAGTAAAGTGTTTTGATAGTGTAATTGATTTTCTTGCCCTTTAATTACGGCACTATCGGCTAAAAATTCATGATTGAGTTTGATACTTCTTTTAAATACATAAATCAGCGGATTAAACCAGAATAAAACTTGTAGCAATTCAATAAAAAGAACATCTAAACTATGCCACTCCTTAGCATGGGTTTCTTCATGTAATAGTACATCAGCTGGTATACTCTTAGATTCAAATTTTTGCTTGTTCAGAAATATATAGCGAAGAAATGTATGTGGCGGTAGTTCTTCTTTTAACAAGACTTTTACCAAGAAGTTAAATTTAATTTGGGTATTGCGCCTAACACGGATCCATAATTTGGCAATGTTGTAAAGAAAACGAAATCCAAAAATTGCAACTCCCAAACCATTAAGAGTATAAAGAATCAAGGTCCAATTCATGGGCGATTCTTCCATCTCATGAACTATAGATGTTATTTCTGGTTGTTCATTTATAGTTAAAACTTGAGTGACAGCAGGGGTTGGTTCTGCTTCTATATATTCGGTAAAAACAATCTGTGGAATTATAAGAGAAAAAATAAGCGCAGTTAATAAAAAGAATCTTTTAAAATGGTGCATACTTTCCTTTTCAAGCAAAAGTTTATAGAACACTAAAAAAATGCCCATGCATGCCGTAGATTTTAAAAGATAAATCTCCATAATTATTTCTTTTCTATTTCAACGTCTATTAATTTCTTCAATTCCTCCAATTCAGCTTTGCTTAAATTGGTTTCTTGCGTAAAAAATGATGCAAACTGACTGGCACTATCGTTGAAAAAGTTTTTAATGAGTCCGTTTACATGTTTAGAGAAATAGTCTTTTTTCTTAACTAGCGGATAATATTCCCTGCTTCTGCCATAACTTTTATAGTCAATAAACTTTTTATCGGTCATCCTTTTCAATAAGGTGGCTACGGTGGTGGTAGCGGGTTTTGGTTCTGGGTAAGCATCCAATAAGTCTTTCATGAAAGATTTCTTTTGCTTCCAAAGTATATTCATTAATTCTTCTTCCGATTTGGATAACTGCATTTTCTACAAGTTTAGAATTTGTTCTACAAACATAGAATAAATAATTTGATTCTACAAATGTAGAGATTAAATGTGTTTTAGGGTGTACTAAGACTTTTTAAATCCTAATATGATAGAAAGGGCAGTAGTTATAAGACCTACGGTTAGCAGAAGGTTTCCGTTTATGAATCCAAATTGCCAGTGTAGAATTTTAAATTGAGCACCAATAATAATACAAATTACCGCAGTTGAATATAATACTATGTTGATGATTTTCTTTTTTGAAGTAGGGGGCTGCTCCTCTAATTTGGAGGAATTATCATTTGAAAAAAATACATCTTTTATATAGGCAATGATGAAAAATACCAAGGCCATTCTAAAAATATAGGAAAATATATAACCATAATTTAAATGCAGAACTCTAAATAAGTAATGAAGTAAAAAGGAAATTAATAAAAATAACTTGGCATAATCTAACCAGTTTTTGATTGGTTTCTTGTAAAACCCTATAATGAAGAAAATAGCGATACCACCAACTGCTGTAACCAATAATATTTCAGCATAGGGCCAATGCATTAATTTAAAGAGTATGGCAATTAATGCCAAGGCAATGCTTAGTCTTAGAAATCGGTTGCTTTTTTCCTTGGTAATCAAAAGTTTTACTTCTTTGGTTTCTATGTAGAACGACGAATAAAAGTTTTAAGTGTTTTCAAATAGGCTTTGGTGTGATTTGTTCCCTTTTAAAAGATTAAATTTGCAGCCTAAAAGCAACCTAGAATGAGCGTAAAAGATGATTTAGAAGCACGTAGTGGTTCCACATGTGAATTATGTACCGCAACCAATAATTTAGAAGTTTTTGAAGTTGAACCGGTTTCTATTAGTGGAGTTGATTCTAGTATTTTGGCATGTGAAACGTGTCGTACTCAAATTGATGACCCTGAACAAATGGATGCTAATCACTGGCGTTGTTTAAATGACAGTATGTGGAGCGAGTATGATTCTGTAAAAGTTGTGGCGTGGAGAATGCTATCTAGATTAAAATCTGAAGGTTGGCCCAAAGATTTGCTGGATATGATGTATTTAGAACCTGAAGTTTTAGATTGGGCAAAGGCTACGGGAGAAGGTTTGGCAGAAAGTGAGAAGATAATTCACCGTGATGTCAATGGTGTAATCTTACAAAATGGTGATAGTGTTGTATTGGTGAAAGACCTAAAGATTAAAGGTTCTAGTCAAGTAGCCAAACAAGGTACTGCAGTAAGGCGAATTTCGTTAGATAGGGAAAATGCTGAATATATTGAAGGCAAAGTAGGACCTACCCTTACCGTGATCATCACTAAATACGTGAAAAAAATATAGTTGTTTATTATTGGTTCTCGGTATCAATTTATCATCAACAAAATATACTTCTACAATAAAAAACGTCTTTGCTTACAAAGACGTTTTTTAATTTACTGTCAACTGTCAACTGTCAACTGTCAACTGTCAACTGTCAACTGTCAACTGTCAACTGTCAACTGTCAACTACTTCTTGGTCATTTCAGTGAAATATTGATAGAAATAAGGGATGGTTTCAATGCCTTTTAAGTAGTTCCATACCCCAAAATGTTCGTTAGGGGAGTGTATGGCATCACTATCTAAACCAAAGCCCATAAGAATAGTTTTACTCTTTAATTCTTTTTCAAATAGAGAGACTATAGGAATACTACCACCACTACGTTGCGGTATCGGTTTTTTACCAAATGTGGTTTCGTATGCTTTTGATGCTGCTTGGTATGCATCAGTATCTATTGGCGTTACATAACCTTGACCTCCATGATGAGGTTTTACTACTACGGTAACACCTTTAGGTGCAATAGATTCAAAATGAGTTTTAAATAGCTCAGTAATTTCTCTCCAATCTTGGTTGGGTACCAATCTCATAGATATTTTAGCATATGCTTTACTTGCTATAACCGTTTTGGCTCCTTCCCCAATATATCCGCCCCAAATGCCATTGACATCTAAGGTAGGTCTAATGGAGTTACGTTCGTTTGTAGAATAACCTGCTTCACCATACACTGAATCAATATCCAAAGCTTTTTGATATTTTTCTATGCTGAACGGTGCTTTTGCCATTTCTGCACGTTCTTCGGCGGAAAGTTCCTCTACCTTGTCATAAAACCCTGGAATGGTAATATGGTTATTTTCGTCATGTAAACTAGCGATCATTTTAGTTAAAATGTTGATCGGATTTGCAACGGCACCACCGTATAAACCAGAATGTAAATCGCGATTAGGTCCAGTAACTTCCACTTCAACATAGCTAAGTCCGCGTAAACCCGTGGTAATTGACGGCACATCATTGGCAATCATGCCCGTGTCCGATATTAAAATAACATCGTTTGCCAATTTTTCTTTATTCTCGGCAACATAAATACTTAAGTTATTACTACCAACTTCCTCTTCGCCTTCGATCATGAATTTTACATTACACGGCAGCTGATCGGTTTTTACCATCAATTCCAATGCCTTTACATGCATGTACATTTGCCCTTTGTCATCGCAGGCACCACGTGCAAAAATGGCTCCTTCTGGGTGTAAATCGGTTTTTTTGATTACCGGTTCATAAGGAGGGGAAGTCCATAATTCCAATGGTTCGGCCGGTTGTACATCATAATGGCCATATACTAGAACCGTTGGTAGGTCTTTGTTTATGATTTTTTCACCATAAACTATAGGGTAACCGGCTGTTTCATGAATTTCAACAATATTACAACCTGCATCTTCTAATTTTGACTTTACCATTTCCGCAGCGTTTAAAACATCTTGAGAGAAGGCAGGATCTGCGCTAACAGACGGTACTTTAAGTAGTTCTATGATTTCATTTAGAAATCGGTCCTTGTTTTCGGAGATATAATTCTTTACGTTTTTCATGCAATTTTTTATCTGACTTTTGATAAAAGTACAAAAAGCGTAATTTTTAAATAGCTAAAATTTAGAGAATTGATTTTTTGCATTATATTTGCACCCCGATAATCACATATCGTGATTTTGGAAAGTATGCAGGCGTGGTGGAATTGGTAGACACGCTAGACTTAGGATCTAGTGCCGCGAGGTGTGAGAGTTCGAGTCTCTCCGCCTGTACAACAAGGGAAAGCCGACTTTTAGGAGTCGGCTTTTTTGTTTCTGGGTAACACATGGGTAACACAATTGAATATTTTTCGGTTGGACATTTTAGATGATACCATTTCCAACCATTTGATGTCAAATAGAATAGTTGTTAATCCTTTATGAGTATTTCAGGGAAGAGTCCCAAATACTTACCCAAAACTTTGCGTGTGGATCCTGTGGAATTTTTGTAGTGTTCCGGCAGATAAGCGTCAAGCAAAAATTCCATAGGGCGCAACCTACTCTTGGTTTGTAATACTGTCTTTTTCCCTTAACCATTTTTGATAGGATTTGTAGTGCCCTGGGTTTTGGTCGAAATACACTTTCAGGTTTGAAATTACTTCTTGCTCCCATTCTGCTAAAGCTTTTTCCCGAACATCGTTTATTCGAAAAGCTTTAAATACCAAACATCCTATAACAACCAAAGAGATAAACCAAATCGAGTAATGAATCCACAACTGTACCTTCGGAACCAATCTTGCATCTGAAATCTGATGCCTAATGTCTTGAACCGACTCCTGAAGCCTTTCAGTACTGTCCTTCTCGGAATTCAAATGTTCTCGGAGCAATCGTTCGATTTCCGAAGTATCAAGTACTATTTTGATGTTGTCGGTATTTTGGGTCAACTGTTCCAATCTTAGGATGGCCTTGTTGAACCCGTCCAGCTCGTCGGTGAGCAGTTCCATTATTTCGTCCAATTTTTTGTATCCCATAGTTTCAGTTTAGATACCGATTCCGGTATCGATGGCCCTTTTGACCGTTTTTTTAATGATGTTCTTGGCGATGCTAGTTGCAAGATTGGTACCCAGTTCCACCGTTTTCCCAAGTAGTTGGACCGATTTTCCGATTTCTTTTGGTTTGGCGATCCCATTGTTCCGTGAAAGTTGTGCCATTATCCTTCCCCCGGACATTGAACGGTGTACCTCGCTCGCCTTGAAATTATGGCCTTCATATTGGAACCGGAATCCCTGTAACTTGTTGGCCCGGTTTATTGTCGGGATGACTTCCACGTTCCTTTCTTGCATGGCCCTGATGTAAGAGTCCAATGTTTTAGGCCTTATGGAATCCATTACGTACCTATGGATGTCCTTTATTTCTAGCCGTACTTTAGTGGTTTCAAATTCCTTTTCCATTTGTACCTCTTTTACCGTGGTCAGCCCCATTTCCTTCGCTACGTTCTCGGCGGCCAGTTGGCTCCGCTTCCCGATAAAACTATCGTTATAGGCCTTGCCATCGAAACCGATACGGTTCACGTACAAGTGGACATGGGTATGCGCCTTGTCCCTATGGACAAAGGCGATGGCCTGCCGTTCCTTTAGCTGCATTTCCTTGATGAACCTTTGGGTCAGTTCCCCTAACCGTTCCTTGGATAGGTTCCTACCGTCTTCTTGTGTAGGACTGAGGATAAAGCTCAGGGTGTTCTTTTGGCAACGTGTATTCTCTTCCTGTATCAACTTGAACTCCTCGGTGATATCTTGAGGACTGTTACCTGCCAAATGTTGGCTGAATACGATTTCCGCATCCTTCTCCTGGTTCCAACCGTAGTCGATACTTGTACCCGTATGCGCTATGGATTTTCCCTTTCCGATCATTGTTTCGTTCTTTTGAAGTTATGGAGGTGTGTTCGTATTTCCTCCGCCAATTGCTCCACCTCGCTGGCTAGTTTCGGATTGTGCTTCCTGAACATATTACCGATGCGGGTAAAATTCCCCTTGTACTTCACCAGCATTTTATAATGAGCCAATTGTTCCTCGGTCAAACGTTCGATGACCGAATTTCCAAAAGCCGAGCTGCGGCAATATTGGGAGAGGGAAATACCGGCCCGTTCCGCCCTTTTCTTGAGCAGTTTCTTCTCGTAGATGGAGCACCGGAACTTGATATAGGTCCTTTTCATTTCTTTTTTACTTTGCGACCGCCGGGAGCAAAGCAAGATCGTTTTTGTGGCAACAAAAACACATCTTGCGCTTCCTGACCAAATCCATTTTTAGCCTTAAAAATCAACCATTCGTTCATGTCCTTATACCCCTCGTATAAACTTGATTTGTCCAAACAGTTATTGGAATGGGCCAGCAAGTTTTGGGTCGTTGCTTTACCGGTCGAATCATTGTCCAGATAGAGGTCGATTCGGTCGTAAGGATCCATTAGCTTAATCGCTTTTTTGACCAATGCCGTAGAGTTCAGGACCATAAAATCATATTCCGAATTTGATTCTTGAGTACCCTCTAAAATGGATAATAGGTCGAACATTCCTTCGGTAACGACTAGTTTTCCGTTTCCATTTTTGATGTGGGTGATATCCTTGGGCGAGCTGGAATTCTTATAGTATTTGTTTCGTAGTTCCCATCCGCCCGAATCGTTCTTCAATCCTATGGCGAAGTAGCCTCGTCCCTTATGTAGATAATAGACCTCCCTACAAATGGTCGATGCCGTAGAAATGGAAATTTTCCGTTCAAAAAGATAGTTTAACAGACCGTAATGCCGAATAGGACGTGCATGGAGAATTTCTAGCCCTGTATTATTCTTGATTCTAATGATGGGCTGCTGTTGAAAAGAGAAAGAGGACTGGCCCTGTTCCAAGAACCTTAAGGCCTCTCTGACGGAAGATTTGTTGATTTGGCATATTAGGTCGATTACATTACCGCCTTTTCCCGCCCCATGGTCGTACCATCTATTGAGTTTCTTGGACACCTTGAAAGAAGCTAGGGTTTCTGAGCGGAACGGGCTCAGGAACCAAGCTTCTTTTTCGGTCGACCTGGTCGGAAAGTGTCCGAGTTTTGCCAGCGCTTTTTCGATGGGAAAAGCTCGGGCTATTTCACACGTTAACTTGTTCGTTCTTTCTTTTTTCATAAGCCGAATGGTTTTGGACAATTTTTTGATATTTTGATGAAAAACCATCGGGAAGCCAGTATTTGCAATGGTTTCCTTGGCATCGTTTTCTTCATCGATTCATCGTTTTCATGTTTTTTCTATTTTTTTCCGTCATCGTTTTATTTTTTGATGAACAAATGATGATATAATGATGACGGTCTCGACATCGATAGTCATTGGGAACAGCTCAATCCGTCATCATTTCATCGAAATTTTCAAGCAAAAAGGGTTTTTCCACGGTAAAGTAGCGACCCTTGGCGTCCACTAGTTGCATGGAGGCGTCCTGCCAGATGACCGGTTTTTGATAGCTTAGGGAATTGTCCTTGTTTTCCAATTTCCAATCCCTTTTCAGCAACCTTCTGAGCTGGGTCAGATCGGTCCTTATCCTTGTCCGGTTCAACAACTGCAATGCATCCAAGGGGCAAAGGTGTATTTCATCGGTATCGAATTGTTCCATGGCCCCAAGAAGAATTGTGGCAAGTTCCTTTTCAACCCTATTACGGTTGTTCTGCACCAACTTTTTTAACGCGGCTGTTCTAATCTGTTTTGGGGTAAACCACATTCTGGTGGTATGCACGGACAATAATGGTCGTTTTTGCAGATAGTACAGGAAAGCTGGTATTTCGGATACCAGTTGTTGGAGGAAATCCGTTTTCTCTTTTTTGAGCGTTGGTATCTTCAGTACCCAAAACCGGGTCTCGTTCCCGTCTATCTTGATAAAATTGTCCTCGTTGTTGCTACAGAGAACGAACTTGCCAAAGAACTCCACTTCACGTTTGTCCTTTCCCTTGGCCTCCAATTTGTTGATATTGGTCGTGCTCAGGTACTTGATGCGCTCGGTAAGCTCTTCCTTGTTGAACAGTACCTCGTCTATGCAGATGAGAAGCTTGTTGGCCCAGTCCGCATTGAACTGGCTGCTGAAACTGTCATTGGTCAGATAGGTCAGGTTGTTTTCGAAGATGGCCTTCAGCCACTTGAGAAAAGTGCTCTTGCCCGTGGAACGTTCCTTGGAGACCAGACAGAGAATGGGCAGTACCTGGACCGGTTTTGTATACAGTAATTGCAGGTAGTCCAATCCCAGTTCATAGTGCTTCCCGAATATGTGTTCGACGAATCCCAATGAGGTTTGGTATTCCCCTTCTTTGGGGATTGCCTGTAACGGGGAATAGGTATTGTAGAACCCTTTGTATTCCTGCTTGAAATCGATATGGCTCGGGATACAGGTAAAGCCATCGTACTTGGGCACCTTGCTCAAATAATCCTTTCCATGGTCCTGGCGGATGGTCTCGATGTTCCAGTGCACCAGGATCTCGTTGAAATGTCCTGCAATGTTCGGTGCCTGTACCAATTTGTAGTACGAAGTGCCCACCCTTAAATAAGGAATTGATTTCATATGATAAGGTTTTAGAGGCCAAAGGTGATTCCCAAGGCGTGCTATAAATTGATAAAGATCCAGGATTGGTATTACCTAACGAATTGGTTCCATTATAGTTCCGATTTCGGGAACGGGTCTGCGTTCGTTCTGGAGCAGCCAATCGACGATTTTCTTCCTTTCGAAAAAGATCAGTTTCCCGTTGGGCTTGGAGTGCGGGATATGCCCCGCAGCCGTCAGTTTGTACAGATAGCTTCTGGATATTCCCGTATAGTCACAGGTTTCCTCAAAGGTCAGTACCTCTTTGTTCGCGATCAATAGCCTTTCCAAACGGTCGAGCCGTTCGAGTATCAAAAAATTGTCCATTTTGTTTCTTTTTAGATTAAAAAATGAACAAAAGCGCTTTTGTTTTCTTTTAGAGAATTCGTGGTATAAAGGTAAAAAGAAGGAGGTTAAAAGGTAAGGCTCATCGACTAATTTTATACACAATTATATGATATACAATTACTTGTGATAAATCGGTATAAATAAAACCAAATATCATTTAGTGAATAAAATTTGATTTCAAAACGATTCAATTGGTACCATTTGCGTTTTTCTAAAACGGAGGGATTTTGGAGTTATCAACAATTGAAATTGAAGCGTTAAGAAAATAGGGGCTTGAAAAAAACAAACTTTCGTGTTTGGTGTTTCTAATTTTATGGCTTTAGCAGGAAGCTAAATATTTTTTTGTAAAAATATTGTCTTGAAAATCGTTCCTTTTAAAAAACTACGCTCAAAGCCATTCTTTGCAACACAATTGCACTATAATTCTTTTACCTTTGCAAGGTGAAATTTTTTGCGATTATATTATCCATCTACTTTCTGGCACTCAATTTCGTGCCTTGTAGCGATGCCAGCAGTGTTGATGAAGGCACACAGGTCGTTTCTGTAATGGATTTCGATGGCGAACACGGACAAGACTGTGAACTGTGTTCCCCATTCTGCCAGTGCCAATGCTGTCATTCACATACCATCGATTTCCGTTTGGCTATTTTTGAACCCATCGAGCCTATCGTTTCGCTAGAAAATTTTATCCACTTCGATAGTTTGGGCAAGGATATTTCACTTTCCCTTTTACAGCCACCTCGGGCATAATCCAGTTTTCATAGGATAGCTATATCCTGTTTTGACGTGTCCATCTATTGGATTCGTCAACATTGTGCATTGCTTTTTATTCAATGTGCTCAACAAGAATTTCAACTGAATTAACATCCTTATCTATGATTAACAAAATCATTGATTTTTCAATCAATAACAAATTTATAATCGGTCTGTTTACATTGACTCTTATAGGTGTCGGTATCTGGTCAATGGCAATGGTAAATCTTGGGTCTGTGCCAGATATTACCAATAATCAAGTGCAAGTCATCACACAATCGCCCAATTTGGGAACGGAGGATATCGAGCAGTTCGTGACCTATCCAGTAGAATTATCTATGGGTAATTTACCTGGCGTTACCGAAATAAGATCTATCTCACGTTTCGGACTTTCTGTAGTAACCATCGTTTTTGAAGACCATATGGGAACCTATCTTCCTCGACAGCTGGTAGGGGAAAAACTAAACGAACTAGGCGAATCCATCCCTGAAAAATTTGGAAGTCCTTCGATGGGTCCTATTTCTACAGGATTAGGTCAAATTTATGAATACACAATTCAACCAGAGAAAGGTTTTGAAAACAAGTATTCGCCTATGGAACTGCGTACCGTGCAGGACTGGGTTATCAAACGCCAACTTACTTTACTGGAAGGTGTGGTAGAAGTTAACTCTTATGGCGGTAGTATTAAACAGTACGAAGTTGCTGTCGACCCAGAGAAGCTAAATAGTATGGGCATCAGCATTTCACAAATGTACGAGGCTCTTGCTATGAACAACGTCAATACAGGTGGCGCTTATATAGAGAAAAATAAAATGTCAAACTTCATAAGAGGCGAAGGTCTAATTCGCTCTTTGGATGACATCATGAATATCTCGATTACTAACGAGGGCAACATTCCAATAACTATTGGAGATGTGGCAACGCGTGTCCATTTTGGGAGTCAAGTACGTTATGGTGCATTTACACAAGACGGTAAAGAAGCTGTTGGTGGTATGATAATGATGCTCAAGGGTTCTAATCCTAATGCAGTTATTCAAAATGTAAAGGATCGTATGGCAGAAATTGAAAAATCCCTGCCAGAAGGTTTAACTATCGCCCCTATAATTGATCGTAGTGAACTAATTGCCAGAACTACAGATACGGTTAAAACTAATTTACTGGAAGGTGCCTTAATCGTGATTTTTGCACTTGTCCTATTGTTGGGTAGTTTAAGAGGTGGAATTATAACAGCCACGACCATACCATTGTCCTTACTTTTTGCTTTTATCTTAATGAAGCAGTTTAATGTATGGGCAAACTTAATGAGCTTGGGAGCTATTGATTTTGGGATTATCATAGATGGTGCGGTAATTATTATAGAAGGAACGGTTTATGAGATCCAAAAACGAATTAGGTCTGGCAAGCTAAAATTCAATCAAGGCGTGATGGATAAAGTAGCTTATGATGCAGGAAGCACGATGATGGGTTCCGCTTTTTTTGGACAGATAATTATCCTCATCGTTTTTACTCCTATACTTTTTCTTACTGGTGTAGAAGGTAAAATGTTTAAACCAATGGCATACACATTTGGGTTTGCAATGATAGGTGCCATCATCTTGTGTCTTACGTATGTGCCTATGATGGCAGCGCTTTTTATGAAACCAGTACAAAATACCAAAAACTGGTTCGGCAGGTTTGAGCGCTGGCTCGAAAAAATAAGCGATAAAATTATAGGTGCTATTCATAGTGCATATATGCCATTATTAAAGGGAGCCCTTAAACTAAAACTTATTGTTTTATCAGCTGCTGCCGTATTACTTCTTATTGCTGGTTTTATCTTTTCTAATATGGGTGGAGAATTTGTGCCCCAGCTTGATGAAGGAGATCTAGCAATGCAAGCGCTCATTAGACCAGGAAGTTCATTATCCGAATCTATTAAAGTTTCCAAGAAAATAGAAACTATCCTATTAGAAAGTTTCCCTGAAATCAAGACGGTAACTGCTCGTATAGGTGTTGCAGATATTCCTACAGATCCTATGCCTATGGATATTGCAGATATGTACATCATCCTAAACAAGGATATGGACGAGTGGACAACAGCTTCTACTAAAGAAGGTTTGATAGATGCTATAAGAGATAAACTGGATGATGAACTCGTGGGTGTAAATTTAGTTTTTACCCAACCGGTTGAATTGAGATTTAACGAGCTGTTAGAAGGCGTAAGAGAAGATATTGCTGTAAAGCTGTATGGCGAAGATTTAGATGTGTTATCAGAAAAAGTACAGGAAATGGCAGCGATTATACAGACCGTTCCTGGTGCTGGTGATGTGAGTGCAGAACGAACTGCTGGATTACCACAGATGACCGTAAAATATAAGCGTGATAAAATGGCGCAATATGGACTGGATATTCAAAAAGTAAATGATTATATAAGTACCGCATTCGCTGGCGGAACCGCAGGAGTAATTTTTGAAGGCGAGAAACGATTTGATCTCGTGGTACGATTTGATGAAAGCCATAGAAAAAGTATCGATGACCTACGCAATATGTATATCGATCTTAAGGATGGCAATCAGATACCCATTATCGAAATAGCCGAAATTGAATACGTCCCTGGACCTATGCAAATTTCACGTGACAATACGTATAGAAGAACCTACGTAGGTGTAAATGCAAGAGGCAGGGATGTGGAGTCTGTAGTAAAAGATATTCAGCAAAAATTAGATGAAGAACTGGACTTGCCATCAGGCTATTATATTACCTATGGTGGCGAGTTTGAAAATCTACAAAGCGCAAAGGATCGTTTGATAATCGTTGTGCCCATCGCCCTGTTTTTAATATTTATACTGCTGTACTTTGCCCTAAAATCCTTTTCACAATCGCTAATGATTTACATAGCGATTCCCTTGGCGGCCATTGGTGGTGTGTTTGCTCTATGGTTGAGGGATATGCCATTTAGTATTTCGGCAGGTGTAGGATTTATTGTGCTATTTGGTGTCGCGGTTCTTAACGGGCTGGTACTTATTAATCGATTTAACTCCTTAAAAGAAGAAGGTGTGATAAGCATAAAGGATCGAATTTTTCAAGGGACTAAAGAACGTATTCGTCCCATTATGCTCACGGCCACCACAGATATTTTCGGCTTTTTACCTATGGCATTTTCCACATCGGCCGGTGCAGAAGTCCAACAGCCGCTCGCTACGGTAGTTATCGGTGGAATGCTTACAGCTACGCTGCTCACGTTGGTCGTGCTTCCCGTACTATATACCTTTATAGAAAAGAGACGCGAGCGCAAAGAGCAGAATAAGATTGGTTCGTTTAATCCGCAAGGCTTGACTACGATTTTGATAGTTGGTTTTATGTTAGGTGGCACCGCTTTCGCGCCTGCCCAGAGCGCAGTCGAAGGGAGAGCGCAACAATCACAAGCACCTGTGCAAGATCTCATTGCTAAGGACAGCATCACGCCCATCACATTATCACGAGCTGTAGAAATTGCCAAAGAAAATTATCCTGTACTCAAAGCAAGCCAACTCGAAATCGAAAGACAGAATGCACTCACGGGCCATGCCTACGACTTCGGTAGTACACAGATCTTTACGGGTGGCGAAGAAGTGGCCGATGGTCAGGGTATTTATACCTTGATAGGTATCGGTCAACAAAATATTTATCTACTGGGAATAGGTGCTAAAAAACGTTTGCAACAACAACGCATCCAGTTAGCCGAAATAGCTCTTGACCTTTCGGAAATCCAGATAGAACGGGAAGTCAAAAAGGCCTGGTCAGAAGCTTTTCAGGCAAAGAAGAAGTTTGTTTTGTACCGAGAACTGGACAGCATTTATGATCAGTTTGCACAATCTGTAGAACTCAATTATGAAGTGGAAGCCATTTCAAGACTGGAATATGCTGCTGCGCGCAATCAAGCACTACAAATTAACAATAAGTTTCAGCAGGCAGAAACAGACTATTTCATCGCCTTGCAAAAGCTCAACCTTTGGTTGACACCAGATGCGATGTACGGCGTTTATGATGAATTGGGAGCTAGTGAAATTTCAATTTTAGAGTCTAATAATACATTGAATGATCATCCCGAGTTATCGCTTTCGCGAAAGCGTATAGACGAAGCACAAGCAAGCTATGACGCAGCAAGGGCAAATTTACTGCCCCAGTTTAATCTGCAAGGTGGCCTGCAACGTGTCAATGGCGATAGTGGTTTTTATACCTATCAAGCTGGGATTTCCATACCACTGTTTTCTGGACCTGTCCGTAGTCGTGCAAAGGCTGCTAAACTCGATGCACAGATTGCAGAAACCAATGCAGCCTTTAAACAGCGTGAGCTACAATCGCAATTCATACAGGCACAACAAAATTATGCACGATGGCGGGATACCTGGTTTTTCTATAAAACCGAAGCTTTGCCACTTGCCATAGACCAGCGCAAAGGTGCATTGCTGGCATACAAAGAAGGAGCGCTGGATTATGCAGCATTCACGCAAATAATACGTGGTGCCATACAGACCGAAATGGACGCGCTGGATGCACTTGATAAATATTTAGAAGCCCTGTTTGATTTACAATATTTCAAAAACTAAAAAAGATGAAAACGATAAAATATATACCGATTACCGCAATGTTTTTTGCATTGACATTACTCAGCTGTGGCGACACAAAATCTGAAGATGGCCACGATGAAGCCACCCATTCTGATACAGAAGAAAACAATTCTGAGGGTGAGACCGGTCAAGAAAACCTTAACGAAGGCGAAGCTCAAGAAGTAATGCTCACGGCACAGCAGTTTGATGCCTTACAAATGGAAATTGACACGCTCGCGCAACGCAATATGAGTGGTTATGTAGAAGCAAACGGTACGCTGGAAGTACCACCGCAAAACGAAGCAAATATTACCGCGCTTGCAGGAGCAAATGTGGCATCCATAGAGGTTATAGAAGGAGACGAAGTCAAAAAGAATCAAGCGGTGGCTTATTTATCACATCCCAGCATCATCCAGATTCAATCAGATTATTTGAACGCTTACAGCAATAGTAAATTTCTGAAACAGGAATATGAACGTCAAAAAAGACTTTATGAAGCTGGTGTAGCATCAGGAATGAATTTCCAAAAAGCAACGGCAGACTATCAGTCATCTACCGCAATGGTAAAAGGGCTTGAAGCGCAGTTGCGACAGTACAACATCAATACGAGTGGTGTGCGCAATGGTACTATCTATCAGCGTGTGGCATTGCGCAGTCCCATAGCAGGTGTCGTAGAAAAAGTATTTATAAAGACTGGGCAATATGTGGAGCCACAGACCAACTTAATGCAAATAGTAGATACAGACCACGTGCACGCAGATTTAATGGTTTTTGAAAAAGATGTGGACAAAGTGAAGAAAGGCCAAAAAGTACGTTTCAGTATTCAATCGAGGCCAGGAAAAGAGTTGGAAGCCGAAATTTATTCGGTTAGTCAAACTTTTGAGCAAAATCCAAAAGCGGTTCACGTACACGCTGAAATTGAGAATAAAGGAGGTGGTCTTATCCCTGGTATGTATATAAAAGGTAAAATTGAAGTTGATAACCAACAGACTACTGCACTACCTGAAAGTGCCATAGTTACAGAAGCTGGAAAGAATTATGTATTTACAGCGCAAAGGGAAGGCGATGCTTGGAGTTTTAAACCAGTAGAGGTTACAACAGGCGAGAAAGATGGCGACTGGATAGCCATACGCTTTTTTGAAACCCCAGATCCTAACACACGTTTTGCATTCAACAATGCCTATTACCTGATGGGAGAAATGAAAAAGAGAGAAACTGAACACGAACATTAAAAGATATGAAAGAAGCAAGAAAACAAAATTTAAAAGAAGCCAGGACACTACAGATTTGGAATGTTATTTATGATGTTATTGAAGTAGTGATCTCGCTTATAGCAGGATTTACGGCCAATAGTTCGGCATTGATTGGTTGGGGATTGGACAGCACAATTGAAGTCGTAAGTGCGGGAACATTAGGCTGGCGACTACACGGCGAGATTAAAGGTATTGATGAAGAAAAAGTAAAACGAAGACAAAAAATCACGTTAAACATAAAAGCAATTTCATTTACGCTCATCTGTGTTTTCATTTCGTATGACTCCATTACAAAGCTTATAAATCAAGAAACTGCAAACTGGAGCACTTTGGGACTTATTATATTATTGGTTTCCCTCGCTGTAAATCCAATTCTAATATATTTCAAAAGAAAATATGGAAAGAAACTGGACAGTCCAGCTTTAATGGCCGATGCTAAAGACACCTTTATTTGTCTATACCAAACCGTGGTCGTTCTTATAGGACTGATATTGGTCAATTGGCTAGGCTGGTGGTGGGCAGACCCTGTGGCAGCATTGCTTATCGTGCCCTATGCGGCAAAAGAAGGCTGGGAAGCCTACAACAAAGCCAGAAACATCAATTATAACATCGCGAAAAATGACTGAAATAGAAAAAACATTGAGCGATCATAAGGTGCGTCCTACCGCAATGCGCATTTTGATCTATAAATATCTGGCTCAACAAAAGATTGCACTGGGTTTGCTTGATATAGAGACCGCTTTCGCGAAAGCGGAACGATCTACCATCTTTAGAACATTAAAAACTTTTGAAGAGAACGGTATTGTACACCAAATAGAAGATGGTACCGGAATCACTAAGTACGCACTTTGTGAGCCAGGTTGCAATTGCGAGATAGATCAAGATTTACACTTGCATTTTCATTGCAGTAATTGTGATGAAACTGTTTGCTTGACAGAACATAAAATACCACACATCAACCTTCCAGATGGCTACGTAGCCGAAGATGTAAATCTTGTTGTGACAGGTGTTTGTGAAAAGTGCAGTAGTTGACATTGCACAACAGTTGCGCAACTATTTCACTAAATTGTAAGAATTAAAATGTAAAAAATGATACAGCTATTAAATTCAGAGAAAGTCAATTTAATTTCAGCGAAAATCAGCGGTAAAATTTCAAAAGATGAAGTTGAAAAAATCCATTCAGAAATTCACGAAATCTTGAAGCAGAACAGCAAGGTTGATTTCTATTTTATATTGGAAGATTTTGACGGTTATACACTAAAAGGTTTTTGGGAAGACTTAAAAGTGGACAGGGCTCATATTTCAGATTATGGAAAAATGGCGTTTGTGGGCGAAAAGAAATGGCAGGAATGGGCTGCAAAGGCAACCGATTTTTTTACAAGCTCGGAAGTGAAATATTTTGATTTAGAAAATAAGGAACTGGCAAAGACTTGGATTATCTCTTAATTAGCGATAAATGAAATTCAACACTAAAATACCAAAAGGCTTTAAAGAATATTATGATAACGAATTACAGTTTTACCGGTTGTCATTGCTTAAAGGAGATTTATTTCAAGCTTGGAATCATCTTGAGCGCTCACACATAATTGGTCAATCCTATCCTTTTGAGCATACCTATTCACATTGGCTTATGCTCAAATTTGGATTCAGACAAAAAAATGTAAAAGAAGTATTAGGTCAAGTTGTTCGCTTACTTGTCGGTGGTTGGAAATCATTTATAAATCACGTTCCACTTGGTAATACAGGTGGTGCAAACGTACCACCATTAAAACGTATGCCTATTCCAAATGATATTGAAAAATTATTAGATATAGAATGAAAAATAAATTAGCGGTTACAAGTATCCTAACAGCAATTACAGCTTCATTGTGTTGCATCACACCTGTTTTGGCATTAATTGCAGGAACAAGTGGTGTAGCTTCAACTTTTTCTTGGATAGAACCATTTAGACCTTACTTAATAGGGCTAACAATATTAGTTCTTCTGTTTGCTTGGTATCAAAAATTGAAACCAGAAAAAGAAATAGACTGCGAATGTGAAACGGATGAAAAACCAAAATTTATGTATTCAAAAACCTTTTTAGGTATTGTAACGGCATTTGCAATTGTGATGTTGGCTTTCCCATACTACTCAAGTATGTTATATCCAAAAACCGAAAAACAAATCATAATAGTTAATAACTCAAATATCAAAACAATAGAGTATAAAATAAGCGGTATGACCTGTGCCAGTTGTGAAGCACACGTAAACCACGAAGTAAATAAACTCAACGGAATTGTAAATTCAAAAACATCATACGAAAATGCTAACGCAATTATTGAGTATGATAAAACTAAAACGAACGAAACGGAAATTGAGAAAGCAATTAATGCTACAGGTTATAAAGTAACTGATAAAAAATAAAATTGATGCAAACCATATTAAAATCGGAAATCACTTGCCCAGCCTGTGGTTATAAAAAAGAAGAAAATATGCCAATAAATGCCTGTCAGTTCTTTTATGAATGTAAGGATTGTAAAATAGTTCTCAAACCAAAGGAAGGAGATTGCTGCGTGTATTGCTCATACGGAACCGTTCCTTGTCCACCAATTCAACAAAACAAAAGTTGTTGCTAACACAAAATTAGATGAAAAAGAAAAAAGTAAACTTACGTGACATAGACCCAAAAGAACATCAAGGCGAACATTCTCACGATGATGGTCACAATCACGATCACGGAGATGGAAGTGCATTTAAAACGTACATCCCTGCGATAGTAAGCTTTGTAATGCTTATTCTAGGCATAGCTGTTGATTGTTTTGATGCCATTCCAGCCTTTAAAGGTTGGGTACGGATTGTTTGGTACACCATTGCTTATTTACCTGTAGGTTTTCCAGTTATTAAAGAAGGTTGGAAAAGTATTATGCGTGGAGACGTCTTTACAGAATTTTTCTTAATGTCCATTGCCACCTTGGGTGCATTTGCGATTGGAGAATATCCAGAAGGGGTAGCCGTAATGCTGTTTTATGCTGTGGGCGAACTCTTCCAGAATGCGGCTGTTAACCGTGCAAAAGGAAATATAAAAGCCCTACTCGATGTAAGACCAAATGAGGCATTAGTTTATCGTGATGGCGATTATGTTTCAGTAAATCCCGAGACAGTTGAAATTGGCGAAAAGATACAAGTGCGTGTGGGCGAAAAAGTCCCACTAGATGGTATTCTGCTTTCTGAAAAGGGATCTTTTAATACTGCGGCCTTGACAGGTGAAAGCAAGCCTGATACAATTGCTAAAGGCGATAGTGTTTTTGCTGGAAGTATTAATGTCGATGGAGTTATTGAAGTTGAAACAACAAAAGAATTTAAGGACAGTTCCATTGCACGTATTCTCGATATGGTGCAAAACGCAACTGCTAGAAAATCAAAAACGGAATTGTTCATTAGAAAATTTGCGCGGATTTATACGCCTATCGTTGTATTCCTTGCCATCGGCCTGACGTTTCTTCCTTACTTTTTTGTAGATGATTATGTGTTTAGAGATTGGTTATATCGTGCATTGATATTCCTCGTGATTTCGTGTCCTTGTGCTTTGGTTATCTCGATACCGCTAGGTTATTTCGGTGGTTTGGGAGCTGCTTCACGTAATGGTATTCTTTTTAAGGGTGCGTCCTTTCTCGATGCAATGACTCAAGTTAATACCGTAGTGATGGATAAGACGGGAACGGTCACTAAAGCAGTGTTTAAGATTAAGGAAATTGTTACTGGTTCCGCTTTCGCGAAAGCAGAATTTATGAAATACCTAATGGCAATGGAAGAGCAATCCACGCATCCAATAGCAATAGCCATTATGGAATATAAAGCTGAAGGAGCAGATTATAATGCTACAGACGTTTCGGAAATCGCAGGTAAAGGTTTGAAAGGTAGTGTAAATGGAAAAACAGTCTTAGTTGGGAACAAAGCATTGATGACAGCACATCAGATAGAGGTACCAGCAGAAACAGACAACATTGTTGAGTCTATAGTGATGGTAGGCATTGATGGCGCATTTGCAGGTTATGTAACAATTGCCGATGAATTGAAAGACGATGCGCATCAAGCGATCAAAGAAATAAGAGCAGCAGGAATCGATAAGATCATTATGCTGTCTGGAGATAAGGATTCTATCACTCAAGAAGTAGCAAAAGAATTAGGCATCGACTGGGCAAAAGGTGGAATGCTACCAGAAGACAAACTCAATGAGGTGGAAAAATTAAAACAGCAACCAGATACTAAGGTGGCTTTTATAGGTGATGGTATTAATGATGCGCCTGTACTTGCGGCTAGTGATGTAGGAATCGCGATGGGTGGTCTTGGTAGCGATGTGGCGATTGAAACCGCAGATGTTATCATACAGACCGACCAACCGAGCAAGATTGCAAGAGCGATTAAAATTGGTCGTTCAACGCGACGAATTGTCTGGCAAAATATTGCGCTTGCATTTGGTGTCAAGGTCATAGTCCTCATTCTCGGTGCAGGTGGATTAGCGACAATGTGGGAAGCTGTTTTTGCTGATGTGGGTGTGGCGTTTTTGGCTATATTGAATGCGATACGATTGCAGCGCATGAAGTGGGGGTAATTAGAGTCATGAAGTATTTTTAGCTCGTCTTGTAAAACTGCCAATATATAGGACAGTTTGCCTACTCTTTAGTGCTTGGTAATTAAAGGTCTAAATTGTGGTCTTTTTTTAGTAGTTCTCTTAATTAACCTTTTACGGGACAGAAAAAATTACCTCGTTTTAGATATTTACAATTCCATGATTATTTAGAAAAATTAATTATTGCGTTTAAAGCTTCATCAGCGTTCTTATGAATGAAGTTGCCTTGATAACCTATAGTGGTGCTTAGATGAGTATGTCGATATAATTTCTGAAGCATTTGTGGAGAAACTTTATCACCGGCTATATTTCCAAAACTATGACGGGCAATATGATTGGTGATTTTTTTGTCGATTCCGGCAAGGTCCGCAATAATAGTTAGATTTGAATTTAGTCTTTTAATTGAGGTTTTAATTCTCGAATAGATAGCTTTTGAATCTTTATTGGGTATGGTCTTGAGTTCTGGAAAAATATAATCGGATTTGGTTTTTTTATCTTTTCGATAATATGATAAAATAGTAATTACGGGCGTTGGGAGCTTTAAGGAATCAGCTTTGTCATTTTTACTCATCTTGTAATACAATCTGTCTCCCACAATATCGGACCATCTCATCCTTAAAACGTCTGAAATCCGAATTCCCGCAAGATAGAATGAAAACAAGAATACATTTCTAGTATGCCACACGGATGTTCTTGGGTCCAAGTCAAGTTCTTCAATTTTAAGAATTTCGGTTTCATCAAGACCTATTTTAATAGTCTGGGGGTATTTGATTTTTATTTTGTCCTTCCCGAAAGGGTAAAACTTTCTATCTACTATTTTTCTGCTGATGGCCTTATTATATAGTAATCGAATCATGACGAAAATATTCATAACGGATCGTTCGGATAGTCTGGCGGTTGTACGGAGATAAATTTTTAATTTTTTCAATAAATTTTCGTCAATTTCTTCAAACTCTAAGTTGCGTTTTTTAGCGAATTCTTTTATTCTGTTTATTTTACTTCTATCGGAAATTGCTCTGTTATGATTATTTGCTTTGACTAAATCTTCAACATGTTCATTGGCAAGTTCGAAAAAGGACAACCTTTTAGTGTTTTTCCTTATTGAGTCTATTATCTGTTTTGCGGAATAAGTCTGTTTTGAAGCTTCCATTTCAAAAATGATATCTTCAATCTCATCATATTTCTTTCTTATTAACCTATTCAACTGCTTATGCCGGGAATGGGTAGATTTTACTTTTCCTGCTTGTTCATCCCAAAATTTCGGGTCTACCTTTTGCCCCAAATGATAATAACTTCGTTTTCGATTTACAGTGAGCCGCAGAGCAAGTCTATAATCTTTGTTTCCTTTTGTGTCGGTTTTGGTGTGTAAAACTGTTTTTAAGGTTGCCATATCTTACCAATTTTTTATAAAGATAAACATTCGGGGTAACACATGGGTAACACATTTTATGGTTTCATATCGATTCAAATGAGTATAAATAAAATTTTAAGTGACTAGATATCAGTAATTTGTATTGTTTTGATGTGATTTGATTTACAAAAAAGCTGAACTTAGGATCTAGTGCCGCGAGGTGTGAGAGTTCGAGTCTCTCCGCCTGTACAACTAAAGTCTTTCAGGAAACTGAGAGGCTTTTTTTATGGATACTTTGAGTGTTTTCTTTCTGATACTTCATCAGTTGAATTCTATCAGGTTTCTACAACAAGAGATTATATTTGTGAGCAATTATTGCAAAACCCAGATATAATTAGATTGTGGACTTTTGCCACATAACCATCAGGCAATGGTACAGATATATCTCGTTCTAAACATTCCACTTTTCCACATTCTAAACATCTAAAATGCATGTGGTTGTGAGAATGTAGTTGCTTTTCTTCTCCACAATTGGAACACAGGGCAAAGTATTGTTTACCATCGTCGCCAACAATTTTGTGTACTTTACCGTCTTCACAGAATCTGTTTAGAACTCTATAAATGGTAGCTCTATCAATATCAGATTCAATATTGGCTTGTATCATATCATGACTCAAGGCGTTCCCCGAAGATTTAAGTACTTGCAAAATTTCAGTTTTAGATGGTGTTTTTCTTCTCTTCATAGTTTTAATGCGACTGTGTTGCAATATACTAAAATTTCATTACATTTGCCTTGTATTAAAGCGACATAATCGCATTAATGAAAATGTTTTGTATTAAATCAATATTCAAAATACACTTATATGGTAGATAGTAAAATTTTTGATGTTATTATTATTGGAGGTAGTTATGCAGGTTTATCTGCTGCAATGTCCTTAGGGAGGTCATTGAGAAGCGTATTAATTATTGATGGTGGTAAGCCCTGCAATAGGCAAACACCACACTCACATAATTTTATTACACAAGACGGTGTAGAACCAAGCCGTATTAATGAACTGGCAAAAGATCAAGTGCTTAACTATGATACGGTTGAGTTCATTGAAGATTTTGCCCTTAGAGCCAAAAAAACTGAATCAGGTTTTAATATTACGACGTTATCTGGTAAAGTTTTCAATGCCCATAAATTGATATTTAGTAGCGGCATAAAAGATATTATGCCAGATATACCGGGTTTTTCTGATTGTTGGGGTATCTCTATCATTCATTGTCCTTATTGCCATGGTTTTGAAAATAAAGGTAAAAAAACGGCTATTTACGCCAGTATACCTAGAGCTTTACATTTGGCTCCATTGATCAAGAATCTTACTGGTAACCTAACATTGATCATAAAAAATATGACCAATTTAAAAGAAGATGAAATTCAAATATTAAAGAATAATCAAGTTAAGTTCATAGTTGCTGATATTACTTCAATTGAACATGATTTGGGTAATTTGAAAAGTATAGGTTTTAGCAATGGAGAAAAACATTCTTTTGTAGCTCTATACGCATCGTTACCATTTGAACAGCATTCGCAAATACCTCAAGAACTAGGGTGTACCTTTACTGATGACGGGTATATTGATGTTACCCCTTCCCAAGAAACTTCTATAAAAGGTGTTTATGCCTGTGGAGATAATTCAAATATGTTCCGGTCTGTTGCAAACGCAGTTAATACCGGAAACTTTACCGGTGCCAAGGTCAATGCAGATTTGGCCAATGAGCAATTTAAATAATTGCTATTACAGGCTATTGCTAACGTTCAATAAAATATGTGTGAGGTCATAATTAAGGTTAGTGGTGAACAAAGTCATTTTTCTGTAATAAAGTATGCCTTAAAAACTGATTGTTATGGATGATTTTTGGGAGCTTAGTTTTAAGATAAACACTGTCATGTGGGGAAAGGAACCAGCCGATGCCGCGGTTATGGTAGCCAATAGTTTTAAGGTTAAAGGCTACGATGAAATTTTAATACCCGGCTGTGGTTATGGTAGAAATGCCTTGCCCTTTATTGCTATGGTAATGAATGTTACAGGAATAGAAATTTCGGCTACAGCTATAGCTATTGCATCTAATTTGGTGCCTGATAAATTCAAAATTTATAATGGTAATGTAACCGATATGCCATTTGATCAAAAGTTGTATGATGGTATTTTTTGCTACTCGTTATTGCACCTTTTAAATAGTGTACAAAGAAGTAACTTAATTAGAAATTGTTATAACCAGCTTAATATAGGTGGTTCTATGGTTTTTGTTACGTTGTCTACTAATGATCATCAATTTGGTAAAGGAACCAAGATTTCCAAAAACCATTATTTATCCAAACATCATATTGAATTATATTTTCATGACACCGCTTCTATTCACGAGGAATTTAGTGATTACGGTATAAGTGATTTAAGAGAAATTATTGAGCCTGTAAAGAGTATGAAAAATGCTTTAAATCAACGTTTATGGATGATTACCTGTACCAAATAAACTGTTGGTTCATAATAACTATGAGTAGGTTTGTGTAGATCATATGGTTTAGAAGTATAGTAGGTGTTGTAAGTTTTTGGTTGAATTCACCTCTAATACTTTAATATTGGTTGAATTGTAATTAAAACAATAGTTATGGGTTTTGAAAAAGTATCTTTTATTAATTCTCAAGGAAAAAAATTAGCGGCACGTCTAGAAAGACCTGATAACCAAGAACCTCATAGCTATGCTATTTTTGCGCATTGTTTTACTTGTAATAAGAACTTTTCTGCGGTTCGTAATATATCAAGGGCATTGGTGAGTAAAGGTATTGCCGTGCTAAGATTTGATTTTACCGGACTTGGAGAGAGCGAAGGGGAATTTGAAGAGACCAACTTTTCCTCTAATGTGTCCGATCTTATTGAGGCTGCGAAATATTTAGAGCAGCATTATAAAGCTCCATCTTTATTAATTGGTCATTCTTTAGGTGGTGCTGCCGTAATATTTGCTGCGTCTGAATTAGATTCCGTTGCTGCAGTTTCTACCATTGGGGCGCCATCTTCACCAGCTCATGTACAACATTTATTTAAGTCCAATGTAGATGAAATAAATGCAACAGGTAAGGCAAAAGTGAATATCGGAGGACGCGATTTTACCATTAAAAAGGATTTTATAGATGATATTGAATCTAAACCCATGAAAGAGGTCCTAAAGAATTTAAGAAAACCGTATTTGGTGCTGCATTCTCCTCAAGATACCATTGTAGGGATTGAAAATGCAAAAGAATTGTACCAATATGCACATCATCCAAAGAGCTTTATTTCTATTGATAAGGCTGATCATCTTTTAATGGATAGTGTAGATTCTACCTATGTAGGTAATGTTATTGCGGGTTGGGCAGAGCGGTATTTGGATATTCCTAAAAGAACACCTTTAAAAACATCTCACCAGGTGGCAGTAAGTATTGGTAATGAGGGTTTCACCTCTGAAATAGTGGCCGGTAATCATTTGTTGATCGCAGATGAGCCAAAGGATTTTGGCGGTAATGACTTTGGTCCTTCCCCTTATGATTATGTTTCTTCAGGATTAGGTGCTTGTACGGCCATGACGTTGAGAATGTATGCTTCAAGAAAAAAGTGGGACTTACAAAAGGTTATAGTACATGTTGATCACGGTAAAGAACATGCTCCTGATTCTCAAAATACCTCGACTATTAAAAAGATCGATACTTTTAAACGAAGTATAGAATTGTTCGGTGATTTAGACGATAGTCAAAAGAATAGGTTAATGGAAATTGCAGATAAATGTCCTGTACATAAAACCTTGTCCGCAACATCGGTTATAATAACAAAACTTAAATAAAACAAACTAAAATAATATGGTAAAAGCTATATGGAATAATACGGTAATTGCAGAAAGTGATGCTACGGTACAGGTTGAAGGCAACCATTACTTTCCACCTTCAGCAATTAAAAAAGAATATTTTAAAACTACGGATACACATACAAGTTGCCCCTGGAAAGGAGTAGCATCTTACTATGATATAGAGGTTGATGGTGATGTCAACAAAGATGCCGCATGGTATTATCCAGAAGTATCAGAATTGGCAAAAGGTATTAAAGGGTATATCGCTTTTTGGAAAGGGGTAGAAGTAAAGTGAAATAAAAAGGACCGGAATAACCGGTCCTTTTGTTTTAAGCTTGTATTGTTATCTATGCTGTGGCATTCTGTGGTGCCCAGTGACTGCATGACATACCTGGAGCTGCTTTTTGTGGGTTAGCGCAATCGCTAGATTCAAACTTTACACAGGTTACACAATTAGTCTCATCTTTTAAGGCTGCTTTCATTTCAAAACTATCACACGTATAACTATTTCCTACTTTTACGCCATGCACTTTACACGTGTTGCCTTCAACCAAATTATCACAATTAACACAACTATTTCCAAATCTTATCGACATAATCTTCTATTTTAAGTTCCTAATAAATTTACATTCACATACGTTTAGAAGCAATTTAAATAGCTGTAGTTCAGTAGTATGTATTTAGATTATTTAAAAATAGCTGAACATGTGTTTTATATATTTTAACTCAAAAATGTTTTTGTCCGGAAAACTCCATAGCCTCTCCTTTACCGAAACCAAAACTAATACCCAATGTAATAAATCTTCCGCGCTTACTATAATCTCTTAGGTAGTAGGTAGGTTGTGTGGTTATAC
This sequence comes from Maribacter sp. 6B07, assembly GCF_002700155.1. NCBI lineage: Bacteria > Pseudomonadati > Bacteroidota > Flavobacteriia > Flavobacteriales > Flavobacteriaceae > Maribacter > Maribacter sp. 6B07. Next base: position 908,214 of record NZ_PDUT01000001.1, on the reverse strand, counting down.
TTTCACTTATACGCGACGCAAATACATCACGTACACTCAAGTTTACAATAGCTTTACCTTTTAAAATCTTTTTTCTTGCCCCAAAATCCATAAATAAATTTTCAGATACTTCTTGTTGCAAGGTTCTATAATTTGATCGGTAATTACCTATAAGTTCAATGTCAATATCTGCAGGTAATTTAAATTTACCTGTAAGTCGCGTAGACCATTGGTCTCCTGTAAAATCAAATGAGCTTCCTTCAAAATCCCCTTCACGGGCAAAGTGGCTATAATTAAAATCATTTGTAAACGACACCCAGTTTGCAGGTATGTATTTAGCATTGAATTCAATACCGGTAGTGTTGCTTGTGCCCACATTTTCTGGTCTGGATATACTTACATTGTCCTCAAATTCTACGATCCGTTCCACAACATCTTCGGTATGTCTGTAAAACACGCCCAGGTTCATAGACATTTTACCAATTTTATAGATACTGGTTACCTCAAAACTGTCCGTGAATTCAGCTTGTAAATCGGCATTACCGGTACTGATACTAAAGTTATTCCTAATATTAAAAAACGGATTCAGATCCCATAGTCGTGGTCTAAATATACGTTTAGAATACCCTGCTTGTAATGAAAGGTCATCATTGATCTTATAAGAAGTGTGCCCACTAGGAAATAAGTTGTTATACTTGTTGTCATTGGCAACGTTGGTGTTTCTCAATAGTGTGGCAACATCGGTATCTTCAAAGCGAAGCCCTACTTTAAGGCCCCATTTATCGCCTTCGTAAGCTGTAGTGCCATAAATGCCCAATACCTTTTGGGTCCACTCAAAAATATTGGTCAGGTTAGGGTCTTCTATAAAGTTTGTACCGTCATAATTACTTATGGCAAAATCGTTTTCTACATCATTAATTTGATATTGTGCACCGGTTTCCAATGTAAATTTTTCTGACCAAGGATGTGTATAATCTGCTTTAAACGTGTATTCTGCCTGGCTAAAATCTGTTCTACTTTTTTGAAGCATGTCATCTTCATTACCAAAAGTTGTAGTATTCGTGAAATTACTGGTCTGATCTTTCGCAAACAGATTTCCGGTAGCGCTTAATAGTAGAGATTGTTCTTCATTACCTTCAAAGTCTTTTTTGTATTGAAGTTCATACGAGTATTTTGGATTAGTTGCTTCGGTTAATTCTTGTCTTCTAAAAGCATCGGTCAACGAGTTGCTTGCATCAAATGTGCTAAAAATGGCATCTGCATTTTCTTTCTCCCATTCATAGGCAAAATTTCCTGAAAGGGTAATGACGTTTAGATCGTTTATATGATAATCGGTTCCTAAGATGAGATTGAAAAACGTCTCGTTTTTGTCATTTTCCCCAAAACTGCTGATGTAGGTACCATCTTCTAAATTTCTGTTTTCAGTTTCCTCATCACTTGGAAAAGTTCTACGACCAAAACCAACTTGACTGAATAAATTGAATTTTTCTGTTCGTCTATTAAGGCTTAGGCCCAAACTGTGGTTGTTGGGTACACCTGTATTAAGGGTAACCGCACCGTTAAGTCCTTTTTTCTCCTCTTTTTTTAAGACGATGTTTATAATGCCCGATGTGCCTTCTGCATCATATTTTGCAGATGGGTTCGTAATTACCTCAATGCGTTCTATCATATCTGCGGTTAAGGTTCCCAATGCGTTCCCTTGCTCATTAGCAATTACGGAAGGTTTACCGTTGATCAACATTTGTACACCTTGACTTCCACGTAAGCTTACGGCTCCTTCTATATTAACGTTAACAGATGGGACGTTGTTTAAAACCTCTAAAGCACTAGCGCCGGTACTGCTTAAGTCTGCCCCAACATTAAAAACACGTTTGTCCAGTTTAAATACGGTTTGGCTAATTTCTCCTTCTACAACAACTTCATCTAATTGTTGTGAATCTTCTGAAATGGAAACAGTGCCTAATTCAATTTTGTTATTGGTAATAGTAGGATTATCAAATCTTTGGGTGGTAAACCCTATAAAACTGACTTCAATATAAAAATCAGAAGCCGTAGTTTCAAGAACAAAACTGCCATCCTGTAGGGTAGTTGTGCCAACAATTGGCTTTTGGTTAACTGGATCGCCTACCAAAACTGTGGCAAATTCTATGGCTTCGCCATTATTGGTCTCTATAATTTTACCAGTGATCGTAATTGTATTTTGTGCCAATGCTGTTTGACTAAAAAGCATTGAAACTAATATTATAAATGAGTAGTAAATTGGTTTGTACATGTTAAAGGTTGATAAGTTGAACCGTAAAAGTGCACATAACTAATTTTGTTTTATTCTTAAATTCTGCAAACGACATTTGTTGTAGTGCAAACGACATTTCTTTTTGACGTGGCGTTTACCAGTAAAATAATGTCGATGACAGCCTTAATAAATAGCGTAATCCAATTATGTAGTATTTTTAAATAATGACCATGGATTCTAAATTTAATAATAGCACAACCCAAGAAATTATTTTTCAGGTGCTACTGCATATTGTGGTCTTTCTTTTTTTTACGTTCGATAGAAATGAACCTGAAATTGAAGGTTTTAAAGTGTTGGCTTTTTTAAACTACGCCTTTGGTGCCTTTGTAATCAATTACCTATTGTTGCCCAAATATTACTATAGGAAAAGATATTTGCAGTTTTTTCTTTTTCTGGTTATTCTAATTAGTGCTATTATATCTTTTGAAGAGTTGGTTCTAGAGCAAATTTTTTATCCCAATACACGTGCAGTGTATTTTCCGGGAGTGGTCTATAGCCTGTTAGATGTAATGCCGGTAATATTAATTTTAGTAGGGTTCAAATTTGCTTGGGATGCCTCTAAGAAACAATTGGAGGTAGAAGAGTTGCGTACTTCAGTTAAGGAAAGTGAGTTGTTATTTTTAAAGTCACAGATCAATCCACATTTTTTATTCAACAATTTAAATAACCTTTACTCATATGCCATAGAAGAATCCTCAAAAACGCCTTCTATTATTCTTGAATTGTCTGCAGTGCTAAGATATATGCTTTATGATTGTAAGGAAAAGTTTGTAGCCTTACCCAAAGAAATGGAACATTTAAAGAACTTTACGCAATTAAATGAAATGCAGATAGAGGAACGAGGTAGTGTTAACTTTAAAACCGAAAATATAAAGAGCGGCTATCTAATAGCTCCTTTAATTCTATCTGTTTTTATAGAGAACGCTTTTAAACATAGTACTGCAAGTCAGTCTCATGGTATTTTTATAGATGTAAATGTGTCATTGGATGAGAAGGGGCTTTTAAATTTTGAATGTAGAAATTCATTCTTAAAACTATCTAATACCCAAAGTATTTCAAATGGTATAGGTTTGCAAAATGTGAAGAAAAGACTCGAGTTACTATACCCAAACGCGCATAAATTACATATTCAAAAGGAACAGCATATTTATTATGTACATTTAAAATTACAATTGATACAGGCAAGCTTATGATGCAGTGTATTATAATAGAAGATCAACCGCCAGCGCAAAGAGTGCTTAAGAAGTATATTTCAGATATAGGCAACTTGCAGTTAAAGGCTACGTTTGCCGATGCAATTCTGGCAATGGAGTATCTAAAAACGGAGCATATAGACCTTATTTTTCTAGATATTCATTTACCTAAGATTTCAGGAATTGAATTTTTGAATGTTTTAAAGCAAAAACCTAGCGTAATATTGACCACGGCATTTTCAGATTATGCCTTGGAAAGTTATGAGTATGGGGTGGTGGACTACCTTTTAAAACCGTTTTCATTTAAGCGATTTGTACAAGCGGTCCATAAAGTGCCAACCAAAGAAAATTTTTTAATGGATGGTACAGTTCAAAATGATAATGTTTTACCTGATGTGATTTTTGTAAAATCTGGATATGAACATGTTAAGATTGAAGTGAGGAACATAAGTCATATTAGATCCGATGCGGACTATACAGAGATTCATTTGGTAAAACACAAATACCTGTCGCAAGAAACCTTAAAATATTGGCAAGAGCACTTAAATAGCCTTAAGTTTTTAAGAGTGCATAAATCTTACATCGTAAATATGAGCAAGATTAAAAAAGTGATTGGAAATCATGTAGTATTGGAAAGGAATGTGAGAGTGCCTATTGGTAGAGCCTATAAAGAGGATTTTATGAAAAGCATTATAAAGTAAAATATACTAAGAGTATGAGTTGTATGTGATAAAACTGTATGCTTTTTTGCAAGCTTCATAACAGAATTAGGCAAATTTTAAATACCTATATTTAAGTTTGTCAATATATGATTCGCTATTAGATGGTATTTAAACCGTTACATTTTTTATTTGCCTTATTAACCGTAGCTGTTTCGGCTCAAGAATTGCCCCCTATTCAAAATTATACTCCTATTGAATATGAGGCGGGCAATCAAAATTGGTCTTTTACCCAATCTCAGTCTAAGACCATGTACATTGCTAATAATAATGGTTTACTTGAGTTCAACGGTACTTCATGGAAATTGTACCAATCACCGTATGGAACACCTGTAAAATCGGTATTATCCATTAAAGAAAGAGTGTACACTGGCAGCTATATGGAATTCGGTTATTGGGAAAGAAATAAATTAGGGGTCCTTACCTATACTTCTTTATCCAGTGTAATAAAAAATCAGCTGGTAGAAGACGAAGATTTTTGGAACATTACAGGTTTTAAAGACTGGGTTTTGTTTCAATCTTTGGATAAAATTTATATCTATAATTCAAAAACTAAATTGTTTGAGGTTTTCGATACGGTAACCAAAAGGGCGAAGATTTTTAATGTAAAGAACAAATTATACTTTCAAAGCGGGGAAAGAGGTTTGTTTACTTTAAGTGATGGAAATTTAGTACTAGTTTCAGATCATGATATTTTTAAGAATGAAATAATTGTTGGGGCATTTTCTGTTCAGGATTATATGTTGGTCATAACCGAAACAGGTAGGTTTTTTCATTTTGATAATAGAGAATTAAAAGAATGGAAGATAAGTGCAAAGGTTGACTTGAATGCTACCAAAGTATATAGCACCTTAAAATTGCATGATGGATCTTATGTTTTAGGTACCATTTCTAAGGGTATATTTCATTTAAATAAAAATGGGGAGTTAATATATCATATAAATCAAGAGAAGGGTCTCAACAATAACACCGTTTTATCATTATTTGAAGATGCAGATCACAATGTATGGTTAGGTTTGGATAATGGTCTAAGTATTCTGAACTTAAATTCTCCGTTTAAGGAATACGTAGATCAATTAGGTACCATTGGGGTTGTATACGCTGCAAAGAAAATTGGGAAGCTACTTTATTTGGGAACTAATCAAGGCTTGTTTTATAAGAATGATGATAGCCAAGACTTTCAAATGGTTGAAGGTACCGAAGGTCAAGTTTGGATGTTGAAAGAGCTTCAAAACACATTGTTCTGTGGTCATCATAATGGTACTTACGCAATAAATGATGCCGTTGCTACAAAAATTTCTGATTTTCCTGGTACTTGGGATATTCAGAAAATCAAAGAATATCCGAATTTATTGATTCAAGGTAATTATAAGGGGCTCAGTATATTGCAATTTATTAATGGGCAATGGATATTCAAAAATAGAATAGAGGGTTTTGATAATTCTTCTAGGTTTTTTGAGTTTATTGATCATAATAAAATTCTTGTAAATCATGATTATAAGGGTGTTTATAATTTAGAACTGAATACTGATTATACTAGAGCTTTAAATGTTGGTCAAATACCTTCAAAAGGTAATGGCTCAAGTTTAATGAGATTTAGGAATGAAATTGTTTACACAACTATAAATGGGGTCTTTAATTACAAGCCGAAAAAGCAAGATTTTATAAGAGATTCACTTTTATCCAAAAAGTTCTTTAATGCTCAAGATAGTATCATTGGTATTGTTCAATCTACTAATGAGTCTAAGAGGTTATGGGGTTTTTCCAATAATAATATTATAAGTGTGTCATCTGGGAATCTAACAAATAATCCCGAAGAAATTAAAATCTCTATCCCTGTTTTTTTTAGAAGGAGTATGGGCGTTCTGGGTTTTGAATCTGTGGTTCATTTGGAAAAGGAAAACTACTTGATAGGTATGTCAAACGGTTATGTGACCTTAGATTTAGATAAGAAACATGATAGAAATTATCGTATCGAATTAAACGGTATATCTAGAACTTCTTATAATAGCCCTAAAGTGTCAATACCTATAGTTGAAAATAAAGAGTTTGACTATTCAGAGAACAATATTTCTTTCTCGTTTCATGTAGCTGAATATGATAAGTTTACAGAAGTGAATTATCAATATATGCTTGATGGTCGTTATGATCAGTGGAGTAATTGGTCAACTGAGCCCTCCATTGCTTTAGAAAATCTAGCTTATGGCTCGTACACATTAAAGGTGCGTGCAAAAGTGGGCAATACACCTACTTTAAATGAGGTCAGTTATTCTTTTGTAATAAAAAGACCTTGGTATATGTCACTTTGGGCATTTTTAAGCTATGTGCTTATGATTATTTTATGCTCCATTTTAATTCATAGAATTTATAAAAGTTACTATAGGAAACAGCAGATGCAGCTAATTAAGGAAAATAAGAAACGTTTAAAACGTAAGAAATTAAAGAATCAAAAGAAATTGGTTCAAGTAAAAAATGAGCGCTTACAAGAGCTTGTGGATAGTAAAAATAGAGAACTGGCTATCTCCACTATGAGTATTATTAAAAAGAATGAATTTTTAAATGCTATAAAAGAAAAATTAAAAGATTTAAAAGATGATGCCCAAGTCAGATCGGTGATCAAAACCATAGACAGGAATATTAATAATGACGATGATTGGACATTCTTTGAAAATGCCTTTAATAATGCTGATAAGGATTTTCTAAAGAAAGTAAGAGAAAAGCATCCGGAATTATCTTCAAACGATCTTCGTTTGTGTGCTTATCTTAGACTCAATCTTTCTTCCAAAGAAATAGCGCCATTGTTGAATATCTCGGTTAGAAGTGTAGAAGTAAAAAGATATCGTTTAAGGAAAAAAATGAATCTTTCGCATGATGACGGGTTAACCGACTACATCATCAACATATAATTTCCTTATCATATTACATATTTACCACAACATTACCACAACATAGGTTATTTTTATTGATTTACTAATGATTTAGGAATGATATGGATTCTTAGATATCAGTAGGTTAAATTGTCAAATTGCTATTTAAAGTACTTGTTTTTTGAATTGTATGTTTTTTGTATAGGTAATTTTTTAGAAATTATTAATGTTTGAATTTATATTGCAGAAGTGTTACTATCAAATTTAACAGTTGTTGAAAAGCTGTATTGGATAGAGGCAAGAATCAAATAATTAACTCAAACAAATGATTTAAACTATGAAAAAATTAATGTACATCACAATATGTATGTTCACGGCATTGATCGGCTGTGACGAAAATGATATTGATATTCCGGTTTCTGTGTTACCTTCTAACCTAATTGTGGATGCCCAAAATATGGGCGGCGGAACTGTCAATTTTACAGCGACTGCAGATAATGCAAATTATTATCATTTTGATTTTGGCGACGGCACATCTGCCCTAGGTACTTCAGGAGAGGCATCTAAAACCTATGAAATGATTGGAGATAATTCTTATACAGTAACGGTAACAGCTGGTTCCACAGAAGGCAATAAAATTTCAGAATCTGTAGACGTTTCTGTTTCTATTGCTTTTTCTGACCCTGAAACGGTTTCTTTGTTAACCAATGACAGTTCAAAAACTTGGTTTCTTGCAGCGTCTCAACAAGGGCATTTAGGCTTAGGGCCAGCTCGTGAAGGTATAGATGGAGATTGGTGGTATCCTAAATGGTATGTGGCTTCGGCATTTGAAAAGTGTGGTAGTGAAGATTCTGATTGTTTATGTGATGATGAGATAACTTTTGCGCAGGATGCTAACGGTAATTTAACTTTTGAGCTTGATAATAAAGGGCAAACTTATTTTAATGTTGGTCATAGAGCCGTAGTTGGTGGTAGTGAAGAATCTGATTTTTGTTATGATTTTGATACCAGTGGTACAAAATCCGTTGTATTATCCCCTGTTGAAGGCAATGTGCCAGATGAAGAAACTACTGGAATACAAATGACAATTGCAGATGGTGGTTTTATGGGGTATTATGTTGGTTCTTCGGTCTATGAGATATTGGCAATAGAAGATGACTTTCTATATGTACGTACTTATGATACTGAAAATGCTGATTTAGCTTGGTATCATAAGTTTACCGCAGAAGCGGCTATTGATGGTGGTGATGAAAACCTGGAGACCATTTATACCAACTTGGTTTGGTCAGATGAATTTGATGTAGATGGCGCTCCTGATCCATTAAACTGGACCTATGACTTAGGTGCTGGCGGATGGGGCAACGGTGAGGCTCAGACTTATACCAATGATTCAGAAAATGTAAAAGTTGAAGATGGTGTCTTGAAAATAACCGCCATTGCAGGTGAAGGTGAAGCTGCTGTTCATTATTTTGATGAAATGACGTTGATCGATGCTGGTGGCACCGAGCAAATATTAGAAGACTTTGAAAGTGCTGCGCCAACTTTTACAGGTTTTGGTGGTTCTGAAACAACCGTAGTGGCCAATCCAGATGCCAGTGGTGAAAATACTTCCGCTAATGTTGCGCAATCTACAAAAGCTTTAGGGGCAGAAACTTGGGCAGGATCTTTCTTTGACCTTTCGTCTCCTATTGATTTAATGACGTATACAACAATTAGTCTTAAAACCTGGTCTCCTTCCGTGGGTGCTAACATAATTCTGAAATTAGAAAATCAAGCCAATTCAGATGAGAATGTAGAAGTAAGTGTTAATACGGCTACGGCAAATGCATGGGAAACACTGAGCTTTGATTTTAGTGCCGCTCCTGCCGGAACTTATGATAGAGTAGTGCTGTTTTTTGATTTTGGTGTATCGCCAGCTGGGGGAATTACTTCAGGTAGAATTAAATCGGAAAATCTGTTCGAGTTTACTTATGGTAGAGTAGAAATTAGAGCTAAACTTCCTTCAGGTGGGGGTACGTGGCCTGCACTTTGGGCATTAGGTGCTAATTTTGATGAAGTAGGCTGGCCTGCAAGTGGTGAAATAGACATTATGGAACATGTTGGTAACAATAATAATGTGGTCAGTAGCGCATTGCATTATCCTGGTAATTCAGCAGGTAATGCGGTTGTAGGTACTACCCCGGTAGCGACGGCTACTTCAGAATTTCATAATTATACAGTAGAATGGACCCCGGATAGCATTAAGTTTGTAGTAGATGATGAGGTAGTGCATAATAGTTTTGTCAATAATGGAACTACACCGTTTAATAGCGATTTCTTTCTGATTATGAATGTAGCTATGGGAGGTACTCTTGGAGGTTCAATTGACCCAGCGTTTACACAAGATACAATGGAAGTAGACTATGTTAGGGTCTATCAGTAAAAACAGTTAGTTAATTTTGTTTTAAAGACTGTCAGGTTTTATTTGACAGTCTTTTTTTTGTGTTATTACTCTCGGATATCTAATGTTCGGAATGTTATAAATATAAAAAAGCCCCTTTCAAAGGGGCTTTTATAATGTAATTTTTTGCAATAAGCTTTAATTTAAAAGATTAGACAATCCCTAAAAGGGTTAATATAGCACCTACCGCAACAACAGCCAAAAAAGCATTCATTGCTATAATAAGTACGGATAGATAAGTTTCTACCCCTGTTTTAAATGATAAATTGTTCATAACATTACCTACTTTAAAGTTACTCTACTAAAGTTAGTTGAAATGAGCAACTTTTACCTAGTAATTGTTGTAAAAACTTACAAAAACGACGTAAAACCTTACTTATTTGTGGTTGATAGTTCTTGACAGATGCATTTTAACCGTAAAATTGGTGTTTCATCGATGTTGAACTATCAGTAATGTTCTTTAGTCAACTTTTAAAAGCTTTGTTGTAAATGTTACTTGTAATTATTTAATCAGTCCTAACCAATCTGCTATACCTGCAAGTGGTACTGCTAGAAGAATTAGAATTAAACATGTAATCATTAATTTGAGAAATCCGTTGAGCATTTTTACTCCAGAAGTTAGTTCTTGTTCCATAATCATACTTATATTGTTCTGTTCTCAATATAAGTATTAGAAGTGTAAAGTGCTGTAATATAGTGATGTAAAATCGATTAACGTATCATATAATCAGGGGAATGCACCCAAATTGAGTCTATGGTAGTCTAATTTTTGAGCTAAATATTCGGTAGTTTATAAGTTTGGTTGGTGTGAATACTTCAATTTTTTGTCGCTAAAACTGAATTTAATTCATTCAGTATACATGGTGTGGCCCCAGCCTTTTCTTTGATGTATTTAGAATTGATTTGTCCGGTTAATTCCCGTTTATCGTTGTCGTTGAAGAATTCGTCTACTTGCTTTTTTAATTCTAAAAAGCTATTTACGGAAATAATACCAACTAATGTTACTAGTTCTTCCGCTTCTGCAAAACCTTCGTATTTTTCCCCAATAATTACGGGTATCTCAAAAACTGCAGGCTCTAATGTATTGTGTAATCCTGTAGCGAAACCACCGCCAACATATGCAATGTCTGCATAACTGTATATTTTGGTCAATAACCCAATGGTATCGATAATTATAACATCGTAGTCTTTTAATACGACCTTTTCATTTAAATCAGAATAGCATATAACAGATTTATCAATAGATGAAACTATATTTTTTATATGATCAGCTTTCATAGTGTGCGGCGCGATCACATACTTAATGGCATATTTACTTTGGTTGATATAATCAATTAGTAGTCTTTCATCCTCTGACCAAGTGCTACCTGCTACAAAACAGAACTGTTCATCTTTGAATAATTTCATAAATTCCAGGTCGTTATTGCGCTTTGTTATTTCAAGTACCCTATCAAAACGAGTATCTCCTGCAACGGTCACATTTTTTAAACCAATAGATTTTAGTAAGTCTGAAGACATGGAATTCTGAACAAAAATATGAGTGAAATTTTTTAAAGCTTTACGCATAAAATGACCGTACCACTTGAAATAGGATTGTTTCTTTTTGAATAAGGCAGAAATTAAAAAAGTGGGGGTATTCAAATTTTTAAGGGCGGCTAAATAATTAGGCCAAATTTCATATTTAATGAAAATGGCAATATCTGGGTGTGCCATTTTTATAAATGATTTTACATTGTTTTTAGTGTCTAATGGTAGATAACATATTACATCGGCAACTTTGCTGTTTTTCTTTACTTCGTACCCTGAAGGAGAGAAAAAAGTAAGTAGGGTTTTGTAATGTGGATATGATAATTTTAATTGCTCCAATACTGGTAACCCTTGCTCAAATTCACCTAAAGAGGCGGCATGGATCCAAATTACTTTATCTTCTTTAGAAATGGACTTTTCAATTATGGAAAGCGAATTTTTTCTGCCATTTACAAAAAGGGAAAGCTTAGTGTTTACCAATGCCAAGCCTTTTAAAATTACAGAAGCAATTACCGCTATGAAGTTATAAAGAATATACAAACTGATGCTTTTGGGCTAAATTACGTTTCTTTCCATAAAATTAGTGTTGCCCGTTTCGTATTTTTGCTGCACTTCATGTAATTACAACAGATGAAAAAGATACAAATGGTAGACCTAGGTGGTCAATACCAAGAAATTAAAGAACAGGTAAATAACTCAATTTCTCAGATATTAGGGACATCAGCATTTATTAATGGTCCAGAAGTTCATGCATTTCAAAAGGAACTGGAGGAGTATTTACAGGTAAAGCATGTCATTCCCTGTGCAAATGGTACAGACGCTTTGCAAATTGCAATGATGGGGTTGGGTCTAAAACCTGGCGATGAGGTGATTACTGCCGACTTTACCTTTGCCGCTACGGTTGAGGTAATTGCATTGTTACAACTTACGCCGGTTTTGGTAGATGTATATCCAGATACTTTTAATATTAACATTGAAGCGATCGATAAGGCGATTACCCCTAAGACAAAGGCTATAGTGCCGGTACATCTTTTTGGGCAATGTGCTAATATGGATGCAATTCTAGATTTGGCAAAAAAGCATGATTTATTTGTTATCGAAGATAATGCACAGGCAATAGGTGCCAGGTATTATGCTAAAGATGGTGCTAAGCAGATGGCCGGAAGTATTGGGCATGTTGGTGCCACTTCTTTTTTTCCTTCTAAAAATTTGGGCTGCTATGGTGATGGCGGCGCTATTTTTACTAATGATGATGAATTGGCACATACACTTCGTGGTATTGTTAACCATGGTATGTATGAGCGTTACCATCATGATGTGGTTGGGGTAAATTCTAGACTAGATTCTATACAGGCTGCGGTACTTAGGGCAAAATTGCCAAAATTAGATAGCTATTGCGAAGCAAGAAGAAATGCGGCAAGAGCATATTCCAAAGCGTTTGAGGGTCAAGAGCATATCATAACCCCGGTGACCGTGAATAATTGTGAGGGAATTTGCGATGTGTGCGATTGTCACGTGTTTCATCAATATACGTTGAGAATAACAAATGGCAAAAGAGATGAGCTGGGACAATTTTTAGCAAAGAATGAAGTTCCTTTTGGTGTATATTATCCTATCCCGTTGCATAAACAAAAGGCATATTTGGATGATAGGTATAATGAGGCAGATTTTCCTGTGACCAATCAATTGGTGAAAGAAGTAATTTCCTTACCGATGCATACGGAATTGGATGAAGAACAGATTAACCATATTACGCAGTTGGTTATCGGGTTTGTTAATGGGTAGTGCAAAGTTTTTTTAATTTGGCAACGTTCAAATAATATAATAGATGAAAGTATTAGTAACAGGAGGTTTAGGTTTTATTGGCTCACATACTGTAGTAGAATTACAGAATAAAGGGTTTGAAGTGGTCATTATTGATGATTGTTCTAACTCTGATGAAAGTGTGCTAGAGGGTATTGAGGCCATTACCGGTAAAAAGCCACTTTATGAAAAACTGGATCTTAAGGAAAAACAAAAAGTCGAGGACTTTTTTCAAAAATACCAAGATGTTACTGGAGTTATACACTTTGCTGCGTCTAAGGCGGTGGGAGAGAGTGTTGAGAAACCATTATTGTATTATGAAAACAACATTGGTACTTTAGTATACATATTAAAGGAGCTTTGTAAAAAGAATAAGGCAAGTTTTATTTTTAGTTCTTCTTGTACGGTATACGGACAGGCAGATAAAATGCCAATTACCGAAGATGCACCGGTCAAGGTGGCAGAATCTCCATATGGCAATACCAAACAAATGGGTGAGGAAATTATTGCAGATACCTGTAAAGTTACTCCTGGTCTTAATGCTATTGCCTTACGATATTTTAATCCTATGGGAGCGCATCCAAGTGCGAATATTGGAGAATTGCCAAAAGGGGTTCCACAAAATTTGGTGCCGTTCATTACTCAAACAGGTATTGGACTTAGAAAAGAGTTATCTGTTTTTGGAGACGATTACCCTACACCTGATGGCACATGTATTAGAGATTATATTTACGTGGTGGACTTGGCCAAGGCACATGTGGTAGCTTTAGAGCGCTTGCTTAATGGTGACAATGCATCTAACTACGAAGTATTTAATGTAGGTACGGGTAAAGGTAGCTCGGTTTTAGAGGCTATTAAGAGTTTTGAAAAGGTTTCAGGTAAAAAATTGAATTATAAAATTGTAGATAGAAGACCTGGAGATATTACAACAGCATATGCAGATACTACCAAGGCAAATAAAGTGTTAGGTTGGAAAGCTGAATATACTTTAGAAGAGGCAATGAATTACGCTTGGATCTGGGAGCAGAAAATTAGGGATTGATTTTTTGATACTATCAATATAAATAAGGGGAAATATGGTTATATTTCCCCTTATTTAATTTAAATACCACCTCTTATGAAAAATTCTCTATTCGTATTGTTCCTGTTTGTTATAGGTCTGGCTAATGCACAGGACACTTACTTACAATGCGGTAAAATTGTTGACGTTGAATCTGGTAAAATTTTATCTGAAAAGACAATTATAGTATCGAGTAATAAGATCAAGGAGATTAAAAATGGTTATGTATCGGGTAATGATACGGATATGGTGGTAGATTTAAAATCCAAGACCATATTACCGGGTTTTATAGATATGCATGTGCATATAGAAAGCGAATCTAGCCCATCTAGATATTTAGAAGCATTTACCTTGAACGAAGCTGATGTGGCATTTCAATCTACGGTGTATGCTAAACGGACTTTAATGGCCGGTTTTACAACAGTTAGGGATTTAGGTGGTTCTGGTGTAAACATTGCCCTCAAGAAAGCAATTAATAAAGGAACAATAGTTGGTCCAAGAATTTTCACCGCCGGAAAATCTCTTGCTTCTACAGGTGGACATGCGGATCCTACCAACGGAAGAAGTCAAGAATTAATGGGTGATCCAGGACCAAAAGAAGGGGTGGTCAATTCTCCAGAGGATGGCAGAAAAGCAGTTCGTCAACGATATAAAGATGGTGCAGATGTTATTAAGATTACCGCAACTGGGGGTGTTTTAAGTGTAGCTAAAAGTGGTCAAAATCCACAATTTACTATTGAAGAAATAAAAGCGATTACAGATACTGCAAAAGATTATGGTATGCTTACCGCTGCACATGCACATGGTGATGAAGGTATGCAAAGAGCTATTTTAGGCGGAATTAAAACTATTGAACATGGTACATTAATGTCTGAGGAAACTATGGATCTTATGATCAAGCATAATACTTTTATGGTGCCTACCATTTCTGCCGGTCAAGAGGCTGCTAGGTTAGCCAAAATACCTAACTATTTGCCGCCGGTAGTGGCTAAGAAAGCCTTGGAAATAGGACCTAAACTCAATGAAACTTTTGCAAAAGCTTATAAGAAAGGGGTAAGTATAGCCTTTGGTACAGATTCAGGGGTGTCTCCCCATGGTGATAATGCTAAGGAATTTGTTTATATGAACAAGGCGGGTATGCCCGTTATTGAGACATTACGTTCAGCTACAATAACCAATGCTATGCTTTTAGGCGAGGCTGATTTAGGACAAATTAAAGAAGGGTATATTGCTGATATTGTTGCTGTAAATGAAAACCCTTTAAATAATGTGGAAACCCTTACAGATGTAGTTTTTGTGATGAAAGAAGGGGTCGTTTATAAACAATAATGGTATAGAAGGTTTGGCTAATTCTTGAAAATAAGCTTTGCATGAAAATCAATGTTGATACTAGTAGGCAGTTGGTGCAAATAGCATTAGGTGACTCCCTTTTTGAAAAATTGGTTAAACAAGTGGAGAAAGATTTCATTCTTGCCAATAATCCATTGAAAATCACGAAAACTATAGATGGCGTTAGCTTCATTGCCCTTATTCGTGAAAAGGTCTATTACTTAATGATGGAGCATTTCGCAGAATACCTTAATCTTATGTATATCATAGATATTCCTGAAAAGGAGTTTGAGCATATTCAAATTACGGATACTGTAGATGTAGCTGATCAAATTACTTTTTTGATTTTAAAGAGGGAATATAAAAAAGTGTGGTACCGTAACAGGTATCAATAAGATGATATCAAGATTACACCTTTATATAAATGCCTTTTTTATCCATGATATAACCTACTAACCAACAAGTGAACATTATCCATAAAGCAAAGAATAACGAGCCAAAGTAGTCACCTGCTATTTGTATAAAGATGTTATCTGCAATCCAGTTGTAGGCGGTTGTGCCCTTCATTGATATTTCTGCCAAACTGATGATAAAAAGTTCAGATAATAGGTAGATAAACAGTGTATTTCTGCCAAATACTTCAAAGAAATAAGTCCATTTTCCAGGTTTGGACATATCTAATAAGTAAATAAGAATGGAGATTATAAAAATATCTATTCCAATGGTTAGCAAAACAAAAGAACTGGACCATAGTTTTTTATTGAAAGGGAATGTGAGGTCCCATGCAAATCCTGCTATTATGAGAAGTCCGCTAACCATAATCAATTTGGCAATGGTCTCAAAATTCTGACCGTTCTTTTGAATGAATTTACCAGTAAAGAATCCGGCTATAACATTTACAATGGCAGGCAATGTGCTTAATAATCCTTCTGGGTCAAAAGCAACACCGCCATTTCCGTGGTACATATGGTCTGCTCCAATAATGAATTTGTCAAGTTTTAATACGGCATTCCCGGTTAATGATAAATCTCCGAATACCATTAGGATAATATGATAACCAATAAGAGCAATGGCGCTAAAGATCAAAACAGATTTAGTCTTGAAATAATGTAATAAGATCGATGCAAATAGGTAACAGAGGGCAATACGCTGCAGTACACCAAAAATTCTGGTTTCTGCAATTGGTTTTAAACTCCCATTTTCAAAAAATGGGAACCAATACATTAAAAACCCTAATAGGAAAATAATGGCAAAACGTTTAAAAACCTTTTTTAAGAATTCAGAACTTGCCACATTTTGGTATTTTTTCATGCTAAAGCTCATAGCGTTTCCTACTACGAATAAGAAAGTAGGAAATACTAGATCCGTTAACGTAAATCCGTTCCAGACCGCATGTTTTAAAATGCCAAAACTGGTATCGCCATTTCCGGGGGAATTCACAATGATCATTAAAGCGACATCCATGCCTCTAAAGACATCTAATGAAAGATACCTGTTTTTCAATGTATTCATGTTGGTTAGTTTGGTATTGGTAAGGTAGTAATTTTTAGAAGTACACGCGTACAAATGGCATTAGTGCATTTCCGTATATGCTTTTGTTGTCGTCGTACAGTAAATCATATCGCAATCCCATAGTAACGTTTCGGGTGCTGTAACCCGCACCTATGAAAAATGCAGGTAGCCAGTAGTTATCTTCAATATCTATAGTTGAGGTCGCAATTGTTCTGTTGATCCTAAGTTGTTCAAATTCTGCGGACATTTGAAGTTGGGGAATAGGGTTAAAGAGAGTAAGAACACTCCCACCGTATGCTAGAAATTTGTCTTCATCAAATTTGGCATAGTTGAAACTTAAACTGGCACCAGAAGCAAATTGCTCATTAAATTGATAAATGGCACTTGGGGAAATAGACCCATTGAATCCGTTATTTGTAAATCCTAATCCAATACTTCCACCAAATCTTACGTTATTCCAGAAATCAGAATTGTTCCTAGTGGTTTGGGCCAGTGAAAAGGTGATATTTAATGTGATAAAACCAATGAATATCATTTTTTTTAAGCTCATAGGGCGATTTTGTTTTAAAGTTTCATTTTTTTCAATAATACTTGGCATTCTATCGTTAGATATTGTAAATGTTGTATTTTTGTTAGAAATTTATTCTAAAGATACAGAAAGTAATTCATGGATAAATATTCCTTTTTGAATACCGCTCATACCTCTTTTTTTTCAGAGTTATACGATAAGTATTTAGTAAATCCGGATAGTGTAGAACCAAGTTGGAGAGCCTTTTTTCAAGGATTCGACTTAGGGATGGAAAGTTCATTAGATGAACTTGAAATTGATGAGAACAGAACTACTGTTGTAGTAAACGGTAATAAGAGTGAAATGCCAGAATCCTTGCAAAAAGAGTTTCAGGTAATCAGACTTATTGACGGTTATAGAAGCAGAGGTCACTTATTTACGAAAACAAACCCGGTTCGTGAGCGAAGACATTATGAGCCTTCATTGGAAATAGAAAATTTCGGACTTTCATCGTCTGATCTTGAAACCGTTTTTAATGCAGGTGATATAATTGGTATAGGTCCAAGTGCCCTCAAAGAAATTGTTAGACATTTACAAAGTATCTATTGCGATGCTATTGGTGTTGAGTATATGTATATTCGAAAACCAGAGCGTGTAAAATGGATTCAAGACTGGATTAATGTCAATGACAACCATCCTGATTTTGAGCCGGATAGAAAAAAGCATATTCTTAAAAAGTTGAATCATGCCATTTCTTTCGAGACTTTTTTGCATACAAAATATGTAGGTCAGAAAAGATTCTCCTTAGAAGGGAATGAATCATTGATACCTGCCTTAGATGTAATTGTTGAGCGTGCCGCAGAAATGGGCGTAAAGCAGTTTGTTATGGGTATGGCACACCGTGGAAGATTAAATGTTCTAACCAATATTTTCGGAAAATCGGCTAAAGATATTTTTAGTGAATTCGATGGTAAGGATTATGAGCAGGAGATTTTTGATGGCGATGTTAAGTATCACCTAGGCTGGACTTCAGATAGAAAATCTGATAACGGAAATAAAATTAACATGAGCATTGCACCAAATCCTTCTCACTTAGAGACTGTAGGTGCAGTGGTTGAAGGTATTGCAAGGGCAAAGCAAGATGCGGACTATCAAGATGATATTTCAAAAGTGCTTCCTATTGTAGTACATGGTGACGCCGCCATAGCAGGTCAAGGTTTGGTATATGAAGTTGTGCAAATGGCCGGTCTTGATGGTTACAAAACCGGAGGTACTATACATATTGTAGTAAACAATCAAATTGGATTTACCACTAACTATCTAGATGCTAGAACATCTACCTATTGTACAGATGTAGCCAAAGTTACTTTGAGTCCAGTATTGCATGTTAATGCTGATGATGCCGAGGCTGTGGTACACGCATCACTTTTTGCATTGGAATATAGGATGCAATTTGAGAGCGATGTATTTATAGATTTGTTAGGGTATAGAAAGTATGGGCATAATGAAGGTGATGAGCCAAGATTTACCCAGCCAAAACTATACAAAGCTATTTCCAAGCATAAGAACCCAAGGGATATTTATGCTGAAAGACTAATTCAAGAAGGTGTTATTGACGATACCTATGTTTCTGAATTGGAAAAACAGTATAAAGATTCATTAGAGGAAAAACTTGAAGATTCACGTAAGGAAGATAAAACTGTAATAACCCCGTTCATGGCAGATGAATGGAAAGGTTTTGAAAATGTTCGTGAATGGGAAATGATGGACCCGGTGAATACCAAGTTCACCAAGACCAAATTAGATAAAATTGCCAAAGTAATAACTGCGTTGCCAAAGGGTAAAAAGTTTTTACGCAAAGTAGAAAAACTAGTCAAAGATCGCTACAATATGTATTTTGAAGCGGATAATTTGGACTGGGCCATGGGTGAATTATTGGCATATGGTTCTCTTTTAGAGGAAGGTTATGCTGTGCGTATGTCCGGACAGGATGTTGAACGTGGTACTTTCTCTCACCGTCATGCCGTCATGAAGGTTGAAGAGAGCGAGGAAGAAGTAATCTTGTTGAACCAGCTTTCTGATAAGCAAGCAAAGTTTCAGATTTATAATTCACTTTTATCGGAATATGGTGTTGTAGGTTTTGATTATGGTTATGCCATGGCCAGCCCTAAAACATTGACGATATGGGAAGCTCAGTTTGGGGATTTCAGTAATGGGGCCCAAATTATGATAGACCAATATATTTCTGCCGCAGAAGATAAGTGGAAACTTCAAAATGGTTTGGTAATGCTCTTGCCACATGGTTATGAAGGTCAAGGTGCAGAACACTCTTCCGCTAGAATGGAACGTTACTTGCAATTGTGTGCAAAAGATAATATGTACATAGCAGATGTAACTACACCAGCGCAAATGTTCCATATTTTGCGTAGACAAATGAAGGCTAATTTTAGAAAGCCATTGATCATTTTCACTCCTAAAAGTTTGTTGAGACATCCAAAAGCTGTGTCTAAAATAGCGGATTTAACAGGTGGTGGTTTCCAAGAGGTCATAGATGATGAGACTGCGGATGCTAAAAAAGTAAAATCATTGGTATTCTGTACAGGTAAGTTCTATTATGATCTTTTAGCTGTCAAAGAAGAGAACAGTAGAGATGATGTTGCATTGGTAAGAGTAGAACAATTGTTCCCTATTCCGGAAAAGAAAATGAAGGAAGCCATTGCAAAATATAAGAATGCAGACGATATTGTTTGGGCTCAAGAAGAACCTAGAAATATGGGTGCATGGAGCCATTTATTAATGCATTTTGACGAAGCTAGAACTTTTAGGGTTGCTTCAAGGCGTTTTTATGCAGCTCCGGCAGCAGGTAGTTCTGTGCGTTCAAAAGCACGTCATCAACAAGTTATAGATTACGTTTTTGATAAAACGAAGGACAATATGTCCAAACCAAAAAAATAAAATAACATATCAAATTATAGAAAGAATGATTCTAGAAATGAAGGTCCCATCGCCGGGAGAGTCTATCACAGAGGTGGAAATTGCAGAATGGTTGGTAGAAGATGGTGATTATGTAGAAAAAGATCAAGCGATTGCAGAAGTAGATTCAGATAAAGCTACTTTAGAATTGCCTGCTGAAGCAAGTGGTACAATTACTTTAAAAGCAGAGGAAGGTGATGCTGTTGCAGTAGGTGCCATTGTTTGCTTAATTGATACGGGTGCGGCCAAACCAGATGGTGAAGCCAAAACCGCAAGCGCACCAAAAGAAGAGAAAAAAGAGGAGCCTAAAACAGAAAAAGCTCCGCAGCCAGCTCAAGCTAAAGAAACTTATGCTTCTGGTGTACCATCACCTGCAGCAAAGAAAATCTTAGATGAAAAAGGTGTGGATAGTAGTGCAGTTTCCGGTTCAGGTAGAGATGGCAGAATTACCAAGGAAGATGCTGTAAATGCAGTGCCTTCAATGGGGTCGCCTACAGGTGGTAGTCGTGGGGAATCTAGGTCTAAACTATCAATGTTGCGTAGAAAAGTTGCCGAAAGATTGGTTTCTGCAAAAAATGAAACAGCAATGTTGACCACTTTCAATGAAGTGGATATGTCAGCAATTTTTGAGCTAAGAAATAAGTATAAAGAAGATTTCAAAAGCAAACATGGGGTTGGTTTAGGTTTCATGTCATTTTTCACAAAGGCTGTAGTTAGAGCCTTGGAAATGTACCCTGCCGTAAATTCTATGATTGATGGTAAGGAAATGATTTCTTATGATTTCTGTGATATCAGTATTGCGGTATCGGGTCCTAAAGGTTTAATGGTGCCTGTTATTCGTAACGCTGAAAACTTAACCTTCAGAGGGGTAGAGGCAGAAGTGAAAAGATTGGCTATTAGAGCTCGTGAAGGTGAAATTACCGTTGATGAGATGACTGGTGGTACATTTACTATTACTAATGGTGGTGTATTTGGTTCTATGTTGTCTACCCCTATTATCAATCCACCGCAAAGTGCTATATTGGGTATGCATAATATAGTTGAAAGACCAATTGCACGTGACGGGGCTATTGCTATTGCACCAATTATGTATGTTGCATTGTCATATGATCACCGTATTATTGATGGTAAAGAATCTGTAGGGTTCTTGGTGGCAATTAAAGAAGCAATAGAAAATCCGGAAGAAATATTGATGGACAATAACGTTAAGAAAGCTTTGGAAATGTAATTTGCTAAAACTAGAATAAAGTTAAAAGCGTTGAGGTAACTCAACGCTTTTTCTTTTTTAAATAGATGCATTTTTTACCGTAGTCGATAATTGCTTTGGATTTTTTAAGAATATCGGCACCTATAATTCCGTCTACCGGCTCTGCATTATGTGCGGTAAGGGCTTCGTTTACATGTTTTAAATCGAAAAGTACAATTTCAAGATTGTGAAATTTCCATGAATTTAAATTGATGGTGTTGCTCTTAGAGACTAATGTTTCCATATTCGTGGCTCCGGCACCGGCAGCTTTTATAACAGACTCTTCGGAAATTAATTTAAAATGCTCAATTTTATCCATACCAATACAGGTATTCGATGCGCCTGTGTCCAATATAAATCTGCCTGGCACCGAATTTATTTCGGCATAGATTTCAAAATGATCGGTTGCGGTTAACTCTAAGGGAATGCGTACGTAATCTTTATCCTTCAAAAATTTTTTGAGGGTACTCATAATTCATTTTTTTCAAAGATAAGCCTATTTTTGCCGCATGATTATAACAGATACGCATACGCATTTATATAGTGAGGCTTTTGATGAAGATAGAAAAGAAGCGATTGAGAAAGCAATTGATTTAGGAGTGGAAAGGTTTTTTATTCCCGCTATAGATTCTTCCTATACGGAAAGCATGTTGGCACTTGAAAAGGATTTTCCAGGACGCATGTTTTTGATGTCAGGATTACATCCTACACATGTAAATGAGAATTTTGAGCAAGAGCTCTTACATGTAGAGGAAATGCTTGAAAAACATACCTATTATGCAGTGGGTGAAATTGGTATCGATTTATATTGGGAAAAGAAGTATTTAAAAGAGCAGAAAATTGCTTTTAAAAAGCAGATACAACTGGCTAAAAGAAAGAATTTGCCTATTGTCATACATTGTCGTGATGCTTTTGATGAGGTATTTGAAGTATTGGAGGGGGAAAAGGGTAATGGACTAAGAGGTATTTTTCATTGTTTTACCGGTACGCTTGAACAGGCGAAAAAAGCTATTTCGTATAATATGAAATTGGGTATAGGTGGTGTGGTCACATTTAAGAATGGTAAAATAGATACATTTTTAAAGGAGATAGAATTAAAGCATATTGTACTGGAAACAGATTCACCCTATCTGGCGCCAACTCCATATAGAGGGAAAAGAAATGAAAGTGCGTACATCATCAATGTACTGGAAAAAATGGCTGATGTTTATGGGGTTTCAAATGAAGAAATTGCGTTAGTGACCACTAACAATTCTAGAGAAGTGTTCGGTATTTAAAGTTGAATGAATAATAGGTAGTTGTGATATGGATAAAAGAAGTATTTTATTGATTTATACAGGTGGTACGATCGGAATGATGAAAGATTATTCATCTGGAGCGTTAAAGGCTTTTGATTTCTCGCAATTACAAAAAAATATACCAGAACTTAATCAATTAGATTGTACGATATCAAGCTTTTCGTTTGATTATCCTATAGATTCATCCAATATGAACCCTGGTCATTGGATCGCTATTTCAGATATTATCGCTGATAAATACCATGAATATGATGGTTTTGTAGTGTTACATGGTAGTGATACTATGAGTTATACGGCGTCTGCTTTAAGTTTTTTGTTGGAAAACCTTTCAAAGCCGGTA
The DNA here is from genome assembly GCF_002700155.1 of Maribacter sp. 6B07. NCBI lineage: Bacteria > Pseudomonadati > Bacteroidota > Flavobacteriia > Flavobacteriales > Flavobacteriaceae > Maribacter > Maribacter sp. 6B07. The sequence continues at coordinate 885,127 of NZ_PDUT01000001.1, read as the reverse complement.
ATTTTAACAGGATCTCAATTGCCTATTGGAGACTTAAGGACAGATGCTAAAGAAAACCTTATTACTGCTATTCAAATTGCAGCTTTGTATGAAAAAGGAAAACCTGTAATACAAGAAGTAGGGTTGTATTTTGAGTATAAATTGTATAGAGGAAATAGAACTACTAAAATAAATGCGGAACATTTTCAAGCTTTTGCTTCTTTGAACTACCCTCATTTAATAGAATCGGGAGTGCATTTATCGGTTTTTAAAGAATATTTACTGCCCCAAAAACGAAAATTGCCGTTAAAATCACATAAAAATATGGATGACAATGTGGCTATTTTAAAAATTTTTCCGGGAATTAATGAAAATATTATCGACGCAATTTTAAACGCCAATAATTTAAAAGCGCTGGTTTTGGAAACTTATGGGTCGGGAAATGCTCCAATGGAAGAATGGTTTTTAAAGAAATTAAATAATGCAATAAATAAAGGAATTCATATAATTAATGTCACCCAGTGTTCTGGTGGTGCGGTTATGATGGGGCATTATGAAACAAGTTCCAGATTAAAGAAAATGCAAGTGGTTAATGGTAAGGATATTACGACTGAAGCTGCTATAACCAAGGCTATGTATCTATTGGGTAGTGGTGTTTCCCATGACCTGTTTAAAACCGTTTTCGAAACCTCTTTGCGTGGAGAAATGCTGTAAATTTAACAGTAGTTTAATTTCGATAACTAATATTTTTTTTGTTATTTGCCCACCCTTAAAAAAGGTAACTTAGAGAGGTGGCCGAGTGGTCGAAGGCGCACGCCTGGAAAGTGTGTATACCCCAAAAGGGTATCGAGGGTTCGAATCCCTTCCTCTCTGCAAGTAAGTTTTACTTTTTTTATATTGTTTTTTTTTTATCTTTAACCCTATTAACTAACTAATTTAAGTTTGAAAAAATGAAAAAATTATTCCCAAGCCTAGCAGTCGCTGGGGCATTTGTAGCAGGTACAAATATTGTAAGTGCAAAAGTAGCAGCAGTAGCGTTGCTAGTTCAAGAAGGAGCTCCTGAAGCGGAAAAAGGATTTACTCAGGTTTTAAAAGAAATGTTTATTACAGGTGGTGCCGGTTTCATGGGTATCGTTCTTTTATGTTTGATCCTTGGTTTGGCAGTTGCTATTGAAAGAATTATTTATTTGAACATGGCAAGTACAAATTCTGCCAAGTTGAAACAACAAGTTGAAGATGCATTGGCGTCAGGTGGTGTTGAGGCTGCAAAAGAGGTTTGTAGAAATACAAAAGGACCTGTTGCTTCTATTTACTATCAAGGTTTGGACAGAGCTGGTGAGAGCATTGAGTCTGCTGAAAAAGCTGTTGTTGCTTACGGTGGTGTTCAAATGGGTCAATTGGAGAAAAACGTTTCTTGGTTGTCTTTATTTATTGCAATTGCACCAATGCTTGGTTTCATGGGTACGGTAATTGGTATGATTCAGGCCTTCCAAAAGATTGCTGCTGTTGGTAACTTAAGTGCATCTCTTATTGCAGGTGATATTCAGGTTGCATTATTAACAACGGTATTCGGTCTTATTACGGCTATTATACTTCAAATTTTCTACAACTATATTATCGCTAAAATTGATAGCATCGTTAATGATATGGAAGATTCTTCTATTACATTGATCGATATGTTGGTAGATCACAAAAAATAAGTTTCACTTTTAATACCTAAAAATTATGCAAAAAATTATTAAAATAGCATTAATTGCTATAGGTGTATTAAGTGCAGTGCTTTGGTACTTGTTACCAAGTGCAGATATGCCGGCAGCTGAAGCTGCTCAAAGTGGAGCTATGAATACTATGTTTATCATTACTTACCTTTTGTTAGGTATTGCTGTTGTGGTTAGTTTAGTGTTTACTTTAAAAAACTTATTTTCTAACCCACAAGGTCTTAAAAAGACATTGTTTGTAGTAGGAGGTTTTTTATTGGTAGTTGGTGTTTCTTATGTCTTGGCAAGTGGAACGGATGTTGATCCTGAATTCTTGGCAATGGAAGATGAGAGTACGATTAAAAAGATTGGAATGGGATTGAATGTATTCTTTATTCTAACTATTATCGCTGTACTTTCTTTGGTTATACCAGCTGTTAAAAATATGTTTAGTAAATAAAAAATAGAAAACTATGGCTAGAAGAGCAGGAGCACCAGAAGTAAGTGCCGGTTCCATGGCGGATATAGCTTTCCTTTTACTTATCTTTTTCTTGGTAACAACTACTATTGAAACGGATGCAGGATTGGATCGTATGCTTCCACCAATTGAACCGCCCGATACGGATGTAGTAATTAAACAAAAGAACATCTTTCAAGTAAACATCAACAAGAACGGTCAATTATTGGCTGATGATGAGTTGATTGAGCTTAAAGACCTAAGATCAAAAGCCATGGCTTTTTTAGATAATGGTGGTGATGGTACATGTTCTTATTGTCAAGGAAGAAAAAATGCTGAATCTTCAGATAATCCTTCTAAAGCGATTATCTCTTTAAAGAACGATCGTGAAACAAAGTATAGTACTTACATAACTGTGCAGAACGAACTTGTAGGAGCTTACAACGATCTAAGAAATAGAGAGGCACAGCGTTTATATAAGAAGAACTTCGTTGATATGGAAGCTGAATATCTTAACCCTGAAACTGATGACGATGTAAAGGAAGAGTTGAAGGAAAAGGTAAAGAAGATTCAAGATTTGTTTCCACAGAAATTGTCTGAGGCCGAAACTTCAAGTGATTAATTAATTAAAATAAAAGTAACACTATGTCAAAATTTGCAAAGAAAAAAGATGGAGAGGTACCTGCGGTATCAACAGCTTCCCTTCCTGACATTGTATTTATGCTTTTGTTTTTCTTTATGACGGTAACCGTGATGAAGGATAGTTCTTTGAAAGTAGAAAATGTACTTCCTAACGCTAGTGAAGTAAAGAAGCTTGAAAAGAAGGATCGTGTAATTTATATTTATGTTGGTAAGCCAACTAAAGAATATGAGAAATTATTTGGTAGTGAGCCAAAGATTCAATTAAACGATAAATTATCTAGTCCATCTGAAGTTGGTGATTACATTTTGATGGAAAGGGCTAAAAAGCCACAAGAACTTCAAAACGTTTTGACCACGGCACTTAAAGTCGATAAGAACGCAAGTATGGGATTAATATCCGATATTAAACAAGAGTTAAGAAAGGTTAATGCTTTAAAGGTAAATTATACTACCTATGAAGGTGATGCTTTCAATAATCTACAATAGTTAGTTAGTAGAATATTACTTATTTTAAAACGCTTCAAATTTATTTGAAGCGTTTTTTATTTCATTAACTTTACTTTATGCGTTTCTGTATTGTTTTATTCTTGGTGGTAATACAATCTAATGCCCAAGAGGTTTTAGATACATTGGATAACCCCCGATATTTTGAGGATCAATTCTATGTTGGTCTTTCGTATAATTTCATTTTAAACCATCCGGAGGGGTCTAATCAACGTAATTTATCATATGGTCTGCAAGGTGGTATTATCAAAGATATACCTTTAAATAAAGCCGGAACTAAGGCTATAGGGGTAGGAGCTGGTTTGGCGTTAAACAGTTATTATTCAAACTTGGTTGCAGATGTTCTAAACGATGATATTAGTTATAGTATCAATGATGATATAACTAGAAGTAAGTTAGAAACACACCTTTTGGAATTCCCATTGGAATTTAGATGGCGGAATTCCACCGCAGATGAATACAAATTCTGGCGTATTTATGGTGGTATCAAGGCCGCTTATATTTTAGGTGCTAGGTCAAAGTATGATCTTGGTGATATAAGTGAGGGTTTTAAGAATACCGATCTTACCAAATTTCAGTATGGACTAACCTTAAGTTTTGGGTACAATACCTTTAATTTACATGCGTATTATGCGCTTACCGAACTATTTAATGGCAATGCATCTGTTAATGGAGAGGTGTTGCAATATAGACCTTTACGTATTGGTCTGATCTTCTATATTCTATAGCCAAAAGCGTACGGTAAGTAACTGAGATAATAAGCCAATTAGTAGACCCATTATGACTTCAATACCTGTATGGGCTTTTAAATAAAGACGCGCTGTTATAATTGCACCTGTTAGTAATATAAAGAAGCTTATTGCCAATATTAAATTGATTTCAAAGTGAATGCTCAAATTCAAAAGGTACATTAAGAGACCGCTTATACCAACGGTATGTAAACTTGTTTTAAAGTTAAAAAACAGTAATAATATACATGCTATCGTAGCTCCTAATAATCCGGTGAAATAGAAATATAGCTCGCTTACATAATTATTGGGTATCACTTTATATAAGATTAACAGCAAGATGCTAGCGTGAATGTAAAGTGGGTATTTGCGTTCTTTAATAGAACTTAACTCTATAGAGTTTACTAAACCTAAATTTTTTAATATCAGATAAGTTACTACTGGAATTATAACAGTAAGAATGAATATAGGCAGTATACTGGCACTTTTTATTTCTATTGGTGTATACTTGGGTGTAATGAGAAAATAAGCTACAGTGCCACCAATGGGTATAAATAGGGGATGAAGTAAGTATGAGGTAAATTGTGAAAAAACCTTCATTAGATTTCTTTTCTCATGCGTGCAACAGGAATATTCAATTGCTCTCTATACTTGGCAACAGTTCTTCTAGCTATGGGATAACCTTTTTCTTTTAAAATAGCCGCTAATTTATCATCGGTAAGCGGTTTCTTTTTGGTTTCGTTTTGAATAACCGTTTCTAAAATTTTCTTGATTTCCCGTGTAGAAACATCTTCTCCTTGTTCGTTTTTCATCGATTCTGAGAAGTATTCTTTAATTAGTTTGGTACCATAAGGTGTATCTACATATTTACTATTGGCAACCCTAGAAACCGTAGAAACATCCATTCCTATTTCATCTGCAATATCCTTAAGGATCATTGGTCTTAAATTACGTTCATCTCCAGTCAGGAAGTATTCTTTTTGATACTGCATGATGGCGTTCATAGTGAAGAATAGGGTTTGTTGTCGTTGTCTTATAGCGTCTATAAACCACTTTGCGGCATCTAATTTCTGCTTTATGAACATAACCGTGTCCTTTTGAGATTTAGATTTGTCCTTGGCTTCTTTATAGCCTTTTAGCATATTGCTGTATTCTCTAGACACATGTAATTCTGGAGCATTTCTACCATTAAGGGTAAGCTCTAGTTCTCCCTCGGTTATTCTTATTGCAAAATCCGGAACTACATGTTCAACTATTCTATTATTTCCGGAATAGGATCCACCTGGTTTAGGGTTTAATTTTTCTATTTCACCGATGGCATCCTTCAATTCCGTTTCGGTGATATTGTGTTTTTGAATTAATTTTTGATAGTGTTTCTTTGTGAAGTGTTCAAAAGACTTTTTTAAGATCTCTGTTGCAAGTTCAATACTTGGAGTGACATCTTTTCGCTCTAACTGTATTATTAAACACTCCTCTAAAGTACGTGCACCTACACCTGGTGGGTCTAACTCTTGTACAATAGATAATATTCTGGTAATGGTTTCTTCGTCAGTATAAACATTTTGGGTAAAAGCCAAATCGTCCATGATATCGGAAATTGGTCTTCTTATATAACCGCTTTCATCTACACTACCTACTAAAAATTCTGCGATGTTCCATTCTTCATCAGAAAGGTAAACAGTATTCAATTGATTTATTAAATGCTGATTGAAGGATATTCCGGCTGCGTAGGGTACACTTTTTTCCTCATCATCAGAACTGTAATTATTAGCTTTGGTTCTGTAATCCGGGATTTCATCATCACTTAAGTAATCATCTATATTGATGTCCTCAGTGTTTATGGTTTCGCTATCGGCATTGTCATCATAAACATCATCATACTCATCAACAACGTTATCCAAATCTTCCTTGCCGGTCTCTAGTGCCGGGTTCTCCTCTAATTCTTGTTTAAGTCGTTGTTCAAACGCCTGTGTAGGCAGCTGAATTAACTTCATCAACTGAATCTGCTGAGGAGATAATTTTTGGGATAATTTAAATTGTAGATGTTGTTTTAGCATTACTTTCTTCTAGTACTTGTAAAAGTAACCAAATCTGCTTAAAATTCGGCATTCTGTGGTGTTCTAGGAAACGGTATTACGTCTCTAATGTTGCCCATGCCTGTAGCAAAAAGTACCAATCTTTCAAATCCAAGACCAAATCCACTATGTTCGGCCGTTCCAAATTTTCTTAAATCTAAATACCACCAAAGTTCTTTTTCGTCAATACCTAAATCTTTTATTTTTTCCTTAAGCACATCTAAACGCTCTTCACGTTGAGATCCTCCTACGATTTCACCAATACCCGGGAATAATATATCCATTGCCCTAACGGTTTTGCCGTCTTCATTTAAACGCATGTAAAAGGCTTTTATCTTGGCAGGGTAATCAAAAAGAATTACCGGACACTTAAAGTGTTTTTCTACCAAGTAACGCTCGTGCTCACTCTGTAAATCTGTACCCCATTCTTCAATTGGATAGGTAAATTGCTTCTTTTTGTTCGGTTTACAATTTTTAAGAATTTCAATTGCTTCGGTATAGCTAACCCTTTTAAAATTATTGTCTACAACAAACTTTAATTTCTCGATCAAGGCCATATCACTACGTTGGGCCTGTGGTTTGCTCTTTTCTTCGTCCAACAATCTTTTCTCTAAAAACTCAAGGTCTTCTTGACAATGGGTCAACGTGTAAGATATTACATTTTTGATGAAGTCTTCGGCAAGATCCATATTTGCATCAAGATCAAAGAACGCCATTTCTGGTTCAATCATCCAAAATTCGGCTAAGTGTCTTGAGGTGTTTGAATTTTCTGCCCTAAAAGTGGGACCAAAAGTGTAAACTTTGCCTAGGGCCATGGCATATGCTTCTGCCTCTAATTGGCCAGATACGGTCAAATTGGTTTCTTTTCCGAAGAAATCTTCTTTATAATTTACATCACCTTCTTCTGTTAGCGGTGGGTTTTTATCATCTAAGGTAGTTACACGAAACATTTCCCCAGCACCTTCCGCATCTGACCCTGTAATTATAGGTGCATGAAAATAATTAAATCCGTTTTCCCTAAAGTAATTATGAATGGCAAAAGATAAGGTTGACCTTACGCGCATTATGGCAGAAAAGGTATTGGTTCTAATTCTTAAGTGAGCTTTCTCCCTTAAAAATTCCAGTGAATGTTTTTTGGGCTGAATTGGGTATTCATCTGGATCAGCTATACCAAGTATTTCTAATTGGCTAACTTGGATTTCAACAGACTGCCCTCTGCCTTGGCTTTCTACCAATGTACCTGATATTTTTAGGGCGGCACCAGTATTCACTTTCTTCAATAATTCTTCATCAAAATTTTCAAAATCAACTACACATTGAATTGTACCTAAAGTTGAACCATCGTTCAAAGCAATAAATCTGTTGCTTCTAAATGTTCGTACCCACCCCTTAACGGTTATTTCCTGTAATAGGTTTTTACTTGAAAGTAGTTCTTTTATTGTGACTAAACGCATGATGTTGAATTGAAAATTAAAGTTCCAAAGATAGGATTTTGTTAAAAAATAAAGAGACTATACCGTTATATAAACTTTGCCTTAAAATGAAAATTGATCAATTGTTGTTTTCTTCTTGAGGCAAGATATCTATTTGTGGTTTTTTAAGTGTCTGTTTGTTAGCTATACTCTTTTCCAGCGATAACAATAACGAGGGTAGTAAAATTAAATTAGCCAACATTGCAAGTAATAAGGTAGCCGATACTAATGAACCCAAGGCTACGGTGCCGCCAAAATTAGAAATAACAAATACTGAAAAACCGAAAAATAATACAATTGATGTATAAAACATACTAACACCTGTTTCTCTAAGTGCATTGTAAACCGATTTTTCAATACGCCATTTATTCGCTGTAAGTTCTTGTCTGTATTTGGCTAGAAAGTGAATGGTGTCATCTACAGAAATACCAAATGCAATACTAAATACCAGAATTGTAGATGGCTTTATAGGTACGCCTACAAATCCCATAATACCCGCCGTAATTACTAAAGGTAAAAGATTAGGGATCAGTGATATAACGATCATTCTGAAAGAACGGAACAAGTAAGCCATAAATAAAGCGATCAACGCAATGGCAAGAGCAAGCGACATGATCAGGTTTTTTACCAAATATTTAGTTCCTTTTAGGAATAAAAGTGCGCTACCGGTCATATAAACATTATAACGTTCTACCGGAAAAATCTTAGTGATATTCTCAAGTAAACGTTGCTCTATTTCTTCCATACGGCTTGTGTTTACATCGCGCATGAATGTAGTTATTCTAGCGGTTTGTCCCGTACTATCCACAAATGACTCTAATAGATTTCCGTTGTCAGATGATTTACGGGCAACGTCCATTATAAAAGTGTTTTCTTGACTTGTAGGTAATTGATAGTATTTTGGTATGCCGTTGTAAAAGGCCTGTTTGGAATATTTTACCAAATTTACTACTGAAACGGGAGAAGAAAGTTCTGGTATTTCATCGATTACTTCTCCAAGTTGATTCATACGCTTAAGTGTAGCGGGCTTTAAAACACCTTTTGGAGTTTTAGTATCCACTACGATTTCAACAGGCATTATTCCTTTAAACTCTTTCTCAAAGAATCTTATATCATGAAAGAATTCTGCATTTTTAGGCATGTCTTCTATAGGACTGCCAGAGATTCTAATTTGGTAAATACCAATTATGCTTAAGACCAATAGTGATATAGAAACTATATAAACCGTAATTCTTCTATGTCTTACGATGCGTTCCATCCAATTAACAAATGCATCTATCCATTTTTTGTTCAAGTGTTTTAAATGCTTTGTTTTTGGTAATGGCATAAAACTGTACACTATAGGAATAATCAAAAGCGATAAAATGAAAATTCCAATGATGTTGATAGAAGCTACAATACCAAACTCTTTTAAAAGAGTACTATCGGTTATGATAAAAGTGGCAAAACCAGAGGCAGTGGTAATGTTGGTCATTAACGTAGCATTTCCTATTTTGGAGATTACACGTTGCAACGAAAGTGCTTGGTTACCATGTTTTTTAACCTCTTGCTGATATTTGTTGATCAAGAATATACAGTTTGGTATACCTATTACAATAATTAGTGGAGGAATAAGGGCGGTAAGTACCGTAATTTCATATTGTAAAAGTCCTAGAAAACCAAAAGCCCACATTACCCCAATGATAACTACACACATTGAAATGAAAGTGGCTCTAACGCTTCTAAAGAAAAAGAAGAAAATTAAGGAGGTAACGCCTAGCGCTGCCAATATAAACTTTCCTATTTCATCTATGATGTTTTGTGAGTTCATGGTCCTCACATAGGGCATACCGGAAATATGAACATCGAGATTGGTTTCCTTTTCAAAATTACGAACCAAGGTGTTGATGTCCTGTAGAATAAAATCTTTTCTAACAGTGGTGTTAACTATATCCTTATCTAAATTGACAATGGTACGTATTGTCTTGCTCTCCTTGTTAAAAAGTAGATTTTCATAGAAAGGTAGATCATTAAAAAGATGATCTGTTATACTATCTATTTCTTTTTTGGTCTTTAATTCACCGTTGATTAACGGCAACATTTCAAATTCTTGCTTGTCGTTATTTTTAACCAACTCTTTTAAATTGTCGGTCGATATAACGAATTCAACTTCTGGAAAAGCGGCAAGTTGTTTGCTGAGCCTATTCCAACGGTTAAAATTAGTAGGTTCAAACAAAGCACTATCCCGTATGGCAAAAACAACAGCATTACCTTCTTCGCCAAATTTGCTTAAAAAATCCTGGTATTGTATGTTAACCGGGTGATCATCTGGTAAAAGGTTGGTTTGTGAGCTAGAAAATCGCATGTATTGCCATTGCCAGCCCATGAAAATGGTAAAACCGGTAATCAATAGTAAAATTAGGATTCTGTTGCGTAGAATTATGTTTGCCGTTTTAGGCCAAAATCCTTTCGTAAGTTTCGCTACCATAACTGTTTTTGCAGGTGGCAAAGGTAACTATTAGCTACAATTGTTCCTAGATTGAAAAGTTTAAATTTTATACAAATAAAAAAAGCTACCTTATTCAGGTAGCTTTGTGATCCTATATTTTGGATAAACTTTAAACTTTCATGATTTCAGCCTCTTTTTTGCTCAAGAAATCATCAATCTTTTTAGTGAATGCATCGGTTAGATCCTGTACATCTGCGGTTGCGTTTTTTTGAAGGTCTTCAGAAATATCCAAATCCTTTATTTCTTTGTTCGCATCTTGTCTTGCACTTCTAACTCCTACTTTTGCATGTTCTGCTTCGGCTTTAGCCTGCTTGGTCAACTGTATTCTACGCTCCTCTGTTAAAGGCGGTACGTTGATGATGATCATGTCGCCATTATTCATAGGATTAAAGCCTAAATTGGCATTCATAATGGCTTTTTCAATTTCTTGAAGCATACCTTTTTCCCATGGTTGAACAGAAATTGTTCTACCATCTGGCGTGTTGATATTGGCTACTTGAGCTAGTGGAGTTTGTGAGCCATAATAATCTACCAATACAGAAGATAACATGGTAGGACTGGCTTTACCTGCTCTAATTTTTAAAAATTCACGTTCTAAATGCGCTATGGCAGCTTCCATACCTTCTTTTGTAGCGTCTAAAACAAATTGTATTTCCTCGTTCATATAATAAGTGTATTACTATCGCAATAACATTAATTGTACCAAAAATTATAGGTTGACCGTGGTACCAATGGTTTGCCCGTCAACAATTTTCAATAGGTTTCCTTTTTTGTTCATATCAAAAACTACGATTGGTAGTTCGTTCTCTTGACTTAGGGTAAAGGCAGTCGTGTCCATTACTTTTAGTCCTTTTGTAAGTACATCTTGAAAAGAAATAGTGTCAAATTTTGTGGCACTTTTATCTTTTTCTGGGTCGGCAGTATATATACCATCTACTCTTGTACCTTTTAAGATAACATCTGCTTCTATTTCAATAGCTCTAAGAACTGCAGCAGAATCTGTTGTAAAATATGGGTTACCTGTACCGCCGCCAAAAATTACAACTCTACCTTTTTCTAAATGCCTCATGGCACGTCTTCTAATGAAAGGCTCGGCTACTTCGTTAATTTTTATAGCAGTTTGCAATCTGGTCTGTACACCACTCATTTCTAAGGCGCTTTGTAAAGCTAACCCGTTGATAACGGTAGCTAACATACCCATGTGGTCTCCTTGTACGCGATCCATACCTGTGGCTGCACCTGTAAGGCCTCTAAATATGTTTCCGCCACCAATAACAATGGCAACTTCAATTCCTTTTTCAACTACCTCTTTTATCTCTTCCGCATATTCATTTAGGCGGTTAGAATCTATTCCATATTGCTTTTCACCCATTAAGGCTTCACCGCTTAATTTTAGAAGAATTCGTTTGTAGTGCATTCTAGTTTTAATTTGCCATCAAAAATAATGAAAATTTTTGATGGGCGTGTTCAATATTTTATTCTGGTAAAAGATAGGTGTCAAGATACTATGGTTACTTATTCTCTATCTTTGATATATCATTATTTTAAAAATTAACAATTGAATATTTTATGAAAAAATACTTATTAATTATTTCAAGTGCTCTTCTATTATATGCTTGTGGAGCCGTTAAGCAATTGGCAGCTATTGAGAAAAGCCCTGTTCTTACTTCAATAGATTTGGTCAATGTGGTAGAAGATAGGGTTCAGGTGATTGTAGATCCTGGTGCTTTTGCTTCTTCAACGGTTATTTTTAGAATTCCTAAAACGGTGCCAGGTACATATAGTAGCGATAACTACGGACAGTATTTGCAGGATTTTGAAGCTTTGGATTATAAAGGTAATCCATTGCAGTTTGTTAAGCTTGATGAAAATTCTTGGAGTATTTCTAATGGAACACAGCTTGATAAAGTAAGTTACTGGGTAAACGATACCTATGACATGGAAAATGAAGTGGTTAATGCAGTATTTTCCCCGGCAGGTACAAATATTGAGAAAGACAGTAATTTTATGCTGAACCTACATGGTTTTGTAGGCTATTTTGATGGGTTTAAAGAGGTTCCTTATGCTATTCATATTAAAAAGCCAGTGGACTTAATTGCAACAACAACCCTTTCTGATCAAATTGACCGTAAGCCTGATCCACTTTGGGACGCTTTTCTTGCCAATAGGTATTTTGAAGTTATTGACAACCCTATAATGTACGCTAAACCTAATACTGAAAGTTTTGAAATTAATGGTATAACGGTAACATTGAGCTTGTTTTCACCAAATAACGTGTACAAGGCTTCTGATTTAAAGAATAGAATGTTAAAAATGATGGAGGCTCAGAAGAAGTTTCTTGGTGATGTAGATAGTACTAAAGAGTATAATATTCTTTTGTATTTGTCTGATGTAAATAAGCCCGATGCTCATGGTTTTGGAGCTTTGGAGCATCATACTTCTACCGTGGTAGTTTTACCTGAAGCTATGGATATTGGTCGTTTGGAGCAAGCTATGGTAGATGTGGTTTCGCACGAATTCTTTCATATTGTAACACCATTGTCCGTTCATTCTAAAGAAATACAATATTTTGATTTTAATGACCCAAAAATGTCACAACATTTATGGATGTACGAAGGTACTACGGAGTATTTTGCCAATTTATTTCAGGTACAGCAAGGTTTAATTTCTGAAGAGGATTTTTATGAGCGCATGTTGGGTAAAATTACCAACTCTAAATTTTATGATGATAGCATGTCTTTCACTGAAATGAGCAAGAATATTTTAGAGCAACCTTATGAGCCTAATTACGCTAACGTATATGAGAAAGGTGCTTTAATAAATATGTGTTTAGATATTATATTAAGAGAAAAGAGCAGCGGCGAAAAGAGTATGCTTTGGTTGATGAAAGAGCTGTCTAAAAAATATGGTTCGGATGTGCCTTTTGAAGATGAAGTTTTATTCGGTGAGATTGTTCAGATGACCTATCGGGAGGTGGATACTTTTTTTAAGGAACATGTTATTGGAGATACACCTATAGATTATGATGTTTATTTTTCAAAGGTAGGTTTAGCTACAAAAGATGTTGAAGAGTCTACAGGTTACTTTTTTGATGGGCAAGTACCTTATATGGATGTTGATGTGCAAAATGATAGTGTTGTTTTTATACGTGAGAATATAGAGTTGAATTCTTTCTTTGATGATTTAAAACTACAGGGAGGTGATATTTTTAAGGTGATAAACGGACAGGAGATTAATCTTGAGTCGCTTAGACCAATTATTGGGGAAAGTTTTAGTTGGACGCCAGAAACTGTAGTAAGTATGACTGTCGAAAGAGATGGTGAATTGGTTTCGGTTGAAGGTAAGGTAGGGCAACCGGTAAAAAAGGTAAAGAAGATTGTTCCTTTAGAAAATGTAGATCAGAAAATTATAGACTTACGTAAGGCTTGGTTAAAAGACTAAGGTTTAATAATGATGCTAAATAAAAAAACCGCCTACTTTGCAGTAAGGCGGTTTTTTATTGAGTTAGTTGTATTGTAATTAACCTAATGCAACTCTTTTAAATCCTGTTACTTCTAAATTAGAATCAACTGATTTTACATATTGAGCAACACTTTGTTTGCTATCTTTAATGAAATCTTGGTTTACTAAAGTATTGTCCTTAAAAAAACGCTTTATTTTACCTTTAGAGATATTGTCTAGCATTGCTTCTGGTTTTCCTTCTTGACGTAATTGATCTTTTGCAATTTCAATTTCTTTGTCGATCACGGATTGGTCAACACCATCTTCGTTTAATGCTACAGGGTTCATAGCGGCAGCTTGCATTGACACATCTTTAGCAACTTCTTCAGCACCTGGTACAGAAGCGGAAAGACCTGTTAAAACAGCTATTTTGTTTCCTGCGTGAATATAAGAACCTACAAAAGGAGCACTTAACGTTTCAAAACCACCTATCTCAATTTTCTCACCGATAACACCTGTTTGCTCAGTAAGTTTTTCTTGAACGGTCATACCTTTATAATCAGCAGCCAAGAAAGCTTCTTTAGAATCAAAGTTGATTGCCAAGTCTGCTAATTCTGTAGCCAATGTTACAAAAGTTTCGTTTTTAGCAACGAAATCGGTCTCACAGTTCAAAGAAATAATAACACCACTAGTGTTGTCATCATTTACTTTAGCGATTGCTGCACCTTCAGAAGAATCTCTGTCAGCTCTTTTTGCTGCAACTTTTTGACCTTTTTTACGAAGAATTTCGATTGCACTTTCAAAATCACCTTCAGCTTCAACCAAGGCTTTTTTGCAATCCATCATTCCTGCACCAGTAGTCTTTCTTAATCTATTAACTTCTGCAGCTGTAATCTTTGCCATTTTTTTTACTTTTAATATACCCGTTTTAAGGGGTCGTTAGATTTATTTTTATAACAAATGTAGTAACTTATTCTACACCACCTTTAACGTTGTCTTGCCATTCTTTAAGCTCGTCCCACTTACCTTCAGCAGCCATTTTAGCTTGCTTTGGCCAAGAAGTTGGATCTAAATGAGCCATTCTAGAACTTGCCTCTGTCAAAATTTCCTTGATTTTTTCAGCATCTCCGTTAGAAAGATCTTCGTAAGTAGCAATACCGGCAGCAACTAAAGCTTCAGCAGCTTTTGGGCCAATACCTTCAACTTTTGTTAAATCATCAGCTTCTGCTTTTGTATCGTTCGCAACAGCTTCTTTAGTAGCTTCAACGTTTACTTCAACATTTGGTACTTTGTCTACAACTGGTGCAGGTTTAGTGTCAACTTTTTCTGGAGTTGGCGCTGGTTTGTCTGCAACTGCTTTTTTCTTGGCACCTTTATCTTTTTTGTCAGATTTACCTTCAGAATCACCTTTTTCAGCTTTACGCTCAGCTAAACCTTCGGCAACTGCATTGGTAACTTCTGTCATGATAATATCAATAGACTTAGAAGCATCATCGTTAGAAGGTATAAGGTAATCTACATCTCTAGGATCACAGTTGGTATCTACCATTGCAAAAATTGGAATATTCAATTTTTGAGCTTCTTTAACTGCAATGTGCTCTCTCATTGTATCAACGATGAACAATGCACCTGGCAAACGTGTCATTTCAGAAATAGAACCTAAGTTCTTTTCTAATTTTGCACGTAAACGGTCAACTTGCAATCTTTCTTTTTTAGAAAGTGTAAGGAAAGTTCCATCTTTTTTCATTCTATCAATAGAAGCCATTTTCTTAACGGCTTTACGAATAGTAACAAAATTGGTTAACATACCACCTGGCCATCTTTCAGTGATGTAAGGCATGTTTACATTTGCTGCTTTTTCTGCAACGATGTCCTTAGCTTGTTTTTTGGTAGCTACGAAAAGTATTTTTCTACCTGACGCTGCAATTTTTTTAAGAGCCTCGTTGGTCTCATCTAATTTTGCAACTGTTTTGTAAAGGTTGATTACGTGAATCCCATTACGCTCCATGTAGATGTAAGGAGCCATGTTCGGATTCCATTTTCTTGTTAGGTGACCAAAATGTACACCTGCTTCTAATAATTGTTTTACTTCGACTCTCGCCATTTTAAATTTAGTTTACGTTCTTTTGAATTAGCAATGACAAAGTGGTATCTCGAATTATAATATCAAGAAGCCTTCATCATTTAGATGCTAAACTAATCTTACCTTCAATTTTTTGGAATTAAAGGATTTTTAATTGTCCTTAACGGACTTTCAATGAACTTGTTAATAATCTGGTTTCCCAGTGTGATAAAATATAAAAATAGGCACCCAAAAAGGGTGCCCTGTACTCTTGTAATCTCGAATTAACGTTTCGAGAATTGGAATTTTTTACGTGCTTTCTTCTGACCGAATTTCTTACGTTCAACCATTCTTGGGTCTCTAGTTAATAGACCTTCTGGTTTTAAGATTGATCTGTTCTCAGCATCTATCTCGCACATTGCTCTAGATAAAGCAAGACGAATAGCTTCTGCTTGTCCAGTAATACCACCACCGTAAACGTTTACTTTTACGTCGTAAGTATCTAAGCTTTCAGTTAAGCTGAAAGGTTGCTTTACTTTGTATTGAAGTGTTGCAGTTGGGAAGTATACGCTTAAATCTTTATTGTTAATGGTAATGTCACCATTTCCATCAGAAAGATATACTCTCGCTACAGCGGTCTTTCTACGACCAATTTTATGAATTACTTCCATCTTATTTAATATCTTTTAAATTAACAACAGTAGGCTTTTGAGCTTCTTGTCCATGCTCCGTACCTGCGTAAACTTTAAGGTTTCTAAAAAGTTCTGCACCCAATCTGTTCTTAGGTAACATTCCTTTTATTGCTTTTTCAAGAATACCTTCTGGATTTTTATCCAACAATTGTTTTACGCTAGTAGTACGTTGTCCACCTGGGTAGCCAGTGTATCTCATATATGATTTATCAGACCACTTGTTTCCTGTAAGAACAATTTTCTCTGCGTTGATAATAACAACATTATCACCACAATCAACATGAGGGGTGAAACTAGGCTTGTGCTTTCCTCTTAACAAATAGGCGACTTTTGAAGCCATGCGTCCTAATGTTTCTCCTTCGGCATCTACCAATAACCACTCTTTGTTTACAGTTGTTCTGTTGGCCGAAACGGTCTTATAACTTAATGTATCCACTACTGCTATTTTTAACTATTATTTTAATCAATCCCGTGAAAGGGGCTGCAAATCTACAATTATTAACTTGAATTGCAAATACTTGTTTCTTATTTTTTTACATTTTTTAATTAAATGTAATTTCTAACCGGTTTATAGCCATCGTAGTACTGTTATTCTTATTGATTTTATTACCGATTCTGTAACAATTTAAAATATTCATTGTCTCTTGTAATAACCGATCAATCAATCAAAGGACATATTATGATGCGTAAATGCTTAGTTACAAGTATTTTATATTTAATAATTTCAGCTACTGCTTTTTCCCAAACAGTTACAACAAAGGTACAAAAAGTATATACTACACAAAAAGTAAATTTAGGTGAGACCATTGCTATTGATGGTTTGCTGACCGATTTGGCTTGGAACAGCGTTCCTTGGGCCAGTGATTTTACCGTATTTGACCCTAATAATGGGGAAAAACCTAGTCAATCAACAAAGTTTAAGATTACATATGATGAAAAATTTCTTTATGTGGGTATTCGTTGTTACGATAGTGTACCTTCTAAGATAGAAAAGAGGCTGGCAAGGCGTGATAATTTTTCGGGTGATTGGATAGAAATTAACATTGATAGCTACAACGATAAAAGAACGGGTTTTTCGTTTAATGTTTCTGCTGCCGGTGTAAAAGGGGATGAATTTATTTCTCAAAATGGTGATTTTTGGGATGCTAGCTGGAATCCTATTTGGTATACCGCTACAAAGATTGATCATGAAGGATGGTCGGCAGAAATGAAAATACCTTTTAGTCAATTAAAATTTGGAGAACAAAAAGAGCAAATTTGGGGGCTTCAATTGAACAGACGTTTCTTTAGGGAAGAAGAACGATCACTTTGGCAACCTGTGTCATTAGATGCTCCTGGTTGGGTTAGTGAGTTTGGAGTGTTAAGAGGGCTTATTGATATTCAGCCTCAAAAACAGTTGGAAATTCAACCATTTTTGGTAAATCAGTATGATGCTTATCCGTCACAAGCGGGCAACCCTTTTCGTGATGGTAGTGATTATGGTTTAAATGTGGGGTTAGACGCCAAAATAGGTTTGACCAATGATCTTACTCTAGATTTAACGGTTAATCCAGATTTTGGACAAGTAGATGCTGATCCAGGAGCTATTGCATTGGACGGATTTCAAATCTTCTTTGAAGAACGTAGGCCGTTCTTTATTGAAAACAAAAATATTTTCGATTTTGAATTTGCCGATGGTAATGATAATATTTTTTACAGTAGAAGAATTGGTAGAAGTCCACAAGGGTTTGCAAACAGTACTGAAACGGAATTTGTAGATCAACCTACAAATTCAACCATACTAGGTGCTGCAAAATTTTCAGGTAAAACCAAAAATGGATGGTCTTTGGGCTTATTGGAAAGTATTACGGGCAACATGTATGCAGATATAGAGGATCTTGCAGGAAATGAAAGATCAGAACTTGTAGAGCCGCTTACAAATTATATTGTGGGTAGGGTACAAAAGGATTTTAACGAACGTAATTCTTTTATTGGAGGAATATTTACTGCAACGAATAGAAATATTCCTGATAATCTCGATTTTTTAAGAAGTAGTGCCTACACAGGTGGGGTAGATTTTAAACATAGTTGGAAAAACAGAAATTATTATGTTGAAGGAAATATTGTAGGTAGTCATATTACGGGCAGTCAACAAGCTATTGAACGAACACAGAATAGTATTACGCACTTATTTCAAAGGGTAGATGCTAGTCATGTTGATGTAGACCCTGATCGTACCTCTTTAACGGGTAGCGGTGGTAAGTTGGCACTCGGAAAAGCAGGAGGTGGGAATTGGCGATATGATGGCGGAGTTATTTGGAGGTCTCCAGAATTGGAACTCAATGATATTGGATTCTTAAGGCAGGCAGATGAAATTAAGCAAACGGCTAACGTTCGTAGGTTGTTCATAAAGCCTACTAATTTTTATAGACGTGCAAACTTAGGGTTAAGTCAATACTCTACGTTTGACTTTGATGGAAATTATAATAGAATTCAATATGAATTCCAGGGTTTTATTAACTATAAAAATAATTGGTGGACAGAGGTTGGTGCTGCCCATAAACCCCGTATTTTTTCAAATACCGTTCTTCGTGGCGGACCTCGTTGGCGTTGGTCTGATGAAAACTTCGCTTATCTTTTCTTTGGCTCGGATAGTAGAAAAAAAATGAGCTTTACTTTAGGGTATGTGAATAGCCAGGCGGCAGAAAATAACTTTTCTTTAAAGCGATATGTGTTTAGATTATACTACCAACCTTATGATGCTTTTAATCTTTCTATCTCTTCTGAGTTTGAAGAAAACCCTAATAAAACGCAATATGTGACGGAAACTAGTTTTGATGGTGATGCAAGGTATGTTACCGGCAATATTGATCAGAAAACATTTAGTACTGCTATCCGCTTTAATTATAGTATAAATCCAAACTTATCCATTCAATATTATGGTGAGCCATTTATTTCTAGGGGAACTTACACTGATTTTAATTATGTAAATAACCCTATTGCTGAGAACTTGAGCGAACGTGTAACGTTATTTTCCGAAAATCAAATATCAGGATCAGCCGACACCAATAATTATTTGATAGATGAAGATATTGATGGTGCCATAGATTATCAAATAGAGAATCCTAACTTTTCGTACGTTCAATTTAGATCAAACCTTGTATTAAGATGGGAATATATACCTGGTTCGGAAATCTTTTTGGTATGGTCTCAAGGTGTTGTGGGTGCAGGTGATCCCAGTGAAACATTGGGTAGAAATTTAGATCGACAAATACTAGGGCAGAAAAAGGATAATACAATTTTGCTCAAAGCAACTTACAGGTTTATTCTATAAAGAATTGGTTCTTGAAGGTATCCATTTATTGGTTTTTGAAATAATACCTAGTTTTTTTCGTTTTTAGGGGTGTACAACCAATAAAACAAAAAGATGTATAAGCATATTTTATGTATTGCAGGAGCAGTGTTAACACTAATTTCCTGCAGTTCGGATAAGGATGAAACACAGAATGAAGCTGAAGTTCAAAGCACGGCCATAATTGGTACATGGGATGCTACTGAGCTAGAAATAGATAATGAGACAGCAAGTGATGATGCAAAATTTGGAAAGCAAATATTGGATTTTCTTACAGCTGATAACTGTTTCATTATAACATTACAGTTTAATGACGATTTAACGGCAAGCGCATCTAATTCTGCTAATTATATTGAAGTAAATGCGACCGCTACAGGTTTGGATATTCCTTGCCCTACAGATTCGGATGTTAATGAAAGTACCTATACCTTTGACGGTGAAACGGTCACAACTATTGATGAAAATGGCGATGAGTTGGCAATAGGTGTTTCTATAGAAGGAAACATTATGACGGTTGATGCCAGTGATTTGGATATTCCAAATTTTTCAGAAGACGGACAATTGATATTTGTAAAACGATAAAAGTTTGCTAAGTATAAAAAAAATAAGACCCTTGTCAATTGACAAGGGTTTTTTATTGCTTGTAGAATTTTGTTTTTATATTCTGATGTTCAGATTGTATGGTAATCATGTACAAACCTTTTTCTAGGTTAAAAACAGGTATGTTCAATGAGTTTCTTTTAATGTCCCATTGGTGAAAGATTACTTGGTTGCCATAGCTATCCCTAACGGTTATAACGGCATTCTTGTCATTTTTTAGACCAAGTACATTGATAACGTTGGTTGCCGGATTAGGAAAAACTTTAACATCTTGTGCCGCTAATTGGGTAGCGCTAAAGATGATAAAAGCTAGAATGATTAAAATCCTTTTCATGAAAAATAGCGTACCTCATGAGAGAAGTACGCTATATGCTAACGTTCTAGAAATGTATTTTCGTCTCCCTTTAAATAAACTTTAACTTTCTAGAAGGTAAAATAGGTTTGGCTAGTAGACGTATTGTCATTACTATCTTTAGAAATTACCTGAACATGATACTGTTCTCCTGCTGTTATGCTATAGTTGATGTTCAGGTTTGTGGTGTTTTCTAGAATTAATTCCAAATTTCCAAAAACGCCAATGTATACATCATAATTAACAATGTCATTATCCAGGTCTTCGCCTATCCATGATACGGTCACAGTACCGTCATTATTTTCGGAAACTGTGATTTCTGCAGGGAACGGTGCAAAATTCTCTGTGCTTGTACCTTCGGAATAGAAATTCCAAGTATCACTTGCTAAAGATTTATCTTCAAGAATTGCTGTAACTTTCCAAGAGAATTGAGTTCCCTTTGGTAGACCTACTTCCAATGAGGTTGCATTTACGGTTCTTGTATCGGTCGAATTGTTTTCTTGGTTCGTGATTTCCAAATCATAAGATGTTGCATTAGAAGAGGCCGACCATTGAAATTCAATATTTACACCATCGGTTCCATTGTCTTCTCCTTCGGTACAAATTAAATTGTTGTCTGGAAAAATTAGATTAAAGGAGCCTAGTTCTTTTTCTATAGGTGGAGTGGTGGTATCATTATCTTTGCCGCCGCAAGAAGCTACTAGAATTCCTGCCAAAATTAATTTTATAGCTAATCTCATTTTTTTACAAATTTTAAGTTGATTTCTTTATCTCCCTCTATAATGGTAAGCATATATATGCCTGGAGATAAGTTAGAAATATTCATTTCTAAAGTGCCGTTGCCAATCAAGCGATATTCTTGTAATAAGGTAACTCCGCTTAAGTTTGATAGAATTAGTTGAGCATTGGTCATCAAATCCAAGCCGTCAACCTTTAATATATCGGCAACCGGGTTAGGTGATAAAATGGCATTACTAATTACAACACTATCATTGAATACTCCTTGGCAAATTTTATCGGTTTCTATGGAGATAACATTCGCCCCTTGATCTAGTGGGAATGATAATTGGTGATTGTCAACATTCTCCACTTGAAAAGAATATGTTTTGTCATTAACCAAAACCTGATAATTTTTACTGCCTGAAACTACAATGCTTGCTTTTTTAGCGGTATAATCTATTACCGTCTTCCCTGAAATGAATTCTTCTGGGGTTTCAATATTCAAACTAAATTCAACATTGGGTGCGCCAACTAGTCGACCGATTTCTGAATTGGCAACAATGGTATAAGAACCTGGTTCTAGATCAGTAACCATAAGTGTACTCCCGTTCTGTTGTGTATAGTTAGCAGAGAAATTATTTGGCCCAGTTATCGCTAGTATATGTGTTTGATTAACTTTAAACTCAACAGTAAGCATCCCGTTTGCGGTGTCTGGGCAAGAAGTGCTCGTAGCTTTTGCAGTAAAATCATCTGGTTTTGGCACTAAAATATCTTGGTAGCTACAACCAGTGCTACCAACTACAGCGCCAATAGGAGTATTTTCACAAACATCAATATCATTAGGTACACCGTCATGGTCATCATCATTATCTGATAATTGACTTTCTGAACAACCATATGCATTTACGTCTTCATCACTTGGAGTATTTGGGCAAATATCATTTGTATTGTCAACCCCATCTTTATCGTCATCTAATTGGCTTTCTGTGCATCCATTAGCATTTACATTATTTCCTATGCTTGTATTTGGGCAAAAATCATTAGAATTCTTAACACCGTCGTTATCATCATCTGCTTCACCATCAACACCATTTATACTTATAGTGATTGTATTTCTATATAACGTTAAGCCAGGTACACTAGAATTGGTAATTACACAATCATAAACCCCAATATCGGTTACTGTTGATGAAAGTATAGAAAATGTAGCACTTGTTTCGTTTGGTAAATTAGTTCCATCTTTTCGCCATTGAAATTGATTGATGGCATGTGATAGACCGGTAACAGCTAAGTTTGCTTCATCACCTAGTTCTAATTCTATTTCTTCTTCATTATTTAAATTACGCTGCGGTTGTATGCTAAACGTAGTATTTATAGAATTTATAACTGAATTGTCTAAATCACTGAATGTTAGGTTGTTGTTTTTAAGAACCACACTTTTTGAAAGGCTTGAACTAAAAATAGGAATGTTTCCAGATAAGCTGCAATTTTCACATCCAAAAGCTCTTAGTTGTGCTAAATTTCCAATTTCCGCAGGTATGCCTCCAGTTATAGAATTATTACTAAAATCTGCGGTGCCTAAACTACTCATGTTACCCATTTCACTTGGAATGGTACCTGTTAATTCATTAGTATTTAGAATTAAAAGTTCTAGTTGGGTAAGGTTTCCTATTTCGGGCGGAATGGAGCCAGAAAAATTGTTGCTGTCAAACCATAAAGTTTTTATTGAACTTAGGTTGCCAATACTTGCAGGTATGCTTCCGCTTATTTGATTGTTAGATAGATAGAAGTTTTCTAAAGATGTAAGATTACCTATCTCAGAGGGTAAACTACCAGAAAGATTGTTTTCTCGCAACCCAATCTCTTTTAGAAGTGTTAAATTTCCAATGCTTGACGGGATACTTCCAGAAAAATTATTGTTATTCAACCTTAATTTTTCAAGTTTTGTTAAGTTGCCAATTTCTTGTGGTAATGGTCCGGAAAAATTGGATCGGAACAGGGCAAGGTCTTCTAATTGAGTTAGATAGCCAATTTCTGGGGGTATACTGCCTGACATTTGCGTGTCACCTAACCTAAGAAAAACTAATTTAGTAAGGTTGCCTATTTCTGTTGGAATTGTACCTGTAATGTTTGTAGAGAATAAATTTAATTCTAAAAGTTCGGTAAGATTATAAATTTGAGATGGTATTTCGCCGGTTAAATCATTATTCCCGAGTACTAAATTTTTAAGATTAGTTAAGTTACCTAGTTCTTGTGGAATAGTGCCTGTTAGTTGATTGCCGTAAAGACTTAAATAGGTCAATGAGGTTAAATTCCCTAAGAATACTGGTATGGGACCAGATAATTGATTTAAGGTAAAATCCATTTGTTGAATTGAGCTTAAATTACCAAGGTCTATTGGTAGAGCACCGGTAAGATTGTTAGAATTTAGAAGTAAAATTTCTAAATTTGATAAATTGCCTAATTCACTAGGAACATTCCCCGTTAATT
This sequence comes from Maribacter sp. 6B07, assembly GCF_002700155.1. Taxonomy (NCBI): domain Bacteria; kingdom Pseudomonadati; phylum Bacteroidota; class Flavobacteriia; order Flavobacteriales; family Flavobacteriaceae; genus Maribacter; species Maribacter sp. 6B07. The sequence goes on along the minus strand of NZ_PDUT01000001.1, from coordinate 861,397 downwards.
GATTTGTGCGGAGATTTAGTCTTTTTAATTTTAGTAAATTTCCGAATTGTTCGGGAATTTCCCCTGTAAGGTTATTTCGCCCAAGGTCTATCCATTCTAATTCTGTAAGATTGCCAATTTCACTGGGAATTTCTCCGGTTAAATTACGACTATCTAAAACTAGTGTTCTTACCCTACCTTCTGTATTTAATATTATTCCTGCCCAAGTGCTGATATCTGCATTTAAGTCCCAAGAAACGGTCCAGTTGTCGCCGTCCGTAGCATTGTATAGTGCAATTAAAGCATCGCGGTCAAGATTAGTAGTTGTGTCGTCACCCAAAACTTTTAAATTGTCTACTATTATTGAGCTTGCAGGACTTGTGTTGGCTCTAAACATTAACTCAAACGCATAATCTTCTTCAGTATCCGTATCAAAATCAAAAGTATAGGTATGCCAACCGCCATCACTTTCTAAAGGAATAAATTCATGAATATATTGTATGGTATAACTTCCTTCGTCTTTAACTATATCTAAATAGGCACTTAGATTATTACCTGCTTCTGTACTTACTTTGTAATCAAAGGAAAAGGTATGGTTGGTGTTTGGTTCTAAAACTATACTGCTGGCATTCCAAGTGCTTAGTACGGTTTGGTTTACTAGAGTGTTGTTCAAACCTAGTTCCAGGGAGAAGTTACCTTCTGTGGCATCTGAACTTTTGTTAATGTCATTTTCATTGGTAATACTCCAATTTACTGGTGATTCTGGACTTCCGGACCAACTTTCAAAGCTGGCATTTTGTAAATAATTCGTTTGCGATAATCCTTTAAAGCAAATCAAAAAGAGGGCTGCCAAAAGCAGCCTAGGGTAGATTTTAATCATAAAAATATCTGGTTAGTAAAGCACTAATATAAATATTAGCGTTTTCTTAACAGCATATTTTCGTTAAAATACCGCAGTAACTTTCTTACATTTTCTGGTGTATTAGTGTAGTCCCTGTATTTTAATGGGCTACCAACCAATTATCACCTAAGCCAACTTCAACATCTAAAGGAACTGCTATTTTGTATGCATTTTCCATTTCTGATTTAATCAGTGTTTGCAATTCTTCTAATTCTGGTTTGTAGATATCGAATACCAATTCATCATGTACTTGCAGTAACATTTTAGATTTGTAATTGCCTTCTTCTAACTTTTTATGAATGTTGATCATGGCAATTTTAATGATATCTGCCGCACTACCTTGAATAGGTGCGTTTACGGCATTTCGTTCTGCAGCGCCACGTACTATTGCATTACTGCCGTTTATATCCTTAAGGTATCTTCTTCTGCCCAACACTGTTGAGACATAACCGTTTTCACGTGCAAAATCTACCTGCTCGCTCATGTAGTTTCTTAGCTTAGGATAAGTCTTGTAGTAGGTGTCTATCAATTCTTTTGCTTCTTTTCTTGATAGGTCCGTTTGGTTACTTAATCCAAATGCTGATACGCCATAGATGATACCAAAGTTCACCGTCTTGGCATTGCTACGTTGTTCTCGTGTAACTTCATCCAATGGTACATTGAATACCTTAGATGCTGTAGAAGCATGAATATCCTCTCCATGTTTGAAAGCCTCAATCATGGTGGTTTCTTCACTTAAAGCTGCAATTATACGTAATTCTATTTGTGAATAATCTGCCGCTAACAACGTGTAGTTCTCATCTCTTGGTATAAAAGCTTTTCTTACTTGTCTTCCACGCTCTGTTCTAATTGGAATGTTTTGTAAGTTAGGGTTGTTGCTACTTAACCTTCCGGTAGCTGCAACGGTTTGCATATAATCGGTATGCACTCTTCCAGTAGAAGGCTCAACCTGTTCTGGCAATGCATCTACATAGGTGCTTTTTAATTTGGCAAGACCTCTGTAATCCAATACATTTTGTACAATTTCATGGTCTTTAGCCAAAAAGGATAATACATCTTCCGCGGTAGAATATTGACCTGTTTTGGTTTTTTTAGGTTTGTCTACCAGTTTTAGTTTGTCAAATAAAATTTCACCTAATTGCTTTGGAGACCCTATATTAAATTCTTCACCGGCAACTTCATAAATTTTCTTCTCAAGGTTTGAAATGTCGTTATTCAAGTCTTCGGAGAGTGAATTCAAGAATTCCTTGTCTAAATTGATTCCTTCTAGCTCCATATCCGCTAGTACACGTAGTAGGGGAATCTCAATATCATGAAATAATTTTTCTGTATTTGCCTCTTTTAGTTCTGGTCTAAAATGTTGTGCAAGTTGAAAGGTAATATCCGCATCTTCTACTGCATATTCCGTTTGTTTTTCTAACGGAACATCGCGCATACTCAATTGATTCTTGCCTTTTTTGCCAATAAGTTCAGTAATGGATACTGGAGTGTAATTTAAATAGGTCTCTGCCAGAACATCCATATTATGACGCATATCCGGATTAATTAGATAGTGGGCCAACATAGTATCGAATAAAGGTCCTTTGACATCAATATTGTATTTATCCAATACCTTAATATCATACTTTAAATTCTGACCTATTTTTTCAATTTCTTCGGCTTCAAAGAAAGGGCGTAACTCTTCTAAAAGTGCCTGTGCTTCTTCTTTGTTATCCGTAAAAGGAATGTAAAAACCTTTTGTTGCTTCCCAAGAAAAAGCAATTCCTACCAACTCAGCGGTCAACGGGTCCAAACCTGTAGTCTCGGTATCAAAACATACTGAAGTTTGCTGCATTAAATTTTTTAAGAAAAGCTTCATTGCCATACCAGGAGCTACACTTTGGTATGAGTGTGCTACATCTGCAATGGTTTTTCTACTAGAAAAGTCTTTTACGGTTGCTCCGGCATCTGCAGAACCCCCAAATAAGGAGAATTGCCCTGACCCCGCATCTTGTTTTTCTTTTTTAGCAGTTGCTGTGCTGGTAACCTGTGTAACGGTTTCTTCTGTTTCTTCCGAGAATATTTTAATGAATTGATCCTTTAATCTTCTAAATTCCAATTGTTCAAATATCTCTTGTACCTTCTCAAAATCAGGTACTGAAAGTTCATAGTCCTTAGCGTTGAAAGTAACGTCGCAATCAATGCATATGGTGGCTAATTTTTTAGAAAGTATACCCAATTCTTTGTTTGCTTCTACTTTCTCCTTCATCTTACCTTTCAACTGATCGGTATTTGCCAATAGATTTTCCATAGATCCAAATTGGGCAATGAATTTTTTTGCAGTTTTGTCTCCCACACCTGGTAATCCGGGTATGTTATCACTGGCATCGCCCATCATACCTAAGTAATCTATTACCTGCTCCGGTCTTTCTACACCAAAACGTTTTTGAATTTCTGGAATTCCCCAAATTTCAATACCGTTACCCATTCTCGCAGGGCGGTACATAAATATGTTTTCGGAAACCAATTGTCCAAAGTCCTTATCTGGGGTGACCATAAAAACTTTGTAGTCTTCCTTTTCAGCTTGTTTGGATAATGTGCCTATAATGTCATCTGCCTCCCAGCCTTCCAATACCACACAAGGTATGTGCATAGCCTTAAGTATATCTTGTATATAGGGTACCGCTATCCTAATGGCATCTGGGGTTTCATCTCTGTTAGCCTTATATTCGGCAAACATCTCAGTTCTTTCCACACTGCCGCCTTTATCGAAGCAAACGGCTAAATGATCGGGTTTTTCACGGCGTATTACATCGAATAAGGAATTCATGAAACCCATAATGGCAGAGGTGTCCATGCCTTGAGAGTTTATTCTTGGGTTTTTTATAAGCGCATAGTAACCACGAAATATAAGTGCGTATGCATCTAGCAAAAAGAGTCTTTTTTGATCTGCCATTTTTGAGTATTGTATGAAAAAGGATAAAAGTACAAATTGATAGGGAAACTATAGGTGAGAATTGCCTATTGCTTATATCTAAAATGTTGTACGGTTCAATTAACTTTTTAAATAACTATCTGAAGGATTATTTACATGACCTTCTTTGGTATATGTTCTATAGGTAAACCCTGGGTGAATACAATATCCGCCAGTTTCTCCTTTTTTATTGATGGCGATAAAGCCTATTTGAAAGTCTTGCTTGTCCTTATTTTTTGCAATAATTCTTTTTACGCCTTCTTCGCATGCTTCTTGTGGCGATTTTCCTTGGCGCATTAATTCTACGATCAGAAAACTACCAACGGTTCTTACCACTTCTTCGCCAACGCCTGTTGCTGTTGCGCCGCCAACTTCGTTATCTACGAAAAGTCCAGCGCCAATAATAGGGGAGTCGCCAACTCTACCTGCCATTTTATATGCCATACCGCTTGTGGTACATGCACCTGCAATGTCTCCATCGGCATCAATGGCCAACATGCCTATGGTATCATGATTTTCAATATTTATTATTGGTTTGTACTGTGATGTTTTTTTCCATTCTTCCCATGCTTGTTTGGATTCTTCAGTTAAAAGATTTGTCTTATCAAAACCTTGCTCGTATGCAAATTGCTCAGCACCTTTGCCGGCAAGCATTACATGAGGCGTTTCTTCCATCACTTTTCTGGCCACTGAAATTGGGTTTGCAATGTTCTGCATAGCCAATACTGCCCCACATTTTCCATCTTTGTCCATAATACAAGCGTCTAGGGTAACATTACCATCCCTATCCGGTCTTCCGCCATTACCTACGGTACTATTGCTTAAATCGTTTTCTTCGACCATAACACCTTGGTGAACTGCATCAAGAGCGTTACCTCCTTTTTCAAGAACTTCCCATGCTTTGGCGGTGGCGTTTCCAAAATTCCATGTACAAATAGCAATAGGTAGCACTGGTGTATTGTCTGTTGTACCTACCGCAGGGATTTCTTTGTACGATGATAATATAGGTGCAGAAACGATACCGGCGGCAACTGTACTTGAATTTCTTAGAAACTTTCTTCTTTTCATGGGTTTGGTTCTTTACTTTTAATGACCTTAAATATAGCAATATGATAGTAGAAGTTTGTGCAAATTCTTTAGAATCTGCCATGGTAGCAGAACGTGCTGGGGCAGACCGTATTGAGTTATGTACAGAGTTGGCGGTAGGTGGATTAACACCTTCTTTTGGGTTGTTAAAAGCGGTTAGGGAACAGGTTTCTATTCCCGTCCATGTATTGATAAGGCCTAGAAGTGGAGATTTCACCTATTCTGATGACGAATTGAATATAATGATATCTGATATTGAACTTTGTGCAGAATTAGGTTTTGATGGTGTTGTGTCTGGAGTGCTTTTGAATAATTTTACCTTGGATATTGATCGTACGCATAAACTTAAATTGGCGGCCGGTAGTATGCACTTTACATTCCACAGGGCCTTTGATTGGGTTAAGAACCCGAAGGAAGCATTGTTGGAACTGGAAAGAATGCAAGTGAATAACATTTTGTCATCGGGTCAACAGCGTTCAGCTCCAGACGGAATAGACTTTTTGGTAGAATTAAAGGCTCAAAATACGGTAATTGAAATAATGCCAGGTTCGGGCGTAAATGCTGGCAACGTTCAAATGTTCAAGGAGCAGGGTTTTAAGGCAGTACATTTATCGGGTACCGCTATGAAACAGAAGTTGCCATCAAAACCATTGATTTCCATGAATTCTGAGGGTTTTTTAAGTGATGACCATATTGCCGTTACTCAATTTGAGAATATTAAGACTGTGGTGTCCAAGGTTAAATAAAATGTAAATGAGCGCACATACCACTGTTATACAGATATCTTTGTAAAAAAAAAGAACATGATTCGTTGGCTTATTTTCGTTTTGGCATACATTGCTTTAAGTTTTTATGTACTTCAGGCATTAAGAACCATTTCAAAACAGCCTTGGTGGTCTTGGCTTTATATAGCAGTTTCACTGGCTGTTATGTTGAATTTTATATATCAATTTACTGCTGGTGAAGAAACGGGGCGTGTTTTAAGTATACCTAAAAGTTATGCCTTTGGTTTTTTGTTGACCATGCTAACCTTCAATATTATTACTATTCTATTTTTGTTTTCAGAGGATATTTATCGGCTTATTTCGGGTTTATATCAAAAATTATATGGGGCGGAAAAACAATTTGGCTTGCCTGCACGTAGGCGATTTTTAAGTTTGTTGGCTTTGGGGATCGCAGCTGTGCCCTTTGGTGCTCTTTTGTACGGTATGTACAAGGGTAAATACAATTTTAAGGTATTGAAGTATAATTTAGAATTTGATGATCTTCCAGATAGTTTTGATGGGTACCAGATTACACAAATATCTGACATACATAGTGGAAGTTTTGATGATAGAAAAAAAATTGAATATGCTGTAGACTTGATCAATCAGCAAAAAAGTGATGTATTGCTTTTTACTGGCGATATGGTGAACAATATGACCTCTGAAATGGAACCCTGGGCGGATTTGTTTAGCACGCTAGATGCTAAAGACGGAAAGTTCTCTGTGTTGGGCAATCATGATTACGGAGATTATATACCTTGGGAAACGGAAGAGTTGAAGAGTAAGAATTTAGAGGATCTTAAAGCTTTGCAGAAGCAAATGGGATTTGACCTTTTGCTCAATGAACATAGGTATCTTAAAAAAGGAGAGGATAAGATTGCTTTAGTAGGTGTGGAGAATTGGGGAAAAGGCGGATTCAAGAAAGCCGGAGATTTAAAAAAAGCAGCTTCACAGGTCAATGTAAATGATTTTAAAATATTAATGAGCCATGATCCTTCGCATTGGGAAATGGAGGTTATTAAAGATGCTTACCACTATCATTTAACGTTAAGCGGCCATACTCACGGTATGCAATTTGGTATTGAAATACCGGGGTGGATCAAATGGAGTCCGGTGAAATGGAGATACCCATATTGGGCAGGTATTTATAAAGAGATGGGGCAATTTCTGAATGTGAACAGAGGATTTGGTTTTTTAGGATATCCTGGTAGAGTTGGAATTTGGCCAGAGATTACGGTGATAACTTTGAGAAAAAAGGCATTAACATGATTTTAACCCTTTTACAGGGCTACAAATAGATAGGCAAGAGTAGTATTTTAACAATTTTTACTACATTTGGCTAACATAGAAAAGTATTTTATATGTCCAAATTTGGTGAACTAATAGATTTAAAGGTACCCGTTCTTCTGGATTTTTATGCAGAGTGGAACGAACAGTCAACTGCAATGCACCCTGTGCTTAGAGATGTAGCTGCGGCTTTAGGTGATAGAGGTAAGGTTATAAAAATCGATGTGGACAAGAACAAAGAACTTTCACAGGCCTTACGGGTTAAAGGTTTGCCTACGCTAATGATCTACAAGAAGGGCGAAATGGTTTGGCGCCAAAGCGGTGAGCAAGACGCTAACACTTTAATTGGTATTCTCAAAGAATACGTGTAATCTATCTCTCTTCATTTCATTTCTAAAACACTTTGGGCTTTCGCCCAAAGCTTATTGTTGTGTAGAAATATCTATTGTATCTTCTAATATATCCGTTTTGGTATTATCTGGTAGTATAGTATCGGATATTGGCATGGTATCCATCATGTCTGGATTAGAATCCAATACATCTTGCGGCATACCCATATCATCTTCGTCCTTATAGAAGTGTTGAAACTTGTCAATATACTCATTGAATATCAATGTTTCTTTTTCTGCAGTATCCTCACTGTCATTTGTGATTACAATATCAATATTGCGCCTGTAAGCTTCCATATCGGCTATAATATCGTCAATGTTATTATATTGTTCGTCTAAGCTGGTAGAGGCATAATATTCCAATCTTTCTTGATACTTTTTCTTAAGTTTTTCAAAAAGCTCACGGGCTTTATTGCTTTCACCAACTTTGTAATAACCATCAATAAATGGTTCTACTAAAGTGTAATAGCCAAACTTGTCTACGGGCATATTAGTCAATGATATTTCAATAATATCCTTGGCCTTGTCCATTTTGTTCTCCTTGATCAGCCCTTCGGTTAAGCGCGCCAAATTGCCTCTGAACGAAACACTCTGTATACGTGTTTGCGTATCATGGTAAATATCACCACCAGAGTTGCCCCAATCCCAACCGGTTACAATGTCATACATTAAATCGGTATCTATTCTGCCTAATTCAAAAGCATTAGGTCTTTCTGTTCTTATAGGTACTAATTTATAGGCTAAACCATCTAATTGTAAGTAGTCTTTCATCCAAAGATATTCGGCATCATCAAAACTTCCTCCAGAAAAGTACAAAGGACGTTTCCAGTCGTTGTTCGCCAAAATATCAAGCATCATCATGCTTTTCTTGGTAATGGCGCCAGGTAAGTCTATATCAATATAATCTACAATTAAATCGGCATCTTTTTCCTTCACCAAACCACTACTTAATACATTCTGTTTGTTGACGGGAACCCTAATTTTGTTGGTAGGGTAGTAAACTATGTTTTGCGTATCTTCAGAATATTGACTTAAATCTGCCCCATTCTGCTCAAATAAATACTTAAGTTTAGTTCTTGGTTTATCACTATCGATCCAATTGATAAAATCTTTAATTGGCCATCTATTCTCGGTAATGCTTTGGTGGTACAATACGTCCCTAGATCCCCATCTGTATTTTTCATGGGTTATTTGAGAGGGTATAGGTGCGCTCTCATAAGCCGCCGCTTTCATTTGATCTACATACCAATCTGTTTCAAAAAGGCTGGTACAAACTATGCGCACATCTGTTCTATAATGTTCTATTTCTTGGGCATACCAAATAGGGAAGGTATCATTATCTCCAATGGTGAACAATATAGCACCAACATCTTCTTGACAAGAATCTAAATATGCTTTTGCTGATGAATTCGCTGTAAATCTATTTGACCTATCGTGATCATCCCAGTTTTGTACCGCCATAACCGTTGGTACGGCAAGTAAGGTAGCAACGACTACAACAGGTGCCAATATTTTTGGTGTGATCCAATCTTTGAAACCATCATAAAGACCATACACTCCAATGCCTATCCAAAGGGCAAAAACATAGAACGACCCTACTAAGGAGTAGTCGCGTTCACGTGGCTGAAAGATGCCTGGATTGGTGTAAAATTGAATTGCCAGCCCTGTAAAAAGAAAGAAAATCAGCAGCACCCAAAATTGTCTTTTGTCTTTAGATACTTGAAAAATAATTCCAATAATTCCTAGAATCAATGGTAAAAAGAAATAGGTGTTTCTGCCAGGATTGTTTTGTATGTCACTAGGTAAATTGTCTTGACTACCTAAACGCCAGCTATCAATAAAATTGATTCCGCTCAACCAATTACCATTTTCATTATAACGGCCCTGAACATCATTCTGTTTTCCAACAAAATTCCACATAAAATAGCGTAAATACATGTAGTTGAACTGAAACTCGATCATGTATTCTATGTTGTCCCACAAAGTTGGTGGTTGCACTTCTATGTATTCATCAAAACGTTTTAAGAAACTGATGTATTGATCCGCCCCGATTTCGCCATTTGCAAAACCTATTTTAACCTGCTCTGCCGCTTGTCTTAATTCTTGGTTGGGCTGGGTAATCCTGAAATCCAAGGCTCCAAAATAGCGCATGTAATTCTCTGCATTTTGAGAGCTCCACATTCTAGGTAATAAACCTTGGTGCTTTGGATTTGGACCCTGAATGGCATCTTTGTATTTATTTACAATTATATATTTACCTAGCGTATAATCTTTTTCATATTTTGGTTTGCCGTCTTGATCTTCGCCTGGTGCTGCAAACATATCGGAATAATAGGTGCCGTAAACGGGACTATCCACACCTGGGTATTGCTCCCTGTTATAGTACGCTAAAAGAGCTCTCGCATCTTCAGGGTTGTTTTCGTTAATTACAACCTTGGCATTTGCCCTTATGGGCAACATTAGCCATGAAGAAAATCCTAAAAACAAAAACATCATACATAAAACAATGGTGTTTGCTGTTTTGTAATTGTTCTTACGCGTATAGTTTAAGCCAAAATAAAAAGCGGCAATAAATAACAGGCCAATGATTATTGATCCAGAATTAAAAGGTAAGCCTATACTGTTTATAAAAAAGACTTCGCCCCATCCAAATAATTTTAATACGTAGGTCAATGAGAATTTATAAACCAACATTAAAATGGCAATGACGATAATGTTAGCCAGTAAAAAATTCTTTACCGTTGTTTTTTTGTAGGTTTTAAAATAGTAAAGTAGACCAATTGAAGGTATGGCCAAAAAGCCCATAAATTGAATACCGAAAGTAAGGCCTACAACAAAAGAGATCAGTATGATCCATCTATTCCCCCTAGGGTCGTCTAAATTATCTGTCCATTTAAGACCTAACCATAACAAAAGTGCCATAATGAAACTGGCCATGGCGTATACTTCTGTTTCCACCGCGTTGAACCAAAAACTATCGGAATAGGTAAATGCAAGGGATCCTACTAAAGCACTTCCAAATACCGCAATAGCCTTACTATTGGTAAAAGGACCATCTTTATCTATCAGTTTTCTGGTAATATTGGTAATGGTCCAGAACATGAATAGAATGGTAAATGCGCTAGATACCCCAGATACTAAATTTACCATCATAGCTACTTGATTGGGTTCCAATGCGAACATGGCAAAGAAAGCACCGATCATTTGTAATAGAGGTGCCCCCGGTGGGTGACCAACTTGCAATTTGGCAGCGGTAGCTATATATTCACCTGCATCCCAAAAACTATTAGTGGGCTCAACGGTAATATAATACGTTATAAGGGCTATAAAAAATACGGACCATCCTAGTATGGTGTTCCACTTTTGGTAGTTGTTTGAAAACATGAAGCTTGGGTTAAACCTAAGTGGCGAATTTACTAATTAATATAGAAAGGAATAAACTATTTTTATAAACCTTTAACATGAGGCAATAAAGATTTTTTCAATTTTTACTTTAAAAAATATTTGGTGAAACCAAACTTTGTTTTAAATTTGCAGCCTCTTAAAAAGGTATTGGCCCATGGTGTAATGGTAACACTCCGGTTTTTGGTACCGTCATTCAAGGTTCGAGTCCTTGTGGGCCAACAAAAGAGTTCCCCAGTAATCTGTAAATCAGGTCACTGGGGTTTTTTATGCTCTATATGTACGTGTAATTGTCATAACAGTTAGTGTTTTTGTTGGCTTTTTTCTATTTTCAATATAAGTTAAGTTAGATTAGCTTTAAATAAGTGTGACCAAACCTAAATATTATATCCTTGAATAAAAAAGACTTATCTGAATCTGACATAAAGGCGAAATTTATCACACCTGCGATTTTGAAATCAGGTTGGGATGAGCAAACACAATTAGGACGTGAGATTTTCTTCACAGATGGTCGAATCTATGTGAAAGGAAAGCTGACTGCAAGAGGAAAACGAAAATTTGCGGACTATATTCTTTTCTACAAACCGAATGTTCCGATTGCCATAATTGAGGCAAAAGACAACAAACACAGTGTAAAAAGTGGAATTCAACAAGCTCTTGGCTACGCCAACACCTTGGATATTCCTTGTGTGTTTAGTAGTAATGGAGACGGATTTTACTTTCACGACAAAACGGCAACAGACGGAGAAATTGAAAAAGAACTGACTTTAGACGAATTTCCAAGTCCTGAAATTCTTTGGCAGAAGTACAAAAAGTACAAAGGAATTGAAACCGAAGAAGTTGAAGAAATTGCAAAGCAAGAATATTTTCAAGATGGTTCTGGTCGTAGTCCAAGATATTACCAACAAATTGCAGTAAACAGAACAATTGAAGCAGTTGCAAAAGGTCAAGACCGAATTATTTTGGTTATGGCAACTGGAACAGGAAAAACTTACACAGCTTTTCAAATCATTTATAGGCTTTGGAAAAGTGGAGCAAAAAAGAGAATTCTATTTTTAGCGGACAGAACTGCATTAATTGACCAAACAGCTCGTGGAGATTTTAGACATTTTAAAGATGCTCTAACAATCATAAAAAAGAAACAAATTGACACAGCTTACAATATTTATTTAGCATTATATCAAGGTTTATCTGATAGTCAAGGAGCAGATGCATACAAACAATTTAGTCCAGACTTTTTTGATTTAATCATAATTGACGAGTGCCACAGAGGAAGTGCAAAAGAAGATAGCAAATGGCGTGAGATTTTAGCTTATTTCGACAAAGCAACTCACATTGGATTAACTGCAACACCAAAAGAAACAACCGAAGTTTCAAATATTGATTATTTCGGAGAACCGATTTACACCTATTCTTTAAAACAAGGAATTGATGATGGTTTTCTTGCACCTTACAAAGTTGTAAAAGTGACTTTAGATATTGATGCCGAAGGTTGGCGACCAACACAAGGTTTTGTAGATAAAAGCGGAAATCCAGTTGAAGATAGAATCTACAACAGAACGGATTTTGACAAAAATATAGTTGTTGACGAACGTAGAAAATTAGTTGCAAAAAAGATAACAGAATTCTTAAAAGGTTATGACAGATTTGCAAAATCAATCGTTTTCTGTATTGACATTGAGCACGCAGAAGGAATGCGTTCCGCATTGGCTAACGCCAATGCCGATTTATTTGCTCAAAATAATAAGTACGTAATGCAAATTACAGGCGATAACGAAGAAGGAAAACGCGAGTTGGATAGTTTTATCAATCCAAGTGAACCTTATCCTGTTATTGCGACAACTTCAAAATTAATGACAACAGGAGTTGATGCTCAAACTTGTAAACTCATTGTTTTAGATAGCAATATTGGTTCAATGACCGAATTTAAACAAATTATTGGTCGTGGAACGAGAATAAATGAGGAATATGGTAAAACCTATTTTACCATTATGGACTTTAGAAATGTAACCAACTTATTTGCTGACCCAGATTTTGATGGCGACCCAGTAATGATAAAACAAGTTGGTGAAGATGATGATTTATCTGGAGCAGAAGATGAAACCACAGATGAAGTAATCACAGACATTTTGGATGGCGAAGAAGTTGATTTTCCAGACATTCAAGGTGGTGGATTAATTGAAGAAGATACGAGGCGAGAAAAAATTCGAGTAGATGGTGTTCAAGTTAAAATTGTAAATGAACGCGTGCAATATTTAGGTAATGATGGTAAAATCATAACGGAAAGTCTAAAAGACTATACCAAAAACAACGTAACCAAACAATATCAAAGTTTAGAGAAATTTCTAAATTCTTGGAACAATTCAGAGAAAAAAGAAGCTATTATTAAAGAATTAGAAGAACAAGGTATTTTCTTTGATGCTCTAAAAGATGAAGTTGGAAAAGAATTTGACCCTTTCGATTTAATCTGTCACGTAGCTTTTGAAGCAAAACCCTTAACAAGAAAAGAAAGAGCAAACAACGTAAAAAAGAGAAACTATTTTACCAAATATGGAGACAAAGCCCAAACGGTTTTAAATAGTTTACTTGATAAATATGCAGAAGATGGTTTATTAACTATTGAAAGCACAGAAGTATTAAAACTTGACCCTTTAAATAAATTAGGTACACCAATGGAATTAATCAAAGCTTTTGGTAGCAAAAAAGTTTATTTACAAGCGTTAAAGGAATTAGAAACAGAATTATACAATACCACAGCATAAATGGCAAACGTAGCAGCAGTAGTAAGCAGCATAAGAAATATAATGCGTCAAGACAGAGGAATTTCTGGTGATGCACAACGATTAGAGCAATTAGGTTGGATGCTCTTTTTAAAAATCATTGACGATAAAGACCAAGAATTAGAAATCTTAAAAGACGATTATCAATCTGTAATTCCAGAGAAATTTCAATGGAGAACTTGGGCAAGCGACCCAGAAGGAATTACAGGAGACGATTTATTAGAATTTATAGATAGTAACGCACAAAGCAACAGAGGTTTGTTTGCAACGTTGAGAAAATTAACAAGCGTAACTAACCCAAAACGTGCTGCCATAGTTAAAGAAGTGTTTGATGGTTCTAATAACTATATGAAAAGTGGTTACGAAATGCGTAAAGTCATTAACAAACTCAATGAAATTGACTTTAACAATTCTGACGACAAACACATTTTCGGAAACATTTACGAAAGTATTTTACAAGAATTGCGTGATGCAGGAAACAAAGGTGAATACTACACACCAAGAGCAGTAACGCAATTGATGACACAAATGACTGACCCAAAATTGGGAGAAAAAGTACTTGACCCAGCAGCTGGTACAGGCGGATTTTTAACAGCAGCAATTGATCACGTTAGAGAACATTATGTAAATACTGTTGATGATGAACATACGTTGCAAAATAGCATTACAGGTTGGGAATTAAAACCTGTGGCTTATGTTTTGGGTTTAACCAATTTAATTTTACACGAAATGGATATTCCAGACTATCATTACATTGATAGTTTAAAAAAGGAATACAATAGCATTGGTAGAAAAGACCAAGTAGATGTTATTTTGGCAAATCCACCTTTTGGTGCGAGTATAGCAGATGGTGTAGAAACCAACTATCCTGCAACATATAGATGTAAAGAATCTGCCGATTTATTTGTGATTTTAATGTTACAACTCTTAAAACCAAAAGGACGTTGTGCTATCGTGTTACCTGATGGTTCAATTACTGGAGATGGTGTAAAATCAAGAATTAGAGAAAAGTTATTGACGGATACTAATTTGCACACGATTATTCGTTTACCACAGACTACTTTTTTTCCTGCCACAGTAAGTACTAATTTATTATTCTTTGAAAAGGGTAATAAGACCAAAGACATTTGGTATTACGAACATAAATTACCCGAAGGACAAAAAAGCTATTCTAAAACCAAACCTATACAGTTCAATGAGTTTGAACCAATAATTAAATGGTGGAATAACCGAGAAGAGAACGACCAATCTTGGAAAATAAATATTAATGATTTAAAAGATTGGGATTTAGATGTTAAAAATCCTGTTCAGGAAGAGGAAGAAGAATTAAAAAGTTCAGATTTTATCCTAAAGGCTTTGAATAAATCTTTTGATAAATCGAAGGAACTTACAAATGAAATAAAGCAGAATATTTATGGCTAAAAAGTATTTTGATAACCATAAGCTGCAAATTGCATACGATTATTATTTCTCAAATATAGTATGTAATACTTGGGAAAACATTCATTCTGTTTTGGACATTACGAGTGGTGATAATTTACCGAAAAGAAAAATGATAAAAGGCAAGTATCAAGTCTATGGAGGTGGTGGAATAACAAACAATTCACACAATGAATTTAACATTGATTATGAGACAATTGGTATTGGTCGTGTTGGTGCTCGCTGTGGGTGCGTTTTCAATATTAAAAAAAACTCGTGGGTAACTGATAATGCTTTATTAGTGCAAAGTTTTGACGACAGGTTAAGTCTAAATTTTTTAAAGCATTATTTGAACTATCAAAATTTAGGACAATTTGCTAACAATGCAATGCAACCTGTTATAAGTAAAACAAGAATTTCGAGTATTAAACTACCTATAATTGATTTAGTTGAACAAAACAAAATTGCCAACAATCTTGACATATTAGAAAACAACACCCAAGATTATAAAGATTTAGATAATGATTTATTGAGTAAAATTAGTGTAGTTGACAAATGGAAAGAATTAACTTTTGAAGTACAAACTCAAAAGCAGCTACTTGACGATTTAAAACAAGCCTTTTTACAAGAAGCTATACAAGGAAAACTAACCCAAGAATGGCGAAAGCAAAATCAAAATACAGAACCTGTAAGTGAATTATTAGAACGCATAAAAGGAGAAAAAGAACAGCTCATAAAAGACAAGAAAATTAGAAAGGAAAAACCCTTTCCACCAATCACAGAAGAGGAAATTCCTTTTGAAATTCCTGAAAATTGGGTTTGGTGTAGAATTCCTCAAGTTTTAGCTTTAACTAAAAATCCACTACGTAGAGGTCCATTTGGGAGTTCGTTGAAAAAAAATATGTTTGAACCAAAATCAAGTTCTGTAACCAAAGTTTATGAGCAACAAAATGCTATAAAAAAGAATTATAGTCTAGGCAATTATTACATATCAACTGAAAAATACCCTAATCTTAAATCGTTTTTAGCAGGTCCTGGAGACATTATTGTTAGTTGTGCTGGAACAATAGGAGAAACTTATAAACTTCCAAGTGATGCACCAATCGGTATAATAAACCAAGCACTATTGAAGATAAAACTTAATAATTCAGCTATTTTAGATTCCTTTTTTCTTATAATGTTTAAGTCTCAATTAAAAAGCAAGGTCAATTCTGACGCAAGAGGTTCGGCAATGAAAAATATGGGTTCTGTTAAATACTTACAAAATGAACTCGTATTTGGTCTACCGCCATTTGAAGAACAAAAAGCGATAGTAGAAAAAGTAGAAACCTTAATGCAAAAATGTAATGCGTTGGAGCAAGAAATAACCCAAAGTGAACAACATGCCAATATGCTAATGCAAGCAGTTTTAAAAGAAGCGTTTGAGAGTAAAACAGAAAATAAGGATGAATTTGATAATCATTATATAATAAAGTCGGTGTAGCAGGCTAAAGCTTGATGATATATAAGGGTTTTTACGAATGTATTTTGTTTGAAATAAATTTATTGTAAATGATTTTAGGTAAGTTTTTATTTATTTTTTTATTAGTAATTATTGGTTTTTTGATATCAATATTCAGTATTTATTTTACTGAAATAATGAATGTTTTTATAAAAAAAACACCAAAGTATGACCCTACTATAGAAAATAATATAAGTGATTTGTTATTTTACATTTTTCTGCTATATATACCTTCTGCTTTTATTTTTTATGTTTATTACGTACCCAATGTTTACGTAATAAATGGTTGTGATTCTTATGTAGCCCAGGTTCTTGTGTTTCCCAAAGAGAGTGCTAATTTAAAAATGAAATTGGATAGTGATTATTGTTATATTTTGAATAAGAGCAGCTCCCCGATTCATATTTCTACATTAGTCTACGATATGAGTCAATCAGATCTTAATAAGAAACTTTTACAAGAAGCGCGAGGTGAAAAATATGAGCATAAGAAAATCACTGGATATATTTACGATGGAAAATATGTAAATGGTATTATTGGTCCGAATGAAGAATTGAAATTATATAATGAAGAAGTGCATTATGTTTTCGCTGAGCCGGAAAAGCGGGTAAATGTAAAATATAAAGGGAAACTAAGGTATAAATTATCTTGTAGTGGTTAAGAAAGAAACTTATTTTTTCTCTCATTGATTAGTATAAGATAAATTTTAATGAGTTTGAAAACTACAGAGAAAGATTGATTTAAGTATTGAGAATAGCAATGATGATTTTTGTTTAAGGAATACCTATTTGTAAATAAATATGGCAGATATCAAATTATACAGTATTAAGGACGGGGTGGCTTCATCTAAGACTCCTGTTGATTTTAAATTTGAACGACAAATTCAATCACTATGTGAGCGAAATCTAGATACGTTTTTTGGTATTCATTTTTTGGCATCTGAATATTCCACAGGTAATAAGCACAAAGGCAGAATTGATAGTTTAGGCATTGACGAAAATTATTGTCCGGTTATTATAGAATATAAATTGGATAGTAAGGAGAATGTAATTAATCAAGGTTTGTTTTACTTAGATTGGTTAATGGACCATCAAGCAAATTTTGAGTTACTATGCATGAAAAAAAATGCATTACCTAGCGGTAAAGAAGTGGATTGGACTAATCCAAGATTATTATGTATTGCTAAAGACTTCACCCGTTACGATGATTACGCAATAGGTCAGATAAATAGAAATATAGAGCTTATTAGATATAGGGTTTTTGATGGTAACAGTATTATTTTCGAATTAGCAGGTACTTCTCAAAAGCAAGAAGCTGGACGTAGTGCTAGCCTAATACCTATTAAATATAGGGATATGGATGACGCTATAAACGCTGCTTCAGATGATTTGCTAGCACTTTATCAAGAACTAGAGGATTATCTATTCTCTTTAGGAGATGATGTGCAAAAAAAGGAGCTGAAGTATTACCACGCCTTTTCTAGAATAAAGAATTTTGCTTGTATTGAAATAAAAACGAAAAAAAAGGAAATAGTTGTCTATCTAAAACTAGATTATACCGAGATTCAAGAGCCTAGGCGGAATATACGTGATGTCGCTAATATAGGTCATTACGGTACAGGTGACACTGAGGTAATAATTAAAACTTTGGAAGATCTGGATAGTATTAAATTGCTAATAGAAAGCTCATACAACAATAGTTAATAATTATGAGTCTCCGTAATGATATTGAAAGAATTGTATGGCATGAAATGGGGCATTTTGTTATAGATGTTCATAAGCCTAAACATCATCCTGATTATTGTGTAAATGAAATAGTAGTGGAACACAACAAAAGAAGTGATAGCTATACATCATGGTCAGGTTATGTAAAGATGCTGCCTACAAAAAAATACGCTCTGATACCTGAAGATCCTTCGTTTATGTCTTACTCATTAATAAGCTTAATTTCAGGATGTATTTTCGAAACAATTTATTTTGCTGACATTTTAAATGTTGCCAAAGAAATAGATGATTGCTTCTCGTTCAAACCCAGTGCTATGGGAAGTAGGGATTATAACTCATACTATAACATAATTACCCATAGCAGATCCAGATATGAAAATTTCAGAGGGAATAAAGATGTCAATGCATTTTTAGAATTTGATTTTAAGGATTTAGTGAAAAATGAAATTAGCAAAAACAAGGACTTTATTTTGTCAATTAAAAATGTAATAGATAGTGTTGTCTTAAGAATTGAGAAGGATTTTTTAGCAAATAATGAACCATCACCATATGATTATAGAATTTCAGAGGAGGCACTGGATGAATTAAAAGCGGAAGTTTTAGAAATTTCAGGGGATAAAGGCTTTAGTGAGTTAATTGTGAAATTGCGTGATAATTTTACTGAGCAATACACAGGCTTTATTGAAAAGTACAATTCTGAAAATGATGATTAGTTAAGTAAAATTATATTCCTTTATGAAATACGAAGAATCATTAAATAAATATAGAAGAAAAGGAAGTTTCATTTTTACCGTTGAGGATAATTTTGCAAAAGTATGTAATGCTCCAAGAGACTTTGCTGGTATTTATTTGATATATGAAGGCACTTCAAAAACTAAGAATTTAATATACATAGGTATTAGTGGCAGACGTGGTGTTGATGGAGAGATTATTGTACGCCAAGGTGGTCTCTATGATAGGCTTGTAAATGGTTACCATCCTAATAGGTTTGGAGAAAGTAAAAGAATAAAGCGAAGAACAGCTTTTCCGTTACAAATGAAAAGTTGTGGTATTCAATCAATAGAAGTTAAATGGTGGGTCACGTATGACCAAATGTTTAAAGATTTTCCGAGTGATGTAGAGGGAGAGTTATTAGAAAAATATTTACTTGAAAATGGGTGTAAACCTAAGTGGCATAGTTAGATTTTGTTACTTGCCGTAATACATTTAAATAAATAAAATCTTGAAATGCAATTTTATGGTATTAGGTTTAAAATAATGGTTGATTCTGTTAGTTAGAGGTTGAGTGTTATTATTCTTTTACACGATATGAAACTTGCGGAATTTTATTTTTTTTATAGGATATCTATTTTAATATTTTGCTTAGCCTACCCTGATATGCTATTTTATCAACCTTAACCAACCATGTTCTACCCCATTACCTACCCTGACTAAGTGTTTTTCTGCCCTAGTCAACCATTTTCTACCCAATCGCCTACCCTTTTGGTATAAAACACTTTATTCTTTTATTTACCCTCCCTACCCTCCTTTAGTTTTCAGAGGAGGGTAGGGAGGGTGCTTTTAGTTGTATGATTTTTCAACATGATATAATGTTGAACCACCTGTCTTCTTTTTCAAGTAATTTTCTTGAGCAAGTGCTTTGCCCATATTAACAGGTCTTAGATTCAATTTAGTGTAGCCCATTAGGTAGTTGACAATGTCGGTAGAAGTCATAAACTCGCCTGACTTGATAGTGTCAGGTTTTTTGAAAAATTTAATTAACATTTCATGCTCGGCAGTTAAATCTTGGAATTTTTTATTTCGAAATTCATTACGTAAAATATCATCTGGGGTTATTCTTTCGTCAAATGTTTTGTCTTGGGACAAAGCATGTGCTTGACTCCATAGATTATCCATATTGAACTCTTTGCTATAAGCATAGTTAATTGATTCAACAACAAAACACAGCCACCTTACACTACCTGTTTCATCTTGCAAAAAGGTAGATTTATTTGTAGATCCAATAAATGACGCAACCCTATGTAAAATAGAATTTTTTCTGTCGTAGGGTAGGCGTTCATTTATTTTATCTTTAGAAAGTTGAGACTTTAATTGATTGATTTCTTTGCGGGCAAGTGCAGCCAATTCATCAAGGTTGATTAAAAAGTTTTTGCATAGAAGTAGTCTAGAGTCTTTATCGGATCCTCCCATGTCCTCGGCTATGTAATTTTTTAAAGCTTCAGGACAAAGATTTCTACACCATGTTGATTTTCCCATATTTTGCCCTTTACCATCGTCTGTAAGAATGAACGCTTGTTTATTGAAGTAACCATCAATTGTAGCACATTTTACCGCTCTCACGCACCATTTCTTAAAGTGATATATAAATTGTTCTTGATTTTCTTCTGGAGCTAATTTTATGTAATTGGCATATTGCGCTATATAGTCAATCTCACCTGTCCAAGGTTTAAGAGAATTAAAATATGATTTTAACGGATTGAAATTTGGTATAAACTCACTTTTTAAAATTGAAATAAGATTACTCATAGATACGGGAATATTTGCTTTTCTCAATTCTAGATATAAGCTATCTTCGTTGCAAACAGTAAAAGCGGTTTTCTCTTTTTTTGATATTTCTATATCTAATGATATTGTATTTCTACGTAAATCATAATTCTGGTTCAAATAATTTTCTACTTGATGAAAAATAGTAGTTCCTGATGGTTCGTTTAAGTCCTTTTTTTTAATTGTTTTATATGCCATATAAAAAAGTGTTTATTTGTCTATTAATACCGGACTCAACTTCTTGTGAAGTCCAACTTTTTCCATTGAAGATTTTTTTGTTGCCTTCATGTTTTAATAATTCATCTAACCTGGTTACAGCAAGTTGCTTTGATGCCCTACATTGACTTACAGGATGAATGCTTAACCCATATTCAGCTAATTCTATAAGTTTATATTGGAGCCGAGAATTCATTTGTGAAGTAAAATCCTCAATTAAAAAGTTCAATGGAGTATTTAGTAAGTTTTTGATTTTAATATTTATCAATTGGTTATCCAGGTTGATGTCGTATTTATCGGTGAAATTTTTTAAGGTAGAAACATAGAGTTTTGAAAAATGTGGATGAATATCTGGCTTCTGAGTTTGAAGGTTATTAATGTACCCGACAACTGCATTTAAAGCATCTATGTCATTGTTGTTTACTATTATTTTATCAAATTTTTCAAACCTCCAGATAATTCTTTTTATAGCGTTATCTATACTCATAGTGATTAATTTTTAGAATGAATATTGTGAAAAATCATGTTCTTTAGACTCAAGTCTGACATAAACTTAGTTAGGAGGTGTTTTAAAGATTTAGACTGGCTAGAACGCAAGTCAGGGTTTTCATAGAACCCATTTTTTGGGTATATTTGTTTTGAATATTTCATGGAAAAATATTTAAAGTTTAGGAGGGATAGCGCCAACTATCCCTTTTATTAATTTTCTAAAATTTCTTGGATGTCTTTAGTGGAGAATCTTACTCTAGTACCTATTCTTTTTGGTTTGAGGATATCTTTTTTGCACCATTCGTGTATAGTAACCAAAGAGACTCCTAATAATTTTGCTACCTCCTTTCTTGTTAAATATGTTGGAGATTTTTTTGATTCAAGATTTTGTTGAAATTGATTTAGCTTTTCTTGGACACCTAGAAGAATTTCGTTTTTAAATTCTTCTGGACTGATGTTGTGAAGTTGTACTACGTTAGATTTCATTGCATTGTATTTAAGATTACGATGCAATTATAATTAAGAAGGATAAGGTTTTAGTAATTGAGGTGACCCCTAATCCCACCCCAACTCTTTTAGTTTTTTAAGAGTTTCTTCTTGATCAGCGATTTGTTTTGGTCTTAATTGAGACCGCTTTTTTTCTAGTGTAGCTAAATGCTTTCTGAAATTACTGGAATCGTGTCCAGTTATTAACGATAGTAATTCAGCAGCTACTGATTGGTTAGGTTTGCCAAGATGGTTTAGAGGTAGTCTTTCAAATGCACCCATTAAATCTAAAATTAAAACTTTTTGATATACGGTTGGAAAATTGCTTTTATTGTTAGTTTCTGAAGGCGAATCATATTGAATTTGAAGTTCTCTCCATTTTGTTATAGTATTAACTTCTTTATCTCCGTTTTCATCTTCAAAGATTTCATCAACTTTAAACGGTATAAGATTGTTTGACTTCAGCTTTTTAACAATAAATTGATGTTTTTGTTCAGTACTTCTAATATCTAAAGCTAAAAAATCAAGATTGCTGAATCCAAATATATCGGGATGTAGGTCTGTTAAACTACATATGGTGAAGTATTCTTTTTTTAAAAAATCAATTTCATCATGATCAACATGATTAGATAAGTAATTTTCTAAATTCAGTTCGTAATGAGCTTTATATGTTTGAAGAGAACAATGTTGCCAGTAATGTGATTTAACTACTCCTGGTTGAAAATATAGTTGTTTGAATAAATCATTAAGTTTTATGGAAGTTTCTTTTATTTCTTTAAGAATAGCTTGATCCGCTATTAGTCTGTAGTGTTCTTTAACTAAATACCAGAATTCGTCTTCTAACTGTTGTAAATTATGTGTGTTTTTCAATTTGAGAATATATTGTTTTTGGTTTAATTTGTGTTAGCTTTATACTTAATTAAAGAACTTGTGTTTAGCTGTCTTCCTTAAAGCATCTAATTGGCTAATCTGTATATATCGGTAAAAAGTTTTTTCGGAAGTATGACCTGAAATAGCCATTATATCATAGGTAGCCATGCCTGCTTTATATGCATTTGTGCAAAAGGACCTTCTTGCGGTGTGATTTGTAATTAAATCAAACTTATCTTTCTCCTCTATAGTTTTCTTACCGCCTTTAGTTTTTTCAATTCTTACTTTTTCATTTATCTTGGCATCTTCTCCAATTTCTTTTAATAACATATTTATATTTTGCTCAGGCATTTTTGGTGGTGGATTACCGTCTCTTTTGTTTAGAATTTTTTGAACTATTGAGTTAATTGGTATTACCACTGTTTTGCCTGTTTTTTTTGTTTTTATTTCGATGTATTTAATGTCTCCATCTTGCATTATGTTGTCTTTGGTCAACCTAGTAAAGTCACTAACTCTTAATCCTGTATATGCAGCTATTATAAAGAGATCTCTAGCATTATCCCTTCTGCCTTTTAATTCGAGTTTACAAATTGCTTTTAGTTCGTTTTCGTTAAGATAAATGCTATCGACATCTTCTGAAATCTTGGTAAATGCTTTTGACTTAAATATTACATTATTGTGAAACTTTTGTTCCCAGGCGTAATTCATTATTGTCTTAAGCATTTTTATATGATTTGATATATAATTATTGGAAAAGTTTCTTCCTTCCAAGTAGCTTATAAAATCATAATAAAAATCCATGGTGATTTTATCGTAGGTAATAGGGTATCCTATTTTGTTGAATTCTTCTAAAACTTTAAAAGCTGATTTATATGATTTAATTGTGCCTGCAGATAGCGGCTTTTTTGTTGATGGTATTGGGTATTTTTCATAATGTTCGTAATACCATTTATAGCACACTAATAAATTTTTATATGTGCTTGATGTGATTTTGCTTATTTTTTTTCCTAGAAAAATATCTAACTCGTGTCTAAGAACATCATTTGTAATTTCCGCTTGAGATAATGTTAGTTCTTCGTACCGGTTTTCAAAGAATGTATGGATGTCTCTGAGTTTTTCATTTATCTTAGACGCATTTGGTTCCTCTAAAACGTTTTTGACTTGCTGCTTGTCATGATTCCAGTTCTTAATGTTTTTAACTGCATACCCTGTGGAGTATCTCAGCTCTTTTTTTCTGCCGTAGCTAAAAATTAAATATATAGAACTGCCTTGTGTCTTACCTTTTCTGATTTTAAATGAAATTGTTGCCATAATAATATTGTACGTTCAAATGTACGTACAAATACTTTATTTAACCTCATTTTACTTTATTTAACTTGATATTGTAGTCTTGTGCTATTTGCTAAATAGTAATGTTTGTAGGGTGTTTTTATATATTTGATAAATTTGAGTAAAGATATCATTGAACCTTGTGGGCCAACTAAGAGAACAAATAAAGTCCTAATGTCAATTGATGTTAGGATTTTTTGTTTTTATGACCTTTGTCATTTCTCTAGTGGTAAATTTGTGCAAAATTTGGCAAATGATACAATTTAGGTGCCCTAATGTGAAGAAATGGTTAACAGTGTGTCAGTATTTTTGTACATTTAATCTAATAACGTTACAAATTCATCGGAAAAGAAACCATTTCGGTGTTGTTATTACATACTTTAGTACCCTAAAGAACTTAACCTTATGAAACTCTCTCCAAAAGTTTTAAAGATATTATTGGTCGTTGTTGTGCTTGGATTTGGAATAGGATTCTATTTGCAAGATGTAAAACATGAAGAAAGTACTGCTCATGCCTGGAAGGCCAATCGTTATAACTTAGAGCGGTTCAATAAAATCATGGAGTATAATAATAAAATGAACTCTAGTAACTGGCGAGTGCTAAAAGATAGCATTGATCAAGAATTAGATACTTTAATGATACTTCGTTTTCGTAAAGAGGTGGATAGTTTAGAAAATACCGAACCACAAGCTTACGGTGAACACCAAGAACAACATGCTTCTTTTGGACCTCAATAAGAAGCGGGGCTTGTGTTTTAAGATTTAACGGTTATTTTCAAATATGTCCGTCTGGGGGTTTTCTCCTTCACTTTCGGTAGGTGCGATGGCTTCAGAAGCCCTTATAGCATCTTCTGTTAAATTTCTTTCAGTAATTTCTTCATCTATTTCGTCTAGTAAAGTGCCCATTTTTCTTTTGTCCTTTATCATTGCCCAAGTCATTACTAAACTTGTTGCAATAATCACGAACAGCAATATGCCAGATTCAAACCCTTCAATTTGAGCTTCGCTAGGTATGGCATAAAATAGAAGAACTGTTATAAGGCCTCTTGGAGCAATAAATAATTGTGGTAGCATATCCTTCCCTACAAATATCATTAAAACCAGAAAACGTATGGCGTAGATAGATGCGATAATGAGTAGGCTAACAATTGCGACATTGATACTTAACAGAGATGCAAGCACAATGGTGATTCCAAATATAACAAAGAAGAAAGTCCGTACTACAAAAGCAGTTTCCAATGTTACTATATGCAGCTCGTGATATATTTGTTGCATTCGTTCAGACTCCAAGAAAATTTTGGTCTTACCAGGAAAAAATAAGTTTACATTCTTTACGATGAGTCCAAAAACGAGGATGATTATTAAAGAAGACAAATGCATTTTTTTACCGATGGCGTATAGTAAAAGAAGTACCGCTATGAGAAGGAATAGTTTAGCTTGACTTTTAATTTTTTGGAATACCAATATTATGGTGTAACTGGCTACTAGGGCAATAACTATGGTAAGAACTAGGTTTAGGGTAAAACCCGAGACGCCTGTATCTTCTGCGGGGTTTAATTTACCGGTTAAAAAATAGAACATCATTATGCCCATTATATCAGAAAATGTGCTTTCATAGATGTGAAATTCCTTTTTTTCTTCAGCTAATCCGCCTACGCTCGGAATAATTATGGCGCTGGATAATATGGATAAAGGGGTTGCGTAAAGCCATGCGGATTGCATGGTCATGTTCGGTGTAAATTGGTGTAAAATCAATGCTGCTACATATGCAGAACCCACTAAGCCAATTAATGCAACGGCCATAGATTTAATTATGGGCCATAACTTTTCTCTTTTCAGTTCTAGTTCTAAAGCTGCCTCAAGCACTATCATAATGAGGCCCACAGTACCTAAAATTTCTAAAGAGCCTTTAAAGTCTGGTATTTCAGGAATGAAAAATTCAAGCGTTATTTTAATAAGTATGCCTAATACAATGAGCATTAATACCGCTGGTATGTTCGTTTTCTTGGAAATTCCGTTAAAAAAGAATGATAATACTACAATTAAGGATGCTGAGATAATAAAATCGTAAGTGGTAAATGCTTCCATGTGTACAATATTGAATGTCAAAGATAAAAATTTAGAGAGTATGTTAATTTTGGTTTTTTTATGTAATACTTGATGTCTTTTTTTTTTATTTTTAAAGAAAAGTCTTACTTATTCTAAAATAATTCCTAATAATGAAAAAAATATTACTTTCGGTTTTTGTTGCAAGTTTTATATTGTTCGGTTTTATTCCTCAACCTACAAGCCCTTCGGTTCAAAATAATATTATTGAGATAATTAAGAAGCTAAATTATTACAGTCATCTAGCTAGCGAACGTACAATAGTCTACACAGATAAAGATTATTATCAAAAAGGTGAAACAATTTGGTTTCGTGTCTTTTTAACTAACGGATTAGCTAATTTAGAAAAGCCAAATAGTGGTGTAGTTTATGTAGAGGTATTAAATGAAGCAGGAAGTATAGTTGAGAAAAGAAAACTTAATGTTTTGGATAATGGTTCTTATGGTGATGTAGCTATTACCAATAAATGGAATTCTGGTAAATATTATTTAAGAGCGTTTACTAAGTTGATGCTTAATAATAATAATCCTAGAGCAATTATAAAACCTATTGTTGTTGAAGATGATTTTTTAGAGGCTGGAAATGTTATGAGTGCTCCAATTATTTCTGTTGTGCCTGAAGGGGGTGTGCTTGTTAGTGGGGTAAATGCTGCTGTTGGAGTCAAAGCCTTAAATAGCAAAGGTGAAAGGCTTGGGGAGAAGGGTGTTATTTTGGACAGTAGAGATAATGTGGTAACTGATTTTGAATTGATTTCTCCTGGTTATGGTAAAGCTTATTTTACTCCAGTTGTTGGTGAAAACTATAGGTTAAGAATAGATACAGGTATAGAGATTTATGAAAAACCATTACCTAGGGTTGAGGCTCAGGGGTATTCCCTAAATGTAAAAGAGAGAGGTGGTTCTATAGTGGTAGGAGTGACTGGTCTGGAAGAAAATAATTTAAAAGGTTGTGTGCTCTTAGTTCATAAAGGAGAAATTCCATTATCAACATATGAATTAGGTAATCAAAGTGGTGATGCGGCTAAATTTTTAAAAATTAACAAAGAGGATTTAGGTAATGGTGTAGTTTCTTTTTCTCTTTTCAATCAAATTGGCGAAGCTAAATGTCAACGCTCTTTGAATCTGTTTAGTGAGGCATTCTTTGTGAATTTAGAAGTTGAAAAAGATGTTTATCGAGTTGGGGAACCAATTCGTTTGCGCGTTAATGGTTCTGATTATTTAAAAGATAATTTTTCTTTATCCGTTGTACTAAAAGATAGAGTGCGGCAGACTTTGGCGGACGCTTCATTAAGCCAAAAACACCACCTATTGAGCGATCAGGAACGTAGAGAGGCAATAGATGCGATGATGATCGTGGATGAAAAAGGTATTGTTGATTGGGATCAGATAAATCAATTTGAGGTAGATGATTTTCGGTATAAGCCGGAACTTGGAATAATGGTATCGGGTAATATTGCCTTAAAGGGAAATGTAGAGATACCAAAATCAAAAATATCGTTAACGGTTAACGGAGGTATTCCGTTTCAAGAAAGTAAAATTGCAAATTCTAGTGGTGATTTTGATTTTGGTCCTTATTCATTTTACGATTCTTTAAATGTGTTATTGCATGTAAGTGATATAGGTTCTAAAGTGATGTTAAAAGACGGTGTTGATATAGAATTGTTTAATAACTGGCCAAAGTACAGTAGTGGATTTACAGACTCTAATAAGCAAAAAAATAGTATAGATGTACATGGGATAGAGGAAAGTAAGGATGATGATGCTGTCAGCAACGAAGGGGTCACAAAATTGGATGAAGTTGTAGTAAAGTCTGATGTAATGTTTGACGAATTGGTTAGGGATAGAGAATATGGTAAATTGACTCCTTATTTTAACTATAGTAACCGCGTTGTGGCCGATTCTTTAAAACATAATTACGGAGCGGTAAGTGCTTTGGATCTGTTGATACAAACACCAGGTGTTAATATTACTGGAATTTATCCAGATCAAAAAGTCTTTATTAGGGGGGTGGGTAGTATTAATGAATCCGTGTCGCCACTATTTCTAATTAATGGGGTGCCTACGTCTGCTCAAGCTGCAAAGCAATTATTGGCTGAAGAGGTAATGTTTGTCGATGTAATTAAAGGCGGAAGAGCTGCGGCTTTTGGCGCTAGAGGAGGTAATGGCGTAATTGCTTTCTATACCAAAAGAGGACAAAAACACGCCTCTAGTCCAATAGAGTCTATAAATTGGGTAAATGCAACAATACCCGGCTTTTCAAAAACCAAAAAGTTTGAAGATTATGTGAGCTCTAGGTCTCGGATAAATGACCCAAAGAAAAACTTGGTGTATTGGGCTCCTAATTTGGAAATTGATAAGGATTCGGTATTAGAAATTAGGGCGAGCAACAGAATGGGCGAATATTCTATAGTGCTACAGGGACTTGATGAAAATGGGTATCCTTTGAGATTAGAGAGGACTATTGAAATTGTTGAATGATTGTAATTGAAAATTAGGACATTAATCTTAAAATTTATTATATTTGCAATGCTGAAAGGATATAAAAGTATTCATGAGGGGACAATTAGTCCCCTCTTTTATTACTTATTATTTATGCTAAAGGAAAAAGTAAAAGAATTATTGGAACAAGGTCTTCAAGAAGATCCCTCCCTGTTTTTAATCGATTTTACAATGGGTGCAGATAATAGCATTCATGTGGTAATAGACGGTGACCATGGGGTTACGGTCAGTGATTGTATTAAGATAAGTAGGGCTATTGAACATAATTTAGACCGTGATGAACATGATTTTTCTTTAGAGGTTGCCTCTGCTGGAGCGGCTGCACCTTTGGTTATGCCTCGTCAATATTTAAAAAATATTGGACGTAAGCTGGAAGTTCGTACCAACGATGATAAATTTGAAGGCAATTTAACTGCCGTTAATGATGAATCTATTGTGTTGGAGTGGAAAGCTAGGGAGCCTAAGCCAATAGGTAAAGGTAAAGTGACCGTTCAGAAAAAAGAAGAAGTAAATTTTTCAGATATTATTAAAGCAAAAGTTGTATTAAAATTTTAATTGTAATTACCAATGGAAAATATTGCGTTAATTGAATCTTTCTCAGAGTTTAAGGACGATAAGTTCATAGACAGGGTAACATTGATGGCCATTTTGGAAGATGTTTTTAGAAATGCGCTGAAAAAGAAGTTTGGTTCAGATGATAACTTTGATATCATTATTAACCCAGATAAAGGTGATTTGGAGATTTGGAGAAACCGTATCGTTGTTAATGATGGTGAGGTTGAAGAGCCGAATGAGGAAATTTCATTGTCCGCTGCTCGTAAAATAGAGCCTGATTTTGAAGTTGGTGAAGATGTTTCTGAAGAAGTAAAGTTAATTGACTTGGGTAGAAGAGCTATTTTGGCATTGCGTCAAAATTTGATATCTAAAATTCATGAGCACGATAATACAACGATTTACAAGCACTTTAAAGATTTAGAAGGTGAGATTTATACTGCAGAGGTTCATCATATTCGTCATAAGGCAATAATTTTGCTTGATGATGAAGGTAATGAGATTATACTTCCAAAGGATAGACAAATTCCTTCGGACTTTTTTAGAAAAGGGGATAATGTTAGAGGTGTTATTGAAAGTGTAGAATTAAAAGGTGCCAAGCCTACTATCATAATGTCAAGAAGTTCTCCTAAGTTCTTGGAGCAATTGTTTTTCCAGGAAATACCAGAAGTTTTTGATGGTTTGATCACGGTTAAGAAAGCGGTTAGAATACCTGGAGAGAAAGCTAAAGTTGCTGTGGATTCTTATGATGACCGTATTGATCCAGTAGGTGCCTGTGTTGGTATGAAAGGTTCAAGAATTCATGGAATAGTTCGTGAATTGGGCAATGAGAATATCGATGTTATCAATTGGACGGCCAATCCACAGTTATTGGTGACAAGGGCATTAAGCCCTGCAAGAGTATCTTCTGTAAAATTGAACGATGAGAAAATGACGGCTCAAGTTTATCTTAAGCCAGAAGAGGTTTCTAAAGCAATTGGTAGAGGGGGGCATAATATTAGATTGGCCGGTCAATTGACTGGTTATGAAATAGATGTATTCCGTGAAGGTGTAGAGGAAGATGTTGAGTTAACAGAGTTCTCTGATGAAATCGATGCATGGATTATAGAGGAATTCAAGAAAATTGGATTTGATACAGCCCGTAGCGTCTTAGAGCAAGATGTAGACGATTTGGTGAAACGTACGGATTTAGAAGAGGAAACAATTTTAGAAGTTGTGCGTATCCTAAAAGAAGAATTAGAAGATTAGCTATATATTAGCACTTAAATAAAAGAACGGGAATCAGTATTTATGGCAGACAATGCAAAAATAAGGCTTAATAAAGTTCTTCGTGAACTTAATATTTCCTTGGATAGGGCGGTGGACTTTCTTAATGGGAAAGGACATGATGTGGAAGCGAGGCCTACCACTAAAATTTCCGATGATGTTTATCAGGTTTTACTTGACGAGTTCCAGACGGATAAGAGTAAAAAAGTTGCATCTAAGGAAGTTGGAGAGGAAAAACGTAAGGAAAAGGAGGCAATTCGAGTTCAATTGGAAAAAGAACAGGAAGATCGTCGCTTGGCCCGTGAGCGAAGAAATTCTGAAGCTGAAGACAAAACTTTGGTTGGTAAAGTTGAATTGGCCGGACCTAAAATGGTTGGTAAAATTGACTTGAATCCTAAGAAAAAAGTAGAGGAAGAGCCGGTGAAGGAAACTCCTAAAGCTGAGGAGAAAGTTGCTCCTAAGGTTGAAGAAAAAGCTGCACCAAAGGTAGAGGTTAAAGAAACTAGAAAAGTGGTTCTGCAAGGACCCAAAATAGTTTCTCAACCTGTTCAAAAAACAGAGGATAAGAAAGAAAGTCCTAAAGTTGAGACGCCTAAAGCCGAACAGCCAAAAAAGGAAGCGCCTAAGAAAGAGGAGGTTAAAACTACTGAAGCAGAATCTGCTCCAGAAGATGATACACCAAAAACAATAGAGACCCAATATCAAAAATTATCAGGTCCTAAAATTGCAGGCGAAAAAATTGACCTTAGTAAGTTTGAGAAGCCTAAGAAGAAGAAAGAAGATAAAAAAGCTGCAGACAAATCTAATACTGACCGTAAAAAGCGTAGAAGAAGAATTGTAACTAAGAATACTTCTGGGCCTGGTCAAAATAGAAACAGTGGCTCTGGTGACAGAAACAAAGGTAGAGGAAGGTTTGCTCCTGTGGCAAAAGTTGAGCCTACTGAAGAAGATGTTCAAAAGCAAGTACGTGAAACCCTAGAGAAACTTCAAGGTAAGTCTAAAAAGGGTAAAGGTGCTAAGTATAGAAGAAGTAAAAGAGATCAGCACCGTGAGCAAACGGAGAAGGATCTTGAAAAACAAGAATTAGAGAACAAAATTCTTAAGGTAACCGAGTTCGTTACCGCTAGTGAGGTGGCTACCATGATGGGGGTTTCTACTACCGAGATAATCTCGGCTTGTATGTCTCTTGGTATAATGGTAACCATGAATCAGCGTTTAGATGCTGAAACATTATCTATCGTAGCTGAAGAATTTGGGTATGAAGTAGATTTTGTTACTGCGGATATAGAAGAAAGTATCGTAGAAGAGAAAGATGCTCCGGAAGATTTGGAACATAGGGCTCCTATCGTTACTGTAATGGGTCACGTTGATCACGGTAAAACATCTTTATTGGATTATATCCGTAAGGAAAATGTTATTGCCGGGGAAAGTGGTGGTATTACCCAGCACATTGGTGCATATGGGGTAACCTTAGAGAACGGTGAGCGTATTGCATTTTTGGATACTCCTGGTCACGAAGCGTTTACCGCTATGCGTGCTAGAGGTGCACAAGTTACCGATATAGCAATTATTGTGGTTGCGGCAGATGATGACATTATGCCACAGACCAAGGAGGCTATTAGTCATGCGCAAGCAGCAGGTGTTCCTATTGTTTTTGCTATAAACAAAATAGATAAGCCAACTTCTAATCCAGATAAGATTAAGGAAGGTTTGGCCCAAATGAATTTATTGGTAGAAGATTGGGGTGGTAAAATTCAATCTCATGATATTTCTGCCAAAACAGGTTTAGGGGTAAAAGAATTATTGGAGAAGGTATTGTTGGAGGCCGAGTTGTTAGAGCTTAAAGCTAACCCAGATAAGCTTGCTACCGGTACGGTTGTTGAGGCATTCCTTGATAAAGGAAAGGGTTATGTGTCTACAGTATTGGTTCAGTCGGGTACTCTTAAAATTGGAGATTATGTATTGGCCGGTACCACAAGTGGTAAGATCAAGGCAATGCAAGATGAAAGGGGTAACAATATTAAAGCGGCAGGTCCGTCTACTCCAATTTCAATTTTAGGTTTAGATGGTGCATCTCAAGCAGGTGATAAATTCTACGTATTGGAAGATGAGCGTGAAGCAAAACAAATTGCATCTAGAAGATCTCAATTACAACGTGAACAATCTGTTAGAACACAACGTCACATAACGTTAGATGAAATTGGACGTAGAATTGCACTAGGTGATTTCAAAGAGCTTAACATTATACTTAAAGGTGATGTTGATGGTTCTGTTGAAGCACTTACAGATTCTTTCCAGAAATTGTCTACAGATGAAATTCAGGTAAATATTATACATAAGGCCGTAGGTCCTATTACTGAATCTGATGTGTTATTGGCTTCGGCTTCTGATGCGGTTATTATTGGTTTTAACGTAAGACCAATGGGTAATGCAAAAGCAATTGCTGAGAAAGAGGAGATAGATATCCGTATGTACTCTATTATTTACTCTGCGATCAATGACCTTAAAGATGCAATGGAAGGTATGTTGTCACCTGAAATGAAAGAAGAAATTTCTGGTACAGCTGAGATTAGAGAAACCTTTAAGATTTCTAAGGTAGGTACTATTGCAGGTTGTATGGTAACAAGTGGTAAAATCTTTAGAAACTCTAATATTAGATTAATACGTGATGGTGTGGTAATCTATACTGGTACGTTGGCTTCTTTAAAACGATTTAAGGATGATGTTAGAGAAGTTGCAAAAGGATATGACTGTGGACTTCAGATAAAGAACTATAATGATATTATTGAAGGTGATATTGTTGAAGCGTTCCAGGAAGTTGCGGTGAAGAAGAAACTAAAATCTAAATAAGAATTTGTTTAAGGAATTAGTTTTGCTCTTTTAAGATAAGGCAAAAAAAAAATCGACCTATTTGGTCGATTTTTTTGGTTTTAATAACATTGCATTAGGATACTTGACTCTTACTTCGTTGAACTTTCTTTCTGCATCCAATTTAGAAGTAAACCTCCCAACCCTAACCCGATAGGTTGGTGAGTCAAAATCTATTTTTGACACCAATTCAGGAAAGTCCTCCTCAACATTAGCTTTTATTTCTTTCGCTTTGGCGTAATTGCCAAAACCTACTTGTATTCTATAGTACTCATTGTTGCTTAAAGATGTTTTATAAACCTCTAGAAGTTGGTCTATCTTTTGGTCTTGCTGTATGGTTACTTTTGCACCCTGTGCGTAAGTAAATTGAGTTATACATGCAAAAATTACGAGGGTACTTAGTGTTTTCATAATCTTTTTAAAGTTTTATTTTCCTTCTGTGCAAAAGTAATTTATTAAGGTTCAAACAAATAAATCATTGTTTATTTAGAATATTTCTAAATTATAAATTATAGATACATTAACATTTTTCAAATAAAGTCTATGTCGTATTTTTGTCTCCGATTTAGGCATTTGGTGGATTTTAATTTGGTTTCATCTATGACCAAAATCATGCCAAGATTCCGATAGAAATATTCGATATATGAAAAAGGTTCCGAACCGAAATCAGTTTTCTAAAATTTTAGGATTATCCCTAATTGCATTTTTGTTTTTTGCAAGTCCGTCAATAGCGCAGGATGAAGCTGCTGCTGAATCTGCGACTACTGAAACCGCAGGTGGCGGAGACGCTAAAAAGGGTAAAGCTTTGTTTAATCAGAATTGTGCTGCTTGTCATGCGTTAAATCGTAAGATGACAGGTCCTGCATTGCAAGATGTGGAAAGCAGATTGGCTGAAGATGAAGGTTTAGATAGGGAGTGGTTGTATGCTTGGATTAAGAATAGCCCAGGTGTAATTAAGTCAGGTGATGCTTATGCTAATAAAGTATATGCTGAGTACAACCAAGCTGCAATGACCGCTTTTCCCACATTGACAAATAGTGATATAGATAATATTTTGGCGTATACCGCTGCGCCACCACCGGCTGCTCCAGCTGCTGCTGCCGGAGGTGCAGAAACTGCATCTGCTGGTTCAGGTGATGCTTCTGGTGTTTCCAATGAAATTATTCTTGGGGCGCTGGTGCTTGTTTTTGGTTTGTTGGTTATAATGTTGTTGTTGGTAAACAAGACATTGCAACGAATTGCTCAGGCGAACGGCATTGTGGTTGAAAAAGAAGCGGCTGCTAAAAGAACTCCAATTTGGAAGGCTTTTGCTCAAAATCAATTTTTGGTTTTGGTAACGGCAATAATCTTGCTTTTGGGTAGTGCGTATTTTGCTTATGGTTGGATGATGCAGGTTGGTGTTGATCAGGGTTATGCGCCTATTCAGCCTATTCACTATTCTCATAAAATTCATGCTAGTGATAATAAGATAGAGTGTAAGTATTGTCACTCTTCTGCAAGGGTTTCAAAAACATCAGGTATTCCTTCTTTGAATGTTTGTATGAATTGTCATAAATCTATATATGAGTATACGGGTAATCCAGAGGGTCCATCTCAAGATGATTTGGCTAATGGGTATACTAATGAGTTTTATACTGGTGAGATTAAGAAATTGTATAAAGCTGTTGGTTGGGATGAAACAAACCAAAAGTATACAGGTGAAAGCCAGCCGGTAGAGTGGGTTCGTATTCATAACTTACCTGATTTCGCTTACTTTAATCACTCTCAGCACGTATCGGTTGCTGGTGTAGAGTGTCAAACTTGTCATGGTCCGGTAGAGGAAATGGAAATTATGTACCAATATGCTCCATTAACTATGGGATGGTGTATAGATTGTCATAGAGAGACCAATGTAAAGGTTGAGGGCAATGAGTACTACGAGAAAATTCACGCAGAACTTTCTAAAAAGTACGGTGTTGAGAATTTGACAGCAGCACAATTAGGTGGTCTGGAATGTGGTAAGTGTCACTATTAATAATAATTTAAGAAGCTAATTACAGATAATACGTATGGCATCAAACAAAAAGTATTGGAAGAACGAAGCGGAGTTAAATCCTAACGATTCCATTGTTGAGGCGCTTAAGCAGAATGAATTTGTGGAGCAGATTCCTGTTGATGATTTCTTGGGTGATAAGGAAACATTGTCTTCTACAAACACCAATCGTAGAGATTTTTTAAAGTATGTTGGGTTTAGTACCGCAGCAGCTTCTTTGGCGGCTTGTGAAGGTCCGGTTGTAAAATCGATTCCTTATGTGGTTTTGCCGGAAAATATTGTACCTGGAGTTGCTAATTATTACGCAACTACAATTGCTAATGGTTTTGACTTTGCAAGTATATTGATAAAAACGCGTGAAGGTCGTCCTATAAAAGTGGAGAATAACACTTTGGCTAAAATAGGGGGTGCCGCAAACGCAAGGGTTCAGGGTTCTGTTCTTTCTTTGTACGACAGTACAAGATTGCAGGGACCTATGGCAAACGGAGAGCCTGTTGAGTGGGATGTGTTGAAGGCTACGTTAAAATCTAAAATGGGGGCTCTTAAAGGTTCTTCAAAAAAGATTGCCGTACTTACGCAGACGTATGCAAGTCCGTCAACTGACCGTTTAATGTCTGATTTAGTTGCGGCTAATGAAAATGTTGTTCATGTAACTTACGATGCAATTTCTGAAGATGCAGCTTTGACCGCTTTTGAAAATAAGTATGGTGAAAGGGCTTTAGCTGATTATGATTTTGAGAAAGCTGAAGTAATTGTTTCTTTTGGTGCTGATTTTATTGCTGATTGGCAAGGTGGTGGTTATGATGCTGCTTATTCAAGAGGGCGAGTGCCAAAGAACGGTAAAATGTCTAGGCATATTCAAGTAGAGGCAAACATGTCTTTGACTGGTGCCAATGCAGATAAGCGTGTAGCTATGAAGCCTAGTGCGCAGAAAGTGGTATTAGCTAAGTTGTACGGTAAGTTAAATGGAACTTCTGTGGGTGGTAATACATCCGAATATGATGCATTGGTAGATTCTATTGCTATTGAAATCAAGAAAGCGGGTTCTAATGCAGTTGTGGTAACTGGTTTGGATGATGTAAATGCCCAGTCCGTTGTATTGGCGATAAATGAAATGTTGTCTAGTAAGGCATATGACGCTAGTGCTCCTAAGTATATTAGAAAAGGTAATGTGAAAAGCGTAAATGCCTTAATTTCTGATATGAAGGCCGGTAGAGTAGGTGCTTTGTTAATGGATGGTGTGAATCCAATGTATTCGCTTCCAAATGCTGCGGATTTCAAGGAAGGTTTGTCTAAAGTGGATCTTAGTGTTGCTTTTTCGACAAATTGGAACGAAACTACTGAAGCCGTGCAATATGTCGGTGCTGCAAATCATTATTTAGAATCTTGGGGTGATCTTCAGGTTAAGAAGGGGCATTATAGTTTAATGCAACCTACAATTAAAGAATTATTTGATACTAAGCAATTTCAGTCGGTTGTTTTAGAATTACTGGGAAGTGAGCAAACGTATTATGATTATATAAAAGATACTTGGTCCAGCAGTGTGCTTAATGGTGCAAGTTGGAACCAGGCATTGCAAGATGGTGTCTTTACAGCTGACACCATGGTTGTTGGTGCTGAAGGCGTTGTGCAAGATGTTAATGTAGTTGAAGATGAGGCAGAAATTGCACCGAATTCTTCTTTGGCATCAGCGGTGCGTAGTTTAGCGAATACCACTAGTGAGGGTATGGAGCTTACTTTGTATTCTAAAGTAGGTATGGGTGATGGTCAGCAGGCAAGTAACCCTTGGTTGCAAGAATTCCCTGATCCGATCACAAGGGTTTCTTGGGATAACTATGTGACTATTTCAAAAGCCGATGCTGCTGAGTTAGGTGTAGAAAATGTAAATGTTGCTAACGGTGGAATGGATGGTAACTATGTTAAGCTTACCGTTAACGGTGTTAGTCTTGATAAAGTTCCTGTGGTTGTTCAGCCAGGGCAGGCAAAAGGTACTGTAGGTCTTTCTTTTGGTTATGGTAAAACTGTAGGTTTGAAAGAGGAAATGCAGACCGGAGTAAATGCTTTTAAGCTTTATGAAGGGTTTAGTAACATTCAATCCGTAAGTGTTGAAAAAGTTGCAGGTAATCATGAGTTTGCTTGTATTCAATTGCATAAAACCCTTATGGGTAGAGGTGATATCATTAAAGAAACTACTTTAGAGATATTTAATACAAAAGATCACGCTGAATGGAATGAAGTTCCGGTGGTGTCTTTAGATCACCAAGAGGTTCCTGCTACATCTGTTGATTTGTGGGATAGTTTTGACCGTACAATAGGGCATCATTTTAACATGTCTATCGATTTGAATGCTTGTACTGGTTGTGGGTCTTGTGTTATTGCTTGTCATGCTGAAAACAATGTTCCTGTTGTTGGTAAGGCTGAAGTAAGAAAATCTAGGGATATGCACTGGTTGCGTATTGATAGATATTATTCTTCAGAAGAAACTTTTGAAGGTGACAACGCTAAAAAAGATGGCTTTGATGGTTTGTCTGGTGATAATGGTTCATTAGGTGGTTTTGGTGAGTTGGAAGATCCTTCCGCTAATCCTCAGGTAGCATTCCAACCGGTAATGTGTCAGCACTGTAACCATGCTCCTTGTGAAACTGTATGTCCTGTAGCGGCAACTTCACATGGTAGACAAGGTCAAAATCAAATGGCTTATAACAGATGTGTAGGTACAAGATATTGTGCAAACAACTGTCCATATAAAGTACGTAGATTTAACTGGTTCTTATATAATAATAATGACGAGTTTGATTTCCACATGAACAATGATTTGGGTAAAATGGTATTGAACCCTGATGTTAACGTTCGTTCAAGAGGTGTTATTGAGAAATGTTCTATGTGTATTCAAAAAACACAAAAAACAATTCTTGATGCTAAAAGAGATGGTCGTGTTATTCAAGATGGAGAATTCCAAACGGCTTGTTCTTCTGCATGTAGTAATGGAGCCATTGTATTTGGTGATGTTAATGATGAGAAGAGTAAAGTATCAGAATTAAAAGCGAGTGACCGTATGTATCATTTATTGGAGCATGTAGGAACTCAACCAAATGTTTTCTATCACGTTAAGGTTAGAAACACCAACGAAGCATAAACAATAGTAGAAAGTAATTATAACAAAAGTCTATGGCGTCGCATTACGAAGCACCTATACGTAAACCCCTAGTAACTGGAGACAAAGGCTACCACGATGTAACTGTGGATATAGCTGCTCCTGTAGAAGGTAGAGCTAACAAGCACTGGTGGATAGTTTTTTCCATTGCATTAGTAGCATTTCTTTGGGGAGTAGGTTGTATTATTTATACGGTCTCTACCGGTATCGGTACTTGGGGTCTTAACAAATCTGTAAACTGGGCTTGGGATATTACCAACTTCGTTTGGTGGGTAGGTATCGGTCATGCAGGAACTCTGATTTCTGCAGTATTATTATTGTTCCGTCAAAAATGGAGAATGGCTATTAACCGTTCTGCAGAGGCGATGACAATCTTCTCGGTTGTTCAAGCTGGTTTGTTTCCAATTATACACATGGGTCGTCCATGGTTAGCTTACTGGGTACTTCCAATTCCAAACCAATTTGGATCATTGTGGGTAAACTTTAACTCTCCGCTTCTTTGGGATGTATTTGCGATTTCAACATATCTTTCTGTTTCATTAGTATTCTGGTGGACAGGTTTGCTCCCGGATTTTGCAATGATTCGTGATAGAGCGGTATTGCCTTTTCAAAAGAAAATTTATAGCTTATTGAGTTTTGGATGGAGCGGTCGTGCAAAAGATTGGCAACGTTTTGAGGAAGTGTCTTTAGTACTTGCTGGTTTGGCAACTCCTTTGGTACTATCTGTACATACCATTGTATCTTTTGACTTTGCTACTTCGGTAATCCCGGGTTGGCATACAACAATCTTTCCACCATATTTTGTTGCAGGGGCTATCTTCTCTGGTTTCGCTATGGTAAATACTTTGTTGATCATCATGAGAAAGGTGTGTCACCTAGAAAATTATATCACGGTTCAGCATATTGAATTAATGAATATCGTAATCATGTTAACTGGTTCAATTGTGGGATGTGCCTACATTACCGAGTTGTTCATGGCATGGTATTCTGGTGTGGAATATGAGCAGTATGCATTCTTGAACAGAGCAACCGGTCCTTACTGGTGGGCCTACTGGTCAATGATGACTTGTAATGTGTTCTCTCCACAGTTCATGTGGTTCAAGAAATTAAGAACAAGTATCATGTTCTCTTTCTTTATTTCTATTGTGGTAAACATAGGTATGTGGTTCGAAAGATTCGTAATTATCGTTACGTCATTACATAGGGATTATCTTCCATCATCATGGACAATGTTCTCACCAACATTTGTTGATATAGGAATATTTATAGGTACTATTGGTTTCTTCTTTGTATTGTTCTTATTATATTCTAGAACATTCCCTGTAATTGCTCAGGCAGAAGTGAAATCTATATTGAAATCTTCTGGTGAAAAATACAAAGTGTTAAGAGATGCTGGTAAACCTCTATATCAAATCTCAACGGCTAAAGTGGAGGTGAAGGAAACAGTAACTGATGATGTATTGATGGGTGAAGTTGTACCATCCGTCGGTGATAAAGTTGGTGTTTCTGATTTGTTGAGTGCTGTGGGTACTTTTGATCCTGCTACACAAGAAGCGGATGATTTAAAGAAAGTTAAAGGTATAGGGCCGCAAATGGAGGCTACTTTAAATGAAATAGGAATCTATACATTTGCTCAAGTCGCTAGAATGACTGAAAGCGAGTATGATCTTTTAGATTCAATTACAGGTTCTTTCCCAGGTAGAGCACAACGTGATGACTGGGCAGGACAAGCATCAATTTTATTAAATAACAAAAGATAAATATGGCATCTAAGGTTATACATGCTTTTTACGACGATGATGATGTGCTAATGCTTGCCGTTAAAAAGGTTAAAGCGGCAAAGCTTCATATAGAGGAGGTTTATTGTCCTTTCCCTGTACACGGTCTTGATAAGGCTATGGGTTTAGCGCCAACTAGAATAGCTATCACTGCTTTTTTATACGGTTGTGTAGGTTTAACAGTGGCGGTTTTAATGATGAACTTTATCATGATTGAAGATTGGCCTCAAGATATAGGTGGTAAACCAAGTTTTAGCTATTTGGAGAACATGCCGGCTTTTGTGCCTATTATGTTTGAATTGACGGTTTTCTTTGCGGCTCACTTAATGGTAATAACTTTTTACCTAAGAAGTAGATTGTGGCCTTTTAAAGAAGCAGAAAATCCAGATATAAGAACTACGGATGATCATTTTTTAATGGAGATTGAAATCCATGACAACGAGCAAGAATTAAGAGATTTATTAATGAATACTGGTGCAGTTGAAATTAGTATATCAGAAAAAAACAGTCATTAAATATGAACAGTTTTAAGAAATTAGCATTAATATTCGGTCTAGCTATTGTGGCAACTTCTTGTCAAGATGATAGTGTTCCTAATTATCAGTATATGCCTAACATGTATGAGTCTGTAGGTTATGAGGCTTATAGCGAGGCAGATTTTTTACCAAACCAGTCCGAAGCTATGTTGCCGCCGGCGAATACAATTAATAGAGGGTGGTTGCCATATGAAATTGAAAACTCGCCAGAGGGCAAAGAATTGGCTAGGCTTCAGTCAAGTCCATTAGATTCTATGAATGTAGAAAAGAACTTGGCGAAAGGTGGTCAACTTTACACTATTTATTGTGCTATTTGTCATGGAGATAAAGGTGATGGGCAAGGTACACTTGTAAAAAGAGAAAAAATATTAGGTGTTCCTA
The DNA here is from genome assembly GCF_002700155.1 of Maribacter sp. 6B07. Lineage (NCBI taxonomy): Bacteria > Pseudomonadati > Bacteroidota > Flavobacteriia > Flavobacteriales > Flavobacteriaceae > Maribacter > Maribacter sp. 6B07. Next base: position 820,109 of record NZ_PDUT01000001.1, on the reverse strand, counting down.
GTTATGCGGACCCGGTAAGAAACTTGACGGTTGGATCTACGTATTATACAATCCATTATGGATTGAATTCAATGGGGTCCTATGCTTCTCAAATGAATACTGAAGAGATGTGGCAAGTATCGGAATATGTGATGAAATTGAAACAAGATTTAACCAAATAATAGGTAAGCAATACTATGTATACGTTTTCAAATAGACTTAAAATAGCTTCCATAGTTCTAATGATAGTAGGTGCATTAGGAATTATTGGCGGATTTGTTATGGCTCCTGGAACTATAGCAGAAGCGAAAGAAATGGTAGCAAGTCATGATGAAGGTCATGGTGATGCACATGGAGCTGAAGCAGAACATGCAGTAAAAGAAAATGATCATGCTGTTGCAGATTCTCATGGTGAGGAGCACGATGCTTCTCATGATCAGCATTTGTTAGATCAATTAAAAAATAGACCTTGGTCAGCTTTATATGTTGCAGCTTTCTTCTTTATGATGATCGCTCTAGGTGTTTTGGCTTTCTATGCTATACAAAGAACAGCGCAAGCAGGTTGGTCGCCATTACTGTTTAGGGTAATGGAGGCAATTACGGCATACCTAGTTCCTGGAGGAATTATTGTGTTCGTTATATTGTTGCTTTCTGTATTACATATGAACCATTTATTTATTTGGATGGATGCAGATGTAGTTGCTCATGATCACTTATTGCAAGGTAAATCTGGATATTTGAATCCAACATTCTTTTTAATAAGAGCTGCAATTTTCTTAGCAGGTTGGATCGGATATAGAGAATACTCTAGAAGATTATCTTTAGCTCAAGATGAGTCTGATGATAACGCTAATTTTAAATTAAATTTTAGAATATCTGCAGCTTTCTTGGTATTCTATCTTATTTCTGAGTCAATTATGTCTTGGGATTGGATTATGAGTGTAGAGCCACACTGGTTTAGTACCTTGTTCGGATGGTACATATTCGCAAGTATGTTTGTATCTGGGATTACAGTGATTGCAATGGTTACCATTTATCTTAAATCAAAAGGTCTTTTGCCAGATGTTAATGATAGTCACATTCATGATTTGGCTAAGTTTATGTTCGGTATTAGTATTTTTTGGACCTACCTGTGGTTTTCACAGTTCATGTTGATATGGTATTCTAATATACCGGAAGAGGTTACTTATTATGTAACTAGAATAGCTGATTATAAACTACCTTTCTTTGGTATGGTTGCTATGAACTTTTTGTTCCCAGTACTTTTGCTAATGAATAGTGATTACAAAAGAATTAACTGGTTTGTAATATTAACAGGTATAGTAATTTTGGCAGGACATTATATGGATATTTTCAATGCTATCATGCCATCAACAGTTGGTAAGAACTGGTACATTGGTATTCCTGAAATAGGATCTGTATTGTTTTTCGCTGGATTATTTATATTCTGGGTGTTTAGAGCGCTTTCTACAGCCCCTTTACAACCAAAGAGAAATCCGTTTATTGAAGAAAGTAGACACTTTCACTATTAATTGATTAATAAGTAAAGTATAACATTTATATATACGATGACGACATTATTGACTTTAGCTGTTCTTGTTCTTGTAGCAATTGCCATTTGGCAATTGACTAAAATCTTTGAATTATCACAGCTTAAAACTACTAAGTACGAGATAGCTACTGATACCGATAACAAGAATAACGGATATATGTTATTTGGGTTCTTGGTCTTCATATACGGAATTACCATTTTCAGTTTCTGGAAATATGGTAAATTTTTATTGCCTGAAGCGGGTTCTGCACATGGTGAAGAGTATGACAACTTAATGTTGGTTTCCTTTATTATCATTTTTATTGTACAAACAATAACTCAGGCGTTACTTCATTATTTTGGATATAAATATGCTGGTAAGGAAGGTCAAAAAGCTTTGTTTTATGCTGATAATGATCGTTTAGAATTTATATGGACAATAATTCCTGTAATAGTTTTGGCAGGTCTTATTTTGTGGGGTTTATATACTTGGACCACTATAATGGATGTAAATGATGAGGATGATCCACTAATCGTTGAGTTATATGCGCAACAGTTTAATTGGACTGCTAGGTATGGTGGCGATGATAATGTTTTAGGTGGAGCAAATGTTAGAATGATCGATATTGACAAGGCTAACGTATTAGGTTTGGATGAAGCTGATACATATGCACATGATGATGTTATCGTTAAAGAACTTCACTTGCCAGTTGGTAGAAAAGTGAATTTTAAAATGCGTTCACAAGATGTACTGCATTCTGCATATATGCCACATTTTAGGGCGCAAATGAACTGTGTTCCTGGTATGATAACGGAGTTTTCTTTTACACCAATTTATACTACTGAGGAAATGAGAACCAATCCAGATGTCATGGATAAGGTGAAAAGAACAAATAAAATACGCGCGGAGAAGGCAGCTGCTACAGGTGAACCTATAGATCCATGGCAATTTGATTACATTTTGTTATGTAACAAGATTTGTGGTAAATCTCATTACAATATGCAAATGAAGATTATCGTAGAGACCGAAGAGGAATATAATGCATGGATGAAGAGCCAATCAACATTTGCCGAAACGGTGATGAAAGATGAATCTAGTCCAGAAGTTCATTCATTAAGCGCAGTATCAGTAGGAGAATAATCTTTTATTCTTAAGTCATTTTAGCTATTTAAAGAAAATTAATAAAAAATAAGATTACGATTATGTCAGCAACAGCACATGCACATGTAGATGATCACGGACACGACGATCATGGACATCATCATAAAGAAACTTTTGTAACAAAGTACATCTTTAGCCAAGACCATAAAATGATTGCTAAGCAATATTTTATCATGGGTGTATTGGTAATGGGTTTCATTGGTATTGCAATGTCTTTATTGTTTAGAATGCAATTGGCTTGGCCAGGTGAATCTTTTCCGGTATTTGAGGCATTATTGGGTAAATGGGCTCCAGGTGGAGTTATGGATGCTGATGTTTACCTTGCATTGGTTACAATGCACGGTACAATCATGGTGTTCTTTGTACTTACGCAAGGTTTAAGTGGTACATTCAGTAACCTTTTAATTCCATTACAAATTGGTGCACGAGATATGGCATCAGGATTCCTTAACATGGTTTCTTTTTGGATGTTCTTTGTATCTAGTATTATAATGATTATTTCATTGTTTGTAGAAGCAGGACCTGCCGCAGCTGGTTGGACAATTTATCCTCCATTAAGTGCACTGCCAATGGCGCAACCAGGTTCTGGTATGGGTATGACATTGTGGTTGGTGTCTATGGCAATATTTATTGCGTCTTCCCTTATTGGTTCGTTGAACTATATTGTAACCGTAATTAATCTTAGAACAAAAGGAATGTCAATGACTAGATTACCTTTGACTATCTGGGCATTCTTTATCACAGCCATAATTGGTGTGATTTCCTTCCCTGTTCTATTGTCAGCAGCATTACTTTTGATCATGGATAGAAGTTTTGGTACTTCGTTCTTCTTGTCAGATATATTTATTCAAGGTGAAGTGTTACACTACCAAGGAGGTTCTCCTGTTTTATTTGAGCACTTATTTTGGTTCTTGGGTCACCCAGAGGTGTACATTGTATTATTGCCGGCATTGGGGATAACCTCAGAAGTAATGTCAACTAATGCTCGTAAACCAATTTTTGGTTATAGAGCTATGATTGCCTCAATTATGGCAATTGCTTTCTTGTCTACCATAGTTTGGGGTCACCACATGTTCATATCAGGTATGAATCCGTTCCTTGGATCTGTATTTACGTTTACAACTCTATTAATTGCTATACCATCAGCGGTAAAAGCGTTTAACTATATTACTACTTTGTGGAAGGGTAACCTTCAGTTGAATCCGGCTATGTTGTTTTCAATTGGTTTGGTATCCACCTTTATTACGGGTGGTTTAACGGGTATAGTATTAGGAGATAGTACTTTGGATATTAACGTTCATGATACGTATTTCGTTGTAGCTCACTTCCACTTGGTAATGGGTATATCTGCACTTTATGGTCTTTTTGCCGGAGTTTATCACTGGTTCCCTAAAATGTTTGAAGGAAAATTAATGAATAAGAATCTTGGTTATGTTCACTTTTGGGTAACTGCTGTTTGTGCTTATGGCGTTTTCTTCCCAATGCATTTTGTCGGTATGGCTGGTGTTCCAAGAAGGTACTATGAAAACACTGCTTTTCCTATGTTCGATGAGTTAACTAATATTCAAGTATTGATGACTGTTTTTGCTATTATTGCAGCAGCAGCTCAATTGGTATTCGTTGCTAACTTTATCTATAGCATATTCTATGGTAAAGTAGGTCCTAAAAATCCATGGAAATCCAACACATTGGAATGGACAACAGATCAAAAGCATGTTCATGGTAACTGGGATGGACCAATACCTGAAGTACATAGATGGGCTTATGATTATAGTAAGGTCTATGAGAACGGTGAGTATATCATTGCTGGTCAGGATTACGTACCACAACATATTCCTTTGCAAGAAAATGAAGAGGAATTAAATCACTAGAAAATATCATATTCTATATAAAAGCCCAACTATACTTAGTTGGGCTTTTTTTTATATTACTATGAGGATATTATTAAGTTGTTCTATTATTGCATAAATTTAAATACCTTCATTTAAAAATATAGTTATATGAAAAAGTTCGCTATTCTGTTTGTAACATTAATAGTTGGGGTTACAAGCTATTCACAACGTAAGCCTAAAATTAAAGGTAATAAGAATGTTATTGAGGTTAGAGAGGACCTAGAACCGTTTTATGGAATTGAGTTGGCAGATGATTTAGATATTGTTATTCAAAAGGCATCACATGAAGGTTATGCCCTAGAGCTTGATGACAATCTGGTAGATGTACTGAAGTTTAAGGTGGATAACGGGGTGTTAAAAATTTCTTCATTCTACAATATTACCTCTAAGAGAAAATTGGAGATTACCATCTTTTTTCAAGAGTTGAACAGTATTAAAATGTTGAACGGTAAAATCAGTATGAAGGATGTTATTTCTACGGATAAACTTAGGGTGCAGACTTTTGGCACTTCAAGATTGGAATTAAACGCTACTGCTGATATTATTGATGTCAATATGGAGGAAATTAGTTCTGGTGATTTTAATTTGGCAAGTGATTCTTTAAATATCGTTTTAAAGGATAGAATAGATGTTAAGTTATATACCACCGGTGAAAGCAATAATATTTATATGTATAAAAATGCCTCTGCTAAAGTTGAAGGAACTTCAGATTTTTTAATGGCGAAATTATATGGAAATAGTGCCCTTAAAGCTTCTAACTTACAATCAAATGATGTGTTGGTAATTGCCGAAGATTCACCTGATGTTGAAGTTCGTGCCTTAAATACCATACAACTTAGTTCTAAAGGTGCTACTAGAACTAAGTTATACGGTGATGCGGAGATTACCATTTTGGATTTTTTAGATACTTCTAGATTGGAAAAGGAGAAGAACTAATTGGCAATTGGTGCGGTCATAAAGTGGTCTGGTATGCCAAAACCGTCTATTAAGGTGTTTAAATGAGGTCTAAGTTCGGTACATAGTCGTTCTACTCTTTGGCGTATGGCTTTGGATTTTGTTCCTCCCAGGTAGCCTTGTTCTAGATACCATGATGCATCTTTTCTAATTTCATATAAAGCATGCAATGTTCCAATTTTTTCAAAAAGTGTTTTATAGTCAGGATCCGTAATTGTGTTGGTATGCTCTAAGAATGATTTATAGGCCAATTCTGCACTGTAAGCCTTACCAAGTGTCATTAAATGTGTCTGCACCTTTAAGAACGCTTGGTAAGAGGGTATTCCTTTTTTAATATATCCTCTAATGCGCATAGCAAGCGTATAGGTTAATCTTCTTGTTCTATACTCAAGGGCATGTACATGAAATTTAGGATTGTATAAATGATCCTTGTCGGTTTTATTGGAGTACATTGGATTTATGGTCGATAGTTTATCACTTAATTGTGAGCTTAAAAGTTTCAAAACGGTAGAAAATCCTGCGCTATTGAATTCGGCTTTGAAATCTGATAAAACCCCTTTTGCGGCGAGCTGTAATAGCACATTGTTGTCGCCTTCAAAAGTGGTGAAAATATCCACATCGCCTTTCAAGTCTGCAATACGATTTTCTATAAGATAGCCTTTGCCACCACAAGCCTCTCGGCATTCTTGTATAGTGTCATTGGCATACCAGGTTATGATAGATTTCAAACCAGCAACTTGCGTCTCAATTTTTCTCTTGTCCGGTTGAGACTCGTCACAATATAACGACATCATTTTATCTAAGGTAAAATGGTAAACGTAGGCACTGGCAACTAATGGGGTTAAGCGTAATTGATGCGAGGGATAATCCATTAAAAGGTCTTCCTGTATTTTTACACTATCATTGAACTGTCTTCTTTTTAAAGCATGTTTTATGGCGACGGTCAAAGCAAATTTAGCACCGCCAAGTCCGGCTCTCGCAACGCAAATTCTACCGCCAACCAACGTTCCCAGCATGGTAAAGAACCTTTTATTCGGATTTTTTATCTCTGAGTAATATTCACCGTTCGCTAGAATAGTACCATACTTGTTCAGCAAATTTTCTTTAGGCACTTCTACTTGATCAAACCATATTTTGCCATTATCTACACCATTTAACCCTAACTTATAACCATTGTCTTCTACGGTAATGCCTGGTAAAAGCTCATGTGCTTTATTTCTTAATGGTACCAATATGGCGTGTACCCCTTCATTTTTTCCGTTAACGATCAATTGGGCAAAAACAGATGCCATTTGTGAGTGTAGGGCATTGCCTATATACTCTTTATTGTCATTTCTACCCGGTGTGTGTATTACAATGGTATCTTTTTCCTTGTTGTAGGTTGCTGTTGTTTTAATACCGCGTACGTTGGATCCATGACCGGTTTCCGTCATTGCAAAACATCCTAACAATGATGCTTTACCGGCTTTTGCTAGATACGTGTTGTGATGTTTTTTTGTGCCCAGTTTTTGTATGCTACCCCCAAATAGACCGAATTGGACACCAAATTTTATGGCTAAACTTCCGTCTGCCCAAATCATATTTTCAAAAATATGAGCGTAACCTTCCATATTATCGGTTCCGCCATAGTCTTCAGAATATGCCATAGCGCCATAACCTTTTTGTGCTAGAAATTTCACTTGTTCTAGAACGTGCTGTCTAAAATCTTCTTTGTTTCTTCGTATCTGCCAAGAAAAAATAGGGTCTTTTAATGTAGACCTAAATTGGTCTATCGTTTGGACATGTTCACCTTTTAAAATGGAGTCTATATGCTTTGCTAAATATTGTGCCGATTTTGGATCTAGGTCAATTTGAACATCAAAAAGATGGTTGTAGTGATTGGGTTGTATACCCAAATTGACCTCAATATTTTTTATGCATTCATTAAATGGTATTTCCCCTTGATAGTGTGTAGCCACTTTCTCGCTGAATGCGGTTAAAGGATAGGTGTTGTGCTCCACCAATTTAACACCGCTATTGGCAATTAATTGTTTCCAAGATTTAAGAACACTATCCTTGGGAGGATTATTAACATCTAACCAAGATTTTAATAGTTTCTTGTCGGCAAGTGTTAGTGAACTATCTTCTGAAATGGCATTTTCTGCCACGTTAATTTCCGATGCAGATAAAAGATCATCTGACCAAATAATATAAAATACAGGTATGTACTGTAAAACCGATGCGGTATAAATTTCTGTTGTCATACAATGAAATTACAATTTTTACTTGATATTGAATTCATCTGAATAGACAATACCTATGTTCTATTTTAAATATTACAGATGGTATGTCTTCATTTTGATGGGGCTGCTTTTAAGTTATTTTAGTTTGGTTAAAATCCTATTTAGGAAAATGATTTGGCTCAAAGTTACCGCGTGTTTGTCTATCTTTGTTAGTGTATGAACGAGTATTTAGACCCATCTGCGGAAGGTTTCTCTAATGAGGAGCTTGATATTGAAAGAGCATTGAGACCTGTAAATTTTGATGATTTTACTGGTCAGGAACAAGTGCTCGAAAATCTTAAGGTGTTTGTTGAAGCTGCCAATAGAAGAGGTGAAGCATTGGATCACACCTTGTTTCACGGTCCTCCGGGATTAGGTAAAACAACCTTGGCAAATATTTTGGCAAATGAACTTGGTGTTGGGATCAAGATTACCTCTGGTCCTGTATTGGACAAGCCTGGAGATCTAGCAGGGTTGTTGACCAATTTAGAGGAAAGAGATGTATTGTTCATTGATGAAATACATAGACTGAGCCCCATAGTAGAAGAATACTTGTATTCCGCAATGGAAGATTACAAAATAGATATCATGATAGAAACAGGCCCAAATGCCAGGTCTGTTCAAATAAATTTGAATCCGTTTACCTTAATTGGTGCTACAACGCGCTCAGGTTTGCTAACAGCGCCTATGCGAGCTAGGTTTGGCATTCAAAGTAGGTTACAGTATTATTCTACAGAACTGTTGTCCACTATAGTAGAACGAAGTGCGGAAATTTTACGGGTTCCTATTTCTCAAGATGCTGCTATAGAAATTGCCGGTAGAAGTAGGGGTACTCCTAGAATATGTAATGCCCTTTTGCGTAGGGTACGAGATTTTGCGGAAATTAAAGGCAATGGTGCTATTGATATGGAAATTTCTAAATTCAGTTTAAAAGCTTTGAACGTAGATGCCCATGGGTTAGATGAAATGGATAACAAAATTCTTACGACCATTATAGATAAGTTTAAAGGTGGTCCTGTTGGGATAACAACTTTGGCGACCGCTGTGTCTGAAAGTGCCGAAACTATTGAAGAAGTATATGAACCCTTTTTAATTCAGCAAGGGTTTATTATGAGAACACCCCGAGGTCGAGAAGTTACAGAAATGGCTTATAAACATTTAGGAAGAATCAAAGGTGGAATTCAACCAGGATTATTTTGAGTATAGATATCAAATCTAAATGGACCAATAGTATTAAAACCGAAGCCAAACGCCTCGGTTTTTTATCATGTGGTATATCTAAAGCGGATTTCTTAGAGGAAGAAGCGCCAAGATTGGAAAAATGGCTCAACAACAATATGCATGGGGAAATGAGCTATATGGCAAATCATTTCGATAAAAGATTAGATCCGCGAAAATTGGTGGAAGGGTCTAAGTCTGTCATATCCTTGCTTTTAAATTATTTTCCTGAAAAAACCCAACGAGAAGATTCTTACAAAATTTCAAAATATGCTTACGGTCAAGATTATCATCACATCATAAAAGGCAAACTTAGGCAATTACAAGAATTCATAACGGAAGAAATAGGCGAGGTCCATGGCCGTGCTTTTGTAGATTCTGCTCCAGTGCTCGATAAGGCTTGGGCAGCAAAAAGTGGTTTGGGCTGGGTTGGTAAGAACAGTAATCTTTTAACGCAGCAGGTTGGTTCCTTTTACTTTATTGCCGAATTGATCGTAGATATTGATTTAGAATATGACAATGCTGTTACCGATCATTGTGGTACCTGTACTGCGTGTTTAGATGCTTGCCCCACACAAGCTATAGTTGAACCATACGTGGTAGACGGCAGTAAGTGCATTTCTTATTTTACGATTGAATTAAAAAATGAGTTGCCTAATGAAATGAAGGGGTCTTTTGATGATTGGATGTTTGGTTGTGATGTTTGTCAAGATGTTTGTCCTTGGAACCGATTTTCTAAACCACACAATGAGCCTTTATTCAATCCTCATCCAGAGTTGTTAAGCATGACCAAAAAGGATTGGGAAGAGATAACAGTGGATGTCTTTCAAATGGTCTTCAAAAAATCTGCTGTTAAACGAACAAAGTACGGCGGACTTACTAGAAATATTGAATTTCTAAAATAATTTCATTTCCTCAATCGTTTTCGTAGGCATTTCCATTAGATAATCATGCGCAACAGGTTTATTTATATTATATTGGTTGCTACTTTAAATTATGTTTTTCTGAGTTATTACATGATTTTTATGTGAATATGTTAAAATAAACCAGTAGATTATAAACGTTAGCCCTAATGAAAATAACTAAACCAAGTCTTAGTTTTTGGCAAATATTCAATATGAATGTTGGGTTCTTAGGAATTCAATATAGCTTCGGATTACAGCAAACAGCAATAAACCCTATTTTTCTTTATCTAGGCGCACCAGAAGATATGTTGCCAATTTTAAATATCGCTGGGCCTGTAACGGGTTTGATCGTACAACCAATTATTGGAGCCATGTCAGATAAAACTTGGTCTGCACGTTGGGGTAGAAGAAAACCCTATTTTTTGATTGGGGCAATTTTGGGTAGTTTGTGCCTTTTTGCATTTCCTACAAGTCCGGTATTATGGTTTGCGGTTGGACTTTTATGGATTTTAGATGTGGGTAACAATATGGCAATGGAGCCTTATCGTGCTTTTGTGGGTGACAAGCTACCTGAAAAGCAGTTAAGTTTAGGCTACCAAATGCAAAGCCTTTTCGTTGGGGCTGGTATTCTTTTGGCAAACGGGTCAATAGTGCTGTTTCAGTATTTGTTTGGTGGCGAGTCTGTAGAAGTGGCGGGTACTATACCTACGTGGTTATATTACTCGTTCTATATTGGTGCAATTCTATCAATTACTACAATTCTTTATTCGGTATTAAAAACTCCCGAAATTCCTCCGTCTTCTTTAGAATTGGAGGAGATAAATGCGGCAAGGGCCAAACCCTTAATGGATCGGATAATGTTTCCTTTCAAAGAAATTGCAGAAGCTATAAAGAGAATGCCCAAATTTATGTGGAGGGTTGGAGCGGTTTATTTATTTCAATGGTATGCATTGTTTATTTATTGGCAATATACTACCCCATTATTTAAGTTGACCATGGGATATTCAACAGGAGAGGCAGCATCTCAATCTGCACAAATGAGTTTAACCTATAATGTCGTTACCATGGTTGTAGCTTTGGCGCTAGTGCCTTTGACCTTAAAATTTGGGGGTAAAAAAGTATATGCGTTGAGCTTGTTTGGTACGGCCTTATCATTATTCACCATACCTTTTATTACGGATCCCATATTGGTTTTGGTGCCAATGGTCCTATTTGGTATTGGCTGGGCGGCAATGATGGGAATACCGTATACAATGGTGTCTAAAGTGGTGCCGCAAGACAGAAGGGGGGTATATATGGGGATTTTGAATATGATGATCGTAATACCCATGGGTATAGAAACTTTGACATTTGGTCCAATCTATAAATATGTACTTGGAAATAATGCAATTAATGCAATGTTGTTCGCAGGAGCTTTCTTTGCAATTTCGGGTATTTTGGCACTAAGACTTAATGTTAGAAGTAAGGCTGCGGTTATAGATTTGTAGAAAATTGTCCGCTTTTTTCTTTCCTAAGGAAAACTATTTAATTTGTTTGCATAAATACTGTTACTATTCACTCTTTTTTGAAGAATACCTTTAAATTTGATCTTTTAAATTAGAACTTATGAGCAAGGAGAAGCAAAGAAGGGAAGCATTGGTGTACCATGCTAAACCTCAACCAGGTAAGATTAAAATAGTTCCTACAAAACCATATAGTACCCAAAGAGATCTTGCTTTGGCTTACTCGCCAGGTGTGGCAGAGCCTTGTTTAGAAATTGCAAAGAATAAGGATAATGCCTATAAATATACTTCTAAGGGGAATTTGGTAGCTATTATTTCTAATGGTACTGCGGTATTGGGATTAGGTAATATTGGTCCTGAGGCTTCAAAACCGGTTATGGAAGGTAAAGGTCTTTTGTTCAAGATCTTTGCAGATATAGATGGTATCGATATTGAGGTGGATACTGAAGATGTTGATAAATTTATTGAAACGGTAAAGATGATCGCCCCAACTTTTGGCGGTATTAATCTTGAAGATATTAAAGCTCCTGAAGCTTTTGAGATAGAGCGTAGGTTAAAAGAGGAGCTTGACATTCCTGTAATGCACGATGATCAGCACGGTACTGCTATTATTTCTGCGGCAGCGTTGTTGAATGCTCTTGAAATTGCTGAGAAGAAAATAGAAGAGGTACGTATAGTTATTAGCGGTGCCGGCGCAGCAGCAGTATCTTGTACAAAGCTTTATAAGGCTTTTGGAGCAAAGGCAGAGAATATTGTAATGCTAGATAGTAAGGGCGTTATTAGAAAAGATGCTGAGAATCTGTCGGCAGCGAAGAAAGAATTTGCAACAGATAGAAAAATAGATACCCTGGATGAGGCAATGGTAGATGCCGATGTTTTTATCGGACTTTCCATAGCTAATATTGTATCTCCTGAAATGTTGAAGTCTATGGCGCCAAATCCTATTGTTTTTGCCATGGCGAATCCTGATCCGGAGATAGCATATGATTTGGCAATAGATACCCGTAAAGATATAATCATGGCAACGGGAAGGTCTGATCATCCTAACCAGGTAAATAATGTTCTTGGTTTTCCATTTATATTCCGTGGAGCTTTAGATGTAAGGGCTACGGCAATTAATGAAGCTATGAAAATGGCTGCGGTAAAAGCTTTGGCCGAATTAACAAAGCAACCAGTGCCGGAACAGGTAAATATTGCATACGGTGAAACTAGATTAACATTTGGCAGGGAATATATAATACCAAAACCTTTTGATCAGCGACTTATACATGAGGTACCACCTGCCGTGGCCAAGGCGGCAATGGATAGTGGTGTGGCAAAAGCGCCTATTTCAGATTGGGATAAGTATAAAGAGGAATTAATGCTTAGATCCGGTAACGATAATAAAGTGGTTAGGCTGTTACATGGTAGGGCACGTAGTAATGCGAAGAAAATAGTTTTTGCCGAAGCGGATCATTTAGATGTGTTGAAAGCGGCACAAATTGTTCATGAGGAAGGCATTGCCGAACCTATTCTTTTAGGAAGAAAAGACATTATTCTGGAGCTTAAAAAGGAGCTGGAATTTGATGCTGATATAGCTATAATCGATCCAATGTCCGATGAGTTTGATGAACGTCATGTACGTTATGCTACCAAGTATTGGGAAAGTAGAAAAAGAAGCGGGGTTACATTTTACAGTGCAAAGATAAAAATGCGCGAGCGTAACTATTTTGGTGCAATGATGGTACTTGAGGGTGATGCTGATGGTATGGTCTCTGGTTATTCTAGAGCTTATCCTACGGTAGTAAAACCTATTTTAGAGGTTATCGGTAGAGCTTCCGGTGTAAAGAAAGTAGCTACGGTAAATATTATGATTACCGAAAGAGGACCGTTATTTTTGGCGGATACCTCTATTAATATAGAACCAAATGCCGAAGAATTGGCAGATATTGCAAAAATGACGGCTAATGTAGCGTCAACGTTTGGTTTTGATCCTGTATTGGCAATGTTAAGCTATGCCAATTTTGGTTCTTCAACACATCCTAACGCAACAAAGGTGAGAGAAGCTGTACGTATTCTTCATGAAACTGCACCAAATTTGGTAGTCGATGGGGAAATTCAAACAGATTTCGCCTTGAACAAAGAATTACATGAAAGTAAATTCCCGTTTTCTAAGCTTGCCGGTAGAAAGGTGAACACTTTGATCTTTCCTAATTTGGAATCATCGAACATTACGTACAAATTGTTGAAAGAGTTAAATGGAGCGGATTCAATTGGTCCTATAATGGTAGGTTTAAGAAAGGCAGTTCATATTATGCAACTGGGTGCTAGTGTAGATGAAATCGTAAACATGGCAGCTGTGGCCGTAATAGATGCTCAAGAAAGAGAAAAAAGAAAAAAGGCAAAAGGATCTAAATAAAAGTTTAATAATAGAAAAACATAAATGGGGAAATAGGTAGGCATACTTTTTTCCCCTTTTAATTTAAAGGAACATGATACACCACTTAAAAGGAAAATTAGTAGAGAAAAACCCAACTCATGTTATTATTGAATGTGGTGGGGTTGGTTATTTTGTAAATATTTCTTTGAATACTTTTTCAAAGTTGCCGGAACAGGAAAACATTTCTGTATTTACGCACCTACAAGTGAAAGAAGATTCTCACACACTCTTCGGTTTTGTTGAAAAATCAGAGCGTGAGATTTTTAGATTGTTGTTATCGGTTTCTGGTATTGGCTCAAGTATAGCAAGAACCATGCTTTCTTCAATGTCACCTTCTCAAGTAAGGGATGCTATTGCCAATGGTGATGTTGCTTCAATACAAGCTGTAAAAGGTATTGGTGCCAAAACTGCCCAGCGTGTAATTTTAGATCTTAGGGATAAGGTCTTAAAAGTTTACGATATAGACGAACTTTCGTTAAGTACAAACAATACAAATAAAGATGAAGCGTTATCTGCTTTAGAAGTTCTAGGCTTCGCACGTAAACAATCAGAGAGGGTTGTCGATAAAGTGCTTGGTCAAGATGCTTCGCTAAGTGTCGAGAATATAATTAAACTCGCGCTCAAAAATTTGTAATAAGTTTGAAAAACGGGGTAACTAAATTTCTTAAAATTTCTTTTAAGCACATCTTTGTATTCTTTATGTTTTTGGGTTCTATAACTTCGGTTGTGGCTCAAGAGACTGAAGCGCAAGAGATTGATTCTGTGAAAACTGGGTTTGATTTGGGTAGAATCCTAATTGAGAATCCAGATAGTATTGTATCTAGATATATTTACGACCCTAATTTAGATCGCTATATCTACAATGAAAGTGTTGGCGAATTTAATATTGGTTATCCGATTATTCTTACACCGGAACAGTATTTTAAGCTGATCGAAGAAGAAGGTATTAAGTCTTACTTCAAAGAAAAATCAGACGCTTATGCCGGTAAAAAAGAAGGTAGTGAGGAAGCCCGAAAAAATCTTCTTCCTAATTTTTATGTAAATAATGATTTCTTTTCTACCATTTTTGGCGGTAATACTATTGAGATAATTCCACAAGGATCCGTTGCAATGGATTTGGGGGTTATATGGCAAAAGAATGATAACCCATCTTTATCACCTAGAAATAGAACTAACCTTTCGTTCGATTTTGATCAGCGTATTAGTCTTAGTATGCTAGGGAAAATTGGAGAGCGTTTACAAGTGACGGCCAACTATGATACGGAGGCAACTTTTGATTTTCAGAATATCGTAAAATTGGATTATACCCCAACGGAAGATGATATCATTCAATCTATAGAAGTAGGTAACGTTAATATGCCACTTAATAGCTCACTGATTTCAGGAGCGCAAAGTTTATTTGGTGTAAAGACCAAATTGCAGTTCGGTAAAACCTCTGTAACGGCTGTTTTTTCAGAACAACGTTCGCAAAATAATACGGTAGTTGCCCAAGGTGGTGGTACAGTAAATGAGTTTTCTTTATCTGCGTTGGACTATGATGAAAACAGACACTTTTTCTTAGCGCAATATTTTAGGGATAACTATGATAATGCACTTTCTTCTTACCCTTATATACAGAGTCAAGTACAAATTACCCGTATAGAAGTTTGGATTACCAATAGAACCCAACAAACCTTGAATGTACGTAACGTGGTGGCCATACAGGATTTAGGTGAGGCAGATATTACCAAGACCAGGGTTGGTCAAAACAATGGTAGTGCAAGTGGATTTTTCAAAGGTCCGGCAGATGTAAGACCAAGAAACAACGCCAATGATTATGATCCTGCTTTAATTTTGAGCGGTAATGGTGCATTGAACGATAACATAAGAGAAATTGCAACGGTAGAAAGTGGTTTCAATGCCGGTAGTTTTGCAGGCGGTTACAGTCCTAATCAAGGGTTTGATTATGCATATCTAGAAAATGCCCGAAAGTTGGAACAAGGCAGGGATTTTGATTTCAACTCTCAACTGGGGTACATTTCTTTAAACCAACGCCTAAGTAATGATGAGGTTTTAGGTGTTGCTTACCAGTATACTTTTCAAGGTCAAGTATACCAAGTAGGTGAATTTGCAAATGGAGGTATAGAAGCTACTACGGTTACACAAGATGTAAGTACGGTAATTGAAAACAATACTTTGATTCTTAAGCTTCTTAAAAGTAATATTACCAATATCACTGATCCAATTTGGGATCTTATGATGAAGAACATTTACGCAACCGGAGCTTACAGTTTAAGCCAAGAAGATTTTAAGATGAATATCTTATATTCTGATCCTACTGCAAGAAACTATATTACGCCTATTGAAGAAGGTCCTGGTTCTGGTTGGCCAGAAGGTTTAGAAGAACGTATTCTATTAAATGTATTCAACTTAGATAGGTTAAATGTCTACAATGATATTCAGCCCGGTGGAGATGGTTTTTTTGATTTTATCAGTGGCCAGACTATCGATATACAGAACGGTAGAATAATATTTACCAAAGTTGAACCTTTTGGGGAGTTCTTATATGAGCAATTGGAAAATGGTAATAGTGGTCAGTACGATGTAACCTCTGGCTATAATGCCAACCAAGAGCAGTATGTATTTAGAGATATGTATGCTTTGACCAAAACGGCCGCACTGCAAGACCCTGAAAAAAATAAGTTTTTATTAAAAGGTACGTATAAATCAGAAGGTAGTAATGGTATTTCTATTGGAGCTTTTAATGTTCCGCAGGGATCCGTAACGGTAACCGCCAATGGTAGAACATTACAAGAAGGTATAGATTATACGGTAAACTATCAATCGGGTACGGTTCAAATTTTAGATCCAAGTTTAGAGGCTTCCAATGTGCCTATTAATATTTCAGTAGAAAACAACGCGGTATTTGGACAACAAACACGTCGTTTTACAGGTGTTAATGTAGAGCATCAATTCAATGAAAAATTTGTTTTAGGGGGTACATTGTTAAACTTGAACGAAAGACCCCTAACCCAGAAATCTACATACGGAGTGGAATCTGTGAACAATACCATTTTTGGGTTGAACACTAACTTTTCTACTGAGGTTCCTTTTTTAACCCGTATGGTAAATAAGCTGCCTAATATAGATACAGATGTGCCTTCTAATATTTCCGTAAGGGCAGAAATGGCCGCTTTGATACCAAGTTCACCTAAAAACGCGGATTTTGAAGGGGAGACCACTACTTATCTAGATGATTTTGAAGGTGCGCAGGCCTTAATAGATATTAGAGCTTCGCTTGGTTGGTCTTTAGCAAGTATGCCTTTGGAGTTTGGTAATGATGATCAATCTTTTGGTAGTTCTCCAGATGATCCAAATAATTTATTAAATGGTTATAATAGGGCAAAACTATCTTGGTATACTATTGATCCAATTTTCTATACTACGCAAAGGCCTTCTACTATTAGTGATGATGATATCTCTACTAATGCTACACGTAGGGTGTATATAGATGAAGTTTTTCCAGAGACCGATGTGGCACAGGGGCAGACCCAGGTGCAGTCTACTTTGGATATGGTATATTACCCATCGGTAAAGGGACCGTATAACAATAATCCAGATTTTGAAAACGAAGCTCCTACAGAAAAATGGGGAGGAATGATGCGTTCTTTGAGCAGTACGGATTTTGAACAGAGTAATGTAGAGTTTGTTCAGTTTTGGGTGATGGATCCTTATGTAGATGGTATTGCAAATGGGGCAGGTGAATTGGTACTTAACTTGGGTAATATATCTGAGGATATTTTACGTGATGGTAAAAAGCAGTATGAAAACGGTTTGCCTGGTGTTGATAGTAATGATTTTGTTTCCCCTACTTCATGGGGTGAAGTGCCGGCAACACAATCTTTAGTGTATGCTTTTGATGCCGATGAAAATAACAGGGTATTACAGGATATTGGTTTTGATGGTTTGGATGATGCACGTGAAGTAGACGTATATACCAACAATGCTGGTGATGACCCTGCATTGGATAACTATGTATATTATTTAAATAGGGAAGGTAGCATATTAGAAAGATATCAAGACTTCAATAATCCACAAGGTAACTCACCTGTTTCGGTAACAAATACAGATAGAGGTTCTACAACCCTACCTGACGTAGAAGATGTTGATAGGGATTTAACCATGAATACGGTGAATAGTTATTATGAGTATAGAATTGCCATAAAGCCAAATACTACAATTAATGACGAGTATGTAACCGATATTATAGAAGGTACCGCTAGTGGGGATTTTAGAATACCTAATGGAGACGAGGTTAATTACCGTTGGATCCAATATAAGATTCCGTTAAGTGACTTTACCGATGCGGTGGGTGGTATTACGGATTTTAGGTCTATTAGTTTTATGCGTATGTATATGACCGGTTTCAATAGTCCTACTGTTCTACGTTTTGCTACTTTGGATTTGGTTAGGGGAGATTGGCGTACATATACAAATACGCTGCAAGATCCAGATGTGGATAGTGATCCTTCTGATGACGGTACTACTTTAGATGTAAACACGGTAAATATTGAAGAGAATAGTAGTAGAACTCCAATTCCATACGTTCTGCCTCCGGGCGTTATAAGGGAGCAGTTAAATAATAACAATACTATTATTAGACAAAATGAGCAATCTCTCTCCTTGACGGTATCTAACCTAGAGTCTGAAGATTCACGCGGAGTATTTAAAAACTTGAATGTTGACATTCGTCAATATGAGAAATTGAAAATGTTTATTCATGCCGAGAAGATTGTAGATAGTGATTATGCAGATACATCTACACCATTGGTTGGTTTTTTAAGAATGGGTACAGATTTTACCCAAAACTATTACCAAATAGAATTGCCTTTGGAATTCACTCCTTTTACAGCAGCTTCAGATGAAGAAATATGGCCGGAAAATAATGAAATGAACATTGTACTTAGTGATTTAACCAAGGTGAAATCGCAATGGATCGCGGATGGTGATCTTAATGATGTTCGTTTCTTTGAAATTGAAAACGGGGAAGTTATTCCTGTTGGTGAGTTCGATGTGCGTACGCCCGGCAGGTTACGTATTGGTATAAAAGGTAATCCGTCTTTGGGTAGTATACGTACTATGATGGTGGGTGTAAAAAACCAAGATATACTACCGGCAAGAGGTGAGGTGTGGTTCAATGAACTTCGTTTAGCAGGTTTGGACAATAATGGAGGGTGGGCAGCTATTGCCGCTGTAGATGGTAATATTGCAGATTTTGCCAATTTTAGTGCAACAGGTAGTAAGAGTACTTCTGGTTTTGGCTCTATAGATCAAATGCCAAATGAACGTGCCCGTGAAGATGCGGTTTCGTATGATGTGGTTACCAATGTTAACGTTGGTCAATTGCTGCCTAAGAAATGGGGTATACAGCTACCTTTTAATTATGGTGTTTCTGAACAATTGATTACACCGGAATTCGACCCTGTTTATGATGATTTAAAATTAGAGGATAGAATTGCTGCAGAAGATACCCAAGAGGGTAAAGATGAAGTTTTGGAACAAGCTGAAGATTACACTAAGCGTACCAGTATCAACTTAATTGGGGTTAGAAAGGATAGAGGTGAAGAGGCCGATGCCAATTTTTATGATATTGAAAACTTTACCTTTAACTATAGTTATAATGAAACCGATCATAGAGATTTTGAAATTGCAGAGTTAAGGGAACAAAGTGTAAATACCGGTTTTGTATATAATCATAGTTTTGACCCTGTAGAGGTAGCGCCTTTTGCTAAAAAAGATTCCCTTTTTACAGGCAAATATTGGAAATGGTTAAAAGATCTTAATTTAAACCTGTTGCCATCAAATATAGGGGTTACTTCTAATATCAATAGGCAATTTAATGCACAGCGTTTTAGGGATGTGTATACTGATGGTGAAGATAGACTTGAGTTGCCAGAATTGCAGCAGCGTAACTATTTGTTCAATTGGCAATATGCGGTCAATTATAATTTGACCAAATCGTTACGTTTGAATTTGACCGGCTCTAACAATAATATAGTTAGAAATTATTTGAACGAAGATGAACCTTTAGAGTCAACGGATAGAATTAATAATGAGTTGGGAATGTGGGACGGCTTCTTTGATGTTGGTGAACCTAACAGGCATTCTCAGCAAATGCAGTTGAATTATGATGTGCCTTTTTCCAAAATACCTGCATTGGATTTCATTAGTACACAATATTCATATACCAGTAATTTTGATTGGCAAAGAGGTGGAGATGCGTTGTTTGAAGTAGCGGGAGAATACATTAATACGGTACAGAATGCCAATACGCATACTATAACGTCATCATTGACCATGCAGAAGTTCTATGATATGCTTGGGCTTAAAAAGCGCGAAGCTCCAAGGGCAGGTGCAAGAGGACCTATCCGAAGAGACAAATCCGGTGCATTGGCAGAAGATCAAGAAAAAATAAAAGGTAAGACCAGTGATTTGTTCAATACCGTAGTAGATATTGTAACTATGGTTAAAAGATTGAACCTGAACTATAGTGAGAACAATGGAACGGTGCTTCCGGGTTATACACAATCTGTTGGGTTTGTTGGTACTACCAAACCTACCATTGGATTCTTGTTCGGTAGTCAGTCAGATGTCCGTTTTGAAGCTGCTAGAAACGGTTGGTTAACTGGTTTTGAAGATTTCAATGAGCAATTCATCCAAAGAACAAATAAGCAATTGAATATTACCGCTACGGCACAACCTACTAAAGATATTACGATAGATTTAGTAGCGGACCGTCAATATTCGGATAGTTACCAAGAAAACTTTAATGTTGTTGATCAAGAGTATAACCTACAGTTGGGTAATAATTATGGTAGTTTCAGTATCTCTACAATGATGATCGGTACAGCCTTTGGTAAGAGCGATGAGTTTGATTCAAGTACTTTTCAGCAGTTTAAGGATAATAGAATTACAATAGCCAATAGGTTGATCGCTGATCGATCTCAACCTGTGGGTGATCTAGATGAAGATGGTTTTCCTCAGTTATATGGTAAAACTCAACAAGAGGTATTGTTACCAGCGTTCTTTGCGGCATATACAGGGCAAGATGCTGAGCGTGTAAACTTAGATACCTTTAGGGATATTCCTATTCCTAATTGGAACATTAAGTATACCGGACTAATGAAGAGTAAATGGTTTAAAAAGAAATTCAAACGTTTTTCTTTGAGTCATGGATATCGCGCATCATATAGTATAAACTCGTACCAAACGAATTTAGAAAAGGTGCAATTGGTTAAAGATAATCCGGGTGAGTTTGCAATAAATGAAGAGAATTTAGATCTCTTGCCAGATTTGATATTAAATAACGTTGTTCTTACAGATCAGTTTAATCCGTTGATCCGTGTAGATTTTGAAATGATCAACTCGGTAAGTGTCTTAGCAGAAGTTAGAACAGATAGAGCCTTATCATTAAGTTTTGATAATAATTTAATGACAGAGATCAATGGTAAAGAATATACGGTTGGTTTGGGCTATCGCTTTAAAGATGTAAAATTCGTTACCAATATTGGTGGTAATAAAACAAGGTTAAAAGGTGATTTAAACCTAAAAGCCGATGTTACCTTAAGAGATAATATTACCATCATTAGAAATTTGGATATTAATAACAATCAAATTACTTCGGGTCAAAATTTAATGTCATTGAAGTTTACGGCAGATTATGCATTGAGTAAAAGCTTGAACGCCCTGTTTTTTTACGATCATTCATTCTCCAAATTTGCTGTATCAACTGCCTTTCCACAAACTACGATTAATACAGGTTTTACACTTCGTTATAATTTTGGTAATTAATACGGTTGTTTCGTAAAAGTATGCCCCAATAATTATGTAGGCTTTTAAACAAATCATTACATAGGTAAATATTTTGATAACCTAAGTTGAAAACTTTACATTTGCCGAAGTAAAAAATAATAATAGATTACAATGAACATACCAGCTGAATTAAAATATACAAAAGATCACGAGTGGGTTAAAATAGACGGTGACATTGCTACGGTAGGTATTACAGATTTCGCACAAGGTGAATTAGGTGATATTGTTTATGTAGAAGTAGACACTTTAGATGAAACCTTGGATCGTGAGGCTATCTTTGGTACTGTTGAAGCTGTTAAAACGGTATCTGATTTATTTTCCCCATTATCAGGTGAAATTATTGAGTTCAACGAAGGTTTAGAAGATGAACCTGAAAAGGTGAATTCTGATCCCTATGGAGAAGGTTGGATGGTGAAAATTAAATTTAGCGATGCAAGCGAGCTAGATGATTTGTTGAGTGATGCTGCATATAAAGAGATAATTGGTGGTTAAAAACACTATTTTCAAAGTACTTTTCATAAGCTGGATGATGTTCGTAACATTTTTCAGCTTATTTTCTTTATCAGGTGTTGGTACTTCTAGGTTCAACATACCGCATATGGATAAGGCCGTGCATTTTACCTTTTACTCCGTTATGGTGGTCTTAGGTTATTTGGCAATGAGGAGCAAAACAGTCCAGCAGGCTAAGCGTTCTAAGTTGTTGTGGTACATAGTTTTATTTGCTGTAACATACGGCATAATTATTGAGGTATTACAACATGTATTGACGACTGATCGTCACGGTGATCCTTTAGATGCACTTGCAAATTCAATAGGGGCTTTTGTAGGAATGTTTGTCATAAGATTTCTATTTTTTAGAACCCCGTCGTTAAAATGAAAATTTTAGTTGCATTTTTATGGATTAATTAGTTAAATTAGCAATCACTAAATTGAATATATATGGAACCTAAAAAGAATCCAAAGGCGGATTTAACAAAGAACAGCAGTCTTTATTTCGTTATCGGTTTATTTGCAGTAATGTTATTTACTTATGTAGCATTTGAGTGGAAAACTTATGATGAGGTAAACGATTATGATATTTCTATGAATGTGGATGATCTTTTAGATGAAGAAGTTCCAATGACAGAACAGATCAAAACTCCACCACCTCCACCGCCACCAGCTGCACCAGAAATTATTGAGGTTGTTGAAGATGAAGAAGAGGTTGAAGAAACTGTAATAGAGTCTACAGAAACCAGTCAAGAAGAGGAAATCGTTGAGGTTGAAGACGTTGTTGTAGATGAAATTGAAGAGGATGTAGATGTACCTTTCGCAGTAATTGAAGATGTACCTGTATTCCCAGGTTGTGAAAATGAAAGTGATAAAAGAGCTTGTTTCAATAAAATGATTCAAAAGCACATTGGTAAAAACTTCCGTTACCCAGAAATTGCTCAAGAAATGGGTGTTCAAGGTAGAGTTAGTGTAATGTTCGTAATTCAGAAAGATGGTAGTATCGGTAACGTAAGAATGCGTGGTCCAGATAAAAACCTTGAAGCTGAAGCTGCTAGAATTATCAACAAGTTGCCTAAAATGACACCGGGTAAACAAAGAGGTAGAGCGGTACGTGTTCCTTTTAGTATTCCAATTAACTTTAAGTTACAGTAACAATATATTAGAATTTATTTGTAAAAAGATCCTGAGTTAAGCTCAGGATTTTTTTTGTTTCAACTTTTTAGTGAATATCAACGTAAACATTAACGTTGATCAGATTTAATTGGAATTTTATTTAAATGCAAATGGTGACATTTTCAATAAATCTAGAAATAAAGGTTTTAGGTTGCAGAAATATGACTGGGGCGTTATCTTTGCAGACCTATTTTAAAAAGTATGAAGACGGCCGTTGGTTCGGTAAAGAATAGTGCATTTGCATTGATTTTTGCCGATTTTAAGGAGATTACCAAAGCTAGATTAGCTATTAGTGTCGTTTTTTCTTCCTTAGCAGGTTATTTCTTGGGTGCTTACGAAATACAATGGGGGCAAGTGCTTCTTTTGGCTTTTGGTGGTTATTGTATGGTAGGTGCCAGTAATGCCTACAACCAGGTCATTGAAAAAGATTTGGATGCCTTAATGAAGCGTACTAAGAATAGACCAATTCCCGCTGGGCGTATGTCTGTTAATATTGCCATGGCAGTGGCTATAGTACTTACTTTATTGGGTGTATTGTCTCTATACCTTCTGAATCCAAAAACTGCCATGTTTGGTGCTATATCCATATTCCTTTACACTAGCGTATATACACCTTTAAAAACAATAACCCCGTTAGCGGTATTTGTAGGTGCAATACCAGGAGCAATACCTTTTATGTTGGGTTGGGTAGCTGCTACAAATGATTTTGGAATAGAACCGGGAACTCTATTTATGATTCAGTTTTTTTGGCAGTTTCCACATTTTTGGGCCTTAGGTTGGATGTTGGACGATGATTATAGAAGCGGAGGTTTTAAGATGCTTCCCACAGGTAAGAAAGATGCAGCTACCGTACTTCAAATAATAATGTACACTATTTGGATGATGGCGGTATCTATAATACCGGTATTTGGTATAACGGGTAGATTGCAATTGTCTATAGTGGCAGCTGTTGTTATTTTCTTGATGGGTGCGGTTATGCTAGGCTTTGCTTTTCAGTTATATAGAAATAGGGATAACGTTTCCGCAAGAAAATTAATGTTGGCAAGTGTTAGTTATATAACATTAATGCAAATAGTGTACGTAATAGATAAATTTTTAGCTTAAATATGGATTTAACACAGGGTACGGAGGCAGAGAAAAAAGCTAGGGCGAAAAAAATGATGCTTTGGTTTGGTATTATTAGCCTTCTAATGAGTTTTGCAGGGTGGACAAGTGCTTACATAGTTAGTCGCTCTAGAGAAGATTGGGTTAGTGAAATTCAATTGCCAAATGCTTTTTTGTATAGTACGATCGTTATAATCATCAGTAGCGTTTCATATATGTTGGCAAAAAAGGCTATTAAAGATGGAGAAAAAGCCAGTGGTACTAAATGGCTTTGGATAACGTTAGGTTTAGGGATATTGTTTGTGTTGCTTCAGTTTTCTGGATTTTCAGAAATGGTGGCCAAAGGATATTATTTTACAGGGCCAACAAGTGGTATTAAGGTTTCCTTTGTATTTTTAATTGCAATGGTCCATGTAGTACATGTGGTGGCGGGTATGATATCATTATTAGTGGTGTTATACAATCAAAACAAAGGAAAATATAGTCCGGAAAACTATTTAGGTGTTACCTTAGGGGCTACATTTTGGCATTTTTTAGATTTATTATGGATCTATTTGGTGTTATTTATGTTCTTTGTAAAATAAAATGTGAATCAAAATTAGTTTTGGTGCAAATTGCGTTTTTAAATAGTTCAAAAAGATGTAAATTTGCTAAAGTTTTATTAAAACGATAAATAATTATATGAATTCTACGGTGACTACGGGAACGGAAACAAGCGTATGGGGTGGAGGTAATCAACCCTTAGGAGCAAGCTATGGTAAAATGATGATGTGGTTTTTCATTGTTTCAGATGCTTTGACTTTCTCTGGATTTTTAGCAGCTTATGGCTTTTCAAGATTTAAGTTTATTGAAACATGGCCCATTGCG
Source organism: Maribacter sp. 6B07 (assembly GCF_002700155.1). Lineage (NCBI taxonomy): Bacteria > Pseudomonadati > Bacteroidota > Flavobacteriia > Flavobacteriales > Flavobacteriaceae > Maribacter > Maribacter sp. 6B07. The sequence continues at coordinate 794,799 of NZ_PDUT01000001.1, read as the reverse complement.
GACGAGGTGTTTACACACGTTCCTTTCTTTCATGGTAATTATCCCATGATTTATGTGGCTTTTATGACGTTTGTTTTAATTATGTCATCTGTAACTATGGTATTGGCTGTAGATGCAGGACATAAAATGAAAAAGAATGCCGTTATCTGGTACATGTTCGCTACGGTTATCGGTGGTATAATCTTCGTTGGTTCTCAGGCATGGGAGTGGGGAACTTTTATCAAAGGTGATTACGGTGCTTTAGAAACAAAAGGTGGTAGAATTTTGCAGTTTGTTGATGCTGGTGATACCGAAAAGAGAGTTGCATTGTCAGATTTTGCAACTTCTATTCCAAGTGAAAGAACTGAGCATGAGAGAAAGAATGGTGTTTGGTTTTATCAAGAACCAGGACTTACAAGTGTTTCTTTAAATGAGGTTGTAGAAGGTTTTAAGGCTAATCCTAATATTTTGATCAGAACTGAATTGATCAATGAAGAAGGTAAGAAGACCGTATTGGATAGAAAGGCTTCTTTGGCTAAATTGGCAGATGCTACACAAGTTGTGGAAGGTGCTAACCTAATTCATAATGAATATGGAAGCAGATTGTTTGCAGATTTCTTTTTCTTTATCACAGGTTTCCACGGTTTTCACGTTTTCTCAGGGGTAGTGATCAATATTATTATTTGGTTTAATGTTATTCTTGGTACTTATGAAAGAAGAGGACATTATGAAATGGTGGAAAAGGTTGGTTTATACTGGCACTTTGTAGATTTAGTTTGGGTATTTGTATTTACCTTCTTCTACTTGGTATAATCCTTTTAACAATAAACAGCATTACTGTAAATAGAATTTTAGATTAAAGTAACATGGCAGACGGACATAAATTAGAGATTTTTAGAGGGCTTGTAAAGTTCAAATCTAACACACAGAAAATCTGGGGAGTATTGGCATTTTTGACCTTAATAACTGCAGTAGAGGTAGTTTTAGGTATCATTAAGCCAGCATCATTAACCGATACCTATATATTGGGAATGAAACTGATCAATTGGGTGTTTATCATATTAACCTTGGTAAAAGCGTATTATATAGCTTGGGATTTTATGCACTTACGTGATGAAAAATCTTCTCTAAGAAGAGCCATAGTTTGGACACCAATATTCTTGGTCATTTATTTGACGTTTATCCTTCTGGTCGAAGCTGATTACATTTATAATGTTTATAAAGATGGTTTTATAAGTTGGAACTTCTAGGGTATAATTAACAATATTAAAAGACGGTTATATAACCGTCTTTTTTATTTTTGTATACTTTGTATTTAACAATTGTTTTATGAAGATCTGTTGTCTGTTTCAATAGATTGCTTTACTAATATATGAAAAAGACCTTTGTTCTTGTTGTCTTGTTTGTGCTGCCTATTGTAGCGTATATGTTCTTTGCGTCTGGTGTAACCAATTTTGGTAAATTATCTCAACTTACTAAAAATGTTCAGGAGTTGAACTTTGCACCTGAGACCCAATTAAAGAATAAAATAACCGTATTAGGTTTTTTGGGTTCCAATGTTGAAGGTAGAAAAGGGAATGCCTTTAATTTAAATCAAAAGATATATAAACGCTTTTATGAGTTTAACGACTTTCAGTTTGTAATGTTGGTATCTCCTGAAGATGAATCAAAAGTAAATGAACTGAAAAAGGAATTGGCGACCTTGGCAGATAACGAAAAGTGGAAGTTTGTGTATGCAGATACAGAGCAAATTAATTCACTGTTTACTAGTTTAAAAACAGATATTGAGCTAGATTCAGAAAATAGTACTCCTTATGTTTTTATAATTGATAAGGATTTAACTTTAAGAGGTAGGTCAGATGATGAAGATGATGGTACCAAATATGGTTTTAATTCTAATTCGGTAGCTGATCTTAACAACAAAATGGTTGATGATATTAAGATCATTTTAGCAGAGTATCGTTTGGCCTTAAAAAAGAATAACGCAGATAGATCTAAATAATGAATAAAAAATATACATACGTTTGGGTTTCGTTAATTGTTCTGATTTTTGGAATTATTGTGGTTCCAAGAATAGTCAATAGATTGTCTGATGGTTCGGTGGTTGAGAATGATCGTTTGAATACCTCTAGTAAAATCGATAACGAAAAACTTGGCTATATTTTATTGAATGGAAAACGAAGAAAAGTACCTTCGTTTCAGTTTTTGAACCAAGACAGTATTCTAGTTTCTGAAAAGGATTATTTAGGTAAGGTCTATGTTGTGGATTTCTTTTTTACAAGGTGTCCTAGTATTTGCCCTGTAATGACGACCAACTTGGTAAATATTCAGAAACATTTTAAAGGTGAGGATAACTTTGGGATAGCTTCATTTAGTATAACGCCTGAATTTGATACGCCCAAGGTATTAAGGGAATACCAAGAAAAGTACCATATACAAGACCATAATTGGAATTTAATGACCGGGGATCAAACAGCCATTTATGACCTGGCCAATGCCGGATTCAATATTTTTGCGGCAGAAATGCCAGATGCGCCTGGCGGGTTTGAACATTCCGGGTTATTTGCTTTAGTAGATAAGGAAGGCTTCTTAAGATCTAGAATTGACGAGTTCGGTAATCCTATCGTATATTATCGCGGAGCAATTTTAGAAGAAAAGGGCGTCAATGATCATGGTGAAACGGAAGAAATAGGCATACTTAAAGCCGATATTAAAAAGTTGTTGGAAGAATAAGAGTACAGATATGCAAGGTAAGGTTCAAGACGAAAAAAAATTCAATAGGCTAATTGCTATAGTTTCTATAGTTATACCTGTAGTTGTTGCAGCTTTGTTTGGGGTTAAATTACCCAATGTTGAACCTCTGTCATTTTTACCACCAATTTACGCTGCAATAAATGGTTTAACGGCGGTTCTACTTCTGGCAGCTGTTTGGGCTATTAAGAATGGTAATGAAAAATTACATCAGAATTTGATGACTACAAATATTGTACTGTCCTTATTGTTCTTGGTAATGTATATTGCCTATCACATGACCTCGGATTCTACCAGTTATGGGGGTGAAGGCGCAATCAAATATGTATACTATTTTATTTTGATTACCCATATTATTTTATCCATTGCGCTAATTCCGTTAGTGCTACGAACCTATGCAATGGCTTATTTAGGAAAATTTGAAGACCATAGAGCTTTGGCAAAATATACTTTTCCTATTTGGTTCTATGTTGCGGTTACCGGTGTTGTGGTTTATTTAATGATATCTCCGTATTATGCATACTAAATATTTATTTTTAATATTGATTTTTTTAGTGCTTTTAACACCAATGGATTTGGAGGCTCAATGTGCAATGTGTAGAGCCGTGCTAGAGAGTGAATCCACCGGCAAAGCAGCGGAAGGTATAAATAATGGCATAGTTTATTTAATGGCTGTACCATATGTTTTGGTGGCAGGACTTTTCTATTTTATTTACAGGAAGATGAGGGCATAATGCTCATTTTTAATTTTTTTTCAAAAAAACTGTAACATTCTTTCAATTGGTTAGTCTTATGATTGTGTGGCACTTGTGTTGCATTCATCAATCAATCATACTAATCAATCAAACTTATGTTCGATCTAGAACGTTGGCAAGAAATTTTCGATACTATTCGTAAAAATAAATTACGAACTTTTCTTACCGGACTTTCCGTTGCTTCTGGCATTTTTATACTAGTCATTTTATTGGGTTTTGGTCAAGGCATGCAAAATGGAATTGCTAAAGAATTTGAACAGGATGCTGCTACAAGTGTTTGGGTGTGGCCAGGAGTAACCACTGTTGGTTATAAAGGTATGAACCCAGGTAGGCCTATTCAGTTTAGAAATGAAAATTATGAAATGGCCGGTGTTTTGTTTCAGGAACAAATAGAGAATGAATCTCCAAGGTTATTCGTTAGAGATGTATTTGTCAACTTTGGTAGTGAATCATTGGCATATAATGTTCAAGGGGTTTCGCATCAATTTCAATTTATTGAGAATGAGTTTATGACTCTTGGGAGATTTCTAAATCAACAAGACGGTGACTCTAAGGCCAAGGTTGCCATTATCAGTAATAAGATCAATAGGGAAGTATTTCATGAATTGGAAAGCCCTATTGGTGAGTATTTAGATTTGTCCGGAATTCCATTTAAAATCGTTGGGGTTTATGGTGATATAGGCGGAGAACGGGAAGAAGATCGTATTTATATACCCATAAGTACGGCACAACAGGTTTTTAATGGTGCGGATTATTTGAATAACCTTGCGTATACCCTTCCTCCAAAAGAAGATTTTGAAGCAGCTGTACAACAATCTATTAAATTTAAAAATGAGCTTAAATCATATTTGCAAAAGGCACATACGGTAGCGCCAGAAGATACTAGCGCCATACAAGTGTATAACCCTATGGAAGAAGCCAAGCGCTTTTATGCTTTAATGGGGGGAATAAAATTTTTCTTTTGGTTTGTTGGGGTATGTACCATTATTGCGGGTATAGTGGGGGTAAGTAATATTATGCTAATTGTAGTTAAAGAACGTACTCGAGAAATAGGTATTCGTAAGGCATTAGGAGCAAAACCGTGGTCTATTGTAGGTATGATATTGCACGAAGCCATTTTTATTACGGCAATAGCGGGTTTTACCGGTCTTATTTTAAGTATGGGATTGTTGGAGATCGTAGGTCCGCATGTAGAGGTAGATTATGTTTTGAATCCGTCGGTAAATTTCAATGTGGCCTTAACAACCGTATTTGTATTAATCATTGCCGGAGCCATAGCTGGATTTTTCCCGGCATGGAGAGCTGCTAAAATTCATGTGATAGAAGCTCTTAGAGATGAATAGTTGTAAAGGAGTAAGTATAATAATTAAGCAATGACCCATGTTCAATAGAGACCGGTGGAAAGAAATTTTGGAAGTTTTGTCTAGCAATGTTTTTAGGACATTGGCTACTTCCTTTGGCGTAGGTTGGGGTATATTCATACTAATCATTCTTTTGGCGGCAGGTAAAGGCTTGGAGAACGGTATTAGGGCAGATTTTGGTGACATTGCTACAAATACCATGTTCATGTGGTCTAGAAATACAACAATGCCCTATAAAGGATTGCCAAAGGGTAGGCGATTTAGTTTTAAGTTAGAAGATGTTCAGGCCATTAAGGACAATGTACCTGATCTTCGCTTTATTTCTCCTCGTAATCAATTAGGAGGTTTTAGAGGGGCAAATAATGTGGTCCGCGGATTAAGAACGGGTGCATTTAATGTTTATGGGGATTATCCTGAAATCATAAAACAAGAACCTATGACGATAACCTCGGGTAGGTTTGTGAATCATAATGACATACAGGATAAAAGAAAGATTGCGGTAATAGGCGACGGTGTTAGAAACGAATTATACGATCAGGGTGAAACCTTAATTGGGACTTATATAAAAATACAAGGTGTCAACTTTATGGTGGTGGGTACCTATCAAAAGAAAGATGACGGTGGTGGTGAAGAAGGTCAAAAAGAAATATATGTGCCGTTTACGGCTTTTTCACAAGCATTTAATACAAGTAATGATGTAGGGTGGATGGCCATTACCGCCAATGATGGTAGTTCTATTTCCGATTTGAAAGAGAAAATAGTTGGCGTTGTTAAGGAAAAAAGAAAAATTCACCCAGATGACAAACGTGCCGTAGGATATTTTGACCTTTATGAGCAGTTTAATCGTGTAGAAAGTTTGTTCGGTGCATTGCGGTGGGTGGCCTACTTTGTTGGAGTATTGGTTTTGCTGTCCGGTATTATTGGGGTAAGTAATATCATGCTGATCGTTATCAAAGAACGCACAAAAGAAATTGGAATTAGAAGAGCATTGGGCGAAGCACCTTGGTCCATAAAAAAACAAATTTTAATGGAATCTATTTTCTTGACAATAATATCGGGTATGATAGGTATTGTTTTCGGGGCGGCATTTATTTATGGCGTAAATGCAGTGTTAGATTCCGTAGGTCCAGTAGATATGTTCATCAACCCAAGTGTAAGTTTAGCGGTTGTGGTAAGCGCACTGATCATCTTGGTATTTTCAGGCTTGTTGGCAGGTTTTATTCCTGCCCAAAGTGCCATAAAGATTAGACCTATAGAAGCATTAAGAACAGAGTAAATCATCAACAAAATTTAATCGATCATAAAATGAAAAAGTCAACAACTATTATTGTACTCCTATTAATTGTTTTCGCCTTTGGCGGATCAATGTTCTATCTCTATTCCAAAAATGCAGAAGACCCTGTTGTTTATTTAACGGAGGAACCCTCTAAACAGACCATTATCAAAAAGACCATGGCTACGGGCAGTATTTTACCATTGGAAGAAGTGTTGATCAAGCCAAACATTTCTGGTGTTATAGAAAAGATTTTTGTGGAAGGTGGGGATTATGTGAAATCTGGAGATCTATTATGTACAATAAAGGTAGTGCCTAACCTTAGTGCGTTAAACGATGCCAGGAATAATATAGATGAAGCCAAAATTAATTTAGATGATCAATTGCGAAATCTAGAACGCCAAAAAGGATTGTTTTCTAAAGGAGTGATTTCAAAAGTAGATCTGGAACGCGCCCAGGTTAGTTACGATCAATCTAAACAATCATATGCCGCCGCAAACAAACGCTATGATATAGTAAAGACCGGTACAACCTCTGGTTATGGTAATGCTGCAAATACACAAATAAGGGCAACGGTCAGTGGTATGGTCTTAGAAGTGCCGGTAGAGGTAGGTAATCAAGTTATAGAAAGCAATAATTTTAATGAAGGGACTACCATAGCCGCTATCGCTGATGTTGATAAAATGATTTTTGAGGGCAAGGTAGATGAGTCCGAAGTAGGTAAGATAAAGGAGAATCTGCCTCTTGAAATAACTGTAGGAGCCATTGAGGATAAAACCTTTGATGCTGTTTTGGATTACATAGCCCCAAAGGGAAACGAAGAAAATGGTGCCATACAATTTGAAATAAAAGGAACATTGAAGAAGCAAGATTCTGTATTTATAAGAGCTGGGCTAAGTGCCAACGCATCCATTATTTTGGCACGTGCAGATAGTGTTTTAGCCGTAAAGGAAGCTTTGGTGCAGTTTGATGACGAGACTAAGAAACCCTTTGTTGAAATAGCTACCGGTGATCAACAATTTGAAAGACGAAATATAGAACTTGGTATAAGTGATGGTATTCATGTTCAAATAAACTCCGGTATAAATGAAGGGGAAAAAATTAAGGTGTGGAACGAGATAAAGCCCGATGAGCTTGCCGATAATGAATAAAATTGAAAATATATTTTAATTGATGTAACAAATTTATGACTGCATAGTCTAATGATTAGACAATGTAAAAATTGTTCAAAACAACAACCAACATGATTCAAATAAAAGATCTTCACAAGTCCTATAAAATGGGCAAGAATTCACTTCACGTTCTAAAAGGCATTAATTTTAATGTTGAAGAAGGGGAGTTAGTAGCTATCATGGGTTCTTCCGGTTCTGGTAAATCAACCTTGCTAAACATACTAGGTATGTTAGATAGTTCTGATTCCGGAGAGTATATACTGGATAATGTTCCAATCAAAAATCTAAATGAAACCAAGGCGGCTAGATATAGGAACAAGTTTTTAGGCTTTGTTTTTCAATCTTTCAATCTGATCAATTATAAAAGTGCTGCAGAGAATGTTGCATTGCCATTATATTATCAAAAAGTTCCAAGAAAAGAGCGTCAAGAAAAGTCACTTAAATATTTGGAGCAGGTTGGCTTAAAAGAGTGGGCAGGTCATTTACCAAGTGAGCTGTCAGGTGGTCAAAAGCAACGTGTTGCCATTGCTAGGGCATTGGCGGCAGAACCCAAAGTGTTGTTGGCAGATGAGCCAACCGGTGCGTTGGATAGTAAAACTTCTTATGAGGTTATGGATCTGATCCAGAAAATTAACGATGCCGGCAATACTATTTTGATAGTAACGCATGAACCCGATATAGCAGATATGTGCAAGCGTATTGTTCACTTAAAGGATGGGGTAATCATTGAGGATAAGAAAATAGAACAAGTTAGAGCCGAGCAATATGTTTGATAGAGACATTTGGCAAGAAATATATCATAGTATTAGCAACAACAAGCTTAGAACTTTCTTGACGGGATTTTCGGTTGGTTGGGGAATATTTATTCTTGTATTGCTATTGGCTTCGGTAAAAGGTATGCAGAATGGTTTTACATTACAGTTCAGTGATGATGCTACAAATTCCATTTTTGTGAGGACCGGTACTACATCTTTGGCTTATGGCGGATTTGAGGCGGGTAGAAGAATTCAAATGACCAATGATGATATTGAATATATCAAAAGAAGCTTTCCAAATGACATTGAATATATAAGTCCTAGGGTTTATCAAAATACATCGGCACGCTATAAAAGTGAAACGGGTAGTTACAATATTCAAGCGGTTTACCCGGATCATCAAGCTATAGAAAAGACCATAGTCAATAAAGGTAGGTTCATTAATACCAATGACTTGATCAATGCGTCTAAAGTAGCTGTAATAGGAAGAAAGGTAGAAGAAGATTTGTTTAAGAAAGAAGATGCCATAGGAAAATTCGTTGAGTTCAACGGTTTGCCTTTTAGGGTCATCGGTACATTTACAGATGATGGTGATGACAATGCAGAACGCAATATCTATGCGCCAACCAGTACCTACCAGAAAATGTACGGTCAAACAGATCATATTGATCAAATTGCATTGACCTATAACCCAAATTATGATTTGACCGAGGCTTTGGCTTTTTCAGATAGATTGGAAAATGTTTTTAGAAGAAGGTTCAAAATTGCACCACAAGACCAAGCAGGCATTAGAATTTTTAATTACGCAGAGGTTTTTGAAGACATCAGCAACTTTACGGGAGGTTTGGACATTGCGGTAATCATCGTGGGGCTTTTGATCCTATTGTCAGGTATTGTAGGTATCGGTAATATCATGGTGTTTATTATTAAGGAACGTACCAAAGAGATCGGAGTACGTAAAGCTTTGGGAGCAGAACCTTGGTCCATTATAAAATTGGTGTTGTTCGAATCTGTATTTATTACCGCTTTATCCGGATTCATAGGTTTAGGAATTGCAACAGGATTATTGGCGGCAATTGGTCCAAGTATTAAAACCGGGGCTTTTGCAAATCCGTCGGTTAGTATGTCTATGGTAGTTACCGCCACAGTGATATTGGTTGTAGCGGGCGTACTTGCAGGATTGATTCCGGCAATGAAAGCGGCGAAAGTGAAACCAATTGTAGCATTAACAGATAAGTAGTATGTGGATATTTGATAGAGATTTATGGTCAGAGATTTTTGCCACATTGGGTAAGAACTTGTTTCGTACTTTTTTGACAATGCTTGGTGTAATTATAGCCATGATTATTTTGGTATTGTTGTTGGGTGGAGCAAACGGAATGAGTAACGGTTTTCAAAAGATTTTTGCAGGTACCGCATCTAACAGTTTGTTCGTGTGGAGCCAAAGTACTTCTGAACCGTATAAAGGTTTTGAGAGAGGTCGAAGAATTCAGTTCAAGTTAGAAGATGCCACAATCTTAAAAGAACAAATTCCAGAGATAGAAGTGCTAGCGCCAAGAATTGAATTGGGTAGTCATAGGGGTGTTGTTACTGTATATAGAAACGGACTTACAAGTGGTTCATCAGTTTATGGTGATTACCCTAACATTGACGATATCATGAAAAAGAAACTGGTAGAAGGCAGGTTCTTGAACGAAAATGATATGACCGAGTCAAAAAAGGTCTGTGTTATTGGTGAAGAGACCTATAAATTGCTATTTGAAAAAGGAGAAAATGCAATTGGTGAAGATGTACGTATTAACGGGGTGTTCTTTAATATCGTTGGTATTTATAAGCCAAATCAGAATATCAATATTGACGGTGAGAATTCGGTTTATATTCCGTTCTCTACATTTCAAAAAGCTTTTGGTTCCGGTGACAGAATGGGGTGGATGGCAATTTCTGTTCAGGCGGACACTAAGGTGCCTGTAGTTGAAAGTCAGATAAAGAGATTGTTGAAGAACAAATATGATATCAATCCTACAGATGAACGTGCTATTGGCAGTTTTGACATGTCTGAAGTGTTTAACAATGTATCTGCCTTTACGGGTGTATTACAAGGGGTGTCATTTTTTGTAGGGATCTTGACATTGCTTGCCGGGGTTATTGCCATTAGTAATATTCTTTTGATCACGGTTAAGGAACGTACCAAGGAAATAGGAATTAGACGTGCATTAGGTGCAACACCAAGTGTGGTAAAGAGACAAATTGTTTTAGAGTCAATAGTAATTACGGTATTCGCAGGGTTTGTTGGTTTTGCCATTGCAATAGGCTTTTTAGCATTGGCAAATAATATGATTGGCGAGAATAGCGATATGCCATTTTATAACTTAATGATCAATATTCCCCAGTTTATAGGTTCTTTTATTTTAATGGTAGGGTTAAGTGTTTTAATAGGTTTAATACCTGCGAACAGAGCCATTAGAATTAAACCAATAGACGCACTAAGAGAAGAGTAACAGACCAAATAATAAAAGTAAATAACAATCAAATAGTTGAGCATGAACAAGTATGTAAAGTACGCATTAATAGGAATAGCAGTTATAGGTATACTGGCTGCGGTAGTCTATTTTCTAAAGAAGAATAGCACTCCTTTAAAAACATATGAAACGGAAACCGTTGAAAAAAGGGATATTACCAATAAGGTTGTTGTTACCGGTAAGGTAATTCCGCAAGATGAAATTGAGATCAAGCCTCAAATTTCGGGAATTATTCAAAAGGTGTACTTGGAAGAAGGTGTTCAAGTAAAAGCGGGAGATTTGATTGCGACTATTAAGGTAGTTCCAAATGAGCAATCTTTGAACCAAGCTCGTGGTAGGGTCAATAATGCAAAAATAGCGTTGAACAATACCAAGATAGAGTATGACCGTAACAAATCCTTATTTGATAAAGGTGTGATTTCCAGTCAGGATTTCAATGCATTGCAACTACAATACGATCAAGCTACGCAAGAGTTGCAAAATGCGCAGGCAGATTACCAAATTATTAGAGTTGGTTCAGCCGGTGGATCCTCTAGTGCCAATACGAATATTAGAGCAACTGTAACCGGTACATTATTGGAAATTCCTGTTGAAGAAGGCGATCAGGTTATTGAAAGTAACAATTTTAACGATGGTACTACCATTGCCTTTATAGCCGATATGTCTAAAATGATATTTGAAGGTGAGGTAGATGAGGCTGAAGTAGGTAAACTTAAAGTTGGTATGCCTTTAGAGATTAGCATGGGAGCATTACAAGATGAAAAATTCAATGCCAAATTAAAATTCATAGCTCCCAAGGGAGTTGAGGAAGAAGGTGCTGTTCAATTTAGGATAGAGGGAGATTTAGCTGTATCGGATAGTACAAATATTAGGGCTGGCTATAGTGCAAATGCTGCAATAGTTTTAGAAGAGAAAAAAGACGTGCTTTCTATTAAAGAAGCTTTATTGCAATTTGATAAAGAAACCAACAAACCTTATGTAGAGATTGAAATAGGAGAGAATGAGTTTGAAAAAAGAGAACTTGAACTTGGGGTTAGTGATGGTATAGACGTGGAAATAATCTCTGGTATAGATGAAAATTCTAAAATAAAAATTTGGAACAAGCTTGAAGCCAAGAGTAATGGCGATGCGCCAAATGAGGACTAAGAAAAATCAATCAAATCAAAAAACGAATCGAACAACCTTTTATTGGTTGGTTTAAAAAAGAAGAACATGAAAGTAAAAATCACGGGATTACTACTATTATTTTCTGTTGTAATAGGTACGGCACAACAAAAGAAATGGACATTGCAAGAATGTGTTGCCTATGCTATAGAAAATAACCTAACGGTAGAGCAATATCAATTAGATCTTGAGAATGCTAAAATTGATAAATCTGATGCAATTGGAGCACTTCTGCCAAATTTAAATGGCTCTATAAGTGCTTCGGCAAATACAGGTCTTGCTTTAGATCCTACTACAAACAACTTAGTTTCGGCAACAATTTTTTCTGCTTCAGGTAATATGACCTCGTCCGTTACTTTGTTTGATGGACTTAGAAATTTTAATAGAATAGAAAGAGCAAAGCTGAACAGTATTGCCAATCAATATCGTTTAGACGATATAAAAGATGATATCAAACTTAATGTTGCCAACGCTTATTTACAGGTGCTATCCAATAAGGAATCCTTAAAGGTTTTTAAAGCACAGTTGGCGGTTACTGAACAAGATTTAAAGCGTACCAAGGAATTGGTGGAATCCGGTGTAGTGGCTCGTGGCGATTTGTTGGAAATTGAAGCAACTGCTGCAGGTCAAGAACAACAGATAATCAATGCCCAGAATTTGATATTGATTTCCAAGTTAAATTTAGCACAGTTACTTAGTATAACCGACTATGAGAGTTTTGAAATTGCCGAAGAGGAGTTCGATATTCCGCCATCTGATATTTTAAATAATTCAGCGAAGGTTATTTTCAATACCGCATTAACTTTTAGAAATGATATAAAGTTGGCAATGTCCGGTGTAGAGCTGGCTCAAAAAGATTTAGAAATAGCAAAAGGAGAAAAATATCCTACGGTTGGTGCGTTCATTAACTATAACACTAGATATTCGGATCAAAACAATGATCCTTTTACAGGTGAGGCAATTCCATTTAAAGACCAGCTCTATATAAATGATGGTATTTCATATGGGGCGCAAATGAATATTCCTATTTTCAATGGATGGAGCGTTAGAAATAATATCAAGCGATCTCAAATAAGTGTTGACTTAGCGCAGATTGAGTATGAAAGAACCAAACTGCAATTAGAGACCGATGTAAATCAGGCATATGTAGATGTAACCAGTTTTTATAAAGCTTATGAAGCTGCCCAAAAAACCTTGGAGGCCAGAAGTCTTGCGTATCAATATTCAAAAGAGCGATTTGATGTGGGTTTAATGAATTCCTTTGATTTTAGTCAAGCTCAGGCACGAGTAGATAATGCTGAAGCAGAGGTGATTAGAACAAAATATGATTATATTTTCAGATTAAAAATATTAGAATTCTATTTTGGTATTCCAATTTCTTTAGAATAGATAAAAGTAATTTATGATTATTAAGCCTGTAGCATTCTAGTGTTACGGGCTTTTTCATTTTATGTAATACCTTTGCATTATGGGAATACTATTAAACCTAGAGACATCATCTACAAATTGCTCTGTCTGTGTTGCTAAAAACGGAGAAATACTAGCAATAAAGGAATTGAATTCTGCAAACTATTCGCATGCAGAAAAGCTACATTTATTTATTGAAGAGGTATTGCAAAAGGCTTCTCTAAAAATGGCAGATTTAGAAGCTGTAGCGGTTAGTAAAGGTCCGGGGTCTTATACAGGACTGCGAATTGGGGTTTCTGCCGCAAAAGGCTTGTGCTACGCTTTAGGTATACCCTTGATATCGGTTTCTACTTTAAAGAGTATGGCCACGCAAATTAAAATTAAAGAAGATGAGGTGTTGATACCTGTTTTAGATGCAAGGCGTATGGAAGTGTATTCTGCAGTGTTTGATTCACTAGGTAATGAAATTAGGGAAACGAAAGCGGAAATCGTTGATGAAAACTCATTTAACGAGTTCATAAAAACTAGTACGGTTCATTTCCTAGGAAGTGGTGCAGAGAAGATTAAAGAACTTTTTACCGACGAGAAGATAATTTATCATTGTGATGTTGTGCCATCCGCTATAGAAATGGCTAGCCTATCTTCTGCTAAATTCAATGCGTCTAATTTTGAAGACGTAGCTTATTTTGAACCATATTATTTAAAAGATTTTGTGCTTCAGACCAAAAAGACAAAGGCATAAAAAAAAGCCCTTGATGTTTCAAGGGCTTTTTTAATGGTATTCATTATGTAATTAACCTTTCATTTGCGTAATAACACGTTGAGGGAACGGAATTTCAATTCCGGCAGCATCAAATCGATATTTTATTTCTTCCATAACGTAGAAGTGTGCGGCCCAAAAATCTGCATTGTTCGCCCAAAAACGTAAGGTAAGATTTACCGAACTATCACCTAATTCACCAACATATACTTCAGGGGCTGGGGTTTTGTGTATGGTATCGCGATCATTACAAATCGCTAAAAGAATTTCCTTTGCTTCTTTAATGTTGGAACTATAACCAATACCTACATCAATTTTATCCCTTCTGGTATCCAGAGCATTATAATTGGTAATGGTGTTGTTAGATAGTTGTCCATTGGGTATAATGGCAATCTGATTTCCAAATGTACTTACTTTGGTGGTGAAGATTGATATCTCCTTTACTGTTCCGTCTACTCCTTGGGCAGAAATGAAGTCTCCTATCTTAAATGGTTTGAACAATAGTATGAGCACTCCGCCCGCAAAATTGGCTAAAGAACCTTGTAATGCTAAACCAATGGCTAAACCTGCCGATGCAAGTATTGCTACCAAAGATGTTGTCTGTACTCCCAACTGGGTAATGACCAATACGAACAGAATAATTTTTAAAGCAATACTGATAAAGCTTTGTAAAAATGATTCTAGGGCTAGATCATAATCTTTTCTGGCGAAGAACTTTCGGATCATTTTATTAATGAAACGTATAAGGTATGTGCCCGCAATTAAAAGGAAAATTGCCCAAAGTAAACTTGGTAAAGCGGCCCATATCCATTCTATGGCCTTATCTGCATGTTCTTGTAGGTTTGTGATTTTATCCATCTTTGTATTTTAAATTATTTGTAACGAACTTTAAGATATCGATGATTTTAGAAATAAGGTGTGGTCAATAAACTATGAGATGTTTGTAGTCAATAAATCTAAAGCCTTTTTTGGTTCTTCAACAGGCATTTGACAACTTCCGTGATTACAAACATAAATAAGCGTTTTGTTCATTACATACCTATTCATCAATAAAGGTAAGTTGCTATTTTTTGCGTTTGAAGCCGCAAATATAACGTTTGGAAGATAGTTCTTCATGAGTGTTTTGCAAATGGGTTCAAAATTTTCACCGATAGCGACCATTTCAAAGAATTTCTGATCCATTAGTTGAGCCAAATGAAGCCAATTAGAATTATTTTGAGGGTTTTCTGTTATCGTAGACTTCATTGAAGTCATTATCTTGTTTAAGCGAATATCTAAATTATCCTCTGGAAAATACTTGGAGAGTTTATGTAGATTATGTGCCATAATAGAGTTGGAAGATGGTATTACGTTATCTGCAATTTCCAAAGTTCTTCTAATAAGCCCATCTTCTTTGGAAGATGTGAAGTAAAAGAGTCCGGTTTCACTGTCGGTAAAATGGTCTATTACGTATTTTGAAAGTCTTAAACTGTGGTTAAGCCATTTGTCATCATACGAAACTTCATAAAGACCAATAAAAGCCTCAATGACCGATGCATAATCTTCTAAAAACCCTTTAATGGTGCTATCTCCGTTCTTAAAATTACGATACAGTCCACCGTCCTCAGCAGACATTTTTTCAATGATGAATTGTGCATTTCTTAATGCGAGATCTAAATAGTGAGGATTCTCCAAGTACCTGTAAGCATCGGTAAGACCTTTTAAGGCAAGTCCGTTCCAAGCAGTCAAAATCTTATCGTCTAACCTGGGTTTGTTGCGTTTTTTTCTTTCCTTTTTTAATAAAACAAGGCATTGAGTTATAATTTGCTTCAACTCCTTTTTGGTAATGGAGTGCTTCATTGCTATGTTCAAAGCTTTGCCGTCTCTAATTAGCACATAGTTGTCTTCTTCCCAAAGGCCGTAGGAGTTTATATTGAAATACTCCTCGAAAATTTCAAAATCATCCTTTAGTATTCTTATTAATTCTTCTTTTTGCCAAACATAATACGCTCCTTCTACCAACTTGTCATTTTTGGTTAAACTATCGGCATCTAAAGAAGAGTAAAATCCATTGCTCTTGTCTAGTAGCTCTTCTACTAAAAATGAAATGGTTTTCTCAACGGTACTTTTGTAAAGTTGCTTATTGGTAGCGGCATATGCATTAGAATAAAGACTAATTAATAGACCATTATCATATAGCATCTTTTCAAAATGTGGTACGTGCCACTTGGTGTCTACCGCGTATCTTGAAAAACCACCGCCAACATGGTCAAATATGCCACCCCAAGCCATTCTGGTCAAGGTGGTGTTTACGTACTCATAAATAGTGTCATCATTTTGGGAGTGTGCATAATGTAGTAAACAATTCATGTTTGTAGGCATCATAAACTTTGGGGAGCGTTTGTATCCGCCTAAAAACGTATCAAAATAGTTAGACCAGTCCTGTATTATTTTTTCAATTTCGTTTAATTTAATGAGCTCATCATTACTGGTCTTTGTAATTGAATTGATTTCTTTTAGACCTTGAGCCATATTTTCAGCATACCCTGTAATTTTATTAGGGTCTTCTATGTACAGTTTTTGAAGTTGGTTCAGTACTTGAATCCAATCGGTTTTTTTAACAAAAGTAGCTCCCCAAAAAGGCCTACCATCTGGTAGGGCCAAAATATTTAAAGGCCAGCCGCCGCTACCGGTCATCATTTGAAGTGCATCCATGTAAATGTGGTCAATATCTGGTCTTTCTTCCCTGTCTACCTTTATATTGATAAAATGGGCGTTCATGGTTTCGGCAACCTCTTCATCTTCAAAGCATTCATGCTCCATAACATGGCACCAATGACATGCTGCGTAACCAATACTTATCAATATTAATTTATTCTCGTCTTTTGCCTTTTGTAATGTGTCTTCGTTCCAGGCTTCCCAATGAACAGGATTGTGGGCGTGTTGAAGTAAATAAGGACTACTTTCTTTAATAAGGTTGTTAGTATGCTTTTGTGAATGGGGCATTGTGTAAATTTGATTTAAGGCAAAAAAAAGCGCCAAAAGGCGCTTTTAATATTGTAGCAAAATGGTTACTTCACTTCAAAAGTGATTTTAACATTTACTCTGTAATTTTTGATTTTTCCATCTTCAACGGTAGCGCTTTGCTCGTTGATATAAACCGATTTTATATTTTTTACTGATTTAGATGCTTCCGCAACTGCTTTTTTTGCTGCATCTTCCCATCCGTTGTCAGAATTTGCTAAAATTTCGATTACTTTTAAAACTGCCATAATTAATGATTTTTAGATTTCCTACAAGTTACAAAAATTGAAGGCACACTTTAATTCATTTAAATCGATAATTAGCCGTTTAGCGCAACTACCTCATTTACCTTGTCTCCCATCATATTTTTCAACATTGTTTCTATACCGTTTTTTAGGGTAAATGTAGAAGACGGGCAACCGCTACAGGCGCCTTGTAGAATTACGTTTACAGTTTTGCTGTCTGTGTCATAAGATTGAAACATAATATTTCCTCCGTCACTAGCTACAGCCGGTTTTACATATTCTTCCAAAATATCAACAATCTCTTGTGAAGTTTCATCAAGCTCAACAGTACTTTCGGCAGTAATTGTTTCGGATACTTGAGCTTCAGCTCCAATAGCTTTGGCATTATCCGCTACTATTTGTTTTCCATCGGTAATAAAATTTCTTATTACTTCTCGTAGTTCAATGGTTATATCATCCCATTCCGCAACTTCATATTTAGAAACAGAAACGTAATTTTCATCTATAAATACCTGTTTCACAAACGGAAACTGAAAAAGTTCGGTAGCTAGTTTAGAATCTCTTGCTTCGTCTATATTCTTAAATTCGAATGCAGACCCTACTATTTTTTTACTGGCTACAAATTTCATTGTAGATGGGTTGGGCGTTACTTCCGCATATACGGTAACCGGTATGGGTTTGTCCATATCTTCCTCTATGACTATTGGCTCACCTGCATTTAAATATTCAACTAGTTGCTGTGCCACTTCATCTTTTACATCTTCCCATTGAACAATATCGTAACGTTCCAATCCAATAAAATCTCCAGAAATATAAACTGTTTTAATAAACGGAAGATAGAATAGTTGTTGGGCCAACGGGCTATTCTTGGCTTCGTCAATATTTTTAAATTCGTAATTTTTTCGCTGTACTAACAAGTGGTTAGTTTCGAATTTTAATATATGTGGGTTGTTGGTTTTTACTACCGTGATTGAATACTCTTTCATATCTCAAAAATTTTAAGCAAAAATACAAAGGAAATCTTAGTTTGTAGCTACATAATAATGTTGAGGTTAACTCGTTATACACTTTATATTAGCGAAACTAACCCCTAGTTTTAAAGTCCCAAGATGAAATACCATATTCTATTATTGTTTACCGTGCTTGTGATTGGTCTTAAATCTAATGCACAAGAAGGTATTCCTGTTTATTTCGATTATTTGTCAGATAACTATTATTTGGTTTTTCCTTCTATGGCCGGTATTGGTGAAGGTGGAAAAATTAGGGCTACTGCAAGAAAGCAATGGTTTGATGTTGATGATGCACCTAGTTTGCAAACCATTAATGCCCATTTTAGGTTAGGTGATTCTCCAAGTGGTATAGGTGCAATAGTTTTTAACGATGCTAATGGCTATCATTCTCAAACCGGACTTAAACTTACTTACGCTCATCATTTAAGAATGGGCGGTAATGATGTAAGACAGTTAAATCAACTATCTTTTGGTCTTAGCGGTACTATATTACAGAGTAGCTTGGATGAAACCGAATTTAGATCGGTAACTCCCGATCCTGCCGTTTCAGGAATAAAATTAAGTTCTTCTTACGCAAATGTCGATATTGGTGTTTCATACAATTATGGAGAGTTTTACACGCATTTTGCGGTTACAAATGCATTGACCGGAAGCAAAAGAAATTTGTACTATAGGGATAGAAATGATAACCCAGATGAATTAGTAATTGATAATATTAGAAGGTTTTTAGTATCTGCAGGGTATATCTTTGGAAGAAGTGAATGGCAGTTTGAGCCATCAGTACTTTTTCAGTTAACTGAATTTACCAAGGAGAAGAGTTTAGATATTAACGCCAAGGTTTATAAAGATGTAGATTTTGGTCGTATTTGGGGCGGACTCTCATATAGAAGAAGTTTTGATGGAGCTCAATATCAAGATGCAGGTTCATTTGGAGAGCAACGCTTACAGTTGATAACCCCTATAGTTGGTGCTAATTTTAAAAACTTTATGGTGTCGTATAATTATTCGTATCAAATGAATGATTATCGTTTTGATAATGGTGGGTTTCACCAAATTACCTTAGGGTATGATTTTGGACAGACAGAGCGAAAGTATGATTGCTACTGTCCTGCCGCTAATTAAAATAAAAAGGTCAGCTAGTTTGTAACGGACCTTTTTATTGAAATTGATTTACTCCAAGCTATAATTTTTTGATTCGGCTTGCTTTTTAATCGCCTTGATCATGGCATTTTCTAATTCACCTGATTTATCAGCGTTTTGATGTTCGGCTATATATGCTAAACGTTTAGAGTTATATTCTTGAATCTCTTTTTGTATCTGTATTCTCTCTGCTTTTTTAGATTCAATATAATCTTTGATTTCTTTTTCGTTTTTGTTCTTCAGCTCATTGGGTAATTGATCTTTTTCAACAGTACTAATTTCAAATTCCTCATCGGCATAGGCATCAACTAAGTCCCATTTTTTATTATTGTAAAGTCTTGAACTTTTGCTAACAGCTCTTTTAACGGCAATGGCTTCTTCCATCTCTAAAGCATTTTCATCTTGAACTCTCTGTGCCTGGTACTTTTCTCTTCCTAAAGTACCGTACGAAATATATGTGGTGTTTAATTTTGAATTGAGCTTGATTATGATGTCATCATAAGGAGTGTTTATATGAACCACTTTTTTATTGTGATCAATAGCCATATACTCTCCTCCTGTTAATGAAGCCCCTTTTTTCCAATCTGTGTTTATACCTAATTCGTAATTTCCACAAAAAATAGTGTTGACCGTAACCCCTTTTTCATTAGCATTGGTGGTCGCATTTCTATAATTATACCTTCCTTGGTCAAAAGGCTCGTTACCGGCAATGAAAATCATTCGTAGTAAATCTGGATTTTGGTTCCATGGTAATTGTTGTAGCGATGTTTGTAAAACTTTACCACAGTATTCTTCACCACCGTTGGTGGTTAATGAGAAGAGTTTTTCAGAAATTTCATCAAGATCACTACTAAATCCAAGAACTTGTTGAATGTATCCTTCACTTGCTGAAAGATTGTCATTCCCATATTGATATATTGCAATTTGTAGGTTGGGTCTAGTGTCATTTCCGCATTTAGCCAAACTGAACTCGTTTACGATATCCCAAAGTTGAGACTTGGCTTGGTTAATTAAACCGTCCATGCTATTACTTGTATCCAATAACAACGCTATTTGAATAGTATTGTCTTTTTTTGGTTCTACTGGGTTAGTAGCATGTGCAATTAGTTCAATTGGTTTTCTTCTTTCGTTAGTATTACAGGCATATACGCTAGATATGGTCAATAGTGCAATACCTATAGATCCAAGTTGTTTTAAGATTTTCATAATTTTCGTTTTTAATTCAAGACGAAACTAACTGCTAAGTTTTTCTTAGAATAATTGAAATGAGCGAAGGTGCCTTATGGCTTAGTAAAGTGGTTTTATGGGTTTGTTAACTTATGAATAATGCTAGATTAAGTGTAAGTTTTGCAATTACTTCATTTTTTAGTACCATAATTATCAGCTAAGTTTACCATAGTAATTGAGTATGAAAGATTATTGTATTTACATAATGGTTTGTTTGTTTTTGGGGTGGAACGTTATCTATTCACAATCTCAAAACAATGCACTAAAATTCAATTTAAAAGGTAGGGTTGAGGTTAGGAGCACAGGACAACCAATTTCCGGTGTTTCTATATCAAATGATATAGGGGTGTTCGTGGTTACTAATGCCTTGGGAGAATTTGAAATTAAAACAAGAATTGGTGATCAACTCATAATTGAGCATCAGGATATTGAGACATTATGGTATAATGTAGAAAAAAATGATGATGTACTGATCTTGGTAGAAGGCTTTGAGTCTTCGGTTAGTGACAGGTCAAATTCACCGCCTGATATTTCTATAAGACATCAACAACTGTTAGATTCCGCAGAACACTACAAAGCCAAGGATATTGAAAAGAGTATTGACTTTGTGGCCCAATCTATAGCTTTATTAGGAAAAAGAGGGAGAAGGAAGGAATTGGCACGATCGCTTTCCAAACTTGGGGAGGTCTATCAATATCACAAGCAATTGGACTTAGCTATTGATAACTATGAAGATGCGTTAGAGAACAATAAGACCATTGCCACATCTTTATTGTTGGGCAGGGCGTACAATTTAACGTCAAGATTCAATGAGACTATAGGTTTATTGGATCCCTTGTCGAAGGTAAAAACTATGCCGCCTTATCAAAGTGCAGTACTTTATGAACTATTAGGTGATGCTAAAAAGGGTGAGGGCAAAACCAAAGAAGCAATAGAGTTGTATAACAGAGGTCTGTTGATTGCCGAAAAAAATCAGAATACCTCAAAAATGATCGACTTGAATTCCAAATTGGCCGATTCATATTCTATGGATAACCAGGCTATGGCGGCAGAGGCTTATTATGGAAATTCATTGGAGCTTGCGGTACAATCAGCACCAAAAAGGGCATTGCAAGAAAAAGAAAAGGTAGCGGATTTTTACAATACTAAAAGTAGGTTCAATGAAGAAATCAATATGCGTAAAAGCAGTTTACAGGAATTAAAAAGATTGAACGCGCCTAATGTTGGACTTAAAAAGCTTGAACTTGGAGATACGATAACATCCCAACGAATAAACTATAAGATTGCCAATGCCTACATCTCTCAAGATAAGTACAATGAGGCTATTCCCTTTTTGGAAAAGAGTATTGTTGAGGCTGACTCAGACGATGATTTGGTGGTGCAAAAAGATGCCACAAGAAAACTGTCTGAAGTGTATAAAGTGAAAGGGGATTTCACAAAGGCCTTGGAAACTTACCAGACCTACGTGGCATTGGTAGATTCATTATATGTACGAAAAGAACAAGAAATCTCTAGGGCTAGTCGCTTTAATAGAGAGATAGCAAATGCTCAAAACCGACTTACGGGCTTGGAACAGGAGCGAGAACTGTCTCAAAGTAAATATGATTTGGCTTTAACGGAGCAAGAGCTGGTAAAGGAAAGTAATAAGAGACAACAGCTGGTTATCTACTCTTTAATATTTGGGTTATTATTGACCCTTTTGGCAGCCTTCTTCTTTTATCGAAGTAATCAACAACAGAAATTGGCAAATAACTTATTAGCCTTGAAATCATTGCGCTCTCAAATGAATCCGCATTTTATTTTCAACGCATTAAATTCCGTTAATAATTTTATTTCTAAAAGTGATGAGCGCAGTGCTAATAGATATCTTAGTGACTTTTCCAAATTAATGCGCTCTGTACTAGAAAACTCTGAAGAAGATTTTATTCCCTTAGAAAAAGAATTACAGCAATTGGAATTATATATAAAGCTAGAGCATTCTAGATTTGAAGATAAATTTGATTATCAAATTACCGTAGATGAGTCTGTACAGGTGTCCAAGTTTCAAATACCTCCAATGTTATTGCAACCCTACATTGAAAATGCCATTTGGCATGGATTAAGATATAGGGAAGAAAAAGGAGAGCTTTTAGTTGCCGTTAAGGAGAATAGTAAAGACTCTATAATTATTTCAATCACAGATAATGGTATTGGAAGAAAGAAATCTGCAGAAATAAAAACCCAAAATCAAAAGAAACAAAAATCTAAAGGAATGGGTATTATTCAAAAACGCGTGGCAATATTGAATGATATGTATACCGATAAGGTGGATATTAAAATTTCAGATTTACAAGAGAACGGAACCGGAACTAAAGTTTTATTTATTTTAAAAAGGGAGAAATGAGCTTAAATGCAATTATAGTGGAAGATGAGGCCAATAGTAGGGAGATATTACGAAATTATATCTCTAAATATTGCCCTAGTGTTCAATTGTTGGGAGAGGCTTCATCAATTAAGGATGCTTTGACCTTAATTGGGAGTAATAGTTTGGATCTCGTTTTTCTAGATGTAGAAATGCCGTTCGGTAATGCTTTTGATTTACTGGATCAACTGCCCGATAGAACTTTTGAAACCGTTTTTGTTACCGCGTATGATCATTATGCAAAAGATGCTTTAAACAATCATGCTGCATACTACCTAACCAAGCCAATTAATATTGATGAACTGGTAAATGCAGTAGCTTATGTAGAAACTGTTCGTGAAAAAGAGGCAAGTTTGGAAGGAGAAGTACTAAGTACAAAATTTAATGGGGTAGAAGGGAAATTGACTTTGCCTCAACAAGATGGTTTTCAAGTCCTGAATATTGCCGATATTTTGTATTGCAAGGCAGATGATAATTATACTGAAATTTACCTGTTGAACAAGAAAATATTAGTGAGTAAAACCTTAAAGTATTTTGAGGATGCATTAAAAAATTATCCTTTTGCGCGTGTTCATAAATCTTTTTTGGTCAATGTGAACGAGGTGGTGAAGTATAAAAAAGGTAAAGGGGGCAGCGTGGTGATGTCTAACGGAAAAGAAGTTATGGTGTCCGCTTCAAAAAAGAAAGATTTTCTATCATATTTTAATTAATGTACAAATGATAAAAGCGGTTAAGGGTAAAGAACCAATTATAGGGGAAGATTGTTTTATAGCTGAAAATGCAACAATAGTTGGTGAGGTAAGTATGGGCAAGCAATGTAGTGTTTGGTTCAATGCAGTATTAAGGGGAGATGTTCATTTTATAAAAATGGGCAATAAAGTAAATGTTCAAGATGGTGCTGTGGTTCATTGTACTTATTTGAAGTCTCCAACAACTATTGGTAATAATGTTTCTATTGGTCATAATGCAATTGTTCATGGTTGTACCATTCATGATAACGTATTGGTGGGTATGGGAAGTATAATTATGGATGATTGCATTGTAGAAAGTAATAGTATAATTGCAGCAGGAGCAGTTCTTACAAAAGGAACCCATGTGCCGTCTGGAAGTATTTTTGCCGGTATGCCCGCAAAGAAGATAAAGGATATTAGTCCTGAGCTCAGTTCAGGTGAAATTAATAGAATTGCAGAGGCATATACAATGTATTCAGGCTGGTTTAAAGAATAATCGTTGACTCAAAAAGAATTGAGGGTATGGCAATCTAGCTAAAATACGTACTTTTGATCCACCAAAACTAAAAGTTATGAACGCATATGTTTTTCCTGGGCAAGGTGCTCAATTTGTTGGAATGGGGTTAGATTTATACGAGAAATACCCTATTGCAAAAGAATTGTTTCTTAAAGCCAATGATATTTTAGGCTTTGAAATTACTGAGGTTATGTTCAATGGTACTGCTGAAGGTTTAAAAGAAACCAAAGTAACCCAGCCTGCTATTTTCTTGCACTCCGTGATTTTAAGTAAGGTAATGGGGGATACGTTTAAGCCAGATATGGTTGCAGGTCATTCTTTAGGGGAATTTTCTGCACTTGTGGCAAACAATACCCTTAGTTTTGAAGACGGACTTAAATTGGTATCGCAACGTGCTTTGGCAATGCAAAAGGCGTGTGAACTTAAGCCATCGACTATGGCTGCGGTATTAGGGTTAGAAGATGCTGTTGTAGAAAAAGTTTGTTCAGAAATTGACGGAATTGTTGTGGCTGCAAATTACAATTGCCCTGGTCAATTGGTTATTTCAGGTGAGGTGCCTGCTGTAGAACAAGCTTGTGAAAAGTTAAAAGAAGCTGGAGCAAGACGTGCATTAATGTTACCCGTAGGTGGTGCTTTTCACTCTCCATTAATGGAACCTGCTAGAGAAGAATTGGCTGCGGCCATAGATGATACAACTTTTTCAATGCCAAGTTGTCCTATCTATCAAAATGTTCCTACAACTGCGGTGCACAGTGCAGATGAAATAAAAAAGAATTTAATGTTGCAATTGACGGCACCGGTAAAATGGACACAAAGTGTGCAGCAAATGGTCAATGATGGTGCTACTATTTTTACTGAAATAGGTCCTGGTAAGGTATTACAAGGGTTGGTAAGAAAAATTGAGCCTTCGGTTACAACGCAATCACCGCAACTAACAGACTAGCCTTTGTTTCCTTAATATTACCATTTAACCCATAAATCCTTTTTTCAACTGTTTCTGAGAGGTTTACCTTGATTTTTTTGTAATATTGAGACCCTAATTTTTGGTTGTGAATGTAGAACTTTCCCAATCATAATTTAGGGTTTGATAAAGAATGCTATGAAAATAAGTATATACTATAGTCTTTTGAATTTTCAGAATACTAAACGATTTAAGCAATTTTTCTTTGTTTTTACATTGTTGGTTTTTTGGGTTTTTTCCCAAAGTGTTTCTGCGCAATTTGTATCTATTGAAAATGATAGAGATGCAACTGAAGGTAATATTTTACCTGGTAGATTTATAGTTCGCGTGGCTTCTCTTAGTTTTTCAGGGAATGTTACTGTCAATTATGATGTGATTTTAAGTAGTACAGCAACAGAAGGTTCTGATTTTGGAACTCTAAGTCGTTCGGTTCCAATAACTGTTGATTTTTTTGGGGGAGGTAGTGAGTATATAAATGTTAGTGTGTTAGATGATTTATTTGTAGAAGGGGAGGAAACGGTAATCGTTAAATTATCACCAAGTAATGATTATAATATTGATTCTGCAAATGACGAGGCAACTGTAACTATTGCAGATGATGATACTACAACTTTACAGATTAATAATGTACAAGCTACCGAAGGAAATAATTTAGTATTTGATATTAGTACTGATCAAGCTGTTGTCTATGAGCATACCGTAACAGTTGATTTTTCTGGCGGTACTGCAACTAAAGGTACTTTAGGGTTTACTGATCCGGACGATTATAATGGCGACCAACAAGAAATTACTTTTTTGCCAGGGCAAACATCTAAACAAATGGCAGTTGTTACAGGTAACGATACTCGAGTTGAGGGCAATGAAACATTTATTGCAACATTATCAAGTGATGATAATACAAGTGTAATTGCGGGAGATACGGGTACGGGTACAATTCTTAATAATGACCTTGCTCAAGTTACTGTTTTGGCAAATAGACCAAGTACCAATGAAAATGGCTCAGGAAACAATGGCCGATTTAGAATAGAGTTAAGTGAGGAGAATGATACGGGTGGTGCCTTAACTGTAGACTATGCCATTAGTGGTACCGCAACAGAAGGCGATGATTTTACCATTACCGGTAATGCCAATATACCAGACGGTTCAGATTTCACCAATCTTAACATTGCCCCCGTAGATGATGCTTTAATTGAAGGTGATGAAACAGTAGTAATTACGCTGAACAGTATTAATAGTGCGCTTTATGAAATTGGAACACCTAATACGGATACTGTTACAATAGTAGATGACGATGCTTTCGTAGCATCTGTTACTGCTACTGATGCTACTGCTGTAGAAGCAAATAATGTAACGAATACCGGGTTGTTTACAATCAGTTTGGATCAGGTAAATAATACTGGTAATCCAATTACAGTAAATTATACGATTGCAGGTACAGCAACATCCGGGTCAGATTTTTCAGCATTGAGCGGTTCTGCTATTATTGCAGATGGCAGCCAAGATGCAACGGTTTTGTTAACTCCCATAAATGATAATTTAGTAGAGAATGCTGAAACTGTAATTTTGAATCTGGCAACAGGAACCGGATACAATTTAGGAAATGCAGGTTCTGCTACTGCTACTGTTAACATAAATGATACCGATATTTTTGAAGCATCTATTGAATCTACGGATGCCACTGCAAATGAGAGCCCTCTTGGTGTTGGGGTGTTTACCGTAGATGTAGAGAAAGTAAACGCCACAGGGGACGATTTAGAAATTGATTACACAATTGGAGGAACTGCCGATCAAGGAGATGATTATACTAATCTTTCGGGGTCTGTGGTAATAGAAGAAGGTGAGAGCACAGGTACCATTACTATTACTCCTATTAATGATGATGACATTGAAAGTAATGAAACGGTGATTTTAACTTTGGTCAATGGAACGGGATATACTGTTGGTGGTCCAAGTAATGCTACTGTAGTCATTGTTAGTGAGGATACCAATGTAGCGGAAATTACAGCTTCAGATGGTACTGCGGCAGAGAGTAACAATGCAGTTTCACCCGGTGAATTTACAATTGGTCTTAGTGTTCCTAATAATACGGGTACCACAATGACCATTAATTATACTATTGCGGGAACGGCTGGTAATGGAACAGATTATACAGCTATAAATGCAAATGCGGTAAACATTCCAAACGGTCAGCAATCTGTAGAAATAGATATTTCGCCAATCAACGATGCAATTCAAGAAGGGACGGAAACTGTTATAATTACATTGCAAAATGGTACTGGTTATTCTTTAGGTTCGGTTGCTACGCAATCGGCTACGGTTGAAATTGAGGATAATGACCAAGCGACATTAACAATTTCTAACGAATCATTAAATGAAGACGATGCTGCCGGTGAAATGGTTTTCGAAGTGGAATTGGATTTAGAGGTTATTGGTGGTACAACGGTTTCATATTCGTTTTTTGATGATACTGCAGAAGGTGGTGGTGTAGATTTTACTGGTAACAATGGTTCTCTGATATTTACTGGCGATGCCGGTGAAACTCAAACTATAACAGTAGCTATTAATGATGATGCTGTTTTAGAAAACACAGAGACTTTTACCGTACAATTGGGGTTGCCAACAAATAATGTGCAACGCGCAAATGGAGGTACGGCTACAGGTACTATACAAGATGATGATAACTGTGTGGCAGCGCCAATTTTAGACGAGTCTGTTTCAAATATTTATTGTGTTGAAAATGCTGGTGATCCCTTTTCGGCTAATCTATTTGATTATACTTCTAGTACTGCACCTGCGGGAACGGTTTTAACCTGGAGTAGGGTTTCCAATCCGTTAAATACGAATTCGCATCTAACCGTTGCAGAGGCTCAAGATGTTGATTTGCCAGCGTCTTATTATGGTTTTTTCTATGATGAAGATAATAATTGTGCAAGTGGTACTATAGAAGTACAAATTGTTCGTAATGTATTGCCTCAATTGACGGTTATCAACGATAATGAACGTTGTGGTCCGGGCACATTATTATTGAGTGTAGAACCTAGTGATGGCGCCTCTGTAAATTGGTATGATTCTTTAGATGCTGTTACTCCGATCGCCACCGGTGAAACGTTTACGACGCCTTCATTGAATGCTACTGCTACGTATTATGTTGAGGCTACCGAGAATGAATGTACTACTGAAAGACAACCTGTAGTAGCAAGAATCGGGTCTCAGGCTTCAGTCGGGACAGCAACAAATGGTTCTATATGTAATGTGGCAGCAAACGGACTTACGGCAATAGATCTAGATTCTAGGTTAAATGGTGCGGATCCTGGTGTGTGGATTTTTGTATCGGGTCCTGATAATATGACTATTAGCTCTACTAATGTTGTTGAGTTTGAAGGGGCTACTTCTGGTGCTTATGTGTTTAGTTATACTACAACAGATTCTACGGCTCCTTGTGAAAACCCTACCGTTGAAGTTACGATCAATGTGAGCGATTGTGAAACTGATGACGATAATGATGGCTTATTAGGTGGTCAGGAAGTGGTTTTGGGGACTGACTCCAATGATCCTGATACTGACGGTGATGGTATTGAGGATGGTGAGGAAGTAGGTGATGATATCAATAACCCTTTAGATGAGGATGGCGATGGTACTATTGATGCATTGGACTCTAATACGGACGATGCCGATAATGACGGGGTTAATGATCAGCAAGATCCTGCAAATAATAATCCATGTATACCTAATAGATTTAATGGTAGTTGTGATAGCGATGGTGACGGTATTTCAGATTTAGATGAACAAACAAATGGTTCTGATCCAGATGATCCTTGTGATCCGGTAGCCACACCAAATTGCGATGCGCCTATAGATTTAGAAGTGTTAAAATCAGTGGATAATATTGACGCATTGGTTGGCGATACTATCGTATTTACCATTTTGGTCACTAACTTATCAGATAGAACGGCAAGGTCAATAGTAATTGGTGATTTATTGGAGCTTGGGTTCGAATTTGTGTCCGCTGATTCTGCCGATTATGATGAAATAACGGGTAATTGGAACATTCCAGAACTTGAAGCAGGTATTTCTGTTGAATTGAATATTACTGTTCTTGTCGCAGAACAAGGTCCGTACACAAATACCGCTGTACTATTAGAATCTATACCAACGGATAATAATCCTGATAATGATGAAGCTACGGTAGATTTAAGTACTGAGGCTCCAGAAGGTGTAGACCTAAGAATTTCAAAAGAGGCTAGACCGGATAAGGTGTTAGTGGGAGATGAAGTTGAGTTTGTGATCAGGGTAACCAATATTTCTGTATCTGATGTAGTGACAGATATTATTGTGAATGATCAAATATTACTTGAAAACGGGTTTATGTTTGTTTCGGCAGAATCTGATTTCAATGGCGTTTATGATGAGAATACCGGTAATTGGAATATTCCGGCTTTGGAAAGAGAAGAAACAGCAACTTTAAGGATTAGGGCCGTGGTTCCGGCTACAGGTACGTATACAAATACCGCAAATATCGTAAGGTCTACCCCAAGAGATAGCAATACGTTAAACAATGAGGCTACCGTTGAGGTTGAAGTGATTGAAAAAAGTCCGGCAGACCCAGGCTTCTTGTTCAACCAATTTTCTCCCAATGGAAATAATCAGAATGAGGTACTGCGTATAAACCGTACAGATCCTGAAACCGGTATTGATGTTGCCTTACATTATAAGATCAAGATTTATGATCGATACGGGAACTTGGTATTTGAAACGGAAAAAGTAAATGACGGTGATGTATGGGACGGTACCTATAAAGGAAAAGAAGTGCCAAAAGGAACTTATTTTTATATTATGAATTATAGTATCAATAACGGACCCGAAACATTGGATAAGGGTTGGATACAGCTTATTAGATAAAATAAATTATGGATTATAACTTTAATAAAACTAGTTATACTATTGCCTTAGTGCTATTTTCTCTGATAGGCTTTAATGCATTTTCACAGAAAGAACCGCAGTATACCCAGTACATGTACAATATTGGTAGCTTTAATCCTGCTTATGTGGGTACGGTAGAAAACCCTGAGTTTTCTGGTCTGTATAGAGCTCAATGGATAGATATTCCCGGGGCACCCCGTACATTTCGTTTTGGAGCTAACCTTCCTTTTCAAAATGAAAAAGTTGGATTGGGTTTAAATATTGTTAGTGATCAATTAGGACCAACAACGCAAACCTATGCAGATGTTTCTTATTCATATCAAATTATGGTTACAGATGAGACTAAACTTTCTTTTGGTATAGATGCAGGAGGTTCTTTTTTAAATGTTGATTTTTCTAAAGGAACTTTTGAAAATCCGGGTGAGGACCTTAATGATGAAATGTTGAGCAAATTTTATCCAACCGTTGGTGCAGGTGCTTTCCTGTATGCTGAAGATTGGTACTTAGGTGCCTCTGTTCCTAATTTTTTGACAGAAGGTGTGTATAATGATGAAGTATCATCTATAGTTGAAGACAAACTTCAATTTAATTTTATAGGTGGCTATGTATTTGAACTTTCAGATAATTTAAAGTTTAAACCGGCATTTTTGGTCAATACTATTGCAGGTTCACCCGTGAATGTAAACTTATCGGGTAATTTTTTAATTTCAGATGTATTTACAGCTGGTGCATCCTATCGTCTAGACAATGCATTCAGTGGTTTAGCAGGCTTTCAAATATCAAACCAATTGTTTGCAGGGTATTCTTATGATTACAATACAAACTTGTTAGGTGAGTTCAATAATGGTTCTCATGAAATAATACTAAAATTCTATTTAGGTAGACAAGGAGCAGCGAAATCAAAAGGAAGTGGTGACAAGAATGCGAAAGGAAAACCTAAACAAGTAGATTCACCACGTTTCTTTTAAATAGAACTATAATGAAATTTAAATTTCTCATAACAATTCTGATTATTATACCGCTTTTGGGTTTTGCCCAAGACAAGAAGTCCAAGGCAGATAATCTTTTTTATGGATATCGCTACCAACAGGCAATTGCAGAGTATAAAAAGGAAATGGAAAAGAAACCATTGACTAACCATCAATTACTGAATTTAGCGGACTCATACTTTAGCACGGGTAAATATGATAATGCTTCAGAGCTATATTTAGAGGTCAATAAGAATGACACTATTATGTCTGTGAACAGGTTCAATAAAATGTTGCAAAGCCTTTCTAAAAATTCAGAACGAGATAGAGTGAAAACTTTTCTTAGGTCAAAAGCGGATAAATTATCTCCAGAACTTTTAGAAAACGCAGAGTTCAATTATAGCTTATTGGAAATTCCGGCAGGCAATGAAGATAAAACAATTCGCGATTTAGGGCTTAATAGTCCTCAGGGAGATTTCTCCCCAGCGTTTTATAAAAATGGAATATTATTCAGTAGTAGTAGATCTAGAAATTCTAAAAATGTATATGGCCCTACGGGCGAATCGTATTTGGATATTTATTTTGCTAGAATAAGTTCAACAAATACGCTTTTAGATGTAGAAACTTTTAAAGAAATACCGGCTACCGAGTTTCATAAATCAACACCTTATTACTCAACAAAATTGTCCACGTTCTTTTACATTCTTTCCAACACCGAAGATGGTGAATTAAGATATGATGAAAATGGGAAGAATGCTTTAGCCATTGGTACACTTTCAGAAAATGGTAGATTTAGATTTATCTTAAAGGATTTAAGTACTTCTTTTTATTATCCATTTTTTGATGATAATACTGAACGATTATATTTTGCGGCAAATTTTGATGATAGTTATGGTGGTACAGACCTATATTATGTGTACACCAATAATGGTCAAATAATGTCTGCTCCAATTAATTTGGGACCTAGAATAAATTCGCCCGGAAATGAAATAGCTCCATATATCTATGAAGGAAGCTTATATTTTTCTTCCGACGTTTTTTATGGTCTAGGTGGTATGGATGTTTATAAATCTAATATACTAGCTAATGAAACATATACCATTCCTGTAAATTTAGGTGAAGGTATCAATTCGGTATCCGATGATTTCGGCTTTATAATCCAGAAGGCTAAGGAGGGTAATGGATTGTCCGGTTTTTTCGCTTCAAATAGAAAAGGCGGAAAAGGTGGGGATGATCTTTATGGATTTATGCTCGATAAATCACCAGGATTAAAAACATTTGCACTTGGGGGCAAGGTGGTTAATCTAAGAAATAAAGCAGGTTTGGAAGGAGCACAGGTAAGACTGTTGAATCAAAATGGAGATATTTTAAAGGAAGTTGTGTCTAATTCGGACGGAAGTTTTAGAATTGAAGTTCCATGGATGTCTCAGGTCACCATACAGGCAATGAGTGACGGTTATTCTATTTTCTCCACCACCTACTCTGAAGAAGGGATGGAGGAAATTCAAAATTCCTCTTACAATATGGGTCTTGCCAAAATGGAAGATTTGGTAACGGAACGGGAAGAGAAAACAGTTATTAAATTGGATAAGTTTTATTTTGATAAGGGAAAGTCAATTTTGAATGCTCAAGTAGAGGGGCAATTGAAAAAAGTTATAGACGCGGTAGAGCGCTTTCCACAAATAAGATTAAGAATTCTTTCGTACACGGACAGTAGAGGTAGTAGTTCGTACAATAAAAGATTGTCGCAAGACAGGGCCAATACCATTAAGCAGTATTTGTTGAACAATGGTTTGGGTTCACATAATATACTTGAGGCTACGGGGTATGGAGAAGAGAATATTGTAAACAATTGTACCAATGGCGCTTATTGTTTAGATTTTCTTCATAAGCAGAATGAACGAACGCTTTTTGTAGTGGAATAGGGAAAGCAACCTTGCCTACTATAAAATGATAATATAGAAATAGTAAAGCGCAAAGAGGGAGAGAAACAAAATACCTACATAGGTTAAAAATCTTAGCTGCTTATTGGGCCAAAATTTTGGGTCTAGATCACTACTGGTAACATTTTTTAAATTCATGTATCCTACTAATGGCGCTACAACGAAAGATACAAAAGTGGCCAAAGCAACTAAATTTCCCATGTTTGCACTAAATGCGGCAATGACAACAAAGTTGATGAAGGTCAAGATGAGTATTCCTGTGGTGTAAGCGTTTTTTGTGCTATACCATTTCTCTTTTGGTTTTAATAGGGAAATAATATCCAAACTTACCCTTGCCAACGCATCATGTGCCGTCATGCATGTGCTAAACATAGTGGCAAATGCTGAAATTGCTATAAATAGATAAGCCCAAGTGCCAATATGCTCAGTAAACAGGCGAACAACTTGATCCGCAAAGCTTATGGCATTATTACTGAGCTGGGTGTTGGTTCCATATAATGTATACCATCCTATGACCATAAAAAATACCGCAAGAATTGCCGTTATAATATAGCCCATATTAAATTCTTGTAAAGATTCTTTTAAACTTGGCTTTTCTTGATTTTTCCATTTTTCTATGCTCCACAAGCTAATCCAGCTAGAAGCTTCAACGGTCGTGGGCATCCACCCAATTAACCCTATTAAAAAAAGAATTCCTACTTCATTGAAAATAGGTAGTGGTTCAAAGTCCAATGCATGGTCAACCGGTCCTTTGACAATCACTAGTACGGTTGTAACCAATAGCGCAATGAACAATATGCTTATTACAAACTTTAAACTAATCTCCAAGAATCTATATTTTCCAAAAATCAAAAGGGCACTAATGATCAAGAAAAGCGATAAAGCTACAATAGCAATAGAACTATGTCCAATATTAAACAAGTTTATGAATAGCCCTGCAGTAACGGTGTACAATGCCGCTAAGATGGTAAAAGTGGTAACAAATGTTATGATGGCATAGAACCATAAATAACCTTTACCACGGTTTAGGTATCCTTCTATCAATGTTTTATTGGTGACGTTAGTGTACCTTACTCCAAATTCGAAAAATGGATACTTTAATACGTTGGCCAGTATAATAGGTATTATCATAAGCCAACCATATTGGGCACCGGCTTTAGTAGATAGTACCAAGTGAGAGGTGCCAATGGCCATACTGGCAAATAAGATTCCTGGACCTAAATTTTTCAGTACTGTTTTAAAACTTGGCATTACTTATAAGATTAGTTGGTAAGATTAAAAGTAAGCTATTTTATTTCTATAGTGGTGCCATAGAATTTTGGTTGGGTATTTAAAAGCATATCGATAAATACCTTTACCCGTGCCAAATATTCCCTTAGCTGCACTTTTATGCCTTGACTGGTAGAAACGTCTTGAGCGTTAAATCCAATAGCGTTAAGCCCCTTTTGTTTGGCTATATAAATAGCTCTCTCGTTGTGGAATTTTTGCGAGATTACGGTAACATTGTTCAAACCAAAAATAAACTTTGCTCTAAACATTGAGTCTAAAGTCCTAAAACCTGCATAGTCCAAGAAAATTGCCCGCTCAGGAATACCAGCCTTTATCAAATCTTTTTTAAAGGTATCTGGCTCATTATAGTAAATACTGCCATTATCACCACTAACAAGTATAAATTCTATTTTACCGGCATTGTACAACGCTTTTGTGGCATTTATACGATAAGTATAATACGGATTGGGAGAGCCATTGGTTAGTTTGTTTGAGGTTCCTAAAACTAAACCTACTCTGTTCTTGGGTGTTGATGAGATGTCGGTAAAGGTTTTTCCGTCAGCGGTGTTTGAAATTATGATATTACATGTAAAAATGACGAATACTAACAGTATGAAAAGTAATCCGAGTATTTTGAGAATTTTTTTTGGCATGTAAACTATTTCAATACTAAAGTTAGTAAATAACTTTCGACTTCAATTTGTAAAGTACATAAAATAAAAAACCCCTGAAATCAATTGATTTCAGGGGTTTGTGGTACTCGAGGCGGGACTTGAACCCGCACGCCCCAAAGAGCACAGGATTTTAAGTCCGGCGTGTCTACCAATTCCACCACTCGAGCATACTTGGTTTTTTTAAAAATGTTGCTGAACAACATTTTGCAGAGCGAAAAACGGGATTCGAACCCGCGACCTCCACCTTGGCAAGGTGGCGCTCTACCAGCTGAGCTATTTTCGCAAGTTTATGAACGTGCATCTCTTAAAAGATGCGGGTGCAAATTTAATACAATTCTGTAAATTCCAAAGTAAAAAAGTGTAAAAGAATTAAATATTTTATGATGTCGCCTTTTTGTCCTTGGTTAACAGACGTTTAATCTCATTTAATTTCATTAATGCTTCTACAGGTGTGAGCGTATCTATGTCCAAATGGGTTATTTCATCCTTTATTTCTTCCAATAACGGATCGTCCAAATTGAAAAAACTAAGTTGCATTTCGTCAGAATCGTTTATAAGCTTATCCGTAACCTCACCACTTACATGTTTGTTTTCTAATTTTTTTAGAATCTTGTTGGCTTTTTGAATTACTTGTTGTGGCATACCGGCCATTTTAGCTACATGAATACCAAAACTATGTTCACTACCTCCGGGGATTAATTTTCTTAAGAAGAGAACGTTGTCTTTTAGTTCTTTGATAGCTACATTGAAATTTTTAATACGGCCAAAGGTATTGGTCATTTCATTTAGCTCGTGATAATGGGTGGCGAACATGGTTTTTGCCCTTGCTGGGTGCTCATGTAAATACTCGGATATGGCCCAGGCAATAGAAATACCATCATAGGTACTGGTACCACGACCTATTTCATCTAACAGTACCAAACTACGCTCAGACAGGTTGTTAAGAATAGAGGCGGTTTCGTTCATTTCGACCATAAAAGTAGATTCGCCCATTGAAATGTTGTCGCTGGCTCCTACACGGGTAAATATTTTATCAACGACGCCAATTTTAGCCGTTTCCGCAGGAACAAAACTTCCCATTTGTGCCAATAGCACTATTAATGCCGTTTGCCTTAGTAATGCGGATTTACCACTCATATTGGGACCGGTGATCATTATGAACTGTTGATTGGATCTGTCTAACTGTAAATCGTTTGCAATGTACTGTTCACCTAATGGTAATTGTTTTTCAATGACAGGGTGTCTTCCTTCGGTAATCTCTAAATCAGTAGAGTCGTTCAATGTAGGGCAGTTATAGGCATTCTCTTTTGCCAATTGGGCAAATCCGCAGAGACAGTCTAACTGCGCAACCAGGTGTGCATTGTTCTGTACGGGGGTAATGTATTCTTGCATCCACACAACCAATTGAGAGAAAAGCTGCTGTTCCAAGGTTAGAATACGGTCTTCAGCTCCTAAAATTTTTGCTTCATATTCTTTTAGTTCTTCGGTAATGTAGCGTTCTGCATTAACCAAAGTTTGCTTACGTGTCCAATTTTCCGGAACCTTGTCTTTATGGGTATTTCTTACTTCTATGTAATATCCAAAAACATTGTTGGACGCTATTTTTAGGGATGTAATGCCGGTTGCAGCTGTTTCCCTTTCCAACATATTATTTAAATAGTTCTTTCCAGATGTGGCTAAACCTCTTAGTTCGTCTAGCTCTTCTGAAAATCCTTGGGCTATAGTGCTACCTTTTAAAATGTTTACAGGTGCCTCTTCGCTAAGCATTTCTTTGATTTTAGCCCTTAACAAGTCGCAGGATTGTATTTGATCCCCTGTAAGTGCCAAAGATTCGTTTTCAGATGAAGTAGCCAATTGTTTGATAGGTATTAAAGCTTCGAGCGAATTCTTTAATTGAACCACTTCTTTAGGGTTTACTTTTCCTGTAGCTACCTTAGAGATCAATCGCTCTATATCGCCCATCTGCTTAATATGGTGCTGAAATTTTTCTAATGTCACCTCATTTTGGTGTAAGTAAGAAACAATTTCCTGTCGCCGGGTAATTTTTTGCAGGTTCTTAAGGGGTAGTGCAAGCCATCGTTTTATCATTCGCCCACCCATGGGTGATATCGTTTTGTCGATAACATCTAAAAGCGTCACCGCGTTTACATTGGTGGAATGATAGAGTTCAAGGTTCTTAATGGTAAACCTATCCATCCATATATAATCATCTTCAGCAATACGTTGTAATTTTGATATATGCTGTAATTGTCTGTGCTGTGTTTCTCCTAAATAGTGTAAAACGACCCCAGATGCTATAATCCCACAGGTTAGATGGTCAACGCCAAAACCTTTTAAGGTGTTGGTGTTAAAGTGTGAGGTAAGATTTTCCAAGGCATAATCTTCTTGGAAAACCCAATCTTCTAAATAAAAGAGATGGTGGTTTTTACCGAAAACATCTAAAAACTCTTTCTTATGGGCTTTAGATATCAATACCTCATTAGGTGAAAAATTTTGTAATAATTTATCAATTTGTTCTTCGCTGCCTTCAGAAGTTAAAAATTCACCTGTAGAAATATCAACGAATGAAATCCCTATTTTTTTCCTTCCAAAATGAATAGCACAAAGAAAATTATTGGTCTTTGAGTTTAAGATGTCATCGTTCATGGCTACCCCAGGTGTAACCAATTCCGTAACTCCTCTCTTTACAATGGTTTTGGTCTGTTTAGGGTCTTCTAATTGGTCGCAGATAGCAACGCGTTGCCCCGCTTTAACCAATTTGGGTAAATATGTGTTCAATGAATGGTGGGGAAATCCGGCCAATTCTGTTCGTTCTCCACCATTATTTCTATTGGTCAGTATAATACCAAGAATACGTGAAGCCTTCACTGCATCTTCACCAAAAGTTTCATAAAAATCACCTACTCTAAAAAGCAATAGGGCATCAGGATATTTGGTCTTGATGGTGTTATATTGCTTCATTAAAGGGGTTACCTTTTTTGTTTTGCTTTTTTCCGCCACTTTATCTTTATCTCATTAATTTTGCACCTTCACGAAAATATGGTTTTATCCCTGAAATTTTAATTATTGTTGATATTTGAGGATAAGTTTACGATCATATTGTGCTAATGAAATTGAATTGGGACTATGAGGAAATTACGAAATGATGAACTGGGGAGAATAGATGTTGAAGCATATAAAAGTGCAGGAAAATCACCTATTATAATTGTACTTGATAATATAAGAAGTTTAAATAATATTGGTTCGGTTTTTAGAACGGCCGATGCTTTTCTTGTTGAAAAAATATATTTATGCGGTATAACGGCTACTCCTCCCCATAAGGATATTCATAAAACCGCCTTAGGCGCAACCGATAGTGTAGATTGGGAATATGTTCCAAATACAATAGAATTGGTTGAAAGGCTTAAAAATGAAGGATGTCATGTAATTTCTGTAGAACAGGCAGAGAATGCAACTCAATTGAATGATTATGCTCCTGCTAAAGAAAAGAAGCAGGTCCTGGTTTTTGGAAACGAGGTTAAAGGTGTTGCTCAAAATGTGGTTACGGCAAGTAACGAAGTATTGGAAATACCTCAATTTGGGACTAAGCATTCCTTAAATATTTCGGTTAGTGTAGGTATCGTAGTTTGGGATTGCTGGAGCAAAATTAACGCATAAAAAAACCTGGTCGTAGACCAGGTTTTTTAGTATAGTTTGAGTTAGTTAGTTGCACGTATGCCTTCACAAGAAAAGATTTTCTTTTCATTTACACAAGAAATCCGGTAATTTATTATTGATATAAATTGGTCAGGGCGAAGTCTTCAATCTTGGTTAAAACCGTTTCATAATCATTGCTGCTACTTACGAAATCTAAGGCGCTAACGTCTATAATTAGTTGGTTTTCTTTAGGGTAGGTGCGTAAAAAGTCAAAATAGCCCCTATTGATTTTTTCTAAATAGGTAAGTTCAATATTCTGTTCGTAGTCTCTTCCTCGTTGCTTAATTTGCTGTAATAGTCGTTCTGTAGTTTGATACAGATAAACGTAAATTTTAGGTTTTTTAACTTCTTTGTACATGAAGTTGAACACTTTTCTATATAGGTCAAACTCGTTTTGTTGTAGGGTGACCTTGGCAAATATTAGGGATTTATAAATGTCATAATCACTTACCATAAAACTTTTAAAAAGATCCAATTGATTGGTGTCTTCTGTGAATTGTTGATAGCGGTCTGCTAAAAATGACATTTCTAATGGAAAGGCATATCTGGATTGGTCAATATAAAAATTAGGTAAAAAAGGGTTTTCGGCAAATCGTTCTAGAATTAATTTTGCATTGAAATCTTCAGCAATTTTTGTGGCCAAGGTTGTTTTTCCAGCACCAATATTACCTTCTATAGCTACATATTGTAAACTGGCAAAAAACGTATGTCTATTTTTAAAAAGCCTGGGCACTTGTTTGGTAATGGTGCTTTTGTCTTTACATTCTTGTAATAAATTGCGGGTGTCTTTATTAAAGATAGGATGGTAAAATTGTGGTGAAATATCTGCAAGAGGTTTTAAAATAAATTTTCTCTCTTGCATTTTTGGGTGCGGTATCGTAAGCGTTTCGGTATTTATAACCTCTTTTTCATAATATATGATGTCAATATCCAAAGTTCTACTCTCGTACGCGTCGCTGTTTTTTCTTTCCCTTCCAAAAGCTGTTTCAATGGATAATAACTTAACAAGTAGTTCTTCTGGTGTAAGTAAGGTCTGTAGTTCTAAACAGGCATTGAAAAAATCTTCGCCTTCAAAACCCCAAGAAGGGGTTTCATAGGTGGCAGATACTTGTCTTACCTCGCCCGCAACCTTGCCAATTTCAAAAATGGCCTTTTGTAATAATAATTGGCGGTTACCCAAATTACTTCCTATTGATAAAAGTGCTGTTTTGTATACTCCCATAATGTTAGAACAAAATAACTAAAACATATTCACATTAGTTATCTTTGTTAACTATTTAAAAGAAAGATTTAAATGAAGTTTTTAAGAAATTTTCTAGCATCTATTTTAGGTTCTCTATTTGCTTTTGGTATTTTGTTCGTAATGTTTTTAATATTTGTAAGTCTTGTAAGCAGTAGTGAAGATGCTGTTGCGGTAAAAGATAATTCTATTCTTGAGTTACAGTTACAAAGACCAATATCTGATTATACCGGTAGCAATGAGCTTGATCCGTTTGCGGGTATTTTTGAAGAATCACAAGGTTTAGATGAAATTATCCATGCTATTGAGGTAGCTAAAAATGACGACCGCATAAAAGGAATCAGTATCAATAATAACTTTATTATCGCCGGTTTGGCACAGACTCAGGCAATTAGACGTTCTTTAGAGGATTTCAAAGCGGAGGGTAAGTTTATATACGCATACGCAGATTTCTTTATGCAAAGAGATTATTATTTGGCCAGTGTCGCAGATTCTGTTTTTATAAACCCGGTAGGAGTTTTAGATTTCAAAGGACTTTCCACTGAGGTGCTTTATTACAAAGAGCTCCAAGAAAAATCTGGCGTTAAGATGGAAGTTATACGCCATGGAAAATACAAAAGTGCCGTTGAGCCCTATTTGGAGAATAATATGAGTGAGGCAAATAGGAGCCAATTGACCGCTTTGTTGCAGTCACTTTGGAATTCAATGGTGACCGATATTTCAGAAACACGTTCTATTTCTGAATCTGACCTGAACGTTATAGCAGATACTTTAGGTGGTAGAACGCCTAACTTTGCAAAGTTATCTGGGTTGGTAGATGATGTAGTATTTTATGATCAATATGAAAATAAATTGGCGAATGCGCTGGAACTAAAGAAGGATGATAAGATTAACTATAGTTCTTTAGATGATTATGTAAAGTATTCCAATAAAAAGACTTTGAAATCTGGTGATGATAAAATAGCCGT
Source organism: Maribacter sp. 6B07 (assembly GCF_002700155.1). NCBI lineage: Bacteria > Pseudomonadati > Bacteroidota > Flavobacteriia > Flavobacteriales > Flavobacteriaceae > Maribacter > Maribacter sp. 6B07. The sequence goes on along the minus strand of NZ_PDUT01000001.1, from coordinate 753,990 downwards.
AGTTTTTGCGCAGGGAGAAATATTTTATGGTGAAGGTGGCCCAAATATCATTGGCCAAGGTATAATTAATGAAGCCTTGATTAAAGCGCGTGAAGATGAAAAGGTAAAGGCTATAGTGTTGCGGGTGAATTCACCTGGGGGTAGCGCTTTGACTTCCGATATTATTTGGCGAGAGGTGGAATTGGCTAAAAAAGAGAAACCGGTAATAGTTTCCATGGGTAATGTGGCGGCATCTGGAGGATATTATATTGCTGCGGGAGCTAATAAAATTTTCGCCGAACCTACTACAATAACAGGGTCTATTGGTGTATTTGGTACAGTGCCCAATTTAACTGAGTTGGCAGACAATGTTGGTATAAACGCAGAGCAGGTTGGCACCAACAAGAATGCAGTAGAATATTCGCTTTTTGAACCAATGCAAGAAAGTTTTAAAAATCAGGTTCAAGAAAGTATTGAGGAAACCTATGAAACATTTTTGCAAAGAGTGTCGCAAGGTAGAGGTATGACAATGGCACAGGTGGATAGTGTGGCACAAGGCAGGGTGTGGAGCGGTACCGAGGCTCTAGAGATTGGATTAGTAGATGAATTGGGTAATTTGGATGATGCTATATCTGCGGCGGCAGAAATGGCAGAAATAGATACTTACGGAGTTAAAAAATTTCCTAAATATAAAAGTGGCTTTGAACGTTTTATGGAAGATTTGGAAGGTGCAAGCGTAAAAATAAAAGAGAACCTTTTAAAAGATGAAATAGGGGAAGAGGCTTATCAAGTACTTAAGGAATTGCAATCTTTTAAAAAGCAAAGTGGGGTTCAGGCAAGAATGCCGTTTGCTTTAGATATTAAATAAGTATATGACCTTAAAGGATAGAAAATTAGCACACCGTATTTATCTGTGTTTAGGGGCTTTGTTTATTACTTCCCTAGTAGTCTCCAACCTGATTTTTCAAAAATTTTTTTATTGGAATCCCTTCGGGGATTTCACTGTTTTTGGTGTGTCACTTTTTGAAATATCCGTGGGTATTTTGCCTTACCCGATTACATTTTTGATTACAGACCTCATATCTGAAATTTACGGTAGAAAAATGGCTAACCAAATTGTTACGGCAGGTATCTTTGCTTCATTCTTTTCCATGGGTATAATATTGGTAGCTGAGGTTGCCCCCGCTATACCATCGTCGCCTATAGATGATACTACATTTACACAGGTTTTTGCTTTATCGCCAATAGCGGTCTTGGCTTCTATGATCGCGTATTTGTTGGCGCAATATGTAGATGTTGCCATTTATCATTTTTGGAAAAAATTGACAAAAGGAAAGTATTTATGGTTGCGTAATAATTTTTCAACTTTCCTGTCACAATTTCTAGATACGTTTACCGTTGTGGCATTATTATGTGTGTTTAAAGTATTGCCTTGGAATCTTTTTTTCGGACTTGTAGTGAGCGGATTTATTTTTAAGATTTTTATAGCATTTATAGACACCCCTTTTCTCTATTTCTTCGTATATATAATGAGAAAACGTTTTAATCTAAAGCCAAATGAAGAATTGGATTTAGATGTATTAGAATAAGAACAGTAAACTAAACAGTATAAAATTATACTATGGGTAAGAAAATATTGAAGATTGTAGGTGTATTTCTATTGCTAATTGTAATTGTATTGATAGCGGCACCTTTTTTCTTAGAGGCTAAAATTGGAGACATTATTAAAAATAATGTGAATAATAATGTAAATGCAACTTTGGATTTTTCTGAGGCAAACTTAAGTTTGGTCAAAAGCTTTCCAAATGCAGAAGTGAATTTCAAAGATGTGGTGTTAATTAATAAGGCGCCATTTGAAGGTGACACCTTGTTCAAGGCAAACAATTTGGATTTGACCATGGGAATAATGCAGTTGTTTAAAAGTACTGGCGATGCTATTGCTATTAATGATATCAATTTAGAGGGGGCTCTGGTCAATATTGTAGTCGATAAAGAAGAGAATGCAAATTATGATATTGCCATTGCTTCTGAAACTACAACAACCGTAGAAGAATCTAATTCAACAGATGGTTTTTCTTTTGATCTACAGTCTTATGAAATCACCAATTCAAGAATTTATTATACCGATAAATCTACAGGTATAGCTTTTAAATTGGATGATTTTCAACATAATGGTACGGGAGACCTGTCATTGGCAACTTCTGAATTGGATACGCATACCAACGCTCTTATTTCTTTGGAAATGGATAGTGTTAATTACTTAAACAAGAATAAGATCAAGTTAGATGCACTTATTGGTATAGATTTAAATGAGAACAAGTATTCTTTTTTAAAGAATGAGGCCTTGATCAATCAATTACCATTGGTGTTTGATGGTTTTGTTAAGTTGAACGATACCAGCCAAGAAGTTGATTTAACTTTCAAAACTCCGTCATCCGATTTTAAAAATTTCTTAGCTGTAATACCGGAAATTTATTCTAAGAATATTGAAAATGTGACCACAACAGGTGATTTTGCTGTAAATGGTAATTTTAATGGAGTGGTGGATGAAACCCATATTCCTAAATTTCACATAGAACTTAAATCTGATAATGCATCTTTTAAATATCCAGATTTACCTAAAGCGGTTAAAAATGTGTTTTTTGATGTTCAGATAGATAATAAAACAGGAATTGTTGAAGACACCTACGTTAATATCAACAAGGCATCGTTCATGATAGATGAAGATAAGTTTAACCTTACTTCTAATATTACCGAGCTTATGGGTAATACAAAGGTTAAGGCTCATATGGATGGAAATATGAACTTGGCCAATATCTCAAAAGCATATCCGGTACCAGCTGAATATAATCTAAAAGGAATGTTGAAGGCTGATATTACAACTGCTTTTGATATGGCTTCAGTAGAAAACGAGCAATATGAGAAAACGAGTACTACAGGAGATTTGAGCTTAACCGATTTTGAATATAACTCAGACGAACTTGCAAATCCGGTAAAGTTTAAGGCGGCACGTTTAACCTTTAACCCTAAGACAGTTACCTTAAACAATCTGAATGGTACTACAGGTACAACGGATTTTGATGCAACAGGAACTATAAACAACCTTTTAGGTTTCATGTTCAATGATGAAAAGGTAGAAGGTAATTTCAACTTGAAGTCTAATACTTTTGCTTTAAGTGATTTCATGGTTGCCGAGACAGAGACAACATCTTCTGCAGGTGAAAATGAATCAACTGGTGGAAATACGGTTGAAGAAGAAAAAATTAAAATCCCTTCATTCTTGGACGCTACAATCAATGCAGATGCTAAAAAAGTGATATATGATAATATCGTCTTAAGCGATGTAACCGGTGTTTTAAAAATTAAAGATGAAACGGCAACATTAAGTAATATGTCTGCCGGAATGTTTGGTGGGAAAATAGGGTTTAATGGCCAAGTGTCTACTAAAACGGAAACTCCTACTTTTAACATGAAGCTAGATCTAAATCATTTGGGTATTCAAGAAACTTTTGCTTCCGTAGATCTTTTTAAAGCAATAGCTCCCATAGCTCAAATGTTGAATGGAAAATTAACCTCGGATATTTCTTTATCAGGTAATTTAACAGATGATCTTTTGCCGAACCTACTGTCCCTGAGTGGTGATTTATTTGCTGATATCATGACGGAAGAAGTAAATACTGAATCTGCACCAGTATTAAATACCCTTGTTTCTAAGTTGAATTTTATAGATGTAAATCAGTTGAATTTAAAAGATATTAAAACATCATTGTCTTTTAAAGATGGTTTAGTTGCGGTGAAGCCGTTTACATTGAATTATAAGGATATTGCTATTAATGTAGATGGTAACCATTCTTTTGATCAAAAATTGAATTATAAAGCATCTTTACAGGTACCGGCAAAGTACCTTGGGTCTGACGTTACCAAACTTATAGCTAAAATTGATGATGCTACTTTAACCGATCTAACTATTCCCGTTGTTGCAAGTATTGGCGGGGCGTATAACAGCCCAACTGTTACAACCGATCTAACATCAGGTGTAAAGGCGCTTACTAGTAAATTAATAGAGATTGAAAAGCAAAAGTTAATAAATAAAGGTACTGATAAGGCCAAAGATCTTATTGGTAGTCTAATTGCAGGCAATAAGGCTACCCAAGATTCTGTAAGCGGTGAAACGTCTTCGACCAAAACGAGCGCAAAAGATATTCTAGGCGGAATTTTAGCTACAAAAAAAGATACAGCAACAACCGTTAAGAAAGATTCTACCCCTGCTAAAATTGAGAAAGAAGCAGTGAAGGAAAAAGCTAAGGATATTTTAGGAGGCCTATTCGGAAATAAGAAAAAAGATAGTACTAACTAATGGTTAAGCCAACATAGTAGCCCTCGCTACCCCTAACGTTGAATACAGTATTATCTTCAAAAATTAAATACTGACCTTTTATACCTTTTAATTTGCCTTCAAAAGAAGGGGTTTTAGTAAGGTTAAGGCTTTTAACTTTTGTAGGGTATTGCAATACTGGAAATTCTAATTCCGTCTCTTTGTTGGTTTCTAGGTAATACGGCAATGCTTCCTCTGGTATGTATTGTTTTAGTTTTTCTCGCCATTCTTGTAGATTTTCGTCCACGACATTATTGGTAAGCATAGTACGCCAGTTTGTTTTGTCTCCAACATGGTCTTTTAGGGCAACTTCGGTAATTCCTGCCAAATAACGATTAGGTACTTCTACGATTTCAATAGCTTCGTGCGCACCTTGGTCGATCCATCTGGTAGGTACTTGTGCTTTTCTGGTGACACCTACCTTAACATTACTAGAATTGGCTAAATAAACAATGTGAGGCTGTAGTTGTACCTTTTTCTCATAAGCTAGATCTCTATCTTCTTGATCTAAATGGGCTTTGCTCAGCTCTGGTCGCATGATCCAGTCGCCTGCAGATGGTATTTCAAAAAAACATGTTCTACAAAAGCCTTGTCTATATATAGGTCTGTCGTTACCGCAGTTAAGGCATTGGTGTTTTATGAATTCTATTTTCAGCGATTTGTCAAGTACTTGGTTCACGTTTAGGAAATCGGACTCAAAAAGCATATAATATTGAATTGGACTTCCTATTTCGGTCTGCATTTTTCTTAGTACTCCTTCGTATTGCATGTTAATTTAGCTTATTGATTTGTCAATTTGAAAATGATAATTAGATACGCTACTTTTAGCAAGACAAAGATACCTATAAATGCCAATTACCCTATTTAATTCTATTGCCTCTTGGTTGCTTAAAAAGCGATTTCACCAGATTGAACTTTTTTTAAAATATCCCGAAGAAGTCCAAGAAGAGGTTTTGTTGCAGTTGTTAGAATTTGCAGAAGATACAGAGGTGGGTAGAACCTATGATTTTGAATCTATTGAATCTTATAATCAATTTAAAGAAAGATTGCCAATTGTTTCTTACGAGGAAGTTCAGCCTATAATTGAACGTACCCGGAGAGGGGAACAGAATTTGTTTTGGCCAACCAAAGTTAAATTGTTTGCCAAGAGTAGTGGAACAACCAATGCTAAAAGTAAGTTTATACCGGTGAGCGCAGAGGCTTTGGAAGATTGTCACTATAAATCCAGTAAAGATCTTTTATGCCTTTATTTAAACAACAATGAAAATTCACAACTGTTCACTGGTAAAAGTCTTCGTTTAGGTGGTAGTAAAGAGTTATACGAGGATAATGGTTCTTTGTTTGGGGATTTATCTGCCATACTAATAGATAACATGCCCTTATGGGCCGAGTATAGCAGTACGCCTAGTAACAAGGTGTCGTTAATGAGCGATTGGGAAAGTAAGCTTTTGGCCATTATTCATGAAAGTGTTCATGAAAACGTAACTAGTTTGGCCGGTGTGCCATCATGGATGTTAGTACTTATGAATAAAGTGCTAGAGCAAACAGGTAAGGATAATTTATTTCAGGTGTGGGAAAATCTTGAAGTTTATTTTCACGGTGGTGTAAATTTTAACCCATACAAAGAGCAGTACAAAAAGATACTTCCTAAAAGCAATTTTAGATATTACGAAATTTATAATGCCTCTGAAGGTTTTTTTGCCATTCAAGATAGAAATGGTGCAGACGATTTACTGCTGATGTTAGATTACGGTATTTTTTATGAGTTTATACCTATGAACATATATGGCGAATTAAATGAAGAAGCTATACCGTTATGGGATATTGAACTTGGTAAAAACTATGCCATTGTTATAACGACCAATTCTGGTCTGTGGCGATATAAAATAGGAGATACGGTACGTTTTACTTCAAAAAGCCCGTATCGCATTAAAGTTACCGGTAGAACAAAACATCATATTAATGTATTTGGCGAAGAGCTTATAATTGAAAATGCCGAAGAAGCTTTAAAAATAGCATGTGCAAAAACCGGCGCAGAAATAATGGACTACACCGCCGGACCGGTTTTTATGGTCAATAAAGAAAAAGGTGCACATGAGTGGATCATGGAATTTAGAAAACTACCTGAAAATTTTAAAGCGTTTGTTGAGATTTTTGATAATGCATTAAAATCTCTTAATTCTGATTATGAAGCAAAGAGACTTCATAATATTACTTTGAATGCTCCCATAATTCATGAAGCCAGAAAAAATCTTTTTTATGATTGGTTGAAGAAAAATGACAAACTTGGCGGGCAGCATAAGATACCCAGATTGTCTAATAAAAGGGATTATTTAGATGAGCTTTTGCTCATGAACAAGTAATTTGCTCTATACACACTAAATATTAGTCCAATCACAACAAAATTTTATTTTTTGGCAACACTTGCTCTAAATTAGCTGATGTTAATGTAAACTTTGTTTTCAGTTAAACGCTGATGTTTCATTTTTTTATAAATCTTAAAATTAGGGACTACATCGATAATATTAACCTGTAGACAATTAAATAGGGATTGGTAGGATAATTAATACAACTTGCTGAAGCAAAACTTAACCAATACTATAAATACTATTATTATGGCAGAAAAATTAGTGATCGTTTCAGATATGTGGGGCGCTAAAAAAGGATTGTGGATTACGTCTTATTTAGGGTATCTACAACAGTATTTTGATATTACTTTTTATGATAGCCAACAATTGGCAAATTTGGATATTTTGATCCAAACGGAAGAAAATGTACATAATGCCTTTATTGAAGGTGGTACGGACACTGCTGTGTCTCATTTGTTAAAGAAAGAAACGGAGCCTTGCTACTATTTAGCTTTTAGTACAGGTGCTACCATAGTTTGGGAAGCTGCAAAAAAAGGTTTGCCTGTTAAATCTTTATATGGTGTTTCTCCAACTAGAATCAGAAAAATGAACGATAGGCCTAATATTCCTTTTCAGTTGGTATACGGTGCTAATGACGAGTTTAGACCTAGCGAAGAATGGGGTGATAAACTAGGTGTTGAAATGGAAGTATTGCCAGGTTATGGGCATACACTTTATACTGATGAGAAAATCATTAAAAAAGTCTGTATGGACTTATTGCAAGAGGTAACACAGATTGCGCCACAGGTTAAAAAAAAGGTGGTGTAATTATCTTATAAAAGAATATAATGCATAAAAAAAGCGAAGATGAAAATCTTCGCTTTTTTGTTTTGTATACATTGGTATTTATGAAACGGCCTTTAATTTTTTAATGGTATCATGAGATAACATTTCTTCGGCATATGGTTTTGTTACCTTAAAGTTGGTTTCACCTGAACTAGGCATTTCAAACATCGCATCGGTGAAAATAGCTTCGCATAAAGAACGCAAGCCTCTAGCTCCAAGCTTATATTCAATAGCTTTTTCTACAATATAATCCAATGCTTGGTCGGTAATACTAAAAGTAATATCATCCATAGCAAACAGTTTTTCATACTGTTTAATGATTGCATTTTTTGGCTCGGTTAAAATTGCTCTTAATGTTTTCTTGTCTAACGGATTCATATGTGTAAGAACCGGTAGTCTACCAATTATTTCAGGAATAAGTCCAAAATCCTTTAAATCTTTAGGGATGATATATTGTAATAAATTGTCATCATCTAAAGTACTGTCGGATTTTGAAGCGCTATACCCAACGGCTTGCATGTTTAACCTTTTGGTAATGGCGCGTTCTATACCATCAAAAGCTCCACCGGCAATGAATAGAATATTCTCGGTATTGACTTCAATAAACTTTTGGTCAGGGTGTTTTCTTCCTCCCTTAGGCGGAACATTAACCGTTGTGCCTTCTAAAAGTTTTAATAAACCTTGTTGAACACCTTCACCAGATACATCTCTTGTTATGGAAGGGTTGTCGCTTTTACGTGCAATTTTATCAATCTCATCTATAAAAACAATACCTCTTTCCGCTTTCTCTAGGTTGTAATCCGCTGCCTGTAAAAGACGGGTTAAAATGCTTTCTACATCTTCACCAACATAACCAGCTTCGGTTAATACGGTAGCATCAACTATAGCTAACGGTACATTAAGTAATTTGGCAATAGTCTTTGCCATTAAGGTCTTACCTGTACCGGTCTGACCAACCATAACAATATTACTTTTTTGTATCTCTACATCATCTTCTTTTGAGGAAGGTTGTAATAATCTTTTGTAATGATTGTATACTGCAACAGACATTACCTTTTTGGTACGTTCCTGACCAATTATAAAAGTGTCAAGAAACTCTTTGATCTCTTGTGGTTTTTTTAAAACAAGTTCAGAAGAAAGATCGTTGGTCTTCGTTTGTTTTGATTCTTCTGCTACAATACCATGTGCTTGCTCAATACAACGGTCGCAAATATGTGCGTCAAGACCAGCAATCAACAAGTTTGTTTCTGGTTTTTTTCTGCCGCAAAATGAACACTCTAAATTTTCCTTTGCCATTATCTATCTTCTCAATTCTATACCTAAACGATTTAAAATCGTTTTTGGTTTAAAAATCATCTATTAATTTGAATAAGTTAGTCGAAATTATTTCTTCTCCCTTACCAAAATTTCATCTATCATACCGTATTTTAGAGCTTCATCTGCCTTCATCCAGTAATCACGATCACTATCTTCACGTACTTTTTCGATATCTGTACCAGAGTGCTCAGCAATGATCTGGTAAAGCTCATCTTTTAATTTTAAGATTTCTCTAGCCGTAATTTCAATATCACTGGCTTGACCTTGTGCACCACCTAAAGGTTGGTGGATCATAACACGTGAATGCTGTAAACCACTACGTTTTCCTTTTTCTCCTGCACATAATAATACGGCACCCATTGATGCTGCCATACCTGTACATATTGTTGCTACATCTGGAGAGATAAACTGCATGGTGTCATAAATACCTAAACCTGCATACACACTGCCTCCAGGTGAGTTAATGTAAATTTGAATATCCTTCTTGGCATCTACACTGGCCAAAAACAATAATTGTGCTTGTATAATGTTGGCAACCTGATCATTAATACCGGTTCCCATAAAAATGATGCGGTCCATCATTAAACGCGAATAAACGTCCATTGCTACAATATTCATAGAACGTTCTTCAATAATGTTCGGCGTCATGTTCGTTGGGTACATGCTGCTCATTATAGAATCGTAATATGTGCTACTTATTCCTTGGTCGTTTATAGCGAAATTCTTGAATTCTTTTCCGTAATCCATAAATTGTATGTCTATATTTTTGAGTAAAAAAAGGTGCCGAAAATTATATTTCCGGCACCGTAAAGATACTTAATTTATTGTTTGGAATTATCCGTAAACTTCTTTCACGAAATTTTCATAGGTAACCTCCTTAGTCTTAAGGTTTGCCTTTTCTTTGTAAAGATTCAATAATTTTTGACTCATCAATTGTTCAGACAGTCTTTTTACTTCATCTTGGTTACCTAAAACACGAGCAGCTATAGAATCTAACTCCTCTTCTTTTGGATCTAATTGACCAAATTGTGCCATTTGAGAACGAATAAATCCTTTAGAGAATTCTTTCAATTCGTCAAACTGAACTTGTAACTCATTATCGCGAATTATTTTACCTTCAATAAGCTGGTAACGCAATCCTTTTTCTGATTTAGCATACTCTTCAGCTGCTTGCTCTTCAGATAATGGTTCTTCACCGGTCATTTGAATCCACTTGGTCAAGAAACCTGTAGGTAGTTCAAATTTGGTGTTTTCTATAAAGTATTCAGTAACATCGTTCAATAACTTTTGATCTGCCTGTTGCTCAAATTGCTTTTCTGAATCTTCCTTAATACGCTCTTTTAATTCCTTTTCAGATTTTACGCTATCAGGACCAAAAAGCTTATCGAAAAGCTCTTGGTTCAATTCTGCAGCTTCTCTTTCGTTAATTTCCGATATAGTAAAGGTGATTTCGGTATCCAATGCTTCGGCTTTTTGCTTGTCAATACCTAAAGCGCTAGATAGCATATGATCTTCTTTAAATAGACCTTTGGTTTTTAGTGTAACAACATCGCCTACTTTTTTACCTTTTAAAGCATCTAAAGCTTTTTTGCTTTTCAATTTGTCCGTTTCGATCATTGTTTTGCTATCGATCTCTTCAGCTTCATTGAAAAAAGTACCACTTACTTCATCGTTTTTGCTAACCTCATCTTTACTGACTAGTTTACCGTATTGTTTTTGAATACGCTCAACCTGCTCGTTGACCATTTTATCGTCAGCTACAATTTTGTATTGGGTTATTGCCTTTTTGGTCTTCAAGGAAACCTCAAAATCAGGTGCAAGCCCTAATTCAAACTCAAACGCCAATTCATCTTGGTCCCAGTCAAAATTGTCTTGTTGTTTTGGTAATGGGTTACCAAGAACATCTAATTTTTCTTCTGTAAGATATTTGTTAAGATTGTCTTGTAATAATTTGTTGACCTCATCTACCAATACAGCTTTACCATATTGCTTCTTTATAAGCCCCATAGGAACTTGGCCTTTTCTAAAACCAGGAATATTAGCTTGCTTCTTATAATCCTTTAAAATGGTGTCTACCTTATCTTGGTAATCTTCTTTTGTGATAGCAACTTTAACTACTGCATTTAAATCGTCTATCTGCTCTTTCGTAATATTCATTCCTTAATATCTATTTGCATGTGTAAAATGGGATGCAAAAATACTACATTTTGCAAAGTCAACCAATTTTTTAAAGTATTGAATTTCAAATCACAAGCAACTATGACTTGTCTTCTTTTAACAACGAAAAAAATATTGATTGTAAAAATGATAGCAAGAGGCTAAAAATCAATGCCCACCAAATGTTTCCGACAGCAAAACCGTCAATGAGGTTGTCTGCCAAAAGAATGATCAAAGCGTTTATGATCAGTAAAAAAAGACCAAAAGTTATTACCGTTACCGGTAATGTTAGGATTACCAATATAGGTTTTACCAGTAAATTCAGTATACTGAGTACAACGGCAACTATGACCGCGGTCATAAAACTATCTACGGATACATTAGGTAATACATTCGCTAAGATGATAACAGCAATTGCACTTAAAAGGATTCTCAAAATTAGTTTCATAGGGGTATATTTTATAGGGTTAAAAGTTTAGCCTTGGTCAAAGAAGTTCATTGATTTTTCAAAGAACTGTTCTGGGTTTTCCGCATGTAGCCAATGCCCAGCATTGTCGATACTTTTAACAGTAGCTTTTGGAAAGTGTCTTTGTATGGTTTCAAAATCATTTTTAGTGACATATTCAGACTTGTCTCCTCTTAGAAATAAAGTGGGTCCGTCAAAGCTATCCGTACTGTTGATATTGTCCCCAATATCTTCCATTTTTTCACTTAAAACCTCTAGGTTAAATTTAAAACGTAGTTTTTTATTTTCATCCCTTTCAAGATTTTTTAATAAAAACTGACGAATACCAGGGTTTGCTAAATGCTTTTTTAATTGCTCGTCGGCATCTTTTCTGGATTTTAAATTAGTAGTGTCAATGGCATTTAGACCGTTAATGATATCTTTATGATGTGGCGGATAGTATTTTGGTGCTATATCGGCAATTAATAATTGGTTAATACGCTCAGGATAGGTGCAGGCAAATTGCATGGCGGTCTTACCACCCATTGAATGTCCAATTAAAGCAGTGGTTTCAATTGTATGCGCATCTAAATAATTTAAAAAATCGTTGGCTAAAATGTCATAGTTGAAATCTGGTGAATGAAAGCTTTTGCCGTGATTTCTTTGGTCTATTAGGTGTACGCAGAACCCATTTTCTGCATATTGTGCTCCTAATGTTTTCCAATTATCTAGCATGCCCAGGAAACCGTGTAAAATACATAGGGGTTTGCCTTCGCCTAAAATTACCGAATGTAATATCTGTTTCATTTTAATCTTTGTAAATACATGTTTACTACATTGTCCAGCCCTAAATAAAGTGCTTCACTAATTAGAGCATGGCCAATGGATACCTCTAGTAAGTTAGGAATATTTTTTGCAAAATATTCAATATTGTCCAAGCTTAGGTCATGACCTGCATTGATGCCCAAACCTAGTTCATTTGCTTTTTTTGCAGCTTCTACAAAAGGTAGTATGGCCTTCTCTTTATTTTTTTCATAATCGACAGCATAGCTTTCCGTGTAAAGTTCTATTCGGTCGGTACCAACAACTTTTGCTCCTTCTATCATCTTTGGGTCCGGATCTACGAAAATAGATGTTCTGATTCCGGCAGATTTGAACGTTTTTATAACATCGGTTAAAAATTCTTTATGTTTTATGGTATCCCAACCTGCATTAGAGGTGATTGCATCAACGGAGTCCGGTACTAACGTCACTTGTTCTGGCTTTACTTCTAGTACCAAATCAATAAATTTTGATATTGGGTTGCCTTCTATGTTGAATTCTGTTTGAACCGTTTTTTTTAGATCTCTGGCATCTTGATATCTAATATGCCTTTCATCTGGTCTTGGGTGAATGGTTATACCTTGGGCGCCAAAACTTTCTATGTCTGTAGCTACCTTGAGTAAATTTGGAACATTACCGCCACGGGCATTTCTAAGAGTTGCAATTTTGTTAACGTTAACGCTAAGTTTTGTCATTGTGTCTTATTTACCTTTTAAGAGCATCAAAAATACAAATAAGGCACGCCTTTTGATATTATTAATTGTTATTTTGCGTTATAAATAGGCTTATGCATATTCAAGAACATATCATTACGAACTTACCGGTATTCGATATCAAGGATACTTCTGAAAAAATATTGGAGTTTTTTCAAGACACTACCTATTCCCATATTGCTATATTGGAAGATGGAAGGTTTTTAGGTTTATTTTCCGAGATTGATGCGGACGGTTTATTGCCGGACTCAAAAATAGAAGACTTTAGGTATGAGCTTCAAAGTTTTTTTGCCCGTAGGGAAACCAATTGGCTTGATGTTCTTGAGGTTTTTGCCCGTAACGAGGCTAATTTACTGCCTATTTTGAATGAAAAAGAAGAGGTGGTAGGTTACTATTGCCTTACCGATATTGTTGCGGAGTTCATTGATACCCCTTTCTTTACAGATCCAGGTAGTATTTTGGTAGTGGCTACAGGTATTAAGGATTATTCCTTTAGTGAAATTGCACAAATTGTAGAGAGTAATAATGCCAAACTCATTGGTGGATTTATTACCGATACCCAAAATGATATCGTACAGGTGACCTTAAAGATTACCGCCAATAACTATAATAAGGTAGTACAGACATTTAGGCGTTATAATTACCATATTTTATTTGGTAATAGTGATGATGAGTTTCTGGAAGATTTGAAAAAACGATCAGATTACTTGGATAAATATCTTAATGTATAATATGAAAGTAGCGGTATACGGTCAAACCTATCAAGATAATGCTATTGAATATCTCATTGAACTGTTAGATGAGTTGAACAAAGTATCTGCAGAAGTTTCCATAGAGAAAGATTTTTACGAGCTATATAAGTTGCATGATGAATCTGAAACATTTCCAATATTTACTATTGAAAAGGGTTTGGATGCCACTTTTGATATGTTCGTGAGTTTTGGTGGTGACGGTACCATATTAAGAGCTACAACATTTGTTAAAGACTTAGGTATACCTATAGTAGGTGTAAATACAGGTAGATTGGGATTTTTGTCAACGTTTAAGAAAGAAGATGTTCGTAAAGTAGTGCAAGAATTTAAGCAAGGGGCGTATACTGTGGTAGAACGTAGTTTGGTTCAACTGAATACCAAGGAGTTGGATGTTGAGTTCGGGGATTTGAATTTTGCTTTGAACGAAATTACGGTCAGCAGAAAAGACACTACCTCTATGATTACGGTGGAGACCTATTTAAATAATGAATACCTTACCTCTTATTGGGCAGACGGTTTAATAATTTCTACACCAACAGGTTCAACAGGTTATTCATTAAGTTGCGGTGGTCCTGTCATTGTGCCTACTGCTAAATCATTGGTGTTAACGCCAATTGCTCCCCATAACTTAAATGCAAGACCGTTGGTAATATCAGATGACACGGTAATTCGGTTAAAGGTTTCGGGTAGGGAAGATAACCACTTGGTGTCCTTAGACTCTAGAATAGCTTCTTTGGAGAATGGTGAAGAGATAACCATTAGCAAAGCTCCTTTTACAATTAAAATGATAGAATATACTTCAGAAAGTTTTTTAAAGACCTTAAGAAATAAGCTGCTTTGGGGTGAAGATAGACGAAATTGAACCTCCTTTAGAACAATAAATACTTTCAATTGCTGTTTATCCTTTGAGAACATAAAAATTATGGTACCCATTTTTTAGAGCCCTATAGTGCCAATAATTAAAAACCCATTTTATGCGTTATATAACGTTATTGATCCTTTTACTTTCATTTTCGGGTTTGCAATCGCAGACATATGAAGTAGGTATTTTTGCAGGTGGAGCCAATACTATAAGTGATGTAGGTAGAACAAATTATATTTTACCTTCCGATATTGCTTTTGGCGGATTGTTCAAATGGAATATCAGTAAAAGATATGCTTGGAGAGGAAGCTTAACGTACGGCAAATTCACTGCAGATGACAATAAATCTAGTTCTACGGCCAGGCAGCAAAGAGGTTATGTCATAGATAATTCTATTTTAGAAGGTTCGGTTGGGCTAGAGTTTAATTTTGTTGAATATAATTTGCACAAACTGGGTCCGGCATTTACACCTTATTTATATACCGGTCTTACTTACTTTAGATATGATTACCAGTATTTTAATGGTGGGGTTCTTCAAGAAATAAATCAGAAAGAAGGTAGTTTTGCGGTGCCAATGACCGTTGGTTTTAAGTATCGTATCAATCAGTTTCTTATTTTTGGAGGCGAAATAGGGGCTAGGTATACCTTTACCGATAATTTAGATGGTAGTAATCCAGAAGGTTCTAACTTTGAGGAATTCCAATTCGGAAACATTTTTAGTGATGACTGGTATGTTTTTTCTGGATTAACCTTGACCTATACTTTTGGCAGAAAGCCTTGTATGGATTGTTTTGAGTAAATATAAAGATGAGCGATAGTAACGAAATTGACAAGCTGAATGTTCCAAAGCACCTTGCTATTATTATGGACGGTAATGGTAGATGGGCAAAAGAACGTGGTAAACTAAGGGTGTTTGGTCATGAACATGGGGTAAAGACCGTTAGGATAGTTGTAGAACAATGCGCTCAATTAAAAATAGATTTTCTTACACTTTATACATTTTCAACAGAAAATTGGAACAGACCAAAGATAGAAGTGCAAACACTTATGCGCCTTTTGGTCTCATCTTTAAAGAAAGAACTTAAAACTTTTAACAAAAATAACATACGTTTAAATACTATTGGCAACATAGATGCATTGCCTGCAAAAGCTTATAAGGAGTTGGTAGATGTAATGGAGCAAACTAAGCAAAATACAGGGATGACATTGACCCTTGCCTTAAGTTACGGGGCTCGCGAAGAGCTACAGTCTATGGTCAAAGAGATCAGTACCAAAGTTAAAAATAATATAATTTCAGTTGAAAAGATTGACCAAGACATTATAAATAGCCATCTTTACACGCATGATTTGCCTGACGTAGACTTACTTATCCGTACTAGTGGAGAACATCGGATCAGTAATTTTTTATTATGGCAAATAGCTTATGCGGAGTTATATTTTATTGATGTATATTGGCCTGATTTTAGAGAGCATCACTTAGTGGAGGCCATCAAAAACTACCAGAACAGAGAACGAAGATTTGGAAAAACTAGCGAACAACTCACTTAAAGATATGACTAGGTTCATATCCTTGAACCAATTTTTAACCACCCTTTTATTTTTAACCACCTTTATTGCCGCTGCACAGGATCAATCCTATGAAGATGGCAAAAGTTATATTTTAGGAGGGTTGGATGTAACTGGTCTTCAAAGTTATAACGAGCAAACGGTTAAAACCTATACAGGTTTAAGAGTAGGGCAGCCTATAACGTTGCCAGGAGAACAAATTAGTGAAGTCATTAAAAAACTTTGGGGTCTAGAACTTTTTAGTGAAATTGACATTTTCATTACCAATATAGAGGAGAATACTGTTTTCTTAGAGTTGAATATTATTGAAAGGCCTACCTTGACCAATGTTAAGTTTTATGGTGTTAAAAAAGGTAAGGTAGAAAGTCTTATTAAAGATACAGATCTAAAAAAAGGAAAGAAAATTACTGAAAGTTTAATTTCCAATTCAAAAAACTATATTACTAATAAGTATAAGAAGCAAGGGTATTTAAATGCCGAGGTTACTATAGCCACTTCTAAAGATACAACGGATACCAATACCCAGAATATGGTGGTAAACGTTAATAAAGGTGATAAAGTAAAGATTCGTAGTATTAGTTTTGAGGGTAATGAGCAATTATCCGATAAAAAATTACGTAAAGCCTTAAAAAATACAAAGCAGAAAAAATTAGGTCGTTTTTGGAAAAAATCGAAATATATTGAAGAAGATTATGAAGAGGACCTTGGTCTTTTGATTGATAAGTTTGCTGAAAATGGATATCGTGATGCTAGGGTAATCTCTGATACTATAATCAAAGTCGATGAAAACAATATCGATTTAAAGATTAAAGTGGAAGAAGGCGATAAGTACTACTTTGGTAATATTGATTTTGTGGGTAATACCGTTTATACCGATCGTCAATTGAATCAAGTATTGGGTATAAAAAAGGGAGATACCTACAATGGTGTTTTATTGCGTGAAAGAATTGCGGATAATTCTAAACCAGACCCTAATGATGTCACTAGTTTGTATCAAAATAATGGTTATTTGTTCTCGACCATTAATCCGGTAGAAATTTCAGCTGCCAATGACACTATTGATTTTGAAATTAGGATTATAGAAGGTAAAGAAACGTTTTTAAACCATGTAACCGTTTCTGGTAATGATAAGACAAATGACCATGTCATCTATCGTGAACTGCGTACAAGACCAGGTCAAAAATACAACAAGGCAGATATTATCAGAAGTATTCGTGAGTTAGGTCAGTTGGGCTTTTTCGATGCTGAACAAATTACTCCAGATGTATTGAACGCCAATCCTAATGAGGGTACTGTAGATTTAGCTTGGAGTCTGGTAGAATCCGGGTCAAGTCAAATAGAACTACAAGGTGGTTATGGTGGCGGTGGCTTCATTGGTACTTTAGGGTTATCTTTTAGTAATTTCTCTATTCAGAATTTATTCAAAGGTGAAAAATATAAGCCGGTACCTATGGGTGATGGTCAAACCTTTGCACTACGTTTACAGGCCAGTCAAACGTATAGAGTCTATAGCTTAAATTTTGCTGAGCCATGGTTGGGTGGTAAAAAGCCGGTACGTTTTAACCTTAGTATGTCTAGAACACAGCAATTTGCTGCCTCTTATGATAGTAGTGGCGATATTGATATAGATAAGGATCAACAATTTTCTATTACGGGTATTACGGCAGGTTTGGCAAAACGTGTACAATGGCCAGATGATTTCTTTACCATTTCACATTCCGTAAGTTACCAGTTATATGATTTTAGAAACTATAATATTGGTCTATTTAACTTTGGTGATGGTAAGGCAAATTCATTAGCGTATACCTTTGGTATTTCAAGAAACGCAACGCAAGGTGGTAGAATTTTCCCAAGAGGAGGGTCTAATTTTGAAATTAGTGCCAAGTTTACTCCTCCTTGGTCTTTGTTTAGTGATAAGGATTATAGGTCATTACAAGATCGATCTAATGAAATAGAAAGTATTCCTGCTGCAAGTAGAACTAGTACTGAACAGGCAGAATTGGAAGATTTGGATCAGGAAAGGTTTAGATGGTTAGAGTATTATAAAGTCAAATTCAAGGGAGATTGGTATACTACTTTAGTAGACAAGTTGGTGTTGCGTAGTAATGCTGAATTTGGTTTCCTTGGTAATTATAATAGTGCTGTAGGAGATGTACCTTTTGAACGTTTTTATGTTGGTGGTGATGGTTTAGGTAACTTTACATTAGACGGTAGAGATGTAGTACAATTAAGAGGTTATGACAATCAATCTATAACCCCTTATTCTGAAGGGGCAACTTCACCCGATGGTGCTTTGATCTATAATAAATTCTCTTTAGAGCTTAGATATCCTTTGACTCTGAAGCCGTCTGCATCCATTTACGGACTAGCATTTTTAGAAGGTGGTAATGCGTTCAACAATTTTCAAGAGTTTAATCCGTTTGAATTAAAACGATCGGCCGGTGTGGGGCTGCGCATCTTTATGCCAGCATTTGGTTTACTTGGTATTGACTTTGGTTACGGATTCGACGAAGACTATGTGCCAGGTTCTGTAGGACCAAGCGGATGGCAAACGCACTTCATCATTGGTCAACAGTTTTAGTTTTCATTGAATTATTATCATTGTGCTTTTTGCTAATCCTTTAATTTTAAAAGATTTAGTAATTTTGGCACGATATTTTCTATAGGATTAAACGAGATTAACAATGAGTACAAAAAGAAAAGTTCTATTAGTTGTATCGGTCATATGTATGACAATACAGGGTTTTGCCCAACGTGGTGTAAGAATGGCTTATGTGGATATGGAGTACATCTTGCAAAATGTAGAGGAGTACAGAGAGGCAACAGAACAGTTAGAGACTAAGGTGCAACGTTGGAAAGTTGAAGTAGAGCAGAAGCAGAGTATTGTTGAGCAGATGAAAAAGGATTTAATGGCAGAGAAAGTGCTATTAACACCTGAACTTATAGAAGAACGGGAAGAAGAAATACAGATTTTGGAACGTGAAATGATCGAGTATCAACAAGATCGTTTTGGACCTCAAGGGGACTTGGTGTTGCAAAAAAGAAGGTTGATTCAGCCTATACAAGATCAAGTGTTCAATGAAGTTCAGAAAATTGGGGCTAATAAAAAGTATGATTTTATTTTTGATAAATCTGCGGATGTTGTAATGTTGTATTCCGAAAAAAGGCATGATATTAGTGATTTAGTGCTTAGGGGTATTGCTAGAACAAGAAAAATTAGCAAACCTGCTAAAAAGTCAAATGATCGTAGTAGATTAGATGATTTTGAGGGCGAAGAAGAGGAGGAAGTTAGTGAAGCTTTGCAAGAGCGTTTAGATAAAGCGGCACAAGCTGCTGAAACTAGGGAGAAAAGTGCAGCAGATGCCAAAGCGGAACAAATGAAATTACGTGAAGAGCGTAAAAAAGCCTACGAGGAAAGAAGAAAGAAGTTATTGGAGGAGCGCGAAGCTAAAAGACAAGAAAAGTTAAAGGAAAGAAACGATAATAAAGAAGAAGAAAATAGCGATACCGAAAAAGATGATAACGGTACTATTTAAATAGGTTTAACGACCGCACATTAACACTCAAAATTGAATTAAAATTACACTCATGAAACAAGTAAAACAAATTGTGGTAGCCTTATTGTTGTTCGTAGCAACGACAAGTTTTGTAAATGCCCAAAGTAAAGTAGCTCACATAGATGTTACTCAATTATTATCTGCAATGCCAGAGATGAAAGCTGCAGAAGCAGAGCTTAAGAAATTACAAGAAACTTATAATGCCGATATTCAAGCTTCAATGACAGAATTGCGTAACAAGTTTACTCAATATCAAAATGAAGCAGCTTCTAAGTCAAAGGAAGAGAATGATAAGAGAGCAGTAGAGTTGCAAGGCTACGAAAAGAATATTGGTGAGGCGCAACAAGCTGCTCAGCAAGAATTCCAAAAGAAGCAAGCAGAATTGTTTGCTCCAATTTCAGAAAAAGCGAAAGCTGCTATTGAAAAAGTTGCCGCAGCACAGGGGTTCGACTACGTAATTGATGCACAAGCAGGTGGTGGTTTGATCGTTGCAAAAGGTAAAGATCTTTTACCAGATGTTAAGAAACAATTAGGTTTCTAAATAGAAACCATGATAATAAAGAAAAAGCCATCAAATTTAGGTGGCTTTTTTTATACTCCTATTTTTCTTTTAATATTTGTCCAGCGTAGCTTTCTGATAAACTTACCTTCTTCTTCTGTGACCAAATAAATATTGTTGTTTTTACTGGCATTTATGTAGCCGACCATATTATTCCAGAATGATTTAATGGAATTGTTCTTCAAGGCCATTTTCAAAGAGGCAATAGTTGTGATTATAATTCCATAACGCATACTATACATTGCTTTTCCCTGTAACCTTTTAGCTTTGGCGTTATAGGCTTTTCCTGTGGGTCTTAAATGCTTTACCTTGAGTTCATCATCCGTGTGCAATGTAAAGCCGTTATATCGCGCTAATAGTTCATCTACGGTATCCCAGCCCATGGCATTTTTTAAGCCTCCTATTGCCTTGAAACAATCTTTGGAATATGCTTTTATGGCACCTCTAATGTGGTCTTTGTCCATAGGATGGTTTAAAACCCATTCTCCGTTATTTTTTTGCTCATAAATGAATCCGCCACAAATCCCTAAATTTTTCTTTTGTTTGAAATGATTACTGATGGTTTCAAAATAATTGGAGGGCAAAATTAGATCGGCATCTAGTTTTACTATAAAGTTGTAATTTTCATCAAGCTGTTCCAAACCTTTGTTGAAAGCATTTACCACCTTGCTTCCTGGCATATGCTGAGCTGATGATATTGAATTTATTTTTTTGAAAACACTACTTTTAAGGATGTATTCATTTATGATATTTTCAGTATTATCAGTAGAATTGTCATTGACAAGAATTACTTTCTTGGGTGCTAATGTTTGCTCCAGAACGGAGTTTAAGGTTTTCGGTAGAAAATCCTCTTCATTATGTATGGGTATCACCACGTAGTAATCCATAGTTTATAGGTGCCTTATTTTCGTGTAGCGTACACAATATAATACCTTGGCGTAAATAGCCTTAAAAATGGTCTAAAACCAAGTTTCTTTACAGGATTGGTCCACTTCATAGAATCTTGAATTTCCCAACCTGCTTTTTCTAGAAGCCAATCAAATTGCCAATCTTCAAATTCGTGGTAATGTCGGTCCCATTTATCGGTCTTGCTTCTGTATGCTGGTGAAAACCATAGTTTCAATGGTATACTGGCCACTAATTTTTTGGAAGTTGTATTGTTCAATAAGTGTAATGGGGCCAAAAGATGTTCAAAAATTTCAAAAGCTGTTAGAACATCTGCATTTGTTTTGGTAACGGCATCAAAATTGAAATCTAAATCTTCGCCTTTGGTATTAGTAACGTGGTAACCATCTTGGCGCATTATCTCAGTAAACGGATTTTCTACCCCTAAATCCAGAATAGATTCAGAGGGGTCAATATGTTTTCGTAAAAACTGAAGAGTATGTTTATAGCGTTTGTTCGGAAAGTTGTTTTCGTACATGTTTAAATTCTGTATACCATTGCATTGACGTTCATTCCGGCGCCAACACTAGCAAAGATAACAACATCTCCCTTTTTAATTTCCTGATTTTCTAATTTACCTGCTTTAACCATATCAAATAGTGTTGGTATGGTTGCCACTGAGCTATTGCCAAGCTTGGATATACTCATTGGCATAATGCCTTCCGGCATTTCTTTATCATATATTTTGTAGAAGCGTTTTACTATGGCTTCATCCATTTTTTCGTTGGCTTGGTGAATAAAAATCTTTTTTACTTCGTCAATTTTTATACCGCTACTATCTAAGCATGAAGCCATTGCTGATGGTACGTTGGTGACGGCAAATTCATAAATTTTTCTACCGAACATTTTAATATAGTATGCCTTTTTTTCATCTTCTTTATTATAGGTGTCGCCAAAGAAAAGGAAATTGGCTTCGTCATTGGCATAGGTGGCAGATTCGTGGGCGATAATTTCACCTCCGTCATCTGATCTTTCAACTATGGTGGCTCCTGCACCATCTGCATAGATCATGGAGTCCCGGTCATAGTCGTCAACTATTCTTGATAATGTTTCGGTACCTATTACCATACATTTATTGGCTATACCACTTTTTATAAAAGCGTTAGCTTGAATCATACCTTCTAACCAACCTGGGCAACCAAAGATGAGATCATAGGCCACACATTTGGGATTGTTGATCTTTAATTTATGTTTCACCCTTGTGGCCAAACTAGGTAATGTGTCACCTTGTATATAGCCTTCCTTTAGGTCCCCGAAATTATGCGCAACAATTATATAGTCTAGGGTTTCTTTGTCTAGCTGTGCATTATTTATGGCTTTTTCTGCTGCAAAAAATGCAAGGTCCGATGCGTTATACTCTTTTGGGGCATATCTTCTTTCTTCAATACCGGTAATGGCTTTAAATTTCTTAATAATGACCTCGTTTTCTTGCTTGAACGCTGTGCCGTCTAGGTTTAAAAAATGGTGGTCATTAAAATCTTTATTGGAAACTTTGAGTTCAGGAATATAGCTACCCGTACCCGTAATTGATATGCTCATCTGTAATTATTGAATTGTAATTGAAATATAATGAAATGGCGTAAAAATAATATGCATGCATAATAAATTTTACGATGGTCAGTTCATTATTTTTCAAAATGATGCAACTAAAAAAGCCTTTTCAAAATCTAGAAAAGGCTTTAAAATATGGTGATTAGAGAGTTATTCCGTTTCCATATATGCTTCAATAGGAGCGCATGTACATATTAAATTACGGTCTCCATATGCATCATCAACTCTTCTAACGGATGGCCAAAATTTATTCTCGGCTACATAAGGTAATGGAAAAGATGCCTTTTGTCTTGAATATGGAAATTTCCATTCATCTGTTGTTGTCATTTCTAATGTATGCGGTGCATTTTTAAGCACGTTATTGGGCTCGTCAGCACTAGATTCATCTATTTCTGCACGAATGGATGCCATAGCATCGCAAAATCTATCTAACTCCGCTAGGTTTTCACTTTCGGTAGGCTCTATCATAACCGTACCAGCTACAGGAAAAGAAACTGTTGGGGCATGAAAACCATAATCCATAAGTCGCTTGGCAATATCCGTAACTTCTATTCCGTTTTTCTTGAAAGGTCTACAGTCCAAAATCATTTCGTGGGCTGCGCGTCCTTTTTCGCCTGTGTATAGCACATCAAACTTACCTTCAAGTTTATGTTTGATATAATTGGCGTTCAAAATGGCGATTTTTGTGGATTGGGTTAAGCCTTGTTCCCCTAGCATCTTAATATATCCATAAGATATTAGACATACCAAAGAACTACCCCATGGCGCAGCAGAAATAGCTGTAATAGCATCTTTTCCTCCGGTCTCTATGACAGGGTTGCTAGGTAAAAACGGAACCAACTGGGGTGCAACACAAATAGGACCTACGCCAGGACCGCCACCGCCGTGAGGAATAGCAAACGTTTTGTGCAGGTTTAAGTGGCAAACATCTGCGCCTATAGTTGCAGGATTGGTCAACCCAACTTGGGCGTTCATATTTGCACCATCCATATAGACTTGGCCACCATGGTCATGTATTATTTTGGTAATCTGCTTTATAGACGACTCAAAAACGCCATGAGTAGAAGGATAAGTAACCATTAATGCGGCTAATTTATCTGAATGTAATTTTGCTTTTTCTTCTAAATCGGCAACATCTATATTGCCTTTTTCATCGGTCTTGGTAACTACGACCTTCATGCCTGCCATAACTGCCGATGCCGGATTGGTACCATGGGCAGATGAAGGTATAAGGCAAATATTTCTTTCTGCTTCTCCTCTAGATTCGTGGTATGCTCTAATAACCATTAATCCTGCATATTCACCTTGCGCGCCGGAATTTGGTTGTAAAGATGTATCTGCAAATCCTGTTATTATAGATAGATCTTTGGCAAGTTCATGTAGTATGGTTTGATAACCTTCTGCTTGGTCTACTGGTACAAATGGATGGATATTGCCCCAGTTAGATGAACTTAACGGTAGCATTTCACTAGCCGCATTTAACTTCATGGTACAACTACCCAAAGAAATCATACTATGATTTAAGGCCAAGTCTTTGCGCTCCAATTTTTTAATGTAGCGCATTAATTCTGTTTCTGAGTGATAGGAATTAAAAACCTTGTTCTCCATGAATGAACTGCTACGTTCAATATTTTCAGGTATTGATGTGGAACTTAATAGTTCTGTGATCTCAGATGACTTTTTACCTACAGCTTCGGCAAAAATTGAAATAATTTGGTTAAGATCTTTTATTGAAGTAGCTTCATTTACCGCAATTGAAATAGTGTCGTTATCCACATAGTAGAAATTAACTTCATTGGCTTCTGCGATGGGGCGAACTTTTTGTGAATCTGCCTTAACCGTGATAGTATCAAAATAAGCGGTATTTACTTGATACAAGCCTAAATTTTCAAGAGCATCTGTTAAAGTAACTGCGGTAGCATGAATTTTAGATGCAATATATTTTAATCCTTTTGGACCATGGTACACGCCATACATACCTGCCATAACCGCCAATAATACTTGAGCGGTGCATATATTTGATGTGGCTTTATCTCTTTTTATATGTTGTTCCCTAGTTTGCAAAGCCATTCTTAGCGCAGGTTTGCCATCGGTATCTTTGGTGACACCGATTATTCTACCGGGAATATTTCTTTTAAATTCTTCTTTCGTGGCAAAGAATGCTGCATGAGGTCCGCCATAACCTAAAGGAATACCAAAGCGTTGGGTGGTACCTACTACAACATCTACCCCAAATTCACCTGGAGGTGTTAATAGAACTAAGCTCATAATATCGGCAGCCACAGCTACCTTAATGTCGTTCTCCTTTGCTTTGGATACAAATGAGGAATAATCATAGACTTGACCATATTTCCCTGGGTATTGTAACAATGCACCGTAAAAATCCGAACTAAAATCAAACTCATCATGCTTGCCAATTACTAATTCGATACCTAGTGGAATTGAACGCGTTTTTAGTAGGGACAACGTTTGTGGTAATATTTCTTCCGAAACAAAGAACTTTACTACTGCGTTTTTTTTCTGCTCTCTACTTCTAACGTCAAAAAGCATAGTCATAGCTTCTGCAGCAGCGGTGCTTTCATCCAGTAAAGAGGCATTTGCCAGTTCCATGCCCGTTAAGTCGGAAACAATGGTCTGGAAATTTAGAAGCGCTTCTAGTCTGCCTTGTGCAATTTCTGCTTGGTACGGAGTATAGGCTGTATACCAACCTGGGTTTTCAAGAATGTTTCTTTTGATGACCGACGGTATTAAACTTTCATGGTAACCTAAACCAATGTATGTTCTAAACACCTTGTTTTTCTTGGACAAAGCTTCACAATGCGCAAGAAACTTATGTTCGCTCATTGGTGGGTCAAGCTTTAAAGGCTCCTTTAAACGAATATGATCAGGTATGGTCTCAAAAATAAGCTGTTCCAAATTTTCAACACCTACAGTATTGAACATACTGTTTAAGTCTTCTTCCCTTATGCCGATATGGCGTAGAGCAAACACGTCAGTCTTCATAGATACGATTGTTATATAAAGTGCAAAATTACCACTTTTATGTGTTTAATTTGTGCTTGGTTGGGCGCCTAATGGTGAAAGTTTTTAACCAAAACCAAGGGTTATAAACACTTTAACTATTTTTGTTCAATGACCATAATCAAAAAGATTTTTGATTTTTACTTAGATGCTAGTATTCACGTGTCTTTAGGGGTGTTTAGTTTGGTTCATGTTACTGCATTGACCTTAAACATAAACGTACCGCCGGAGCTTTATTTTTTTATCTTTTTTGGGTCAATAGCGTGCTATAATTTTGTAAAATTTGGGGTAGAGGCAGAAAAGTATTTTCTGGTTACCAATACCTATCAAAAAAACATTCAATTTTTTAGCCTTGGGTGTTTGCTTGTTGCTGGCTATCAATTGTTGTTTCTTTCTGAAAGGGTTTTTATAGGATTACTGGTATTAGCTGCAATTACGGGTCTTTATGCGCTTCCGGTCTTGCCCAGGCATAAAAACTTTAGAAGCTTAAGCGGACTGAAGATTTTAATTGTCGCTGCTGTTTGGGCAGGTACAACCGTAATACTGCCGGCTATTTCAGTGCTTGATACTATTTCGTGGAATATAAAGGTAGAAACGGTTCAGCGATTTCTGTTTGTGCTAATACTTCTGATTCCTTTTGAAATTAGAGATTTAAAATATGATAGCTTGCTATTAAAGACCTTACCACAGAGGGTAGGCGTTAAAGGAGCAAAAATTATAGGTTATGCATGGATTGCACTTTTTTACGGCGCTTCATTTTTAAAAAAGGACTTGGACATAAACCGAATGTTGGCAATGACTATAGTATGTTCAATACTAATTCTTGTAATTTATAAGACAAAAAAGGAGCAGGGTAAATATTTCTCTTCTTTTTGGGTAGAGGCAATACCTTTATTCTGGTGGCTGTTATTTGTTTTTGCGGAGAGATTGGTTATTTAGCTTTGTTGAAGGTTTCTTTCATTTTTTTCTTGTCTTCATCAGACAAAACAGCTATCCTTGCTTGATTACAGAGCGATGTTAATTTTGTATTGTTTTTACTGTGTTTTGCACAGGTTTTACACATAAGTAAATGAAACTTCAACTTTATTTTTTCCCAAAAAGTCGCTTCTTTATATTGGGCTTTATTGCAAATATTTGCAGCCTTTTCACACGAAATCATCATAATTAAAACCAATTTTGATTTAAACAACCCATTAAGCTAGTTCTAGCTCTATGTATCATTACCCAAAGGTTAGACGCATTAATTCCTAAAGCATTACAAATATCTTCAGTTTCCATACCTTGAATAGTTTTCATGGTAAAAACCTCGGCTTGTTTTTTAGGTAATTTGGAAATGCAATTTTGAATAGCAAGACCTAGTTCTTCATTTTCCAGTAAATCATTTTCAAAATTACTATTAGGGTCGGCTATGCGCTCTTCGATCCAATCTCCTTCGGCATCGGTTTGTGAGCTGTAGCTCATACGTACCTCGGCCTTTCCTTTTTTTGAATTTGCTTTTCGGTAGTGGTCAATTACTTTACGCTTTAATATGGCGATCAACCATGTGCGTTCAGCAGCATCGCCTTTAAAGTTTTTAGCAGATTTTAAACCGGCAATAAAAGTATCCTGAACAAGATCTTTTGCAATTTCAGCATCGCTTACCCTAGTTACGGCGTAATTAAAAAGGTAATCTGCATAGAGATCTACCCACTTGTCTGGATTGAGGTTTTGTATTTCCATTTTTTCTGCATTTCAAAAGTAAAATAATTTTAGGTATAATGTTTACTTTTGGTAACAAACACTTTAATCATGAGAAATATACTATTATTTGTTCTAATTATCAGTAGTCAGTGTGTTTTAGCACAAATAGAGTCGCAACCAATATCGAAGTTTAATGGATTTGATAGCGTTAAGGAAATACTGTTAGATGTTAGAACGCCACAAGAATATAAAGAAGGTAGTATACATGGTGCAATCAATATCAACTGGCTTTCTAATGATTTTGACGAAAAAGTGACAAAACTTGATAAGACTAAAAAAGTTTATGTCTTTTGTAAAAAGGGAGGTAGAAGTTTAAAATCTCAAGCAAGATTGGTAGAATTGGGTTTTAATAATGTTGTAGACCTAAAGGGTGGATATGATGCTTATTCCAGTAAGGACTGAGTCTTTTTATAGTGTCAGCATAATTATTGAGATTTAAAGTTCAGCAAGAATTCTGGTCAATTGGTTATCTCTAATTGGCTTAACTATATAATCTGTTACCTGGTTGATCTTCTTGGTCTTGTCAAAGTCAACAAGGTCTACGGATGATGATAATATATATACCGTTATTTTTTTGGCTAGGTTGGGAATTAGACTTTCGTATTGCTGCATGAACCCGTAGCCATCCATTACGGGCATATTTATATCTAAAAATATGACGTCTGGTAACTCTTGGTCATTATTGATGTTGGCTTTTAAAAATGTCATTGCCTCTGCACCATCTGTGAAAGGAATAATATGGTTAACAGATTTATGTACTTGCAAGGTATGTAAAATGGTGTATTGAAAAACATCATCATCATCTATAATACATACATTTATATTATTTTTCATTTTGTTTTTAATTTAGTGTTATAATAAAAGTTGAACCTATATTAACGTCACTTTCTGCGGTTATTGATCCTCCCATGGCCAATACTTGTGCTTTAGTTATAAATAGTCCTATTCCTTTTGATTCTGGGTGCTTATGAAAAACCTGGTTAAGTCCAAATAACTTATTGCCATGATTTTTCAAATCTATACCTAAGCCATTATCTTTAAACTCTAATACAGTTCTATTATTATCTTTTTTTGAAGTGATGAAAATCTTCGGAACTCTATCAGGTGATCTGTACTTTATGGCATTGCTTATTAAATTTAAGAATATACTTTCTAAATAAATAGGGTTGTAATCTACGTTTTTAGCTTTAGAGAAATCATAGGATATATTAGCCTTAGTTTCTATTAAAGTTGCTGCTAGTGTTTGTTTTGTTTTGAGCAATACTTGTTCAAATTCTAATTTAGGCATGATTTCAACACCATTCTTTTTTATGGTAATGGTTTCTACTAGAGCGTTTAAGGTTTCGGTAAGGCGTTCTATTACAATTTCAAATTTTTCAAATATTTCGATTTTTTTACCTTCACTTTGCGTTTTGGTATAAAGCTTCAGTAAAGCATTTAAATTACTTACTGGAGCACGCAAGTTGTGTGATGTAATTTGATTGAACTCTGCTAACTGTTTGTTTTGTGCAGTAAGTTTTACAGTAGATTCCTCTAGGTTTTTATTAGTTTCTAAGATCTTTTTTTGTGCTAAAATTTCATCTGTAATATCTCTACACGATCCAATAACTTTTATGGCTTTACCGTATGAATCTTTAATTACTTTGCCTATTATTTCACTGAATCGAATTTTGCCATCTTGATGCAAAATTCTTTGGGTGAATTTTTCTAGGGAATTGGTTGAGATGGTGTTTTCCTTTTTATGAATTAATATCTGTTTATCATCTGGATGAATATGTGATAGAATTAAATCAAAATTAACATCTATGCCTATTTCAAAACCAAAAATTCTATACATATTATTGGACCATATAAAAGAGTCATTGGCGACGTTTAATTGCCAATACCCGATCATTGCCAGCTCTTCTGCAAAATTTAACATATGGTTTTTTTCCAATATGTCTTTTTCAATTTTTAGCTTTTCAGTGATGTCCTGGGCTGTGCCTACCAGTTCAACGACCTTTCCTAAATGATTTTTTTTAGTTTCGGCTCGTGATTCAATGGAGCGAATTGTGCCATCGTCTAAAATAATACGAAATGATAATAATTTAATTTTCTCGTCACCATTGATAGATTTTGTTATTAATGCTTTAACTTGGGCTATATCGTCTGGGTGTATTTGCGAGTAAAACTTTTCCATGTTAATGGTAGTGTTTACTTCTAAACCGTAAATTTTATACAGATTGTCTGACCATTTTAAAATATCCCGATCTAAGTCCCAATGCCAAGATCCCATATTGGAAATTTCTTCGGCATAGGATAGAAGTTGATTCTTTTCTTTAATCTCTTTACGGGCTTTAACCTTGTCGGTTACATCTTGTGTGGATCCAATTAATTCTAAAATATTTCCATGTTTATCTTCTATGACTTCAGCGATTAATTCTAAAGATCGAATTGAGTTAACACCTTTTATAATACGAAAGGTTAATATTTTTTCACTTTTGCGTGTTTCTAGAATTTTGGCAATGTGATTATTAACTTTATCCACATCATTAGGGTGTACTCTAGATAAAAATAATTCAATTGTAATTGGAGTGTGTAAATCTATACCATAGATCTGGTAAAGATTATCTGACCAAGTTGAGACCCCAGTGCCTGGATTCCATTTCCAGGATCCCATCATTGCCATTTCTTCAGATACAGAAAGTAAACGGTTTTTTTCCTTTAACTCTTGCTCGGTTTTAATTAGGCTGGTAATATCTTGGGTTGTTCCAGTCATTTCTAAATGACCGTTTTCATTGATTGCCGTAATTCCTTTTACTAGCAGTGTTTTAATAGTATCCTTATCTTTTTGAATACGATAAGTTATTTGCTTATGGTCTATTCCGTCAATTAATTCGCTAGTAACTTGTTTGACTCTTTCCAAATCTTCAGGATGAATTTTTGATAATGATTTTTCTAAATCAATGTGCTCTCCTGGGATAAAGCCATATATTCTATAAAGATTGTCTGACCACTTGAATACTTCATTCTTAGGTTGCCATTGAAAAGAGCCTAAATTGGCCATTTTTTCGGCTAAATTGAGTTGTTGGTTTTTATGAATTAGCTCTGTTTCCTTTCGTATGGCTTCGGTAATGTCTTGGCATGTTCCTGACATCTCAAGTACTTCCCCATTTTGGTTTCTAACTATTTTACCAATGGATTTTATCGTTTTTATTGAGCCATTACTTAATTGAATTCTATAAGTGGAATTTGGAAAATCACCGGCAATTATTGCATTAGAAAGTTTTGTGGATATAGCTGCCCGGTCATCTTTATGTATATAACTTATATAGGTTTCAAAATTCAGAGGTTTGTTTTTATCGTGACCATATATAGCATGTAAATTATCTGACCAATACACTTCATTAGAGGCGGTATTCCAATGCCAATAACCAATTTTGGCCATTTTTTCGGCACTGTTCAGCTGATGGTTTTTTTGAGCAAGTTCCAATTCTTTGGTTTGGTTTTCTGTAATGTCTAAGCAGGCGCCTAAAAGCTCTTGTAAACCATCTTGTGTATTATAAGTGGCTTTGCCTAAGATTTGAACGGTCTTAATGATGTTATTGTCCGTAATAATTCTATGGGTATAATCGTTGAACTTATGTTCGCTAATAGATTGGTCTATTTTTGTTTTTATAATGTCTTTGTCCGCTGGATGAATTTTATCAAAATAAGTATCAAAAGTTATCTTTTTCTCTTTTGGAATATCAAATATGGTGTATAAGTTGTCTGACCAAAACACATCATCTGTTTCCGGTTTGTATTTCCAATAACCCATGGTTGTCAAATTCTCGGCAAAATCTAACAGCTGATTTTTTTCCTTTAATTCTTTTTCAACATCCAATCTCTTGGTTATATCTTGTGTGGTTCCTATTAACTCTACAACCTCGCCTTTATCATTAGTTAAGGCATCTGAGACTACCCTAACTGTTTTAATTGTATTATTTTTTAAAATAATACGATGTGTAAAAGTGTGAGATTTCTTTTCCTTGATTGTTTCTTCAAGTTTTTCTTTAATAAGTCCTATGTCTTCTGGATGAATGAATTTTTTTAATTTTTCAAAATTCATTTTTTCACCTATACCCAGGTTGAAAATAGTATACAGATTGTCTGACCATTTAAATTCTCCACTCGCTATGGTGAATTGCCATGAACCTGCTTTATTAATGCTTTCAGAAAGCTCTAATTGTTGTTTTTTTTCAGATAATTCTTGTTCTTTAGCTACCTGCTCTGTAATATCTTGACAGGTGCCCATTAAGGAAACAACATCGCCTTTTTCATTAATTATGACTTTCCCTGAAGAGTTAAGGGTTTTTATGATGCCATCTGCTAATTGAATACGGTATATAGATTCTGGAAATATTTTATTCTTTAATGCACTTTCAAACTTGGCGGAAATTTTTTTTCTGTCTTCTTTGTGAACATAATTCAAGTAGACATCATATGATATTGGAGTATCTCTTTTGTGGTCAAAAATAGTATAGAAATTATCGGACCAAATTAATTCATCTGTGATAATGTTCCATTTCCACGATCCTGAATTTGCTAGAATTTCCGCGGTATTTAATTGCTCTGTATATTGAACCGTTTCAATATTTGAATTTTCAAATTGAGAAACCTCTACCGTTGTTCCGTGAAGATTAGTGCAACGCCCAGCTTTGATAATAGGTTGAACAGTAGTGCGCAAATTGCGCTTTTGGCCTTGTTTTGTTAGAATTTCATAAGATATTTCAAATGGTATGCCTTCATTAATAGCTTCTTTATGCAAATTGAAAAGGAGTTCTTTTTGAAATACGTTAGTGCAATTGCCATATAATCCCTCTATTGATGGAGAAAAGCTAAGAGGGACTTGGTGAATTTCTTTTAAATCATCGTTCCAATAAACGGAATTGGATGTTAAGTCTAACTGAAATATACCAATTCGAGCAACTTTTTTGGTTGCTGAAAATAGTTTGTTCTTTTCTAAAAGAGTGTTCTCTTTCTCCATTTCAAAAAGTGTTTAATAATGGCCGACTAAGACTTATGGTATAAACGGTAGTTGTAAATTCTGGTATTGATACTTACAATATAATGCTTAAATATTTGAAAAAGAGTATGTTTTTATAATTATTAGGTCTTTTTAGAAGGCTGTAGGTCTTAATGCACATATATTTTACAGTACATGTTTTCCAGCCTACTACATGCACATGTTGGTAAAAGAACAGCTATTAAAATACATGTTGATTATTTATTTTAATAGCTGTTATAAAGTGTTGAAGTATGTTAACTGGTAAGTAGGCCGGCACGTTCTAATAATGCTTCAACTTTAGGTTCAGCACCTCTAAATCTTTTGTAAAGCACCATAGGATTTTCTGTGCCTCCTTGTGAAAGTACATGGTCTTTAAATTTGGTGGCAACCTCTTTATTGAAAATTCCTTCTTCCTTAAAATAAGCAAAGGCATCTGCATCTAAAACTTCTGCCCACTTGTAACTGTAGTATCCAGAAGAATATCCGCCTTGAAAAATGTGAGAGAAAGCTGTGCTCATGCAGGTTTCTGGTGTGTCGGGGTATAGACTGGTGTCTTTAAATGCTTCATCTTCATGAGTCTTTACATTGGTTATGTTTGTTGGGTCTATTCCGTGCCAAGACATATCCAATAATCCAAAACTCAACTGACGTAGCGTCTGTATACCTTCTTGGAAAGTTGCAGATTCTTTTATTTTTTCAACCAGTTCCATCGGTATAGTTTCACCAGTTTCGTAATGCTTGGCAAATAGTTCTAAAGCTTCTTTTTCATAGCACCAGTTTTCTAAAACCTGACTAGGTAATTCTACGAAATCCCAAAATACAGAAGTTCCTGATAGGCTAGGGTAGGTAGTGTTCGCCAACATACCGTGTAAGCCATGTCCAAATTCATGGAATAAGGTAGTAACCTCGATAAAAGTCAGTAACGAAGGCTTGCTTTTTGTTGAGGGTGTAAAATTGCACACGTTGGATATATGCGGACGCACATTTTCTCCGTTACGCTTCCATTGGCTTTTAAAGGAAGTCATCCAAGCTCCACCTCGTTTTCCAGCTCTTGGGTGAAAGTCTGCATAGAATAAGGAGATAAAATTCTTGTCGGCATCATACACTTTAAAGGTTTTAACCTCTTCATGATACTTCTCAATGTCGTTTACTTCTTCAAACTGAAGGTCAAATAGGTTTTCAGCTACTTTGAAAACGCCATTGATGACATTCTCCAATTTAAAATATGGCTTTAGTTTCTCGTCGTCTAAATTAAAAAGCTCTTGTTTCAATTTTTCGGAATAATAACTACTGTCCCATTTTTCAAGTCGGTCAATTCCGTCTAATTTTTTGGCGAAATCCTCTAATTGTTTAAATTCGCGCTCTGCGGCTGGCTTCGCTTTTTCTAACAATTCATTCAAAAAGGAATGTACTTTTTCTGGCGTCTCTGCCATACGTTCTTCCAGTACAAAATCGGCATGGGTCTTATAGCCTAATAGATTGGCTCTTTCAAAGCGCAGTTTGGCTATTTCTAGCACGTTTTCTTGATTATCCAATTCATCATTATGAAAACCTTTACTGCCAAAAGCCAATGAAAGTTCTTTTCGTAATGCACGGTTTTTAGCGTACTTCATAAACGGAATATAGCTAGGATAATCTAAGGTGATCAACCAACCATCTTCTTTGCCTTTTGAAGTTGCCAATTGTGCAGCAGCTTCTTTTGCCCCTTCAGGTAAACCATCTAAATCAGACTCATCTGTCAGGTGTAATTGATACTTATTGGTTTCGGCAAGTACATTTTCGCCAAAAGTCAATTTCAATTTCGCCAGTTTGGCATCTATTTCACGTAAACGTTTCTTTTTATCTTCAGATAAGTTAGCACCGTTTCTACTGAAACTTTTATATTTCTTATCTAAAAGTGTGTTTTGCTCAACAGTAAGTTCCAGATTATCCTTTTGGTCGTACACGGCTTTAACTCTTTTAAAAAGTGCTTCGTTCAAAGTAATGTCATTGCCAAATTCAGATAAAAGCGGAGAAATTTCTTGAGCTATTTTTTGAATCTCTTCATTAGTTTCTGCGGAATTCAAATTGAAAAATACACTTGAAATGCGATCCAATTGCTGACCCGAAAATTCTAGGGCTTCAATGGTGTTTTCAAATGTTGGTGCATCTGTATTTTCTGTAATGGCATCTATTTCCGCTCTTGCCTCTTCTATAGATTGTAAAAATGCTGGCTTAAAATGCTCGTTTTTAATTTTTGAAAATGGAGCGGTGTCAAATGGGGATAATAATGGATTCATATTTCTAGTGTTGAGAAATTAGATTTGAGAATTGAAATTTCTTTTAAATGACTATTTGCCATTTACAGCTTTAGCGCCATCTATTACTTTCTGCTTTAAACCTTCCTTGTAAAGAATGATTTTATCCAATACACATTTGTCTGAGCTACCAATGATCTGGGCAGCTAATATTCCTGCATTTTTTGCTCCGTTCAATGCTACGGTAGCAACTGGTACACCACCTGGCATTTGAAGTATAGAGAGTACAGAGTCCCAACCATCAATAGAATTACTGCTTTTAACAGGTACGCCTATAACAGGTAACGGGGACATTGATGCTACCATCCCGGGTAAATGTGCAGCACCACCGGCACCTGCAATAATTACCGAATAGCCATTGGTATGTGCGTTTTTACTAAAATCGAACAATTTTTCGGGTGTTCTGTGGGCAGATACAATGTCTACGTCTACCTCTATATCAAAACCTTTTAAAATATCTATGGCATCTTGCATTACAGGCATATCACTTGTGCTGCCCATTACTACGGCTACTTTACTCATGTTATTTATTTTGAAATCACTTGAATTGTTTCCTTTACTTTTTCGGCAATAGCTCTTGCCTTATTGAGATCACTATTTACTATGGTTACATGACCCATTTTACGAAATGGTCTGGTTTGTGCTTTTCCGTAAATATGCGGGGTAACACCTTCCATAGCTAAAATTTCGTTTATATTTTTGTAGACGACATTACCTGTGTGTCCTTCGGCACCTACTAAGTTTACCATAACCCCGGCTACTTTACTGTCTGTATTTCCTAATGGAAGACCAAGAATGCTTCTTATGTGCTGCTCAAATTGATTGGTATAGCTTGCTTCAATACTGTAATGTCCACTATTGTGAGGTCTTGGGGCTACTTCGTTCACCAAAATTTCATCATCTTCGGTTTGGAACATTTCAACGGCAAGTAATCCTGTCAAGCCTATTTTGTCGGCTACTTTAAGTGCTAAAGCCCTTGCCTTATCTGCAACTTTATCATCAATACGTGCAGGGCAAATTACATATTCCACTTGGTTGGCTTCTGGGTGAAACTCCATTTCTACCACAGGGTAGGTTTTTATATCTCCTTCCGCATTTCTAGAAACAATTACGGCTAATTCGTTTTTAAACGGCACCATGGTTTCTGCAATACATTCGCCGGTAGGTAATCCTTCTAAATCGGCTAAACTTCTAACTACTTTAACGCCTTGTCCGTCATATCCAAATTGAGCTACTTTCCAAACAAAAGGAAATTTTAATCCTCCGTTCCCAACACTATCCTCAATTTCGCTCAAATAGGCAAACCGCTGAAAATCTGCGGTAGGTATATTGTTATCCACATAAAACAATTTTTGTTTTGCTTTATTTTGAATAATACGCAAAGCCTTAGGCTGTGGGTATACCTTTACACCTTCATCTTCTAATTTTTCTAAGGCATCTAAATTTACATTTTCAATTTCTATGGTTAATATGTCTACATCTTTTCCAAAATTATAGACCGTATCAAAATCTAAAAGACTGCCCTGTACAAATTCATTGCATGACATTCTGCTTGGGGCATCGGCTGATGCATCTAAAACTTTTGTGAATACATCCCATTTTCGGGTTTCGTAAAGCATCATTTTGCCAAGTTGACCACCTCCTAAAATGCCTAATTTGAAATCTGAAGAAAAATAATTCATATAATTGTGCTTTTGGCATGTAATAAAATGCCTTAAGTGTTACAAAAATACGGTTAAATCTTAGAAACCAATTCCTTTCTAATTAAAAACACAAGCCAATACCTTATCTTTGCAAACCTTGATAATCTATGAAAATTGATACAAATTCACGATAAGTTTTTCAAACCTTTTCTAAGCGAGTCTGAAATTTTGCAGGCCGTTAAATCTGTGGCAGATCAAATAGCGGCAGACTATAAAGATGAGGTGCCTATTTTTGTTGGTGTTCTAAACGGGTCTTTTATGTTCGTTTCTGACCTTTTAAAGGCTTATGAGCATCCATGTGAAGTATCTTTTGTAAGATTGAGCTCCTACCAAGGCTTAACTTCAACGGGCATAGTGGAAACCTTATTGGATGTGCCCGATAATATTGAAGGACGAAGTGTTATCATTTTAGAGGATATTATTGATACCGGGCGTACCTTGCAGCAACTTGTGCATTTGTTCTCGAAGACGAAGGTAAAAGAGTTTAAAATCGCCAGTCTTTTTTATAAACCAGATGTTTACAAAGGGGAGTACGCCATAGATTATTTCGGACTGGCCATACCAGATAGTTTTATTGTAGGATATGGGCTAGATTATAACGAGCAAGGAAGAAACTTAAAAGAAGTATACCAATTAAACCAAAAACATATGATCAATCTTGTACTCTTTGGTAAGCCAGGAGCCGGCAAGGGCACACAAGCACAATTTTTAAAGGAAAAATATAATTTAAAGCACATCTCTACTGGAGATGTATTTAGATTCAATATCAAAAATGGAACGGAGTTAGGTACTTTGGCCAAATCATATATTGATAAAGGTGAGTTGGTGCCAGATGAGGTTACTATTAAAATGCTACAGGACGAAGTGGAGAAAAACCCAGATGCCGATGGTTTTATTTTTGACGGTTTCCCAAGAACTGCTGCACAGGCCGAAGCACTTGATAATTTCTTAGAGTCTAAAGATATGGGCATTAACGCTACTATTGCTTTAGAGGCAAATGATGAAATTTTAATAGAGCGCCTTTTGGAAAGGGGTAAAGTAAGCGGTCGTAGTGATGATCAAGATGTTGCCAAGATTAGAAATCGTTTTGATGAATACAACGAAAAAACCACGCCTGTAAAAGAGTTTTATGAAGCGCAGGGTAAATTTCATAGTGTAAACGGAATAGGTACAATTGCAGAAATTACCGAACGTTTAACCAAAGTGATAGAGGATATAAAATAATAAGAACCTTGTCTTAATGTAATCGGCAAGGATTTTGAACTGAAAAGATACTAATGACCGAAGGTAATTTTGTAGACTATGTTAAGGTAAGTTTGGCTTCTGGTAAAGGAGGCAAGGGATCTGTGCATTTGCACCGTGAAAAATTTATTACCAAAGGTGGTCCAGACGGTGGTGATGGTGGTCGTGGAGGTCACATAATTGTTCGCGGTAATGAAAACCTTTGGACATTGGTGAACTTTAAATACAAAAAGCATTTTAAGGCAGGTCATGGGGCACATGGTAGTAAGAGCAGAAGTACCGGTGCAGATGGGGAAGATGTTTATTTAGATGTGCCGTTAGGTACTGTAATAAAGGATTTTGAAACCAAAGAAATTCTTTTTGAGATTACGGAACATGGCGAAGAAAAAATACTTTTGGAAGGTGGTATGGGCGGTAGAGGTAACTGGCACTTTAGAACGGCCACCAACCAAACACCAAGATATGCACAGCCAGGTGTAGATGGTTTGGAAGGCGAGTTTTTACTTGAGCTTAAGGTATTGGCAGATGTTGGTTTGGTAGGTTTTCCCAATGCCGGGAAATCAACTTTATTATCTGTAATTACCTCTGCAAAACCAAAAATTGCGGACTATGAGTTTACCACCTTAAAACCAAACTTGGGGATTGTGGAGTACCGTGATTTCAAAAGTTTTGTAATGGCAGATATTCCTGGTATTATTGAAGGTGCCGCAGAAGGTAAAGGTTTGGGCCATTATTTTTTAAGACATATAGAACGTAATGCTAATTTATTGTTTTTAATTCCTGCAGACAGTAAAGACATCAGTAAGGAATATGAAATTTTGTTGGATGAATTGCGCCGCTATAATCCAGAATTGTTAGATAAGGAACGACTTATCTGTATTTCTAAAAGTGATATGTTGGACGATGAATTAATGAGCGAGATGAAGGCAGAGCTCAATACCGAGTTTGGCGATACACCTTTTATGTTCATATCTTCAGTTGCACAAATGGGTATAGTAGAATTAAAAGATAAACTTTGGGCTATGCTTAACGCTTAGTCGAATACCTGTGTAAAAACATAGTTTACTCTTATATTTTCTTTAATTTTAAGAAAATACCTTGTTATGAGAACAATTTTAATTGGTGCTTTATTGGTTGTTTTGACTTCTTGCGGTGTGGCAAGGGTTAATTATGATTATGATAGCCAAACCGATTTTTCTTCCTATTCTACTTATAACTATTTTGGTGATATGGAAACCGGCTTAAGCGAATTGGACGAAAAAAGACTCATGGATGCCCTAGATGCCACTCTCGGTGAAAAAGGTTACATGTTTGCGGAAGAGCCAGATGTTTTTATCAATATTAAAAGTAGTGTTTTTAGATCTCAATCTGGGAACAACGTTGGTGTAGGCCTTGGCGGCGGAGGCGGTAGAGTAGGTGGTGGTGTTTCCATTGGCATACCCGTAGGTGGACCTAAACTTACCCGCGAACTGCAAATTGATTTTGTTGATGCGAACAAGGATATTCTTATTTGGCAGGCAATAAGTGAAAGTCCGTTTCGTGAAGGGGATTCACCTCAAGAAAAATCAGAAAAATTACAAGCGGTTGTAGATAAGATATTTAGTAAGTATCCACCGGAGTAATTTTATTGGCACCGTCAAAGGGTATAATACCCCGAGGCTTGGCTCAAATTTAAAAATTTGTTTTCTTTGAATGCCTCATGGGCTTGCCCTAAAGTGCTTTATTTTACTTTGATTACATAGGTTGCTACAAGATAGTCTTTGGTAGATATATGTACATCATAACTTCCTTTTTTATCAAACGTATGTTGTAAAATGATTTCGCGTTCCTCTTTGGTAATGGTGGGTTCTATAACTTTTTGACCACCTCCTTTATTTAACAGAAGATGTATATTTTCATTGAAATCATCGGGGACTTTCAATTTGAACGATACACTGGTTCCCTTGGTAATTTGGTTATGCATGTTCTTTGGTGCAATTGAAATTATTGGCTCAATAAAAGCTTCTTTATACACAACTGGTGCTTTTATAAATGATTTGAACGTTTCAGTATTTATAGTGTTTTGCTTAGCTGTATTTATGGGGAAATGGTTTTTAGAGAATAATTCTGGTTCCGCTAAAAAATATCCATCAAAGTAATCTGGGTTAAACATAGGTTCACCGTTAAGAATAATAGTTTCCCCTGCTGACCAAGTTGCATCGCACCAATACCATTTGTTATTCACCTTTATCCTGTTCCAAGAATGATTAGGGGCGCTATCTTCTTCTAAAAGTAAGGTAGGGGTTCGTCCGTAGCCATCAATAATATCACATTCAAATCCTGCCAGGTTGGTCATTTCCTTAACCAAATAAGCGTAACCTGTACAGGCAGTTTTTTTATGTTCCAATAAAGCTTTGAATATTTTTGGTGTAATGCCAGTGTTCCAATCTAGAAAGGCTTGCCTGTCTTTAGCAAGCCTTTTTCTTTTGTGGCTTATTTTCAGGTATGACGAATAATCATTTTCAATATTGGTTCCTATCCACGTATAGATTGCCCTGATCTTTTCTATATCGGTTTGTAAAGAAGAGGTTAGATTGTGGGTAAGTACAGGAATGTTTTTTAGACTTGCACCTTTGTATTTCAACGCAATACTATCGGCTTTAGTAAAATCGATTTCCTGAAAATCCGATCGTTGGGCAATGCACGTTATAGCGCATAACAACATGAATAGCAATTGGCTAATTCTCATTTTCTGAAGATATCTCCAATTTTCTGAAAAATATTTCTTTTGCTGGAATATGCACCGCCTATAACCACTTCGCCCATTAGTTCAACATCATAAGTGTCAAAAGAAATGTTCAGATTAATATTAGCGTTTTCATTAGCCTTTACTTTGTAAGTTTTGGTTTCGTAACCAATAAAACTAAAGACCAATACATCATTCTCTACCAGCTGTTGCGGAAATTCAAAATTACCATCAAAATCTGTTTGTGTACCAATTGCTGTACCCTTTAGAACAACATTTACTCCCGGTAGCGGCTCATTGGCTTCATCTACTATAGTACCGGTCACTGTATGTTTTTCTTGTATTGTCTCAACGTATGAAATATCGCCCATTATATCTGTGGAAACCACTTCTGTTGGGGACTGAATACTCGCAGATTCTTGACCTTTAACTTCTGTTGCGCAAAGAGCTAATAATGAAAAACCCATCATAGCTATGCCTTTATGTATCATTGAACTGTTCATAACGTGTAAAGAATTGGTTTCATAGGTTTTCAGTTGAGAAGCTTTGAACATTCCACAAGTTTTCTTTTTTGTAGTGCCTAGGTAACGTACAAGTTCTTTATCTGAAAACTTGGTGAAGTCTATAACTTCTTTTTCACAGCTTTGGCAAAATCCTCCTTTTTCAGTTGTACTAAAATTATTAAATTTTTCTTTGCAGGGTTCTTTTACTGAAATTGTTAATGTGCTTTTCATAATGCGGTTGTTTTAATTATAGTTCTAAAGTAGGTTTAGGGGTATTCTTATAAAACTCATAATGAGTAAAGTGGTGTTTTCAGTGAGTTTAGAAGATTTTTCTCGTATTTTTCAATTCTTTTTTTATAGATAAATTGCTAGAAATCAAATATTAATGTTGTGAATTGGTAGTTATTTTTTTATATGTAAAAATAAAATCGTGTTGTTTTTGTAACAAAACTCAAAATGTACGTCTTATAAATCGACACGTTTAAAAACTAACTCACAAAATGAAAAAAGTTTATTTATTTGCTGCCGGTCTGGTAGCATTGGCTTCTTGTAAAGAAGAGGCTAAACCAACTGCCGAGGCAGAAAAAATTCCTGGTATTGTTCTTGCCAATATGGATACTACCCAAAACCCTAAATCAGATTTCTATAATTACGTCAACGGAAATTGGATGAAGTTTACTGAAATTCCTGATGATAGAACAAGTTGGGGAGGCTTCAGTGTACTTCGTAAATCTACAGATGACGATGTGTTGAAAATATTGGCTACAGCAAAAGAGAGTGGTAACTACGCTGCAGATACCGATCAAGCTAAGGCTTTGGCC
This sequence comes from Maribacter sp. 6B07, assembly GCF_002700155.1. Taxonomy (NCBI): domain Bacteria; kingdom Pseudomonadati; phylum Bacteroidota; class Flavobacteriia; order Flavobacteriales; family Flavobacteriaceae; genus Maribacter; species Maribacter sp. 6B07. The sequence goes on along the minus strand of NZ_PDUT01000001.1, from coordinate 712,115 downwards.
ATTTTTGATACAAAGTTGGATACCGCAGCTAGAAACAAGGCAGGTATTTCTCCTTTGGAACCTGCTTTTAAGGAAATTGAATCGATAAAAAATCTAAAAGATCTACAGACCGTTTTGGCTACCAATGCCGCGGTGTCTTCTCCTTTCCTTAATATTGGTGCTGGTGCAGATTTAAATAATAGTAGCATGAATGCCGTTTATTTAGGAGCTAATGGATTAGGGTTGCCGGATCGTGATTTCTATTTGGAGGAAGATGAAAAATCTATTGAAATTCGTGAAGAGTACAAAAAACACGTTTCTAAAATGTTGCAGAAATTGGGTGACTCTGAAGCAGATGCTAATAAAGCAGCGGATAAGATCTTAGCATTGGAGACACAATTGGCAGAACCTCGCTTAGATAAAGTAGAGCGTAGAGATGCTAGAAACTACAATAATCCAAGAACTGTTGCTGAAGTTGACGAGATGATGTCGACTATTGATATGAAAAAGATGATTTCCGATTTAGGAATCACCAAAAAATTCGATACCCTTTTGGTAACCCAGTTGAGGTATACCGAAGCTTTGGACAAGTTTTTGAAAACAACACCTATTGAAGATATTAAGACATTGATTAGATGGGATACGTTCAACAGCGCAGCCGGTAAATTGACTACTGAAATTGAAACGGCCAATTGGGAATTTTATAGCAAATACCTAAGAGGGGCTAAGGAACAACGCCCAGCAGATGAGCGTGCATTGGCAACCGTAAATGGTACTGTTGGTGAAGCTTTAGGTCAGTTATACGTAGATGCTAAATTTCCGCCAGAAGCAAAAGCGAAGGCAGAGTTAATGATAGCCAACGTGATCGATGCTTTCAAAGAGCGTATTGCTGTTTTAGATTGGATGAGCGATTCTACAAAAACAAAGGCTATAGAAAAGTTGGATAAATTCACTGTTAAGATTGCTTACCCAGATAAATGGGAAGATTATTCTACAATGGAAGTTTCTGCCGATAAGTCTTATTTTGAGAATATGACCGCTGTTAATAAATGGGGAGAATTAAAGAACTACTCAGAAATTGGTGAGCCAGTGGATAAAACGGAATGGGGAATGTCTCCACAGACGGTAAATGCATATTTTAATCCACTGAATAACGAGATTGTTTTTCCTGCAGCAATTTTACAGCCTCCTTTCTATAACTATACTGCAGATGAAGCCGTAAACTATGGTGGTATTGGTGCTGTTATAGGACATGAGATTTCTCATGCATTTGATGATAGCGGCTCTCGTTTTGATGCCGATGGAAATCTTAAGAATTGGTGGACAGAAGCTGATTTGGCAGCTTTTACAGAAAGAGCCGATGCTTTGGCGGTGCAGTATGACAGTGTTATGGTTTTACCAGATGTATATGTAAACGGTAAGTTTACCTTAGGTGAGAACATTGGAGATTTAGGTGGTTTGTTAGGTGCTTATGATGGTTTACAGAAATACTACGCTGAAAATGGGCGTCCTGAAGATATTGATGGTTTTACGGCAGAGCAGCGTTTCTTTATGTCATGGGCTACGGTTTGGAGAACTAAGAGTAGAGATGAAGCTTTAAGAACGCAGATCAAAACGGATCCACACTCTCCTGGTCTGGTTAGAGCTACTCAACCATTGTTGAACATTCAGGCATTTTACGATGCTTTTGATATCAAAGAGGGTGATGACATGTACTTAGCTCCAGAGAAAAGAGTAAGTATTTGGTAATTTATTAATTATCATAATATAGAAGGGCGCTACTATGTAGCGCCCTTTTTTTTTCAATACATCATTGCGAGGAGCTTTTTGCGACGAAGCAATCTGTCTGTTAATGGTCACGAATAAGTATTTAGTCAGCCAACAAGCAGATTACTTCACTACGTTCGTAATGAGGTTAATCTTCAACAGATACCCGAACACCTTCACTATGACTGCTAAACTCTGGTGCATACATACTTTCTATGGTGGTAATACCATTACTGAAGTTACCTGCATTGTTGACCCTTACATCATACTCAAATACATAAACCCCTTTAGGTAAATAGTCAAAAAAGAAGTTGGTGCTGGCATCTTTGGTGCTTTCATAATAACCCAGCCCATCTTGCCACTTGTATCTAGATATTACGTTCACCGGTTCAAAACCTGCTGCCCTCATATCTTTCATGTGAATAAATTCCATGTCTCGGTCAGATTTTAGTTCAATACGTATATGTACCAAATCGCCCACCTGTAATGAGGTTTTATCGGTAATTTCAGAGAGTACTTCTCCAGAATTGGTATTCTTTTTCAAAAAGATTTTTTTCTTCAATTGCAACGGCGTTTTTGCGCTTGTTATTTGATCTAAATCTTCAAAGTACTGCCAGTACAATGCGCCCCAAGCAATACCATTTCCTTTTTTAGTTATTTGGACCTCGCCCATTTTTGGTGCAACTTCTTTACCGTTCCACGCGGTTTTAAAATACCCTGTGCCAGCTTCTACTTTGACATCTTCCAAAGTGGAAGGCTTTAGTTTTTCTCCGCCAATAATTACAGCTACGGCATCGGTTACGGATAACCAATCGCTGCCTTGTAATAATAAAGCATAAACAGCTTCGGTAGTAGCTTTGGTGTTACTCCATTGATTGGTTTGCTTATTTTTTAATAGCCAAATTTTTAGATTGTCAATGGTTTCAACATCTGTTGGTTTAATTTCTGAAAATGCTTCTATGAGTAATGATTGGGTCTCAATAGGTGCTTGGTACCAAAACCATGAACTGGTGTTACTTTTCCAATACATACCCAACTCATCATTGGTTATACTGTTTTCTTCTAAAGCACGTATTATTTTATTAGCTGTATTGGTATCGTTCATACGATGTAAGGTCAATGCTAACATGCCTTGAGCGTATAACCCTCTAGAAGTCCAATATTGCTGTGCTTGTTTTGTATAGTAAGCTGTAATTTCCTGCACCTTTTTAGAAGTTTCTATTTCAGGGAAAAAACTACGCATATATAAATAATGTACTTGGTGGGTACTCAAATGGTCGTCATCAATATTGGAGGTATATTTTTTCATTTGTTCGTATTCAGCTACGAATTCGTCATCAAGATATTCAATAGCTTTTTCAATCATTTCTGATTTGGAATTGAATAAAATTGACAAATCATTGGTGTCGTTAGCTTCTGAGTCTGTCAATTTGTTCAAATGCCCCATACCTGTGATGATATGCTGAGTAATATACCTGTTGTCCGGACCGCCTTGGAACCATGACCAAGCTCCGTTAGAATTCTGATTCTGTACAAGTTTGTTCAATGCTGATTGTTGCTCATTTTTCATTTTGCTCAAATTGAACAACAACCCTATTCTTTTCTTTTGTTCGGTTTCAGATTGTGCATCTCTGAGCCATGGGGTTTCTTGAATTAAAAGCGATTTCAATTCTTGATTTTTCTCTAGGTTGCTCAATAATGCATCTGAATTTGCCCATTGATCGAATACTTCACGAATTCTAGGGTTGCTGTTGGCAATGTGGCTTGCCAATGTATTTGCATAATATCTAGAGAAGGTCTGCTCGTTGCAATCATACGGATACTCCATTAAATAAGGTAGCGCTTGTACTGCATACCAAGCAGGATTAGATGTCATTTCTAAAGTTAACTTATGATGATCTAAAGTTGCTGAAGACGTGTTTTTCAATTTGTTAAGGGTAAAGGTTTTCGTTTGGTTACTACGAACCCACATAGGTAAAGTTTCGGTAACTAGGGTTCTGTTGGATAGCACCGGTAACATGTTTTGTTCACCATCTGAATAATCACCTGCTTTTGCAATGATTCTATATTGAACCGTTTGTAGCCCTTCAGGAATTTTTAGGTTCCATGATACTTGAGTGTTACCAAGAGAATCTATAGAAAATGAATTTTGTTGCTGAGCGTTGGTTAACAACTGCGCTGTGATATCTGTACCTGTCAACGCATCGGTTAAATCTAATTGTACTATTCCTTTAAGGTTCTTATTGGTTAAGTTAGATATTTTACTGCTTATGGTAATAGTATCCCCTTCACGTAAAAAGCGTGGTGCATTTGGTGTTACCATTAGTTCCTTTTGAGTAACGGTGGTTAAATTAATAATGCTGCTCTCTAAAGCTTTAGTGTGTGCCAATAATTGAATATTCCACCGAGTTAGCGCTTCGGGAGTGGTAAACGTGAACGAAATATTACCATCTTTATCCGTTAATAATTTTGGGAAGAAAAATGCCGTTTCTTGAAGGTTTTTTCTAATGGATAGCGCATCTAAATCCGTTTCTTTTGTTGGTTCCAATATCTCTGTTTCTACGCCGGCAACTGCTCCAGATAATTCCGATGCTACAGCTGAGCCCGTAACCACCATTTCATCTAAACCTGCGTCACTAGCCATTTGAGCCTTTCTCATTGGAGATTTTGAGTATGCCAATGCGGTAGACCGTGTTTCATAGAACATGCCGCCAGTGACAAAATTTAGCCCAAACCAGTCAAAGGAATCATATGACAAGTTAGGATAGCTTACACCTTCATAATTTAATTGGGTATAGAAACTACTTGTGGCAAAACTATGTTGTGCATTGGTTCTGCTTTCTGAATAATAGTTTGGTTTGCTTAATGGATTAAAATTCCAATAATGTGGTCTGAATTGATTTAAAGAAACATCGAACATGTTGGCTAAAAGTTCTGCACTTACCTTTTCGCCCTTTGGTCCTTTGATTTTAAATGACCATGTTTCTTCTGTACCAGGGGCTAACTTATCTCTAAAAGTAATGGTTTCTATTTGAAGATCTGTAGCAGGATAGGGTACTGAAATGGTCTGCTTGTTCGTGGTAAAGTCATTGGCAAAAGCGTAGCTGTAATTTACGTTGAATCCGCCTAAATCATCCTTTGTTACGGGTATGGAAAAGGTTTTGGAATCGTTGTTCAGCGCAAGGATTTTTACATCTGTAATTTTCTGGTCCTTTTCTATAACAACGGTTACGTTCAAATTCTTTGCACTTGAAAGAAAAGTGACCTTTGCGGTATCTCCTATTTCATATTGATGTTTATCGGTTTTGACCTGAAACAATTGGTTGTCTGCCAATACGTTTTCCTCACCAGAAAATGTAATAATGGCAACATCTTTTACTAGTTGTCCAAATTTATCTTTTACACTTAACTCTAGTCTGTATTTGCCTGATTTCCAATTTTTTGTTTTGCCAAAAGCTATTTCTTTTGATTCGGCCGTATTGAAATTAGATGACCAGATTACCTTTTCTTTTTCCCATTGACTAGGGTCGTTTTCATTTTTAAAGGCGTCATGTGGGTAGAGTTCTTTAAATTCCTTTTTGGTAAAACCGCTATAATCAGGTGCAGCCCAGGGTCTTGGTCTTAAAACATGATCTGGTGCTTGTAGTTTGTATAATGTTACTTCGCCCGTTGTAGCTGCAAATTCACCATTTAAATTGGTGCTGGCAATGTTGATCTTGTTATCTTTTTTTGTTTTGTCAAAGAATTCCGGTACTTGTAAAGTAACGTTTAAGGAATGGTATCCAACGGCAACATGGGTAGTCGTACTTCTTGTTTCACCATTAATATCAGTGACATCTGCGGTAACTTCAAAATTAAATGTTGGTAGATTAGAACTGTCAATACTATTGTCTGGAGCAGCAATAAATGATATTTCATAGTTGCCATTTACATCTGTAATGGTTTCGCCATGGGTTATTTCTTGAGGTGCGATATTAAAATAAGGTCTTGACCAATAATACCATCTAGGTAAGTTCACTACTCGCTTTACCCGATACACCACTTTTGCGCCAGAAATAACGCTGCCTGCATACGCTTTTGCTTCACCTTTTACTACTACGCTGTCATTTACTTTATAGGTTTCTGTAACAGGTTTAAAATTGGTTTCAAACTTGGGGCGTTTGTATTCCTCTACAGAAATACTAGCGTAACCCGATAGATCAAATTCATCTGAATAGGTGTGTAGGGAGTAGCCGCCCGTAAGACCGGAGTTTGGTAAAATGAATTCTCCTGAGACAGAACCATATTCATTGGTTGTTAGCTTTAATGTCTCTAACTTTTGTCCGTTTACATCATGCAGTTCTACTTCAATCTCTTTGTTAGGTAAAACCTGAGAAACTCCGTTTTCTTGTTGTATGGCAATACCTTTGAAATACACAGGCTGTCCTGGTCTATAAATGCTTCTATCGGTAAATAAAAAACAAGAATGCCTAGTGCTAGACTTGTTTTGGCTATAATACCTATTTAAATAGTAATTCTTAAAATAGGCAGTTTCATTATTTTTTTTGACAGTAAGATCAATCTGGCTCCAACTGTCTTTACCTTTTGCTACTATAATTTTACCGTATTTATCTGTATGGTAGGTTTTGGAGTTTATATTGTCTCTATAATTCTTTTTATACGCGAGCACAACCTCTGCGTTATAGATCGGTTTTCCGTTGCTACGATCAATAACTTGATAATGGTTGTGGGTGCCTGTCTGTGTCTCAACTATAGCTAAGTCGGTAACTTGTACGGTTGTGAAACTAAAGAAATTACCCAGTTCATCTTTAGATGTTGCAGTAATTACGTAATTGCCGTTCGTTAATGATGGTAAAGAAATTTCAATGCCATGCATTTGAAAATCATGTTCCGTTTTTAAGGGAGCAGTCCATGAAGTATCTATAGGTAAAGCATTGATGAATTTTTGTTTGTTGGCAGTGTCATAAAGCTCATCTAATTTGTTTATTTGCTTTTGGGTGATGTTCCGAGCTGTAAGGTCTAATTCTTCTACATTTTTATAGTTGACTAGAATACGACCTACAGTGTTCTTGGCTAAAAATTTTTCGGTAGTTAATTGAATGTTGGGTTTTTGGATTTCAGATTTTAAGGCAATGCATTTTTGTTCGGCAAGGGTGTTTGGGAACTTGGCAATTACACCATCTAACAAATCTACAGCTTGCTTTAGTTTCCATTGGTAATCAGTACTGGTAGATGGATTGTATGTTTGCCCTATTTCTTGGTAATGTTTTGCTATTTCATAGGAGTATAACCCTGAAAGCGGACTATGTTTAATATTCTCTGCAGAGTTTTGAAGTACCTCTAGGAACAAATTGTCCTTGTTGGTGAAAACGGCATTTTTATGAATGAACAACAGGCGCGCTATATCTACCATTACCAAGGGATTAATATCGGGGTTACCAAAGTGAAACGCTACTAGTTCCTGATAAATGCCTAAAGCTTTGGCTTGTAACGATGTATTTTTGAGGTCGCTGAACTTCAAAAAACTAGAAGTATATGCCTCACACAAAATTTTAGGGTCATCTATTTCAAATGTATTAAGTGGCCTGTTAATGCTATTTTCATTTGATGTATAAAAATTTAAGGCGGTATGTGCCAATACATCAAAAAGTGTAGGTCTATATATTCTGGTTTTTTCTTGAATATGTAGTATTTCGTCGAAATCTGAAATAGCTAAACTTTGGGTTTTTTCTGCACTCATTAACGAGGCCGAAAAATGTTCGTCTATTTCCTTAAAAAGGGTGTTTAGATCCCATGTTCTAAAATCTATTGGGTCAACTTTGCTTTCGGTGGTTGTTCTATTGTAAAATTTGTATCGGTTGTATTGAAAATACTGCCAGTATAAGTTAGCCAAATGACTATGCAGAATTTGTTTGGTAGGGGCATCTGCTAGTTCAATTTCAGATTTAAACTCATTTACAATGTTCAGTTCAGCATCTTCCTCAAGTGTCATTACATAAGCAGACTTATGCAATAATGACTTAATGGTTTGCGTATAATTGTTTTCTTCTTTTGCCTTTGAAAAAATCGTTTCTACAACTTGTAGTGCAGATTTGGTCCTGTTCTCTTGCTCATGTTTGTCTACCAGTTGCCAAAGTTGATCGTACGAATTATTTGCCTGGGCATTACCAAATTGTGAAAACATGAATACAGTTAAGATTAAATATAGTTTTTTCATCATAGTAAAATTACAATACAAAACTGTGCCAAGGTAATTTTAAATGCAATGAAAAATGAGTGAACTGTCGCTTTCAATTAGTAATGTTCGAAAATGTTATGAGGAAGTATTTCTGAAGATTAGCTTGTTGTATTATGGTATTACTGCAAACACCCTGCTCAAAAAAAATGAGACAGGGTGTTATTTATATAAGTTGAAAGTTTAAACTTTGTGAATTTTTAATGTAATTGAAACTCTTTATGAGTTGTCTCAGCTTTTGGTTGCATATTTTCAGCCACCAAATCTTTTATAAATTCATCAATTTGAGACTTGGTTACATTGGGCATGCAAATTACATGTGTAATATCATCTGTAGCCAATTGCCATTTCTTTTTAATGGTCTCGGACACCTTGGGAAGTACAACGGTAATGGCACCTTTATTGGTCCAGGCGTTAATTCCTATTTTCTGTAATTCTTCCTTGCAATATTCGGCGGTCTCTAAACTATGTCGGTACCGTGCTTCTAACCCTTTTACGCCCATTTTTTTAATGGCATACCATAAGAATAATGGACTATGGCCATTTCTAGAGCCGGTTATGGTAGTGTCTAAAGAACCAATGTATGAAATGCCCCTTGCAATACGATCTCTTAATGAACGCTTTGCAATGATTACTCCAGAAGGAAACGGGGAACCAATAAACTTGTGGCCACTAATTGAAATGCTATCAGCACCGTCTTGAAAATCGAACGGTATACGAGGTTCAATAAATGGACCGTAAGAACCGGCCAAGGCAGCATCGCAATGTATATAATGATTTTGAATAGCCAATTTCTTCAGTATTCTCTTTACTTCAGATACATCATCTTTGGCTTCTGTCATTGTGGTGCCAAAGGTGGTAAGGATAATGGCAGGTTTATCTCTGTTCAGCTGTAACGTATTCTCAAGATCTTCGTAATCTAATTCACCGTTTTCTTGAGCTCTAATGGTAATACTTGGTAAGTTAAGCAAGTGTATGTTTTTCTTTACACTGTAGTGGGTAGATTCAGAAAAATAAACCATGGCTTTTGGGTGAGATTCCCTTGCTAAGTATAAACCATATAAATTACTCTCGGATCCTCCATTGGTAACATACCCCCAGAAATCGGTTGGGTCTGCCCTAAAAAGCTTTGCGAAAAAATCAACGACTTCGCGCTCCATTTCATGGGTTTGTACTTTGTATGTATTGTCCTCATAGGGATCGCCAACATTGTTTATGGGGTGTTTTAAAAATTCATATAGCCTAGAATAATCAAAGTCCTTTGCAACCGGGTAACCAATAACTCTATCTTTTTCTTGAATTAACTTGGTCAACAGCTCATCTATCTTTTGTTCGTTATTCATTTATTATTATTTTTTAAATATGGATTTTTATCACTGTAAAATTACAATTAATGGTATTGTGATTCTTTATATTATCAAATGTTAGCATATATATCTTTTTATTTGATATTTTTAGATTTTTAATACTGTTTAAACTTGGATTATCTTGTTAGATAGAATAATAAACTACTATGGATGTTACAGATAGAAAAATTTTAATGCAACTGCAGCAAAATGCTAAGCAAAACACCAAAGAAATAGCCTCTAAAATAGGTTTGAGTGTTACGCCAACTTATGAAAGAATCAAAAAGCTGGAACAGCAAGAGATTATAAAATCATATGTAGCCTTAGTAGATAGAAACAAAATAGGAAAAGAACTTATAGCCTATTGCCAAGTAACCCTTTCCAAGCAGCAAAAGAAACTTGCAGATAACTTTAAAAAGGAAATATTGTTGCTGCCAGATATTATGGAGTGCCACCAAGTATCTGGTAATTTTGATTACTTATTAAAAATAGCGGTAAATGATATTTCTTCATTTCATAGCTTTATTAATGAAAAGCTCTCCATTATAGATGGTATTTCTACCATACATAGTTCTTTTGTTCTTGATTCTGTTAAAGATACTTCTGCCTTTAATCTATAAGAATGATATAAGACTATCATAACATACAGGCGTAGCAGATTTTTAAAGTCATTTAAAAGATGTTTTGGGTTAGCATGATATCAGTCAATATCTAACTTTGATTTCTGGTAAACTAAATCAAAAATTCTACAGTTTAGATGGTATTCGATGGTATTTTAAATCATCTTTTCCTTTTTTTGGATATTTTCTATTTGGTCTGAGATGAACATCATCAAAACCGAAACTTTGTAGAATGCTAACAAACCTTGGTATACATGCGTTCACTATTATTATTTTCTTCCATTATATGTTGCTTTTCCTATTCGTTCTCGCAATGGACAGAACCTGAGAATTCTAATTCAAAAAAAGAGGTTTCGCATTCTTTTTATATCAGCTCGAATGTTGGAAATGTACCTTTTAACGAAGCTCAAAAAATTCTGGAACAAATCAATAACGCCTCGGTAAATGATAATGAAGCTACCTTGTTGTTAATTGGTAATGTATTGGATAGGGAAGGGTTTTCTTCTCATGATGATGAGCAAAATGAAGTTAAAAATAATCTGCAACCATTGATGAACTTATGGGATAATTTTAATGGAAACGTAATCCTGACCCCTGGAGAAAATGAATGGTTGAAAGATGCGCCGCAGAGTATAGATGACCTAGAATCGTTTTTGCAAGATAATAGTAAGGCTAAATTTTGGCCCAATGATGGTTGCCCATTGGAAAAGGAAACAATTAATAATGAGGTGGTGCTAGAAATGGTAGATTCTCAATGGTTTTTAGAAGATTGGGACGATCACCCATATATTAATGAAAAATGTGAGCATAAGACAAGAGATCAATTCTTGGCAGAATTTAAAGATGATTTAAAAGATAGTCAGGGTAAAACCGTAATTGTAGCGGTCTACCAACCGGTGATGAGCAATACCAAGGTTTCAGTTGTTGATAAAATGGGTGGTTTTACACCAGAGTCATATCAAAATAGCCAAAATAGACAACTGCGTGGTAGAATGGAAACTATTGCTAGTCAGTTTGAAGATGTTATTTTCGTTTCTGGTAAAGACCGTAATCTACAGTACTTGGAAGATGATGGTATTCCACAGATCATCAGTGGTGCAATAGGTGAAACAGATAGGGCTAGAGCTCCAAAAGAAGAGCATTTTGAGAGTGAAAAGCAAGGATATGCAAAATTGACGGTCTTTAAAGATGGTAGTTCTCAAGTAGAATTTTTTAAAGTAACGGATAATACTTCTCAATCAATCTTTACAAAAACCATTAAAAGGGAGCGACTTTCCGCAGATGAGATATCCTATCCGAAGAAAGCATATGATGCAACTACAAAGGCATCGATTTATACAAAAGAGGAAACCGATAAAACAGAGTTCTATAAATTTCTGTGGGGAGATCATTTTAGAAATCTTTACAGCAAAGAAATTTCAGCTCCGGTATTGGATATTGAAGAACTACCAGGTAATGTTAAACCTATTTCAGAAGGAGGCGGTACACAATCTAGATCATTACGATTGATCGATGATAATGAACATGAGTACACGCTAAGGGCTTTACGTAAAAGTGCTGTTCGTTTTCTGCAGACAACCGCCATAGATAATCATTATGTTGAAGATTACCTTAAAAACACTATTGCTGAGCGTTATTTATTAGATTTTTATACCACTGCCCACCCTTATGCGCAGTTTTCCATGAATGAACTTTCTGCGTCTTTGGGCGTGCTACATGCAAATCCAAAAATCTATTATGTACCCAAACAAAAAGGCTTGGGTATTTATAATGAAGATTATGGCGATGCACTTTTTATGTTAGAGGAGCATGTAGGCGATGAGAATAAAACCTTTGAAACCTTTGGGAAGCCCAATGATATTTTAAGTACTACGGATTTACGTATGGAACTAAGGGAGTCAAAAAACGCTTTTGTTGATGAGCCTAGTTTTATACGTGCGCGATTATTTGACATGCTGGTGGGTAACTGGGATCGCCATCAAGATCAATGGCGCTGGGCAGAATTTAAAACGGCCGATGGCAAAAAAAGATATGAGGCAATACCTCGCGATTGGGATCAAGCTTTCCCAAAGTATGACGGACCAATAATTTCTTTGTTAAAGTTTAGTTTTCCATTACTGCGAAAAATGGAAAGCTACGATGCTGATATCAAAAATGTGAAGTGGTTCAATTTTTCAGGATATCCTTTGGATAAAACTTTTATAAAAAAAGCAAATTGGGAAGATTGGAAATCTCAGGTAGATTTTATTCAAGAGAACCTGTCTGATGCGGACATAGAATCGGCATTTGAAACTTTGCCCGTAGAAGCTCAAGATGAAAGTATAGAAACGATTAAAAAGAATTTAAGGTTACGCCGAGACGGACTAGAATCTATTGCCAAATCATATTATGATTATTTAAGCAATTTTGAGGTAGTTCTTGGTACCGAAGATGATGATGAATTCTTGATTACCCGTAAGCCAGGCGGCATTACCGAAATAACTATAGCAAAAGATTCGGTGGTTTTTCAAAATTCATATAACAATAAGCAAACCGATGAAATTTGGATCTATGGTCTTGATGGTAATGACACGTTTACTGTAGAAGGTAATGGTGAAAAGCCTATAGATATTAAGATAATGGGAGGGAAGAAAAATGACACCTATGATTTTAAGAATACCAAAAAGGTAAAACTCTATGATTATAAAAGTAAGAACAACACTATAGTAAATTCAAAATCTAGAAAATGGCTTACAGATTCTTATGATGTTAATAATTATGACTACCAAAAGAGAAAGTATCATGAAAATATTGTGTTTCCAAGTATAGGTTATGATGCCGATACCGGATTCAGATTCGGATTAAAAAATCGTTTTACAACATATGGGTTGGTCAATAATCCTTTTGAGGCGCAACATACCATAGGTGCCGAGTATTTTTTTGCTACAGATGGTTTTGCGATCGATTATAATGTTGAATTTGCTCATGTATTTTACAATTGGAATTTAGGTTTCGATCTTCGCTATGCCAGTCCCAATTTTACAATGAACTATTTTGGAGAAGGAAATAATTCTGCATTTGATGGTGACCTTGATAGAGATTTCAATAGGGTGCGCATGCGCCAGTGGAAGTTCTCTCCTTATTTAGTGCATAAACATAGGGGTAACAGTTTTTATGTGAGGACCGCATTAGAATCTTTTGATGTGTCAAATGATGATGATCGTTTTGTAGGGCAGGCTTTTACATCTGATAATGATGTATATGAAGATCAATTATATGTCACCGCTGAGTTAGGTTATAATTATAAAAACCAAAACGATCCGGCGTTTCCAAATAGGGCTATGGAGGCAGATGTTATTACTGGTTACAGATCTAGTATTAATGGTTTTGATAATCGTTTTGGTTATATAAAACCTACACTGAAATTAACGTATCCGCTACATCCCAGTGGTATTGCCGTAATAGCAACTAAAATTGCGGGCGAAACGGTAATAGGTGAGAATTATGAATTTTATCACGGTGCTATTTTAGGAGGCAACCAGAGTTTAAGGGCTTATAGAAATGAGCGGTTTAATGGTAAAACGGCTTTTTATCAAAGTACGGATGTAAGGGTGGGTTTAACTAGATTTAAGACCAATTTTATTCCGCTTCAATTAGGTGTAAGTGCAGGCTTTGATTATGGACGAGTGTGGACGGAGAACGATACTTCTTCAAAATGGCATAATGACTACGGTGGCTCTGTGTGGGTTTCGGGCTTTAGTGCACTAACCGGTAACTTAGGTTTTTATCATGGGGAAGATGGTAACCGTGTCATATTCAGTGTAGGCTTTAATTTTTAATTATCGTTCTTAATGTGAATTTTACAAAGTAGAATTGCTTGTTTACAAGAACTTAATGCGTTCATAATAATTATTTCCGCCACAGTTAACTCGAACTTTACATTGATCTTTTTGTTTTGATACTTAAAACCAAAGTGTATTAAAATGAAAAATGTATTACGACCTTTTTGTGTAGCAATTCTTGGAATTTCTATTTTATTTACCTCATGTGCCGATGATGGTGTTGACGGAGTAGATGGTGTGGATGGCGTAGATGGTGCTGATGGTGCCGACGGGGAAGATGGAGCTGACGGAATGGATGCCGAATTTCCAATCACGATCGATCAACTGAGCTTTTCTAAAATAGGAACTTTCACCAATGGAAATGATGAAGCTTTTGCAGAAATCTCCGCTTTTGATGCCGCTACAAATAAATTGTTCATTGTTAACCCTGAAGAAAATGAGGTTTCGGTGTTAGATTTGACAGATGCTTCAAATCCGGTTAAAGGGACTTCAATTGCATTGGCTGGAAATCCAAATTCAGTGGCGGTTCATAATGGAGTGTTGGCTGTTGCTGTTGAGAATATGGATAAGCAAGCCGATGGAACTATTGAAACCTACGCTACAGATACTCAATCTTTATTAGTGTCTTACCCGGCGGGTGCATTGCCAGATATGGTTGCTTTTTCTCCTGATGGTGAATATATTGTTTCTGCTAATGAGGGCGAACCAAATGATGATTATACGGTAGATCCAGAAGGCTCGATCACAATTGTTGAGGTAGCTACCGAAACGGTAACTCAAGTTTATTTTACCGGACAAACAGATCCCGGAAACGGATTCAGAGTTTTTGGTAATAATGGTATGTCAACATTTGTACAAGATATAGAGCCGGAGTATGTTGCCATTTCAGATGATTCTGCCACAGCTTACATTAGTTTGCAAGAAAACAATGGTATGGCCATTGTAGATTTAGCTTCAAAGACCATTACCGGTCTTGTAGGTTTAGGTACAAAAAATCACAATGTTTCAGGGAATGAAATAGATGCCTCTAATGATGATGGCATTCCTGGGAATTTACAGAACTGGAATGTTCTAGGTTTTTATATGCCAGATGCTATAGATTATTTCACGGCAAATGAAAATGGTTATGTGGTTTCTGCGAATGAAGGAGATGCAAGGGATTATGATGGATACTCTGAAGAGGTGCGTGTAAAGGACCTAGAATTAGACCCTGCTTTTTATCCAGATTTTGATATGTTGCAAGAAGATGAAAATTTGGGTCGTCTAAAAACTACTACTGCAAACGGAGATGAAGATAATGATGGGTTGTACGAGCAAATTTATGCCTATGGTGCCCGTTCCTTCTCTATTTGGGATGCAAATGGTCAGTTAGTGTATGACTCTGGTTCTGAAATTGCCAGAAGAACATTGGCATTGGCACCTTCAATATTCAATCAAGATGAGGGCGAGGTAGATGAGCGATCAGATGATAAAGGGGCGGAGCCCGAAGCGGTAGTAACCTTAAAAGTAGGTGATGAAACTTTGTTGTTCGTAGGATTGGAAAGAACAAGCGGAATTTTGGCTTACAACATTACTAATCCATTCAGTCCTGTTTTTGTTACTTGGATTTATGATGGCACTGATATTTCGCCAGAAGGTATAATCGTAGTTGATAAAGATGATAGCCCTACAGGTAACTATTTAATGATAGCAACTCATGAGGTATCTAGCACTATAGCTATTTATGAATTAAAATAACGTTTTTGAATTTGCTCCTTGAGCAATACTCCAAAATTAAAACGCCAAATAGAAATGTTTGGCGTTTTTTTTATGATTTAATATGGATGTTAAGAGGTTAATATTCTTTTTAGCTCAGCAATAGTATGTTCTTTTTCCAATTGAAACCCAATATGGGGCAATGCCGTAAATATGACTAAAATAGCCAATGGAATCAAAGCAATATATGGCTCACTACCTTGGGTGGTTACCATATAAAGCGTAACAAGAAATACACAGAAAATTACTGTAATGAACAAGTAAAGAAATATAGTTATAAATGAATCTACCCTTAGATTGAATTTTACGTTCGTCCCTTGGGGTGTTTCTTTAAATGTACCGGTTGCTTGGGGTAGAAATGAATTTCGTTGGTACGTAAATTTTTTACAGCTAAATCCATTAGGGTAAACGTGACCAATGAAATAACCACCCTTAGTATCTTCTTTATTAAAGCTGACTTTATAGCTTTTATGCTCCCTAATGTTTTCCATTAGAAGTTTCTCTATTTCAGCTGTAGTAAATGCCGTTGTTAGCTCAATTTTTTCTGACGGAATAAGTTTCATGACCTTCGTTTTTAAACGATAGTAAGTTCTACACCTAATTTAATGAGTCTTGCTTTTGTCTTTTCGTCAATACCGGCATCCGTAATAATGTGGTCAACTTCATCTATTCCACAAATTCTACCAAATCCTTTTTTATTGAATTTAGATGAATCTGCTAGTACAATAATTTTTTGTGCAGCTTTTATCATTTGTTTGTTCAAAGATGCTTCCATAGAGCTTGTAGTGGTAAGCCCAAATTCAAGGTCAATACCATCAACTCCCAAAAATAATTTGGTAAAGGTGAACTCCGTAAGCATTTTCTCTGCTATTGGGCCCACTACCGAAGATGAACTGGACCTTATGTTACCACCAAGTTGCATAACATCTATTTCATTGTGTTCCCCCAATATTAATGCCGTGTTTAAAGATGCGGTTAAAACGGTAAGGCCTTCAATTGGTTTTATATGCCTGGCAAATTCTATTACTGATGTACCTGAGGCTATTATAATACAATCATTAGGTTCAAGGTTAGAAGCTGCGGCGATCGCAATTTTATTTTTTTCTTCCTGATGAAATTTCTCTTTAATATTAACTGAATTTTCAACAATATATGGGTTGGCAGGTATGGCTTTACCGTGAGATCTAAAAAGTAATTTTCGATCTTCTAATAATTTAAGATCTTTTCTAATGGTCACTAGAGATACGTTGAATTCCTTGCTAAGGTCATTCACCTTTACAAAACCTTGCTCTTCTAGTTTGCTTAAAATTAATTTATGGCGGTCTACAATATTCAACGTAAGTGGGTTTCGGTTTATACAAATATATAAGCTTTTATGTAAAAGGGTGGCTATGAACAAGATTCATAATAGTAACAAAACGAAACTTTATTTCAAAAATAGCGTAGAGGATTAAGAGTCTATATTCGTATTGTCTGAATCAAGAAATAATTGAAAAGTTCGTAATTTTTATGCTTCATAATTGTTTAAATGAGTTTTTTTATACTATTTCTAGTAACATTTAAATAATATTTTATTTTGAATTGTTTCTATTTATTGTATTTTTAGCGTCAATTTTGATATAAAACGTAACAAAAGGAAATTTTGTGAAAAGAAAAGAAATGATTAGTAAGTTGAAGGTTACACCTAATACTTATGACTTTATTATAATTGGTGGCGGTGCTACGGGAATTGGAATAGCATTAGAGGCATCGGCTAGAGGGTACTCGGTCGCTTTGTTGGAGAAATCGGATTTTACTAAATCAACATCCAGTAAAGCAACAAAATTGGTGCATGGCGGAGTGCGATATTTGGCTCAAGGAAACATAGGCTTGGTGCGGGAGGCGGTTGTAGAAAGAGGTCTTTTGTTAAAAAATGCCCCTCACATAACCAAAACCCAATCTTTTGTGATACCAACACATGGCCTATATGATGAAATTCTATATACTATTGGCTTAACATTCTATGATTTGTTAGCGGGTAGATTAAGTCTTGGCAGGTCTAAACGTTTATCCAAAACAAAGACCTTAGAGCGAATCTCTTTAATAAACCCTGATAAAATATCGGCAGGTGTGCTATATTATGATGGTCAGTTTGACGACTCTCGTTTGGCGGTCAATACCTTACAAAGTGCTGTGGAATTGGGCGCTGTTGTGGCTAATTATTGTGCTGTTGAAGGTTTGTTGAAAGATGCCAACGGTAAAGTTACCGGAGTTAAGGTCTTTGATGAGGAAGGCAAAGAATCTTTTGAAATCAAGGGGAAACAGGTGGTGAACGCTACTGGGGTATTTGCTGATGATGTGTTGCAAATGGATGCTCCCGGGTCTGAAAAAACAATTGCTCCAAGCCAAGGTGTTCATCTCATGTTGGATAAGTCTTTTTTACCTGGTGACGATGCCATTACTATTCCTAAAACAGATGATGGTAGGGTGTTGTTCTTAGTGCCTTGGCATAATAAGGTTATTGTTGGTACTACCGATACTCCCGTTAAAAAAGAATCTTTGGAACCTATAGCTTTAGAAGATGAAATAGGATTTATTTTAAACACTGCAACCAGATATTTGACAAAAGCCCCAAAACGAAGCGATGTCTTAAGTGTTTTTGCGGGGTTAAGACCGTTAGCGGCTCCAAGTGAGGACGGAAATAAAACAAAAGAGATTTCGCGCAGCCATAAAATCTTTTCATCAGATTCCGGTCTGTTGACCATTGTTGGCGGAAAATGGACCACGTTTAGAAAAATGGGCGAAGATTTGGTTGATAAAGCGGAAAGGAACCAGCAATGGAAACATATTGCTACTAAAACCAAAAACCTTAAAATTCATGGTTATAAAAAAGATGTAGACTTAAATAACCCCCTATATTTTTATGGTAGTGATGAAGAACCTTTGTTAAAACTTTCCAAGGAAAAGGGGTGGAACGCTACTCTTAGCAATTCATTAGGTGTAATAGAAGGACAGGTTGTGTGGGCCGTTCAAAATGAAATGGCTCTTAATGTAGAAGATTTTCTTGCCCGTAGAACCCGTTGCCAGTTATTGGATGCCAAGGAAAGTGTTAGGATGGCCCCAAGAGTGGCAGAAATTATGGCAAGCGAACTAGGTAAAGACTCCGAATGGCAAGCCAAACAAGTAGAAGATTACAAGAAGGTAACTTCCAACTATATTATTTAAAATAACTATTCAATTTATGTCAACTTACAATTGAATTAACTTAAAATCAACAACTCAATGAATACCAAATTAATTTTAGCATTAGATCAGGGTACAACTTCTTCACGTGCCATTTTGTTTAATCATGCCGGTGAAATTGTAAAGGTTTCTCAAAAACCATTTGAGCAGATCTTTCCAAAACCAGGATGGGTTGAACATGATCCTAATGAAATTTGGTCCTCACAAATATCTGTAGCGGCGGAGGTAATTGCAAAACAAGGTATCACCGGTGATAACATAGCAGCAATAGGAATTACCAATCAACGAGAAACAGTTGTAGTTTGGGATCGTGAAACCAGTGAACCAATTTATAATGCCATTGTTTGGCAAGATAGAAGAACTGCCAAGTATTGCGATGAACTTAAGGATAATGGTCATGTAGATTTAATTAAAAAGAAAACAGGTCTGGTCATTGATGCTTATTTTTCGGCAACAAAAATTAAATGGATTCTTGACAATGTAGAGGGTGCTAGGGAAAAAGCTGAAGCAGGAAAACTCTGTTTTGGTACTGTAGATACTTGGTTGATTTGGAAGTTGACCAGAGGTAAAATGTTCATTACAGATGTGTCTAACGCAAGTAGAACCATGTTGTTCAATATTCATACGTTAGAGTGGGATCAAGAACTTCTTACCCTTTTGAACATTCCCAAATCAGTACTGCCCGAAGTGAAACAAAGTAGTGAGGTTTATGGAACAACGGCTACAACATTGTTTTCAACAAAAATTCCTATAGCAGGTATTGCGGGCGATCAGCAGGCAGCTTTGTTCGGTCAAATGTGTACTAAACCGGGTATGGTCAAAAATACCTATGGTACAGGCTGCTTTTTGTTGATGAATACTGGCGATAAAGCGGTGTATTCTAAAAATAATTTACTTACTACCATAGGTTGGAAGATTAACGGAGAAATTACATATGCCCTAGAAGGGAGTGTTTTTGTTGGTGGGGCTGCAATACAATGGTTAAGAGACGGTGCTAAAATGGTTAAAACTGCACCTGGAATCAATCATTTGGCAGAAACGGTTGAAGATAACGGTGGAGTGTATTTTGTGCCGGCCTTAACTGGATTGGGCGCTCCGCACTGGGACCAATATGCCAGAGGAGCCATGATGGGAATTACAAGGGGTACAACAGATGCACATATTGCACGTGCAACCATTGAAGGTATTGCATTTCAAGTTTATGATATCGTAAAGGCCATGGAGGCAGATTCAGGTGAGGAAAGTGTTGAACTTCGTGTAGATGGTGGGGCAAGTGCCAGTAACCTATTAATGCAGATACAATCAGATTTGTTCGGCTTTAAAATTATTAGACCAAAAACTTTAGAGACAACGGCAATGGGTGCAGCGTACCTTGCAGGTTTGGCCGTTGGGTATTGGGACAGTATAGACGATATACAATCGCAATGGAGCATTGATAAAGAGTTTTTTCCAGAAGCTCCAAAAGAGAAAATAGAGAATATGCTCTATTACTGGAACAAAGCTGTAAAATGCGCACAACATTGGATTGAAGAATAAAAACTGACCATTAACCAACTTTTTAGATATGTCAATTTTAATAGCGGAAATTATAGGCACTATGTTACTTATTCTTTTAGGTAACGGAGTGGTAGCGAATGTGGTTTTGAACGGTACTAAGGGCAATGGCTCTGGTTGGATAGTTATTACCACGGGTTGGGCACTGGCCGTGTTTGTTGGTGTTGTTGTTGCAGGTCCATACAGTGGGGCGCACTTAAACCCCGCGGTAACCATTGCTTTGGCGGTAGCCGGCAAAGTATCATGGGGCCTTGTTCCTGAATATATGGCAGGAGAACTGATCGGCGCCATGTTGGGGGCGTTTTTGGTTTGGGTGTTTTATAAAGATCATTTTAAAATTACAGATGATGAAGGTGGTAAGTTGGCTTGTTTTAGTACGGGACCAGCTATTAAAAATACTTTTTCCAATTTAATAAGTGAGGTGATCGGAACTTTTGTTCTGGTATTTGTAATATTCTATTTTGCGGGTCCTGAATTAGATATTATTGGTGATGTAGACTCACGCGCAATTATCGGATTGGGCTCTATAGGAGCGCTGCCCGTTGCTTTTTTGGTTTGGGTTATAGGTTTGTCCCTAGGCGGTACTACAGGTTATGCCATAAACCCTGCTAGAGATCTTGGACCACGTATTGTTCATTCATTGTTACACATTAAGGGTAGTAGTGATTGGGGTTATGCTTGGGTGCCAATAGTAGGTCCGTTAATTGGCTGTTTACTTGCTGCTTTCCTGTATTTGATCCTTCTGTAACTAATTCATGGTTTATTTTGATTTACGCTTTTATACTGTTCAAGTACTTTTCTTAATTGTACCCCAAATTCTTTGTTTAAAGATTTCCCATGGTACGTTAGATTATGCTGTTGGCAATAAGCTATGAATTCTTGGTATTTGACAGCATTAAATTTTATGATACTTTGATGCCCGCTCAAAGTATCAATACTTTGATTCTTTATTTTACCATTTAAAAAGCTATAGGTAATTTTGAATTTTCTAGGTTTCCTCTGTAGTGCCACGTCAAGAAAATTGGTGTTCTCTTCAATGGTGATAATTGTGTCCTTGTTAACGCTAATGTCCAATAATGATATATGCGAATCAAGTTCTTTGCCCCATAAAATTATGTCCATCAATTGTTCTTTACTTTTTATTTCTTTACTTCCATCCATAAAAAGTTCATAATAATGATCATGGATCAAAGTGTTCACCTTTTCAACATCATAATTATTTCTAGCCTCAATAAACGATGTTACTAGGTCTTGGTTCTTTAAAGTTTGATTGCCAAACATGCTCATAAAGATCATGATGAATAGGGAAAGAATAGGGTGGTGGTATAAATTGTGCATATTCATTTAGCTTCTTTGAAATGTTGGTTCAAATAAAATGGTCATTCTAAATTAGTAAATATGTTACAGCTTTCGCTATCGTTGATTTTGTTTATGGTATTTGAAGTTTTATAAAAGGGATTTTAGTTAGAACTGCATTAATACAACACCATTATTTAAAATCTAATTGTACTACAATATGTCCAGAAAATAAACAGAATTTGTAGCGGAATTCTAAACCATAAATAAGAAAGACCGTGACCATCAAAAGTTCCATTTTGATAGTTGATATTGTGTATAGCTGCATAAATATTGGCAGGTAATAATACAATGAAAAATATAATCAATACCCACGCACCTAGTGAAGAATACTTGGGTATTAATATTCCTATGGCAAGTGAAAGCTCAACAAAACCCGTGGCATACACGATCAATTCTTTGTAGGGGATAATTTCCGGTATCATCATGGTCATCCCTTTTGTAAAGACAAAATGACCAAATGCCGTAAAAAGGAGCATTAAGCTCATAGCAATTCTAGCTGCTAGTTTATAGTCATAAGTTTTTGTAATGATTTTAATCGCAACTAATGAAATGGCAAAACCTATTAGAAGGACAAGTAGTGGTTTCATGATTCTTTATATTTATTAAAACACAAAGGTCATGAAAGCGTATTTGGAATTAATGAACCTAGGTTAAGTAATACGTTTTCTTATTCTGCTTAGTGCTTGCGGAGTAACACCAATATAGGAAGCTATATATTTTAAAGGTATGTGTTGCAGCAGATTTGGTCTTTCATTAAATAAATCCAAATAACGCTCTTCTGCTGTTTTGCTTAAAAGGGAAAGTTCTCTTTTAGACTTTATCAAATACATGTTTTCTGCCATTTTTCTACCTATGATGTTGCCAACAGATGTATGCGCATAGACTTCCTGTAAATCCATGTTATTAATTTGCCACATTTCCGTTTCCGTCAAAGTTTCTATTTCATATGCTGATGGCGTTTCTGTTAAAAGTGAATCATAACCTGTAACGAACTCATTTTTAAACAAAAAACCAAAGGTGATGTCAGCATCTTCTTTAGGTATATAGAGGCGAATAATTCCTTTAGTAATAAAATATAAATGCCTTTCTATTTTTCCTAATTCTAAAATCTTTGTGTTTTTGCTGTACTTGACTTTTTTTAGTTTAGAAGAAAAAAAAGCCCAGTCAGTATTGTTCATTTTAGAAATCTTATCAATAAAATCTCTGATTTCATTCATATAATAGGTTTAATAGCATAGCCTATTTTAAAAGTAGTGAATTTTAGATGGGAATTTAGGTAGTTCTTTTTTATGATGAAATGAAAGTATACAAAAAGGGAAATACAGGTTATTATCTAAAAGTAATAACCTGTATTTTGTAGTTCTTTATAATAGCAATATGACCATTCATTTAAATCTGCTTCTGTGATCTAAGCAAATATGGTACATGTATTTATTTTGACAGTATGGGAGCTTTTTTACTTCTGCCCCAAGCTATGAATAAGGCAATGCCCATGATTAAGATGTTTGTGATTATAGCAGAATATTCACCTTTAGATGCGTGAAATATAGCAGCTAAAACCATAATTATAGCCAAACCTAAAGCTGCCCAAATAGTTAGAAATGGTTTAAAACGAAAAATACCGGGAATCAATAACCCTAATCCACCTAGGAGTTCACTTATACCAATAAAACGAATTAGACTTACGGGTGATGAGGCAACCCATGGTAGTGATACAGCTAATTCTTCTATTGGCTGGGTGGCTTTCATAACACCTGCCATTATAAACATAACAGCTAATAATCCTTGGGCAATCCATAATCCTATATTCAATGCCTTGTTGTTCTTTTGTTGGGTCATTTTAATTTCTGTATTGGTTTTCAGCAAATGTCATAGGTTTTAATAGCCTATGCATTGATGTACATCAAGAAATTATATTAGCCGTTTTTTTGGGAAAGTTTATGCCTAACACGACTTAAAGCTTCAGGTGTAATACCTAAGTATGAGGCGATCATTTTTAAAGGAACTCTTTGTGTAACATTTGGATAGGTTGTAATAAAATGCTCATATCTTTCTTTTGCATTGGAACTCATTAACATGATAATTCTATTTTGCATTACCCTTAATCGTTTAGCCAAAGCTTTTAAATCCGGACTTGATTTTAGTAACTCTTCTTTGGTGGTTATGTTTATTATTGAGTTTTCAATGGCATCTATAAATAGTTGGCAAGGTTCATTTAGTTGACAATTGTCCGCTACTATCCAATTCTCTGGTCCAAACATGTAAATATGCTCTTTTCCTTTAGCATCAATAGTGTAGCTGCGTAGTAAACCGCTCTCAACTAGGTATACTTTGGAGCTTAAATCTCCTTTACGCTGTAGAACTGTTCCTTTTTTTACGTGTACTTTCTTCAATTCTTAAAGTTTATTCTAAGAGGATATGTAAAACCATGATAACTGAAGTAATTAGATTTCTTTGCGCTAAAAATTAAATGCTACAACTGAAATCTAATTCAAACTATTATTCTTTTATTTCTGTATATCCTGGTAATCCGTGTAGGCATTTTATAATTTGATTTCCACCTGGTTCACCTGCGTGATAATGATATCCTCTAATATCATCAAAATGTCCGCCGCATTCATCCAAATCGCTAGGCTTATTTCCGTTTTTATCCAATAACGTATAAATGCCGAAACCGTCTATGGCATAACCAATAATTGCAGCGTGGGTATCATTTTGTACAATTTCTTTTGTTGAGCCGGTTACCGCGTGATAATGATAGCCGCCATGCGGATTTACATGCCCGCCATGATCATCTAGAGGTGCAATGGTATGTGCTGCCAATATAGCGTGAGTAGGTGCAGGTGGATCATAGTTTACGCCGTTAAAAGCTATTCCTATTCCTCCTCGACCAAAATTTTGAACCGATTTTAAATAAGTTGGTGTTGCGGGTATAACAAAAGTTGTCACTTGGTCTTTAAAGTACTCCGGTAAGCACTCCACACAATAGTTGTGGTAATCATCATCTACTTCTGGTTTGGCGGCGGCTAAGCAAGCTTCTTCAGTTTCAGTAACTTTTATGGTGCCGTCTTCTCTGTAAAGCAACCATTTGTCATCACTATAAAATTCGTCTAGATTGGCAATAAAGTGTCCTGATACATCGTAAACTTTATCATCTTTGAACCAAATTCCAGCTTTCTCCATTCCATCGCTTATATGCCTTGGGCACCAAGGACCCATTTGATGCTCCGTTGCCTGAGAGTGGGTTTTAATGATATAGCATAAGGTTTCAATACCATTAAGTTCCACTGTTTTCTCTTGAATTTCGCCAATAATATTTTCGGTTATAAAATAATCTGTGTTAACAGGTACTACCTTTGCGGAAGTTTCAATTTCATTTGATAAATCAGCATTGCTTTCTTCTTGCCTAGGAGGTCTATTCTCTCGGTTTTTTTCTGCTTTGTCAAGTTCTTCAAGCGATATGAAATTATCGTTATCACTGTCTATGTTTTCAAAGTCATTGGCAATTGGTCCTTTAACTTCATCCATAGATAATTTTCCGTCTTTATTGGCATCCATTTCTGAAATTAACTGAGAAGAAGTTGGTCTTTCGCCATCCGGTTGCTGTCGTTCTTTATTTTCTTGATTTGTTTTGCAAGAAAATATGAGAGTAAGGGCGAACATTGTAAGTACTATTTTCTTCATCTATTTGCTTAATTTAATGTATGTATTTAGAGGTCACAATACGTATTACCTAGTAGGAAGATAAGGTTTTTTAATGTGCTACAATATGGGTGAGGTGTTTTAAAGAAAATAGCTATGCTAACAAGGATGATATTTTAGGTGAGAATTTTCTAAATGCTACTCATGTAATATTTACAGGGATTTTAAAAGTCCGCCATCAATAGGGATATTGGTACCGGTAATATATGCCGCCTCATTAGATGCTAAAAATGCTACCAGATAACCATATTCTTCTGGTTCTCCAATTCGTTTTACGGCTACCCTTGATTCCATTTCTTTAAGAACTTCACTTTGATCAATACCAAGCTGCTCCGCTTTTTTAGCGTTTAACTGTGCAATCCGGTTGGTATTGAAGTATCCTGTTAATACACTATTTACCGTAATATGATGTTTACCAACATCTGTAGCCAAGGTTTTTGCCCAAGTGACAACCGCTGCTCTTATGGAGTTGGACAATGCCAGGTATGCCAAAGGTTCCTTTACTGAAACTGAAGCCACATTGATAACCCGTCCCCAGTTATTGCTTCTCATTGATTTCAAAGCCAATTCTGTTGTATAAACTACGGTTTTGAACAATAGGTCAAAGGCATTTTGGTAATCGTCAATGTTTTTTTCGGTAGCACTTCCGGCGGCAGGTCCTTGGGTATTGTTTACCAATATATCAACCGTATTGTTCTCAAAATAAGTGCTAATTACTTTTTTGTAATCTTTAAAATTATTGAAATCTACCGCAAGATATTGGTGCTGTTGTCCTTGGTCTGTAGGTAGTTGTGTAACTATGTGGTGTAATTTTTCTTCGCTGTGAGACATTAAGGTAACACTCGCGCCACTAGCTGCTAGTTGTTGTGCAATTGCTTTTCCAATACCACCGCTACTGCCACCTACCAATGCTTTTTTGTTTTTTAAGGATATGTTCATTTTTAGGGTTCTGTTATATTGAGTAATTAAATATGGTAAAGTTGATTATTAAGAAATTAACGATATTCTTCTCTTACAGGGCTAAATACATCTAATAACCTGCATGGGGTAAGTGCAATTCCACTATGTTTTTTGTGGGGAGCAATAATAACAATATCTCCAGGGTGGTAGATTTTTGTGTCGCCCTCTAATGTAAACTGAAATTCACCTTCCATAACATGCATAATCTGCTCGTTCATGTGTGCATGTTCAGGTACTATAGCACCTTTTTCCACCTCCCAAAATGCCATGCTCATATGCTCGGAATGTACTAATTTGCCGTGTAGCCCGGGCATTATTTCTACAGGTTTGATATCTGCAAGGTTTAGATTCATAATTTAAGTTTTAAGCACTTAAAGATACATGAATCAATTTCAATTGTAAATGTTGGAATTGAAAAATTGGATCAGATTTTAACTAAGACTATTGGGTATAGTCCCATCCTATAACCACAAATTCGCATCTTCTGTTCCATTCATGATCTTCTTCTGAGCACGCGCTTTCAGTGGCGCAAACCACAATGGGTTTTGATTCGCCGTAACCTTTAGATACTATCCTGGCAGATGCAATACCATTTTTAACTAAATAATCCCTTGCAGAATCTGCGCGTTTTTGAGATAGGTCTTTATTGTATATGCTATTTCCCCTAATATCTGTATGCGTGCCAATTTCAATTATAATGCCTGGGTTTTCTTTCATTACTTCAATTACCGTCTGTAAGCGTTCTCGAGATTCTCTTCTTAAATACCAAAGACTATAATCAAAATGAATTTCTTCTGTTTTTATAATTGTTCGGTCGGTTTCTTTGACCAATGCTTCTTCGGTTTTTATGGCATCTTCAATTTTCTTTACCAAGGCTTTTTCTGTTTTTGCTTTTTCAATGATTCTCTCTTGCTCCAAGCGTTCAGCTTTTTCCTTGGCTTGTTTTTCTGCCATTAATTGGGCTTTTTTCTCATCTTCTAATTTTTTGATTGCCAATTGTTCCGCACGTAATATTTCAGCTTCTTGTTTCTTTTGCAGAGCCAAAGCGGCTGCCTTTTGCTTTTCATGAACGGAGTAAAGATCCATTGATGCATCATGTTCGGCATTTCTTTTCTTTGAACTACCAATATTTTTTGAATTACCTACATATTCAGCTTTCGAAGCTTTTACGGTATACATAGCCTCACAGTCAATATTGAATTTGAACGCACCGTCCTCTGCTGTAATGCGGGATTCAATGATCTGATTTTCGCTATCCAATAAATCAACGGTAACATCCATTAAAGGCTGTAGGGTAGTGCGGTCGGTTATAATGCCCGTTATAAATTGCTGGCAGTCCTCTATCTTTAATTCTTTGGTTTCTTTAAAACTATAGATGTCATCGCTTCCTTTACCTGTGGGTCTATTGCTCGCAAAATAGCCAGAATTGCCATCACTGTTCAAAACATATGCAAAATCATCATAACCACTATTTACGGGTAAACCTAAGTTGTCAGGTTTTTGAAAAATACCCTTTTCGTTTATAGATATAAATACATCTAAAAGCCCAAAACCCGGGTGCCCGTTAGATGAAAAGTAGAGGGTGCCATCACTGGCAATAAAGGGAAATTGTTCTTTCTTACCCGTATTAATAATACTGCCTAAATTAACTGGTGTGCTAAAGGAATTATCATCCTGCAGATTCACTACGTAAATATCAAAAGAACCATAACCGCCAGGTCTGTCCGAAGAGAAATATAACTTGGAACCTTCTTTATTAATAGCAGGGTGTTCATTTGAAAAGTCATCACTGTTAAAAGGTAATTCAGTAATATTTTTCCATTCCCCGTCCAATAATTGAGCACTGTAGATCTTTAAATTTGAAACCTTTTCATCATCTGTTTTTCGTTTTCCATTCTTATAATTGTTGCGGGTAAAGTACATGGTTTTTCCATCAGGAGTGACAGTAAAAGATCCTTCATGTAATTTGGTATTTATCGTATTGGATAAACTTATACTAATACTATCCCCTAAATGTTCCTTGTCAATGGCATGGGTGTAGATATCCAAATAATTTTGATTATTCCACCTATAGGTTTTTTGATTGTTTTTTTTCTGTGTTGCGGTATACCAAATAGCATTGCCAATTTGCATTGCCCCAAATTCTGAGGTCGTAGTATTGAAATTACTGTTTTCAATGGCAAAGCGATCACCAATGGCACTTACATTTTCTAGATATGCAATATCTTGTTTTAACTTCTCTAGATGTTCTAGCTTGCTTTCCTTGGTGTAAAAATCGGTCAGAACATTATTTGCTTCTTCATATTCGCCAATAGCTTTTAATGACTGGCTTAGCTTAAAATAATACTGCTCGTTAACCTTATCACTATAATTTGAAATTAAGTAACGGTACCAACGTGCAGCAGCCTTAAGGTCAAAGGTATGGTAGTAGCTATCTGCCAAATTTTTAATAACCTCACTATTTTTATTGTTGGGCAGGGCAGCTTCGTACAAGGAAATGGCATCTGCGTAGTGGGCTTTGGTAAACAGATCATTGGCACGTTTTAAGTCTTGTTGAGACCAAGCTGTTTGAAAAATGCCGATACAAATGATGAAGTATAATTGTATTTTTTTCATATTAGTAGAATCTAGGAGATTTATCATAGCCCTTTTTAAGTCCCCAAAGGTCTAAGTTGAACAATACAAATATTTCATGTGAGCCATTATTGAATGCCCCTAAATTTGATAAGGTATAGTCATAAGCATAACCTATACGTAGTGAGGGTATTATGGAAATATTGAACATGGCACTTACCGAGTCATCTGTTCTATAAGAAATTCCTCCTTCTAAACGGTTATTGAACAGCGCGTTGAACGAAAAATCTGCTGTTACAGGTGCGCCGGATACCATTTTTGTTAAAATAGATGGTTTTAATTTTAAATTGGAATTTACGTCAAACACATAACCGGCCATTCCAAAAAGATGAATGGCTTCTGCGCCCAAACGTGTAATACCATCTTTATTTTCAATATGTTTAGATGTCAGTAAATTGGGTATGGACAGACCGGCATAAAACTTGTCACGATTATAAAAAGCTCCAATGCCAATATTAGGGTAGGTGTTATTAAGGTTTTCATTGAATGCTGGATCATCTTGTACTTCTGGTAACCTAAAGCCATTGAAATTGGTTTCAAATGTGGTAATACCTCCTTTTAATCCTAAGCTTAAATTGCTCTTTTCATCGAGTTTCAAAATGTAGGCAAAATCTACATAGATATTGTTTTCTTTTAAAGATCCGTCTCCTATATCATCTGATATTATAGAGGTGCCCATTTCAATTTTTTTAGATAGTGGTGTATGGGCAAAGAAGGTTAGGGTTTTTGGTGCGCCTACCGCATTTTCCCACTGGGTCCTGTATAATGTACCAAAATTGAGCATTCCTGGTTCATTGGTGGTATATGCAGGGTTTACCACGTTCATGTTGTACATGTACTGGGTATACTGTGGGTCTTGTTGACCTTGCAGTTTTATTAAGAACAGAAGCATAACTATGCAGATGCCCCAAGTTGTGTTTGTAATTTTTTTGTGCATGGGTTATCTGTTTAAGTATAGACGCCCTTGAATAGGTGCGGCATTACCTTTGTTATAGTTAATAATGTAGAAATATACCCCGTTAGGTGCTGTTGACGATCCATTACTACCATCCCAGGCAGGATTGGAAATATTACCTTTAAATAATGTGGAGCCGTATCTGTTCAATATTTCTAATGTGAAATTGGGGAATATGGTTTCTATATTAGGAATAAAGAAAGTATCGTTTTTGCCATCGGCATTCGGTGAGAATCCGTCCGGGATGAAAAAATCATAATTTTCGGGGTCACAATCACTGAAATCTATGGTAACGGGAACCCTTGTTGCAGCAGAGCATCCGGTAAGTGAATCATAATTTTCTGCGTAGTACGTGGTATTTTCTAGTAACAAGTTATCATCTTGTAATGGCGAACCGCCGTTTTCGGTAATAAACCAACGTACTTCAAAGTCGGCTTCATTTTCCAATGATCTTAAGTCTGTTATGGTCGGATTATCCAGTCCGCAGACCTGTAAAATATCTGAAGTTAAAGATGTTGGGGTAACAGTAATCACTGTAGGGATTATTTCTAAACGATCGGAACTGTTACAACCGTTACTGTTGGTGGCTGCAAAGTAAGATTGATTGTCAACCAAAATAGTTGATGCTGCTAATTCACTTCCACCGGTAGCGGTATCAAACCAAGTAATAGAACTACCTGCGGTAATATCAATAGATATGTTGGAAAGGGTCGGATTCGTTTCCGCACAAAAAAGCGGATTAACCGTACTTGCCGTTGGGGCATCGGGATTACTAAAGCTTACCGTAATTTGAACCCGATCGGTACCTTCGCAATTGGTGAGTGGATCACTATTGGTTACATAATAATCTTCACCATCTACCAGTGCCGTGGAAATGGGCAGAATATTATTGTCCGTTTCGGTATCATAGAATAATACATCTCCATCTGCTGTAACCTCAATATCTATTAATGTAGCTCCATCAGGATATTCGCTAATGCAAAATATCTGGTTGGCAACGGCTTGTGGGGCATCTGGAACACCTCCTCGGGAAAAATTTTCGGTCTCTTCGAACTCAAAGTCCAATCGGCAAGGGGTGGTATCGTTTTGAATACTGCGTACACTTGCGGTATAATTACCGGTAGGTAAGGCATCAACGTCTATTTGATAGGCGGCAGTACCACCTGTAAAGTTGATCGTATTCGTGGTTAGCACGGTATTGGAACCTAATTCGGTAACATCATAGGTTATCGTATATGTACCATTGGGTAGCGTAGGTGCATCTACCAAAACATCTATTTGTGTTGCATCACAACTGTTATCTACAATGAGGTCCAGTTGAATGGCATCCGGTAAAGGGGTAACTGTAAAAGTATCTACCAATGGGCAACTTGTTGCGTAAATGCCTGAAATAGTAGGTCTAATAGTGTATTCCCCGTCCAAAGTGAAATTACTCTCAGGCACTATAAATGAAGCAGTACCATTGGTGAATTCAAGCTCAAATGTTGGAGAACTTGTGGTACTTCCATCAGGAGTTGTCAATGCGTACGTCGTAGAGAAGTTGCCAGTTGCAAAATTGCCGTCTGCATCAAGAATTTCAATAATTTGAATGGTATTTTCTGTCTGTATGCATATATTTTCAGCAGTAATATCTGAACTTGTTACTAAAAAAGTGGTAGGTGGTACTATAACTCTTGGGCAAACATCTCGGGGAGGCGTTACACTTCTTATACCAATAACTTCTAAGGAAACCTCTTCATTTAGAGGCACCAAACCTTGGTCAATTACAAAACTTCCATTGCCGTCAATCAAAGTTGTTGGCGATTCACCTACGTCATTGTTAACGAGATACTGTAGTATAAAATCGCCATTGTGTAAAAGCGTATTGTCATAAGCTAGTTCAACAACATAGCTTTCCCCTACACAGATATCATCAGCAGCAATTGTGCCATCTAATATGGGTAATATTCTTATGCTTACTTCAGACACTCTTTTTTCACAAACCGGATGGCTGGGGAAAACGGTGTAATTGAAAGTGAAATCTCCATACCCAAAATTGTTATATATTTCTTCAATATTAATGATAGTATCATTAAGGTCACTTAATTGGTTGGTTCCATTTTCTGTCCAGGTGCCGTTAGGGTCTTCGCCTATTAAATGTTCGCTAAGATCAAATGCGGTGTAAGCCGATAGATCATCTCCTGCACAAAAGGTTAGAACGGGTGCAGTACCTGCATTTGGTGGTGGATGCACCTCTAATATTACTGTTGAGGTTCTTCCTGAACAACCATTTACATCAGGTACCGTATACGTAAAATTGTATATTCCGGGTCCTGCTTCTCTTGCATTGAATAAATTTTCATTTAATTGACCGGTAAAAGTTGCAGGGTCTTCTTCCCACAGGCCATTAAAATCTTGTACTTTACCGTCTACATTACTGCCTAAAAAACCATGTAAGTTCACACTACTGTCATCACCACATGCATTAGCGCTACCATCTATATTATCTTCGCCGGGGTATCCTCCAAGAACTATGGTTAACGTTGCACTTTGGTTACAATCCGCATTGGTGTAAACAAAAGAATGGGTGCCATAATTATTAATTCGCCAAAGGTCTACGATACCCGTATTTTGGTTTAAGGCATAAAAATTTTCGGGGTTGTTGGTTGCCCATGTACCACCAGAAGTAGGTGTGCCACCTAATCTAGAAAATAAATCAAAATTACGATTAGCAACATCGGCGTCTTTCTCACAAACTTCAACTGTTGCATTTTCACCGGCGCATTGAGCTTGAACTTGGCTTAGAATGCCGGTCAAGAAAAACAGAAATGTTAAGAGCTTGAATTTTAGGTTATTCATTCACAGGGGGTTGGTTGCTGAATATGTTTTTGATAACTGCTAAGGTATTTTTGTTCCTATATGTAGGAAATTATTTGTTGTAAAACACTTAAAATGTAAGGTGAATACTACTAAAACTGTTAGAAAGTGTTAAAATTATGTGTATTTCATCGATATATGATTACACTTTTTACATGTAACCGTTGGCCTTAGCTTATAGGTATTCCATAGATTTAATTGGACAATACGTATCTTTGCCACCTAAAATTTAGGAATGCGAATACATTTTATTGCGATAGGAGGAAGTGCCATGCATAACTTAGCGTTGGCCTTGGAACATAAAGGATACATTATTACAGGAAGTGATGATGTCATTTTTGAACCTTCTAAATCTAGATTGGATGCCAAGGGATTATTACCTGATGAATTTGGTTGGTTTCCTGAAAAAATCACTATGGATCTAGATGCAATTGTACTTGGTATGCATGCAAAAGCAGATAATCCTGAATTGTTGAAAGCCCAAGATTTAGGAATTACCATTTATTCTTATCCTGAATTTTTATATGAACAATCAAAAAATAAAACTAGGGTAGTAATTGGTGGTAGTCACGGTAAAACCACCATTACCTCAATGATTTTGCATGTACTTAATTTTCATGATATTGATGTGGATTATATGGTAGGTGCACAATTAGATGGTTTTGATCGCATGGTGCATTTAACAGAGGATAATGATTTTATCGTTTTAGAAGGCGATGAATACCTGTCATCTCCAATAGATAGGCGACCTAAATTCCATCTGTATCAACCTAATATTGCCTTACTAAGTGGAATTGCCTGGGATCATATTAATGTATTTCCAACTTTTGAAAATTATGTAGAGCAGTTTAAAATATTTGTAGATAGTATTGTAAACGGTGGTTCTATTACTTATAATGTTGAAGATGATACTGTAAAAGATGTAGTAGAGTCCTCTGAAAATGCCATTAGAAAATTACCATATTCCACACCAGAATATACTGTAGAAGACGGAGAAACCCTTTTAGAAACTAATGAGGGACCAATGCCAATTGAGGTTTTTGGTAAACATAATTTAAGCAACTTAGCGGGGGCAAAATGGATTTGCCAGAATATGGGAGTAGATGAGGAAGATTTTTATGAGGCCATAGCTACATTTAAAGGCGCATCTAAAAGATTGGAGAAAATTGCAGAAGGAGCAACCAGTATTGCGTATAAGGATTTTGCACATTCACCAAGTAAAGTTGCGGCAACTACCAGAGCAGTTAAAGAACAATACCCAAATAGAAAACTGACAGCCTGTTTGGAGTTACATACTTACAGCAGTTTTAATCCAGAATTTTTAAAGGAATATAAGGGCGCCTTAGATGCTGCAGATGAAGCGGTCATTTTCTTCTTGCCAGAATCTGTAGCCATAAAGAAATTAGAGGCGGTGACCGCTGATCAAATATCAGAAGCATTTCAACGCAACGATTTAAAAATCTTTACGGACGCCAAATCATTTCATGATTATTTAGAAACACAATCTTACAAGGATACTACGCTGTTATTAATGAGTTCAGGTAATTATGGCGGATTCGATTTAAACAAATTGCACGGGTTGTTGAGTTAAGGAGGAATACAAAGTTGGAATAAAGTAAAGGGTAAAGAGAACAAAGTATGAAGTCTTTTTGAACTTGATTTTGTTTCTATCCAACAACCAACAACCAACAACCAGGTTATACTCCAAACTGCTTTAAATGATGGTCAAGGTGTTTGTATTGAACTTGACCCCACTGTTCTTTTGTAAAAGTACCAAAAGCTGGGTGTGGGTGCCATTCTTCTCTGTCTTTTACGGCATAAAAATCGCTCACCAATTTTTTTAATAGTTTATGCTCCGTTTCAAAGTCTTTATCTTCCTTAGCTTTTAATTGTGGAGCTGTAGGCATATTTTTTCTCCACGGTTTGTCATTGTACAATGATTTTTTGAAGAAAGTCTTTATGAACCAATTTCCTTTTGAATTGTTAGGTTTGTTTTTAATAGCCAATTGTAGAGGGTATTGACAGTGCCAGCACATTTGACCAACGCTCATTTTACCCCATCCTTTTTCTGAGTTTAGGGTTAAAAGATCAATTCTTTGATTAATTTCTTCGTATGCTTCTTTTGTTAATAATGATTTCATGATTTTAATTTGATGTATAAATTTAGCATAAAATAATTTGTTCTGTATCTTTAGCCAATGCAGGATAAATCCGTTTCGTTCTCCATAAAAAATTGGTCAGATGATGATAAGCCAAGAGAAAAGCTGGTCAACAAAGGCCGTGCTGTTTTGTCCGATGCAGAATTGATCGCTATTTTGATAGGTTCGGGTAGTAGATCAGAAAGCGCAGTTGAGCTTTCAAAACGTATTTTGGCATCGGTGGATAACAATTTAAATGAATTGGGTAGATTGTCCATAAAGCAGTTAATGGCTTTCAAAGGTATTGGCGAAGCCAAAGCAGTAAGCATTGCGGCAGCTTTAGAGGTGGGTAGAAGAAGAAGAGGTGAAGATGCTCCTAAAATTGAGAAAATAGGTAGTAGTAAAGACGCTTACCATATTTTACATCCCATGCTGGGAGAATTGGAACATGAAGAATTCTGGATTCTTTTTCTCAACAATTCCAATAAAGTGTTACATAAGGCTCAATTGAGTAAAGGTGGTATAACAGGTACCCTTGTAGATGTGAGAATTGTAATGAAACAGGCGTTAGAGTTAGGTGCGGTTGCTATAATATTAGCCCATAACCATCCATCTGGCACTTTGAGACCTAGTGCAGCAGATAAACAGATTACCCAAAAGATTAAAACGGCCAGTGAAACTTTAGATATTAAAGTGTTGGACCATTTGATCATTACCCAAAAAAGTTACTATAGCTTTGCAGATGAAAATATGCTATAAATGTTATTGATCTACACACATAAAATAACACCGCGCCTTACCTATGTTATGAGGCATATCTTTGTGGGTATTTTGGGGATTGAGATTGATTTCACCACCAAAGTCGAAGATTTTATAAAACATACGGGGGCAAAAATCACGTATACAAAACAGCCCTTACAGAATGAATTTTTTGTTCGTAGTAATGAATTGTTGTTTGAGCAAGGCATTAACGATGTTCAATTGAACATTGGTGATTGGGAAGGTACACCTTGCTTTTTTCAGACAGGTGATAAAAGTACTTTACCTTTCGATATTTTTGCTGCCAGTTTTTTTATGCTTTCTAGGTATGAAGAGTATTTGCCACACGTAAAGGATATTCATGGCAGATTTTCTCCTAAAGATAGTGTAGCCTACCAGAATGGTTTTCTTTTAAAACCAGTTGTTGATATTTGGGCCTATAAATTATTAGAAGCACTAAAGGAACGTTTTGAAGATTTGGAATTTAAACACAAATCTTATGACTTTATATCCGTTATAGATGTAGCTACATCACATTGTTATGCAAACCGGGGCGTTGTACGTGGTTTGGTGGGTATGTTGATGGATTTGGGGACGTTGAAATTTAAACGTGTTTACGAGCGTATTGCAGTAGGATTGAACAGACAAAAAGATCCTTATGACAATTATGCAGAGCTCATAGATTTACATAAAAGATATAAGGTAAAATGTAATTTCTTTTTTCAATTTGCAGATTATTCCAAGTACGATAAAAATGTTTCTACCAATAGTATGAAATTTAAGTCGCTTATAAAGTACGTGGCAGATTATGTGCCCGTTTCCATGGCGGCGAGTTATAGTTCATTTTCGGATTTAGAGCTGTTGAAGAAAGAAAAGGCAAATTTGGAAGAGGTCATAAATAGACCAGTGAACAATTCTAAAATGAGATATAATAGGGTAGATGTGCCACAAACCTATCGTAATTTAATTGCAGCCGAGTTTACAAATGATTATACCATGGGATATACCTTTGAACTTGGGTTTAGGGCCGGAACATGCACGGCATTTCAGTTTTATGATATACCATTAGAGGTAAAGCAGCCAATAAAAATACATCCGTTTGCTATACATGATATTTCATTATCAAAAATTAAAAAGGACAACGATGTTTTAAGTCAGGTAAAAGCGTTGACTAATGAGGTACGTAAAGTAAATGGTACGCTTATTACAATGTTCTCTAATGAGGTCTTAGGCAATAAAGAAGATAGGGATTGGATGTCTTTATATGCCGAAATAATCAAACAACAATATGTTCCACAATAAGGTTACCAATGTTTTCTTTGATCTAGATCATACCCTTTGGGATTTTGACAAGAACTCTGCAAATACATTTCAGAAAATTTTTAACGAGCAAAATATCGATATAGAACTGCATGATTTTTTAGCAGTTTATGTACCTGCTAATCTCAAGTTTTGGAGACTTTTCCGTGAAGAGAAGATAACCAAAGCAGAATTACGCTACCAAAGATTAAAATCTGTTTTCGATGAATTGGATTACCCGGCTTCTGATGAGGTCATTCATTTATTATCCGAAGAATACATTAATCACTTGTCTTCATTTAATGCTTTGTTTCCTAATACTATTGAAGTATTGAACTATTTACGACCTAAGTATAAGCTACATATCATTACCAATGGTTTTCAAGAGGTACAAGAAAGGAAACTAAGAAATTCTGGGATTTATGATTTTTTTGACCAAATTATAGATTCTGAGATGGCGGGAGTCAAAAAACCAAATCCTATCATTTTCAATTTAGCTTTAAATAAGGCAGGTGCCACACCTGAATGTTCAATTATGATCGGAGATAGTCTAGAGGCGGATATCATGGGGGCAAAAGCTTTGGGTTTTTATACCATTCATTTTAATGCGCATAAAGAAAAAAAGCATGATCTGTCACCTATTATTTATGATTTGGAAGAAATAAAATCGTTTTTATAGAGTTACTAATAGTACAGATTTCTGTCTTATTTTAAACTTCGTAGGGTCGATGAAAGGGTTACGCACTATATATATGCTATTATTAGGTTTCCTAATATTAACCTCTTGTTCTGAAAATCAAGACTTTGATCAAATAGATGAGCTGGCCATTGTTCCTAGTTATGAAGCTAGTATTTTTTACGTAAAGGCTCAAGAGACTTTGATCAATAGAGTATCCGGACTCAATTTTTTTACCCAAGATTTTAATTTTGATGCGTTTGAAGAACCTTTTTTTACTGAGAGGGTAATATCCGGTGTGTTAACCTATGAGCTGGAAAATACAACAAGTAAACCTATTGAAATAAGACTTGAATTTTTAGATGTAAATGAAAATGTTATAGATACCGAAGTGTTTAGTATGGATCCGGCACCAACTTCTGTTTTAAGCAGAGATGTGGCATACGGTCCAACAGGTAAAAGTTTGGATATCATTAGAACAACATCTAAAATAAGATTGACCGCTGTTAATTTAGGGGATAATAGTAGTGAATCCGATATTCCAGACTCGGCAATAGAGCTTCGTTCTAGTGCACAATTTACATTAGAACTGCAATGAGATTCAACCATTGCCTTTTTGTTATTGCTATTTGTTTTGTAGTGGGTGTCAGAGCTCAAAATAAACAACTGCTCTATGATTTTAACGAAATACCTCAATCACTTTCCTTAAACCCTGGTGTTGAATCAGATTTTAAATGGTTTGCAGGTGTACCCTTGCTATCCGGTATTTCCGGTAATTTTGGGTCTAACGGTATTTCTGTTCATGACCTCTTTGCAGATGATGGTTTGGACATTAATGTAAAATTTAGGGAGCGTGCCTTAAATAGTCTTGGTCCAAGAGATGAGTTTAGCACAACAGTTCAATTAGAATATCTTACGGGCGGTTTTAGAGGTAGAAATCCTAATTACTTCTTTTCTTTTGGAGGGTATTTGGAAATGGATAATATTACTTACTGGCCCCAAGACTACGCTTTTTTAGTTTTTGACGGCAATGCAGGGCAGCTAGGGAGACGTTATAATTTAGGAGACCTAAAAACCCGTGGGTCTTTGGTAAACGTTTTACATTTTGGGATAAACAAAAAGGTAGACCGTTATTTAACCATAGGTGCTAGGGGAAAAATTTATTCTGGTATTGTGGATTACAGTTCAACGCGTAACAGTGGGTCCTTAAGAAACATAGAAGGTCGGAATAATATTATATCATCAACCTTAAATGCCGATCTGCTTTTACAGACCTCTGGTTTTCAAGATTTGGATAATGCAAGCGATGATGATTTACTTACCAATGAAATTATAAATAGGGCGCTTTTTGGTGGAGACTTAGGTGTAGGAATTGATGTTGGGTTTACTTACCATTTGAGTGAAAGAACTACGGTAACAGGTAGTTTGTTAGATATAGGTTTTATATACCATTCTAGTGATCCTAAAAGTTACAGTTTAGAAGGAAATACCACTGTTGAAGGTATAGAGATAGATATTTTAGAAAATTTTGCCAGTCTGGATAGGGATTTTTGGCAAGATTTGGTAGATGAAGTTGAAGCTGCTGTGCCATTTGATACAAATACTAAAAACTATATCACTTTTAGACCAACAAAGCTATATGCTTCTATTAGAAATGATTTTGGAGAACCTGTTGGTAATAGTGGACTGCAGAATTGTGATTGTACGGCGGGATCTTCTGGTGGAGGAGAATTGAGAACAAAGTATAGAAATTCTTTTGGGGGACAATTCTATATGATCAATAGGCCAAGGGGACCACAAATGGCTTTAACTGGGTTTTATACACGTAGAATAGGCAATATTTTGGCATTTAAAGGTACTTATACTGTAGATAAATTTAGTTATACCAATTTAGGCTTAGGGATGAATCTACAGGCCGGACCCGTTAATTTTTACATAATGGCAGACAACTTATTATCTTATAATAATATAGCCGATAGTAACTATGCCTCTTTTCAGTTCGGTTTAAATATCATTTCATGGGGTAGTGGAAAATAGTACATCTTCTTACCTCTATTTTAATTTTTTGGCATGCTTTTTTCATATATTACATTGAATTTAAATTTTATGTCGTTTTGAAAACAGTTATTACAATTCTTCTTACATTCATTGGGTATGCAACTTTTGCCCAAGCAAACTTGGACGATTACAAGTATATTATTGTTCCAAAAAAGTTTGATGCTTTCAAGAACATGAACGAGCATCAAACAAGTACATTGATAAAATACCTTTTTACGGGTAAAGGTTTTACTACGGTATATGACGATCAATTACCGGAAGATTTAAAATTCAACAGATGTTTAGGTGTAATTGCAGATCTGCAAGATGATAGTACTATGTTTTCTACCAAAACGATCATCAATTTGATTGATTGTAATGACAACATTGTGTACAGTAGTATGCAGGGCATTAGTAAAGAAAAGCAATATAAAGTGGCCTACAATGAAGCTATTAGGGAATCTATGCGTTCATTTAATGGAATGAATTATTCATACAGTGGTAAAAATGAAAAGAATGAGGCTATTACGGTTAGTTACAAAAATGATGTTAAAAAGTTGGACCCATCTTCTGCCAAAAAGGTAATAGAAGCAGAAAAAGAAATGGCAGATATGCCGGTTAAAAAAGAAGCTACCGTTGTTTCAGAAGAAACCGAGAAAACACAGTATTATAAAGATCGTACTCCCGTAGCATCTAATATTAAAAAGGCGGAAATGGATAAGCCGGCTCTTAAGAGTTTAGAGGTTAATAAGTCTGCAATTAAAGATATTTGGTATGCACAAGCTACTGAAACCGGATATCAATTGGTAGATAGTTCGCCTAAAGTGAGAATGAATTTAATGAACAGTTCTACGGAAAATGTTTTTATGGCAAAGACCGATTCTAAGAATGGTATGGTTTACCAAAAAGATGGTACTTGGGTTTTTGAATATTATGAAAACGATACTTTGGTTAAAGAAGAACTGAATATTAAGTTCTAAAAATCATACTTGTCTTTCCATCTGTTCTTTAGAAAATCGCTAAGGTTTTTTTCTCTCGCATTGTTACCAGGTTTGTAAAATGTAGTACCGGTAATTTCATCCGGTAAAAATTCTGCATTCACAAAATTGTTCTGGTAATCATGGGCATATTTATATTCTTGACCATAACCAAGATCTTTCATTAGCTTTGTAGGTGCATTTCTTAAAGGTAGAGGAACAGATAGGTTACCTGTTTGCTTAACTGTCTGTTGTGCTTTGCCTATTGCCATATAACTGGCATTACTCTTTGCCGACGTAGCTAAATAGATAGCACATTGGCTAAGTATTATACGTGCTTCTGGATAACCTATAGTTGTTACCGCCTGAAAAGTGGTGTTCGCCATGACCAAAGCCGTAGGGTTTGCCAAACCAATATCCTCAGAGGCAGAGATGAGCATTCTACGCGCAATGAATTTAATATCTTCACCACCTTCTATCATACGAGCCAACCAATATACTGCTCCATTAGGGTCACTACCGCGTATAGATTTAATAAATGCAGAAACAATATCATAATGCTGCTCTCCTGTCTTATCGTATAGTACGGTGTTTTTCTGAACCTTGGAAAGTACCAATTCATCGGTGATAACAACGGTGTCGCTTTCTTCAGAATTAACTACCAATTCAAAAACATTTAATAGTTTTCTGCCATCTCCTCCAGATATTCGTAATAAAGCTTCAGTTTCCTTAAGATCTATTTTTTTAGACTTTAATATCGAATCCTTCTCCATTGCCCTTTTGATAAGGTTTTCCAAGTCGGTTTTTCCAAAGGCATTTAAAATATATACTTGGCAACGAGAGAGTAAAGCGGGTATTACTTCAAAACTAGGATTTTCGGTAGTGGCACCAATTAATGTGACCCAACCTTTTTCTACGGCCGCTAAAAGTGAATCCTGTTGAGACTTACTAAAACGGTGTATCTCATCAATAAACAAAATCGGATTTTTTGCAGTGAATAGACCACCGGCTTGTTTAGCTTTATCTATAACTTCGCGTATGTCCTTAACTCCGCTATTAATAGCACTAAGAACATAAAAAGGTCTTTTGCTTTCTTCCGCTATAATATTGGCCAAAGTTGTTTTTCCCGTGCCAGGAGGTCCCCATAAAATTAAAGAGGGAATAATACCCTTCTTAATTTGATGCGTAAGCGAGCCTTTCTCACCCACCAAATGGTGTTGACTAATATATTCGTCTAATGTTTTAGGGCGTACACGTTCAGCTAAAGGTTCGTTCATATTACAAAAATATGATAATCTTAAAAGAGATTATAAAGTTAATAGCCAATTGATCGTTAAGTAAGTATTGAAATGACAATATGACCAATTAATATAGATTGGTAGTATAATTGTAATTTATATAATAAAAAATAGCTTATGTCAGAAATGGCACATTTTAAATTTTCCAATAATGTTGTTGCCGTACCACTTTTGGCAATGATTATGATATGGGCGGTATACTGGGTAGAACTTTCCTTAGGTGTTAATTTTAATGAACTTGGGGTAATGCCAAGAACATTAACCGGTTTACGTGGCATAGTATTTAGTCCGTTCATTCATGGGTCTCAAGAACATTTATATAACAATACCATACCCTTGGCAATATTGCTCTCGGCACTAATGTATTTTTATAGAAGTGTGGCTTGGAAAGTCATATTTTATGGCATTCTTTTATCTGGCTTTATGACTTGGGTCATAGGAAGAACATCTTATCATATTGGTGCAAGCGGACTTATTTATGTTTTAGCCAGTTTTATATTCTTTAAAGGAATTTTTAGCTCATACTTTAGACTTGTAGCACTTTCTTTAATTGTAGTCTTTATTTATGGTAGTATGCTTTGGTATATATTCCCGGTTAAAGAAGGTATGTCGTGGGAAGGGCATTTAGCCGGTTTTATTACCGGTTTGTTTTTAGCGAAAGTAGTTAAAGCACATATTCCTAAAACAACTAAGTTTGATTGGGAAAAAGATGATTACAATGAAGATGACGACCTTTTTTTACAACATTTTGATGAAAATGGAAATTTTAGGGAGTTGCCAAAAGACGATGCTGAAGTCAATGAAGAAACATTGAAAATCAACTACATCTATAAAGATAACGGTGATAATAAAAGTAGTGAAGTATGAAAATTATAGACGCTGGCGAACAGCTTCATATAAAAATACTGCACATGCCACGGATACATTTAGTGATTCAATTTCTCCTAATAAGGGAAGTTTGGCTCTGTAATCTGAAGCTTTTAAAATTGATGGTGTAATACCACGGTCTTCCGCTCCCATTACTATGGCAATAGAATCTTTGAAGGGTACATCATATACGGAGTCATCTGTTTTTTCTGTAGCCGATACAACTTTTATTCCCGATGCTTGTAAATAAAACACAGCATCTTTTAAGTGGTCAACCTTTGCAATGGGAACTTTATAGGCAGCCCCGGCACTGGTCTTTATAGTATCTGCCGTAACAGGAGCAGCACCTTTCTTTTGAACGATAATACCATCAACACCGGTACATTCCGCTGTTCTAATAATAGCACCAAAATTGCGAACATCAGAAAGTTGGTCTAACAATAGAAATAGGGCAGGACCCTCTTTTTCGCTTGCTTTTTCTACTAAATCTTCAAGGGTATGAAATGAAATAGGGGAGATATTGGCAACGGCACCTTGGTGATTGTTTTTGGTAAGTCTATTTAATTTTTCAACAGGTACGTATACCATATTGATTTCATTACGTCGCAATAAACCTTCCAATTCTTTCATAAGATCTCCTTTAAGACCTTTTTGTAGAAATACCTTATCTATTTCCTCATTGGAGTTAACGGCTTCTATGATGGCTCTTAAGCCATAAATTTGAGTGGTTTTTTGCATGGAGCAAAGGTAAATAAAAACCGCCCAACTATTGTTGGGCGGTGATTAATCTTAAGATTTAAATTTTAACTGTTTAAGTAGTCAAAAACTTTTGCTAAATCTTGCTCGTTCTTAATATTTAGATTGTTCTCCTTTAAAAAGATTTTTAAATCTTCTCTTTTAGAGGCATCTATTAATTTTAAAAGCTTTTTATTTTTTTGAGGTATCTGATCAATTCTATTTACACCATCTTTTTGAAAATAATATTCTGTAAATTTAGTAAACCTACTAGGAACTGCTGCTACAAATGAATTTTGTGCAGGTTGACCTTCGGTAAATTTAACAAGTGTTCTTTGGTACAAATCGTATGTATTTCCTTTTTGTAGCAAGGTTAAATAGCCATTTATAGTTTCATTTTTTTCAGTAACAAAAGTTTTGAAACTTAAAGGTTTTGCATTGATAAGTAAACTAACTTCCTTGTCCTTAACTAAGGCTTTGTACGGTTCGTCTTCAGAAGAGGTTTTTTTAATTTCTATTTCTTCGTTCAAAGCATTGTACCTGTAATAAATATTACCAACAACTTCGTCATTATATTTTAAGATGGTTGGGGCAAACGTATTGGATGTGTAGGGTGAGCCTTGAAATTTATCCAAGTCTATTTCTCTTCTTTTTTGGTAGGCTTCATTAACTGGCCCTAAGAAGTTGGCTATAGCAGCACCAGCGGCCGCATTTTGACTAGCTCCTCCCATATTTGTTGGTACTTGGCCAGAATATTGAGCTTGTAAAGTTGTACTAACTATTGCTGTAATAGCTAACATTAAAATTTTTCTCATGGTATGGTTGTTTAAGATGTTTAATTTAGATATTTTTTTTAAACATCTTATAGTCAGTATGTTTAATTTTTTGTTAATTCGAAAGTTCTCAATTTATCGTTGTTTAAACCTGCAACAACTATCGTCTTTTCGTTGAATTTTAATGATTCCATACTTTTTACATTTCCTCTAAGATACATACCTGTTTTTCCTATGGAGGTGGTAGTATATCCATCTTTTCCGTTGGAAATTAATGCCAAACCGGTTATGGCATCAAGCCTTGGAGTTTCAACCTCTGTTTCATAGATGTTACCAGATAGTACGCAATCTTCAAAACCATCGTTGTTCAGGTCAAACAATAAAATTGCTAAAGTGGGAAATAATTGAGATTCATTAGGTAAGGTAACTTTTTCAAAAGTATTATTTCCTTGGTTCACCAATATTATGGAGTTAAAGTCTGTAGCTTCGCTTGTGTACGCATCTTTAAGT
Organism: Maribacter sp. 6B07; assembly: GCF_002700155.1. Classification (NCBI taxonomy): domain Bacteria; kingdom Pseudomonadati; phylum Bacteroidota; class Flavobacteriia; order Flavobacteriales; family Flavobacteriaceae; genus Maribacter; species Maribacter sp. 6B07. The sequence continues at coordinate 667,281 of NZ_PDUT01000001.1, read as the reverse complement.
TTTTCTCCATAAATATCCTCCATAGTTGCATGTGCGAAATCATTATAGGTTGAAAATTTTTCTTTGATAAAAGGCATTTGCTGAGATGAACATTCTCTACCTCTAACAGGAACATAAGTTTCATGGTATTTCTTACTTAACACAACGTCGTTTATTCCGTTATTATCAAAATCGGTTGCAAATATTTTAAATGGTTTTTCTTCACTGGCAGTAAACTTTATATTTCTACCTACATTACCTACTATATAATCTTTGTTACCGTCATTGTTAATATCGGTTTCTTTTATTTTAAACCACCATCCTTTAGTATTTAGCACTGAGTTTTCTGATGCTAGACGTTGAAATTTTCCATTTTTGTTCTCAAAAATACCAATTGGCGTCCATTCCCCCACGGCAATAAAATCCTGCCATCCGTCATTGTTGAAGTCTGTAGTGATAATACTATTGATCAGTCCAAAATTCTCTAATTCCGGGGCAATAGTATTTGTAACATTTTTTAAAACACCGTTATCGTTTTCATATAATATGGATGCACTGAATTTTGGATAGTTGTGTGGTATGATTCTATTACCTACTAAAATATCGTTATCGCCATCTTTATCAAAATCCAATATGGTTACAGATTTACCACTTTTTGGAAAAGATTGTAAAATTGGTGTGTCACGTTTTTCAAAATTTCCTTTTCCGTCATTTATATATAGTCTATCTGCATAATATGAGGAGCTTTCTCCATATTCGTTACCACCACTAACTACATATAGGTCCAGATCGTTATCATTATCAAAATCAAAAAATACGGATTCGGCATCCTCTTTTTCCTTGTCTAATTCAAAAGATTGCTGTGGGTTCTTGACAAAACCATTTTCAGTTTGTAAAAATAAGGTACCTGTTTGCCTAGAGCCTCCACCAACATAAATATCTTCTTTACCATCACCATTGACATCCGCTTTAGCTATAAATGGACCAGTGTTAGACTGTTTGTAGGGTAGTAGAATTTCTTGCTCAAAATCGTCGTATGTTGTTTCTTGGTGACTGTAATTCAAGTTAAAATCAGTAGCGTTTTTTTGAGAAAAAAATGAGTTAAACGCTAGTGAAGATTTCACGTTTGGTACTACTGCTTTATCTTCAGAGAACGTTAAAAATGAGTTGGCTTTTATATTGTATTTGTATGATATTTTTCCACTAAGCCATTCTACCTTAACTGTGTCAATGACGGTTGTTGTACCAATACCAAAATGGGCAGCGTTTTCTTGTGAGGACATGTACCCTCTAACTCTTTTTATCTCATTAAATTGCTGTTTTTCAGCATATGAAATGGTTACTTTGGCAAAAGATTCGGGTGTAGAAGCCGAAGTGGTAACTTTCAAGAAATTGCCTAATTGGTTTTCAACCGTGTTATTTTTGTATACCAACGCTTCTTGGTCAATATTGTTGATCACTAGGTCTAAATCACCGTCGTTGTCAAAATCAGCTTGTGCGGCACCATTGCTAAAGGTAAGTTCATTTAATCCCCACTCAGTACTTACTTCTTGAAATTCTAAGTTTCCGTTATTTTGATACATTAAATTGCTAAGACTTTCAGAAGGCATTTCATTGTAAAGTTGTTGCTTTAAATTAATGGGTATGTTTCCTCCATATTTTATTTTGGCGTTATATACTTTGTTCTGAAAATCATTATCTAATGCATACTTGCGGTAACCGTTGGTAATGAATACATCTTTTGTGCCATCGTTATTATAGTCTGACATTAAAACAGACCAGCTCCAATCAGAGCTCGCCATACCGGTTAATTGTGAGATGTTGGAATAATGGTTTTTATCTTGATTAAGCTGTAAGGAGTTAAACATGTATTGATGTTGAAATCCGGCTGTTTTTGTTAAGAAGTCGAATCTCTCTGTACTCATAGATGCCATAAGGGTTTTAGCCCTAAAATGGTCGTTCGAAGCCATATCTAATACAAATATATCTTGTAAGTTGTCATTGTTGATATCGCCAATGTCCAAGCCCATACCGTAAAATGAAATTTGTTGTGTTAATTGATTGACTTGGTTTGTGAATTTGCCTTTTTGATTATTGATGTATATAGCATCGGGCAGGTAGTAATCACTTGAAAGGTAGATGTCCAAATAACCATCGGAATTTATATCGGATACACAAAGACCTAGACCGAATATCGGGTTTTCTAGTCCTACTTCTTTTGTGACATCCACATATTTGCCATTGACATTTTTGTAAAAATGGCTGCTATTGAAATACTTAGATTCTTTGGTGGTATTTACTGTTTTTAATAAGGATATTGGGTCTAAACCATATAATTCATTTTCGTTCATGACTATGCAATCTAAGTCACCGTCGTTGTCAAAATCGAAAAATGCAGTTTGTGTAGAAATTCCAGGATCGTTTAAACCATACTCTGTGGCACTTTCCGTAAAAGTTAAGTCTTGGTTATTAATATATAAGAGGTTGTTTCTATTACTTCTATTGTTAGGGCCGCCCTGTGATACATATATATCTTGCCACCCATCATTGTTAATGTCTACGAAAGTAACACCGTTGCACCATTTTTTATTAATGTTGATACCGGCGGTAGAGGAGATGTCTTCAAACTTAAAATTCCCTTTATTTAGATATAATTTATTGTTAACCTGATTTCCGGAAAAGAAAATATCTAATAAACCGTCATTATTAATATCTTCCACGCCTACGCCAGCCCCATTGTAGAAATAATCAAAATTAAAAACGTTTTCATAAGTTTCAACATTCTCAATTAAGTTATTGCTAAAGTCTATAGCACTATGTTCACTGGTGATTTTTTCAAAAATTTTTGTTGTTTCTTTTTTATTTACAGCAATTTCTTTTGAGTTGCTATTTGTTTGTTCAGAGCACGAGTGCATTATTAGGAGTAATGACAAAATTAGAATTTTCGTCATTTTCTTTATTCTATTGAACTCTAATACAAATTTCATAAGGGGAAGTTATATGTTGTTGTAAACAAAATAGCTGCCTTAATTTTTAAATAAGGCAGCTATATTAATGAATGAAATATTATTTAAGACTACCCTCCACAGATATTCAATGTTTGAACACCTACAGCTGGCGTTGGACCGTCAGAAAGGGCTAATTCTCCAGTTGGCGCAATAATTTCATAAGTAATTTCACCATCCCAGTCACCTGAAGAAAATGCTAAAGTAAATTCAGCTGTTCCCTCTGGTACTGTAAATGTTTGAGAACCGGCAGCACCACTATCAAGAGTGTAAGATGTTTCAACACCATCAATAACAATATCAATAGAAGCTCCGTTCCATCCATCACCATAACTATCTTCCATTTCAATAGTGTACTCACCTGCAACTGGTGCTGGAGGAATACATTTTATGATAGGTGCATAGAAATAAGGTGCATTAAAGAAAGAACCTGTGATTGTACCTGTACTATCATCATTGGTAAAGGTTCTTCCGTCAGTTAAAGTTAAAATTAAACGGAATTGAATAGCATCTCCACCGTCAAAATCACCTTCAACTAAACCTAGTTGAGAAAGTGCGTTAGCTAAAGTGGTTTCATAACTAGCTCTAGGTAAACCAAATTCACCATCTGTAAAATCTGCAGGTAAGAAAGTTTCAATTAGAATTTCGTCTACAGTGGAATCACCATTAGCTTCAGTATTATCTTCAAAGCTAATATATAGATCTACTTTCTCCAAAAGATCACCATCTTCGTAATCTTGCTCTTCAAATGTAAACCCATAGGTAGTTGAAGTATCAAAACGATCAAAAATACCGTCTGCTTCAATTGTTCTAAGAATTGCACCTCTAGTTGTTTCGTCAAAAACAGTGTCAATAACTTTGTCACCATCATCACATGATGATATTAGTAGCGTAGAAACACCTAGAATAGCGCCTAATATTTTATTGTTTATTTTCATTTTCTTATTTTTTAGTTAGCAGATGGGAATGCTGGTCCGGCTGGATTTGTATCCCAAAATACTTGAGTTGATAAATCTGATTTCTGCGATACATTTGAGTTTGTAATAACCTCTGTCTGAGGATACAAAAATGATCTTGGGAAAGCACCTGGATTTAACTCCCAGTTTGGAGCCAATGTAGTAGGGAAGCCAGTTCTTCTATAATAGTTATATGCTTCAACACCACCACCGTAAAGTGCTATCCAGTATTGTTCAGATAAAATATTCATTTGATCATCTCCTGTTGCCGCTAGGTAATCAGCAACTGTATCTTCAATGTAAGTAGTTACTTCATCATCAGAAGGGGCTACAGATAAATCTGCACCAGAATCCAATGATCCAAAACTTTGAACTTTAGCTATAGACTTGGTCATTGCAGACTCTAAGAAAGTTGCTTTTTCAGCTGCAGATGAAGCCATTTCAGCTTGCCAGAAATCAACATAAGATGCTAAGATGATCGGCTCTATACCGCCACCTCCGCCACCAAGGCCAAGACCTACAACATCAAAGCTGCTATCGTCAAAACGACCTCCTGCAGGGTAAACACCTACAGCTGTTCTTTGGAAACCATCTGGAGGAGTACCTTCATTGTTACCATGAGATCTACCCCAGTATCCGTTAGGTACGGAACAATAGATGAAACCGTCATAATGTGCCGGTGGTGTTGCTAAAGAACAAGCTAATAGCTCTTCATTGGCTGGTTCACCCGCAGCACCGGGAGTAGCACTTTCTTGACGATAGAAATAATATCTGATTCTAGGATCGTTTCGTACCATCATGTTGTTCATTAACCAATTATTTTGGTAAATGTTTGCACCACTTGTAGTATAATCATTCTGATAATCTGGGTGACGTGTATCTGGTTGTAATTCTCTAGTGCCATATTGCCATTGAAAATCATCTGCAGAATCAGCAATATATTCACCTCCAGCAATTATAGAATTAAATGTACTTGTGTCACCGGTAGTAACAGCAGCTTTTAATCTAATGGTGTTAATTAATTTAATCCAATTTTCAGTATCACCACCGTAAAAGAAATCTTCTCCACCTTGAGTAGCTGGGTCGGCTGCAAATAATGCTTCTGCTTCGCTTAAAAGGGCTAACGCTCCTGTATAAACATCTTGACCGTCATCTAACATTGGAGCAGGGAAATCAACTGGATTACCTGCTTCGCTCAATGTCGCTTTTCCAAGATAATCAACTAACAATAAAAGCATGTGTGCTTTTAATGTTTGACCTACAGCAATATGGAAAGAGTAATCAATATCACTTTCAGCATCTATAGTTTGCAAGTTGTCAACGTTAGGGAATATACCTAAATCTACAGTTGAGCTATAAACAGCGCCATTACCATCTGTACTACTGTACAAACGTTCCCAGATGTCATCAAACGTATCACCAGGGTATGTGTTAAAGTAGTTACGACCAAGCATGTAATCAATTCTAGTTAATTCAGAACCAATATCATTTATTGTATACATGTTAGCAACATATGCTAATTGAATTGAATTCAATAATAGGTTAGGATCTGCTTGATCAGCAGCAAGATCATTAGGGCTAGTCCTAAGATCTAGATCTGTTGTTTCACAAGAGTTGAATAACACTCCAGCTGCAAAAACAACGGTTATATATTTAATTATTTTTTTCATAATATTTCTATTAATTAAGATTAGCAATTTTTAAAAGGTTGCTTTAATACTAACTCCATATCTTCTAGAACTTGGACCGTTGATAAAGTCAAAACCTTGAGAGTTACCAACACCAGCACCTTGAATGTTTGGATCGAAGTTAGCTCCATCTGGTGTGTTGTAAGCATCATACCAAAGGTTAAATCCTTGGGCAGTGATCGTCAATGAACCGAAAGGAGTTCTTTCTAATGCTTTTGCAGGGAAAGTGTATCCTAAAGAAAGTTCTTGTAAACGTACTACAGAAGCATCATAAACTTTTAATTCTGTAGGTCCGAATAAGATGTTGTTGAAGTAGTAAGTAGAGTTATTGATCTGCTTATTGTTTACTTCTCCAGTGCTCTGAGATACACCAGGTAAAATATAAGTGTTCTCTCTATCTAAAGTTTCAGTAATTAAACCTCTACCTAATAATGTACCAATAGTGTTAGAAACTATGTCACCACCTTTGGTATGACTAAATTGAAAACCTAAATTCCAATTCTTGTAAGAAAGAGAGTTTATGATGTTCATAATATAGTCTGGGTTAGGATTTCCAATAATTGGAACATTACCATTAGCATCTACCTCTGTAGTTACATAATCACCACCATCATCAATTAAGAAGTTGCCATCCGCATCTCTTGCAATTGCATCACCTACAATAACACCTAATTGCTCACCTTTAATTGCGGCGTTACCACCTACTGATAAAGTTGAACTACCAGCATAGATAATGATATCTTGCTCTTGCTCAGTTACTATAAATTTGTTTTTAGTGAAGTTAGCTCTTGTGTTCCAGTTGAAGTTGTCACCTCTTACCCAGTCAACACCTAAATCTATTTCAATACCATCACCTTCTATTTTACCTACGTTACTTTGTGTGAAGGTAAAACCGGTTGAAGGAGAAAGAGGCTCTCTAACGATCAAGTCTTTTGTAGTTCTGTCAAAATATGTGAAATCTAAAGAAACTCTATTGTTAAAGAATTTAGATTCAAATCCTACTTCAAATTCTGATAATAGCTCAGGTTTTAAGTCAGGATTAGCTTTGAAAGCAGCAACTTGGTTGGTTGTAACTTCACCGCCTTCACCATATACTTGTGTATTTTGCTCAACAACACTTACCGTTGGATAAGCAGTTGGGAAAGTCGCAGACTGCCCTAAACCAGCTCTTAATTTCAAGAAGTTAAGACCTTTTTCAGATTTAATACCAGGCCAAGCAGCAGTAGGTAAGAAAGATGCACTAGCACTTGGATATGTTTGACTGTTGTTTTCTGTAGTTAAGTTAGAAACCCAGTCAGTTCTAGTAGATGCTGTAAGGAATAACATGTTGTCGTAGTCCAAAGTAACCTGTCCTAATAAACCAGCAATATTTCTTTTTTCAGAATATTGAATAGGGGATTGGTTAGAGTAGTTAAAATGTCTCTGTATGTCAAATACAATTTGACCAGTACTAGCAACACCTTGCTGATCAAAAGTTGTTGATCTTGTTGTAGCACCTGCGTTGAATGACAAACCTAATTTTTCAGATAAATCATAATTACCGTTAAGGGCTAAGTAGTGATCCCAAATCGTATTATTGTTATCATAGGTATTCAAGAAACCAAATATTGCACTTGTAAATGCAACACCACCCTTATTAGAGTATTGTTCATTTCTTTCGTTATAATAATCTAAACCTGCTCTATAGGTCATGTTTAGGTTATCATTGATATCATATTGTACAGAAGCATTCCAGAAAACACGTGTTGTTAACTGAGAGTATTTTACGTTATTTTCAGTCCAACGTGGATTAATGATATCGTTACCATTTCTATAGTATACACTAGAACCATCAATTGGGTTTTGGTAAGGTAATCCTAATAAATCAACACTACGAGGTGTGAAGTAAATGTTTCCAAAAATAGAAAGACCTGTAGTACCATTACCTTCACTCGCTGCAATTGGAGGTGAACTGTAATCTGTTCTCGAGTAGTTCATAGCTCCTGAAACTGTGAATTTATTCGATAATTTAGATCTACCACCTAAAGAAACGTTAGCTCTTGTTAAACCGTTTCCAGGTACGAAAGATTCATCATCTAAGTAACCAAAGTTTGCATTAAAGGTCGTATTTCCATCTTCTGATGCACCGTTAATGTTAACAGAAGTAGAGCTTACAGAACCTGGTTTGAAGTAATCTTCTACAGAATCGTAAGGTTTCCAGTCATATCTTGTTCCTTGTAATTCAGGAAAAGCTTCACGAGTAGCAGCAACTGCAGTACTACTATATGGGTGCTCTAAAGTACCATTTTCGTCAATCGCAGATTGTCTTCCCCAACCTGAAAGGCCGCTTTCTTCAAAACTTGGCCCCCAGTTACTGAAGAACCATCCAAATGCTTGATCAAAACCATTACCATATTCATCTTGATAGTCAGGTAAAGAAGCAAACTCATTAACAAAGTAAGATTGGTTTACTGTGATTTCAGTTTTCTTTTTACCACCTACAGAAGAACCTGCCTTAGTGGTAATCAAAATAACACCATTTTTACCTTGTGAACCATAAAGTGTTGCTGCCGCAAGACCTTTTAATACCTCAATTTTTGCAATGTTGTTTGGGTCTAAATCTAAAAATCTTGAAGAACCAGTGTTACCGGTTAAGAAGTTAGAACCACCACCATTTGTGTCTTGTGCATTAGTATCACTACTAAATGGTACACCATCAACAACAAAAAGGGCCTGGTTACTTCCACTAAAGGAGCTTAATCCCCTAACAACAACATTCGTTGCAGAACCAGACATACCACCTGCGGAAGTAATCTGTACACCAGATGCTTTACCTGATAATACACGGGCAACATCACCTTCAGCACGTGATTCCAAATCTTCTTCGTCTACAGATGATACTGCGAAACCTAAAGCTTTCTTCTCACGCTTAATACCTTGAGCGGTTACAACTACTTCTTCCAGCGCTTGTGCATCTTCTTCCATTTGCACATTTACTGTACTGCCAGCACCAACCGATTTTCTAACGGCTTTCTGACCAATGTAAGTAAATAATAATGTTTCGCCTTGTGAGGCCATAATGGAATAGTTACCATCGAAATCTGTTTGAGTACCTGTTGTGGTGCCTTCAACTACAATGTTAACCCCGGGCAAAGGAAGCCCTCCCTGATCAGTAACCGTACCGGATACTGTTTTTTGCTGTGCAAAAGAAATATGCACAACTAACGCCAATAGTAGCGTTAACAATCCATTTAGTTTTGTTCTCATTTTTAAATTATTTGAATTAGCTAGCGACAAACTTCACAATAATGTGTTAATAATGCAAGATAATTTTAATAAAACTTTAAGAACTTGTTATAAAATTCGGAGTTACATATTAAACACGATCCATATTTAAAGTTATATAATTCAACACGGTTTTTTTTATCATATTCATAATTCTTCAGAAAAAGTCTAAAAAACCTGCATTTAATTTAAAGTGAAAATTGTATGGGTTTTTACATGAAGTTTTTAAAATATTAAGACAGTTTTAACCAATGAATTTTGTGTTGAATTCTGTTGAATTGAAAAAAAATAAAAATAAATTCATAATGATTTGAATTTTACCGAAATATGACTACATTTGCCGACCCTTAAAGTAGGGGTAATTTTTATATATTATTATAGTATGCCAACAATATCACAATTAGTACGAATAGGAAGAGAGACGATTACTAAGAAGAGTAAATCGGCTGCTTTGGATTCGTGTCCTCAAAGAAGAGGTGTTTGTACACGTGTTTATACTACCACGCCAAAGAAACCAAATTCAGCTATGAGAAAAGTAGCAAGGGTTAGGTTAACTAATGGTAAGGAGGTAAATGCTTACATACCTGGTGAGGGTCACAATTTGCAAGAGCACTCGATAGTATTAGTAAGAGGCGGAAGAGTTAAAGATTTACCAGGAGTTAGGTATCATATTGTACGTGGTGCATTGGACACAGCAGGTGTGGCCGGTAGAACACAACGTAGATCTAAATATGGTGCAAAACGCCCTAAGAAGTAATTAAACTTGTTTAAAACGAAGTAATGAGAAAAAGACAGGCAAAGAAAAGACCACTTTTACCAGATCCAAGATTTAATGATCAGTTGGTGACGCGTTTCGTCAATATGATGATGTGGGATGGTAAGAAATCAGTTGCTTTTGGTGTTTTTTACGATGCAATAGATATCGTAGATGCTAAAAAGACCGATGAAGAAAAAACAGCTTTAGAGCTTTGGAAGGATGCATTAAGTAATGTTATGCCGCATGTTGAGGTGAGAAGTAGAAGAGTTGGTGGTGCAACATTTCAAATTCCAATGCAGATTAGACCGGACCGTAAGATATCAACTGCTATGAAATGGTTGATTAGTTATGCAAGAAAGCGTAATGAGAAAGGTATGGCGCAAAAACTAGCTGGAGAAATTTTAGCGGCGGCAAAAGAAGAAGGTGCTGCTGTTAAGAAAAGAGTCGATACGCACAAGATGGCTGAGGCAAACAAAGCATTTTCGCACTTTAGATTCTAAATAGACATGGCAAGAGATTTAAAATTTACAAGAAATATTGGTATTGCAGCTCATATTGATGCTGGAAAAACTACTACTACAGAACGTATTCTTTTTTATACGGGTGTTAGTCATAAGATAGGTGAGGTACATGATGGTGCTGCAACTATGGACTGGATGGAGCAGGAACAAGAAAGAGGTATTACAATTACTTCTGCTGCGACAACCTGTACATGGAAGTTTCCATTGGAAAATGCCAAGGAATTGGCTGATACCAAAGATTATCACTTTAATATTATTGATACTCCAGGACACGTCGATTTTACCGTTGAGGTAAATCGTTCTTTACGTGTGTTGGATGGTTTGGTTTTCCTTTTTAGTGCTGTTGATGGTGTTGAGCCTCAATCAGAGACTAACTGGAGATTGGCAGATAATTACAAAGTTCCAAGAATTGGTTTTGTAAACAAAATGGACCGTCAGGGTTCTAACTTCCTTATGGTTTGTAAGCAAGTTAAGGAAATGTTGGGTTCAAATGCAGTTCCTATTGTTTTGCCAATTGGAGAAGAGGCTGATTTTAAAGGAATTGTAGATTTAGCAAAGAATAGGGCTATTGTTTGGCATGATGACAACTTTGGTTCTACTTTCGATGTTATTGATATTCCTGAAGATATGAAAGCAGAGGTTAAGGAGTATAGAGCTGCCTTGATTGAAGCTGTTGCTGAGTATGATGAGGAGTTAATGGAGAAATTCTTCGAGGATGAAGATTCTATTACTGAAGAAGAAGTACATGCTGCTTTAAGAGCTGCTGTTATGGATCGTGCAATTATACCTATGATCTGTGGTTCTTCATTTAAGAATAAAGGTGTTCAGTTTTTGTTGGATGCGGTATGTAGATATTTGCCTTCTCCTGTAGATAAGGACGATATTGCTGGTACTAATCCTGATACTGGGGTTGTTGAAAAGCGTAAGCCAAGTGTAAAGGAGCCTTTTTCTGCACTTGCATTTAAAATTGCTACCGATCCTTTTGTGGGTAGATTGGCGTTTTTTAGAACATATTCAGGTCGTCTAGATGCTGGTTCGTATATATTGAATAATAGATCAGGTAAAAAAGAACGTATTTCTCGTATTTACCAAATGCATTCCAATAAGCAAAATGCTATCGATTTTATCGAAGCGGGAGATATTGGAGCGGCTGTAGGTTTTAAGGATATTAAAACCGGTGATACAATGTCAGATGAGAAGCATCCTATTGTTTTGGAGAGTATGGACTTCCCAGAGCCTGTAATCGGTATTGCTGTGGAGCCTAAAACTAAGGCGGATGTTGATAAGTTAGGTATGGCTTTGGCTAAATTGGCTGAAGAGGATCCAACTTTCCAGGTTAAGACGGACGAAGCTTCAGGACAAACTATTATATCTGGTATGGGTGAGCTTCACTTAGATATTATTGTTGACCGTTTAAGAAGAGAGTTTAAGGTAGAGGTTAGTCAAGGTGAGCCTCAAGTTGAATATAAAGAAGCGTTAACAAAAACTGCTGCTCATAGAGAAACTTATAAAAAGCAATCTGGTGGTCGTGGTAAGTTTGGTGACATTGTATTTGAAATGGGACCTGCTGATGATGATTTCGAAGGTGATGGATTGCAGTTTGTTGATGAAATTAAAGGTGGTCGTATTCCAAAAGAATTCATACCATCTGTGGAGAAAGGTTTCCAGATTGCTATGCAAAATGGTCCTTTAGCTGGATATGAAATGGATTCAATGAAAGTTGTACTTAAGGATGGTTCTTTTCACCCTGTGGATTCAGATGCACTTTCGTTTGAATTGGCTGCTAAAATGGGTTACAAAGCTGCTGGTAAAGCTGCCGGTGCTGTAATTATGGAGCCTATAATGAAATTGGAAGTTATTACTCCTGAAGAAAATATGGGTGATATCGTTGGAGATTTAAATAGACGTAGAGGTACTATTGGCGATATGAGTGATAGAGCTGGAGCAAAAGTGGTTAAAGGAACTGTTCCTTTATCTGAAATGTTCGGATATGTTACTTCGTTGAGAACTTTATCTTCAGGTCGTGCAACTTCAACAATGGAATTTTCACATTATGCGGAAACTCCTTCTAATATTTCGGAGGAAGTTATTAAAGCAGCAAAAGGTATAACAGCATAAATTTAGGACATGAGTCAGAAAATTAGAATAAAACTAAAATCTTACGATCATAATTTAGTGGACAAATCTGCTGAGAAGATTGTAAAAACGGTAAAGACTACCGGTGCTGTTGTAACAGGGCCAATTCCTTTACCAACGCATAAAAAGATATTTACGGTTTTACGTTCACCTCACGTGAACAAAAAATCTAGAGAGCAATTCCAATTAAGTTCTTACAAGAGATTGTTGGATATTTATAGCTCTTCATCTAAGACTATTGATGCACTTATGAAGTTAGAACTTCCAAGTGGTGTTGAGGTTGAGATAAAGGTATAATCACCGTCCATCTCTTTTATAGAGTTGGGTTACATGTCCTAAGCTGCGTGCGAGGGAAAAACGGATAAAAATAATTTAGGGTTAAATTATTTTGACCCTATTTTTTTGAAAAGAATTTAATAAGTAATAATTAATATAAATAAGTATGTCTGGGTTAATAGGAAAGAAAGTAGGCATGACTAGTATTTTTGACGAGAACGGAAAGAACATTCCTTGTACCGTTATTGAGGCTGGACCATGTGTAGTTACCCAAGTCAGAACCGAAGAGGTAGACGGGTATAGTGCCCTTCAACTTGGTTTCGATGACAAGGCAGAAAATCGTGCTAATAAGGCTGAATTAGGCCATTTTAAAAAAGCAGGTGCTTCTCCTAAGAAAAAAGTCGTTGAGTTTCAAGATTTTGAAGGTGATTTTAAATTAGGTGACACCGTTGGTGTTGATGTTTTTGCTGAAGGACAGTTCGTAGATGTTATAGGTACATCTAAAGGTAAGGGTTTTCAGGGTGTTGTAAAACGTCACGGATTTGGTGGTGTTGGTCAAGCAACGCACGGTCAGCATAACAGACTTAGAGCTCCAGGTTCTATTGGTGCTGCATCATATCCTGCAAGAGTATTCAAGGGTATGAAAATGGCCGGTAGAATGGGTACGGATCGTGTTACGGTTCAAAACCTTAGAGTTTTAAAAGTAGTTCCAGAAAAGAATCTTTTAGTAGTTAAAGGTTGTGTTCCGGGCCATAAGAATGCTTATGTAACTATACAAAGGTAGATGTAATGAAAGTAGCAGTTTTAGATATTAAAGGAAAAGACACAGGTAGAAAGGCAAACCTTTCTGATGATGTTTTCGCTATAGAGCCTAACGAGCATGCAGTTTACCTTGATGTTAAGCAGTATTTGGCACATCAAAGACAAGGTACGCATAAAGCTAAGGAAAGAGCTGAGATAGCTGGTAGTACAAGAAAGATTAAAAAACAAAAAGGTACAGGTACTGCAAGAGCAGGTAGTATTAAATCGCCGGTATTTAGAGGTGGTGGTAGAATATTTGGTCCTAGACCTAAGGATTATAGCCAAAAGTTGAATAAAAACTTAAAGCGTTTGGCAAGAAAATCTGCATTGACTTTAAAGTCTAAAGAAAATGCAATTTTAGTAGTCGAAGACTTCGATTTTGATACTCCAAAAACTAAAGATTTTGTTGGTGTTTTAAAGACCTTAGGTCTTGAGAATAAAAAGTCTTTAATAGTGTTGGGTGATTCAAATAAAGGTGTATATTTGTCTTCGCGTAATTTTAAAGGGTCAGAAGTTATAACTAACTCAGAATTAAGTACTTACAAAATTCTTCACGCTAATAGTGTGGTATTGTTAGAGAGCTCTTTAGAGGGAATTGAATCGAATTTAAATAAACAATAATATCATGAGTGTGTTGATAAAACCAATTATAACGGAAAAAATGACTGCTGATAGCGAGTTGAACAACCGTTATGGATTCGTAGTTGACCCTAAGGCTAACAAATTGCAGATTAAAGATGCGGTTGAAGCTACTTATGGTGTTTCTGTGAAGAAGGTTCGTACTATGAATTACGGTCCTTCAAGAAAATCCAGATATACAAAAACTGGTGTGCAACATGGTAAGACGAATGCAATTAAAAAAGCGATCGTTGATGTTGTAGAAGGTGATATTATCGATTTTTACAGTAATCTATAAAGACAAGAAATGTCAGTTAGAAAATTAAAACCAATCACTCCAGGGCAGCGTTTTAGAGTAGTAAACGGATTTGACGCCATTACTGCTGATAAGCCGGAAAAAAGCTTGCTTGCTCCGTTAAAAAAGTCCGGAGGTAGAAACAGTCAAGGAAAAATGACCATGCGCCAAAAAGGTGGAGGTCATAAAAGAAGGTATCGTGTAATAGATTTTAAGAGAGATAAGCAAGATGTTGCTGCTACTGTTAAAACTATTGAGTACGATCCAAACAGAACTGCATTTATTGCTCTTTTGGAATATGCAGATGGAGAAAAGCGTTATGTTATCGCGCAAAATGGTTTACAAGTAGGTCAGCAGGTTTCTGCGGGTGCTACTGTAGCTCCTGAGATCGGAAATGCTCTTCCATTAAGCGAGATTCCTTTGGGAACTATAATTTCATGTATTGAGTTGAGACCTGGTCAAGGTGCTGTTATGGCGCGTAGTGCTGGTACATTTGCTCAATTAATGGCAAAGGATGGTAAGTTTGTTACTGTAAAAATGCCATCTGGTGAAACAAGATTAATTCTTTCTGGTTGTGTTGCGACCATTGGGGCTATTTCAAACTCTGATCATCAATTATTGGTATCTGGTAAAGCAGGTAGAAGTAGATGGTTGGGTAGAAGACCAAGAACAAGACCGGTAGCTATGAACCCTGTTGATCACCCAATGGGTGGTGGTGAAGGCAGAGCTTCAGGTGGTCATCCAAGATCGAGAAACGGAATACCTGCTAAAGGTTTCAGAACTCGTACGAAGACCAAGAGCACCAATAAGTATATAATAGAACGTAGAAAGAAATAAAAAAGTAGAAAGAAATGGCACGTTCACTAAAAAAAGGACCATACGTACATTATAGCTTGGAGAAGAAAATCCAGCAAAGTGTATCATCCGGTAAGAAATCGGTAATAAAAACTTGGTCAAGAGCTTCTATGATTACTCCTGATTTTGTTGGGATGACTATAGCGGTTCATAACGGAAAACAATTTGTACCTGTTTTTGTAACAGAAAACATGGTAGGACATAAACTTGGGGAATTTTCGCCAACTAGATCTTTTAGAGGTCACGCTGGTGCAAAAAACAAAGGAAAAAAGTAAGCTATGGGAGTTCGTAAAAAACAGATGGCCGAAAGAATTAAGGCCGAGAAGAAAAAAGTAGCTTTCGCTAAGTTGAACAATTGTCCTACTTCACCTAGAAAAATGCGCTTAGTTGCTGATTTAATTCGTGGTGTAAAGGTAGAGCAGGCATTAGCTATATTAAGATTCAATCCAAAAGAAGCTTCAAGAAAGTTAGAGAAATTATTACTTTCTGCTTTGGCTAATTGGCAAGCAAAAAACGAAGATGCAAATTTAGAGGATGCTGATTTGGTAGTTGCTGAGATTAGAGTTGATAGCGGTGCTATGCTTAAGAGGTTGCGTCCTGCTCCACAAGGTAGAGCGCATAGAATTAGAAAACGTTCAAACCATGTTACATTGGTATTGGGGTCAAAAAATATAACAGAAAACTAGAATGGGACAGAAAACAAATCCAATAGGAAATCGTCTAGGAATCATCAGAGGTTGGGAGTCTAACTGGTACGGTGGAAACGATTACGGAGATAAATTGGCTGAGGATGATAAAATACGTAAGTATATTCATGCAAGACTTTCTAAAGCTAGTGTTTCAAGAGTTATAATTGAACGTACCTTAAAACTTATAACTGTAACGGTAACAACTGCAAGACCTGGTATCATTATTGGTAAAGGTGGTCAAGAAGTTGATAAGTTGAAAGAAGAGTTGAAGAAAATCACCAATAAGGAGGTTCAAATCAACATTTTTGAAATAAAAAGACCAGAACTTGATGCTAATTTAGTTGCGGCAAGTGTGGCTCGTCAAATAGAAAGTAGAATTTCTTTTAGAAGAGCAATAAAGATGGCAATCGCTGCAGCAATGCGTATGAATGCCGAAGGTATTAAGATTCAGATCTCAGGTAGATTAAACGGTGCTGAAATGGCACGTTCTGAATCATATAAAGATGGTAGAATTCCATTATCGACCTTTAGAGCTGATATTGATTATGCTTTACAGGAGGCTCAAACAACATATGGTAAACTTGGTATTAAAGTTTGGATTATGAAGGGTGAGGTTTACGGTAAAAGAGAATTATCTCCGTTAGTTGGAATGCAAAAGGATTCTTCTAAAGGTGGTAAACAAGAAGGTGGAAGAAAACAACGTCGTAGAAAGTAATTTTTTAAAGAACTAAAGTAATGTTACAACCGAAAAGAACAAAGTTCCGTAAGATGCAGAAAGGCCGTATGAAAGGTCTTGCTGGAAGAGGACACCAACTTTCAAATGGTATGTTCGGTATAAAGAATGTTGATGATGCTGCATTTTTAACTTCACGTCAAATAGAAGCTGCACGTATTGCTGCTACTAGATATATGAAAAGGGAAGGGCAATTGTGGATTAAAATATTTCCGGATAAGCCGATTACCAAAAAACCATTAGAAGTACGTATGGGTAAAGGTAAAGGTGCTCCAGAATATTTCGTAGCCGTGGTAAAACCAGGTAGAATTATGTTCGAAGTGGCCGGAGTTCCTATGGAAGTAGCAAAAGAAGCTTTAAGATTGGCGGCTCAAAAACTTCCTGTTAAAACTAAATTTATTGTAGCTCGTGATTACGAGGCTGGAAATTAAACGTAAGGAATAATGAAAAAACAAGAGATTAAAGAAATGTCTGTGGAAGGACTTACGGAGAAACTGGCCGAGTACAAGAAGCAACATTCAGATTTGAAAATTGCGCATTTTGTAACTCCGTTAGAAAATCCACTTCAGATTAGAAAAGTAAGGAGAACGGTGGCAAGAATAGCAACTGAATTAACTAATAGGGAAAACCAATAATTGGTGGGCTTTATGGAAAAAAGAAACTTAAGAAAAGAGAGAGTAGGAGTTGTCACTAGTAATAAGATGGAGAAATCCATAGTTATTTCTGAGGTGAAAAGAGTAAAACATCCTATGTACGGTAAATTCGTTTTGAAGACAAAGAAGTATGTTGCGCATGACGAAAAGAACGATTGTAACATTGGTGATACTGTAAAGATCATGGAAACTCGTCCTATGAGTAAAACCAAATGTTGGAGATTAGTAGAAATCTTAGAAAGAGCTAAATAAGTTATGTTACAGCAAGAATCTAGACTAAAAGTAGCGGATAACACCGGAGCAAAGGAAGTTTTAACTATTCGTGTTCTTGGTGGTACCAAAAGAAGATATGCTTCTATAGGTGACAAAATTGTTGTTACCGTTAAAGAGGCAACTCCAAATGGAGGTATCAAGAAAGGTGCGGTGTCAACAGCTGTTGTAGTTCGTACAAAGAAAGAGGTTAGAAGACCTGATGGGTCTTATATCAGATTTGATGATAACGCTTGTGTGTTATTGAATCCTGCCGGAGAAATGAGAGGAACACGTGTTTTCGGACCTGTTGCAAGAGAGCTTAGGGATAAGCAGTTCATGAAGATTGTATCATTGGCCCCAGAGGTATTATAATATAACGGACAAGATGAAAAAGTTAAAAATCAAAACAGGAGACACGGTAAGAATCATTGCTGGAGACCATAAAGGTACCGAAGGTAAAGTTATGCGTGTTGATCTTGAGAAAAATAAAGCCATCGTTGAAGGTGCCAATATGGTATCTAAACATGAGAAGCCTAGTGCTAAGAATCCTCAAGGTGGTATTGTAAAAAAAGAAGCTTTAATCCATATTTCTAACTTAGGGTTAATCGACAGTAAAACTGGAGATGTAACTAGAGTAGGTTACGAAGTAAGGGATGGTAAAAAAGTTAGGGTTTCCAAAAAATCCAATGAAGTAATTTAGTTATGGCATACGTTGCAAGATTAAAGAAAGAGTATAAGGAGCGAATTATAGCTGCCCTTACCGAAGAGTTTGGTTACAGTAATGTAATGCAGGTTCCTAAGTTAGAGAAGATAGTAATGAGTAGAGGTGTAGGTGCTGCCGTTGCTGACAAGAAACTTATAGACCATGCAATAGATGAAATGACTATGATTACTGGTCAGAAAGCTGTTGCTACAATGTCTAAAAAGGATGTTGCTGCCTTTAAATTAAGAAAAGGTATGCCGATAGGTGCAAAAGTTACCTTAAGAGGTGAGCGTATGTACGAATTTTTGGATCGTTTGGTTACTTCTGCTTTACCACGTGTTAGAGATTTTCAAGGTATTAAAGCAACAGGTTTTGATGGTCGTGGAAATTACAACTTAGGTATTACGGAACAAATTATATTTCCTGAAGTTAATATTGATAAAATCAATAGAATTAACGGTATGGATATTACATTTGTAACTTCTGCCAATACGGATAAGGAAGCAAAATCATTATTAACAGAATTAGGATTACCTTTTAAAAAGAATTAGTATGGCTAAGGAATCAATGAAAGCCCGTGAGAGAAAAAGGGAAAGAACTGTAGCAAATTATGCTGAAAAGCGCAAAGCTTTGAAAGAAGCTGGTGATTATGAAGCGTTGCAGAGATTACCTAAAAATGCATCTCCGGTACGTTTGCATAACAGATGTAAATTAACTGGTAGACCAAAAGGTTACATGAGAACTTTTGGTATTTCAAGGGTAATGTTCAGAGAGATGGCTAACGCTGGATTAATTCCAGGGGTTAAGAAAGCTAGCTGGTAAATAAAAGATTATTAATGGGTTCAGGTTTAGCCTATTGCTGAAAACCGTTCCCGAATTATATATACATGGTAACAGATACTATTGCAGATTACCTAACGAGAGTTAGAAACGCTAGTAGAGCGGGACATAGGGTTGTTGAAATCCCTGCGTCAAATCTAAAGAAAGAGATAACTAAAATATTGTTCGATCAAGGATATATTTTAAGTTATAAGTTTGAAGAAGACAAGGTTCAAGGTTCTATTAAAATAGCTTTGAAATATGATAAGCTTACAAAAGAGCCTGTTATCAAGAAAATACAGCGTATAAGTAAGCCTGGTCTTAGAAAATATGCCGGCAGTGAAGAATTGCCACGTGTATTGAATGGTTTAGGTATTGCAATTGTTTCTACATCTCATGGTGTAATGACTAGCAAGCAGGCCAAGGCAGAGAAAGTTGGTGGTGAAGTTTTGTGCTACGTTTATTAATTGATTAAAGATTTAGAAAATGTCTAGAATAGGTAATAATCCAGTCGCAATTCCAGAAGGAGTTACAATTGAAATCAATGACAATATAATTTCTGTAAAAGGAAAATTAGGTGAATTGACTCAAGAATTCTCTGGTGTAGCGATTAAAGTAGAAGATGGTCAGGCTTGGGTAACAAGACCTTCAGATTCTAAAGAGCATAAAGCTAAGCACGGTTTGTATAGATCACTTATCACTAATATGGTTGAAGGTGTTTCTAAAGGTTGGACTAAAGAATTGGAATTAGTTGGTGTAGGATATAGAGCAAGTAATCAAGGGCAAAAGCTTGATTTGGCTTTAGGTTTTTCACACAACATTGTTTTTGACTTGGCCCCAGAGGTAAAAGTTGAAACTATATCAGAAAAGGGTAAGAATCCTATCGTAAAGCTGACTTCACATGACAAACAACTAGTTGGTCATATAGCAGCGAAAATCAGATCTTTCCGTAAGCCAGAGCCATACAAAGGGAAAGGTATCAAGTTTGTAGGTGAAATATTAAGAAGAAAAGCTGGTAAGTCAGCTTAATAATAGGATATTATGGGATTATCAAAAACACAAAGAAAATTAAGAATCCGTCGTAGAATTCGTAAGGTTTCTTCTGGGACTGCAGCTAGACCAAGGTTATCTGTATTTAGAAGTAATAGCGAAATTTACGCTCAAGTTATAGACGACGTTAAAGGAGTCACTTTAGTATCTGCTTCTTCAAGAGATAAGGATATTGCAAAAGTAAAAGGAAATAAAACCGAGATTGCTGCTTTGGTTGGTAAAACAATCGCTGAGAAATCTGTAAAAGCTGGTTTGGATAAAGTAGCTTTTGATAGAGGGGGTAATTTGTATCATGGTAGAGTTAAGTCTCTAGCTGAAGGTGCAAGAGAAGCAGGTCTAAAATTCTAATATACTAGTATGTTCCAAAAATATAAAAACGTAGAAACTGTTAAGCCAGGTGGTTTAGATTTAAAAGATAAATTAGTTGGTATTCAGCGTGTAACTAAGGTAACAAAAGGTGGTAGAGCATTCGGTTTTTCTGCAATTGTTGTTGTAGGTGATGAAAATGGTGTCGTAGGTCACGGTTTAGGTAAATCTAAAGAAGTTGCTACTGCAATTGCCAAAGCAATTGAAGATGGTAAAAAGAATTTAGTGCGTATACCTTTGAACAAGGGTACTTTACCACATGAGCAAAAAGGTAAATTCGGTGGGGCTAGAGTATATATTCAGCCTGCATCTCATGGTACCGGTGTTATTGCTGGTGGTGCTGTAAGATCAGTACTTGAATCAGTTGGTGTGCATGATGTATTGTCTAAGTCTCAAGGTTCTTCAAACCCACATAATGTTGTAAAAGCTACTTTTGATGCTTTATTGCAACTTAGAGATGCAAAAACCATTGCAACACAAAGAGGTGTTTCTTTAGAAAAAGTATTTAAAGGCTAAGAGGAAAATTATGGCAAAGATTAAAGTTACACAGGTAAAAAGTGGAATTAAGAAACCTCAAAATCAAAAAAGAACTTTAGAGGCTCTTGGTTTAAAGAGAATTGGTCAGGTAGTTGAGCATGATGATACTCCTAACATTCTTGGAATGATAAATAAAGTTAAACATTTAGTTTCCACTGAGGAAGCTTAAATTTAGAATAAAATGGGTTTACATAGTCTACAGCCTGCAGAAGGTTCAGTAAATAGAGACGGAAAACGCCTTGGTAGAGGTCAGGGTTCTGGTAAGGGAGGAACTGCTGCAAGAGGGCATAAAGGAGCGAAATCAAGATCTGGTTATTCTAAGAAAATTGGTTTTGAAGGTGGTCAAATGCCTTTGCAACGTCGTGTACCTAAATTTGGTTTTACGAATATTAACCGTAAGAATTACCAAGGTATCAACTTAGAAAAGTTACAAGAACTTGTAGATAATAAAGTTATTACCAATGAGGTGTCTTTAGACATTTTAATTGAGAATGGTTTAGTTGGTAAAAATGATTTAGTGAAAATTTTAGGAAATGGCGAGTTAAAAGCTTCTCTTAAAGTTTCAGTACATAAATTTACAGCATCTGCCAAAGCAGCAATTGAAGCAGCAGGTGGTGAAGCAATAAGTTTGTAAGCATAGACGAGAGCATGAAGAATTTTATTGATACAATATCCAATATTTGGAAAATAGAAGAGCTAAGAAATAGAATTCTTATTACACTAGGTCTTTTGTTGGTTTATCGTTTTGGTTGTCAAATCGTACTTCCAGGTATAGATTCAACACAATTAGGTGGGTTAACAGATGGTACTGATCAAGGAATATTTGGTCTTTTAAATGCATTTACAGGAGGGGCGTTTGCGAATGCTTCTGTTTTTGCATTAGGTATTATGCCATATATCTCTGCTTCTATTGTAGTTCAGTTAATGGGTATTGCAATTCCTTATCTTCAAAAATTACAAAAAGAAGGAGAAAGTGGTCGTAAGACCATCAATCAAATCACCAGATGGTTGACTATCGGTATTTGTATTGTTCAAGCTCCTGCTTATTTGTATGGTTTAGAAGCTTTTGGTGTTAGGGATAGTGCTTTCTTGTTAGGAAAGGGACTTGATTTTATGGTGCCAGCTGTTATTATATTGGTAACAGGTACGGTTTTTGCAATGTGGTTAGGTGAGAAAATTACCGATAAAGGTATTGGTAACGGTATTTCGTTATTGATAATGATTGGTATTATAGCTACTATGCCACAGTCTTTTGTTCAAGAATTTATTTCAAGAACAACAAATAATAATGGTGGACTAATGTTCATTTTAATTGAAGTTATTATTTGGTTCTTGGTTATTTTGGCTTGTATTCTTTTAGTAATGGCTACAAGACAGATTCCTGTACAATATGCAAGACGAACTGCTTCTGGTGGTTATGAAAAGAACATCATGGGATCTAGACAATATATACCATTGAAGTTAAATGCTTCTGGTGTAATGCCTATAATATTTGCTCAGGCAATCATGTTCGTACCTGGTATGATAGGTGGTGCTTTTGATGATACATCTTTTGGACAGTGGATGCAAGTTCAGTTCAGTGATATATTCGGTTGGGCTTATAATTTACTTTTTGCAATATTGATTATAATCTTCACATATTTTTATACGGCTATTACGGTTCCTACTAATAAGATGGCAGATGACTTAAAAAGAAGTGGTGGTTTTATACCTGGAATTCGTCCTGGGAAAGAAACTGGAGATTATTTAGATAAGATTATGTCTTTAATAACGTTACCTGGATCTATTTTCTTAGCTTTGCTGGCTATTTTACCAGCGGTTGTGGTAAAGTTGATGGATGTTCAAGCTGGATGGGCGTTATTTTATGGTGGTACCTCCCTGTTAATTATGGTTGGTGTTGCTATCGATACGGTACAACAGGTAAATTCATATTTGTTGAACAGACATTATGATGGTTTAATGAAAACCGGTAAAAATAGAAAAGTAGCATAATTTATGGCTAAACAGGCAGCAATAGAACAAGATGGATCTATCATTGAAGCATTATCAAATGCAATGTTTCGTGTAGAATTGGAGAACGGACATGTGGTAACAGCGCATATATCAGGTAAGATGCGTATGCACTATATTAAACTATTACCTGGAGATAAGGTTAAATTGGAGATGAGTCCGTATGACCTTACAAAAGCAAGAATTACATATAGATACTAAGATACAAGATGAAAGTAAGAGCATCAGTTAAAAAGAGAAGTGCCGACTGCAAGATTGTTCGCAGAAAAGGCAGGTTGTACGTAATCAACAAAAAGAATCCTAGATTTAAACAAAGACAAGGGTAATTATGGCAAGAATCGCAGGTATAGATATACCAAAACAAAAGAGAGGTGTTATCGCCTTAACCTACATTTTTGGAATTGGAAGAAGTAGGTCACAAGAAATATTGAGTAAAGCCCAAGTTAGCGAAGATACTAAGGTTTCTGATTGGAATGATGATGAAATAGGACGTATCAGGGAAGCTGTTTCTGAATTTACAATTGAAGGTGAATTACGTTCTGAAACTCAATTGAACATTAAGCGTTTAATGGATATTGGGTGTTATAGAGGAATTCGTCATAGATCAGGTTTACCTTTAAGAGGTCAGCGAACTAAGAACAACTCTAGAACTAGAAAAGGAAAGCGTAAAACAGTTGCTAACAAGAAGAAAGCAACTAAATAATAATTAGGTATGGCAAAGGCAAGTACTAAAGTTACCAAGAAACGTAAAGTTATAGTTGATTCTGTTGGTGAAGCACACATTAGCGCTTCTTTCAATAATATCATTATCTCTTTGACAAATAAAAAAGGAGATGTTATTTCTTGGTCATCTGCTGGTAAGTTAGGTTTTAGAGGGTCTAAGAAAAATACTCCTTATGCTGCTCAAGTAGCTGCTGAGGATTGTTCAAAAGTTGCTCATGAAGCAGGTTTGAGAAAAGTTAAGGTTTATGTAAAAGGTCCAGGTAATGGTAGGGAATCTGCTATTAGGTCTTTACATAATGCAGGTATCGAAGTAACTGAAATCATTGATGTTACTCCAATGCCTCACAACGGGTGTAGACCTCCAAAAAGAAGAAGAGTTTAATTAATTACAAATAATTTCACCGAAAGTGTAATTACGATTATCGAAGGATAAGCCTTAATTCATAATCTCACTTTCAAATTTTTAGAAAATGGCAAGATATACAGGACCAAAATCAAAGATCGCTCGTAAATTCGGCGAAGCAATTTTCGGAGACGACAAATCTTTCGAAAAGAAAAATTACCCTCCAGGACAACACGGTAATAACAGAAGAAGAGGTAAAAAATCTGAATACTCTGTTCAATTGATGGAGAAACAAAAAGCTAAATATACTTACGGTATTTTAGAAAAACAATTTAGAAACTTATTCCAGACTGCTAAGAGAAAAGAAGGTGTTGCTGGTGAGATTTTACTTCAATTATGTGAGTCACGTTTAGATAACGTAGTTTATAGAATGGGTATATCTCCAACTAGAAGCGGTGCAAGACAATTAGTATCTCATAGACACATTACGGTTAATGGTGAGTTGGTAAACATACCTTCTTATTCATTAAAAGCGGGAGATGTTGTTGGTGTTAGAGAGAAATCTAAATCATTACAAAGTATTCAAGATTCATTAGCTGCTAGTAGTGCAGTATATGAGTGGATTTCTTGGAATAGCGAAAAGAAGGAAGGGACTTACGTTTCTATTCCTGAAAGAATGCAAATTCCAGAAAATATCAAAGAACAATTAATCGTGGAGTTATACTCTAAATAAACAACAACGATCCAATTATGGCATTATTTAATTTTCAGAAACCCGATAAAGTAATAATGATCGATTCCTCTGATTTCGAAGGGAAGTTTGAATTTCGCCCTTTGGAACCTGGTTATGGATTAACTGTTGGGAATGCATTAAGACGAGTATTGCTGTCTTCGTTAGAAGGTCATGCAATTACTTCGGTTAGGATAGATAAAGTAGAGCATGAGTTCTCTATGATTCCTGGCGTTGTTGAAGATGTAACAGAGATTATATTAAACTTGAAACAAGTTCGTTTCAAGAAGCAAATAGAAGATTCTGAAGCTGAAGTTGTTTCAATTTCTGTAAGTGGAAAGAATCAATTGACTGCCGGTGATTTTCAAAAATTTATTTCTGGTTATCAAGTATTAAATCCAGATTTGGTTATCTGTAATATGGATGCAAAAGTTAGCATCAATATGGAGATTACTATTGAAAAGGGTAGAGGATATGTTCCTGCGGAAGAAAATAGAAAGTCTGGTGCTCCATTAGGTACTATTGCTGTTGATTCTATTTTTACACCTATTAAGAATGTAAAATATAGTATTGAAAACTTTCGTGTAGAGCAAAAAACCGATTACGAAAAATTAGTTTTTGAAATTTCTTCGGATGGTTCTATTCATCCTAAGGATGCTTTAACAGAAGCTGCAAAAGTTCTTATTCATCACTTCATGTTATTCTCTGATGAGCGTATCACTTTAGAAGCGGATGAAATTGCTCAAACGGAGACCTATGATGAAGAGTCTTTACACATGAGACAATTGTTGAAAACTAAATTAGTAGACATGGATCTTTCCGTTCGTGCTCTAAACTGTTTAAAAGCGGCTGAAGTTGATACTTTAGGAGATTTAGTTTCTTTCAATAAGAATGATTTAATGAAGTTCAGAAACTTCGGTAAAAAATCTTTAACAGAACTTGAAGAACTTGTAATCAACAAAGGATTAAGTTTTGGTATGGATTTATCAAAATATAAATTAGACAAAGATTAAATAATCATATTTTGCTCCTCGTTCTATCGAGTTTGGTAGCAAGATGATAAAACAAAAACATGAGACACGGTAAAAAAGTTAATCACTTAGGTAGAAAAACAGCGCATAGAAAAGCTATGTTGGCAAACATGGCTTGTTCATTGATTGAACACAAAAGAATCAATACTACTGTAGCGAAAGCGAAAGCTTTAAAACAGTTTGTTGAGCCTTTGATTACTAAATCAAAAGCTGAGAACAATGTAAGTGCTGAAAAGGGTACCCATAACAGACGTATAGTTTTCAAAAACTTACGTGACAAGAATGCTGTAACTGAATTATTCAGTGTGGTTTCTGAGAAGGTAGCCGATAGACCAGGTGGTTATACAAGAATCATTAAACTTGGTAATCGTTTAGGTGATAATGCTGATATGGCAATGATAGAATTGGTTGATTTCAACGAATTATACAATGCTGGTAAGCCTAAGAAAAAATCTACTAGAAGAAGTAGAAGATCTGGCTCCGCTGCTACTGAAGCTCCTGCAGCTGAAAAGGAAGCTAAGGTAGTTGAAGAGACTAAGCCTGAAGCTGAAGCACAAACCGATACAGAAGCTAAGACAGATGATTCAAAGGAATAACATTGTCAATAAATATTAATAATGAAAAAGGATAAGCTATCTAGCTTATCCTTTTTTTTATGTTTTTTTGTTAACGAATAAATTATAAGTACAAGATGAAATATCAAGCAAAAAGAAAAGCGTTAATACTACTTGCAGACGGAACTATTTTTTACGGTAAATCTGTTGGTGATAAAGAGGGTACTGCTTTTGGTGAGGTATGTTTTAATACGGGCATGACCGGATATCAAGAAATTTTCACAGATCCTTCATATTTTGGGCAAATAATGGTAACTACTAATGCTCATATTGGTAACTATGGTGTTAATAAAGACGAAATAGAATCTGAATCAATAAAAATCTCTGGGTTAGTTTGTAGAAATTTCAGTTATGAATATTCTAGACCTTTAGCAGATGATAGCCTTCAGGGATTTCTAGAACAGAATGATCTTTTTGCAATTTCAGATGTCGATACTCGTGCATTGGTAAGTTATATACGTGATAACGGAGCTATGAATGCGGTTATATCTACAGATGTTGATAATATTGAAGATCTTAAGAAACGTTTAAGTGAGGTCCCAAGTATGGAGGGTCTTGAACTTGCATCAAAAGTATCTACAAAAGAAGCATATTTTGTTGGTGATGAAAATGCAACTTTTAAAATTGCAGCTTTAGATATTGGGATAAAGAAGAATATTTTAAGAAATCTGGTTAAAAGAGGGGCATATATAAAAGTCTTTCCATACAACAGTAGTTTTGAGGAAATGTCTTCGTGGAATCCTGATGCTTTCTTTATATCTAATGGACCTGGAGATCCAGAACCATTAGTAGATGCTATAGCAGCTGTAAAAAAGATGATTGAAACGGACAAGCCTCTTTTTGGGATTTGTTTAGGTCATCAAGTTTTGGCATTGGCAAACGGTGTTTCTACATACAAAATGCACAATGGTCATAGAGGAATTAATCATCCAATATTGAACTTGGTTACAGGTAAAGGTGAAATAACCTCTCAAAACCATGGTTTTGCAATTAATAGGGAAGAGACGGAAGCAAATTCTAATTTGGAAATCACCCATACGCATCTAAATGATAAAACAGTAGCTGGTATAAAAATGAAGGATAAGGATGTATTTTCTGTACAATATCATCCAGAAGCAAGTCCAGGACCACATGATGCAGATTACCTTTTTGATGATTTTTTCAAATTAATTGAGAAAAGTTCAAAACATAACGAAATAGTTTAAATAAACATTAAATTATTGGGAAATCAAGGGTGTAAACAAACTCATTGATTTCCCTGTTTCGTATCTTTACTTTTTAATACAAACAACAAATAAAAAGATTAAAAATGAGTATTATATTAAATGTTCACGCAAGGCAGATATTAGATTCTAGAGGAAATCCAACTGTTGAAGTAGATGTAGTTACAGAAAATGGTGTAATGGGTAGAGCAGCGGTTCCTTCTGGTGCTTCTACAGGTGAGCATGAAGCTGTTGAGTTGCGTGATGGAGGGGAGACTTTCATGGGTAAAGGTGTAATGAAAGCTGTTGATAACGTAAATAGTGTTATTGCTGAAGAAATTTTAGGTATGAACGTGTTTGATCAAAATTTATTAGATCAAACAATGATAGATTTAGATGGTACTCCAAATAAATCTAAATTAGGAGCTAATGCTATTTTGGGTGTTTCTCTTGCTGCTGCTAAAGCTGCTGCCAATGAATTAGGTCTTTCACTCTTTAGATATATTGGTGGTGTAAGCGCTAATACATTACCGGTTCCAATGATGAATATTATTAATGGTGGATCTCACTCAGATGCACCAATCGCATTTCAGGAATTTATGGTTATGCCTGTTAAAGCGAAAAGCTTTTCACACGCTATGCAGATGGGTACGGAGATATTCCATAATCTTAAAAAGGTGTTACATGACCGTGGACTTAGTACTGCAGTAGGTGATGAAGGTGGTTTTGCGCCAAACCTAGCAGGTGGTACTGAAGATGCTTTGGATACCATTGCAAAAGCGGTTAAAAACGCAGGTTATACCTTAGGTGATGATGTAATGATCGCATTGGATTGTGCTGCAGCGGAATTCTTTGTAGATGGAAAATATGACTACACTAAATTTGAAGGTGAATCTGGTGTTGTTAGAACTTCAGAAGAACAGGCTCAGTATTTAGCTGATCTAAGTGCAAAGTATCCTATTATCTCTATTGAAGACGGTATGGATGAAAACGATTGGGATGGTTGGAAATCTTTAACTGACAAAATTGGAGATAAAGTTCAATTAGTTGGTGATGATTTGTTTGTAACCAATGTTGAGCGTTTGTCTACAGGTATAGAAAAAGGAATCGCAAATTCCATCTTGATCAAAGTAAACCAGATTGGTACATTGACAGAAACTATAGCGGCGGTTAATATGGCTAAAAATGCAGGTTATACTTCAGTAATGTCTCACCGTTCTGGAGAGACTGAAGATAATACTATCGCTGATTTAGCGGTTGCATTGAATACAGGTCAAATTAAAACAGGATCAGCATCAAGGTCTGATCGTATGGCTAAATATAACCAACTACTTAGAATAGAAGAAGAATTGGGGAGTACAGCTTACTACCCTCAAGAAAAAGCCTTTAAATTAGGTTAATTTCTGTGCTAAAATTATAATTAAGCCTTTCTTATTAGAAAGGCTTTTTTTTTGGCGTACTTCAAAACTTTAACTACCTTTTGAGAATAAACCACATTTAATACCATTTTATTGGCGTATGAATAATTTTCTTTTTGTTTCAGCAGAAAACGATGCTATTCCAGATTGTAAAGCTGGTGGAATGGGTGATGTTGTTAGAGATGTGCCTAGGGAAATTTCGAAACGAGAAGATAAAGTTCACGTTGTCGTACCAGCTTATTCTAGATTACATAAAAACGGAATTTTTAAGACCAAACTAGAATTTAGCTTACGTGGTGTTCCGTATACGGCAGAATTATATGAGGTAATTCCAAAAAGGGTAGATAAAAATATTACACATTATGTAATTCATCATCCAGAAATTTTAGAAGGTGGAATTGCTCATATTTATCATGATGATCCTACCGAGCCATTTTTTAATGATTTTGTAAAATTCATTATTTTTTGCACTGCTACCGCAGAGGCTATTAAAATTGGAGCTTTTGGTGATCTGGATATTGTGCATATGCATGATTGGCATTCAGCGGCACTTTTGTTTATAAAGACCTATCACCCAAATTATAATGATCTAAAAAAGATGAGATATGTCTATACCATTCATAATTTGGCTATACAGGGTATTCGTCCCTTTTATAATAATTATGCTTCGGTTAACAATTGGTTTCCAGAAATACAATTGGATCATAATGCCTTAAAGGATTTAAGATATCAAGACTGTATAAATTTAATGGCTGTGGGCATACGCTTGGCAGATGCCGTTCATACAGTATCGCCATCTTATAAAGAAGATGTTCTACTACCTAGTAGAAGACCAGAGTTTATTGGCGGTGAAAGTTTGGAAAATGATTTGTTGAAGGCAGATAATGAAGGTCGTTTATTTGGAATTTTGAATGCGAGTAATTACGGTAATATTAGAGTTGCAGAAAAAGGTCTTTTGTATAGGAATACGGTAAAAGCACTTTTTAGATGGTTGCAAGAAAACTCCAAGAAATACAAAGCTGATTTTTTAGCCCATACTGGTGAAAAAATAATGCAGTATGTAGGGAATAGACCTAAATTTATTGTGTCTAGTGTAGCAAGGCTTACAGAGCAGAAATTTTATTTTTTAAAACGCTCACCAGAGGCCTTTGAAAAGATGTTGGTTAGGCTAAGTGAAGTGGATGGTATTTTTATGCTTTTGGGGACTGGTGATCCTGATTATGAGGAATTCTTTCGTCATATGAGTTATCATCATAAGAATTTTGTTTTTACGAACGGTCAATCAGAAGATTTAATAGATTCTATGTACTTGGAAACCGATCTTTATTTTATGCCAAGTTTGTTTGAGCCTTGTGGTATAAGTCAAATGTTAGCAATGAGAAATGGAAATCCTTGCCTAGTTCATCATACAGGCGGTCTAAAAGATACGGTAGAGCATTTAAAAACTGGTTTTGCTTTTAGTGGAAATACCTATGATGAACAGATTAGTAATATGGTGAAGAGCTTTGATGAAGCATTGACTATTTGGGAGCATGATAAAGACACTTGGAAAAAAATTAAATCCAATGCTAAAAAAGTGAGATTTACTTGGGAGAAATCCTTAAATGAGTATTATGATAAACTATATCTGTTGTAATGAAAGCTATTCATAGTACTTATTGTTAATTTTACCCAAAACAGATTTATGAAATTGGTAGACCAATCCTGTTTTGTTAACTTTACGAGGAGTATTTAAAACGTAAAAATTAAAAATGTCAGACAAAGCTATTTTAGAATATAATGGTGAAAAATATGAGTTTCCGGTAATTAAGGGAACCGAAGATGAACTTGCAATAGATATCAAGTCATTGCGTTCAGCAACCAAAGGAATGATAACCATTGATCCGGGTTTTAAAAATACAGGATCATGTGAAAGTGCTATTACTTTTTTAGATGGCGAAAAAGGTATTTTACGTTATAGAGGGTATTCAATTGAAGAATTAGCCGAGAAAGCTGATTTCTTAGAAGTTGCCTATGCTTTAATATTTGGAGACTTACCTAACAAGGAGGAACTGGCAAAGTTCCACAAGGATATTAAAGATGAATCTCACGTAGATGAAGAGATGAAGAAGATATTGGATGGTTTTCCAAAGTCCGCACATCCAATGGGTGTTCTATCATCTTTAACAAGTGCTCTAATTGCATTTAATCCTTCTACTGTTGATGTAAGTTCAGATGAGGATATGTATCACGCAATTGTACGTATACTTGCAAAATTCCCAGTTCTTGTAGCTTGGACTTTACGTAAAAAGAAAGGTCTTCCATTAGATTATGGAGATGATAGTTTAGGGTATGTTGAGAACATTCATAAAATGATGTTCAAGCGTCCTAACCAAGATTATAAAAAGAATAAAGTTGTCATTGAAGCCTTAGATAAGTTGTTGATATTACATGCAGACCATGAACAAAACTGTTCTACAAGTACTGTTCGTATCGTAGGTTCTTCACATGCTGGATTATTTGCATCGTTATCTGCTGGTATTTCAGCTCTTTGGGGACCACTACACGGTGGTGCGAACCAAGCTGTTTTAGAAATGCTTGAAGCAATTGAAGCGGATGGTGGTGACACCAAAAAATATATGGCCAAGGCTAAAGATAAATCTGATCCTTTCAGATTAATGGGCTTTGGACATAGAGTATATAAGAACTTTGACCCTCGTGCAAAAATCATTAAAGTTGCAGCTGACGAGGTATTGGCAGATTTAGGTATTAATGACCCTATTCTTGATATAGCCAAAGGCTTAGAAAAAGAGGCTTTGGAAGATCAGTACTTTGTGGATAGAAAATTATACCCTAATGTAGATTTCTACTCAGGTATTATTTATAGAGCTTTGGGCATACCAACAGAAATGTTTACAGTAATGTTCGCATTAGGTAGATTGCCAGGGTGGATTGCACAATGGAGAGAAATGAGATTAAATGGTGAGCCAATTGGTAGACCAAGACAAGTATATACTGGTGAAAATTTAAGATCTTTTGTCGAACTTGACAAAAGGTAGATTGCTACCGTTAATAAAAAAACAAAAGCTCTTTTATTTTTAAAGGAGCTTTTTTTTGTGCCAAATTTTAATTTTTATTTAAATAAACACATATGTTACAATTAAATATCAATGATGAGATTTCACCTTTAAAGGCAGTGGTATTAGGTATTGCTAAAAGCTCAGGACCTACACCTACTTTAGAGGAAGCATATGATCCAAAATCTAAGGAACATATAAAGGCAGGGACTTATCCGTTAGAAGCTGACATGATAAAAGAAATGGAAGCTTTTAGAGAAGTCTTTGAAAAATATGGTGTAAAGGTTTTTAGACCAGAGGTTCTAGAAGATTGTAATCAGATTTTTACTAGAGATATCGCTTTTGTAATAGAAAATAAGTTGATAAAAGCCAACATCTTACCTGATCGTGAACAAGAGGTTGAGGCTATTTTACATGTACTTGATAAAATAGAGGATGACAACATTCTTACACCGCCTGAGGACGTGCATGTTGAAGGTGGTGACGTAATGCCATGGAACGATTATATTTTTGTTGGTACCTATACAGCGGATGATTATCCATCATATATTACTGCAAGAACAAATAAGGCCGCGGTAGAATATTTAGCTAAACAGTTTCCGCATAAAACTATAAAGTCGTTTGAGCTTCGCAAGTCCAATACAGTAGCTAAAGACAACGCTTTGCATTTAGATTGTTGTTTTCAGCCTTTGGGTAAAGGGAAAGCTATTATTCATAAAAACGGATTTTTGGTTGAGGAAGAATACCAATGGTTGGTTGATTTTTTTGGAAAAGAAAATGTTTTTGAAATAGATGCCTTAGAAATGTACCATATGTATAGTAATGTATTTTCTATTTCACCAGATGTTGTAGTATCTGAACGCAACTTCACCCGTTTGAATAATTGGTTAAGAGAACAAGGCTTTACGGTAGAAGAGATTCCGTATGGCGAAATATCAAAACAAGAGGGTTTATTACGCTGTAGTACTTTACCCTTAATTAGAGTATAATTTAAATAAATGTACCCCTATGCAAATTACTAACACAATACTAATGATTCGCCCTGTGTCATTTAGAATGAATGAGCAAACGGCTGTCAATAACTACTTTATGGAGGATATTGACTTGAAGAATCAAGAAATTAACAAGAAAGCCCAAGAGGAGTTTGATGCTTTTGTGGTAGAGTTAAGAAATAAAGGAGTAAACGTAATCGTTGTTCAAGATACTAAAGAGCCTGATACCCCAGACAGTATTTTTCCAAATAATTGGATATCATTTCACGCAAATGGTACCGTTGGTGTCTACCCAATGTTCGCAGAGAACAGAAGAAATGAAAGGCGCGATGATATTTTTGATATTCTAGAATCTAACGGTTTTAAGATCAATGATGTTGTTGATTATACTTCTGCCGAAGAGGAAGAATTGTTTCTTGAAGGCACAGGTAGCATTCTTATAGATCGCGTAAACAAAAAAGCATACTGCGCATTGTCTGAACGTGCAGATGAAGAATTGTTTATTGAGTTCTGTGAAGATTTCGATTTTTTTCCGGTAATATTTACCGCAAACCAGTCTGTAGACGGTAAAAGATTACCAATTTACCATACTAACGTAATGATGGCACTGGCAGAAAATTTTGTAATTATCTGTGCAGATTCTATTGATGATAAGAAGGAAAAAAAGAATGTGTTAGATCATCTTAAAAAAGATGGTAAAGAGATTATTACGATTACCGAGCAGCAAATGCATCATTTTGCTGGTAATATGTTGCAGGTTTTGGGTAGCGAAGATAAAAGATATATGGTGATGAGCTCAGCTGCATTTCATAGTTTGACCAAAGAGCAGATTACTAAAATAGAAAACCATTGTTCAATTTTACATAGTTCTTTACATACTATTGAAACCTGTGGTGGTGGTAGTGCCCGTTGTATGATGGCTGAAGTTTTTCTTCCAAAAGGATAATGATACTTGTTACCCTATTAAAATAATTAAACTTAATGGGGTAACATTTTTAAACTGTATTCGCTATCTTCATAGAGATTGAAGCTATTTAGAATTCAAAGTCTATATGAGGTTAAAAGCAATTTATATTTTATTGGCATTCTCTTCTGCAGGATTTATTCTTGTATGGGCAAGTTCACCTATAATTACTGATTATGAAATTATAGAAGAAAAGGCTCTTTCTAATCAAAATGATGATGACTTCAATACAATGATGAATGTACTTACCCATCAACGTTGTGTAAACTGTCACCCAAATGATCATATTCCCAAACAAGGAGACGATAGTCATCCACATTATTTTGATATGGCAAGAGGTGAAGACGATCATGGTTTTGAGGCTACCAATTGCAATACTTGTCATCAGTCAGAAAATAATTTGAATTCAGGTGTGCCAGGTGCACCACATTGGGCGTTGGCTCCGGCATCAATGGCTTGGGAAGGACTCACTAGAACTGAACTAGCTGAGCGTTTGTTAGATAAAACCACCAATGGCAATAGAAGTCACGCAGCGCTTGTAAAGCATATGACAGAAGATGAGTTGGTACTTTGGGCTTGGGAACCCGGGGTAGATGCGGATGGTGATCCACGTACTTTGCCACCGGTTTCAAAAGAAGATTTTAAAAATGCGGTAGAAAATTGGTTTGCTAACGGGGCGGTTATTCCTGTAAAATAATATATCTATATGAAAATTTCCTTAACGGTTAACGGAGCTGTAAGATCAATTGATAATGCAGATGATAATACGCCATTGCTTTGGGTCATAAGAGATACGTTAAATTTAAAAGGAACAAAATTTGGCTGTGGAAAAGCGGCTTGCGGCGCATGTACATTACATGTAGATGGAGAGGCAGTACGTTCTTGTTCGTATCCGGTGAAATTTGCAATTGGTAAAAATGTAACTACCATAGAGGGGTTGGGAAATAGAGATCGTCCACACCCCGTACAGCAAGCTTGGATTGAAGAAATTGTTCCTCAATGTGGCTATTGTCAACCCGGTTTTATGATGGCAACGGCGGCACTTTTAAATAAGGTTCCCAATCCGTCAGATGAAGATATCGATAATAATATTATTAACGTATGCCGTTGCGGTACGTATTATAGAATGCGAAAAGCAATACATAAGGCAGCTAAGTTGCAAGCAAACATGGATATTGAATCAGTTAAAGAGGAGAAGTAAATGGCTGATAAAAAAAATGGTTCAAAAAAAGTATCTAGACGTAAATTTTTAATCAAGGGCGGTCTAGGTGCTATTGGAGTGGTTGCCATTGGTGCCTACATCTTTAGAAACCCGATAAGGCGGCAAATTTTAGGTGTGGTAAATTCATTGGAAGCACCTTATACCGACAATACAGACCAGCCTATGGTTTGGTTTGAGGTAAATTCAGATAATACAATAGTATTACACTCTCCTAAAATGGAAATGGGCCAAGGAACTTTTACGGGTATTGCTCAAATGGCAGCGGAAGAACTTATGGTTGGTATTGAGCAAATTCATGTGGTTCACGCTGTTTCGGCGACAGGTAATGTAGATAGCTTTGCTACTGGCGGAAGTACATCCATATCTGGATTGTGGCAACCGCTTAGAGAGTTGGCTGCAATGTTGCGGGTAATGCTTTTAAATGAAGCTGCTCGCAAAATGAATATAAATGTAGAAGAACTTACCATAGATAAAGGAATCATTTCTGGTGCAGGTGATAAAATGACCTACGCCCAAGTTGCGGAGGGGGTAGTAGATTGGGAGATTCCAGATGTTCCCGTTTTAAAGGATGCTAAGGATTACAAGTATATTGGTAAGCCTATTTCTAGAGTGGATTTGGATGCTAAAGTATATGGAGATCCTATTTTTGGAATGGATGCAGAAATGCAGGAAATGCTCTATGGAGCGGTGGTAAGACCAACTAAAATAGGAGCAACATTTGTAAGTGCGGACATTAAAGAGGCAGAGGGTATGCCCGGTGTCGTTAAGATTATTGTTGAAAATGATTTTGTAGGTGTAATTGCAAATTCTATCATTGAAGCTGAACATGCGAAAGAGGCTATTAAGGTTGTTTGGGAAAGTTATGAGGACTTAAGCACGGCAGATATTATAGGAATGATGACCGTTGGTAATGGTAATTCCATGGTCATACAAAAGAACGGTCAATCACTTGTCGAAGATGATGATTTTGAAACTTTGGAGTTTAGAAGTCCGATCGGTGCTCACGCACAAATTGAACCAAACGGAGTTGTTGCCTCTGTAGAAGGAGATAAGGCTACTGTTAAAATTTCAACCCAAGTGGTAAGTATTACCAGAAAAGAGCTTGCCAAACGTTTAGATATAGATGTTGAAAACGTCAATATCATACCTACTTATTTAGGAGGTGGTTTTGGTAGAAGATTA
This sequence comes from Maribacter sp. 6B07, assembly GCF_002700155.1. NCBI lineage: Bacteria > Pseudomonadati > Bacteroidota > Flavobacteriia > Flavobacteriales > Flavobacteriaceae > Maribacter > Maribacter sp. 6B07. The sequence goes on along the minus strand of NZ_PDUT01000001.1, from coordinate 630,841 downwards.
CATACTCCACATGCGGTGCAAGCTGCTTTAATGTCAAAAGCAGTAGGTAAACCTGTAAAATATTTTTTTAGTAGAAAAGAAGAGTTTCAGCATGATATGTTTCGCCCTCCCACGCACCATGTGATTAAGGGTAAGCTGAATGCGGAAGGTTTTTTAGAAGCTCTTGAACATGATTTCGTAAGTGGTGATGTTGCAACTGATTCTGCTTTAATTCCTAATGCACTAACTAATTTTTTAGGTGCCGATGTAGGTGCTATACGTGGTGGTTTTATACAATATACGGCTGTTCCAAATTTTAAGGCGGTTCATTGGCATGTTACCTTACCATTTGCGACCAGTTGGTGGCGCAGTCTTGGGTTGTTGGCGAATACCTTTGCCATGGAGAGTTTTATGGATGAAATGGCTATTAAGGCAAAGAAAAATGCAGTAGATTTTAGGTTGGCACTAATTGGGGATGATGCCATTGATGTTCGTTTAAAAAACGTTATTCAGGCGGCAGCTGAAAAAGCGAATTATACAGAAGATATTATTGATGGTAGGGCTATGGGTTTTGCAGCTTCTATAGATGCAAATACGCCTTGTGCACAGGTTGCTGAGGTTTCAGTGGTTGGCAATGAAATAATTGTACATAAAGTCACTGTGGCCATGGACCCTGGATTAGCGGTTAATCCTGATCAGATTCGTGCTCAGTGTGAAGGTTCTGTAATTATGGGTATGAGTGCTGTTTTGTACGAGAAAATGGAAGTGGAAAATGGCGAATTAACACCTACGATCTATGGTCCTTATCAAATGGCTTTAATGAAAAATGCTCCAAAAGAAATAGATGTAGTTTTGTTGCAAGGAAAAGATACACCGGGGGCAGTGGGCGAACCTCCATTAGGACCAATTGGTGCAGCTATAGCAAATGCGGTTAGAAGATTGACCGGAGAAAGGCTGACCGAATTGCCCCTTAAAATTTCTAAAAATAATCTGAGCTAATAGGTGATACCATCTCTTTTCCACCTTTTGTGGGTCCACAAATATAGTTCTGGATACTTTTGTATGACCTCTTCTAATTTATGGGCATAGGTTTCTATAATATTTTGTTCGTCTAAGTTAGATGCTGAATTAACGATTGTTTCAAAGAATAGTTCATACGTGCCACGCTTTATTTTCTTTAAATAAGGGAGGAATATTATGGAATCTGTCTTTTTGGCAATTTTTGCGGCTCCAGTAAAAAAAGAAGTTTGCTGATTAAAAAATTGGGTTTGGGATTTACCGGATTTTCCTAAAGGACTTTGATCTCCAATTACACAATTCATAGAGACTACGTTATTGTTTTTTAAGTGTAATAAGTGTCTGTACCCTTTATTGCTTGGAATACAATGCACATTAAATCGTTCTCGCATTAAAATGAATAAGTCGTTGAAATATGTGTTTGATAAGGGTTTGTATAAAGTATTGCAGTTTACTTCTAGAAATAATGGAACCGTAGTAAGCCATTCCCAATTGCCTTGGTGAGCAGTGTACAGCATTATATTTTCATTATTTTTAAGATGATCGGTCAATTGGGATAAGTTATTGATCTTAAATCTGTTTTCAATCTCACTTGGTTTTATCGTTAATAATTTTATTGACTCGAAGAACATATCACAAAAATGCTTGTAGAATTTTTTTGCAATGCTGTTTATTTCTTTCTCTGATTTGTGAGGAAAAGCAAGATGCAAGTTTTTACACACTACTTTTTTTCTGTAGCCAAGTATATAATACGTTAAAAAGTAAGTAATGTCAGATATCATATATAACATCCAAAAAGGTAGAATGGACAATACATAAAAAGGGAAAAAACGTAAATATTTCATCTTCAAAATATTAAAAGCATTGATCAATACAGCTTAAATAGGTGTACAATACTAGTCGTAAAATGGAAATGAATATTACCTTAAAAAATAAAAAAATAACGCTTTAGCATGTGGAATTTAGTTGTGGTCCGTTTTAGCAATATTACTGATCATGCCGCCAAAAATAAAATAATGAAAGGGCACAATGCTGTACCAGTATAACCTGCCTCGTAATCCTCTAGGTCTAAAGGTTGCGGTTTGGTGCAATATGTTGTTCTCGTCAATTTTAAACTCTAGCCAAGCCTCTCCGGGCAGCTTCATTTCTGCAAACAATAGAAGTCTTTTTGCGTTTTTATCGGCCAATAGAACTCTCCAGAAATCCAATGCGTCTCCAGCGAATATTTTGTCTGGGTGGGTTCTTCCTCTTCGTAAACCTACGCCGCCCCAAAGCTTATCTAAAAAACCCCTGATTTTCCATAACCAATTTCCGTAATACCAACCAGTTTCGCCACCAATTCTCCAAATACGTTCCAAGACTTTTTCTGGATTTTTTACCTTAATCTGTTTGTAATCTTTGAGTACGCCATATTTTGGAACTTGAATATGTTTTTCAAGGTTTTCTAAAAAACGACCACTGATCATACTGTCTTTCCAACTGCTGATCACTAAATTTTGTTCGATTTTTTTAAAGGCAAGGTCAATGGCCTCTTTGTAGGTATGTGGTTCAATACCAAGTATTTCTTGCAATCTAGTGTCTTTTGCTATGACTTCAATTTTCATGCTATCCACTAGGTTCAACGCTAATTTATATGAAGTTGAGGTTACAAAATAGAGCCAATATGATGATAATTTTGGAGTCATCACAGGTACGGTCCAAATCCAGTTTTTGAATCCTCGCACTTCGGCATATTTATGCAACATATCTTTATAGGTAAGTACATTTGGACCCGCTATATCAAAAGAGTCGTTATAAGTTTTTTCGTGTCCTAGTACGCCGGTTAAAAAGGCTATGACATCTCTTATGGCAATGGGTTGCGTTTTTGTCAATACCCATTTTGGCGTAATCATAACGGGCAGTTTTTCACATAGGTCACGTATAATTTCAAAAGAAGAACTTCCTGATCCTACAATGATACCTGCCCTTAAAACCGTTAAATTATATTTTCCTTGATACAGAATTTCCTCCACATTTTTACGTGATTGTAAATGTTTTGAGAGTTTTTCATCATTGACAATACCGCTTAAATAAATAACTTGCTTAATATTTGTGTTGTTCACATATTTGTTGAAGTTGACAGCCGTTTTTGCTTCCATGTCATCAAAATCTTGGGTAGATGAGCTCATGGAGTGTATAAGGAAGTACGCGGCGTCTATATCCTTGGGTACAATATTTTCTTTAGGTTCTTCTAAAAAATCAATCTCTATGATTTGAATATTACTTCTAATTTCTTTGTCTACGGATAGTCTGCTTTCATCACGAACCGCACAAACAATTTCATGTCCCATTTCTAAGAGCTGCGGTAGTAAGCGCATGCCTATATAACCATTGGCACCTGTGAGCAGTATTTTCATTTCTTAGGAGTTTTATACATTTTAAATATGTAAAAAAATGGTATTATAGTTATACTGATTACCGTAACTATGGATAAACTTGAGAATTTAAAACCTAAGTTAATGTCATGTGCTTGTAAAATGATCTCTATGATTATTGGGGTAGCTATAATTGCTATCAATACGTTAATGTAGACCAACATTTTTAAAGATGTTTTATAAATTTCTGGAGCATTTTCATCCGTTACTTTTATAGGGTAGTTCATGTTCCATAGATTTATATTTTTAATTACCAGATAAAAAATAAAATAAATTATTGAACTTAAGATTGGAAATGTCCAAATAGTACTTTTGGTACCAAATCCGTCCACCTCTCCTTTATAATTAAAATGAGCGGGAATTATATCAGGTAAATTGGTATAGTATATGCCCACGATAATAAAGTTTATAGCTATAATTAGCCATCCTAAAGTAATTAGCCTTTGTTGGTATTTGGTTAGTTTTATTTTTAGTTTGGGTAAATTTGATGACATATTACAAATCTTCAATTGATGTAGGCGCGTTATCCGCTTTGTAGTCCATGATTTTTTTAAAGAATTTCTGTACCGCCTTGGTATCAGAGGCCACTTTTATAAAATATTGATCGCGGTAAATGGAGTAAACCGAAGCTTGACCTTTGTATATAGATAGTTTATAGTAGGGTATGATCAATGCATATGTTTCTAAAAGTGATCTAAACCCTATAATAATTCCATTTGGTCTCATCTCTATATTACAAACATCCCTATTGCTGTCTAATATGAGAAGATTTCTAATTTCAATGCTTGTCTCCGTAATGATCAGTTTTGGTGACCCAATGCCGTTCATGGCCCATCTTTCTTTTAAGGTAAAAGGCTTGCCTACTTCTTCCTCAATTTTTTTAGTGACGGCTTTATTATTGTATGATACGTTTAACAGCATGCAATTTTTTGTACAGTTTTACTAAAGTTAACGAAATACCGCATGAATGCCACATCTGTTTACCCTTAAAGCATAAAAAATCATTAATTTTGCAGGCTTAATTAAACGTTTTGATGAATATTCAAGAGGTACTATCAGTTAAAGTAAAAGAAGCGGTAAAATCTATTTTTGATAAGGATTTGCCAAATGTGGAATTTCAACCTACCCGTAAGGATTTTGAGGGAGATATTACTATTGTGGTTTTTCCAATGTTACGTGTAGTGAAAGGAAACCCAGTGCAAATTGGGGAGCAAATTGGTGCATATTTAGAAGAACACATAGATGAGGTTGCCGGCTTTAATGTGATTAAAGGATTCTTGAATATTGTTATAATCGATTCTTTCTACTTGAATTTTTTCAACTCGATCTCAACCATACCCAATTATGGTTATGTGCAAGAGTCGGATGATGCCGTTATGGTAGAGTACTCTTCGCCAAACACTAATAAGCCATTACACCTGGGTCATATTAGAAATAACTTATTAGGATATTCCGTTGCGGAAATTTTAAAGGCATCGGGTAAAAAAGTATATAAAACTCAAATTATCAATGACCGTGGTATTCATATCTGTAAAAGTATGGTGGCTTGGCAAAAGTTCGGAAATGGGGAGACACCCGTATCAACCGGATTAAAAGGCGATAAGCTGGTTGGTAATTACTATGTGGCTTTTGATAAAGCTTATAAAGAACAAATAGCGGATTTAGTTGCTAAGGGAATTGATAAAAAGGTTGCTGAAAAAGAAGCTCCTATTTTGTTAGAAGCTCAAGAAATGCTTTTAAAATGGGAAGCTGGTGATCCTGAAATCGTAACCTTATGGAAAACCATGAACGGTTGGGTATATAAAGGTTTTGAAGTTACCTATAAGAATTTAGGAGTAGATTTTGATACGCTATATTATGAAAGTGATACCTACCTTTTAGGTAAGGATGTTGTTGCGGAAGGATTAAAGAAAGGAATATTTTTTAAGAAAGAAGATGGTAGTGTTTGGATCGATTTGACCGAAGACGGATTGGATGAGAAAATTGTTCTTCGTTCAGATGGCACTGCGGTCTATATGACCCAGGATATTGGTACCGCCATACAACGTGTTAAAGATCACCCAGATGTTAATGGTATGGTTTACACTGTTGGTAATGAGCAAGATTATCACTTTAAGGTTTTGTTTTTAATTCTGCAAAAACTTGGTTTTTCTTGGTCAAAAAAACTGCACCACCTAAGTTATGGTATGGTAGATTTGCCTAGTGGGAAAATGAAAAGTAGGGAAGGCACCGTTGTAGATGCCGATGATCTTATGGCAGATATGACCCAGACCGCTGCTAATATTTCTGAGGAACTTGGTAAGCTTGAGGACTATAACGAAGAAGAAAAGCAGACGCTTTACCAAATGATAGGTTTGGGCGCTTTAAAGTACTATATTCTTAAAGTAGATCCTAAAAAGAGAATCTTGTTCGACCCAGAAGAGTCGGTAGATTTTCAAGGTAATACAGGACCTTTTATTCAGTATACCTATGCTCGTATTCAATCTATTTTGAGAAAGGCAGAAAGTATGGGTATCAATATTTCTGAAGATGCCAAAGTTTCTGAGTTACATTCAAAAGAAAAGGAATTGATCAAACAGCTTCAACTATTTCCAGAGACCATTCAATTGGCTGCAGATAATTTTAGTCCGGCATTGATTGCTAATTTTACCTATGATCTGGTAAAGGAATTTAATTCTTTCTATCAACAGGTTTCCATATTGGGAGAGGTAGATGAAGCTAAGAAAGTATTACGAGTTCAATTATCTAAAAAGGTTGCCCAGGTTATACAAGATGCATTCAAATTATTAGGTGTAGAGGTTCCTGAGCGTATGTAATTTTAAAAATTGAATCGTACGCTGGCATTGGGAGTTATACCTAATGAGATACGCTCAATAGTTTCAATGGTATTATCGTCTAGTAGTCTGTAATAGGTGTTTAATGTATTGCGTCTATTGGTGAAATTTAATACGGATACTCCAAAGATTATATTCCTTTTATCATCAAATTTTAGGGTATAATTTGCTGATGCATCTGTCCTAAAGTATTCTGATAGCCTACTGCTATTTGGTTCTTCGTAATTTATTTCGGCAGGAAAAACGGTTTGATCTATTGGGTCGTTTTCGTCTGGTCGGGTAAAAGGTTTTCCCGATTTGTAATTAATGCCCATTCCTATTTTTAAATTACCAACGGTGTAGTTTCCTGCAAGTGTTATAGCGTGTCTAACATCTAAATTGTTCGGAAATGTTGCAGGATCCAAAACATTGAAGGTATAGTCGTTTTTGTTGAAGGTGTAACTAAGCCAAGCACTATAATCGCTATTCTTGGTGTTGATCAGAAATTCAGCTCCTTTAACTGTATAAGATCCAATTTCACCATTAAACTGATTCTGATTTTGAAAACCTTGTGTGTATACGTTGATACCATTTACTTCCTTGTAAAAAGCATCTATGCCCACATATAATTTATTGATATCATAATTGAAACCAATAGACCCCTGTTTACTTTTTGTAATGGGCAGCGCATCACCATCAGATAGTATCCACCTTCTTTTTTCAATACCTAAAAAATTTTGTTCTAAATCTATGATCTGATTGGTAACCTGACTTTTGTATTCCCCTAATACTTCCGTTTTAAAATTTGGTAGTAGCTCATAACTGATATTTATGCGAGGTTCAAAAATGAATTCTTGAAACGTATCTAGGTTTTCTATATAGTTCAAACGACCACCAATGAATCCGTTGAGTCTCTCATCTTTTGAGCTATAGTTTATTTCAGTGAATATACCATGTTTACGGATAACCCCTTTTATGTTACTTGCAAATGGAGGCTGATTAACATTTGTAGTGTTTTCAATTCCCGTTTCGGAAAATTCATAACCGTTTGTCCATTTAAGATTTTGTCTTAAAAGGTAATTGGTTACAAGTTTTATGTTAGATTCTTTTACTAGATTATTTTGGATCAGTCGTTGTGCGTCATTGTTTGATATAGATAGGGCATCCAGATCATATTGAGTGTAATAGGCACTTAATTGTGATGTAAGATTACCTGTCCATTCGCTTTGTAATTCACTGCCAATTGAAAAATTATCTTGATTTAGATTACTGCGGTTTGGTGCAGTGCTGTTTTCAACCGATTCAAAATAGTTTAGATTATTACTCATTGTAATCATACTGGTGCTCACCTTGTGGTATGGGTTTATTTCATAGATGAATTTGGTGGTGAAATCATAAAAATAAAATTCACTCTCTTGATTTACTTCTGAATCTTGAAAGGCTTTTTCTGAGAAGGTAGTGTAGGTTGGAGTGTTAAGGAAATCGGTATATGATCTACGGGCAGAAACTTGTAATGCTGATTTTTTACTAATTGTAATTTCACCAAAAACATCACCCGAGATTAAATTTACACCAGCTCCGCCATTGAAATTTAAAGGTAATTTTCCCATAGATTTCATGCTCAAGGTACCACTTACGCCATCACTAAATATGGCTGAGGTTCCATTTTTTATGATCGTTACATTTTCTGTAACATAAGGGTTGAATGCAGATATTAAGCCAAAGAAATGTCCCGTTTGATACATTTTTATTCCGTCCCACAGAATAAGGTTCTGGTCATTGGTACCTCCTCTTATATTAATATCTGAAACAGTTTCATCAACGCTTTTAATACCTGGTAAAGCTTGTACCGTTTGTAAAATATCTGGTTCACTAACACCTGGTAGAATGCCAAATTTTGATGGATTAAGTTCAATACTGGAGTTGTCAAGCTTCTGTAAACCTGTAGTCAAAAATTGTGTCACAATGACTTCATCTAACTCTTGGTAACTCAGCGGCAGGGCAACAATGTTACATTCTGCAGAGTTAATGAATTCTTTTGCTTTTAAGAAAGTAGGTTTGTAACCTAAATGTTTGATCTGAATTATTGCATTAATAGGAACATTATCAAAACTGAACGAGCCATTTTCTTTTGTGATACCAGATAAGTTGGTCCCATAAATTTCAATAGTGGCACCAGGTATGGTATTCTCTTCGAAATTATCGAAAACAAAACCGCATATAGAAACAGTGGTGGCTTTGGTTAAGGTATAATAGCGATCATTAAGTTTATTAATGGTGATCCCAGTTGTATTGTTAATTTCTTTTATGATGGCTTCAAGTGAATTAGAATCAGGTGGCGGTATTTGTACGGTATCAACATCACTGTCGGCAAAAGAGAATTTTACATCATAGGTCTTTTCTAGTTCAGTAAGCACATTGCGCAATTGCACCAATTTTTTTGGTGAATTCTGTGCATAGCTATTTAAGCCGAATATCAGCACAAAAAATAAATAAGAAAGAGTTTTATGGTGCTTCTTCTGCATAGAACAGCACTTTGTTCCCATCTAAGTTAAACTTAATTTGTAAAGGAACACTTATACTTTGCAGGGCAAGTTCTAGATTTTTGTTGCTAAAAGTACCCGTAAAAAGTTGAGTGATATCAATATGTTCTGTGCTAATCTCAATATCATATTGTCTTTGAAGTTCATCTAAAACATAATGTAACGGTATACTTTGAAAAGAACTTTCCTTTGACAACCATGTAGGTTCGCCATTTACGGTAGCTTTAGATTTTCTGCTATTGCCGGCAATTGTCAAAATCGAATTGCCTGCAGGTAATTTTGTTTCATTGCCATTAATGGTAACGCTAACCAAACCCTCAAAACAGGTTACTTCAAAATAATCTTTTCTATTTTCTACATTGAACTGGGTGCCTAAAACGGTAACCAGACCTTGGGAGGTATGAACAGTAAATTTTTCTCCCTTGGCAACTTTAAAATACGCTTCGCCATCAAGGTCTACGTTTCTGTTAGAGTCCCATTTTTTTTCGTTAAAAGATAGTTCAGAGGCTGCATTCAAAATAACCTCAGAATTATCTGGTAGGGTTATGAATTTGTTTTCTGCATATGTTGTCGTAAAAGACTCGTTCAAGGTACTCAGGTAAAAGAAAGACCCGGCCAATAATATCGCAATGACCGCAGCAATTCGTAGAAATGTCTTGAACGGAGTTAAAACAAAAACTTTAGGTGTTTCTGGAGTTTTACGTTGTTCAATAGTATTCCATGCTTTTTCTTTATCAAATTCAGGTGATTCTAATTTTGATGCGGACTCCTTAATTTTTCTATATGTTTCGTATGCTTCAGATTTCTTGAACTCTGCCAACTCGGCATCGGTCAGTTCATCATTAAGCCATTTTGCTAAGTAATTGTCTTGCATATTTTTAGCTTTGTTTTAGTATAACAACTAAGTTTTTGAAAACCCTACTTTTATTTTACGTATCAAGTATTAAGTACTTTATTTAATATTTTAAATTTTCACTTAATACTTTGTACTCCTTACTTAATATTATTTTTTTCCTAACTCCTAACTCCTAACTCCTAACTCCTAACTCCTAACTCCTAACTCCTAACTCCTAACTCCTAACTCCTAACTCCTAACTCTTAACTCCTAACTCTTAACTCTTAACTCTTAACTCCTAACTCTTAACCTATATCCCATCTATCTGCTCCCTTAAACTTTTTAGAGCCAAGTGCATTCTTTTTTCGATTGCCTTTATGCTCACTTTTTCCATTTCGGCAATTTCCGCATATTTTTTACCGTCTATTCTATTCAATAAAAAAGTAGTGCGTTGATTGTCTGGTAAGCTGTTCAACGCGTTGTCCAATTTTTCCTTAAATTGATTCTCCTCCATGATGAACTCCGGAGATTCATTAGTAGTCTTTAAGGTTTGGTCTGCGTACTTTAATCGTACTTTTTCAGCTTTAATAACATTTAAGTATAAGTTATTGGCTACCGTGTATAGGTAAGATTTTGCTTTTTCTGGGGCAACTTTAGCACAATTTTCCCAAAGTTTCACAAATGCCTCTTGAACGGCATCATGAGCTTTTTCTTCATTGCCAAATTTGTAATAAATATAATTGAAGATGGTTTTAGACGTTTCATTAAAAACGCTCTTATATACCAACTCTTCGCAAACGTTCAAATGTTTTTCAGTGTTCAATTCATAACTTTTTATCAAAGATATCCGAAAAAAAACAAAAAAGAAGGTAGGGTATTTTTTAAGTCGGTTGTTTTAGAAACATAATAACAAACAATACCAAGTCATTATGAAAAAGATTTTTAATTATGCAATGTATGTTAGCCTACTAACTATTGCGCTTAGTTTTACTGCATGTCAAGATGAATTTGAAGAAATCAATACAGGTGAAGAGCCACAGGCAATAACTGCAAGTTCTTCCACTGCAGATTTAATACAACGTACCAGTTCTAATGATGGTTCTGGCGATAATATTGTGGATGGTACCAGTTGCTTTGAAATCAATTTTCCGTACGCTGTTGAGGTAAACGGAATTCAATTGACTATTGATTCTGAGGAAGATATAGAGCAAATAGAAGATATATTCGATAGTATAGACGATGATGAAAATTTATTGGACATTATTTTTCCTATTACGGTAACATCAGGTGATTTTACCGAGATCACAATTAATGGTTTAGCAGATCTACGTGATTTAGCGGCCGACTGTAAAGAAGGTGGCGACGATGATGATATAGAATGTATAGATTTTGTGTATCCAATGACCATGTTCACCTTTAATGTCAACTTAGAACAAACAAATACCGTAGAAGTATCTAGTGATCGTGAGTTACGTTTGTTCTTTAAAGATTTGGATGACGATAGTTTGGTAAGTTTTGATTTTCCTGTGACACTTAAGTTACATGATGAAACAACCATTGTTGTTGAAAGCAATCAAGAATTGGCAATTGCTATTGAAAATGCAAAAGACGATTGTGATGAAGACGACGATGATGATTACAATGACGATGACTTTGATGAAGATGAGTTTAAAGAAGAACTTGTTGAATGTGTTTGGTTCGTAACAGATTTTATACGAAACGATGTAGATCAGACGCCTCAATATGTAAATTATATATTAAACTTTAAAGAAGATGGTACCGTAGTAACCGGTTTTAGAGGAGCTACAACGGTAGAAGGTACTTGGAGCAGTACGGTGGGCGATGATGGCGCTAAATTAACCATTGATTTTGAGTCTAATACTGATTTTAATTTAGAGTGGACGGTATATGACTTAGGTGATGATCAAATTAAGTTATATAATGATGCCGGTAACAGAATTATAATGAAACAATTCTGTGAAGAAGACTTGCTGGAAATAACGGTTGAAGATCTTAGAGAGACTTTAAGAGATTGTTCTTGGGTTATTAAAAGAGTTAAAAATAACGGAGATCATATCAATAGGTTACTAGGTGGTGAATTTGAATTTCAAGCGGAAGGTGTAATTACGTTGACCAATAATGCAACCGTTACTGAGGGTACTTGGGAAATTACTACAAATGCAGAAGGTCGTTTTGTGGTTGCCATTACTATGGGTGATGAAGGTGCGGTGAGTTTTGAATGGTTGTTAACAGATTTAAAAGACCGAATAATTAAGTTCAACGTTGAAGAGACTTTTTATGAATTGGTCATCGTTAAAAAATGTTTGGTGGATGACGATGTGGAAGAAGATATCACTTTCATTACGAATATTTTTGATAATGCTGCTTGGGAGGTAGCTTACTTCGCAGAAAATAACGATGAGTCTACTGCACTTTATGCAGATGTAAAGTTATATATGGAGAATGATGGTACCTTAGAAGTAAGAGACCTAAACGGAGACGTTTTCAGTACTGGAAACTGGTTTGTGTATAGAAACGCCTTTACCGGTAAACTAGAAATGATTATTTCTTTTGAAACAGGCAGTAATTACTTGCCATTGGCAAATGATTATCAAATTCTTGAGATCGAGGAAACAAGGATTGAGCTAAAGCATGAGAATGAGACAGGTTTTTATGATCAACTGGTCTTAGAAAGAGAGTAAGATTAAAACATCCAGAAATATACCGTCAACAGTAAAGAGTTGGGCCTCGTTGGCGGTATTGATGGAGGTTTTATTACGGGAATTTTTGAAAATGTAATTCCTTTTTTGCCCCACAACTAAGTTAAGAGCATCCATTTTAGTATGGGTGCTCTTTTTGTTTTGTATATTTTGTGGTACTTGCTACCGAATTAGCATTGATATTATTAAATTTGTAGCCCCTTAAAAAAGAAAAGAATGTTCGATAATTTAAGCGATAAGCTAGATAAGGCTTTACATGTACTAAAAGGTCATGGTCAAATTACAGAAATAAATGTTGCGGAGACTACCAAAGAAGTACGCCGTGCCTTATTAGATGCCGATGTAAACTTTAAAATTGCCAAGGAATTTACCAATAGGGTAAAAGAGAAGGCATTGGGGCAAAACGTATTAACGACCTTACAGCCAGGTCAGTTAATGGTGAAAATTGTTAAAGATGAACTTACCCAGTTAATGGGTGGTGAGTCAGAGGGTATAAATTTATCGGGCAAACCATCGGTAATATTAATGTCCGGTTTGCAGGGTTCTGGTAAAACAACGTTTTCTGGGAAGCTTGCAAATTTTCTAAAAACCAAAAAATCAAAAAACCCATTATTGGTAGCCTGTGATGTGTATCGCCCGGCGGCAATAGATCAATTGCATGTAGTAGGTGAGCAAATAGGGGTTCAGGTATATTCGGACAGGGATAATACCGATCCTGTAGCTATCGCAAAAGCTGGTATTGCAAAGGCAAAAGCGGATGGCAACAATGTTGTTATAATCGATACCGCAGGTCGTTTGGCGGTAGATGATAAAATGATGGCAGAGATATCTGACATACATAAAGCCATTGAACCTCAAGAAACATTGTTCGTTGTAGATTCTATGACAGGGCAAGATGCTGTGAATACGGCAAAAGCTTTCAACGATATCTTGAACTTTGATGGGGTTATATTAACAAAATTAGATGGTGATACCCGTGGTGGTGCGGCTATATCCATTAAGTCCGTAGTTGATAAACCAATTAAGTTTATTGGTACTGGTGAGAAAATGGAAGCAATTGATGTTTTTCATCCATCACGTATGGCGGACCGTATTTTGGGTATGGGTGATGTAATATCACTTGTAGAAAGAGCTCAAGAACAGTTCGATGAAGAAGAGGCTCGAAAGATCCAAAAGAAAATTGCAAAGAATAAATTCGGTTTCGATGATTTCCTGAGCCAAATTCAGCAAATCAAGAAAATGGGTAATATGAAAGACCTTATGGGGATGATACCTGGTGCAGGTAAAGCCCTTAAAGGTTTGGATATTGATGATGATGCCTTTAAACATATTGAGGCGATCATATATTCAATGACACCAGATGAACGTTCTACACCATCTAAATTAAATGCCAGTAGAAAAAAGCGTATTGCAAAAGGTTCCGGTAGGGAAGTTCAAGAGATCAATCAATTGTTAAAGCAATTTGATCAAATGAGCAAGATGATGAAAATGATGCAAGGCGGTGGCGGTAAAAAGATGATGCAGATGATGGGCGCCATGAAAGGAATGAAATAATAAGCGAACAACACAACTAAAAAAGAGACGGATATGGAATTATTGGATGGTAAAAAAGTATCCAATCAAATAAAGGAAGAAATCAAGGCTGAGGTTGCCAAGATGAAAGAGCGTGGTGAAAAAGTACCACATTTAGCGGCAATAATTGTTGGTAGTGACGGTGCCAGTTTAACCTATGTTGGTAGTAAAGTGCGTTCTTGTGAGCGTATTGGTTTTGAATCTACGTTAATTCAAATGCCCAGTACCACTTCTGAACAAGAATTATTGAACAAGATCAAGGAATTGAACGTTGATGATGATATCGATGGTTTTATTGTTCAATTGCCTTTACCGGAACAAATAGATACCCAAAAGGTAATTATGGCCGTTGATCCAGATAAGGATGTTGACGGATTTCACCCTACCAACTTCGGTAAAATGGCTTTGGATATGAGTACGTTCATACCTGCAACACCATTTGGTATTCTAGAATTATTGGAGCGTTATAAAGTTGATACCAAGGGTAAGCATACCGTAGTTATTGGTCGTAGCCATATTGTAGGTAGGCCAATGAGTATTTTAATGGGTAGAAAAGGTTGGCCCGGTAACTCTACAGTGACCTTAACTCATAGTCACACTAAAAATATTACCCAGATTATTTCTCAAGCGGATATTGTAATTTCAGCTCTAGGTGTACCTAATTTTTTAAAGGCGGAGATGGTAAAAGATGATGCCGTAGTTATAGACGTAGGTATTACAAGAGTGCCAGATGATACAAAAGAAAAAGGATACTATATAACCGGTGATGTTGATTTTGAAAACGTTAGTAAAAAAGCATCATATATTACACCTGTACCAGGTGGGGTTGGTCCTATGACGATTGCCATGTTGTTGAAAAACACTTTACTAGCTCGTGAGAGACATAGAAGTAGAAACTAGTATCTAATAAAATGATGAAATCAGCCTTGCGGAACAATCGCAGGGCTTTTTTTATGCAGGTAGTTTTTTAATCACTGCTCCGGTTTCTGTAGTGTCATTTGGGGTTAAAATATCAATATCGTTGCTGTCATCATAATCGCAGCTTGCCATGATGGTTATAGAACAACTTAATATAATCGCGTAAATTACTTTTTTCATAACAACTACGTTTAATGTTAACACCCAATGTTTAACTAAAACGTTCTTATCTTTAATATGGTATGTTTTCAAACCCAAATAATTAATTCATAAGAGACCGTTAGGTTGTTAAATTTTCATAAGTATGTATTAGGCTGATAGATATTTGTCTATGTTTAGCAGAGGTTTAGGTGATTAGCAATCGCTTAGGCTTCTTTTTTACACTTCTAGACTATGAAATTGAACCATTTTTTTGATGCATCCATAGATATGCTTTGTATAGCTAATTATGATGGATACTTTGAAGATGTAAATCCGGCATTTATCAAACTACTAGGGTATGATAAAGAAGAATTAATGTCCAGAAAAATTAATGATTTTGTTTTTGAAGAGGATAAAGAGGTAACGCAACAGACAAGGGCTAGTTTGCACGAAAACAAAAAATTAATCAGTTTTCAAAATAGGTATGTGACCAAGAGCGGCGGTGTGGTTTGGTTATCTTGGAGCGCAGTACCGGTAGATAGTGAAAAACTTGTTTATGCTATAGCCAAGGACATTACCCATGAAATGAATTTAAAGAATGCTAGAATTCTTGAATTTGCAAAAATGAAAACGGTCAATGATGATCTGGTAAGGCTAAATTATACTACTTCACATGATTTAAGGGCGCCATTAAATAACTTAATTTCCCTTTTTGATGTTCTCGATTACAATGTCCTAGATGATGATACGCTACAGATTTTGAGATACATGGAGATTTCTGCCAAGGGGGTGAAAGAGTCTTTGGAGAATTATTTAAAATTAATTGAAAATGCACGTAAAGGGCTAAACACATTAACGGAGATTTATTTTGATCATGTACTTGCCAAAACCCAAAACGTATTAAGT
Organism: Maribacter sp. 6B07; assembly: GCF_002700155.1. Taxonomy (NCBI): domain Bacteria; kingdom Pseudomonadati; phylum Bacteroidota; class Flavobacteriia; order Flavobacteriales; family Flavobacteriaceae; genus Maribacter; species Maribacter sp. 6B07. The sequence goes on along the minus strand of NZ_PDUT01000001.1, from coordinate 614,983 downwards.
TCGATTATCAAGAATTCTAAAACCTCAATTTCTTATGATTTTACACTTTGTAAAAGTGTTTTGTTCGATAATTCTTATATGGAAAGTATCTTCTTGAACTTGATTACCAATGCTATTAAATATACTATTCCTGGTGAAGCACCAAGAATTGAAATTAAAACGGAATTTGTAGATGGTAAGATAGTTCTATATTTCAAAGATTACGGTCAAGGCTTTGATATGATCAAAAATGGCAGCAAGATTTTTGGTTTAAATGAACGTTTTAATACCGAACAAGATGGCAAAGGCGTAGGTCTTTATTTAATACATAATCAAATTAATAGTCTAGGCGGTACGATCACGGTAGATAGTGAGCTAAAAAAAGGGGCTTTGTTTACTATTGTTTTTCCTACGCAATAATTTTTACTGTCCGGTATTATTATCTTGGTAAATATGGCATAATAATGTTTCTGAATATCCACTTGAGTGGTTTCATTAATTATCTTTAAGCATGTAAATTTATTTGCCATGATAAAACAAGTAATAGCAGTAGCATTGGTATTAGGTCTTTTTATAAGTTGTGAAAAGGTTGTAGAGCCTGTTCAAACTATACAAGTAACTTTTAGTAATGATATTGGTCAAGAATCTATAGATGGTCGTTTATTGCTAATGTTATCGTCTGATGATAGTGATGAACCTCGATTTCAAATTAATGACGGACTTAATACTCAACTCATATTCGGTATGAATGTAGAGAATTGGGTTCAAGATTCTATTTTGACCTTTGATGAATCTGTGTTTGGTTACCCTTATGAAAGTTTAAAAGATGTACCGCCTGGGGAGTATAATGTGCAGGCACTTTTGAACGTATATGAAACGTTTAATCTTTCTACCGGCCATACCGTAAAGTTGCCTATGGATAATGGCGAGGGACAACAATGGAATAAATCACCAGGTAATTTATATAGCAAGCCTTTTAAGATAAGGGTTGCTAGCAACGGGTTTGAGAATGTGTCTGTAGAACTAGATCAGGTGATTCCGCCCATTGAAGAACCAAATGATACCGAGTGGATCAAGCATATAAAGATGAAATCTGAAAAATTATCCGAGTTTTGGGGGAGGGATATCTATTTAGGAGCTCATGTATTGTTGCCTAAGGGATTTAACGAGCATCCGGAGGCCAAGTACCCACTGATGGTTTTTCACGGTCATTTTCCTTCAGATTTTGGCGGATTTAGAACTACACCACCAGACCCTAATTTAAAGCCAGAGTATTCTGAGCGTTTTAGTTTAGAAGGGTATAATATTATTCAACAGCAAGAAGCCTACGATTTTTACAAACGATGGAACGAGCCCGATTTTCCTCGCTTTTTAATTATTGAAATTCAACACCCAACTCCATATTATGATGATTCATATGCAGTAAATTCTGCTAGTCAAGGTCCTTATGGTGATGCTATTACCTATGAACTTATTCCTGAAATTGAAAAACAGTTCAGGGGCATGGGAGAGGGGTGGTCTCGTTTTCTATACGGCGGATCAACCGGCGGTTGGGAAGCTTTGGCGGTACAGGTCAAATATCCGGAGGAATACAATGGTTGTTTTGCGGCATGCCCCGACCCTATAGATTTTAGGGCGTATACCTTGACCAATATTTATGAAGATGAAAATGCATATTACTATCCAAGCGCGCATAAAAAATTAGAAGTGCCCTCACATAGAAATTACTTAGGGCAAATTCAATCTACCTTAAGACAGGGAAATCACTTAGAGTTGGTGTTGGGAGATAAATCTAGATCAGGGCAACAATGGGATATTTGGGAAGCAACTTATTCCCCACAGGGCAAAGATGGCTATCCTGAAAGAATTTGGGATAAAATGACAGGAGATATAGACCATGAGGTTGCCGAGTATTGGAAAGAGAATTTTGATTTAAGACATATTCTTGAACGTGATTGGGATAAACTGGGCGATAACTTAAAAGGGAAAATTCATATCTATTGTGGTGATATGGATAATTACTACTTAAACAACGCTGTCTACCTTATGGAGGATTTTCTTGAAAGTACAACAGATCCTTATTATGAAGGCGAAGTAAAATACGGCGACCGTGATGAACATTGCTGGAACGGTGATCCTGATCAACCCAATGCCATAACGCGCCTACGTTACAATAGTATGTATGTTCCAAAGATTATGGAGCGTATTGAGAAAAGTGCTCCAAAAGATGCCGATTTAACAAGTTGGAGGTATAAGTAATGCTAGTTGTGCAGTCAAAATAAGTATGTCACTTCGAGTGAATTTAGAGGCACGAAAAATTAGTATCGAGAAGCGTTTCAATATACAAAGATGCTTGTTGCTATTTAAAATATGTATAATAACTATAGTGTAAAGATGTAATGAAATACAGAAGATTCGGAAGAACAGATTGGCAAGTAAGCGAAGTGGGATACGGAATGTGGGGAATGGCCGGTTGGACGGCAAGTGATGATGCCCAATCTGCAAAATCGTTGGATTTGGCAGTTGAAAAGGGCGTCAATTTCTTTGATACCGCTTGGGGATACGGGGAAGGTCATAGTGAGGAGCTGTTGGGCGAGTTGGTAAAAAGACACCCTTCCAAGAAATTATACACGGCTAGTAAAATTCCACCAAAAAATTTTCAATGGCCAGCAAAACCTGAATATACGTTTGAGGAATCCTATCCTACAGTGCATATTATGGAATACACCCATAAGACTTTAAAGAATTTAGGGCTAGAGCAAATAGACCTCATGCAATTTCATACATGGGATGACGGTTGGAGCGAGATAGAAGAATGGCAACGCGCTATTGAAGATTTAAAGACTTCGGGTAAAGTAGCTGCAATTGGTATTAGTATGAACCGTTGGGAACCGGAAAATGGAATAAAAGCCTTAAAAACAGGATTATTAGATGCCGTTCAGGTCATTTATAACATATTCGATCAAGCGCCAGTAGATAATTTATTTCCACTTTGTAAAGCGTTGGATATCGCAACCATTGCACGCGTACCTTTTGATGAAGGAACTTTGACAGGAACTATGACGAAGGAAACTACGTTCCCTGAAGGTGACTGGCGAGGCACCTACTTCGTGCCTGAGAATTTAATTTCTTCGGTAGAGCATGCCGATGCTTTAAGACCGCTAATTCCTGAAGGTATGACCATGGCGGAAATGGCACTACGTTTTATTTTGATGAACGATAATGTTGGTACTACCATACCAGGTATGCGTAAACAACGTAATGTCTTGGCGAATACTGCAACAAGTGATGGTAAATTGTTATCTAACGAATTGTACAAAGAATTATTAAAGCACCGTTGGGATAGAGTGCCTACTTCTTGGTCGCAGTAGTAATTTTTTTAGGAATCCAATGAAAAGTATATTCTTCATCATATTAAACTTAACTATTTTCAATATCGGATTTGCCCAAAACGGAAAATTGATTTCTAAATACATTATTGATATTATTAGTACCTCAGTTTGGAATAGGGTTTCCGAAAATAATATTTTGAAACCTGATTATATTCATTTAGAAAAATTAGATTTCTTCTCTATAACTTATCAAAGTGACTCCTTGATAGTAGGGGGCATTGTTGTAGAACCTAAAGAAAAAGGAGTCCATCCTGTTGTAATTTTTAATCGTGGTGGAAATAGGGATTTTGCTCCACTAAACTTGTCTACGATAATTAATTATACTTCAAAATTGGCTGAACAAGGGTATGTTATTATAGGAAGTAATTATCGAGAAAAAGATGAGTTTGGTGGTAAAGAATTGAATGATGTTTTGAATTTGACAGAAACAGTAAAAGAAATTGAAAAAGCCGATGCAAATTGTATTGGTATGTTCGGGTGGTCAAGAGGAGGTATAATGACATACTTAAGCTTAAAAGAGTCAGATAAAATAAAAACAGCCATTGTTGGTAATGGGGTTACGGACTTGTTTCAATTGATAAAAGATAGACCTAAAATGGAAACAGCGGTTTTAGCTGAATGTATTCCAAATTACTATCAGAATAAAGAGGTCGAATTGCGAAAACGTTCCGCTATATTTTGGCCGCAAAAACTTAATAAACATAGTAGCTTATTAATTATCTCTGGAAAGAATGATAAACGAGCAAATCAGGATTCTACAACTAAGTTCGCAGACAAATTATCATACTTGAACTATGATTTTGAATATCAAGAATTTATAACAGATCACTTTTTCTCAAATAAAAGAAAAGAGCTGGATTATTTAGTCATATCCTGGTTTAATAAACGATTAAAAAACGCAGATTAAGCTTGTTTATTACTTCGCAAACAACTGTCCCATATCTTTAAAAGCTTTAAATTCCAAAGCATTACCCGCTGGGTCATAAAAAAACATGGTAGCTTGCTCACCTACTTTACCTGCAAAACGCACATAAGGCTCTATGACGAATTGTACACCTTTGGATTTTAGCTCTTCTGAAAAGCTTTGAAATGTATCCCAAGGTAAAACAACTCCGTAATGCGGTACGGGTACATCATGACCGTCAACAGGGTTGTGATGTACGGTTTCGGTTTCAGATTTAGGCTTGTAGTGTATCACCAATTGATGTCCGAATAAATTAAAATCTACCCAGTGGTCGCTACTACGGCCTTCTTCGCAATTCAATATTTCTCTGTAAAAAGTTCTACATTCCGCTAAGTTGTGTACAGGAATGGCAATGTGAAAAGGTGTAACGTTTTGCATATTCAGTTGTTTCTTAATGCTGAAATTAACTCTTTTTTATTCATTTTAGAACGTCCTTCAATACCAATTTTCTTCGCTTGTTCGTAAAGCTCATCTTTTGTTCTGTCTTCATAAGTAGATGCTTTACCACCTTTTTTGCCCGCATTTTCAGTATTGGCGATTCTAGCTGCTTTTTCTTTGCTATAGCCCTTGTCTACCAATGCTTCATATTGCTCTTCGTTTTTAATTTGCGGTATGTTATTTGATTTTGCCATTTTTTATTTTAAAAATAAATAATTAATGGTCTGTGAACGTGCTGTATACAACAAGAAATTACTCCGCTAAAAAGGAAATGATTTTGTTGTTGACCTCATCTTGGTGCATGGAGTGTCCAAATCCCTCAGTGCTTATAAATTCACTCCCTTTCCAATGTTTATGTACATCAACAGATGCATGGTAAGGTGCAATTTTATCAAATCGATCATGAAAGAGCAATCCTTTTTTAGTATTGTTCTCAACAAATTTGGCACTTGAAAATTCATCTGTTGTAAAATTGAATTTTTTATGTACAAATTTTTTGAGAGCGTTAACGACCTTACTGTTTAGACCAAGAAGGTTTTTGTAATGCGTTAGTATTTCATGAAATTCAGAAGGTGAACCTATGGTTACCATTTTTTCTAAAACTAAATTTGGATTTTGATACTCATTATACAAAATGGTCATACCTCCCATAGAATGCCCTATCGCAATTGTGGGCTTGTATTTTTGTAACATGACCTGTACAAATTCAGCGTATAAAGGGGCATGAAGTATTTTTCCTGTAGAATATCCATGGGCAGGGGCATCAAATGCAATGATATTGTAATTTTCCCTTTGTAGTTTTTCAATAAGTTTATGCCATCGCCATGTATTGCTTTCCCAGCCATGTACCAATAATACTGTTTCATTATTTCCGGGCCAGTTATAAACTTGTATTTTGTGATCACCCGTGGTAACGACTTCTAATTTGGCATTGTCCAAGTATTGTTTTTGATTTGGCAAGACCCTGCCTTTTCGTACGGTTGCAAATACCGTAAAAGCTTTGTGGGCAGTTTTCTTTGGAGCAAACCAAACAAGAATATTAAAGTATAGGCCGTATAGTTTAGGAATAAGTTTTTGAAGAAATAAGGGCACCTATGAGTTTTTTGAAATTAGTAACTATTGATGTGGTAATCACTGTTTATTTGTAGGGTTTTCTGTTAGTCCCAGCCAATCATCATATATTTTACTTTTGCGTTATCAGGTATTTGTACTTCCTCAATATTGTTATTGGCATTATACCTAAGGCTTTCGGGCAACTCTTTTTTATCTATGGTAAAATAAAGGTCATTGTCTTTTAACAATACCACTACATTGTTAAGAGAAGTAATAATCTTTTTTATGGAATAGTTTTCACGAATCTCTTTAAATGTGCTCATTTTAGAGATGCCCTTGTCGGTTTCAAATCTTTCATCGTTAACAAGTACGTTTTGTATAGTGGCTATACTATCGTTATTAGGTGTTAAGGTCAATAGTAAAGCCCCACCTTTTTCATAGATTTTGATTTTACTGGCGCCATTGCCAAAATTTAGTTTAACGGTATCTTGAACTACAGAGTCTTTTTCAAAAATTAACTCTATATCTCTTGCCAAGCTTTCTTTTGATAATTTGCCAACTTGGTTGCCGGTAATTTTAAAATCATTGTTCTGTTGGTCGGCACAACTAGTTGCTAGTATGCAACAAATAATCAATATAAGGGTATATCTAAACTTCATAGGTTATCTCATCACTTTTTTTAATACTCCAAGTACACCTCTTATAAATGTAGCGCTGGTTAACACCTTTATTACGGGGTTTTGTCTGGTACTGGCTCTTTTGGTGGTCTTGCGCGCAGCAGGTTTGTTTTTTTCCTTTTCCGCTAACTTTTCGGCAGTTTCAATTTTTTCGTTCAAAATTTCATAGGCACTTTCCCTATCGATTATTTCACCGTATTTCTTAACCAATGAAGAGCTGTTGACTACTTCGTCCAATTCTTTTTTCGTTAAAACATCCATACGGCTCATTGGTGCACGTAGTAAGGTTGCTGCAAGTGGGGTAGGTCTACCTTTTTCATCTAAAGCTGAAATTAATGCTTCACCGATACCAAGGGAAGTCAACACTTCTTTAGTATCGTAATATTCAGATTCCGGGTAGTTCTCTGCCGTTAGCTTGATAGCCTTTCTGTCCCTGGCGGTAAACGCTCTTAACGCATGCTGAACTTTTAGCCCTAATTGAGATAAGACATCATTTGGTACATCTGTAGGGTTTTGGGTTACAAAATATAAACCTATTCCTTTTGAACGAATTAGTTTTACAATACTCTCTATTTGATCTAACAGTGCTTTTGAAGCTTCCTTGAAAATAAGGTGGGCTTCATCTATGAACAAAATTAATTCTGGTTTGTCACTATCACCTTGTTCAGGGAAGGTATCGTAGATTTCTGCAAGTAAGCTCAACATAAAAGTAGAGAAAAGCTTAGGTCTATCTTGAATATCGGTCAGTCGTAAAATATTGATATAGCCTCGTCCTTCATCATCTATTCGGGTAAGGTCGTTTACATCAAAAGATTTTTCACCAAAGAACAATTCAGCACCTTGCTGTTCCAGCTCAATGATCTTTCTAAGAATTGCACCGGTAGAGCTTGTAGATATTCTACCATATTCCTTGGTGAATTCTGCTTTGCCAGTACCCGTTGCGTATTGTAATACCTTTTTAAAATCTTTTAGGTCCAATAGGGGCATTTTTTGGTCATCGCAATATTTGAATACCACGGACACAATACCAGATTGCGTTTCGGAAAGGTCTAGTATTCTTGATAACAGCACAGGACCAAATTCGGAAACTGTGGCTCTCAATTTTACGCCATCTTGCTCTGACAACGAAAGTATTTCCACGGGAAAACTACTGGCCTCAAAAGGGAAGCCTATTTTTTCATGGCGCTCGTCTATTTTTGCATGACCGGGACTAGGTTGTGCCAATCCACTTAAATCACCTTTAAGGTCCATCAACATTACCGGAATACCCTTGTCAGATAAATTTTCTGCCAAAACCTGTAATGTTTTTGTTTTTCCTGTACCGGTAGCTCCGGCAATAAGCCCGTGCCTATTTAAGGTTTTTAAAGGTATTTTTACGAAGGCATTTTTTACGGCTTCACCATTTAACATGGCAGCACCCATATTTATATAATCGCCCTTTGTGGCATATCCTTTTTCTATATGGTCAAAAAAATCTTCGGTACCGGCCATTTTCTATATTTTCGATAAAAATAGGGCATTTTTCACCAAACCAAAAAACAACATCACCCTTAAATATCACTACTTTTTAACATTGTACGCGCCTATAGTACTAGTCTAAGGCAGAATTAACCATCATGTTCTTCTTATATAAATTGTGAACTAAAGCGTATCTTTGCCGAATGAAAAATGAGGAGGTACTGGAGAAAGTGAATAAAGGGGTGTATTTACCCTTAATGGAAGAGTTTTATACCATACAGGGTGAAGGATTCCATAAGGGCACTGCAGCTTATTTTATTCGTGTTGGCGGATGCGATGTAGGCTGCCATTGGTGTGATGTGAAAGAAAGCTGGAATGCAGAAACACATCCGCCTACGGCTATAGAACATATTGTGGATAATGCCGCCAAATATTCAGATACTATTGTCATTACCGGAGGAGAGCCATTAATGTGGGATATGAACCCCATTACCAAGGCCTTAAAGGAAAAGGGGCTAAAGACCCATATTGAAACTTCGGGTGCATATACCTTAACGGGTGAGTGGGATTGGATCTGCCTGTCACCAAAGAAAAACAAATTACCGGAAGGTCGTATTTATGACGAAGCGCATGAGCTTAAAGTAATTGTCTATAACAAACACGATTTAATTTTTGCCGAGGAGCAAGCTGCCAAGACCAATGCAAATTGTATTTTGTACTTACAGCCCGAATGGAGTGTTAGAGACAAGGTGGTTCCAATGATCGTAGATTATGTAATGAACAATCCCAAATGGAAAGTGTCTTTACAGACCCATAAATACCTTAATATTCCTTAACTGATTTTTTGCTTATTGGCGACCGCCATTTGCTTGTATATCTAACAAACATTCTGGGTCTAAACCTACTGTGGCAACACCTTTTGCAGTGTTTTGCTGTAAAAGATGTAATACGGTGGCTCCAGATAAAGTACAACCGGATGTTATACCGGCCTCATACTTGGCCAAAGCATTTGAGGATAAAGATTTTCCTGATGTACCTCCAAATTGTAATTCTGCTCGCATAAGGCATCCCTCTTGATTACAATGGTTATCACCCACTAATTGACCATCTTCGTTTTCAGATTGAGATTGGTGGTCATTGATCATTTCAGTACCTAAATCCACTAACCCGAACAAATGCCCAAATTCATGGTTTAGGGTTGTTGTCTCCACATCGCTCTCGTTGATCGACGAACTTAAACTTGCCAATTCCCTAACGGTTACCTCATGAATGATCATTGAAGTGTTTCTATATACCGAGCCTAGGGTTACTAAACCTCCATCAAGATCATCACCTTCCGCAGGGGCATCGGCAAAATAAATATAAATTGCCAAAGTACTGCCCGTATTGAATACGGTTCTGTTAGAAGTTTCTAAATCTGCAATTTCTTGAAGGGTAAGTTCGTCTTCTGACGGACTGGATAGTTCATTGTAAACCAATTCAATATCTTCTTTGAATGTATGCTGTTTCAAGTAATCGGTGAATTGGGTCATAGCTGACTCCGTTGGTCTGAAACCACTTACGTAAGCTATCTCTATTAAAAGTTTGTCAAAATTGTCATTTGAAAGTATATCAAAGGCAGAATCTCCTGTTGCCAAAAGATTACCGCTCTTATCCACTTGTGTTGTAGCGTTAACATCTTCAGAATCAGAAGAGCTTTTAGAGCAAGAAAAGGTAAATAGTAGAATACCTAACAGCAATAAACCTTTGTATTTGGTCATAATAATATATGTATGCATAGGATAACGAAAAAAAAGTTGACCTATTACTTCATATGGGTCAATCTTGCTAAATAGTCGTAATGTTCGCCTTCCATTACAAGATTACATGTTAAATTGCTATAATTTGCAGCCCTTTGTAGCGTGTTGTAATCAACATAGAGCCAAGGGAAAGTAGTGCTTTTTTCGTTTTTATATTCCATACTAAAGTTCACTTCACCGTAGTAATTAACATTATCGGGTATCCAATAACCACCATCTTCGTCATTTTCGAACATGTAGATAATATCGCTGGAGTCTAAAAGAATTTGTCCGTTCTCATTAAGTAGTGACTTTAGCTTACTGAAAAAGGGTTCTAAGCCGTTTAAAGTACCTGCCAAACCAACGCCATTCATCAAAATGAGAATAGTATCGTACTTATCTCCTTCGTATTTTAAAAGTTCTGAATGTGCGGTGCTTTTAAGTCCACGTTGCTTGCTTACGGAAATTGCGCCTTCCGATGCATCTAAACCAGTGACCAATAGACCTTTTTCCTGTAAATATAGACCGTGGCTACCTGCGCCACAACCAACGTCCAGAACCTTGCCCTTACTTAATTTCAGAGCTTTTTGTTCAATCTTAGGCATTTCCCTAAAATTTCTGAACATATAGGGTAATGGTAATACATCTTCTTCTTCAAGCGAAGAATAGGTGATGATATCTTCTGAATAATTACCTTGTTGATAATCTAAGAGTGCTGTTCCTAAAATGTCCTTGTCCAAAATTCTAGTATTTCTATCTGCAAAAGTCTCGCTTTTTGGTACTACTTTCCTAGTTTTGAAGAATTAATTTGATACATGGAAGAGGTTTTACGTCAATTGCCCAAAAAGGCAAGGGAAAAACATAATGAAAATAAAAAGTTCTTTGCCAAACTAAGGAAAAAACCGCCAAAAGATTTGGACTATACCATGCAAGAACTGCATGAGGCGGAATTTGAACATACCGATTGCCTAACCTGTGCCAATTGCTGTAAAACTACAGGGCCGTTGTTTACCAACGCAGATGTGGAACGTATTTCAAAATCTTTCCGAATGAAACCACAGAAGTTCATTGAAAGCTATTTGCGTATAGATGAGGAGAACGATTATGTGTTACAGCAAGTACCATGTACTTTTTTGGGAGCGGATAATTATTGTTCTATCTATGATGTACGCCCAAAAGCATGTCGAGAATTTCCGCATACGGATAGAAAGAAGTTTCAGCAAATTAGTAATCTTACCTTAAAAAATGTGGCTATTTGTCCTGCTGCTTATAATATTGTAGAGGAGATGAAGAAGTTGATTAGGTAAGTAGAATATTGAAAATAAATTAAGATTGCTAGTTGATATAAATAATCCAAGAGTAAAATGTTACCAATGCATGAGACCTTCAAGTACCTGTATTTGTGAACATATTAGAGCCGTAAAAACTAAAACACGTTTCATTATTTTAATGCACCCTAAGGAGTATAAAAAGGAAAGGAACGGTACAGGCTACATGACGAATCTTCAACTTGAAAATTCTGAAATAATAGTGGGCGTAGATTTTAGTGATAATACTCGTGTAAATGAATTATTGGACAGTAATGAAAATTCATTTTTACTTTACCCGGGTAAAAACAGTTTTAACCTATCTCAAAAAAGTAGTGCTGAAATGCATAATTTTATAGGTAAAGGTGCAAACATCTACATTCTTGATGGTACCTGGCCCTGTGCTAGAAAGATGCTTAAATTGAGTAAGAACTTGCAAAAGTTAAATAGGGTTAGTTTTGATAATAGCATAGCATCAAAATTCATCATCAAACAACAACCAGAAGCACTTTGTCTTAGCACCATAGAATCGGTCTATACCGTTTTAAACTTGTTGAATAAAGGAACGATTGAACAATGTGATACGGCGGACTTCCTAGTCCCGTTTGAAAAAATGATTGAACATCAACTTGATTATATGCTAAACCCAAATAGTAAAAATTATCGCTATGGTGCTAGTTTAGAGATTGCTCCCAAAATCAGGTATAAGACAAATACCGAAAGAAATGTTGTTTTTGAATTAGATTAGCTAATAGCTTTATCATTTACCTCAGATATACTATTCAACCAAAACTTTATTGATGAAACGTACCCTTTATTTTTCTTTATTGATGATTTCCTTATTGGTAACCTATACTTCCGTTGCACAAGAAGATTTTAGAAATACTGAGCTTGTAAATACTGTTTTTAATGCCCTGAAATCTCAGAGTGAAAAAGAATTTTTAAAAATCTTACCTACTAAAAGCGAAGTGGAATATTTGATTCCAATTGTTAAAAATGCTCAGCCCAATGAAAATATTCCTTCAGTAGATACCATAATTTCAAACTTTGAGATTAAAGCTATCGAGAATTTTAAAAACATTAGTAAAAGAGGAAACTCTTTCGGGGTATTGTGGAAAGATATAATTTTAGAAAAAGTAAGTTATAAAAGTAACCCTGACCATAACGTACCTGTTGAAAGAGGAAGTATTACTATGGAATGTTCAAGTAACGATAAGAAGTTTCTGATCGTTTTAAAAAAGTCATATAAAATACAAGGTACTTGGCGGGTAATGGACCCAATAAAGTTTACCCTGTTGTAAAATTTTAATTTTTTAATGTCATTAATTCAAGGATGACATGGTATACGTATCCTGTATTTGTAGCGGGTTAAATTAATAAAACTTTATTATATTACGTAATTAATTACAAAATCATTAGAATTTGAATATTTTACTGATGATACTATAATTGAGTTGCAGGTTGATTTCTGCAGTTTATAATTTAACTACTTACTTATTTAATGGAACAATTAATAACCTATTTTGAATCGATACCTGCTGCACACCGCTCTTTAATTTTGGTGGGTGGTATTACCTTTTTCTGGATACTGGAAGGTATTGTCCCCTTATTCAATGGTGCTTATAATAAGTGGAAGCATTCCGTACCCAATTTCTTTTTTACCTTGACCACCATAATCGTAAACTTTCCGTTGGCATTCTTTCTTTTGAAAACGTCTGACTGGGCGGTTGCCAATGATTTCGGAATTATTAATTGGTTGCCAGAAATGCCACTATGGGCTTATGTGTTTTTAGGTGTTGCCTTGCTTGACCTTATAGGGGCATATTTGGCCCACTTGGTAGAGCACCGTGTAAAACCGTTGTGGATGTTTCATTTGGTGCATCATACAGATCATAATGTGGATACTACTACAGCAAATAGACATCACCCTTTAGAAAGTTTGATCAGGTATATGTTTACCCTTGTTGGGGTTTTTATCGTTGGTGCGCCTATAGGCATTATAATGTTGTACCAAAGTTTATCTGTAGTATTGTCGCAATTTAACCATGCGAACATAAAATTGCCAAAAAGTGTGGACAAAGCAATTAGCTGGGTGTTGATTTCGCCAGATATGCATAAAGTACATCACCACTACGTGTTACCATATACAGATTCTAATTACGGTAATATTTTTTCTTGGTGGGATCGTTTGTTCGGTACGTACATGCATTTAGATCGAGAGAAAATTATCTACGGCGTTGACACTTTTCCTGATGAGGTTGCCAATGGTAAAATTGGACCATTGCTAAAGTATCCTTTTGTTGGGTATAGAAAACCTACCACAGATGGTAGTAACCTAGCAGACGTTGTAAATGAACAGCCTTTAGTAAAGTAGATACTTTGCCCTTATTTTTTTAAACTTTTCAATGTCTTCTTGCCAAGTCCCTTTAATTTCGGCATTGGTAGCACCGGCTTCAATTTGTTTTTGAAGTCTATTGTTGCCTGCGTGTTTGGTAAATCCGCTCGTTAAAAAGAATTTACTTTTGTCCAAGGTATTGATATAGGCGTCAATAATAAAATCCATCGTTACTTGGTTCATTCGTTCGGTTTCCGATAAATCTTTGCCGTAACAAAGTTTTCCCTCTTCCTTTGGGTATTTAGAACCAAAATTAGGTTCAGGGGTATAGGTGAAATCATACACTTTTGAATCTAAAAATGACGCTCCATAACGTTGAAACTGAAACTCCGTTCCACGCCCGGCATTGATATTGGTACCTTCAAACATTCCTAAACTCGGGTATAGGGTAATTGAAGTGTCGTTAGGCAAGTTTGGCGAAGGTCTAATAGGTAAACTGTAGAACATGTCATGCGCCCAGTTTTCTAGAGGAATTACTGTTAGATTTACTTTTTTATTTCCTTCAAGCCACATTTCTTCATTGATCATATTTGCATATTCACCAATGGTCATACCATACACTAAAGGTATTTGGGTCATGCCAAGAAAAGAAGTGTGTTCTGCTTCCATCGTTGGGCCATCTACATAATGTGCGTTCGGGTTTGGTCTATCCAATACCAAAACGGGAATACCTTTTTCTGCACAAGCCTCCATCACTAATTGCATGGTAGAAATATAAGTGTAAAAACGAACGCCCACATCTTGTATATCGAACAACACTAAGTCTAATCCCTCTAATTGATCCTGGTTTGGTTTTCTATTTTTTCCATGTAAGGATATCAATTCTAGACCTGTCTTTATGTCTTTACTATTGTTCACGTGTTCGCCTGCATCAAAATTCCCCCTAAATCCGTGTTCTGGGGCAAAAACGTGTTTGATGTCCACACCTAAAGATAGTAGGCTATCAACCAAATGGGTGTGACCTTCAGGTTTAAAAATGACACTTGTCTGGTTGGCGACAACGGCTATTTTTTTTCCTTTTAAAATTGGTAGATAGGCTTCCGTACGGTTAGCGGCTACAACTATTTCTTTTTTCTCTTGTACTATTTGTGGCTCGGTTTGGCTTTGCGTGCGCTCGGCTACATTTTCGGAATCGTTTCCGCAAGTAGCCAATACCAAAAACCATAATAAAACTGTACTTTTGAAATTGGATAAAAATAACATCATTTGAATCTAGAATATTTTATCGCCAAACGGCTTATAAAGGGTAAGGAGCATAAAATTAGTATATCCGCACCAATAATAAAAATAGCTATTGCCGCAATTGCTATTGGGGTGGTTATGATGTTGATCGCTATTGCTACGGGGTTGGGTTTAAAAGAAAAAATCCGTGAAAAAGTGACCGCTTTTAACGGTCACGTACAAATCTACAATTACGATAATAATAATTCTGAAGTATCTGTGGTGCCTGTGAGTACGGAACAAGAGTTCTATCCGGATTTTAAAATGGTAGATGGGGTGCAGCACATTCAGGCGGTGGCCACCAAGGCGGGTATTATAAGAACGGAAGATACTTTTGAAGGTATAATTGCCAAAGGTGTAGGTAAGGATTATAATTGGAAACCGTTTGAAGAGTTTCTTATTGACGGGGTATTGCCAGATTATTCCGGGGAGTTGAATTCAGATGTGCTGATTTCCAGGATAATGGCAAACCGACTCAATTTTAAAGTGGGCGACTCGTTCTTTACTTTTTTTTTACGGGATGATGCAGCGGATAAAATACCCAATCAGCGGAAGTTCACCATTACCGGTATTTTTGATAGCGGATTTGAAGAGATTGACGGACTCTATATTTTCACCGACATAAGGCATATTCAACGCATGAATAAGTGGGAAGATACCGAAGTTGGTAATTTTGAGATATTCTTGAACAGTTTTGATGATATTGATCAAAAAGCAAATGAGATTTACGGAGAAACGGTTGCTAGTTTAGATACCAAGACCATAAAAGATAAGTACTATAAAATTTTTGAATGGATCGGACTTTTTGATTTTAATATTGCCCTGATCATAGGCATTATGATTAT
This sequence comes from Maribacter sp. 6B07, assembly GCF_002700155.1. Taxonomy (NCBI): domain Bacteria; kingdom Pseudomonadati; phylum Bacteroidota; class Flavobacteriia; order Flavobacteriales; family Flavobacteriaceae; genus Maribacter; species Maribacter sp. 6B07. The sequence continues at coordinate 599,476 of NZ_PDUT01000001.1, read as the reverse complement.
AGTTGGCGGTATTAATATGATTACTGCATTGTTGGTGCTTATTTTAGAACGAACGCCCATGATCGGTATATTAAAGGCATTAGGTACCACAAATTGGAGTATTAGAAAGGTCTTTTTATATAATGCGGCTTATTTGATTGCGGTAGGTTTGTTTTGGGGCAACCTTATAGGTTTGGGTATTATCTTTATTCAGGATCAGTTTAGGGTATTTAAATTTCCAAATCCAAAGGAGTATTATATTGAGTACATACCTGTAAGTATAGATCTGTGGACTATTCTTCTTTTAAATGCGGGTGTTTTGTTATTATGTTTATTGATGTTACTGATTCCATCATATATAATAACCAGAATTACACCGGTAAAAGCGATCCGATTTGAGTAGTATATTATAATAAGCTTGTTCCATATTTAGTTTAGGTTAAATCCCTTTTTGGTAAATTTGATGTAAAACAGACCACATGCATCAAAAGTTACTTTTTACACTATTTACATTGTTGTTAGTGACCACTAGCAATGCGCAAAAGCTTTCTAAGAACGAAAAGAAGGTTGTAAAAACCATCGAAAAAAATAATGCCCAGGCAATTTCATTCTTGGAGAAAGTTGTCAATATCAATAGCGGAACTTTAAACCTTAAAGGGGTAGAAATGGTAGGAAAAGAGTTTGCTACTGCTTTTACTGAAATTGGTTTTGAAAGTACGTGGATTCCCATGCCCGAAGAAATAAATAGAGCGGGACATTTATTTGCGGAGATTAAAGGGACCGAAGGAAAGAAATTATTATTAATAGGTCATTTAGATACGGTTTTTGAAGAAGATAGTCCGTTTCAAACATTTAAAATGGTGAACGATTCTATTGCCCATGCGCCGGGAGGTAATGATATGAAAGGTGGCAATGTCATCGTGCTCTATGCATTAAAAGCATTACGGGAAAACGGATTGCTGGATGATGCCCAGATTATAGTCGCTTTTACCGGAGATGAAGAAAGTACAGGTAGCCCATTGGAAAAAAGTAGGCATGATTTAATTGAGGCAGCAAAAAGAAGTGATATTGGTCTGGGTTTTGAAACTTCTACAGGGTTCAATTATGCTACCGTTGCCCGTAGAGGATCATCTGGCTGGAAAGTTGAAGTGGAAGGTAAAAGAGCGCATTCATCAGGTATTTTTAGTGAAGACACGGGTGCAGGTGCCATTTTTGAAATGTCAAGAATATTGAACGGTTTTTATACCGATGTTAAGGGAGAAGATTTATTGACCTTTAATCCTGGAACTTTAGTGGGAGGAACGTTTGTTGAATTTGATGAAATGACCAGTAAGGGTAGTGTGTTCGGTAAGACCAATGTAGTAGCGCAAAAAGCAGAGGTGCGTGGCGGATTGCGTTTTATATCCGAAGAACAAAAGGAACGTGCCCGTGACAATATGAGAGCGGTTGTTGCCAACAATTTACCACATACATCGGCAAAGGTGACTTTCAAAGATAGTTATCCGGCAATGCAACCTACAGAAGGAAATAAGGCTTTGTTGGCAAAGCTAAATCAAGTAAGCCTTGATTTGAAACAAGGTGAGGTAATTGCATATGATCCCGGTAAAAGAGGAGCAGCAGATACTTCTTTTGTAGCGGAATATGTAGATTGTTTGGACGGATTGGGTACTATGGGAAATGCTGCCCATACTCCTGAGGAAACCGTGAACTTGAATACGATAGAAGCATTAACAAAAAGAACGGCATTATTAATTTATAGATTGATAAATGAGTAATATAACAACATTAAAAATAGGAGAACATCAGGTTAAAATTGAAGCTGGAGAATTGGTAGGCTACCAAGTTTCTGGTCATGAGTTTATGCATCAAAAAGGTAACCCTGGTTGGCGAAGTGTAGACACTGAAATGTTTCCGTTGATCGGTCCTACCAATGAAGCGGATTTTAAGGTAAATACTTCAAAAGGATTTGCTACCCAAGATCAACATGGACTATTGCGTGAAATGGAATATGTACTTACGGCTAGCACCGATAATAAAGCCGTATTTTCTAAAAAATATAGCGCGAATACGGAAATTTTAAACTCTAAATATCCAGCAAAATCAACTGCCGAAAAATTGAGTTGGCCTTATGATTTTGAGTTCGTAAAAACACTTGAATTGGTGAACAATACTTTAGAAGTTACGTTTTCTATTTCAGGAGAAGAAGGTATGCCTTTTATGTTGGGTTATCACCCGGCATTTATGCTACATTCAGAAAATGCCGTAATCTCAACGGGCAATCAAGACATTACTATTCCAGAAGTAATGGCGGTGGGTAGTAGGGCACTACAAGTGCCTAAAACGGATACCATTACCTTAAAAGATGAGAAATCCATTCAAATAACATCTGAAGGATTTAGCCATTTTATGCTTTGGACAGAGGTGCCAAATATGGTTTGCATAGAGCCGATTACCTTTTATCCATATGCTGTGGCACAACAGAATTTAGCGGAAGGATTTATGGTGCTAAAAGATGAGCCTGCCATTTTTAAGGTAAGTTTAAAACCATTGTAGTCAAAAATTACCGTTAAGAACAGACGTATGTGTTATGATGTGAAAACCAGTTTGGAAGCGCAGCTAAAAAGAGCGAAACGTAATCAAGATTTAAAGGCAATTGAAGAAATTGTTGAAAAATTAGGGCCGTTGACCGATCTACCGCTTCATCATGCACCCGGGTTTTCGCATCCAGAAGTGTTGATCTACACTAATCAGGATCGTTTTTATCCCATAGTAGCTACTTGGGGTTTAATTCCGCATTGGGTAAATAATGTGGATCAACAAAAGAAAATTTGGAACAGTACATTAAACGCTCGGGTAGAAACCATTTTTGAAAAACCCGCCTTTAGGGATGCAGCCAATGAGAAACGTTGTATACTTTATGTGGACGGATTTTATGAGCATCATCATTTTAAAAATAACACCTATCCATTTTTCATCCACCGAAAAAGTAATGAACCAATAGCTTTGGCTGCATTATGGTCTGAATGGATACACCCTGAACATGGTGGTACTATCCATTCTTTTTCAATTGTAACCACTGTTGGTAATGGCATGATGGCTAAAATTCATAATAACCCAAAATTAAAAGAACCCCGCATGCCATTAATACTATCCGATGATTTGGAAGAGCAATGGCTTTCCTTACATTCGGATTTTGAAAAGGAGTTGAAAGAATTATTGAACAGAAATGACAAGGTGGAATTAGAGGCACATACCGTTGGTAAGCTTCGAGGTAAAAATTATGCAGGCAATACCGCTTCAATTACCGATGAGGTAAAATACATGGAACTTGAAACTAACGGATTGGACTTTTAGAAAATGGCATACAGTGAATATTTGGCAGATAGGGTAAGACCAAGATTAAAGGGCAAAGGGTTTGTAGAGGAGAAGAAAATGATGGGCGTGCTCGTTTTTATGGTTAATGGGAAAATGTGTATTGGTATTATGTTCGATAAAAAAACCGAAGAAGACAAGCTAATGGTAAGAGTAGGGAAACTCAATTATGAAGAACTGCTAAATAAACCAGGTAGTAGCCCAATGGATTTTACGGGTAAGCCTTCACGTGGTTTTTTGTTTGTTGGTTCTGATGGGTTCGATAATGAAAATGACCTGGATTTTTGGGTGGCGAAAGCTTTGGAGTTTAATACACTTTTAAATACATGATCTTGGCTGTCAAATAGGCTTTCATGCCCTATGAAATGATTAAATTTACGGCGTGAAAAACATTTTTCCTTTTCTGGATTGGATTTCATCCTATAAAAAAACCGACTTTGTAAAAGATTTGTTGGCGGGTATTACCGTAGGAATTGTATTGGTGCCACAAGGTATGGCATATGCAATGATAGCAGGTTTGCCACCCGTACATGGTCTTTATGCCTCTTTATTTCCTGTCCTTGTTTATGCACTTTTAGGCACTTCAAGAAAAATAGCGGTTGGTCCTGTGGCCATGGATTCGCTTTTGGTGGCTGTAGGTTTGGGTACCTTGGCTATAACCGGGGTAGAAAACTATATAAAAATGGTGGTGGTACTTGCCTTAATGGTAGGTGTTATTCAGTTTTTATTGGGGGTTTTGCGAATGGGCTTCTTGGTCAATTTTCTTTCAAAACCGGTAATTAGTGGTTTTACATCTGCCGCGGCTATTATAATTGTTTTTAGCCAAATGAAACATTTGTTGGGTATTTCCGTAGTAGGAAGTAACAGAATCTACAAGACCGTAATCAATATTTTTTATAAGCTAGGAGAAATAAATTATGTGGATTTCTCAATCGGTCTGGTTGGTATAGCCTTATTGCTGGGATTTAAAAAGTGGGCAAAGAACATTCCCGGTATATTAATTATCGTAGTGTTGGGGATTGTGGCGGTTTACTTTTTTCAGCTAGAAACTTACGGAATTAAATTGGTAGGTAACGTACCTAGTGGATTGCCATCTTTTATAATGCCTACATTGAATATTGAAGATGTAAAGCAACTTGCGCCAATTGCTATAGCATTGGCATTGGTGGGCTATTTAGAAGCTATTTCTATAGGTAAGGCCATTGAAGATAAAACAGGGGAAGATACCATAAAGGCAAATCAAGAATTAATTGCTTTAGGGTCATCAAATATTGTGGGTTCTTTTTTTCAAGGGTATCCAGTGACAGCAAGTTTTTCTAGATCGGCAATTAGTTTTGATGCTGGTACTAAAACCAATTTAAGTGCTGTCTTCAGTGTTATTTTGGTGGTGTTGACCTTACTTTTTTTAACACCTTTGTTTAAGTTTTTACCCAATGCTATTCTGGCTAGTATCATTATGGTATCCGTAGTAAAACTTATAGATATTAAGTACTTTAAATATTTATGGTCAAACAGAAAAGATGAATTTTTTGTGATGCTGGTAACTTTTTTAATCACTTTGTTCATCGGTATTACACAAGGTATATTAATAGGTGTTCTATGCTCTTTATTGCTAATGGTCTATAGGACTTCTAAACCCCATTTTGTAGAGATTGGTAATATTGGCAATTCCGACTATTATAAGAATGTCATTCGTTTTGCAGATGAGGTGGTGGTGCGTAACGATCTTTTGATCGTTAGGTTCGATTCTCAGTTGTATTTTGGTAATTCAGCTTATTTTAAAAAACAATTGCTTAAGCATATAAAGGCAAAAGGTCCGGCACTTAAAGGAATTATTTTGAATGCAGAATCCATAAATTACATTGACGCAACCGCTGCGGATATGTTGACTAAATTAATACATGATATTAGGGAACGTGAACTGCAATTTTACATTGCAGGTGCCATTGGACCTACAAGGGATATTATTTTTAGTACAGGTATTATCAAGGAATTACAGCGAGAATTTTTGTTCGTAAAAACAAAAGAGGCTGTCGATTTCTTTGATGACCCCAATGAGATTTCATTGTTGGCCGCGAAAGTAGCCTATGAAAATAGTAGAATGGCCAAGGCCAAAAGGAATATAAATTAAAAAAATCTTGTACCTTAAAGGTGAAGTGATGGTTATAATATAAAGTAGTTTAGTATGAATATAGAACAGATATATACAGGTTGTTTGGCTCAAGGAGCATATTACATTGAGAGTGATGGGGAAGTTGCCATTATTGATCCGTTACGTGAGGTAACGCCTTATATTCAAAGGGCTGAAAATGACAATGCCAAGATCAAGTATATATTTGAAACCCATTTTCATGCAGATTTTGTCAGCGGACACGTAACGCTTTCAAAAGAAACAGGAGCTCCAATTATTTACGGCCCCACCGCTAACCCTACTTTTGACGCTATCATTGCCGAAGACGGTCAAGAATTTAAGTTGGGCAAACTTACTTTTAAAGTGCTTCATACACCGGGGCATACTATGGAAAGTACTACTTATTTGTTGCGTGATGAAAATGGTAAAGATCATGCAATTTTCTCTGGTGACACCTTGTTCTTAGGTGATGTGGGTAGACCTGATCTAGCGCAGAAATCTGCTGATATGACCCAAGAGCAATTGGCAGGTACGTTGTTTGATAGTTTGCGTACTAAAATAATGCCTTTGGCTGATGATGTTACCGTATATCCTGCACATGGTGCCGGCTCTGCATGTGGTAAGAACATGATGAAAGAAACGGTAGATACCTTGGGTAATCAGAAAAAAATGAATTACGCTCTTAGAGCGGATATGACCAAGGAAGAATTCATTAAAGAAGTAACCGATGGTCTTTTGCCTCCACCTAAATATTTTCCTTTAAACGTAAAAATGAATAAGGAGGGATATGAAGATATAGACGATGTGCTTAATCGCGGTAATGTTGAATTATCGCCGGATGCATTTGAAAAAGCAGCTAATGATACCGAGGCTTTGGTGTTAGATGTTAGACACCAAGATGAATTTGTAAAAGGTCATATACCAAGGTCCATATTTATAGGATTGAACGGTGATTTTGCTCCTTGGGTGGGCGATTTAATTGCCGATACCAAACAGCCTTTACTATTGGTGATTCCTGAAGGTAAAGAAGAAGAGGCTATTACTAGATTGTCCCGAGTAGGATTTGATGCTGCCATCGGATATTTAAAAGGCGGAATAGAAGCTTGGAAAGCGGCAGGGAAGGAAGTAGATCAAATAACTTCTATTACGGCACCTGAAGCAAAAACTTTAATAGATAAAGGTAATGCCGTTTTTGATGTGCGTAAAGATGGTGAGTATTTAAGCGAGCATTTGGCAGGTGCAGTTCATACTCCATTAAGTGAATTGAACAAACATTTGTCCAAATTTCCTGAAAAGGGAGAATTTTTGGTGCATTGTGCAGGTGGTTACCGTTCTGTTATAGCATCTTCTATTTTAAAAAGTCGTGGTATTCATAATCTGATCGATGTTAAAGGTGGCTATGGAGCATTGAAGAAAGAAGATTTGGAGAAGACGGACTATGTGTGCCCTACTACGCTATAATTGAAAAATAGTGTTGGGGTGTTTTCTTAAATAGCTTTCTACGATACGCTGGGTTTCTAGCGTATTTTTTTGTGGTGTAATGAACATTTCTAGGTCTTCCATTTGTGAAATAGCCACTTCAGTAGGTGCAAAGCCGTAACCGGCGTAGTTATTTTCCTTAATGATTACAAAGCCGTTTTCGTCCCAAGTTCTGCCTTTGGTCTTAATAACTAAGGTGGAGGAAACATCTTTAATGTTTTGTATAGCATTATGAACGCGTTCGTTATACTCATCCACCATTTCTAGATCCGAGCAAATGCCAATGCACTGCTTAATTTTGTAATGTGAACAAACCGTCACGTTTTCTTGCAGATGGCAATATTTTGGGCAAAGCTCAAAAGTACTACACAGGGTTTCTAGATATTGTCTTGCCTCCGTTGGGCTATAACAAACGGCAATAGGGTTGGGAGTCATTTTTATCTTATTGAACGCCAAGTGGTAAATACCATTGCGGTCAACGTAAGTGAAAATACCATATTGTTGAATAGACCTTTTTTGAGCACTATTGTACTTGGGGTAATAGTGTTTAATTTCGGCAGATTCCTTTAAAAGTGCAATAAGTTCATTACCTGTTTCCTCATAATCTAAAGAAGCGGTTTCAGCGCAAAGAACCAATTCTTTCGTTTTTTTATCATAAAAATGCCCAAGCACTCTTTTTTTGATGTTTTTTGCCTTACCAACATAAATAATCTTTCCCTTTTGATCTTTAAAATAATAAACACCGGGGGTCGTAGGTAATTTTAAAAATTCTTCTTTTGGTAAGCCGGGCGGTAGTGTAGCTTCTTGAGATTTGGCATTGAGAAATTGCTTGAAAACAATTTCGGCATTTTCAGTTCTCAATAATTTATGAAATAAAAGTACGGTGGCATGAGCATCACCTCTGGCACGGTGCCTGTCAGTTAATGGTATGCCTAAGGCACTGGTTAATTTTCCTAAACTATAAGAATTGTAGCCGGGCAATAATTTTCTTGATAAGCGTACGGTGCATAATTTTTTTCTAGAAAAGTCATGCCCAAGCAGTTTAAATTCATTTTTTATGACATTATAATCAAAATTAACGCTGTGCGCTACAAAAATGGTGTCTTTGGTAATATCAATAATCTGTGGAATAATATCCTCTAACAGCGGAGCATTACGTACCATATCATTATCAATACCTGTAAGTCCGGTAATAAAAGCGGGAATCTCACATTCCGGATTTACTAGTGAAGTGAATTCGTCAACTACCTCATGACCATCATATTTAAAAATAGAAATTTCGGTAATTCTATTACCCTTAATACCGTTACCGGTAGTTTCTATGTCAATTATCGTGTACAAAAAAGTGAGGAATATCTAATCATTACAAAGTTAGTTGAAAATGAGTTAGAAAGATAATATGTTTTATGGTAAAGGAAACCTAGTAGGTAGAAAACTAAATATTATTTAGTGGTATAAAAGTTAAAAAGCATTTAAGTACAGTGGCGCTTCTGACTAATATATACACTTAGATATAGATGTGAAGCCATCTAGGGAAAAATCGGAGTCTAGTAGGATGAAGGAACCTATTATTTACCCTTATTGTTTTGGGTATCTATTGAGGTTACACTAGAATTTTGGGAATTCATATTATCCTCTAAAATATTGGTTTCAACATTCTCACGTACTACGTAATCTGAAACTAGGTCGTAGTCTTTACCACAAGAAGATAAACTTAATAAGAAAACAATGGCTGCAACAGGGACGAAAAAGGCTTTAGTAAGGTGGAATTTCATGTAAATGTTGGTAAATTTTATCTCGCTAAAAAATTAACGCAATCCGAAAATATTTAAACTTTATCCATTAACGACGAAAAGTTGAATTTATTCGATGAAATGCACACTAAATGTTATTAACACTAATTGTTAATAATTTATCAGGGTATGATATAAGGTGATTTGTTAATATAATGGGTGTAGGTTGCAGCTGTTTTATCCATTAAAAATATAAAAACCAAGCCCTTCAATTTCGTTGCTTCTCTAGTTCCCCCGATTTCGATAGGCAATTTCCATGAAGGGCTTGGTTTAAAATATATTCAAGGTTTTGGCAAAATCTAATTCCTTTCGATTTCTGTATTTATAATGAAGTTTAATAATCGTTAAAAGCTCAGTTTCAGTTAATTCATAGCTATTCATTAACGATTTTATTTTTCGTTCTCCTATTCTGGCTAAAATTTGAAGTTCTTCTTTTTGTCTTTGCATTTTACTTAGGTTAAATCCGTCCTCTTGTGGGGAGAACGGATTTTTACAACTAACAACTACGCTCTATTGAATCGGATTGATTACTGGGTAAAACTATTGGAAGTTAGGTATCTGTACAATACCCAGTTACGGGTATTTTTTCATGTATAAAGTTTTGAATTTTTAAATTTCAATCAAATAGATGAATAAAATGGTAAACGAAATATGAACTAATGTAGCGGTGTAGTCGCTTTGAGTTAATAGAAAAGAGATTGGTTGTTCATTTATTGCCATCGTAGAATACTTCAATGTAAAACGAATTTAAAGTTTCCTTGATGTTTAGTTAAACTTGATCCTAATAAATGAATGCATCTTTGCAGCGAGTTTAGAATAAGTTTGAGTTAGTTGAAAAAACCGGCATATCCTCATAATGTGTCGGTTTTTTGTGTCTTGACTTTACCACAGAAACTATAAAAAATGGTAGTCTTAAATTATCGGTTTTTAATTATGGACCTATTATTTTTATTGATTTCATACTTCTATGTCAATTCTTATTTATTATATCGGTGTTGGGCTTAAGCTATCATAATTAATCTTAGCTTTAAGGTGAACGTTGATTTCCATCACCTTACTCATACTTTAATGAAGATTACTGAAAAACCTGCTGTTTCTAAGAAAATTGGAGTTTTTGCCATTTGGGCAATTGGTGTTGGGATGGTGATTTCAGGTGAATCTTTCGGCTGGAATTTAGGTTGGGCCATTACCGGACCATTATGGTTTTTTGTTCCTGTGGCAGTTGCGGCTTTAATGTACTTTGGGCTAGTGCAAAATTTAATTGAATTGGCATGTGTACATCCTAATGCGAATGGTCCGCATTCTTATGTCGAAAAAGCTTTTGGTCAGAAATGGGGTTATTTTGTAGGGTTGGCAATTTTGTTTGAATTTTTATTTGCTACTCCTGCTATTGCCAGTTCTCTCGGTGAATATTTAGGGTTTTTAATAGATGATTTAACGATGTCTCCCTGGATAGCTACACTTTTTATATTATTTTTCTCTATCATAAACCTCTTTGAAATGCATGTTGGGGTGCGTCTGTTAGTGATTTTAACCTTATTGGCCATTGCGGAATTATTTTTGTACCAAGGTTCTGTCGTTAGTTCTTTTCAAGTGGAAAATCTCATGAATTCAGGAGTGGGGTCATTAGATGTTGAGCGTTTTGTTCAAGCCATACCATATGCTATTTGGTTGTTTTTAGCCATTGAAGGGATATCGCTTATGACCAAAACGATCGATAGAAAGGGGTTTAGAAAAACAATTACCAAGGGGTATAATCTCGCTTTTTTTACCTTATTGACTTTGGCGCTTTTGGTGTTATTCCTTGCCGCTGGAGGTATAGATTGGACATTGCCAGAAAGTATGGATATACTGACTGAAAATCATCCCATGCCTGCATCTATGGCATTGATATTGGGGAAAGAGAATTTTTTAGTGCAACTATTTACATTTATTGGGCTATTTGGACTCATAGCTTCCTTACAAGGAATTGCTTTTGCGGCAACTACGCAGCTAGAGCCCTTGCTTCCAGATTTAAAAATCAAAGGGGTTTCTAAAAGAGCCGTTGCTTCTGCGTTGGTTTTTATTATTAGCCTCGTCGCTATTTGGAGTAGCCAAACCGGATTTTTAATTGAACTGTCGGTTTTTGGGGCGGTATGTATGTATTTGGCGGTAAGTGCATCTTTGTTAGTTTTAAGAAAAAGGGAAGACTTGGTATCTTCGGTATCTGAGTTCGATTGGTATCAACATTCAGATTTTAACCCTATTTTCTCAACCGTTAGCGCTATGACTGCTGTAATTATTTCGCTAATTTGTGTATTGGCTTTTGCATACCTTCAATTTACGGCGTTTGTTATTTTTATTGCTTGTAGCTTGGTGTATGTATTTTTAATCCGGAAAAAGTAGCATGGCTTATCAATTTACATTGGGAAAACAGAATTATCTTTTTGATGATTTGAAATCTGTTTTGGCAAAAGCGAGTCCGTTACGATCGGGCGATGCTTTGGCTGGTTTGGCAGCCGCTAGTAATACGGAAAGAATTGCAGCTCAGTATGTGTTGAGTGAATTGCCCCTAAAAGTTTTTTTAAATGAAGCAGTAGTTCCTTATGAATTAGATGAGGTTACTCGGTTAATAATCGATACCCATGATGTCAAAGCTTTCGATAACATTTCTCATTTTACGGTAGGTGACCTTAGGGATTGGTTGCTGGAAAATACTACATCTGGGCAAAATATTTTAGAAGTTAGCAAAGCATTGACTCCAGAAATGGTAGCTGCCGTATGTAAGCTAATGCGTAATCAAGATTTGATTGCCGTCACTTCCAAAATTCAAGTAATTACCCGTTTTAGAAACACGGTCGGCTTAAAAGGTCATGTTTCGGTGCGCTTACAGCCCAATCATCCTACGGATGATATGAAAGGGATTTTAGCAAGTACGATAGACGGATTATTGTATGGTTGTGGAGATGCGGTTATTGGTATTAATCCCGCAACCGATAGTCCTAGTGTGACCATTAATCTATTGCAAATGCTTGATGATGTTCGTTTAAAATATGAAATACCTACCCAGAGTTGTGTGTTGTGTCATGTAACTACGGCTTTACAGATTATGGATAAAGCTCCGGTCGATTTAGTATTTCAATCCATTACTGGTTCGCAAAAGGCCAACAGTTCTTTTGGTATCGATCTACAAGTTTTAAAGGAAGCTCATGATGCTACTTTGGCTTTGGCGAGAGGTACGATTGGTAATCAGTGTATGTATTTTGAAACTGGTCAAGGGTCCGCTTTATCTGCAAATGCCCATCATGGTGTTGACCAGCAAACAATGGAGGCAAGGGCTTATGCGGTAGCTAGACACTTTGATCCTTTTTTAGTGAACTCTGTGGTTGGTTTTATTGGTCCGGAATATTTGTTCGATGGAAAACAGATTATCCGTGCGGGATTGGAAGATCACTTTTGTGCCAAAGTTATGGGCTTGCCTATGGGTATGGATGTATGTTATACCAACCATGCAGATGCCGATCAAGATGATATGGATAATTTATTGACTTTATTAGGAGTAGCCGGATGTAATTTTTTTATGGGTGTACCCGGTACAGATGATATAATGCTAAACTACCAATCTACCTCTTTTCATGATGCATTGTATTTACGTAAAGTTCTTGGTAAAAAGCCAGCACCGGAGTTTGAAGCTTGGTTGTTGAAAATGGGTATCATAGATGAAGCGGGTAATAAATGTAATATAGATGACGCGAATAAATTGCTGTTGAAATTATGAGTAAGGATTTAACCATAGCCAATAAATGGCAGCAATTAAAAGAACATACTAAGGCGAGAGTAGCACTAGGCCATGTGGGTACTAGTTTGCCTTTGGGCGAAGTACTGGCATTAAAACATGCACATGCAATGGCAAAAGATGCTATTGTAACCAAGTTAGATGTAGAGGGGCTATCCCGAAAATGTAAAGCGCAGGAAATACCATATCAAACATTTAAAAGTAGAGCAAGCGACAGGCTTGAGTATTTGAAGAGACCTGATCTTGGCAGACAATTACTGTTTAATACTCATTTAACAAAGACTGAAAAAGTCGATATTGTTTTTGTCATTACTGACGGACTTTCGGCAAAAGCGGTAAATACTTATGCCTTTAAAGTTTTAAATCATCTTTTACCAAATTTGAACGAAAGCTATACTTTCGCAGTTACACTCGTGGAACATGGGAGAGTTGCAATTGGTGATGCTGTAGCGGAATTTTACCATGCAGATTTTGTAGCAGTATGTATTGGTGAAAGACCAGGTTTGTCATCACCTGAAAGTATGGGTATTTACACCACGTATCATCCAAAAATAGGCTTTACCGATGAGCGTAGAAATTGTATATCAAATATTCATGCCAACGGACTAAGTGGTAAACAAGGTGCTCAACTTTTGCAGTATTTAATTGAAAAATCATTCGCCTTAAAAATAAGCGGAGTAACATTAAAGCTTGAAGTTGGTGAAATATTAAAAATCTAGTTTTATAGCTTCACTTTTATTTCCTTTATTCTGAAAGCTTGTGTTCTAAGTAGATTTTGAAAAATACGAACAATTCTTTCTTGGTTTTCCTCAGGTATACGCCCTCCTATAATCCAATTCTTCTTAGCGTATTTGGTACTTTCCAAGTTGAACTCGGCCATTAAGCATTCTAAAGCTTCTTCGCGAGTTTCGTCGTTCATTTTACTGAACATTTGTTTAATATTTTCGGTCATTGGTGGTTTTGGTAGTTTTCAAAAATAAATAAAAAAATCTTTCAGCTAGCTAAAAAAAATAAATAGATATGAGCATTTTGATAACAACTTAATGTTTACTTGATATTAATTTAAAATAATTAAGAAATTTAGACCTCACTTTTGCAAACCAAAGAAAATAGCTTAGGTAAAAAAACACCTAATGATTGTTGACCAAATTTCTTCTTTATATAATTATTTATGAGACTTTTAAAATTACCAATAGTTTGTTTATTGTTCATTAGCGTGTGTGCGGGTTATACACAAGAATTTAAAGTGCATTCCCATAACGATTACAAGCAAAATATTCCTTTTTGGAAAGCTTTGGGCGCAGAGGTGCAATCTGTTGAGGTTGATGTGTTTTATAAGGACGGAAAATTGTTGGTAGCACATGAACAAAATGAAATTCAAGAAAACTCAACCTTGGCCCGACTTTATTTAAATCCCCTTCAAGAGGCTATAGCCTTAGGGTTGCTTAACAATAAATCTTTACAATTATTGATAGATGTAAAGTCAAACGCACATAAAACGTTAAATGCTATAGTTGCTGAATTGAAAGAATACCCAGCAATCATTAACGCCGATAATGTAAAAATTGTTATCTCGGGTAACCGCCCAGATTTGAAAGAATATATTGATTATCCTGATTTTATTTTCTTTGATTATCAGAGTTTGCAGCCTGTAAACAATACTGAAGTGCTTAAAAAAATTGCGTTGATAAGTTTAAGTTTTAAAAACTATTCTGAATGGAACGGTAAAGGTAGACTTACTTCTCAGGACTTTATAAGTGTTACTGAAGCTATTAATAAGGCACATGCTTTAAATAAGCCTTTTCGTTTTTGGGCAACACCAGATTCAAAATCTGCTTGGAAGGCTTTTGTTGACATGGGTGTAGATCATATAAATACGGATATGCCCAATGAATGTGTTACATATGTTACTTCCTTAAAAGACAGAGTAGTGCAAAATTCTGTTTTTTCTAAAGTGTATTATCCAAATTTTAAAGTAGATCAAGCAAAAAGGGTTCCAAAGAATATTATTCTAATGATAGGTGACGGTAATGGGTTAACGCAGATATCGTCTACTGTTTTAGCAAATAATGGAGAATTGTCCTTAACGCAATTAAAAAGTATAGGTTTTATTAAAACACAATCTGCAGATGATTTTACCACAGATTCTGCGGGTGCAGGTACAGCGATAGCTACAGGGCAAAAAACAAATAATAGGGCAATAGGTACTAATAAGAAAGGTGCGACTATTCTCAATCTCACAGAAATATTATCTGAAAAAGGTTTTTATACAGGGGTCATTACTACAGATGAAATTACTGGGGCAACACCTTCTTCTTTTTATGCGCATAGAACGGATAGGGGTATGGCGGCAGAAATAGCCTCTGACTTAAAAATCTCTAAATTAAAACTGTTTCTCTCTCAGCCAACAAAAACGGTAAAACATATTGATGATGCCGGTTTTGTAATAAAAACCGATATAAACACTATAGGCGCAAGTGAAGATGAAAAAATAGGAGCTTGGTTTGATCATTCCAATGAAAACGTGACCGAATCAAATGTCCAAAAATTGGCTTTGGCCACCAAGAATGGAATTTCATATTTGAATAAAGAGAAGCCTTTTTTCTTAATGGTAGAAGGTGCAAAGATTGATAGTTATGGTCATGCCAATGATATAAAGGGTGTTGTTACGGAAAGTATCTCTTTTGATAGGGCGGTATCAGAGGCTATAAAGTTTGCAGATGAAGATGGTAATACCCTAGTAGTGATTACAGCAGATCACGAAACTGGCGGGTTGACCATACCGCAAGGTAATGTTGTTAGGCATGAGATTGAGGCGGATTTTACCACTCATGACCATACCGGCACTATGGTTCCTGTTTTTGCTTATGGTCCCATGTCACAGGAATTTCAAGGGGTGTACGAGAACAATGAAATTTTTGATAAATTATTAAAGGTGTTGAAAATTGCTGTTAAAAAGTAATTTGCAGAGCACTATCCGCTCATTAGGTTAAAGAGATCATTTTACCTAATGTTTACAATGTTATAATATCACTTCAATTAATTTATAGGAGATTTGTGAACTATGAAAGTGGAGGGAATAGATAACGGTAGTATTGAAAATTTGGTTTTGCGTGTAAAAAAGTCGGACCAAAAAGCATTCAATATATTGTTTACAGAGTTATGGGATCCAATGTATTCCTACGCTTGTTCTATACTCATGAATGACAGTCTAGCCCAAGATGTGGTGCAGGATATTTGGGTAGATTTTTGGCAACGAAGACAAGATTTGGATGTCAAGTTTTTAAAATCTTACCTATATAAATCTATTCGTAATAAATGTTACAATCATTTACGCAATCAAAAATTCAATAAGATTCAGTTAGAGGTTGCACATACATTGTCTGTAGCATCAGATGTGGATCAAAATGATGATGTCATTGAATTATCTACCAGAATAAATAGTGTCATCTCTCACCTTCCAAAAAGATGTCAGGTAATTTTTAGACTTAGTCGTATAAATAATATCGACAATAAGGAGATTGCCCATAAATTGGATATTTCCCAACGTTCCGTAGAGAACCAAATTTCTTTTGCCTTACGCCAATTGCGAAAAGAACTTGCCGTGGCAAAAACCTTGTTTTTCTTTCTTTAGTTTCCTTTTCATTATCTAAAAGTTAAGCACACCGTTGTTTTGTTAAGTAACCATTAAGCCTGCTTTTTGGAGTGTGCGTGCCCCTTAGGTTATGGTACTTGTGATTGTAACAATAGTATAATGACCGAAAAAGAAGTAAAAATACTCATGAACAAGTACCTAAATGGTACAATTACAACTACAGAAGAAAAACTTTTAGAAAAGTTTGATGCTTCTCTAATGCTTAATACAGAAGGTCATGTATTTAAAAATGATGATCATAGAAAACAGGTAGGGAAAAAACTGCTGAAGAGAATACATGACAAGCAAAATAGAAAGTCGGATAAATCTTGGGTGAAAGTTGCTGCAGCTATTGCGATAATAATCAACCTAGGGGTTTTAACATATTTAGGGTTAAATACAGAAAATAAAAAGACGGTTACTGTATCACAAATAGTTGAAACTACAGAATGGGGTCAACGAAAAGATTTTGTGTTAGCTGATGGTACAGAGATAAAATTGAATTCGGGAAGTACAATTTCATTTCCAGAGAAATTTTTGGGCAACACCAGGGAGGTCACCTTAGTGGGCGAGGCCTTTTTTAATGTGGCAAAAGATAAGACCAAACCTTTTATCATAAAATCCGGAGATTTAAGCACTACGGTTTTGGGCACATCATTCAATATTAATGCATACCCTAAAAGCAATGATATTTTGGTAACCGTTGCTACGGGTAAAGTGCAAATTGGAGCTAAGGATAATACGGTGTTCTTACTGCCCAATGAACAGGGCGTATTTCATAAAAATTCTGATAGTATTTCAAAAAACGATGTTGATACCAATAGTTTGATCAATTGGCAAAAAGGACTTTTAACGCTGAATGATATAACCATGAAAGAGGCACTTGATGTTTTACAGAAGTGGTACGGAGTCACTTTTGTAATTCATGATGATACGCCGTTAGATTGCCATATTACCGCTTCGTTCAATAATGAAAGTTTGTCCAATGTTTTAGAAAGTATCACTTATGTGAAAAAGGGTTTGTCTTTTCAACCCTTGAAGAACAGTACTATTCTGATCAAAGGAAAATGTAGAGATAATGACTAACAAACCAAAAACCAATTATGATGTAGACCTAAACCTAAAAAAGTAGACAGCCTGTAACACTTTGGCGAGCTAAACAGACTGTCAATTATTCAAAGATTATTTATAAAAAACAACCATTAAACATTATGTGAAATTATGAATTTGCTAACTAATAAACAATTTATCAAGTTGACATTCAATACGTTTTGTCTCCTTATGATCATGGCGATGCTGAATCCCATATTTGCAGCTGACCTTAGGGGCCAAAAATTAGAAAATTACAAAGTGGATATCGCCGTTGAAGGCGCTACGGTATTGGATATTTTAACCAATATCGAAGATCAGACAAATTTTAATTTTGTGTACGATCGCAAAGTAGGTAAGCTTAAGAATACCTATAGTGTAGCTTATGAAAGCGTGTCTTTACGATCCGTTTTAGAGCTAATGGCCAAAGATGCCAATTTAACCTTTAGAAGGATTAATAATACTATTTCTATTACCGTAAAACCAAAGGTTTTCAAAAGAGTGGTAGAGGTTGAGTTTTTGACCGTTAATGGTACGGTTACCGATCAGGGTGGTGTTCCATTGGTTGGTGCTACGGTACTTGAAAAGGGAACTTTAAACGGGGTCACTACAGATTTTGATGGTAACTTCACAATTGATGTTAAGAGCGATGCTGTATTGGAGGTATCTTATTTGGGCTTTACAACGCAAGAAGTTGCCTTGCAGGGCCAAACCACAATAGCTGTTCAATTGGTGGAAGATGCTACGCAATTGGATGATGTTGTTGTTGTGGGCTATGGTACTCAAAAAAGATCGGATGTTACGGGATCCATTGCATCGGTTAAAAGTGAAAACTTCAATAAAGGGGTAGTTGCCAATCCTGGTCAATTATTACAGGGTAAAGTTGCCGGTGTAAATATTACTTCGGTAAGTGGTGAGCCTGGCGCTTCACAAAATATTGTTATTCGTGGTATTGGTAGTTTTAGATCGGGTACTTCGCCTTTGTTCGTAATAGATGGTTTTGTCATAGATAATACTTCTACGGGTGTGGCATCTAATCCTTTAAATTTCATCAATCCTCAAGATATTGAATCCATGGATGTGTTGAAAGATGCATCTGCTGCCGCTATTTATGGGGCACGTGCTGCAAATGGGGTTATTGTGATCACTACTAAAAAAGGAAAAACCGGTAAAACGGAAATGAATGTTTCGGTTTCTACGGCTTTTGCAACATTGGCCAATAAAATAGATGTGTTTTCTGCAGATGAGTTCAGAAGACAGGTGCCGGCTGTTGGTGGTACTTTGGTGGATGGTGGCGCAAATACCAATTGGCAAGATGAGCTTACACAAACAGGTATTTCTAAAAACGTAAACTTTTCAATGAGTGGTGGGGCATCTGATAAATTCAATTATTATGCTTCTGTAGGGGTTGACGATCAAGAGGGTACGTTTGCCAATAGTTCTTTAAAAAGATATTCTGGCCGTTTAAACTTGAATCAAAAGGCTTTGGACGGTAAGTTGAATATAGATTTCAATTTATCCGCTTCTAGAACTTTGAACAACAGACCAGATGCTGGTGCTACGGTTGCAGATATGTTAGAGCTGAACCCTACAATACCTTTATACACAAATGGTGAACCCACTTTGTTAGATGATAATAGGTTAAACCCAATGATTCGTAATGAAATCTATGCCGATGAGTCTAATAGTAACCGTATTTTGGCGAATATTTCTCCATCTGTAGAGATTGTAAAAGGATTAACGTACAAACTTAATTTGGGTGTAGATTATTCCTCTACAAATAGAGATCAACAACGTGCACCGTATGCCTTGTTAGAAGATTTAAATCAAGGGTATTTAAATAGTTGGATCACTACTAACCAGAATACGCAGGTAGATAACACGTTGACCTATACATTTGAAAAAGGAGATCATGGAGCAACAGTTTTGGTTGGTCACTCTTACCAAGAAGTGTTCTTCCAACAAAAGAAATTTGAGTTGCAAAGTTTTGCGGATAATGGTATTGATCCAAGATATCAAGATCAGATCAGTAGCCAAGAATTTCCTACTAGTTTGTTCTCTACGGCAGAGAAAAATGAATTACAATCTTTCTTTGGTAGGGTAAATTATGATTATCAAGATAAATATTTATTGACTGCCACCATGCGCGCAGATGGTTCTTCAAAATTTGGAGAGAACAATAAGTACGGTTATTTTCCTTCTGTAGCCTTAGGTTGGAATATAAGTAAAGAGATTTTCCTGTCAGAAAGTACCATTGTGAACAACCTAAAGCTACGAGCTAGTTGGGGTCAAACGGGTAGTCAAGAAGGTATAGATAATAAAGTGTCATTGGCAAGTTATATTGATAGTAAAAGTGATAATGACACCTATCCTTTAGATGATAGTGCTACTACATTAGATGGTTATCCATTTGGTACGGTACCTGCTCGTACTGCAAATCCTAATTTAAAATGGGAAGTTGCTACACAGACCAATATTGGATTGGATTATGGTTTCTTGAATAATAAAATTACGGGTACGGTAGATTATTTTAATAAGGTAACTACAGATGTAGTATTGTTTGCCAATAGAGTGGATCCTATTCAACCAACCGAGAAAATATGGACCAATCTTGAAGATTTGGAAATACATAACTCCGGTGTAGAATTTGCGTTGGATTTTAGAACAATGATCGGTGAAGATTTCTCTCTTAATGTAGGTGGTAATGCTACTTTTATTAAAAATGAGGTTACGGACTCTCCTTTTGCCATTATTACCACAGGTGCCGCACAAGGTGGTGGGCAAACTGGCGCAACGATCAACGGTTATTTGAACAATGAGGCAATAGGTACCTTTTACATGAAAGAGTTTATTGGTATTGGTGATGACGGTTTAAATCAATTTAGAGATGTAAACGGTGACGGTGAGATTTTAGATGATGACCGTATTGCTGCAGGTAGTGCCCTGCCAGATTTTACTTATGCCTTCTATTTGAATTTTGATTATAAGAATTTTGATTTAGGATTTAATTTTAATGGGGTGTCCGGTAATAAAATTTACAACCACACCGCAATGTCCTCATTCTCAAAAGGACAATTGAGCAGAAATTTGAATACTACTGATTTCGCTATTCAGTTTCCAAACGAAGATGTTAATAATTCCAATGAGGTATCAACCAGATATTTGGAAGACGGTGCTTACCTAAAACTGAACAATGCTACATTGGGATACAACCTTTTGGCCAGTAAAATTGGGTTAGATGATTATGTGAACGATATACGCTTTACACTAACGGGTCAAAATTTATTCATCATTACGGATTATACGGGCTACAGTCCAGAGGTAAACACAGGTAGTGAAATAGATGGTATACAAACTTTTGGTATAGACCGGTATACTTACCCTAATTCAAGAACCATCTTGTTTGGTTTAAATGTATCCTTTTAACACAAAAAAAATCTATCAAAATGAAAAATAAACTAATTATATCATCACTGGTTCTGGTCTCTTTGTTGACATGGAGCTGTACTGATCTAGAAGAAGAATTATTAGATGAATCATTAACAGGTGCCCAGGCAGAAGTGATTAGTGGGGCTATTGCACCCGCTTACGGTTATATTTCTTGGACATGGAGGCATACCAATTATTATGGTCTACAGCTTATACCATCAGATGAGGCAATACTACCTTATAGAGGAGGAACGGATTGGTTTGACGGTGGTAAGTTCTTGGCGGCTCATAGCCATAATTTCACCCCTACTAATGATTTGGTCGCTAGTGGTTGGAATGAGCTTACCACGAATATTTCAAGAACCTTGGCCGCCATTGAAGTACTTACTCCGTTAGCGGATGAGGGAGATGCGGAAGCAGCAGGGGCATTGTATGAAATGAAAGCCTTAAGAGCGTATTTGAACATGTTATTGCTAGACAGTTGGGGTATTGTTCTTAAAAAGGAATCATCTGAAGAGCTTTCAGAGGTTTTGAGAACACAAGATGCCATAGACTATATTGAGAGCGAGTTGTTGTCTGTTGTTGATGTGATCAATGATGATAAAGGACCTGGTAGAATGTCGCGTTCTGCTGTATATGGTTTTTTGGCTAGATTGAACTTGAACGCTGCCGTATACCGTGATCCTTACGGTACGCCTAATTTCACGCAGGCAGATATGGACCAGGTAATCACATATACCAGTAATATTATAGATTCTGGAAACTTTTCTTTATCTCCAGAGTATTTTGAACTGTTCAATGATGAGAACCATTCTAACCCAGAATTGATATTTGCTTTAGATCAACGTGGTGTATTGACCCAGGAACATAGTCGTTGGGCATATTGGTCAATTGCGGGGTCAATGTTTCCAAGACCTGAGTGGCCTAGTGCCGATGGTACTGACGGACCTGCCGTTACTTCAGATTTTTATCAAACGTGGGTAGATGCCTATGGAGATGTTGATCCTGCGGATGCAGATGCTCGTTTCTATCAAAAAAACACCTTGGTGCCAGATGCTCAACTGGCAGATTTGGAAGGTCGTGAAAAATTATTGGAAACTGAGACCGAAGATAGTTTTTACTGTGTACAAGATGTTGCTTTTGAAATGGATAGAGGTATTCTTCGTGGTATACAATGGGGACCTAGAAAAGGTGATGACGGCCAGTTTCTTACCTGTGAAGACGGTACTATTAAAATTTTACCGGTAAGACAGATAAAAGGAAATGGTCCTTCTCGAGATATAGGGTACGTAGATCACACTTTGGAAATAGATTTTACCAATGAAGGATCTTTGCATAATACGGGTTACAGGGCATCTAAGTATCAATTCAGCCGTACCTCACCAAATGGTAATGGTAACAGTAGTGTTGACTTGGTGTTGATGAGACTTGCCGAGGTATATTTAATGCGAGCGGAAGCTAAATTAAGAAATGGCGATGCTGCCGGTGCATTGGCAGATGTAAATGTGGTAAGAACTTCAAGAACTGCACGCCCGGAACAAACCCCAGATCCTTTAACTGCGGTAGATACGGATATCTTATTTCGCGAGCGTGGTTTTGAACTGTATTGGGAAGGGTTTAGAAGAGGAGATCAAATTCGTTTTGGAAAGTATGAAGATACTTGGACGGAAAAAACGGATACCGATGTAAACCATAGATTGTTCCCAATTCCACAAAGTGCCGTTGATGGTGCTTCTGGTATAGATGGTTTCTTAGAGCAGAACCCAGGGTATTGATCAAAAATTAGCTTTAATAGGAAACGGTAAGAATATGAATTCTTGCCGTTTTCTTTTAATATATAATTGTTCATGAAAATTAATTTTAAAAGTATGAAAGGTTATATGTCAACTTTCTTTGTTCTATTATTTCATTTGGCGTGTACTTCTCAAACTATAAGGAACGAAGTTCAAATTGCCTTCATGGCCGATGTTCATTTCGCAGATGTGTATCCTGAATTTGAAGAATTAAATCCTGATGTGTATACAGACACCGTGAATGGTAAAAATGTTTTAATACGGTCAATGGAATCACAATTACATTCTACCCGATTGTTCAATGAAAATTATTTCGCTTTTCAGGCGGCTTTAGATGATGCCGTCAGAAGAGGAATTAAAATTATTGCCATGCCTGGCGATTTTAGTGATGATGGTCAGCCTGTTCATATTAAAGGTTTAAAGAAAATAATGAATCGTTATGCTGAGGAATACAATGTGTCTTTTTTTATGGTAAATGGTAATCATGATCCCACGAGACCTTTTGGAAAACAAAGTGGTGAACGTGATTTTCTTTCAAAACATGGTCGATTGCAACCTATTATGAGTACTAAAGGCTTATATACATCGAGCACTATAGCTGAGGAGCCTATAGTGATTGCTAAAGAAATTGCGGAGTGGGGGTATAAAGAGATTTTAGAAGAGTTAAAAGCGTATGGCTTTTTTCCGCAACAAAAGTTCAGATATTGGGAAACTCCTTTCTCTACTTATGATTATGAAGACTATACTTTTAAAAAAGCGGAATTGGCATCTAAACTGGATAATAGAATTTCGTCTAGCGCTACGTTAAAAACAATTCCAGACGTAAGTTATCTGGTAGAGCCGGTAGAAGGTGTTTGGCTTTTGGCTATAGATGCTAATGTGTACACGCCAAAATCAGATGGTAAAGGGTTTAACGGTTCTGGCATAGGTTATAATGAAGTATTGACATATAAACGATATCTGCTAGAGTGGACAGAAAAGGTGGTAGAAAACGCCAATCGGTTAGGTAAGACGTTAATTGCGTTTAGTCATTACCCTATGGTCGATTTCAATGATGGGGCAACTGATGAAATGAAACAGTTATTCGGTGTCAATAGTTTTCAAGCGCATCGTGTGCCCGATGAGGTCGTAGGTGAAATTTTTGCCGATATGGGATTGAAAGTACATGTGGGTGGGCATATGCATTTAAACGATACGGGTATCATAACTACCAAGAATGGTAATACATTAACGAATATACAAACTCCTTCATTGGCTGCTTATCCGCCAGCTTATAAGTTAATGACCATAAAAAATACATCTAAGTTGGAAGTAGAGACTGTAGTTTTGGATTCGGTAGCTTCCTTCAATTCTTTTTTTGAAAATTATAAAAAAGAGCATGATTTCCTAAGAGATAATTTTCCTGATAGAATGTGGAACGACACTATTTTGGCATCATCCAATTACCTCGATTTTACAAATATACATTTACAGGAATTGGTGCGTTGGCGTTTATTGCCTAACAATTGGCCTGAACATTTAAAAAAGTCATTGTTAAATATAAGTGGATGGCAATTGGTTCAAAAAGTTCTAGGCGAGGATTTTTCTGAAAAGGAATTATTGTTGAAAATGAACAATGCTGGTGTTTCAGAAACTGATTTTAAAAATTGGAGTGGTGGAGATTTAATTTTAGATTTTTATCGACTTAGAAATGCTGATGGAATTGCATTGATTGATATTGAACCTAATAGATTAAAAACGTATAGTTTTTTGTTTGATGTATTGCAACGGCAAACTGGAAATGAAGATATACTTTCATTACAATTATTTGCGCTAATTTTTCAAAAACAGATGAATGGGGAAGAGTCAATGAAATTTAAGGTCCATTTAGAATAATGTTTGTAACAATCTCCTCAATAATTCAGAGGTTTAACTTAATCTATCACTTTTTATAACCATCTAATAACATTTAAAAAGTTACTAATAGTAAATAAATATAGATTTTTGAGGTAATTATTTACTATTAGTAAACAAATGTTACGTGTTTAAGATTTCTAAAATAAATATGGCCATACTGTTAAATGGAGCTTTAGCTTCGTTCGGACTTTACTTTTGTATGTATGCTTTTAGAAAGCCTTTTTCAGTAGCCACATTTGATGGTCAAATGTTGTTTGGTATCGACTACAAAATTTTGCTCATTTTGGCTCAGGTAGTAGGGTATATGCTTTCTAAATTTATTGGCATTCGGGTGGTTTCTGCATTGCAGGTACAAAATAGAGTAGCCTATTTAACGGGCATGATCTTATTTGCAGAATTAACGCTGGTACTATTTGGTCTGCTGCCAAGTCCATATAATTTCATACTATTTTTCCTTAACGGACTTTCCTTGGGTATGATCTGGGGAATTACGTTTTCTTTTTTGGAGGGTAGAAAAATGACCGAGATACTGAGCATTATTCTATGTTCTAGTTTTATAGTGTCTAGCGGTGCCGTAAAATCTGTTGGGTTATGGTTAATTACCACCTATGCAATTTCCGAATTTTGGATGCCTGCGGTTACGGGAGCCCTGTTTCTTCTGCCGTTTTTCATTTGCCTTTATTTTTTGAACAAATTACCTCCACCAACAGCAGAGGATATTAAACTCAGAAAGAAAAGAAAACCAATGTGTGCAGCGGATCGTAAAAAGGTCTTCAGCAAATTTTCTTTTCCGATTATAATTTTAGTGGTCTTTTATACCGCGCTTACCGCGTTACGGGATTTTAGGGATAATTTTTCTAGAGAATTATGGGACAGTGTGGGGTATGCCGGTGATGCTTCTATTTATACACTATCTGAACTTCCAATAGCATTTTTGGTGTTACTTGTATTGGGGTTGTTCGGGTTGATAAAAAATAACTTTAAGGCTTTTATGGGGTTTCATTTCTTGTTGATACTGGCAAGTGTGCTGGTAGGGGTTTCTACCTTTTTATTTCAACAAGGCGCCCTTCAGCCTGTGTATTGGATGGTGTTTATAGGTTTTGGACTTTATGCCTGCTATGTGCCGTTCAATTGTATCTTTTTTGATCGGATGATCGCCACTTTTTCTATTAAAGGTAATGCTGGTTACCTTATTTATATTGCAGATTCCTTCGGTTACTTGGGTAGTATGGCAGTATTACTTTATAAAAATTTTGGAAGCCCAAATAGTTCTTGGCTACAGTTTTTCATGGGTGCTACCTACTGTATTGCCTTTTTGGGTGTAGGTGTTTCTATAGTATCCATGTTCTATTTTCAAAAGAAATACAAGCAAAATAATTCTAGTATCCATTTTAAAATCCCCATGATTAATGGCAGATATTGAGTATGATTTAGTTGTAGTTGGTGGTGGTGTGTTAGGTACTTTTCATGCCTATCATGCCATGAAAAAAGGGTTAAAAGTAGCTTTGCTTGAAAAAGATGCTATGCCCAAAGGGGCTACAGTTCGCAATTTTGGACAGGTGGTACCCTCTGGTATGAATACCAAATGGCAACAATACGGTCGTAAAAGCTTAAAGATATATAAGAAGATCCATGCTAAATTTGATATTTCGGTACGGCAAGAAGGATCTATTTATTTGGCTTCTAACGATGATGAGATTCAGCTAATTGAAGAGTTGAAAGAAATTAACCGAGCCAATAATTACACTTCTATTCTTTTTACAAAGACGGAATGTCTTAGAAAATACCCAGGATTAAATGAGCGGTATGTAAAAGCTGGTTTATTCTTTCCTGAGGAAATTACTGTAGAACCTCGCACCATGATCGGTCGTGTACATAAGTATTTAAAGAAAAAAGGGGTAAGCATTTTTTATAAGGCTAAGGTAATTGAATGCAATGCGCTTAATAATGAAGTAAGCACTCAATTGGCAAACGGTAGAATGTTGATGTCTGCAAAGGTAATTATCTGTAATGGTAGCGATTTTAAAACGTTGTATCCAGAACTATTTTCCACTAGTGATTTAGAGGTTTCTAAGTTACAGATGATGAAGACCAAATCACAAGGTGATTTTAAAATTAGCGGATCTATATTAACGGGACTTTCCATTAGAAGATATGAGGCTTTTGCTGAGTGTCCGTCTTATTTAAAGATCAAATCCAAAGAACCAATGGATAGTCTTGAGAAAAAATGGGGAGTACATATTTTATTTAAACAAGCTATGGATGGTGGGGTTATTCTTGGGGATTCTCATGAATATGCAGATGCGGACAATATTGATGATCTTGGGTTCGACTTAAATATGGATATTGATGACTTAATGCTAACAAGGGCCAAAGAAATTTTTAGCCTGCCCACCTATGAAATTGAACAGCGTTGGTTTGGCATGTATTCTCAATGTATGAATTCTGATATTTATGAGCGCACCATAGATAGGAATATTCATATTGTTACCGGTATTGGGGGTAAGGGAATGACCGGTAGTGCAGGTTTTTCAAAACAGAACATTCAACAAATTTTTAATATTTAGCATGCATAGAATTAAATTGGCCGTATTTGATATGGCAGGTACTGTTGTCAATGAAGACAATGTGGTATATAAGACTTTACAAAAGGCGATCAATGAGAGAGGTTTTCAATTGACCTTGGATTTTGTGTTGGAACATGGTGCCGGTAAAGAAAAACATCAAGCAATAAAAGATATTATTAAAGCGGACATCGGTAGTGTAGATGCAGAAATGGCAGCTTCCATTTTTGAAGATTTTAAGGTGTTGCTTAATGAAGCATACCATAAGCTGGAGGTAGGTAGTTATGAAGGTGTAGAACAGATGTTACTGTCATTAAAAGAAAATGGCATTAAAGTAGCTTTGAATACAGGGTATGATAGTAAAACCGCCCAGTTATTATTAAATAAAATGGATTGGACCGAAGGCAAGCAGTATGATGTTTTAGTAACGGCAGATGATGTGGTTCTTGGTAGGCCTAATCCAGATATGATCGTTGAGGCAATGATGAAACTTAACGTTCATGATGAAGAACTGGTGCTAAAAGCCGGTGATTCCATAATCGATATTGAAGAGGGAAAAAATGCCAATTGTGGGGTTACGATCGGGGTGACCACTGGTGCACATACCAGACATCAGTTATTAAGTGCAAACCCAACCCATGTTCTTGATAGCTTAACCGAATTAAGGCAGTTGTTATTACCATCTTAAAGGATGAAAATAAAATAAAAAAAAAGCCACTGATCGTGGCTTTTTTTATTTGTATGTTTTGGTTGGTTATATAAAAAAGTAAAGTACTAACATAGTTGCCGTATTGTTGCTCCTGTTTTCTGGGACATGGGCAATTCTACCATCAAAAAATATAGAATCTCCTTCTTTGATCAGTACCTCCTCTTCGTCTATAATATAATAGCATTCACCTGAAAGCATGTATTTGAACTCATAGGCATCGGTCTTTACCTTGTCTCTTTTAGAGTTGGGGTGTACGTGTAATAATACGGCTTCAAAACCTAGGCTATTAAGCTGTTTACCAAAAATAAGCGAATAAGAAAATCCAATAGCATCGTCTTCTTTTTCTATAAAGGTATTATCCTCTTTTCTAGAAACAATAAAATTGGCTCCGTTAGATTGTGGTAGTCCGCTAAAAAAATCGGTCACTTCAATATCCAAGGAACTTATAATTTTTAATAGTACGGGTAAAGAGGGAATTGTTCTACCATTTTCTATTCTAGAAATAAGTCCTGCTGTTACTCCGGCGCGCATGGCAATTTCACTAATAGTCAAACTCCCGTTTTTACGAATTTCTTTGATCCGTTTGCCAATTCCAATAAGGTAATCATCCATTGATAAGTGTTCTCCTACAAACATAATGAAAAATAAAATGTATTGTTTTTTGGTAGGTGCTACAGCTGTAATCAGCCATGGTGCAGGGGCTTAACATAAAACTTACATTTTGCATATTTGTAAATAATGTTTAACTAACCATAAGCTAACTTTAGCTTTGTAATGGTTGCAATTGCTTAATGTGTAATAGGCTTGTCATTGAATTTTCATTTAGATATTTGCTAAACTAACAAACCAAAGTTTACAAATACGAACAAAATGAAAAAAACATTATTAATTACAATGCTTGTGTTTTTAGCAAGTTTTGTAGCACATGCCCAAACGGTATTTACGGGTAAGGTGTTAGACGAAAACCAAGTTCCTTTACCTGGTGCTACTGTAGTAGTGAAAGGAACAACGAACGGGGTGGCCACAGATTTTGATGGCAACTTCAGTATTGAACTGAACGGTTCAAATGACATTTTAGTGGTATCCTATATTGGGTATATTGCTCAGGAGTATAATACAGCGAATAAAATTACGGGCACCATAAACCTACAGCCAGATTCTCAACAACTAGATGAAGTTGTAGTTACCGCATTGGGAATAGAAAGAGAGAAAAAATCTTTGGGTTACGCCTCTCAAGAATTGGATAATGACGAGGTTGTTCAGGCACGGGAGCCAAACTTATTGAACAGCATGTCCGGTAAGGTGGCCGGTTTACAAATTACCAACAGCCCAACCGGATTGGGTGGCTCGGCAAGGGTTTCTATTCGTGGAGATGCTTCTCTGAACATTAATGGTAACTCGCCATTGTTCATTGTAGATGGTACACCTATCAGTAATGAAATTGTTGGTTCTAGTGGATCTGGTACGCAGAGTGTAGATTATGGTAATGGTGCAGCTGAAATCAATCCGCAAGATATAGAATCGATCAACGTGCTAAAAGGTCCGGCTGCAGCAGCGCTTTATGGATCAAGAGCGGCAAACGGTGCTATTATCATAACAACAAAAAAAGGGAAATCCCAAAGTAGTAAGCTTGGTGTTTCTTTTAATACGGGTATTACCGTAGAAAATGTATTAATGCTGCCAGACTGGCAAAATGAGTACGGACAGGGGAATAACCAACAGTTTTCTTTTGTGGATGGTAGTGGTTCAGGTATTGCCGATGGTGTTGATGAAAGTTGGGGCCCAAGATTGGATACCGGACTTATGATCGCACAATTTGACTCGCCAAGAACAGATGGAACCAGAGGTGGTGACACCTCGGTGAGTAATGCCGATATTATTCCTACACCATGGGTATCTCAACCTGATAATACAAAAGATTTCTTTGAAACTGGTATTACAAAGACCAATAGTATTGCCATTTCTAAAAGTGGTGAAATGGGAAACATGAGATTGTCGTTTCAGAACTTAGATCAAGAAGGTACATTGCCCAATACTGATCTCAATAGAAATACCTTAAGTTTTTCCGGAACCATGAATGTATCGGATAAAGTAAAGGTAAATGCCAATCTTAATTACGTAAAGACAGATAGTGACAATAGACCTGCAGTAGGTTACGGTACGGAAAGTATCATGTACCTGTTCATTTGGTACGGGCGCCAATTGAATACCAATAACCTTAGAGATTATTGGCAACCTGGTTTAGAGGGTATACAGCAGTTTAACTACAACTACAACTATCATGACAACCCTTATTTTACAATGTATGAGAATACCAATGCGCAAGATAAGGATCGTATGTTCGGTAATGTAAGCCTAACTTATGATATTAGTGAAAACTGGAAGTTGTTGCTTCGTAGTGGTCGTGATTTCTATAGAGATTTTAGGGTTCGTAAAAGAGCGTTCAGTACGCAGCGTTTTCCTTTTGGGACATATCAAGAAGATAATATTTTCTTTGAAGAAAGTAATTCTGATTTCTTGCTGAGTTATGATAAAACCTTTGGGGAAAAGTTTAATTTAAATATTTACGCAGGTGGAAACCAATTACGTCAAAAGCAAGATTTTACAAAAAGTGTAGCTCCACAGTTGATCAATCCCGGGGTGTATTCATTTAATAATAGTAGACAGGCAGTGCAAGTGAGCTCTAACAACAGTGAAAAGCGCATCAATAGTTTATACGGTTATGCCAGATTTGGTTATGACAATGTGTTGTTTATGGACATTACAGGAAGAAATGACTGGTCTAGTACATTGCCAGAAGGTAATAATTCATATTTCTATCCATCGGTTACATTAAGTGCCATTGCCAGTGATATGTTCAATATGCCAGACTGGGTAACGTTTGCCAAGGTAAGGGCTGCTTATGCTGAGGTAGGTAATGATACCGATGCGTATAGATTACGTAGTTTTTACCAAAATGAGACTCAATTTGATAGTTCCACACCTATATTGACAGAATCTTCATTGATACCAAATGCAAATTTAAAACCAGAGATAACAGGCTCTTATGAATTTGGTCTGGACCTGCGTTTTCTACAAAGTAGAATTAATTTGGATATGACCTATTATGATAGCGCTACCAAAAACCAGATCATAAATATTAGTACGGATATTGCCAGTGGTTATAGCAGTCAGTTGATCAATGCGGGCGAAGTTCGTAACTACGGTTTTGAGGCTATTGCCAACTTTGTTCCAGTGTTAACGGATAATTTTAAATGGAGCTCAACCTTCAATTTCGCCACTAATAAAAGTGAGGTGAAAGATCTGGGTGATGATATTCAGTTTACGTTGACCGAGGCTAACGGAGCATATATACAAGCTCGCGAAGGAGGTTCTATCAGTGCTATTTATGGTAGAGGTTTTCAAAGGGTAGAAGATGAAACTAGTGAGTACTTTGGGCAAATGATCATCAATAATCAAGGTATTCCAGAACGTACAGATGATTTGGTATACCAAGGTGATTATGCACCAGACTTTACTTTGGGTATACAAAATACCTTCAAATACAAGAATGTTGATCTAGGGTTTTTGATAGATACCAGACAGGGCGGTATCGTAGTATCTAGAACTAAGACTATTGGTAGTACTTCTGGGCAACTGCAAGAAACTTTAGAAGGAAGGGAAACCGGAATTGTTGCAGAAGGTGTTATAAATACGGGAACGGCAGAGAACCCTGTATATACTCCAAACACTATAAATGTAGATGCTAGAACATTCAATAACAGATATTATGAAAGGGATAATGTAGAAGCGGCAAAGTATGATGCTTCTTATACCAAACTTAGAGAGGTTTCATTAGGATATTCATTTCCGCAAAAAATGATCGATCAATTACCGATCACCAATGCTAGAATTTCTGTAACTGGTAGAAACCTGATTCTATGGACGGACAATCCTCATTTTGATCCAGAAACGGTTGGTGTTTCCGGGGGTACGTTGCAACCGGGTATAGAAAATATGAGTTACCCAAGTTCGCGTTCGTTCACCTTTAACCTACAGGTTAATTTCTAATTGACGAAAACTAAATAATATAAAGAAATCATGAAAAAAATACTATTACTTCTAATATCCTTGGTACTTGCGGTTAGCTGTACCGAAGATTTTGAAACGATCAATATAAATCCTAACTATCCGGCTTCTGCACAACCAGAACTTTTATTGCCGGGCATACAACGAGAAATGGCCTATAATTGGGGGAACCAAGGTTGGGAAGAAGGTTTTACCGTGGTACAATATGGCGCTAGGTTGCAGTTTACCAGTGGCGATACCTATAACTGGTCTCCGTCTGGTGACCCTTATGACAATGCATATGCGTCTTTACGCGATGTGGAAAATATCATTAGGGATACGGAGACCAATGAAGAGGCGCAAAATTACTATGGTGTTGCCTTGGTAATGAAATCTTGGATTTATTCTTACGTAACCGATGCCTATGGTGATGTGCCTTATTCTGAAGCTACCAGTGGTATTGAAGACGGTAACGTAACTCCTGCTTTTGACGCTCAAAGCTCTATTTATGCTAGTATTTTGGCAGATTTAGAAACTGCGAACACCGTTTTAACGGGAGCTGGAAATATATCTGGCGACATCATCTATAATGGTGATATTGAAAAATGGAGAAAGTTTGCCAATTCATTGAGGTTGCGTTTGCTAATGCGTATCAGTGATGTTGATAATGCCACCGCAGTTGCGGGTATGGCTCAAATAACGGGTAACCCATCTGCCTATCCTATTTTTGAAAGTAATGAAGATATGGCTATTGTAGAGTGGAATTCTGATAACCCACAACCAAAATATGACGCCCGTAGCGGTAGTTTTGATGAGGTGAGATTAAGCCAAACTCTTGAAACCCGTTTAAAGGATCTGAACGATAATAGACTATATGTTTTTGCACAGCCAACTACAGATTCTGATAAAGGTATTTTCTCTGAAGATTTTAATGATTATGTAGGTATGCCCAATGGGTTGGATGATGAAGCGGCATTAGGATATAGTCCCTCTGGAAACCCAGATGAGTCCGGCTCAAATTTCATCTCTAGACTGGGTATTCTTTTAGCATGTAGGGCCTGTAACCCAGAGCAGGCTTCGGCTACGGCTTCACATACTATTATAATGAGCTACTCTGAACTTCAGTTTATTTTGGCAGAAGCTGCTGAAAGAGGTTTTATTTCTTCTGGCGATGCAGCTATGTATTATGAAAACGGAATTAGAGCTTCATTTGCATATTATACAGAAAGAGTTGCCGCTGGCGGATGGTCAGATATTGCCAATGCTATGCAAGCAACGGATCTTGAGGCTTATGTTGGGCAAGATGCTGTAGCATTAACTGCGGCTACAGATGATAATTTGGCGAAAATTGCGCTTCAAAAATGGATATCGTTATTCTACACCGGTTTTGAAGGATGGTCAGATTGGAGAAGAACGGGAATGCCAGAAGTAATTCCAGGACCAGATGCTGTTAACGATGGTATGGTTCCGGTACGTTTTCAATATCCAAATTCCGTAAAATCTACCAATAGCGAAAACTACAATGCCGCTGTACAAAGTATGGGTACCGATGATATTAATACCAAACTTTGGTGGGATGTTGATTAAGCAAAGGGTTAAAAAATACACTTCAATTATAACACTGACCATAGGGATGACCTCCCTATGGTCTTGTGATTATGACAAGTTGGATAAAATGGGTTCTGAAACCACCCATGTTGTGGTAATCGGTTTTGATGGGTTGAGTCCAGACGGACTCCAAAATGCTGATACGCCTACTTTTGATTCTATGATAGAAGAGGGTGCTTCAACCATGCACGCAAGGGCAGTTTTACCCACAAGTTCAAGTACCAATTGGGCTTCTATGATTATGGGTGCCGGACCGGAACAACACGGTATTACATCCAATGCTTGGGAAAGAGATAATCTTACCTTACCTGCGGTTACACAGAGCGAACCTTTTTTGTTTCCCAGTATTTTTCATTTGATTCGTGAGCAAAGAACATCGGAAAAAATTGGAGCTATTTATCATTGGGGAGGTTTTGGACGGTTATTTGAGAAAAATGCGGTAGACTTTGATGAAAATCCCGCTACCGAGGAAGAAACTGCTGTGAACGCCAGTAGTTATATCAAAGTAGAAAAACCCTTATTTACGTTTGTCCACTTTGATCATATTGATCATGCTGGTCATGAGTTTGGGCACGGTACAAAAGAGTATTACCATGCGGTTGAAAAGGCAGATTCATTATTGGCGGAAATTATGAAGGCCATTACGGAATCTGGTATGGCAGATAATACTATGGTAATCATTAGTTCTGATCATGGCGGTAAGGGCAAAGGCCATGGTGGCGAATCTATGGAAGAAATTGAAATACCTTTTATTCTTTGGGGCAAGGGTATAAAAAAAGATTATAGGATAAAATATCCTGTATACCAATATGACAATGCTGCAACTGTTGCACACGCCCTTCAAATTAAAACACCACGTGCATGGATCGGTAGACCTGTACTTGAGGCTTTTAAGGGTAAAAATGTGGAAGATGGTTACCCTACTTTGGTACAGTTGAAAAAACCAAGATTAAATAGACCAGCAAAGGGCTATGCAGCAGATGGGGGCTTGTTCAATGATGAGACCCAGTTAGTATTAGAAAACCCAAATGCCTACGGTGAAATTAGGTATACGCTAAATGGTGCAATGCCAACGAAAGAATCCAACACCTTTACACAGTCCATAGTTCTAAAAGAAAATACGGTGGTAAAGAGTGCCATATTTGTTGCTGATAAGTTGAGCAGTAGGGTTTCCGAAGCATTTTTTAGGATAAAACCAGCATCGCTTAAAGCTCCTGTTTCTTATGAGGTTTTTCATTTGAACAACCTTTCCTTTATTCCATCAATAGGGAATAGAAAACCGGATGCTAGGGGAACCGTTTTTGAATTTTCATCGGAAGAAGTTCGTCAGCATATACAAGTAAACACATTGTTCAGGTTTAAGAGTTTGCTCAAAATAGAACATGAAGACAGTTACAACTTTGCAGTAAGATCAGATGATGGTAGTAAGCTGTACATAGATGGTCACTTGGTTGTCGATAATGACGGGGACCATGGCGTAAGAACAAAAACAGGAAGTATTGAAATGGACAAAGGTAGTCACACCGTTGAAGTGCTTTGGTTCAATGGCGGTGGTGACGGTTGGTTAGATGTTTATATTGAAGGTGATAAAACGCCTAATCAAATTTTATCTACGGATTTTTTAAAAGCGCGATAATGTTGAATGACCGTAATATGAAACATGATCCATTGCAGAATAAACGTACCGAAGGAGATATAAATAACACACATGCCAGAAATGATTGGATTGATGGTATTACCGATGTAAAGACTTTAAGGTTATTGGAAAAAGATGCCCGTTACTTTTTTCATCAAGCTTTGTCTACGCCTTGTTTAGATGTGCTTGGTAATTGTAGCGGTCCACATATAGAGAATATATCCGGTAAGCGATATTTAGATTTTCATGGTAACAATGTGCATCAACTGGGGTTCTCACATCCTAAATTGGTAAAGCGCTTAACGGAGCAGTTACAGGGGCTGTCTTTTTCTACCAGGAGATATACGAATGAACCTGCTATAAAATTTGCGGAGAAGCTGGCTTCATTGCTTCCATCGGATTTAAATAGGGTTTTAATGACTCCAAACGGGAGTTCGGCGGTAGGTATTGCTTTAAAATTGGCACGCGCCGTTACCGGTAAATTTAAAGTGGTATCGTTTTGGGACTCATTTCATGGCGCATCTTTAGATGCTATCAGTGTTGGTGGAGAAGCTGTTTTTAGGGAATATATGGGACCAATGATGCCAGGTGTAGAAAGAATACCTCCACCTGTGACCTATAGGGGTATTTTTGAAGGTGATGAGGCTAAATGCTTGGAATATTTGGAATATGTATTTGCTAAAGAGGGTGATATAGGTGCTTTTATCGCAGAGACGGTTCGAAATACGGACGTTCAATTGCCTTCGGTAACATTTTGGAAAGCGGCTCGTGCATTATGTGATAAGTATGGGGTTGTTCTTATTTTAGATGAAATACCCATTGCTTTGGGCAGAACCGGAAAAATGTTCGCTTTTGAACATTACGGTATAGAACCCGATATTCTTTGCTTGGGCAAAGGTTTGGGCGGTGGTATTTTTCCACAGGCCTGTATGGTTACCAGAGATAGGTATAATACCTTCCCGGACATTTCATTGGGGCATTATACCCATGAAAAAAGTCCCATAGGTGCCATGGCGGCATTGACGACCTTAGAAATTATAGAAGAGGAAAAAATACTGCATAAGGTTGCGGGAGATTCTTTGACAATGTGTACTTCAATGACCATTTTAAAGGAAAAGTATGAACTTATAGGCGATATACGTGGTCGTGGATTACTATGGGGCGTTGAGTTGGTAACCAATAGGGAGACGAAGGAGAAAGCAGTGGAAAAAGCTGAACAGGTTATGTACAATTGCCTTAAAAATGGTCTGAGTTTTAAGGTATCCGCAGGTAATGTGCTTCAATTGGCTCCGGCGTTGACCATTACTAGAACTGAATTAAAGAATGCAATACAAATTTTAGAACATGCGCTAGATAGCGTTAGTAATTAATGACATATGAAACTATTGAATTTTACTTTTTTGGCAACCTATTTTTGTGGTGTTGCCTTATATGCCCAAGAGACATCGGTATTTGTGGTTAAGCCTTATTTGCAAGATGCGAACCCTACCGAAATTACGGTAATGTGGGAGACTTCTTTGGGAGAAGAAAGCGTGGTTGAGTTTGGTACATCACCTAAGTTGGGTAAAAAAGCGGTAGGTGGTGCTGAGGATATCAACTTTGGTCCATCTCGTATTCATGAGGTAAAATTAACAGGACTAAAAAGATTTACTACCTATTATTATCGCGTGAAAACAGATAAGTTGGTGTCAGATATTTATCAGTTTAAGACACCTCCATTTGCAAGTGATAATGAGTCGTTCAATTTTTTGGCTATGAGCGATATGCAGATTGATCACCAAAATCCGGATAAGTTCAATGAAATTGTAAACAAAGGTATACTGCCCTTCTTGAAGTCGGAATATGGCAATACTACGCCAGATGATTTGGCAATGGTTTTAATACCTGGAGATTTGGTAGAGAACGGTGCAAAGTATGAGCAGTGGCAAAAAGACTTTTTTAAGCCTGCGCAAAAACTTTTTTCAGAAGTGCCTGTGTATCCTGTACTGGGTAATCATGAAAGAAACGCAAACTATTATTTTAAATATTTTAGTTTGCCTAAAAATGGTACACCCGCATATGCAGAGCATTGGTGGTACAAAGATTATGGCAATACCAGAATTATCGGTCTTAATTCAAATGAAGGATACCGTGATAGTCGTGAGCAATTTGCTTGGCTGAAATCATTGCTTGAAGAGACGGCTAAGAATGGGGAAATAGATTTTGTGTTCGCACAATTGCACCATCCGCACAAATCTGAATTATGGATTCCTGGTGAAGAAGAATCTTCAGGTAAGGTGGTAAAAATGTTAGAGGAATTTACCACCAAAACAGGTAAGCCTAGTTTGCATTTTTTTGGACATACCCATGGCTATTCTAGAGGGCAGTCTAAGGATCATAAACATCTTTGGATCAACGTGGCGTCCGCAGGTGGTGCTATTGATAATTGGGGTGAGTTTGAGGGTAGGGACTATGATGAATTCAGTGTTACCCAAGATGAATACGGATTTGTCATGGTAGAGGTTGATGGTAATCATGAGAATCCAAAATTCACCATCAAAAGAATCAGTAGGGGAAATGAAGAGTTGTATAGGGACAATGAAAAAACAGATGAAATTGTCATTTATGCCAAATCACATCAACCGGAAACTCCAATAGCTATTGCATTTAATGGTGCGGTGGAGTATACTGGAGGAATGTTAAAGGCGCAACCTTTTAGAAGTTCCTTTAAAGATGCCTATCATGCGGCATCACATTGGCAAATATCCACAACACAGGATTTTGATACATTGGCTCTGGATAGTTGGAAACAATCTGAAAATTGGTACTACGGCGAAAACAGGCAAGAAAACGATAACTTAACCGATGAACCCACTAAAAGATTAAAACCGAATACCAAATATTATTGGCGAGTACGCTATAGGGACCAACATTTAAATTGGAGTGATTGGTCAAAAACTGAATCATTTAAAACGAATAATTAATTTGATGATGAAAATACGAACGAGAATACTATTGGTTGCCGTGCTATTTATGTGGGTAGGGGCAACAGCTCAAATTGATAAGACGGCTAATGTATTTTTAATTACGTTAGATGGTGTACGTTGGCAAGATGTATATCATGGTTTAGATACGGCATTGGTGCAGAGTAATTATACAGAGGGCAAAGAGCTATTGAATAAAATGTTTTCAGGTAGTTCACCTGAAGAAAGTAGGGAAAAAATCATGCCTTTTTTTTGGAATACCATTGTCAAAGATGGTCAATTGTACGGCAATAGGACCAAAGGCAGTAAAGTTGATCTCACTAATAAAATGTTATTTTCCTATCCTGGGTATAATGAGATCTTAACCGGTAAGGCAGATGATGCCCATATTGATAGTAACGACAAAAACTACAATAAGAATGTAACGGTTTTAGAATTGGCAAATAAACAAGAGCGGTATACAGGTAAGGTTGCCGCCTTTGCCAGTTGGGACGTTTTTCCTTTTATCATCAATGATAAAAGGAGCGAAATCCCCGTAAATGCCGGGTATATGAATGCCCAAGGAGATTTGAGTGGTAAGGAGATATTCTTAAATGAAATGCAACGTCAAGCGCCAATTATTTGGGAAAGTGTACGGTTAGATGTGTTTACCCACCATTACGCAAAAGAATATGTAAAAAAGAACCATCCTAAAGTTGTATACATATCTTATGGTGAAACGGATGATTTTGCACATGGCGGCAAGTTTGATTTTTACATGAAATCATTACATAATACTGACGCTTTAATAGCGGATTTATGGCAATACGTACAGCAAGACGATTTTTATAAGGATAATACCTATTTTATAATCACTACGGACCATGGTAGGGGATCTGGTATTCTTGAAGATTCTAAATGGACAAGTCATGGTAGCAATGTAAAAGGAGCCCAACATACATGGATGGCAATTTTAGGTCCAAATGTAAAACCTGTTGAGGAAGCAGTTGATGGGCAACTTTATACCGATCAACTTGCACCAACCATAGCTAAAATTTTAGATGTTGACGTAGATATACAAACTATGCCGGCAAAACCGATTAACTTAAAATAAGATTGATGATTACTTTAAATTAAAACTAAAGTTAATTGCGATTTTTACAGCGAGTTTAGAATAAATTAGAGTTGAAATAAGCCAATGCCAATGAATTTTGGTGTTGGTTTTTTTTGATAATAATCTGATAAAAAGAAGGCTGTTACACCCAGTATAACAGCCCATTGGTACATTAAACACAAAAATATTAATTCATGCTATACACTACGTTGACCGTTAATTGCTCTTGGTAGTCTGCATAATAACTGGTCCAATCGTCATTATAATTAGAGTTACTGCTAATAGCGTGTATGTTGCCTAAATCAGTGTTTATTGTTTTACATAATTCCATAGCATATGCCTTGGCATTTTCCAATGCGGCATTGAGTGCAACTTTATTGTTTTCAGGTGAAACATTTTGTTTTACTTGAAATTGTAATTGAACCCCTAACAAGTTTGTCTTCAGTAATTTCATGGCTAGCTCTTTAGAATCTGTTTCATAGTATAAAATGGTACCGTCGCGTTGATATCCTAAAGAAAAATACTCCATCTCTTTTTCTTGAAATTTAGAGGTATCTATGTTCAATGCTTTCAATTCTTGATAATATTGTTTTCTTAATTGGTCTAGGTTTTCCACTCGTGTATCGGCATAGTAGACTTGATCCATACTTAAGGTAGCCTTAACCCTGTATTTAATAATTGTTTTTTCTAAAGGGGCGCTACCGGTTACGGTCACTGTCTTTTGTTCTAAATTAATTTGTGCCTGTAAAGCGTTGATCGCAAAAAGGCTGAATAAAAGGATGATGCTAATTTTTCTCATTTCAGTAGTAGTTTAAAAGATTAATATTAATTTTTTACAGGATGTATTTTCGGTTATTATTGCATTGTTTTTAGTTACATAGTTGTATTTCATAGTGATACAAGTATTTTTATCATATTTTAAATTTTTGCTTATGTTATTTATCGTTTCAAAAAAAATGTGTTAGTTTCTAATTTTTTTAACAAAATTTTAGCGTTTAATATTGAATAATTAATAATGTTAAAGTTTTGAAATGCTGTGGTTTATGCAATTTATTGTAGAAATTATTAGCAACTATCAAAATTTTATTGTAAGTTAAATCCTGTTAATTTTAAGAACTAAATTTCCCCAGGGATTAACGAATATTATTAGCTATGAAAATTGATACAGTTTGTATTATAGATGACGATCCAATTTGTGTTTATGGTACTAAAATTCTTTTGAACCACAATAATTTTGTGAGCGCTGACATTCTTGTATATGAGGATGGTGATGAAGCTTTAACCAATTTAACTTCCCAATTAAACAAAGGTCAACGAATGCCCGATATCATTTTATTGGACCTTAATATGCCTATTATGGATGGATGGGGATTCTTGGATAAATTCTCAAAATTACCGCTGGTAAACAAACCTCAGATTTTCATAGTAAGCTCACATTATGGAGACCATGAAATTAAGCGGGCAAAAAAATATGATTTAGTTCGCGATTTTATTTCAAAACCGTTGATTTCAAAAAATTTGAACGATATTTTAATGATGAGTAATATTGCAGTGTAAGCTGTTATTACTTTAGCTTAAATCTAGCTCGTTCAAAATAAAATCAATGTTGACCACATTTGCTTTATGATAGCTTAATAGTCTATTAAAAGACATCATATACCCCAAGCCGTTCAATGCTTTATTGTCGGTTTTTTTTAGGCTTATCTCATGTAAATTCTCGGTAAT
Organism: Maribacter sp. 6B07; assembly: GCF_002700155.1. NCBI lineage: Bacteria > Pseudomonadati > Bacteroidota > Flavobacteriia > Flavobacteriales > Flavobacteriaceae > Maribacter > Maribacter sp. 6B07. Next base: position 558,761 of record NZ_PDUT01000001.1, on the reverse strand, counting down.
TTCATTTACTATTGAATCTACGGTATTGCCTGGGTTTACCTCTAATAAGCGTAACATTTTGGTGACCAATTCCTCATTCTTAAGATTGGCATTTATGTAATTATTTACGGTTTGCTGTCTATGTTCGTCTAAAAAGCTCAGGTCACTATTTTTAAAATAATGGCTTACCTGTTTGTTAATTGCATACAGGTTACTCAATTCTTTACCTAGTAATTCTTGTTTGTCCATCGTAATCTAATTTATCATTTCTTCATAAGATAGTTTTTAAGGTTAATGTTCATTAATGTTATTACGTGATTTTATATCTCAAAAATGAGATTGTTCATTGTTTTTTGGATATTCATTTTATCCAAGTTTAAATGGTTTTATTTTGTCATCATCGTCAAAATATCTTTGGGTTATACCTTTGCCAACAAGAGGTTCGTATAGTTCAAACTTCATATTACTGCCTGAAAATTTAGAGGTCCAATAAATCAATTTTTTTAAATGTAGCTGTCTAAATTCCTCTGATAACCGCTCTTGAAAATCACAACCGGTGATACTCAATACTTCCAATTGGGTAAGTTTTGCCAATTCTTTAGGTAGTGTGTTTTGTGTAAAACTTTCTATTCCTAAAACTCGAAGCGATTTCATAGTGCCGATCCAATGTGGTATTTTCCTTTTGCTGTATTTGCCGTTAATTAAAAGAGTGTCTAAAGTGAGATTGGCAATTGCAGTTGGGTAGGTTTTCATTTCTTTTGATATATGTTCTAGCCAAAGGTATTTTAGGGTTTTCCACTGCGTAATCGTTTCTAAGGCTTCTGAACCAAAATTATCACAAAAGTTTATTTTAAACGCTCTTATTTGGGGCACATTTAAGCCTGACAATGTTTGTACATCACAACTGTATAGTTCAAGTATTTTTAACTTGTTCAGACTTACCTTTGGAAAATCACGAATTCCCGTGCAATCCCTTAGCTCTAGATGTTCAAGATTAGGAGTTTGCTCCAATACCGATTGTAAAGAAGCACTATCTCCCTTATAATTATTGAGTTGTAGCGATTTTAATTTTGAGTTTTCATATCCAGAAAGTCCCTCGTAGAATTCTGGTTTATCTTCCGGGAACTCAACAAACAGATATTCTAAATTCGGACAGGCTTTTAAAAGCTCTGCAATATTGTTAGCGGGACCGGTATACTCATATTTTTTAATGTTCTGCGGATTTTTAAGAAACGCGAATCCCGATTCGCCTGCTATATATGAGTTGTTTTTACCTAAGTCCATCTGTTGAGCATCCATCACATCATAAAACGCTTTTAAATCTGATACGGGCGTATGTTCAATATTTACCTGAGTTGCCGAGCGTTTTGTTTTTCCAGGAATAATCCCTTTTAAACCTTTTATGGTCAGCTGCTCTGTATGTTTGGGCAGTGCATCTGTATTTAATTCCAAATGGTTCTCAAACTGAACGGTGAATTGCTTTAGTTTTTCAATTTTAGAAAGTGCTTTGGGTACCATTGCAGAGCTAGGTGCTTCGCCTACGGGAGTAGCATAAGAAGTGTTTTTATACAGGGTGACACTTTCTATTGTTTCTAATTCATTTATCCCATCAAAAATCCAATCTAAGTTGGGTACTAGTTTATAAGTAATGCTGGTTAGGTTTTTAAACGCTGCCAAGGTATTCTTGTGCTTTTTTTCCGGAGCTTCGCAATTAATTGAGATGGTTGTCAATTCTGGAAAAAACTCCGCATTGTCCAATACATAATGTAGCAGTTTGGGTGTATCTAAATTCAGTTCTTTTCGGCTAGATTTCTCGGTCATTGGGGCAATGTCTATATTACGGTTGCCAATTTTTGTGATCAAATTCGGTCTGGACTCAAAACCAAAAAAGAAATCTGCAGAAATGGTTGTTATTTTGGGAGCTATAAGTTCAAACAGCTGCAACTCTGGCATTGCTTCAAATCCTGTAGGTAAGGTTTCCAAACGGTTAGAAACTACCTTGAATTTCTTTAGTTTCGGTAGGTTTTTCATTTCCTTTGGCAACGCCGTTAGCTGGTCTAAACCATATAAATCTATCTTTTTCAATGTGGGTGGAAATACAACTACAGACAAATCTTCCACTCCTACATTTTGCAACTTTAATTCTTTTAAAAATTTAAGGTCAGCAAGCCAATGGAAATCTTTTAAATAGGTGTTGTGATCATCGCCTCCAAAAGAGTAATCGCCTTTAAAGGTGAATTCTTCCAGTGATTTTAATTTACCTATTGAAGCAGGTACTTCCTTTAAAAATGGCATGGTAAGCTTCATTTTTTTTAGGTTGGTTAGGTTGCCTAATTCATTAGGCAATTGTTCAAAATCTGCCTGTATTTCTAGTGCCTCTAAAGAGGTGAGATGAGGTAGTGCTTCTAAAATTGTAGTGTATGCATTGCCCTCATTCTTTAATGATATTTCTAGCTTTTGTATTCCGTTGAATCTACCTAGTATACTTGGGTGTTCTACCAAACGGTCTAAAAAGTTTTTTGTGAAATTGAAGAGCCCTAATTCGGGTTCTTTGAATAATAACGAGTGTAGTTTAAAAAGATTTAATTCATCAGAAAGTAATCCGTATTCCAACATCGCAACCAATCTGGAATCAACCGATTTCACACCTCCTTTTTGACTTATTTTTTTACGGCTCTTAAATGCCGTTTGAAAGTACTCAGGTGCCTGTTTTTTGATAATATTGGTGCATTCCGTTCTAATTTCTTTGTTCGCCGTTGTTTTAGCTATCACAAAAATTTCATAGAAAAAATCTTCAGGGTAGTTTGTACAGCTTTTTATAGCTTCAAAAGAAGCATCGATCTCAAAAAAATCGAACAGGGGTGTTTTGTTAGTATTCGGCATAATAACACGTAATTTTTTAGATGTACAAAGCTTTCCAAAAGCACTGGTGTTTTTGTCACTGCATTCAGTGATATTGAAGATTAAAAAAATCCTGTAGGTTGAAAAATCCCCAAATTCCGGTAGAAAGAAAAGTTACTTTCCGGCTACCTTGCCATAATTAATTGGAGACTGTAAAATAACATTGTACTGCATAAGTTAATATGTAGATACAATCCGTAATGTCCTCATTTCAGAATATAAAGCATAAAGAATAGCATCATATGATTCCAGCAGAAAAAGCGCAAAAATATATAGCCCAACACCAAAAACCGGAGGTAGATCGTTTTGAGTTTCGTTCATTTTCTCAACCTTATAGAAGGCTTGGGCAAATTCTAGGACGTATAAAGAAGGAGAAATATGAATATTATAATAGTAACGATTTCATTAGCGAGTTTGATGATCCCTTGACCATAAACCCTTGGTTGACCGAAGAAGGTATGCGTTTGGGTATACAATTATTTGGCGTGGTACAAGCACCGTATTTATCTGCCATGTGGGATTTTATCAATACCATGCCTTACCAAAGAAGCTATGATCGCAAAGCCTTTAGATCACAACCAAGTGAAGATATTTTACAGAATAAGCTAACTATTTTTAGTCAATTTTTATACAATAGCCGTGTTGGTTTCTGTGGATTAAGCTTGCAAGAACATTTTCAATACAGCATATATTACCCACATGGCAACAGTGTTTTTTTTGCTATTGTTTTGCAAAATAGTGGTGATATGTTCAATGAGCTGTTGAACGATATTTTACAGGGTGAAGATGAAATTGGTGGTGTAAGTCAAGATATTATCAAAGCTTTATTACTCTCGGAAGACGAAAAACACTGGGAGATGGTGGGTAAACTATTATTGGCTGCTCAACGTCAAGAAGGTTTGCGACAGTCCATTATGGAATCTATGGATGAAGCCGGTCTCCAGTCTTTAAAATACATGATCAATGTAGTGTTAGAGAATGATCTTACCCGTTTCAGTAGCGTTGTAAGGGCGGTAAATACCTGGTTTGGGTTAAACTGGGAGGCGCCTAAGAAATCTGTCATCAATCGTATTTTGGAACTGGCGCACTCTTTAATTCTTAACTTAAAGGAAGTAGACACACTTCTGAAAAGTAAAGATAATATTGAGGTGTATGTGGCATTATGGGCTATAGGTATTTTGGATGTTGATAAAGCCAATGCAAAAGCCTTGGACATCGTGTATTCTTCAGCCGATAGGAACAAGAAAATTCTCGCGCTTTACTATATGAGTAAAACGGATCGTACCAATGATTCTTTGGTTGCATATTTTATACAAGAACTAGGTAAAGATTATGCCCTAGATCATTGGATGGCGGTAAACTTACCGGAAATGCAGTTGGATAATGATACGTTTACCAAATTATTCGAGGTCGCAAAAACAGTTGAGGATAAGGGAAAAACTTATGAAAGCAAGATTTTCTCTTGGTGGAGTTTTACCCCTAATTCTCAATATTTCTATCAGTTTTTATTGCATGAGGCAACGGAACAGCAGCTGGAGCTTATGGCAAACGATCTAGATGAATTGCCGTCGGAATTTAGGGAGACTTACATTCGTAAAGTTTTTCCAATACATTATAGTTATGCATTTCACCATTATAAGACAGATGAGAAAAAAGTAAAGCTAAACTATGATCAATACTCATGGCGCAGGGCGTTGGCAAGAAAGGCTGTATACAATAGAAATGAGTGTGTTATGGCAACGGGACTCAACATTTTCCGGAAAATGCATTTGTACGATACCGATTTGGAGATTGCCGAAGATCTGTTGAAACGGAAGAACAAAAGTATGCGTACCGCCGTAATACAACTGCTGGTGTCTTTACCTAATGATACCATAAAACAGAGTGCCGGCAACTTGGTTACGGCAAAAAGTATTGACCAACGATTGGCAGGTTTAGAGATACTTACCATTTTAGATGCAGAGAACAGATATCCAGATTTTGTAGAAGCTCAGGTGGCTACATTTAAGGAGCGACCCAAGATCTCCAAAAATGAACAAGTACTTTTAAATAAGTTCGTTAAAAATAAGGATGAATACAATTTCAGTAACGGTTTTGGCACTGTAGATTACAATAACTTAAGTGCCCTTTACCAGCCACAGCCTCGTTTTGAGGTTAAATCTAATTTCTTGGATAAGCTGGGTATTAAAACCTCTCAGTCTTCAGACTTTAAATTTAAGGATATCATTGACATTGATAAGATAATTACCACTGTCAATGCATTAATTGCTCTGGTTGCTGAAAATGGTACGTATGAATATCAGATGGAGGGCTATCAAGGTGAGAACGACACCACCTTTATTAACCGGGGGCTTCATGATATGAAAAAACTAGATGAGCATGCCACGGCACAAGATCGTTTACATAATTTACCATTGTCCAATGTTTGGGTAGCCTGGTACGAACAAAGTAAGTTGAACGATTTTGAAATGAGTGCCGTATTGCGTTTTCTAAACCATAAGAGTTATCCTTTTGGACAGTATGAAGAACTGGTACCTTATATAAAACAATTTTATCCAGATTTAACGGGGTTAAATATCAATAGCGAAGAAAACTATTATACCAAAATAAGAACGTACATTACTATAATCAGGCGCTTGTTCATAGTATATGCGGATAGGGAAACCATTGTTTCCTATAAGCTAGATGTTTTTGAAGACATGGTGGCTTCATTTCCCAAAAGGTTGCAAAATTATAAGTTTCAATTAAGTGGATACCATCATTCCATAACCGCTAACTGGGCAAATATTATTACATCGTATGCAGGTGATCTAAGTGTTGGCGAGATTAATTTATTAAGTAATGAAGATTTAAAAAGATTCTGGGACATTCAAATGTACTTGGTGGCACAGTATTTTGGACATCCTGATACGGTTACGGATATACAGGAAATTACCAGGGAAAAACGAAATTCTGGCAACCTTAATTTTCCAGATGTAGAAGTAACCTTAAGGCTCTATAAAGCAGGATTTATAAATGATGACGACCTACTTTTCCAAGCACTGTATTCCAATGATCTAATGACCATTATAGATGGTGGCTATAATTATAGAATTCGCAGAGGTACGCTAACTGAAAATTTGGTTCCTAAACATGTGTTTTTACCCTTAAAAACGAACCTGTTGGAAACCGAGCTGGAACGGGGAGATTTGGTGACACCGGCAACGGATTATATTTTTTCCATTAATACCGTTGAAGGGGTAGACTATGTTTTTAAAGTGTTGCAGCGTTTGGGTAAAGATACCTTTGAGCGTGGTTATAGCTATTATGGTAATAGTAAAAAATCACTTTTCAGCGCTATTTTAAAGAAGACGACATTTAAGGAAACCGAGAGTTATGCTGATTTTGTAGCACTTGCAGACGAGCATAAAATATCCAAAAAACGACTAATAGAAGTGGCGTGCTATGCTACCCAGTGGGCAGGTGTTATTGGTGAATATCTAGGATTGGAAAAACTGGAAGATGCCGTTTGGTGGTTTCAGGCGCATGCATCTGATTATATGAGTAGCGAGAAAGAAACCATTATTTCAAGGTATTCCAATATTCCAAAATCGGACTTTTCGTTGGGTGCTATTGATATAGATTGGTTCAATAAAGTATATGGCAGTTTGGGTAAAGCCAACTGGAAAATTTTGCATGATGCCGCTAAATATATTACAGATGGTAATGCGCACAGACTGGTAAAATTATACTCCAGCGTAATGTTGGGCGAGGTAAAAATTACCGAGACCTTAAAGAAGATAAAAGATAAGCGAGACAAAGATTATGTGCGTGCTTTAGGGTTGATTCCGTTGAGCAAAACCGTACCTGAAAAAGATTTGTTGAAGCGTTATAACTTGTTGCAAGATTTTTTAAAGGAAAGCAAGCAGTTTGGGGCTCAGCGCCAGGAAAGTGAAAAGGCAGCGGTAGAAATTGCACTAGATAATTTGTCAAGGAATGCGGGCTATCTAGATCGCGTACGTTTTGGTTGGGCAATGGAGGCAAAGGCAACCCAGACTATAATGGAAAATGCGGTGTTGACTATTGATGATACCCAAATTACTCTGGTCATCAATGATCTTGGAAAAGCCGAAATTATAGTTGCAAAAGGTGATAAATCTTTAAAATCCATACCGGCCAAGTTGCGAAAAGACAAGCAGGTAATCGCATTAAAAGAGAATAAAACCTACCTCTCAAGGCAATATAGTAGAACACGTTTGTCGCTAGAGAATGCTATGGTAAATGAAGATAAGTTTACCGATTTGGAGATTCATAAAATGATGCAGCATCCTATCGTGAAGGTGATGTTGAGCAAATTGGTACTGTTCGCTCCCAATAAGGAAATCTCCGGTTTCTATACCGATGGTAGCCTTACCGACGTTTCCGGAAAAACCCATCAATTGCAAGAAGAAGATGAGTTGGTCATTGCCCACGCATCGCATTTATATACAGCGGTAGAATGGGATGTATATCAGAAACACCTTTTTGCTGAGCGTTTGGTACAGCCTTTTAAGCAGGTATTTAGAGAATTGTATCTACTTACTGAAGATGAGCGCGAGCACAGCAATAGGTCTGAGCGTTACCAAGGGCATCAAATTCAGCCCAAGCAGACCATAGCACTTTTAAGGGGTCGCGGCTGGACGGTGAGTAGGGAAGAAGGCTTACAGAAAGTATATCATAAACGCGGTTTCATTGCCACCATGTATGCTATGGCAGACTGGTATTCCCCGTCAGATGTAGAGGCGCCAACGCTAGAAGAAGTGTGTTTTCACTCCATTGAAACGCATGAGCGTATTCCGCTAACAGAAATTCCGGCTGTGGTTTTTAGTGAGATTATGAGAGATATGGATCTTGTGGTAAGTGTTGCCCATGTTGGTGGTGTAGATCCAGAAGCAAGCCACAGTACCATGCAAATGCGTGCTGCCTTGGCAGAAGAGTCGGCAAAATTGTTTAAGCTGAGCAATATAACGGTTAAAGAGCGTCACATATTTATACAGGGCACGTTGGGCGAGTACAGTATACATTTAGGTAGCGGTCAAGTAAGCAAAAAAGGCTTGTCGTTATCCATTATTCCAGTGCACAGTCAGCACAGGGGGCGTATGTTTTTACCCTTTGTGGATGACGACCCAAAATCTGCCGAGATCATTTCAAAAATGAAGTTACTATCAGAGGATAATAAAATACAAGATCCAACAATTTTGGCGCAGATAAATAGCTAAATAACAAGAATAATGGCGTTACCCCACTTAGGTGGGGTCGGGCTTTTGTTGCAAGTCCGCGTGCTATCGCACTGTGGGCTTTCCACGACAATCCCTAACGCTAAACAAAACAGAGATCAATGGAAATTACATTACAGCTAAAAAGACTCGGTAAGAAAAAGGTAAAGCAAGTGCCTTTCACCTTAGTGGAAACTCCAAAGAATCTTGAGGAACTTTTAATAGGTTGTGTAAAAAACCAAGTGGCGGCATTCAACAAAAAGCGAATGGAAGTCAATGTGGTTGGTTTTTTAAGTCCCGCAGAAATTCAGGATCAGGCACAAAGCGGTAAAGTAGATTTTGGCGATTTGGCAAATAAGGACCTCGCCGATGAGCAAAAAGCAATTGATAATGTTTTGCTTGCTTTTAAAGACGGACTCTTTGTTGTATTCATAGATGATGATGAGGTAACCGATTTAAAAGCACCAATAGCACTCAGCAACGAAAGTGTCATTGCCTTTATTCGAATGACATTTTTGGTGGGTACCTATTGGTAGTTACTTTAAATATCAGCGTAAAAAAACCATTATAGAACACAAACAAACAACTAAAACACATACGATTTTGACATATTTAGACGAGAGTATCAATGATGAGGTACAGAATTTAATGATAGACGTTTTTGAAGCTATCAAAACATCACAAGAAGCAACACTTGGCGTAACCGAACTTCTAGCTACGCAAAGCATCCTTGAGAACATTTTTGAAAAGGTGAAGACCACCGGTTTTTATAATGATGATGAGAATTTTAAACTGGTAAAAGCCATGAATATGGACACCGATGGTGAAAATGCCGAAGAAGCTCTGTTCAACAGTTGGGGCAGTATGGTGAAAACCATAAACACGGCTGCATCGCAAGAAGAATTCAATGCTAAATTTGCTTTGTTCGTGCCTATTCTTCTAAAAAGAATGACGGTAATCAATCAAGTTTTGGATTAGCGTTTTAGGTGAATAAATAAAGCGCTTCACTAAAATGAAATACCAATATGCATTAACTGTTATTGAAGATGCAATATCACTGAAAACGGGTATTAATTTTAGCGCTATACGTTCCATCTTTACTGTCTTAAATTAAAACAGAACTATGGATTTTAAGACAATGCTGCAGCTACCTGTACTAGAAATTTCCCAGGTACTCAAAACCCTTCAAGGAATAGCGGACGAAGAACGAAATAAAGAAAGACCCCAAATGCCTAACGTGTCTATTGGTACCAGTAGAGGTAATGTCTCTGGGTACTTCATTAATTATGATACGGAAAAAAGTATTGTTTTATTGGGGAATTGGTATGACCATAAACCAGATTTACAATATGTAGAGTTGCATGCCATTGCTTCGATCTCGCTAGGGAATATTGAAAATTACCTATATCAATTTTCAGATGGTAACATTCCTTTTACGCCAAATGCAGAAGATGTACCAACCGTACTTCAACTTAAAAAGGAAATCAGGGATGTAGAACAATCGGTCGGGAAAATGTTGGGTAAGGCAATTGTCATTAATTATGACTATGCAGAAAAACCAGAAGATCTTGAAAAGTACTATGCAAAGAAAACAATAGTGTTATTGCAAGAAACATTAGCAGCAATAGCCGCGGACGCATTAGCCAAAGAAGCATTTGTAAACGCTGTAAAAGAGCTGTCGTTTCACTTGGGAGAGGAAAATACAGTAAACCTACAAAACAATATGCTTACTGTATGCTTAGACTTTTCTAAGGGATTAAAGAGTGTGGCGTCAAAAACGCTACTGAAGGATTGTATAGAGAAGTGCTTATAAGCTTAAAATAAGATTGATGAAAACAAAAAAAGGAAAGCCTACTTGGCTTTCCTTTTTTTGTAACAACATAGTCTTTATAGACCAATACTCTTAAAGATTGTTCTCTAAGAATTCTCTTATAACCAAATCAGAGAAATACCCGCTGTGGTGACCTCCCCAACATGCAGTTAGTGAGAATACACCATCTGCTATTTTCAATTCTTTTTTGTCTTCTGCACCGTCATTGGCAATACAGAATACTTCAATGCTATTAATACTTTCTGCAATAGCTTCTTTACCTAAATCATCTGAACATACTTCTTTAAAGGCATCTGTAACACGTTGTAAACATACACTTGGTACAAATTTTATGTAATCCATTTCAAAGGTGTCCCAATTAATGTTAATAGGTAATTCTTTACCTACTATTTCATTGATTTCTTTTTGGTAATCCCCTACATATTGTTCTTCAATTGCTTTTGCGGCTCTTTTTTCCTGTAATCCCATTATGATTGTTTTTTAGATGTAATTTTGAATACTTCAAAGGTATTTTAGCACGTTAGTTTCTAAGCACCCCATTTAAGTGAAATGTAAAACTCACGGAATTCCGTGAGGTGCTTACAAGGCAATCACGGTAACTTCACTTTATAAAATTTCAAGTATGAAAACATTGATCGTTATAGGCGTTTTGCTAGTGCTTTTTTTCATTTTTGTAAGCAATTTTTCCCGTTTTATGGGTGGAATTTCAACCAATAAAGCTGCTCAGAATTTGGAACATTACTTAGAGAAAGAACACAAGGGCGAGTTAGGTTTTAGGGAACTGAATAGGTTCTTTAATGCCGCTACCATGAACCCGAACATGTTTACCGTAGTTATTTTTCATAAAGAAATACCTGAAATTGAATTCTACTGCCATGTGAACCCAAAAGAGCTATTGGAGAATGATACCTTATCTTACTATGGAAAAGAAAACTTGAAAATTGCGGACCTTTACGAAAGAGAACGCAAGCGCTATGAAACACGACAAAACGTAAAAGCCGATTTTGTAAATGAAATACCTAAAATAAAATTTGAGAACGATAGGTTTGAGATTTTTGTTCCGGGGGAAATAGAAACGGCTGCTTTACATGATGTAATTGAAAGGTTTGTTGCTAGGCTGAACAGTGTTTATGAGGAGTTGGATATTCCGTATACCATGTCATTGTTCATTAAAACGGAAGCCCATCCTGAGGGGTTTATTGACATTCCGCTAGAGAATATTGAAAATCAATGGTACCCGCAGATGTTTATGCTTTCTGCTACTATGAACAATTTTGCTACCATAGAAAAGGACATAAAACAACGTATTCAGACCGATTTGGATGCCTCGTATCCTAATTATGAAATAGACGATAATTACCGGAAAATCATTTTAGATAAATCCAGTTTGTCAAAAATTGCTTGGGTGCAATACCTAAAAGATAAAACCATAGACAATGATAAAAATGAGAAATGGCAAAACCCCTTAACGGGGCTGTATATTACGTATTACGATATACAAACGGGGCATTTGTATTTTGGTGAAATGGTAAGTCAAGAAAATGATAATATCTCCTATGATGAGACCTTAGCCCTTATCAAATTAAAAGTGGAAGCCGAGGGTATTCAGATGTAATAATGCTCTAGTCTTAGTCAAACAAGCCAGATTCTATAGCATATTTTACAGCTCCTGTTGTGGTTTTTGAGCCAGTTTTTAACAGGATATTCTTTCTGTGGGTTTCCACGGTATTAACCGAAATAAATAGTTTTTCCGATATTTCTTTCGATGTCAGCTCGTCTGCCAACAGGGACAATACTTCTTTCTCTCTGGGAGAAAGTTCAATATTCTTGTACTTTTTTCGCTCAAAAATACTTTCCATATAGCGTTGCTTAATAATTTCAGAAAAGTATTGTTCGCCATCTAAAACGGTACGTACCGCTTTCTGCAGTTCTTCTTTGCTGGTAAATTTGGGCACAAAACCATCTGCACCTTTTTGAATGACCTTATGTACCGTTCTATGATTGTCTAACATGCTCAGCATGATAATTTTTACGGTACCGTGCTTCTTTTTTATCTCGGTCAACAACTCAATACCGTCCATTTTAGGCATATTGATGTCACTGATGATCAAGCCGATTTCAAACTGGTTCATCAGCCGTACCACCTGTTTTCCTTCTGTGGCAAGATGAACTTCTCCAATTTCTGGCATGTCACCTAAAATGGTGTTGATCCCTTCAAGAAACATTAAGTGATCGTCCGCTATTATGATGTTGATTTTCTTCACATGGTCTGTTTTAATGGAATATCTATGGTGATAGATGTTCCGCTACTGGCGCTACTGTCTATGTCTAAAGTACCATTCATTTTAGAAAGGCGCTCCTTAATATTTCGTAAACCTATTCCTTGTTTTTTATGTTCTTGAAAGCCTTTGCCATTATCATTGACCACAATGTTCAAGTGGTCATAATGCTTGGTAAGTTGTACTTCCGCATTGGTGGCTTCGGCATGTTTTAGAATATTGTTGACCAATTCTTGTACAACGCGGTACACATCTGCAAGCAGGGCATCTGGCAGTTTGTTGATGTCTTCTTCCGGGTAAAAGAAGGTTTGAAAATCTATAGTATCACTTGCGGAGATTTGGTCAATAAAATCACCCAAAAAATTGGTAAACCCCAGTGCGGCAAAAGCCGGTGGATGTAATTGATGGGACAGTCCGCGAACATCTGTACACGCATTATTTATTGCCGTTAATATTCGCTTGGTCTGTGGCTTCTCTTGTAGGTCTTCCACATAATGCTCAAAAGCAATTTTAATTCCTGCCAAATCACTACCAATACCGTCATGGATTTCACGAGCCAAACGTGCACGCTCTTCATCTTGACCTTGTTGATACCTTTCAACGGCAGATAATCTATAGTCCTTGATCATTTGGTTGATTTTCTGATCGGCATTTTCTTCGCGCTGTAAGCTTAATTCTTGCTGTACCTTTAAGCGTTTAACGTATTGATGACGCAGAATAAGCAATGACAATAAAACCAGGATAAAACCGGCAATAAATACGTTTCTAATGAGGCGTTGTCTTTTTGCGGTAAGTTCTGCTTTTTGCAGTTCTGCTTCGCCCAGTTTTTGTTCTTTTTCAAGAAGGTTGATCCTAGTTTCTTTTAGTTGCGTTTCATACCGCTCTTGTAGTTCAGCAACATATTTTTCTTTATCAAGAGAATTCTGCTGTGATAATGTACTCACACCTTTTTCATAAAATGCCAGGGCTTTTTTATAATCGCCTTCATCTTGGTAAAGTTGGGAAAGGTTTTTATAGATGTCAGATTTATATTGTTTTATAGCTTGTTCTTCACCCATTTGCAGCGCTTGCTCAAAATTGGAGATGGCTTTTTTGGTATGTCCTAGTTTGCTTTCGCACAAGCCTAGGTCGTTTAAAATGATCACCATGTCAGAAGTAAACTCAACTTCCTCTAAAAGCGACAGGGTTTTCTTTAAAGAAATTACGGCTTCATCATATTTTTCTTCTTTCACCAACATTTGGGAAAGATTCATGTTGATATATGCTATTACTGCTTTGTTTCCTTCTTTCTCACGATATTCTAACACCGTTTTAAAGTGTTCGCGAGCCTCATCATATTTACCTTGTTCTTTTAAAATACTTGCGAAATTGAATAAAGTAACCAGAACACCATCATCATCACCTAAAGCACGATATAGGTCCGCGGCACGGTCTAAATTTTCGGTTGCCTTTTTATACTCTTCTTGTAAAACATATAAGGTAGCTATGTTTTGGTAGGCATTGGCTTCTTGCTGGGTGTCATCCATTTTTTCTGCATACCGTAAACACTCCAAAAAGCTTTCCATTGCCTTTGGGTAGTTGCCAAGGTTTTTATAGCCCAATGCCAAAATATTATAGCTGGCCGCCAAACCATTTTCCATGTTGAGCTCTTTAAGAAGGGCAATGGTTTTTTGAGTTTCGTTCACTGCACTTTTATAATCGCCCGAAATATTTCCAAGATTCGCAAGTGCATAATGCGCTCTAATGGTATGGATTTTTAAGCCTTGTTTTTCACTTTCTTCCAACCATTTTTGCGCAGCTTCCTTGGCTAAAACAGGTTGTGAATACACGTTTTTTTGATAAACGTATGAAAGCGAGTCCATTAGCGGGTTTGCTTCTGATTTTTGCGACCAAACATTCGTGCAAACCCCTAAAAATAGGGAGACGATAAAGATAATATGTAGTGTGCGTAGCTTCATTTAAGAATGGGCAAAATTACCACCTTTAAGCGAAATGGGCAGCCTTAATGCGCATTTTCATTTCCTTTAATTCTTCTTGTTCTTCTGGGTACAGTTCAAAATTAAAGCGGACTAAATTTTCCATAAGGTTATGCTGTAAGAAAAGGTCTTCTTCGCTTTGTGATTTTACCAATTCTTGCTGCTCCCTAAGTTGATTTTCTATAGGAGTATCCCTACTTAAAAGCATGGATATATATTTAGTATAGGCACTCATGTTCTCCATGGCTTTGACATTGTTTTTTAGAATATGCAAAAGGAAATTGTAATCTTTTGGGAATTCAAAAAACGAACGTTCCGGATAACTTTTTAAAACATCTAATAGGGCTTTGTAAGCTTCTTCATGGCGGTGTTCATCATTTAAAATCTGGGCGTACGTATAATCTGTTTTAAATTCACGAGCTTCTGGAACTTCTTTTCTTATGGTTTCACAAATGGTGAGGCTAAGCGAATTTTTAAAGCCTTCTTTTGCACATGTTAATGCTAGTTTTAGATAGATAGCTTTATTAACCGATTTTGATGCCGCTACCATTAACGATTCTGCAGCAGCCGTATGGTCGTCCAGCATCCAGTAAATCAAACCATTGTTTCTGAAATCTTCAAATGTTTCTGGTTGTTTGTTGATGTTTGCTTCCGTTGGGTCTTGCAAATCATCTGGTTTCTCAAGTAGAAAATCGTAAAAACAAATCCATTGAAAAATGGGATATAGTTCTTCTGTTAGTTTCCCCTGTTCGTGATTGTAAATGGCATATTTATAACATTCTTCGTATTCACCCTGTTCAAAAATGGTTTCAACGGCAAGGTTGGTAGTATCAAAATAGTCGTCATCTCCATCAACGTAGTAATTAATTTCCGCTTGTTGGTCTAAAAAATACTGGGTATAGTTCCGTTTTCTTTTATTGATGATCATACGATAGTGGTACATCCACGGTGCGTAGGATAGGGAGTGTAACGGAAAATCTTGAAGCGCTTCGTTCAGTACTGCCAATGCTTCATCATCTCGGTGGAATTTAAACAAAGCCCTTGCCTTAAAGAACATGGATTTTAATGTAGGCGTATGTCTTATGTGAAATTGCTTTACGGTGTCTAAAACACCTTGGTAACTTTCAATTCTGTTGTTCAGTTCTATTAAATATTGTAAATAATTATCCATGGTGAGTCCGTTTCTAAACGCCTCATGGTAGGTAGCCCCAGCTTCTTGATAACTGCCTTCGCTTTTAAGGAACATTGCCTTTAGATTTAACAACAACGGATTTTTATCGTTGAGGGCCAATCCGTTTCTTAGACAAATTTTTACAGCATTCCCATTTTTAGAATGAAAATAGGCGGCATTACCAAGCAATAAATAATGATGTTGTACCAGTTGCCATCCTGCATTCGTAAATGCCTGTATAAAGGCTTTGTATTCCGTAAAATTGGTAAAATCAGCATCTGGAAAATCTGGATTTTGCGGTGCCTTTAATATTTGTGGAACCAGATCGTACATCATAAAAGCCTTGGCGTAATCTGCCAGTACATAACGACTTAGATCGGTTAGATCTAGCGTTTTCCACTCTTTCTTCCATAGTTCAATGACTTCTACCGATCGTAGCTCCCAAATTGCAACTTGAATAAAGGTGAGTAATTTGGTTTTCTTGTCTAAACGCGTATCTAATTGAAGACCTTTTAAAACATCAAGATTGTGAGTCGCAGAGGCTAATTCTAATAGCTGATAACAGTCGGCTTCCTCGGTAGATTTTACTTGGTCCTCTAACTGTGCCGATTGAATTTCCCAAAGTAAGAATCGTGCTTCGGTTGTGGCAGGGTAACATTCCAAAACGTATTTTAATATGGCAATTGCTTCCGTGTACCTTTTTTCTACCTGTAATTTCAAAGCGTAGTGTATGTGCAGTGTTTCGTTATACGGATACGCTTGTAGAGCTTTTTCATAAACCAACTCGGGACAAGCTTTGTAATAACTACAAATGTACTCATAGTCTGATGCCAAAACTTGCCCCACTTCTTCAAGTGCTTCTACATATGAATGCATGACTTCCATATTTACCTGTTCAAAAGCACCTATATACAACATAAAAAAGCGGTAGTAACGAGCATTATCCGACGGATAGGTGTAGCCCAAAACATTTAAATTATCTTGTATAATGGTAATAAGCGGATTTAACTCAGCAAACTTTTTTGCGTTCAACAGGGCGTAAGCTTGTTCAATATGTGCTAAGACTTCTTTTCTTGTTAAGCTCATTTGTTCCATTCTTTAAAGCTGTTCGCTTGGTGAATATGTAATCTTTGATAGCATTCCCAAAGGGTTTCCGTGCCGGGGTATTTACTGATGTCCGGCTCTGCGGCTCCTCTTATAAATTCATCGCCAATACACACATTGCGGTGAAATTCGCCCCAACTGGAAAACGTGTTTTTTAATCTTGTATTTACGTCTTCTAAACGCATGGCTATTTCCTCGGGTTTTATAAAACCTAAGGCACCGCCTATACGCATGAGAAAAATGTAATACGCAAAATCATAGCCCTGCAGTTTTTCATTTTTAAGGCTAAAACGGTAGCGCCAAACTAGTTTGTAAACATTCTTGGTCATGGGGTTTTTCTGTGCATTATACTTTGTTTCATAAGTGTTGGTGGTATAATTGCGAAATTCAGATGCCAATTTTTCAAAAGGGTTTGATGCCATAGCGCCAGTTTCGTAACGGTGCAAACTGTTGCGTAGATGAACGCCAGATTGTATGCCATGTAGCTTGGCAATACGCTCAACGGTTTTTAGTTGCAAATGATCATTTATATTAAATCCGTACCAAGTGTTTAAATCCGCTTTTTTATAATTGTTCATTAAAACCAAAGCAGATAGGTTCAGCTGATCTTGAATTTTGGGTGTAATTTCTGCTGTCATTTTTTAAACTTTTAAGAGGTTAACCACCTGCAACAATGCAGTTGTTAAGTTTTCTGGATAAGCTCCGGAATTTGCCATTGCCGCGAGTCCCATTTGATAGGAGCTTGCCATTTTACTGTCTTTTGCTAATTTCACGAACAGGTTTCTACACAGGTTTCCGTACGTTTCTAAAGGGGTTTCAGGAGCTAGGTTTTTATCAAGCAAGGTCATGTAAAGAGCTTGAATAAATTTGGCTTCAGTAGTAGATGTTTCCGATAACCAAGTTTTAAATTCTATTATGTTCTTATCCAATACTTCAAGGAGTTTGCTGTCACAGGTTCCTTCGGTTTTATAATTTTCTAGGTTGTGTAAGACCGCACTGGCATATTTTGGGTCAAAGGTCATTTCTGAACTATTAATCTGTGACTTTTGTAACTGCTCAACAAGAATTGCTTTCTCAGATTTTGGTTCTTCCACTTTATGGTAGTCATGGTGTTTTTGAATGGACTCCTGTAATTTTTTGCGATGTGCAAAGTGTGCTTTACTGTAGATATACATATTTTCTGCCGTTTCTTTTGTCAGGTTGTGTTCCATTAATTCTTTAAGAAAGTCCTCTAGGTAGTTTTCAATATCCGTTTGGATGGATTGAAATAATTGGTTGGATTCAGCTTTCTGTTTGCTTTTTTTATGGAAATCAAAAAGATGCACTAAAGCCCGGTTTAAAAAGTGGCTGACATTTTCATCAAGTTCGTTGAGGTAGGCGGCACTGCGTCTACCTTGTGTATTTAGCATATGCGGAATCCAAACCGATTCGGTACCCAAACTATAATAATAATCGCTTAAGAAATTATACCAGCTTTGCAGAAGCCCCAAAAACAAAGGGCGACTTTCATTTACATACTGTAATTGTGCATAATCATTACAAAGGTCTAGTACACTGGGGTCAATATTTTTTAATGCCCAAATTTTATTGACTAGTGTAAAATCGTTGGTTTCTGCAAATAGTGCCGTTAACGTTTTAACGACTAGGGGTAGGCATTCTTTTTTAACTTTATCATCCGCTTGTTTAGCGGAATATGCCATTTTTTCAAGATAAGCGAATAGCACTTTTTGGTTGTCTAAATCGAAAAGTGTAGCCAGCTTTTCGCGAGCATCATAAAAGGTTAGGATCAAAAACTGATTTAGAGGATCAGATAGGTTTGATGACTCCAGGTCTGAAATCCATTTAGTCCGGTTGTTTTTAATTAGAAATATTTCTTCTA
Source organism: Maribacter sp. 6B07 (assembly GCF_002700155.1). NCBI lineage: Bacteria > Pseudomonadati > Bacteroidota > Flavobacteriia > Flavobacteriales > Flavobacteriaceae > Maribacter > Maribacter sp. 6B07. The sequence goes on along the minus strand of NZ_PDUT01000001.1, from coordinate 540,407 downwards.
TAAGATATTCTCCTTTTAGCTCAACATCTTCATTACCTAACCTAACTACCGGTAGTTTACCAGTTGAACCAGTACTTAGAAATCTTGAAAATAGGCTGTTGTATAGCTCAATTTGATCTGGAATACCTGATTTTGGATTGCATTTTTCAAACCAAAACAAGATATATGCTACGGGAAGAACTGTGTAGCTTTCTACCGTTAAAATATGTTTGCCAAATTCTTGAAAAGCTTCGGTGTAAAAATTACTTCCGCTTTCGGCTTTTAGCCAATCTAAAAATCTGAGGTAGCATTGGTCTAGTTGATTTTGCGGAATGTTTTTATCTCGGTTATTGAAAAGGAGCACATCGCCAGCATCCCATTCCTTTGTACCTAATGCAGAAATTAGCGGAAAAATACCGTCTTTGGTTTGCAGGTTCAACAAGGCTATACCTTCTTCTTCCATAAATAAGAAACGCTCATTAAGCGCCGTATGGGCTGCAAATACCAGATCCGCATGTTCTTGATAAAACTCGGCTAAGTCGGTACTTAACCAAGCGGTTATGATATTAAATGCATTTGGTTGGTAAACTTTACCTACGGGTAAAATTAGGTGAAGAGCGTTTACGAACTTATGCCAATCGCCTTTAAAAAATTGGTGAACAAATTCATTGTCTATGCTGAATGAATATTTTGTAAAACCATTGTCGGAATTAAGAACGTAATAGTTTCCCGAAAGAATTTGATGCGTTATGCAGTTTTGTATGATAAAATCTGAATTCACACAATCTCGAATATCAAATACCCTTCGAATCAAAAAATGGGCAACAATTAGTGAAGCGTTAGATTCGCTTTGTACCAGTGCTTTTAAAACGCTAAAAATTTGTGTACGTTCTTTTTCTGAAATCGCCTCGCTTTGAAGATAGCCTAGACTGAAATAAAGAAACTCAATTAGTTTTTCACTGCTTTTTTTGTCAGGATAAAATCCGTTTTCCAAGAGTGGAAGCCATGAGATTATGAATGCTATGCCTTCTTCTTCATTGGCATAAACTTCTGGATGGTAGTAAATTTGTTGTGCCAGTTCCTCGGTAAACACGGCTTCATTATTTAAGTTGCCTAAGCTGTTTTTTACTTGCTCTAATACCTTGGTGTCTTGGCAATCCTGTAGTTCTAAAACGTGTAACAAAGCTTTTGCAGCGGGTGCCGATAGCTGTGTTGTTTCTAACTTTGGGAGTATTTTATTCTTAAAAATTTCTAACATGTACCTAGATGTCTAATACGTTTTAAATGGATTTAGTTGGTAGTTTAACCATGAATTATTCACTGCTGAACCATTCATAATCTTGAATGTCACCGTCAACATCCATCAAGCTTTCTAAAAATAAATCCAAGCGATCAGCTTGTATGTAGCCAATTTCTTGGTCGGCACCAAAACGTATAATTTGACCCGCTGAACCCTTGGTATCCGGTGCAAAATCAAATGCCAGAAAATTTCCGTTTTGCAAATCGAAAAACGGAATCCAATACGGTGTAGTGTACATTAGCAGGGTTTTGCCTTCGTTGGTACTATAGGTGTCTAGCAGTTCCTCTTGTGTCCAATCATTATAAATTCTGTACCAATCTTTCCATTCCTGTAAGATTTTCTCGGCACCCATAATCGCTGAGTTCTGTACGCCGTTATGTAGGGTTAAAAATTCTTTGATGATATTTGGAAATGGATATCCGGCTTCAGCCTCAAACTCCTCATAAATTGCATCATTGTTCTTTGGTGGAATAATTACGAGACCTTTGGCATGTACCAATTGCACAAAATGCTGCACCACTTTTTGAAAATTGCTTTTAGCTTCCAACTGAATATACGGCGCTATAAAATCCGCTTTTTCTTTTGCCAGTTTTTCAGCGATAAATGCATTGGGGATATGGTCCGAAATAAATAAACCGGACTTTTCAAATACCTGATTGTCCTTAAAATTGGAAATAGGCTGACTGCTAAAAGAATTGGCGCCAAAAAAATACACCTTTGCAGCGTTGGTTTCTTTTTTACGTGTTCTTTCATCTATAATAGTAAACCATTCTTTAAACAACGGTGTGCTTTCTATTTCGGCAGTAAAAACTTCTTTACTTTCTAAATATGCGATACCGTAGAATTTGGAATTGGATATATCATCTGGACTAATAAAAAGTAGCTTAAGTACTTCTTTGTTCGTTGCTGCTTTGAATGTATCTAATAGGGCATCGCAAAAGGTAAAACTGTTATCAATATCTTCAGGGTCTTCTATCTGTGGCAGGGTGTTTACGGTCATTATATCAAAATGAAAATCCTCCCATTTCATTTGTTCTACATGGTCCGAAAACGCAATCTTATTTCTCATTTCAACCTATTTATTGGTGCTGCTAAGGTACCTGAGATTAATGGGGAGGCTATCCCCGAAAAGGGTGATTTTAATTTTTAGAAAAGAACGTTTACCTTGTAATTCGGCATATTTGGGCAGCAATATCACTGAAAACGGTTAGCAAATTTTAAAGTTGAAGCATCACTTTTGTAGTTCATTTTAAACATCCTTTCAAAACAATTAACCAGCACTTATGAAATTGGAATGGAGCGAAAGTTTTAAGCAAGATTTGCCGGTAGACTATATTCATTTTCTTCGGGATAATCCTACGGGTGTTTTATTGAAAAATAGCAGCAGGTGGGATAAACGTACATGGAACCTAATGGGTAAAGTAGCCCTTTTAAAAAGATGGGAAATGAGTGGCGTTGGTAAAGCTGCCAACTATGAATGTTTAAAATTATACACCACGGTTCAAGAAGAAGCGGGGATGGAGTTCACTGCGCCTTCAGCACATTGTCATTCCGTAAAATTGGCACGTGTAGCTAAAGGTTTTGTTATAGGTGAGGAGAATGGAGATTACCTATATTTAGATCCAGAATGTAAATTTACGGTTTGGGCATATTACCATGATGGTGGCGAGGTAGCTTTACTTTCTAAATCTTTTAAAGAGCTTGTAAGAACCCAAAAACCTTTATAATCTAATATATAAATAGCTTATGGTCAATATAGAATTTTCTTCGGATAGTTTTACAATCAATTCCGTTGCAGTACAGTTTCCTGTTTCAATTGGAGCATTAAAGGAAATTATTTCTCCAGAATGTAGAGAGCATAAAGGAAAGAATAACACACTTTTTGTTTGGGATGATTTAGGGATTATCGCCTATACATCTAATGGTGAACTGGTAAATTCCCTAGGGTTTGAATTGGAAATTTCAACGTATAAATTCAGTCCGAAAGCAATCTTCAGCGGAACGTTCACTTTCAATGGTGAAGATATTATTGAATACTATAAAACACATGAAAATGAACGTGAAAAAACATTCAAAGGTGATGATTCCGGTGCCTTGGTGCAAAACGGATTAAGTGCGTGGTTCAGTGTAAAAAATAAACTTGTAAGAGCTATTGAAGTTAGTGCCCACAAACCTTATGTTCGTGGAGAAGGAATACCGGCTGACAAATACACCATCAAGCCAATTAATGAGGAGGAAATAGAGTTTGCCGATTTCGGATTCAAGCTTTCCATCATAGAAGAGTTGATGTATATAAAGGGATTATTGAAACCAAAATTCGATTTGTACGAGTTTGCAGATTGGTATAAGGATCGTGAAATAGATATTGATGAAGAAGGTTATGACCCCATAGATGAAGTAACCCAATACTTTAAAAAATTACCCATACCAAAACGTTTGGCACCCGAGATTACCGAAATTTATCAAGATGGGGGTAATGATATTTATATGAACCTTTCCCCTTTCTCCGGTGGTGCGGTTGAATTTTGGGATATTGAACGTAGCGATGATATTAAACACTTTCCCAATTTAAAGAAAGCTACGTTATGCTATGCAAAAGAGCATATATGTGACGAACTGATTATTCTTGGCGTTGATGCCGAGTGGATTTGATTGGTCGTGTAAATAACAATAATCAAAAAAGTACGCATAATTAGCGTGTTTTTTCATTTAAAGGGAATCGTACATAGTAACAATAGAAATCTAGGAAATAAAGAATTCATTGGTTTCAGGGATATATGAAAACCATGCTATGTATACATTTGATACCTATTATAACAGAAAAAATTATGGGTTTAGAAATTACAAGCGGAATGTTGGCAGAGTTTAAAGGTAGTGAGCCTGAAGCCTACAATGCTTATAAAAAAATCTTTCAAAATATCAATGTTGTTCTTGCTACAAATAATTTAGAACCGCATAATGAACCTGAGGAGATGGAAAATGAAGCGTTACAATTTGGCGGTTTTCCTTATGGTTTTTTGCACCATTTAAGACGATTTCTAGCACATGCTTGGGAAAATGAAGACGACGAGAATTGGAAGCCTAAGCCTTTTTCCCCAAATGAAGATCCTGGTGTAGATTCAGTTTTAGAAGATCACTATTCGTATATGGAAAGTCACTTGCTGACCCATTCAGATGCCGAGGGTTTTTATCTTCCCGTAAAAATGCCAGAAGTGCTTTTTGATATCGAAGAAGCTCGTGTACCCGGTGCCATGATCGGTTCATCTTACAGCTTGCTCGAAGAACTAAAAGGTCTCACTAAGTATTTGGGTATTGAATTAGATGACAACAATGATATTATGAATGTTCAACAGTTAAATGAAATAATACAGGAAAATGGCGATTTCTGGATTGAAATTTTAGTATGCGCATCACTAATTGATGCTGCTAAATTTAGTATCAATAACAACACAGCTATTCTTTTTAATTAGAAGATAAACATGATCCGATCCATACTTAATAAATTAAAAAAATCAGGAATGAATATTGACGATATCAAAAAAGAATGGAATTCTAAAGGAAGTAAATATGCTTCTGATGTAAATAAAATGGTTGAATTTGGCGAAACCAATGGATGGGATAATTGGAAAGGTAAAGAGCCCGAAGATAAAAGAGATCACTTGGCAGAAGCTGTTTTTCAACTATTAAAAGAAGCCAATAATAACAATACTGTTAATGCCTTTAGAAATGATTTTCCACCTGCTCATTCTCCAATGGTGCAGTTCATGAAAGAGAAATCACAAAGTATACAGCAACTATTTTTTATAGATGATCAAAAAATTGTGTTCATGGTGGGTACCGCTTATCAGAAAAGACAAGCATATCTTCTAAAAGGTGACCAGGTCATTGCATTAGAAAGTACTATAGGCGCCATTGGTAAATCTAAACGTAATAATGTATTTGCCATTGTAACGAATAATACCATTGTAACCACCCAAGGTTGGGAAGGCAATATTATTGAAACATTTGAGCTAGAGACCGCAAAGAATTTGGGAATAACGGAATTGATTCCGTTCAATGACGGTAAAAAAGTACTTATGGTAACTTCTGAAGGTATTTTTATCATCACTCAAAATACTGAGAAAATGATTCATCCGTTACCTGACCCAGAGGATGATGAATGGAAGCCATATATTGATATGGAGAATGCAACGCTTTCCAATGATAACAAATACATTGTTGTGGGTGACCAATGTAGCGATCATAGAATATTGGACCAAAACGGTACCGAAGTAGGTGTTGTTGGTCCGCAATCATCCTATCCGGATTTTTGCCTTTTTTCTAAAGATGATAATCAGTTGATAACCAATTCTTGCCACTTTTATAACGGTATTACTATTGGGGTAGCCACTACTGATTTTGAGAATTTAAGTATCCCTGCCTATGAAGAAAGTGATCAGTATACCGTGGTAGATGAAGAAATGCGAGTGTATTGTGGTGTGGCAACAGCTACCTACTATATTTTGGGTGATGCCTTTGGGTATATTAGAGCAGTTGATGCTAAAGGAAATTGTATGTGGAGATATTTTCTGGGGTCTACCATAAGTGGTATGACCATTTCTGATGATGAAAAAACACTATGGGTAGGATCGTCATCTGGTATGCTTCATAAATTACAATTAGATAAAGGACTTAGAGATGACCATACCATTGCAACGGGAAAACACTATGAGGAATTTAGGTTGGTCATTTGGAAAGAGGAACCAATTTTAAAGTGGTAAAAGCGGACGATGGATATTAAAGATCTTAACGAGATTGTAATAGCAGGAAAATATGATTTGGACCAGAAGGATGATTATTTACGGTCGATTATGCTTCCTGCAATAAAAATTGAGCAAGCAACGGTTTTTGATGAAAAGGGGCTCAGTAAATATGGAGGCAATCCGCTAGTACCAGAGAATTTTGAGTGGCCTAAGCATGAGTTTGGTGATTATAAATTTATAGCACAATTTAATCTAAGTGAACTACCACCAGGTGAAAACCAACTACCAAAGAAAGGTTTGTTAAGCATATTTGTAGCGTACAATGAGGAAAAAACAATGGCTTGGACAGATGAAAACTATGCGAAGGTCTTCTATTTTGAAAATATTGAAGATTTAAAGCCATATGACAATCCTAATTTTCCAGATAAGTATTCATTAGATGTAATTTTTAAACAAGAAGTGGATATTCCTTTTAAGCCAGAACTATACAAAACTAAAGGACTGAATAAAAGACAAGTCAACTATGTCTGTACTAAGGTATTGGAGAAAACAGATAAAAAATACGATAGTTATTTATTAGGCTACCCTTATTATAATTCACTAAAAGCTGATCCAAGGGAAAATGAAAATTGGACATCATTATTAACCTTGCGTTATCAATCTGGTTTTGGTTTGTATTGGAACGGTCGTGGATATTTAATGCTATTTATAGAAAAAGAGAAATTGGTGAAAGGGGATTTTTCCAATGTTAAGTCTAATGCGGGGTAGGGTATAAGCTATATTTAAACGAATAAAACCACCCAAAAGGTGGTTTTATTTTTGTTTAGTGGAGCCGGAGGGATTCGAACCCTCGTCCAAACGAGCAATTAAAATGCTTTCTACATGCTTAGGATCTGATTAATTTTCGATGTGTACCTGACCAGAAACCGCCTAATACACACTTATCTTCTTAAGATTTTGGTGGTGTCGCCAAAGCGAGCGAACACCCTTATGTTGACTTTTCTGGTGCTCCTATAAGAATCGCCATCAACAAGGGCTATTCAGGAACATCTCGCTTCCCTACCTTGTAGGGACGAGGCTAATCTTACTATAATTCAGATTAAGCGGCAAGAGCGTAATTATTTTCGCCAATTAAAAGTGTGAAAAATGAGATTAACGAGCTGTTTCCCAGCGCTCGACATGCTTACATTCCAACTGGTCTCGCTGTCAAAACCGGTCGGCCCCAATATGTAAAAGAACTTTTTACTCTAAATACCGTTCTATGTCTTTTTAAAAACATAACGCTAATAAATAGCGGGCAGCAAAGCTAACAAATCTTTAGCAACCGCTATAATTTTATTTAGACCCAAGCTAAAGTGTTTCTAATTGTATAATTTAGTGCAATATTTATACCAAACCCATATGAAGTTCGGAATCATTAGAGAACGTAAGAATCCGCCAGATAAGCGTGTGGTTCTATCGCCAAAAGCATGTCAAAAAGTCTTAAAAACCTATAATAAGGCAGAAATAGTTGTAGAACCTTCCCCAATAAGAGCTTATGAAGATAATGCCTATAGTGATTTAGGTATTACAGTAGCTAATGAAATGGATCAGTGCGATGTTCTTTTAGGTGTTAAAGAAGTGCCTATTGATGCCCTGATTCCCAATAAAAAATACTTTTTCTTTTCCCATACCATTAAAAAGCAACCTTATAATAGAGATTTGCTCCGTGCCATTTTAGAGAAGAATATAGAATTGTACGACCATGAAGTGATTACCAATAAACAAGAGCAACGTGTTGTTGCGTTTGGCAGATATGCCGGTATTGTTGGAGCTTATAATGGTTTTAGGACATACGGACTTAAATACGATATTTTTCAATTACCAAAGGCTAATGATTTACCTGATCAACAAGCATTAATTGAAGCGCTTAAAAAATTGGAATTACCAAATATCAAGGTATTGCTTACCGGTAGAGGTAGAGTTGGTAACGGAGCTAGGGAAATGTTGGACGGTATGGGCATGAAACGTGTAAATGTTACCGAGTATTTAGAAGAAACCTTCAGCGAGCCTGTTTATTGTCAAATAGACGCCGGTGAGTATAATAAGCGAAAAGATGGGGTTCGCGGTAATAAAGCCAATTTTTTTGCGCACCCAGAAGAATATAGATCTAATTTTTTTAGGTTTGCAAAGGTTACAGATTTCTACATTGCCGGTCATTTTTATGGTCAGGGCGCTCCATATCTATTTACTAGGGAAGATGCAAAACAAAAAGATTTTAAGATACGGGTTGTTGCAGATGTAAGCTGTGATATAGATGGTCCCGTGGCATCGACCATTAGACCTTCTACGATAGCAGATCCAATTTATGGCTATGAACCAGCAACGGAGTCTGAAGCAGATTTCAAAAATGAGCATGTTATTGCTGTTATGGCCGTAGACAATTTGCCATGTGAGTTACCTAGAGATGCTAGTGAAGGTTTTGGTGATGCATTTGTAAAAAATGTTATTCCTGCATTTTTTAATGGTGATAAAGACGGAGTACTTAATAGAGCAAGAATGACCAAAGACGGAAAACTTACGGAACGTTTTAGCTACTTAAAAGATTATATCTCTTAACTGAGAGAAAATTAAAGTGTGTAACCTACATTTATTAAATTCTAAATCAATTGTTAAGTAATTGTTAAATTAGGGTTATATTGTGGTCATAATTTAAAGTACCATGAGATTTAATTGGATTTTAGGTGATACAGCTGATGAAAAATTACATAGGTGGTGTGTTGACCTGGAATATCAGTTAAGACCAAAAATCGTAAAATTCTTGATTACAAATTTTGAGAGTTTGGATGCTTGCTCAGATTTTTCATGTTTCCATTTTAATGTAGATGTTATTGCTAATAAAATAACAGTAAGTGAGCAAACGCCAGCGGCATACCGTAATGCCATTACAACAAAATTTGAGCAAGATATTGGAACTCATTTTTCTACGTTTTTATAAGTTTCTATTTATTAGCTGAAAATTTTTCTATAGAGAATTGTGTTTTTCATTCTAACGGTATTTTTTAATCAAATGTCTTCTCAAGATTTCTTTTGCTGTGCATTCATTTTACTAAGAATAAGTAAACCTGTAATGCTAATTACAATCCAAAAGACATCGATAAACAGAATTTGATCATAACCTTTTGCATAGCTCACCCATATCCAATTGCCAGTGCAAAAACCATTTACAATAGGAATGGTCAGTCCAATTAAACTGCCTGAAAGTAAGGAATATTTGTTGGTGAAATAATTGTCTTTTTTAAAAACAAAGAAAATTGTAATTAGCAGCCATCCTATAAAATAAAATTGATACAATAATCCCATGCCCGCAGGATTAATGACCTGTACCAAAATAAATGATAAGGCCGTTATTGGGTATAGGCTTAGGCAAATCGCCAAATAGTACCGTACTACGGTTTCGTTAAACTTTCTTTTTTTAGGAGGTATGTTCTTTTTGTTTCTAGCGGTTAACCATATAAGAACACCGCTAAGTATTACAAAACATCCTATTAAACCAAGTATAAAAGAGATAATGCGTAAGCCATATCCCCCATAATCCCCATAATGCAACCTATAAAATAAACCCTTAACGGCATCTAGGTACTGTATTTTTTTAGTGGGGTCTTTTACACTTTGAACACTATCATCGGCTACTTTAAAAATAGTGTAACCATAACCGTTTATTTTGTCCTTAAAATCCAAGTTGCCACTTACCGATACGTGCATGCCCGTATCACCGTAGTTGAAGATATGTACTTCGTTTACTTTAAAATTGGTCCATTGATCTTTGACTTTGTTTACGTATTTGTTGATACTAACCGGACGGGTCAGTGGAGTATTCTGAAATTCAAATTCCGGATGAGCATATTCTAGGTCTTCATATAACTTTTTGTCATCACCATCATATAATGCCAATACAGTAGGCGCAACCAATAGTACTTTTAACATAAAGAAAGTTCCGGTTACCGCATAAACGAATTGAAAAGGGAAGCCTATTACGCCCAAGGCTGTATGGGCATCTGTCCACACGGTTTTTAATTTGGTCATTGGTCTAAATACGTAGAAATTGGAAATGATCTTATCCCAATGTACAATAATGCCGGTTAACAGCGCAAACAGAAAAAAGAATGCTACAAAACCAGATAAATAATACCCAAAAGGGTGGGGCAGTTGTGCAAAAAAGTGAAGTCTATACAAGAACTCCCCCAATGTATATGAGCTTACATAGTCTGTAGTAGATGCATCTTTGGTATTCAAATAATAAAATGAGCCTGCGGCATCCTCTTTGGTTAGCAAAGTATCTTTGGAGCTGCCTAAATTCACCCCAATATTCTGTTCGTTGTAATAGTGCCTTAATTCAATATCCCTTCCATACAGGTTTTTCTCGGTTGACATGTGTTGAAAAGTCTCATCAAAGTTCAACTGTATTTCATCAGGAATTTCTACGGTATGCCCACGTTCCCAATTGGCAATCTCATCTCTAAAAAATGAAAATGAACCTGTGAAGAAAATAACGTAAAGTGCTACACTGATCACGATACCACTTACAGTGTGTAAATGAAATAGAATGTTATAAGTTCTTTTGTTCATTATAGAATTGGATTTAAAGCTTTGCCGTAAAACATGATAATTGCCAAAATGATGGATGTAAGCAGGTAAATACCCCATATTTTCCAGCCGTTTTTTGCTAAAAACGCTACAATCATTAAAACTGCCCACAGAATAAGTGCGCTATAGGTACTGGTTATGATTACGGACACATGATCAAACCAACTGGCAACTGCCAAATGAAAAAGTACAGATACTATAAAACCGCCAAGAAGAGCTGCGGTAATTTTTGAGAAACGTGGCCAGAAAGACGGATTCAGATATTTTGAATTAGCGGGCATATCAGAGAAGTGAAAATTCGATCAAGAATATGAGTAGAACAGTTGGTATTAAGGTTTTGTAAGTAATTAGGTGTAAGGGCTGTAACAAGATTACAAGACTTGCAATGGTCATTAAAATGACCGAAAAAGTAAAAATACCTGAACCCCAACCAAAATGGTAAATGGTTAGGGAACAGGCAAATAGTAGCAAGACATAACCTAAAGAATTTGCTACTTTACTTTTCTTTTGACACCAGTTTTCAATATGTAAGTGTACTGGCACTTTTTGTCTTTTTGTTGTGGCGTAACCCAAATAAAAACCAGTAAAACAAAGTATTAGAATTGCGGTGATCATTGCTAGAGGTTATTTTGAAATACAATAGGTGGCACAGTGCCATATAAATTCATATTCCTTACCATTGAATGTCCCGGGAACACGTTCTTCAAAAGTGGTTTCCATAGTATATTTGGTGTTCCAGGGCAAAGAGAAACTTACTTCTCCATTTTCATCTGTTTCTATGGTTTTGCTCCATAGGTCAGATACAAATAGTTTAAATTCATTTTTAGCTAAGGGTTTACCTTTAAATAGTACTTGTAGTGTAATTTGATTATCGGTGCCGGGTAGTTCTTTGATAACGATACCATCTTGGTTTAAAGTTTTAGTAGCTGTGGCTTGGTCGCCCACTTGAACTTTTGCGGTCGATTGATAGTGTGTTTTAAAAATACCGAAATCCCATTCTGTATAATCTAGTACTTCTATATCATCATTGTTTAGGGCAACGGTATATGTGCCATTTGTATTTGGGGTAAAATGGGCTACATAATATTCTTGCTTGGAAGAAATTTTCAATGCTGTTTTTTTACCGTTAGGATGTATAAGCCATAACGTAAACTTTGAAACGGATGGGTAGTTTTCACCTTTTACTTTTTCAATAACCCCATAAGTGTATTCTCCAAAGTATACACGTACCTCTTGTTCTTTGTTTAGACTGCCGGTACGGTCCGTTTCAAGCCATAAATAATGGGCGAACATGGGCGATATGGAAAATAGTAGTAAAGTAAGTGTAATAAATGTTTTTTTCATGTTTATTTTTTTAAGGCTACACCCCCGGTAAAACCGAGGGGATAACCAATTTGAACTAACTCAACAAAAAATTGTATGCTGTTCTTTAAAAATTATAGGTTACGGTAACTCTACCATTAATACCGGGTTCAGATTGCCAGTATAAATAAGCAGCGTAATTAGATCCTGAATAGAGGTATTCATCTAGTAGGTTGTTCAGGTTGAGCTGTACCCTAAGTTTGTCGTTGCTCCATGACAAAGCTCCGTCTAACCTAAAATAATCCGGTAATTGAGATTCATTGTCCGCTCCCCAAGACCAAGTAGAACGGTCTATTTGATATTGATACCCCAATGAGCCACCAAAACCGTGAAGTTTAGATTCTTCCGAGAATTTATAATTAAGCCAGCCGTTGGTAATGTGTTTTGCATGACCGGCTACACGTTGACCAATATTTTCTGGATCGGTATCTTCCGTAATTTCAACGTTGGTATTAGCGTAGTTGAGTATAACATTCAACTCAGGGGTTACCTCGCCCTGCAGGTCAAACTCAATACCTTTAGATTGTATTTCACCTAACTGTATAGAGAAATTAGGATTTTCTGGATCGGTGACCAATACGTTTTCTTTGGTAATCTGGTAAGCACCCAAGGATGTTCTTAATCTTCCGTTGAAAAAACTCTTTTTAAGACCTCCTTCAATATCGTTTGCATCAACGGGATCAAATGCTTCCCCGGTGAAGCTTACGCCATTTTGACCAATGAAAGAGCGGTCATATAGACCATAGGCACTTAGTGTAGGTAATATATCCACACTTAAACCTATACGCGGCGTAATTTTAGAATCTGTTTCATCTTTACCTCTTGTGAACAGGTGAGTGTATCTTCCTGCAAGGGTTAATCTTGCTTTATTGTTGAAGAAACCTATTTCATCTTGCAGATATACAGAGCGATTAATTCCCCCGTAATTGTAAATATTGTCTCTGTATTGTACCGGGGTAGATTTGTCAAAAATAGGAAGTTCGGTATTTCCGTATACAGGGTTGTAAATATTGAAGGGTTGGTCAACATCCGTTAAGCCGAATTGATTAAAATCTGCCCAATATTCTTTTTGGCTATAGTCAAATCCTCCCAGTATATTGTGATTTATACCACCTGTATGGAATGCTCCGGTAATATAACTTTGAAAATATTTTCCAACGGATAAGGCATCCCAATTGCTAATGTACCTTACAGCATCTCCATTTTCCTCTAAAGACCAGACCCAAGTAGAATTTCCTACTTGATCATAGCGTAAAGAACCAAATTTTGTTTCCCAGCTCCAATCTTTATTAAAGTCGTGTTTTATGGTACCAAAGAATGTTACTTCTTGAATGTCTGATGCTGGATAATTGGTATCGGTAAATTTAAAATCTCTATCTAAACTACCGTAGCCATCATCATTAGGGGCAAAAACATAAGCGGCACCCATATAACTTTCTGCCTGTTGTACATTTAATTCTGCTGTTACAGCTGTTTTTTGGGAAAGCTTGTAGGTTAAGGCAGGGGCAAAGCCATAACGCTCAGCGTCTTCATTGCCTCTATGGCTGTCAGCTGTTTGGTACATGGCATTAAAACGGTACAATAACTTTCCGTTTTCTGTTGCCTTGCCGCCAAGGTCTAAAGTACCTCGGTAATTGTCAAAACTACCGGCCATCAATGAAACTTGACGAATAGTTCTTTCCGTAGGTTTTTTGGTTACTACATTATAAAATCCGCCAGGTTCACCGGCAGACATCATAAAACCTGCAGGACCTTTTACAAATTCTATCTGGTCAACAAAGGCCATGTCCTCTGATAATGGACCCCAGGAGTCTTGTACGTTGAAACCGTTTCTAAATGCAGGTAATCTAAATCCTCTCATATTCACCCTGGCAAAATTCCCCCAGTGCTCTAACATGGTTACACCAGATACGTTTCTGATCACCCCATCCATAATGCTCGTAGCCTGCTGATCTTGCAATAGTTCACTACTGATGATTTGAATGTTTTGGGGAAGTTTGGCTATTTCTGTTTTTAGACGTAAGGAGGAAGAGGGTGTTTTTACCGCGTATTTGTTATGATGGCCTTTAACCACCACTTCATTTAATTGTTCACTTTTCTCCGGTAACGATACATTCGGTATTTCTTTTATTCTATTGGCAACTACGTTTACTTGTACCTGTTTGGTATCATGCCCCATGATGGAGAACGTTAGGGTGTATGCGCCAGGTGCCAGATCGGTTACCTCAAATTTACCTTTGGCATCTGTGGTAGTACCTAAGCTTGTATGTGAAATAGTGATGTTCACATTTGAAAGTGGTTTATTATTTTGATCAACTACCGACCCTGAGACTCCTGCAGACTGCGCAAAAGTGCTCAATGTGCCTATGAACAAGATCAGTATAGTGTAAAGATTCTTCATTTAATATTTGTTATTTTTAATTAGTCTAAATAAATTTGAAGCGAATTTATGACCTTGTTGTCGATTAGAAATGACGTGAAATGATAAAAAAAAGACGCAGTTTTACAGATGTACAGATTGTAGATTTATCTGAGGCCAATAAAATCTCGTATAGTGAAATTGCCGATTGTGTTGAGGTAAAGCAGAACAATGATATTGACCATAAGGTATACCGTATAAAAGATTCATTTGGGCAAGGCCGTATAGATGTAATACAAATTGAAGATGTTTGTATATCTGCAATGCATTTTAGGTTACAGAAAGATATTATCTTAAAACAACAGCTAACTATAGATTTTGTGCAGCTTACTTTTTTAATTGAGGGTGAACGGGTAATATCTGTTGCAGGTTGTGAAGATATTTTTTTAGGTAGCGGTGATTCTTACATGGCAAATATTAAATCTTTTCATGGCACGTCTAAGATTGCTGGTAGCAAAACTTATAAGGAAATTAAAGTAAGGTTGTCTAATGCGTTCTTAACAAAACATGGTTTTTTCAATGATCTTAAATTAAAAGAACTTATAGATGATAATTTGGTAGTACCCATTTCTAATGAGATGATGGTAATTCTTGAATCTTTTGATACGCTTAGTTTAGAAGGTACGGCAAGACTAATTTATTTGAAGGCTAAGGTTTTTGAAATGTTGGCCATTCAAGTTTCCAATTATAAGAAAGAACATTACAAGAACAACTCGGTTCAAAATAGTCACAGGGTAAAGAAACTTTTAAGTGTCAAAAAAAAGATCAGTGATAATTTAGCCATTAATTATTCGGTGGCTACATTGTCTAAAGAAGTGGGTATGAATAAAACCCTGCTGAATAGGGAATTCTTGCGGGTTTTTGGACAAACCGTCCATGAATATAGTATCAATAAAAAAATTGAAAAGGCTAAATTACTTCTGGTGAACACTGATTTGCCTATTTATGAAATTGCGGAGCAAATAGGTTATAAAAATGCAACCCATTTTTCTGCAGCGTTTAAGCGTCAAGAAGGTACTACGCCCAAAAAATTTAAAACCAATATTCAGTAAACGACATTGCGTATTGGCTAGGTTACTAGTTTATTAAAGAGACGCCTATGCCAAGGGTTGTTTGTCGGTGATTGTAATCTATTAGCGTTTCTCCATATCCATCAAAAAACTGTACATGGCCATTGAAGTTTTTATGAATTGGAAAAGACCAGTTCAACTGTAGGCTTCCCCTGCTTTTATCTCCTAAATTCAGTGAATGCCGGGCTATGGCTCTAAAACGTTGCCTGCCCCAATCATAGGTAACGTCGGCTTCGCCTCTTCCTATGTAATCAGATATATTTTCGTTATCGTCAATTTTGCTTCCCACACGTAACCATGGTTTTAGCATTACCTGCCAGTTACCTTTTTCAAAACCGGCGTGCAAGGCAATACGGTTCCAGCTTCGGGAGATGGGATCTGACTGTCCGTTTGATTCATGAATGACCGATATACCCACCATTTTTGCATCAAATCCGAGAATGGGAAACTTGATCGGGAAATTAGCTATGATTTCTGGCTTATAATTCAGTTCTCTAAAAGGTCTTGAGCGCTCGGTATTATAAATTTGCCAGTAGGCAGTTTGTGAGTAACCCATCCAAAGATCCATTCGCCCGCCCAGCATATTATGTAAAATCTTTGTTTTTAAACTGATTTGAAATTTTGCTTCAACAGCATTTAAACTATTGGGTTCGTCTAGGACTTTATCTGAATTTTCGGCTACAGGAAACTCGTTAGGGTTTGTGGAATATTTAGCCAATGTCATGTAGATAGGCTTATAAGAGGTAAGGATGAAATTACCACGATGATGTTCATCATCTAGCTCCCACAACTCGGTCAAGGTCTTACTATTATTAAAATACCAGTTATCATCTTCACTATCTTGTGAAAAACCTGTGGTACAGCCAAATATTAAAATAGAGAAAAATAAAAAAGTTGTTTGTAAGTTCATGATAAATTATAAAGTGGCAAAATTATATATTTGATTAGAATTCATAGTCGTATTCGTGCGATATCTTAATGCAATTGATATAGATATGAACCCAGCAGAGCACTATATTTATAACCAACCGGAACCGTATAAAGGTATTTTAATGCATCTACAAATGATGATCGAAACAACCTTACCAGGTGTTGAACTAAAATTTAAGTGGAATATACCTTGTTTTTACATTGGGAAATCTCCCATTTGTTATTTAAATGCAAATCATAAAAAAAAGTTTGTGGATATTGCTTTTTGGAATTCTACTCACCTTACCAAACATTTGAACGTACTAGTTTCTGAAAACAGAAAAGTAGTACGTTCATTACGTTACACTACCTTAGAGGAAATAGATAACGATATTTTAGTTGATGTTTTACAAGATGCTTATTCCGTTCGTAAAAATGGGTTTTATAAACGAGAAGACTAAAAATTTAACTTATCATAATTTATAGGGCTAATCTCCGTTTCATAAACTCAACCTTTATATTTTTCACATGAGAAAAATTATATCTTTCACAATGTTATGTTTATTTCTGGTTAGCTGTTCAAATGATGAAGAATCTGGTGAAATTGGAATTTCAGACCAACCCTTAACTGGAATATTGCAAGGAGAGTCTTTTACTTTTGTAGGTGGTAAATCTTTTGATACGATTACTTTTGAAGATGAAGAGGCTTTAAATATTAATCTTACCAATGTAGGTACAAGCTGTGAAGATTTTATAGGTGATTTTGATTTAAGAATTAGTTTTACGGTTCCTGTTGGTGTTGGTGTGTATACGGATATCAATATCGTTGAATTTAAAAATGATGAAACACCATTTAACAATTTAGATAGAACAGTGGAGATTACTTCGTTAACTGAAACAGAAGTTTCTGGTAAATTAAAATTAGAGCGTAATTCTAGCGATATTGCTGAAGGCAGTAGTGTTGAAGGTTCTTTTACCGTTCCAATTTGTCAATAAAAATTAATATTCAAACAGAAAAAACCAAGTGGCTAACACTTGGTTTTTTTATACTTTATAATTCATTGATAGTTGTTCGAATCGCTACTAAATCTGTCAACAGCTTTTTCATCAATCCTAAGTCTAACATATTGGCACCATCACTCTTGGCATTGGCACAATCAAAATGCGTTTCAATGAAGAGTCCGTCAACTCCTGCAGCAACACCTGCGCGAGCCATGGTGCCGATCAAAGCTGGTCTACCACCAGTTACACCAGAAGATTGATTTGGTTGTTGTAAAGAATGGGTTACATCTAGTACCACGGGAGCAAATTGTTTCATGGTAGGTACACCTCTAAAATCTACGATCATATCTTGGTAACCGAACATGGTTCCACGATCGGTGATGATAGCTTGCTCGTTTCCGGTTTCGGTAACTTTATTTACGGCATGTTTCATACTTTCCGGACTCATAAATTGCCCTTTCTTTATGTTGACCGTTTTTCCGGTTTCGGCAGCGGCAACAACTAAATCGGTCTGGCGGGCTAAAAATGCAGGTATTTGCAATACGTCTACATATTCGGCAGCCATAGCGGCATCTTGCTCTGTATGTATATCGGTAACCGTAGGGACTTTAAAGGTTTCAGAAACCTTACGTAAAATTTTTAGAGCCTTTTCATCTCCAATGCCCGTAAACGAATCCAGCCTACTACGGTTGGCTTTTTTAAAACTTCCTTTAAATACATAGGGTATTTTAAGCTCATTGGTTATAGTCACAATATGCTCTGCAATGCGCAATGCCATATCTTCACCTTCAATGGCACAGGGTCCAGAAAGAAGAAAAAAGTTGTTACTGTCCGTATGTTTTATTTGGGGTATAAGAGATAGGTTCATTCGTCGAATATTTTTAAACAAAGATACTATTTTAAGAAGCTTACTGTTCTATTAGGATAAGATTGTCGAAATCATAAAATCTGAATGAAGATCAAACAATTTACTTTATTAATAGTGCTGGCGTTTGTTGCATCTAAAATACATGCTCAATTTGGTAAAAATTGTGAGCTCAGGCAAGTAAAGATCAACCTTATAAATCCCGGTCTAGAGTATGAAATGGCATTGGGTGCCAACACTACTTTTGATATTAAAGCTGGTATTCAAGTGGCATTAGATCCATTGTTGCCAGATGTTTATGATGAATTGGGTGTTTTTCCGGCAGTTGCCGCTCAGTATAGGTATTATTACAACTTTGAAAAACGACAACGCAATAGAAGACAGATTTATGGCAACTCTGCCAATTACATAGCACCGGCTGCAGCTGTGTTTTTTCCAAGTCCTAGAACTATTGCCAATGAAAATGTAAAAGGTGCTTTTGGGTACGCAGGTTTGGTTACAGGTTTGCAACGTAGTTATGATAGTGGTTTTAATTTTTCGGTAGATGTTGGTGCGGGCTATTACGCTGGGCAGTTTGAGGGTGGAATCTATCCGGTTGCCAACTTAAGTATTGGCTGGATCATCAGTGAGAAACGTTGGTGTGTGGGTAGGTAATATCTTACCTTTTTTCTTAATATTTCTTTAAATCAAGTGTTTACCTTTTTTTAATCTTGTAGTTTTAGTTGTAACATCAATCAATCTACATGAAAAAAATCACTCTTGTTTTACTGTTCTTATCGGTTTCCTTGTCCAATGCACAAATAAGGGATTTCTCGGAAAAAGGTAACGGACTCATCAATCTAGAGCGTCATCAATTCACCATTAATCTATTGGGACCAGGTATTAGGTATGAGCTAGGGTTATTTAAAAATGTAAGTGCTTCTACAAGTTTTACTCCGGCATTTGCAAGATACCAAGAAGGCTATGCTTTGGGTTATGCATGGCATACCAGAATTAGATATTACCATAATTTTCAAGAGCGTTTAGATGTAAATAAGAATGTAATAGGTAACTCTGCAAATTACATTGGTCCTGCACGTAGTATTTTTTGGGAGCCTGTACAGTTTACAGATAATATTTCTGACGGAAATAGTGATTATTCCTTTGCATTCTATGGCGGAGTATACGGTATTCAGCGAACCAACAGAAAAGGTTTCAATGTAAATGCAGAAGTGGGTTATGGCTATTTTGATTCAAAAACTTTAGATAGCGGTCATGGCTTTTTGCTTAATGTGACCTTTGGATGGGTCGCTACCAAAAGAAAATCCAGAAAGCCCACTTTTGATTGATCTGGTCTGGTATTTGATATACATCCCGCATAAAATCAAATCAATCTACATTTTGAAAAAAACCATTTTTTTATCCGCTATTCTGTTATCCGCTTTTTATTTGAATGCCCAATCTGTTAAGTATGTGGAAGACGGACTTTTTAAAGTTAATGCCTTAGCACCAGGGATATCTTATGAACTAGGGGTTGCTGATAAAACTACTTTAAATTTTGAGGCGTTCTTAGGATTTGCACTTAATGGCGGTACAGATAGGGAGACCAGGTTTGGATTATATCCTGGTCTAGAAGCAGATGTAAGGCAATACATAAATTTTAATAGAAGATTAAATAATGGAAAGAATATATCTGGCAACTCGGGTAACTACATTGCATTTTTAAATCAACTTCAATTGGGTACGCCAATAATTGGTGATTTGGAATACGCCTCCGATTATTTTTATAACGGTGCTTTAGTATATGGTATTCAGCGTACTTACAGAAAAGGATTCTATTGGGGCTTGGCTTTTGGTCCCGGTATTTTTGTTGATGATTTTTATAAGGATGCAGGTATTTTAATAGATGTTAGACTTGGTTGGATTGTAGGTGGTAGAAAAAAGTAGTATGCCCATAAAGGAACTCTCTCAAAATCAATAAGATAAAAATAACATAAGTTTAAGTGTAGCTATAAATATTTAAAGTATCTTTGCACGCTTAAATAAGACCTTATGTCCACTACTACAAAGAATATTGCGATCATTGCGCACGTTGACCACGGTAAGACCACCTTGGTAGACAAAATAATGTACCACTGTAGCTTGTTTCGTGAAAACGAGAATACAGGTGATTTAATTTTGGATAATAACGACTTGGAAAGAGAGCGTGGTATTACCATTACATCCAAGAACGTTTCCGTTGTATATAAGGATACTAAGATAAATATAATAGATACTCCTGGTCACGCCGATTTTGGTGGTGAAGTAGAGCGTGTATTGAACATGGCCGATGGTGTTTTGTTATTGGTAGATGCTTTTGAAGGTCCCATGCCACAAACACGTTTTGTATTACAAAAAGCAATTGATTTAGGTTTAAAGCCATGCTTGGTAATTAATAAGGTAGATAAGGAAAACTGTACTCCAGAAGAGGTGCATGAAAAAGTTTTCGATTTGATGTTCGAGCTTGGTGCAGAAGAATGGCAGTTAGATTTCCCTACAGTATACGGTTCTGCAAAGAACAACTGGATGAGTACCGACTGGCAAAATGAAACTGAGAACATTGAGCCATTGTTAGATATGGTAATTGAGCATATTCCTACTTTTGAACCAAAAGAAGGAAACACTCAAATGTTGATTACATCATTGGATTTCTCTTCATTTACAGGTAGAATCGCTATCGGTAGATTGCAAAGAGGTACATTGAAAGAAAATCAGCAAATTTCTTTGGTGAAGCGCGATGGTAGCATTGTGAAATCCAAAATAAAGGAATTGTACGTTTTTGAAGGTCTTGGCCGTAAAAAGGTACAAGAAGTTGAAACGGGTGATATTTGTGCTTTGGTAGGAGTTGAAGGTTTTGAAATTGGTGATACCGTTGCCGATTTTGAAAATCCAGAGGCATTGAAGACCATTGCTATAGATGAGCCAACAATGAGCATGTTGTTTACCATTAACGATAGTCCGTTCTTTGGTAAAGATGGTAAATTTGTTACTTCTCGTCATATCAACGACAGACTTCAAAAAGAATTGGAAAAGAACTTGGCGTTACGTGTAAACGAAACGGACAGTGCAGATAAATTTTTGGTATTCGGTCGTGGTGTATTACACCTTTCAGTTTTAATTGAGACCATGCGTCGTGAAGGGTATGAATTACAGATCGGTCAGCCTCAAGTTATTATAAAAGAGATCGATGGTGTAAAATGTGAGCCTGTTGAGGCATTGACCATAGATTTACCGGAAGCAGTATCTGGTAAAGCGGTTGAAATGGTTTCTATGCGTAAAGGTGAAATGACCAGTATGGAGGCTAAAGGCGATCGTATGGTATGTGAGTTCATTATACCATCTAGAGGAATTATTGGTCTTCGTAACCAATTGTTGACTGCTACGGCGGGTGAGGCTATTATGGCACACCGTTTCTTAGAGTACCAACCAATGAAAGGTGAAATTCCACAAAGACAGAATGGTTCTTTAGTTTCTATGGAAACAGGAAAGGCTATTCCTTATTCTATAGATAAATTACAGGATAGAGGTAAGTTCTTTGTTGATCCAGGTGAAGATATTTATGAAGGTCAGGTAATTGGTGAGAACTCTCGTGGAGATGATATGACCGTGAACATTACCAAAACTAAAAAACTATCTAACGTACGTTCTTCAGGTGCAGATGATAAAGCCAAGATCGTACCGGCAATTAAGTTCTCATTGGAAGAAGCTTTAGAATATATTCAAAAAGATGAGTACGTTGAGGTAACTCCTAAATTTTTACGTTTACGTAAAATCTATTTAACGGAGAACGAGCGTAAGCGTAATAAAATAGCTTAAAATAAAAGTTCTTTTTTCTTAAGGACTTTTTTCCTTTACTATGTAAAAGCCACCTATTTAGGTGGCTTTTCTAATTTGTATACTTAAGGGGAAAGTGTGCGTATTTAATTTTATCAATTTCCACTGGTTTTATAGTTGATTAAAGCTATTTCATTAAGAAAAACGCAAAATTTTAAGATAGATTTTCCTACTTTCTTAATAATGGGTTCATCCTGCAATTTTCTTCGTTTATAGTCCATTTTTTAGCTAATTTAAAGTGCAATTTAACTCAACTCAAACACTTATTAATATGCAACTAAATGGTAAAAATGTACTCATTACCGGGGGTACTCGCGGAATTGGAAAATGTATGGTTCAAAGCCTTATAAAAGAGGGGGTAACCAATATAGCGGTGATTGCTCGTGATAAAAGTAATCTCAAGCAATTAGCAGAGGAGTACCCTGAAGTAAACTTTATGAAAATAGCCGGTGATGTCGCCAACATTGAAATATTGAGAGATGCCGCAGCCCGTATAGAAGATAAATGGGGGCATCTGGATATTTTGATCAATAATGCAGGTATAGTTGCGGCTGGTCCGTTAGAGGATATACAAGATGAAGATCTGTACGATCAAGTTGCCGTCAACCTTACCGCTGTTATGTTATTGACAAAATACTGTATTCCATTGCTGAAGTCATCTGAAGATGCATATATTTTAAACATTTCTTCGGGATTAGGATTGATCGGAATGCCGTTCTACGCTGTTTATGGTAGTACCAAAGCTGCAATACGTCAGTTT
The DNA here is from genome assembly GCF_002700155.1 of Maribacter sp. 6B07. Lineage (NCBI taxonomy): Bacteria > Pseudomonadati > Bacteroidota > Flavobacteriia > Flavobacteriales > Flavobacteriaceae > Maribacter > Maribacter sp. 6B07. The sequence continues at coordinate 517,521 of NZ_PDUT01000001.1, read as the reverse complement.
TCAGATTCTATGAGGCGCGAATTAGCTCCTTTCAAAGTATCGGTTACCTGTGCTTTTCCAACGGCTACGGATACTGAGATGATGCAGAAATTTAAAGGTAGAAAAATGGATGCACCCGAGTATGTAGCAGAGCGATCATTAGAAGGTTTATTTAATAAAGAACTTCAAGTAATTTTTGGCGGTGAAGAACGACTCAAGGAAAATACCCTGAACTTTGAAGCACCCCAAGAATTGGATAAAAAGGTTGCCGAGAATTATGAGGAACGTAAAACCGCTAGTTTAGATCATAAAGCCGTATGATTTTTACTGGGAAATAAATAAACGGCACACAATTATGAAATTACTTTACAAATTTTCACTTTTATCAGTTTTTGCAGTAATCGTATCCTGTAAAGAAACTCCTAAATCAGTTGATAAAGCCACCAAGGAAGTGGTTGCGGAATCTAACGTTATTTCTTATCCGGATTCATGGGTAAATTCAAGAGTTGAAAAAGCGAAAAATAGATTGAATGAAACCGAGGCGGGTAAAATTATATGGAATGCTATGGAAGCGCATGGCGGATTGGATACTTGGTTTGCCAATGGTCCACTAACTTTTCGTTTCAATTATCAGCCTTTAGATGGTAAAACGGCAAGAGATAGCTATCAAACGGTAGATACTTGGAGCAACCGTGCGGTACATACAAGTGCTACGGATAGTTTGGCTAAATTTGGGTGGACAGGTGAAAAGGCTTGGGTCATGGCAAAGGACAGTACGGCATTTGCCTATGATACTAAATTCTGGGCGTTGACACCCTTATGGTTTGTTGGTCATCCGTTTGTTTTAAGTGGCGAAGGAGTGAACTTAGAGCTATTGGAGCCTACTACCTTTAAAGATAAAGATTACAATGTTGTAAAAGTAACTTTTGATGCAGGCACGGGCGATGCACCGGACGATTACTATATTCTTTACGTGAATAAAGAAAGCAATAAAATTGCGGTAATGAGATACATTGTTTCTTACCCGGAATATTTTAAGGACGGTGGTCATGCTCCAGAAAAATTCACTGAATTTATTGGTGAGCAAAAAGTTGATGGTATTACTATGCCCGGTGGATTTAAAACGTATTGGACAGTAGAAGGTAATCAGCCTGGTGAGTATATAACCAAAATTGATTTTACCGATGTCTCATTTGAGAATGATCTACCAAAAGACTTTTTTGATGCTCCGGCAGATGCTAAGATTTTGAATTAAGGATATAGCTTAATCAAAATAAATAAAAAATCCCAAAGGTAGCTTTGGGATTTTTTTTGCGATGTGGTTACTAGCACTAAACTTTTTGTGCTTTGTATTGTGAAGCAACAGCAGCGCCTATAATACCCGCGTGGTTCTGTAATTCTGCAGGTATGACCCTGGTCTCTATTTTTATTTTTGATTTGAACTCTTTAAAATCCTTTGAGGCACCGCCGCCAAGTATTATTAAATCTGGAGATACGATCAATTCTACATACTCTAAGAATTTGTTGAATCTTTTGCCCCATTTTTTATAGGAGAGTCCTTCACGGTCCTTGGCTGATCCCGCTGCCCATTTCTCAATTTTGCTATATTTTTTATAGGGAATTTGTCCTAACTCAAAATTAGGAATCAATCTTCCGTCAAGAAATGCGCCGCTTCCTAAGCCGGTACCAATGGTAATCATCACTACAAAACCTTTTTCTCCTTTACCGGTACCATAGTTCATGGTAGCGTATCCAGCAGCATCGGCATCATTGATTACGGTAAAATCCAATCCGGTTTTCTTTTCCAGTAATTCTTCTACATTAACACCTAACCAACTTTTATCTAGATTACCTGTGGCTTTACAGATTCCGTTTTTAATGATAGTAGGGAAACCACAGCCCACTTTGCCTTTGTAGTCAAAATGCGCTACTATCTGGGCTATTACATTTGACATTGCCTCGGGTGTTCTGGGTATGGGAGTGGGTATTCTAAAACGTTCTGAAATCATTTCTCCGGTTTCAGAATTAACTAACGCTCCTTTAATTCCAGAACCACCTACATCAATACCAAGTAAAGTCATTTTATATTTTGTTATGAATTACAAAGAAACGAAAAAGTTTCGGCTCTTTGAAGTGCTATTATTTAGTGTGTTTTTTACGTTTATGGATGTCTATAATTTATAGCATAAAAAAAGGACCTTTTTAGGTCCTTTAAGTGTTTTATTCGGGCATAAGCAAGTTTGTAATCGTGCTTACTTGAATTTCCTCATCATCCTCGTCCATCTCTAGATCAATCGTAAAAGTAATAGAGAACTGTCTACCTACAAACTTAGAGCTGTTAAGGTCGTACTTTGCACTTACGCCATTGGCAACGTTGTTGAATTCAACACGCTCTCCTTCGTCGTCAGTGAACACATAAGTACCATTAATGAAGCCTTCATAGGTGGCGTTCATAGTGCTTTCGTCTTGCCCGTATGCGGTCAAGGTAGAAATGGAAACGAACAATACAATTAATAGTGATTTCATTTTTTTTCTTGTTAAGTTAATTATCGATTTTTTTGCCTGATTTTAGTCCTGTTTTTAGGTCTAAAATTCTGAATACAAATGAAATCTAATTAGTTGAATAACGATTAATTTTATCATTTTATTATGAAAGATTTTTATAATGTTAAATAGCTGTAAACCAGTTCGCTATTTTTTGAATAATGAAGTAAAATATTTTTGGATAACACTATTTAATAGAAAAATTACGTACTACCTTTACTATATTAAACATTAGTATACATTGAAAAACTATACATCTCCTCTACAATTTTCGCTGGTTACAATAGTGTGTTTTTTAGCATCTAATTTTGGTTATTCGCAAGACAGGGTATCTACTGATAATATTCAACAATGGGTTCAAAAATATAAGGCGGATATAAGGGGTCCGTATAAAGATATTCGTTGGTTCTGTACGGATGGTAGTATTAGACAACCAAAAGACCCCTGCCCGGATAATATTGGTCCTGGCGTGCAACATGCCCGTTATAAAGATGAAGTGGTCTCCTTGGGTGAGACCAATCATATTTATTTAGGTCAAATTTTGGCATATACGGATATTGATGAGCTGTGGGATGCCGGTCATAACCACTCGCGCTTAAAACAATATCAATTGGATAAGTATTTGCGATTGGTAGATAATGGCTGGATCAATCAAAAAGGGCAGTTCTATAGAGGCTCGGTACAGGTAGAAGACGAAGAGGCATGGGGAATCGATTTTTATAAAACTATTTTGGCAGATGATAAAGTTCTGCTCAATAACTATTATCTCATACGCCAATCTTTAAAGGATATTCCCCATAACGGTGATGATAATGTTGCACAATTAATGCGAAGCCAATCTAAGGTAATTTCGGATATATACACACCGTTTATGGATCTTAGAACCAAGATCCATAGTCAGCCGGAAAAAGCCGATATTCAAAAAGTAGTAGATTTTAAAACGAAACATCAAAAATCATTGACAACCGATTTAAATAAGAAATTAGACGGATTGGTAACTACGATGAATACGTTTTTTAAACCGGTTGATGTTCAGGCGTTGCTTAATACTTCAAAACTGGTTAAAGGAACTTTATTGGGAGATAAAGTACAATCTTTTATAAATGCAAAGGCAGATAATGACAACCCGTCCTATATAGTGAATGAAACGGCTCAATTACTTTTAGATATCAGGGAGGATCTGTTAACAGAAAAGCGGTCCTTGGCACGTTTGCAGTTATTGGATATTTCTTTGAAGTTAGAAGAGTTGCTATTTCAAAACGCGCCTAATTGGGAGCCCGATACAGTTAGTGGTCAGTTAGAAAAAATATGTGCATTGACCACGGCATCTGTGGGTGCAGGCTATCTAGAACTGTGGGAGTGGGAGCAGATTTCTGGTACGCTCAGTAAATTTGGTGAAAGTAAATTGACATTGGCAGAATTGACACAAGTGCTAGAAACGGCAAGATCTGCCGTGGAGTGGAGCGCGGCGACAGTTAAAGCCAATTATCAAGAAGTAGTAAATACGTATACCGCTTTTGAGCCTAAGTCTTATGCATTTATAGATGATAGAATTAGGGGTTCCGTTGCTTTGCATTTAGGGCAAAGTGTGGGGCAGTTGGGAGATTTTATATCTAAAGAATCCGCTTTGACCAATAAGGTTATGGATATTACCAATCAAAGTACCTTCAGGGGGTTGAACCCTGGTTATGCCTTTGGTGAATTGGTGGTAGTAGATGGTTCATCTGAAGATATTGAGGTATCGGCAGATAAAATTTATATTTTTCAGCGCTCTCCGTCAGACCTAAAACCTGTGGCAGGTATTGCCACTGTGGCTGAAGGTAATATGGTATCGCACGTACAATTATTGGCGCGTAATTTAGGTATACCCAATGCCGCCCTATCTGATCAGAATCTTCAGAGTTTAAAGAAGTATGATGGTGACCGTGTATTTTATGCGGTTTCAAATAAAGGGAACGTGATCTTAAAACCAGAAGCGCAAATGACAGATCAGGAACGCGGACTGTTCCTAAAGAAAGAACGAAATACCGATAAGATAGAAGTGCCAGTTGAGAAAATTCAATTAGGCACTACAGATGTGCTGAATATGCGAGATGTTGATGCAAGTGATTCTGGTGCCTTATGCGGACCAAAAGCCGCTAACCTAGGTCAGTTGAAAAAGATGTTTCCAGAGCAAGTGGTAGAGGGGTTGGTAATACCTTTCGGGATCTTTAAAGATCATATGGATCAAACCATGCCTGGCGAAAATACTTCGTATTGGGAGTTTTTAAATAGCATGTTTAAAGAGGCTGAACGTATGAGAGGTGCAGATGTGCCTGAACCCGAAGTTGAAAATTATCAATTAAGACAATTGGAGACGCTAAGAACAGCAATTAAAAAAATGCCTTTAAAAGAAGATTTTAAAAATCAATTGGAGACTAAATTTAAATCGGTTCTTGGTGCTGAATTTGGTAAGGTTCCTGTATTCTTACGTAGTGATACCAATATGGAAGATTTAAAGGAGTTCACCGGTGCCGGACTAAACTTGACTTTATTCAATGTGCTGGACAAAGAAAAGATTATTGAGGGTATTAAAGATGTTTGGGCATCGCCATATACAGAGCGAAGTTTTAAATGGCGCCAAGTGTATTTGTTGAATCCAGAGAATGTATTCCCTTCTATCTTGGTGATCCCAAGTGTAGATGTAGACTACTCGGGCGTTTTGATCACAAAGGGCATTAATTCAGGTAATGATAAAGACTTGACCGTTGCATTCAGTAGAGGTGCGGGCGGTGCTGTTGATGGGCAGTCAGCGGAAACATATACTATTTATAGAGATAACGGATATCGCTTATTGGCTCCTGCGCGTGAAGCCCTATACAATACGCTTCCCGCTACAGGTGGTACGGGCAAAAAAATAGCCACTTTTGAGCACAGGATTTTGAATGAAAAGAACATGGCTGATATTAAAACTTTGGCAAAGACCATTAGAGAAACAATGCCAAAAGAAACGAATTCGGATTATGAGGGTGCTTATGATGTGGAATTAGGTTTTAAGGAAGACAAATTATGGTTGTTTCAAATAAGACCGTTTGTTGAAAATAAAAAAGCGTTGAGTTCTGGGTATCTGGAATCCATCACCCCAAAAATTAATTCGGCAAAAGAAATTTTGCTGAGCACAAAAATATGATATGAAAAGAAATTGGTTTTGTTTGTTAGCCATATGTTTTCTTGTTTTTACGGCTTGTAATTCAGATGTTACATACAACAATTTTTAAAAGTTGGTTTAGATATGAGTATGAAGAAAATTATAGTTTTATTAGTTGTTGTTTTAAGTGCATCCGCATTTACAACATACAAATATTACCCAATTGACGGTTACGAGCGCACAGGTATTAAACGCTTAAAACGATTGGAGCTGATCAAGAGCGGAGAGATTAAAGATGCATCGGCTTTACCTGTCGGTGCCATGAAATCGTACAACGATATTCAATTGAACTTGCTGTCAAGAAAGAATGATAGCGCAATGGGGCTAATGCAGGTAGATGCAGATTTTCAGAAGGAGATCAGTGCCTTGTTTCGTGGTTTGGATAAAAGTTATTCGTTAACGGTTTTAGATATATCGGACCCAGAAAATGTTCGCTATGCAGAACGAAATGAGACTGCTGGCTATCAGCCAGGTTCTGTAGGTAAGTTGGCTGTGTTATTGGGCTTATTCACACAGTTGGAAAAAATTTATCCAGATTCATTTGAAAAAAGAACGGAGCTACTCAAGAATAAATCTGTCAAAGCCGGAGTTTGGGGCTTAACGGATGAACATACCATTCCTATCTATAATATTGAAAAGAATACCTTGGTAAAACGTCAAGTAATTGCCAGCGATGTGTTCTCTTTATATGAATGGGCAGATCATATGCTATCTGTAAGTAACAACGGTGCGGCAAGTATAGTATGGAGAGAGGCGCTGTTAATGGCAGCATTTGGTGAAAAGTATCCGGAGTTGACACAAGAAGAGGCGGATGTTTACTTTAAGGAAACTTCTAAAAAAGTGCTGACAGATTTGAGTATTGATGTGGTTAATTTGCCTTTACGTGAATTGGGCATTACATCAGATGAATGGCGGTTGGGTAGTTTCTTCACTAGAGGTGCAAATACCTATGTGGGCGATAAAGGCGGTAGCATAGGTTCACCACAGGGTTTAATGAAATTCTTGGTTCAATTAGAACAAGGTAAGGTAGTAGATGAAGCATCAAGTTTAGAGATGAAACGATTAATGTATATGACCGATCGTAGAATTCGCTACGCACAATCGCCAGTTTTGAAAGAAGCCGCTGTATATTTTAAATCGGGCTCTTTGTACAAATGCGATAGAAGTAATGGGGAGGCATGCGGAAAATACATGGGCAACGTTACCAATTTCATGAACTCGGTCATCATTGTTGAGCATCCGGATAATTGTAGGTATATGGTGGTGTTAATGACCAACGTACTTCGTAAAAACTCTGCCAGTGATCATATGTATTTAGCGGGTAATATTGATAAAATTATTAGAAAATAGATTTACGATCAATCAGTTTCCTAATACATATTATGATTTAAACTTGTTATGTAGTTCCTCTACAATTGTGGCTACTTTTTTGTTTTTATCAATTCTATCTAGAACTATTGCAGAATTTTGACGTTCCTTACAGTTTTTAATGGCGCAGCGCTCACAAGTAACGCCAACTTGCTGCGTTTTAATACTTGGATCGTTTAAAAACTTCACTTTTTTAGAAAGTTGTTTGTTCATTAAAAGTCCAATGCTGATAGTTCTGTATTGATTGTCCTTAAATGGATCCTTTGTTGCAGATGATAATACAATGTACTGGTTGCCCTCGCCTTGGTAATTAGATATTTGAATATCGAATTCATGCGTTTTTTGACTCGTTTTAATATCGTTCAAGACCTTTAAAGATACCCAACGACGACAATAATGTTCATTGGTTTCATTTGCTCTGGGCGAATGTTGATGAGAAAGATGAAGTTCTTTTTTTAGATGGTATTTTTTGCTGCCCAATCTATGGGTAAACCTTAAAAAGAAGAGATTTTGTATCGCAAAAAAATTAGGTAGAATATTGGTTAATCGCTGGTAAAAAGATTCTGGCGATGCATTATAATTGTCAATTATGGACAAGAACTTATCTGCATTAAATTTTCCTTCTTTAAATACCTCTTCTAATTGTGGAGTCAGCTGCGTTTTGGGTATTAGTAGGGCGCCTGCAAAATAAGAAGCGTAAAAATTATTCAATACTTGGTCAAAATTTTCAAATTTTATCCAAGGAAAAGAATAAAGTCTATCTGTATATGCTAAAAAGTTATAACCTATTTCTTTTGCATAAATAAAAGCACGTTGAGCTTCATTAATATCGGCAGAGAGCAGTAAAGTTTTAGTTTCCGGAACAAAAAGAGATCTTAGGTTTTCCAAAGCCTCGTATTTTTCTAATTCTCCATTGTTAATAATATATCCATATTCTTCTATTAGTATTTCTTCTAAGTCTTTTGAAGAAAGTTTTTTTGATAAATCTAAATGATAGGCTTTTGCAAATTTGAGAACCTCTTGCTCTAAATTTTCGAAATAGTTGTTGTTTGCCTCTTGGTAAGAACGTAAAGACGCTAAGAAAAAACTTTCTCTACTAAAACTATAATGTTGTGCAATTTCTATAATGGTGCTTATGAATGCATTGACTTTTGCCGGGGCGTTAGCTACAATATCAATTAAGTCACTTTCTTTAATGCCAAACAGATCAAGTGGTATTTCTTTTAAAATTTTAGACTGTAATAAATCACCAATAGGGGCAAGATTCTTATCTAGCTTTAAAGAAACCATTTGATCATAGGGTACCTCTAATTTTTCAGAAAGTAAGATGATCTTATCAGGTTTTGGATATTTTTTTCCTTTCTCGATCTCATTAAGATAAGATTTAGAAAGTCCGCAAATTTTAGATAAGCCAAATAATGACAAATCCTTTTCTGTTCGTATCTGCTTAAGTTTTAAGCCGAAAATGAGTTTTATATATTCTTGTTCCATATTAAGATTTTAAAGATACTATATTTTGCGTACAACAAAAATAAAGTGAATTTTATCTATTTAGCGAACGTTCGCTTGTTTTGTAAAATATTTTATTTTATCATTGTGTCAACAAAAACTTTTAATAATGGAAAACACGATTTTAAAACATCCGAAAATTCAGTTCGCGAATCAGGTTCAGCATTACTATCCTGAGATTTTAACAGATAACGCTTTAGCGTTTCTTACGGCACTCCATGAAAACTTTAATGAGAAGAGATTACAGTTGCTCAAAAACCGTGAAGTCCAGCAAGAAGTCTTTGATAGTGGTAAGTTTCCACAATTTCCAAAAGAGACGAAAACTATTCGTGAGGGAGTTTGGACTGCAGGAGGTATACCAGAAGATTTACAGGATAGAAGAGTGGAAATTACCGGTCCGGTTGGTCGTAAGATGATTATTAATGCTTTAAATTCCGGAGCTAAAACATTTATGGCAGATTTGGAGGATAGTAATTCTCCTAGTTGGAAAAACAGTATTGAAGGGCAACAGAATTTAATGGATGCCAATACAAAGACCATTAGTTTAACAGATACAAAGAGGGGGAAATCATACCGATTAAATGAAGAAACGGCTGTGCTTTTAGTGAGACCAAGAGGTTTGCACTTAAATGAAAGACACTTGTTGATTAATGAAGAAGAGGCTTCTGGAAGTTTGGTGGATTTTGGGTTGTACGTTTTTCATAACACCAAGACCATGATGGAAAAAGGAACGGCACCTTATTTCTACCTTCCAAAATTAGAGCACTATACAGAAGCTCGTTGGTGGAATGAGGTTTTTGAATATGCCCAAGAGTATCTAAACGTGCCAAAAGGTACATTTAAAGCAACTGTTTTGGTAGAGACCATTACCGCTAGTTTTCAATTGGACGAAATCATTTTTGAATTGAAAGATCATATCGTAGGATTGAATTGTGGTCGTTGGGATTATATTTTCTCATACATTAAAAAGTTTAGAAACCACCCTGGTTTTGGGGTGCCCAATAGAGATCAGGTTACTATGACTACCCCGTTTATGGATGCCTATGCAAAATTGGTCGTTCAAAGATGTCATAAGCGTGGCATACTTGCTATTGGCGGTATGGCGGCACAAATTCCTATCAAGAACAATGATAAAGCCAATGCGGAAGCCTTGGAGAAAGTGCGAAAAGATAAGGAACGCGAAGTACAAAATGGTCATGATGGTACATGGGTAGCACACCCTGCACTAGTAGAGGTTGCTATGAGCGAATTTAATAAGCACATGCCTACACCAAACCAAATGCATGTTTTACGTGAAGATGTAAATGTGACGGAGGAGGATTTGGTTGAGATTCCAAGAGGAACTATTACAGAAGCCGGAATAAGGAAAAATATCAACGTAGGTATTTTGTACACCGAAGCTTGGTTAAGGGGACATGGTGCAGTGGCACTATATAATTTAATGGAAGATGCCGCAACGGCTGAAATATCGAGAACGCAAGTATGGCATTGGTTGAAGAATGAAGTTATTCTTGCCGATGGGCGCCAATTGAATAGTGATTTGTTTACAACGATATTTGATGATGAGGTTGAAAAGCTAGTTACCGAGGTTGGTGAAAATAATATGAAGAACACCAAATTTGAGTTGGCTATAGAGTTATTCGATGAGCTCGTGGTTTCAGATGATTTCGAGGAATTCTTGACCTTACCTGCCTATAAATTCATTTAAATAAAACGATCCTGCCATTGCGGCAACAATGTACAGGATCTCATTATTAATAATAACGTAATTCAAAATTATGAAAAATTTAGAACAAAGCATGTACAGTTCGGCATTGGAGACTGTAAGAAACCTAAAGCAAAAGTACGGGGACACTTGGAATGACATCAACCCTGAAAATGCCGCTAGAATGGTCGCTCAAAATCGTTTTAAAACCGGTTTGGATATTGCAAAATATACAGCAGGTATTATGAGAAAGGACATGGCGGATTATGATGTAGACCCGTCTAACTATACACAATCTTTAGGTTGCTGGCATGGTTTTGTGGCTCAGCAAAAAATGATTTCCGTTAAGAAACATCATAAAACGACGAGTAAAAGATACTTATACCTTTCTGGTTGGATGGTGGCGGCCTTGCGTTCAGAATTTGGACCATTACCAGATCAATCTATGCACGAGAAAACTGCAGTATCTGGTCTAATTGCGGAAATCTATGATTTTTTACGTCAGGCAGATGCTATTGAATTGAACGATTTGTTTAGAAGATTGGAGAATGGGGAAGACGTTCAAGATGAAATCGATAATTATGAAACCCATATTGTACCCATAATTGCCGATATAGATGCTGGTTTTGGTAATGAAGAGGCTACTTATTTATTGGCTAAAAAAATGATACAAGCGGGTGCATGTGCCATACAAATAGAAAATCAGGTTTCAGATGCTAAACAATGTGGCCATCAAGATGGTAAAGTAACCGTACCTCATGAAGATTTCGTAGCAAAACTAAATGCAGTACGATATGCTTTTATTGAATTGGGAATTGACGATGGGGTAATCGTAGCAAGAACGGATTCTGAAGGTGCGGGACTTACCCAGAAATTGCCGGTAAGCCAAGAGCCGGGTGATTTAGCTTCACAATATTTAGCTTTTGTAGAGGCAGAGGAAATTGCGATTTCAGAGGCTCGTGAAGATGATGTACTATTAAAAAGAGACGGTAAATTGGTGAGACCGGTTCGCTTACCAAACGGATTGTATAAATTTAGAGATGGTACTAATATAGATAGGGTAGTTTTAGATTGTGTTACCAGTTTGCAAAATGGTGCAGATTTACTGTGGATAGAGACACCAACACCTAATGTAAAACAGATTGCCCATATGGTAAACAGAATTAGAGCTGTAGTACCTAATGCAAAATTGGTTTACAATAATTCTCCATCATTCAACTGGACATTGAATTTCCGTAATCAAGCGTATGATGAAATGCTTGCCGAAGGTGAGAACATGACCGAATATGATAGAAATAATTTAATGGCAGAGGAGTATGATGATACAGAGCTGTCATACAGGGCAGATCGTAAAATTAGAAGCTTTCAGGTAGATGGGGCTAGAGATGCCGGTATTTTTCACCACCTAATTACACTACCAACATATCATACTACGGCTTTACATATGAGTGACCTTACCAAGGGTTATTTTGGTGAAGAAAGTATGCTGGCATATGTGAAGGGAGTGCAAAGACAAGAAATTCGTAAAGGTGTTTCTTGTGTAAAACATCAAAGAATGGCAGGGTCTGATCTTGGTGACGATCATAAATCTTTCTTTGCAGGCGATAAGGCTTTAAAAGCAGGGGGCGAAAAGAATACGTCTAACCAGTTCGATGCCGGTGCCAAAAGTAAAAATAGAGAAAAAGAAGTAGGCGTTTTGTCTTAATATATGTGGTTTTGCTTACTTTTCTTAAATGGGTCAACCTACGGGTTGACTCATTTTTTTGTTTAATATTATCAAAGTACTAAAACCAAGTTAAATATTTTTTTATAACAAAGCAGTTGCTTAGTTTTGTAGTGTAATTAGAATTAATGGCACGCAAAAAACAATATAACGAAGCTGAAGTCATAGAAAAGGCTATGCGTCTGTTCTGGCGTAATGGCTATGAAAGCACTTCCGTTCGTATGTTGGAGAAAGAAATGGGTATTAATCAGTTTTCCATTTATGCCAGTTTTAAAAATAAAGAGGGTGTTTTTCTAGAGAGCATTAAACTGTATAATGCAAAGATCAAGTCCATAACAAATATCTTGGGAAACTCTACTAATGGGGTAGAGGGTATTAAAGATTATTTTTTGGATTTTCTAGATTTCTCTAGGGAAGGAGCCATTTTTAAAGGTTGCTTGGTGACCAATACGGTAAATGAGATTAAAGAAGATACTAATCCGGTAATCATGGCCGCATTAAAACGGTTTTCATTAAATATTAGAAAATTGTTTGTAAGGAATCTAAAACAAGACGACCAAAGGGATGTAAAAGAAATAGAAGCGCAAGCAGACTATTTAATGAACGCTCTTTTAGGTTTGTCCATTTCATCTAAAGTATTTAGTGAGGAGGAATTAAAGGGCATTATTAAAATTACGTTTTTACACTTGTAACATTTTTTTTGAACAATAACTAAGCGATTGCTTAGATTTAACATAACTATAATAAACATTAAAATTAGAAAGAGTATGACAACTTTAAAAGTACACAACATTGAATCTGCACCTGAAGGTAGTAAGCCATTATTAGAAAATTCTCAAAAGTCATTTGGAATGATTCCTGGTCTTCACGGGGTATTGGCGGCATCACCAAAAATTTTGGAAGCATACCAAACGTTACACCAATTATTTACTGAAACTTCTTTTAATGAAGAAGAATTGACCGTGGTTTGGCAAACGATAAACGTAGAGCATGCATGTCACTACTGTGTACCGGCACATACTGGTATTGCCAAAATGATGAAAGTTGATGATACCATTACAGAAGCATTACGTAACGAAACACCGTTGGCCGATGCAAAATTAGAGGCTTTAAGAACAATGACTTTGACCATTGTGCGTAACCGTGGTAATGTAACACAGGAGGATCTTGATGCTTTTTACGCGGCAGGTTATGGTGAGCAACAAGTATTGGAAATTATTTTAGGATTATCACAAAAGGTAATCAGTAACTATACAAATCATATTGCACATACACCAGTAGATGAGCCTTTCAAGAAATTTGAATGGTCTAAATAATTTGGTTTCAAGTTCCCCGAAACCATTTGTTGATTGATTGTTGATAGCCTTCTGTCTTAAGGCAGAGGGCTATTTAATTTTAATAAACTAAATACACAGAAATGAAAAAAATAGCAATAAACGGAATGGGGCGTATAGGTCGCGCTTCTTTAAAAGTAATTTTGGATACTCCAGAGTTAGACTTAGTAGCGGTAAACGACATTGTTTCCATAGAGAATATAGCTTATTTATTAAAGTATGATTCGGTTTATGGAATTTATGAAAAAGAGGTTTCGCATGATGAGAACAATTTGATTATAGACGGAAAGAAAATTCAATATAATTCACAACGCAATCCTGAAGATTTACCTTGGGCAGAACACGAAATTGATGTTGTAATTGAAAGTACCGGTTTTTTTACCAAGAGTGAGGATGCCAAAAAACATATTAAAGCTGGTGCAAAGTCTGTAATTATATCAGCACCTACTAAGAGTGAAGATATACCAACGGTAGTTCATGGTGTAAACACAGAAGCTGGTGAAACTAATATATTTTCATGTGCTAGTTGTACCACCAATAATATTAGTCCCGTAGTAGAAGTATTAGGTCGTAGAGTGGGTATTAAAAAAGCCATAATGACTACCGTACATGCGTATACTGCCTCTCAAGGTATTGTAGATGCACCTTCACAAAAGAATTTGAGAATGGGTCGCGCGGGTGCGGCGAATATTGTGCCGACATCTACAGGTGCGGCTATTGCGACAACCAAAGCTTTGCCAGAATTTGCTGGTAAGTTTGATGGTGTTGCACTACGTGTGCCAATTCCTGTTGGGTCAATGTCAGACTTAACTTTTGTTACCGAACGTGAAGTAACTCCTGAAGAAGTAAATGCTATTTTTAAAGAAGAAGCGGCTACGGATAGGTATAAGAATATTTTGGATACTACAGATCAGCCTTTGGTTTCTTCTGATATTGTAAAGAATCCGCATGCATCTACCGTAGATTTGGGGATGACCAGAGTAGTAGATGGCGATTTGTTGAAAGTGATGACCTGGTACGATAACGAATGGGGATTCACCAATCAAATGATACGTCAAATTTTGGCAGAAAACTGAATTAAATTAGGTAGCTAATCTTGACATAAAAGATTGGCTATCTTTATTTATCAACTTAAATAACAAACAACATGATAAAAGTATCCGTAATGTATCCAAATAGCGAAGGCGTAAAGTTTGATACGGAATATTATAAGAACACACACTTGCCAATGGTTCAAAAACTAGTGGGCAGTGCATTGAAAGAATTGGAATTGGATTTAGGTGTTGGTGGCAGAGTACCGGGCGATGCTGCACCATACGTAGCCATTGCTCATTTAAAATTTGATGATGTAGCTTCATTTCAAGCTGCTTTTGGTCCGCATGCGGCAACATTTGCAGCGGATGTCAAGAACTATAGTAATGTGCAAGGTGAAATTCAAATTAGTAATTTGATTACATTTTAAGTGATGAAAGAGAAATTGAAAATAGATATTGTATCTGATGTAGTTTGCCCTTGGTGTGCCATTGGGTATAAACGTTTGGAAAAAGCAATTGAAGAACTGGGAATTGAAGACCAAGTAGAAATTGAATGGCAACCGTTTGAACTGAATCCGGGTATGCCGCCAGAAGGTCAAGACCTGACCGAACATATTACAGAAAAGTATGGTTCTACTATAGAACAGCAACAGGAATCGCGTGAAAACATGACAGATATCGGAGAAGAACTAGGATTCAAATTCGACTATTTTGAAGGTATGCGTATGGCAAACACTTTTGATGCTCATGTGCTATTGGAATATGCCAAAGATTTTGGTAAGCAGAACGAGCTGAAATTACGATTAATGAATTCGTTTTTTGGTGAGCGAAAAGATGTATCTGATAAAGATGTTTTAAAGCAAGCGTTACTAGATGTTGGTTTAAATGCAGAAGAAGCATTGGCCAGGTTAGATAATGAAGAAGCTAGATATGAAGTCAGAAACAAACATGGCGAGTGGAAGAATTTGGGTGTAAATTCAGTGCCTACTATAGTCTTTAACATGAAAAGTGCAGTTACAGGTGCGCAACCTGTTGCTACTTTTAAGCAAATACTGGGAGAACTTATTTCCGAATAAACCATATAAACTTTTGAATCATGAATATTTCAAATAAAATTATATACTACGTAGCCACTGGTATATTTACATTGGTAATGCTATTTTCTGCGGGTATGTATTTTTTTAATCATGAATATGTAAAAGCGGCTTTTACCAGTTTAGGCTACCCAACCTATTTAATATATCCTTACGCTACGGCTAAACTAATAGGCTTGTTCGCTATTTGGAATCCAAAGTTTTACTTGATCAAAGAATGGGCGTATGCCGCATTTTTCTTTGCCGTTGTACTGGCATTTTTTGCGCATATAATGGTAATTGATGGTGAACAGACGGCAGCCGTTATTGCCTTGCTTTCATTGATCATTTCATATATCTTTAGTAAAAAGGTATAATGGAAATGAACAATAGGGAAATACATAAAACTATAGTAGATGGGTCATTAAAGGGTATTCGTCCTAAAGTCTTGTTCTTTGATGTAAATGAAACCCTATTGGATCTTAGCGCAGTTAAAAAAGAAGTAGGTAATGCATTAGGCGGTAGGGAAGATTTATTACCGCTTTGGTTTACCACCATGCTACAATATTCATTGGTAGTTTCCGCCAGTGGAACTTATGAACCGTTCGGTCATATTGGAGCGGCGGCATTACAAATGGTAGCGGCAAATCATAATATTGAAATTTCAAAAGATAATGCTCGTAGGTTAATAGGCGAGTCCATCAGTAATTTACCTGCACATCCAGAAGTAAAAGAGGCGCTTAAAAAGCTAAAAGCGGCAGAATTTAAGTTGGTAGCGTTTACCAATTCTTCCAAGACTTTATTAAAGAAGCAATTTGAACATGCCGGGCTAACCGAATATTTTGATGAACTTTTGAGTGTTGAGGAAACCGGAAAATTTAAACCATTTACGGAAACCTATACTTGGGGAGCCCAAAAAATGGGTGTACTACCTAATGAGTGCATGCTGATTGCCGCCCATGGCTGGGATGTGGCAGGTGCACAATGGGCAGGCTGGCGGGCAGCCTTTGTAAATAGACCTGGGCAACAACCTTTTCCTTTGGCTAAACAAACAGAAATTTTTGAAGACAATCTGCTACAGGTAGCCAAAACATTAATGATTTATGATTAATGGTCTTGTCAAAATAAAAAGTGGACAGATTATGTATATTTGCCGCACCATTAACTAAAGCGTATACATATGTTTAAAAGAACACTAGTAATTGCATTCGTTGCCATTTCATTAATTTCTTGTTGGAAAGACAAAAGTCCAGAAGACCTAATTCGTTTAAAGGATAAATTTAAATCGCAGGTAAATGCTTTTGAGAACAAAAAGGAAACTGCAAATAAGAATGTGAACAAAGGTCTGGAATCCTTAAATGCATTAAAGAGTGCCTTAGAGGATACTAAAAATGAAGATAAGGAATTTGCAAAAGTGTATGGAGACTGGGAGAAAGTAGATCGTAGGGTTAAAAACCTAACGAAGGAATATGAAGACTTAAAGGAAAAAGCTTCCAATTTATTTACGGCTATGGAAACCCAAACCAATAGCTTAAGCGATGAGACCAGTAAAAAAACCTTGTTAGGGGCAATTGAAAAAGCACGTACAAAATATAATGGTACACTAGCCAATACCTCTAAAGCGATTGATAAATTAAGATTACTGCATGGCGATGCCGTTGAGGTAGTAAAAGCATTGGAGGTAGCTGCAGCACTTTATTCTTTTGATAATATCAATGATCAAATGAAAAGCATTGAAGGTCGTGTAGATGGAATAATGAGCGAGCTGAACGTTGCTGTTGTAGAAAGTAAAAAACTGTACGAGAAAAAAATAACAGAGTTAGGAGAAGAGTAATACTATATTTTCTCACTAATTATAAAAGCCAGTATTGTCAAAATACTGGCTTTTTTATTCCATTTATTTACCGAAAGTGATTTAAAAAGTTAATCCGTTCAAAGAAAATACTGTTAATCTCCCATCACATTTGGTAAAAACCTTTGTTAAATTAATAAAAAACATTATAAATATTCTTAAAACCTAAAATCACATATTGTGTACCATCATAAGGACCTCGCCAAAATATTACTAGATGTTAGTCATTTAAATTGCTATCTTTTGGTGAAAATAGGAATCATTACTGATTACGCCAATGCGCAATTGATCAAATCTTTTTTAAACATGAAAAAAATATTGTTATTTATAATATTGGCAGTAGCGCTCTTAAGTTTTAAGAAGTTAGAAAAAAATGGTTCTAAAGAAAAATTGACTGAAACTGAATTGAAGTCTATCAAAGAAAACTACAATTGGATTTCTAAAGAGTTCTTGATTATTAATTTTAGAATGCCAAAAAGCAGTTGTCATTATAATAATTATTCAGATTTAAAAAAATCTTCTACATGGTGGACTAGTTATTATGCTAAAATGAAATTAGTTAACGTGCACAACGTGTTTGTATATTCAGATAAAAAGAAGGCAAAAAAAATTATTGATTCTAAAGCTCATTTTGAGGATGTCAATTCTTTTATATTAAATAACTTTTTTTCTAGAAGCAAAGCTTGTTATGGAATTGTTGTCGTTAATGAAAGTGGAGAGTTTAAGAAAAAAGCTGGAGAATATACGCAAGAGAATATTTTAGAATTAATTAATAGCCTGAAATAACTAGATTTCAAATTAGCAGTGAATATATTTTTTTAAAGTGATTTCGTAAATTGAATTATTAAATGAAAGGATAGTAATGAGTTTTAAGAAGTCATGAGTCAATACTTTTAATTATGAAGGTAACACCAGAGAAAAATGAAAAGGTTGCAAATATGATTTTTGCATCTATTTACCCACTTTATTTGGCTAGATTAGAAAAGAACGGACGAACAAAAGAAGAACTTGATCAAGTAATAGAATGGCTTACCGGTTTTGATAATAATATGATTCAGACGTTTATTGATGAAAAAGTGACTTTTGAAGTGTTTTTTCAAAAAGCTAAAATTCACCCGAATGCACATTTGATCAAAGGTGTGGTGTGTGGTTATCGTATTGAGGAAATAGAGGATGAGTTTGAAGTCTACAAACGATGCAGGCAAATGGAAAAGCTAATTGATGAGTTGGCAAAAGGACGTAAAATGGAAAAAATTTTACGTGTTGCATAATTAATTGTAAGGAAGATTTTTCACTTATTTATTAGCCTACAAAATTCAAAATGCCAAAACACAATTTTAAAAGTTTAGATTATTTACTTCATGGAAATGAACGTCAAAGATCTGCGTTTGAAGAAATGAATAGGCTTCAGATTTTTAAGACCTTACAACCATTTGACCCGGTGTTAACGGGTACTTTACCCATAGGTGTTGATATACCTAGTAGTGATCTAGATATTATTTGCGAGTGTGTTGATCATAATGCTTTTGCAGAGGTATTGGTCCATGAATTTGGGTCATTACACAATTTTAAAATTTCTACAGCCTACGCCAATAACCTAAAGGCGACTATATGTGAATTTGAATTTGGGTCATTTGTTGTTGAAATCTTTGGGCAAAACCTGCCTACTGAAGAGCAGAATGCTTATAGACATATGATCAAAGAGCATTCGATTTTACTGGAAAAAGGGGAAGAATTTAGGAAACAGATCATCGCGCTTAAACTACGGGGCATTAAAACCGAGCCTGCTTTTGCAGATTTACTAGGCTTAGAAGGAGACCCTTATAAGGCAATTTTAGACTATTGAAAGATATAGTATCCCATTGTTTTCTTCAGCGGAACTATTAGTATTTCGCGGTTAAAAAATCTTTTTATTTTTTTGTACTGAAGACCTTATGTTGGTATTAAAATAAGCTATATTCATTGATTGAAATTTTAATGGTCGGTAATACCCCCTTTTAAACTGATGCTAAAAATGACAACCTTATTCTCAAAAGAGACCATGATGAAGTTGAAAGCCCTAATCGCTTCCGCAAAAACATATGTTGTACTATTAATTTTGGCTATAGGGCTTCTATTGTATACGGTGAGCGTAGGTTACAAGCAGGTAAATAGACTTCATGAAACCGGAGATATGGTTGCACATACATTGGAGGTGCAGCGTACTATTGTAGAACTTTCGGCTAAATTTCAAGAGCTGGAATCCTTACAACTAAAGGTTTTTTTAAAAGAGGATAGTAGCAACTTAAGTGGTATTGTAGTTTCAGAAATGGAGCAGACTATAGAGAGGTTAAAGCTGCTAACTTCAGATAACCAGGCCCAACAAGAGCGTGTAAAGGTCTGGGAGCAATTGTGCGATAAAATTAGTAGTGAGGTAAATACGGTAGAGTCTACAGATAGTATTGCTGTCATTGATAGTATAGAAGCTAAGGATAGTGTGGAGATCAACCTGGCAAGCAAAAGGTATCAGCGTATTGGTAGAATCTCTAAAATTGTAGAGGAATCTCAGATTCTTAAAGAGAGAATGCTATCCGAAGAGAATTATTTAATGGTGGCCCGTAAAGAGGAATACACTTCTCAATCATTTTTGACACCTATGTCATCATTATTGGTAGCTATTACTGCTTTAGGTATTTTTCTAATTGGTTTTATTAGTATTTACAAGCAAAAAGGTGAGATTCAAGAGGTTAATAATCAGGTTTTTAATCAGAACAAAAAATTACAGGAAACTGAAGAGTTTTTAAAAGGGGTATATAAAAGTTCTAACAATGTTATTAGTCATTTTGAGCCTATTATGAATGGTGAAAAGAACATTGTAGATTTTCAGTTTAAATATACTTCAGACGCTATTGAAAAAGTAACGGGAGAAGAACAGGATGACATTATTGGAGGCTCTCTTTTACAATTGTATCCAATGGTTGTTGAAAACGGACTTTTTGAGATTATGAAAGAGTGTTTTTTAAGTGGTGAAAATCAAGAACATGAAAGTGTTTACATGTTCGAGAACCAAACGAAATACATTCATAATACCGTTGTAAAATCTGCCAATGGTATCACCAACACCGCGTGGGATACTACCAAGGTCAAAGAAGCTGAAAAGGTTCTACAAAAATTAAATGAGGACCTTAGCCTGCAGAATACCATTTTTAAAGAAGCGGAAAATGTAGCAGGTGTGGGTAGTTTTATCTGGTACCTGGATGACGGTAGTGCTACGGTTTCAGATAATTTCTACAGAATACTTGGGGTTAAGCCCAATAGTTTTGATGTAACTTTTGATGCCTATAAAGAGTATGTACATGCAGATGATATTTCCATATTTGAATCTCTAGGGACCAATACTGAAGATAGCGGTAAATCAACGGTTTTCACTTATAGGGTTTTCACTAAAAATAAGGGAATTAGATATCTGGATCTAAAAGGGAGAAATTTGGAAATTGACAATAGACCGGTTTCCGTGGGTATTGTACAAGATATCACAAGTAGAATTGAAAAAGATAGGGAACTTATTGAGAGCTATGAAAAGCTCAAACAAAGTAATGAAGAATTGGAGTCTTTTAATAGGGTAGCCAGCCACGATCTACAAGAGCCATTAAGGAAAATACAGATGTTTATTTCTCGCATAGAGGATGATGAAGAAGGTAAGACACCCAATGCAGGTTCAGCTTATTTCAATAAAATTAAGGCAGCTACATTTAGAATGAGAGAGCTCATTCAAAACCTATTATCGTATTCACGGATAGATAAGATCAATTCTAAATTTGAGCAAATAGAATTAAACGATACAATTGAAAAAGTTGAAGACGAGCTTTCGCAATTGATAAAAGATACAAAAACAGAAATCTCCTATTCCGGCTTACCGCTGTTATATGGTATTCCTTTCAAAATTGAACAATTATTTACCAATTTGATCAGTAACTCCATCAAGTATAGAAATAAAGATATTGCGCCCCAAGTACATATTGTATCGGAGAAATTAAGAAGTGATACCATTGCCGAAAACTTTGTAAAGAACGCCGAGTATTATTATAAAATTTCCCTGCGAGATAATGGTATCGGTTTTGATCCTGAATTTGCTAGTAATATTTTTGAGGTTTTTCAAAGACTACATTCTAAGAACGAATATTCGGGTACGGGTATAGGTTTGTCTATCTGTAAAAAAATAGTTGAAAAACACAATGGTTATATTCATGCCGTTAGTAAAAAAGGGGAAGGTGCTACTTTTATTATTTACTTGCCCGTACAATAATGCATGGTAGATTGCTCCTTTGAAAAGCGGTTGGTCATATTGTTTTGAATGCGTTATTTTAGAAGCCGATAAAGACATTTAACAATTATGAATTTAAATCAGGTAACCGTTCCTTCCTTAAATGTTGAAAATGCTATTCTTTTTTATGAAAAATTAGGATTAAAATTAATAGTAAAATCGCTTCCCAATTATGCAAGGTTTGAGTGTCCGGATGGTAATGCCACTTTTTCCATTCACCTAACAGAAACATTGCCACAGGGAGATGGAGTCTATGTTTATTTTGAATGTGAAGATCTAGATGCTCATGTAGCCTCACTTAAAGAGAACGGTATCCAATTTGAAAAAGAACCTACCGATGAGAGGTGGTTATGGAGAGAGGCAAGATTAAAAGACCCGGATGGCAACCAGCTGATTTTGTTCTATGGTGGTGAGAACAGGCTAAATCCGCCATGGAGAGTTAATTAAAGCATTGAATTCAGTAAATAGGAACTGCATTTGCATTTATAAAACCACATAAAATTGTATAATTATAACAATGTGTTGTATATATCAAATGGGTCCGTAATGTTTCATTATGTAGTTGTTAGATAATTCAAGTTGTTTTTAGTAAGTTGACATTGATAGTGCTGTAATTGTAATAATTGAACAATACTATTCATTTGATGTCTACGTTAATCATTCAAATGTTATAACAAATAGTATTTTAGAACTTAATTCATCTATTTAATTCTAAACTAAATCATTTAGATCAAGGAATAGTAAAATTGAAAAAACCCTATGAATTTTAAAAACGCCGAGGAAGAAAGGTTAGCCGTAGCGGATAATTATAAAAATTGGAAAAGATGGGGTCCTTATTTAGCTGAACGGCAATGGGGTACTGTTAGGGAAGATTATAGTCCGCAAGGGCATGCGTGGAGTTTTGTTGGTCACGATAAAGCCAGAAGTAATGCGTATAGGTGGGGAGAAGAAGGTATTGGAGGTTTCTGTGATTCTAGAGAAATATTATGCTTGGCACCTGCATTCTGGAACGGTAAAGATGCCATTTTAAAAGAACGCCTTTTCGGGTTGACCAATGATGAAGGTAACCATGGTGAAGATGTTAAGGAGCTTTATTTTCATCAAGTTTCTACACCCACGCACTCATATGCCAAATATTTATATAAGTATCCGCATAAAAAGTTTCCGTATGCAGAGCTGGTTAGAAAGAACAGAAATAGAAATAGGGAACAACCAGAATTTGAAATATTAGACACCAAGGCATTTGCCAACAATACATATTTTGACTGTTTTATAGAATACGCTAAAGAAGATGTTGGTGATATTTTAATGAAGGTTACCGTCATCAATAGAGGACCAAGAGCTGCAAATATCCATGTACTGCCGCATTTGTGGTTTCGTAATTTTTGGAAGCACAACCGTAGGTTTGAGCGCCCTGAAATGAAGGCTATTTCAGATAATTCCGTACAATCCCGTAGCACTAGAAATGGGCGCTATTATTTTTATCATGAAAAGGGAGAGCAGCTATTTTGTGAGAATGAGACCAATAACGAGCGTATTTATAATGTACCCAATGAGGTAAAATATGTAAAAGACGGTATTAATAATCATGTAGTAGATGGTATGCCAACCGTAAACCCAGATAAAAAAGGATCAAAATTTGCCGTTTGGCACAAACTTCGATTAAAATCTGGAGAAGAAAAAACCATTAAAGTACGCCTAAGCAAGAAAAAGCTTGATGACCCTTGGAGTAGTTTTGATGCTATCTTTGATAAAAGAATTAAAGAATGTGAAGATTTCTATGGTGATATCTTAAAGAAAGAACTTCCGGCCGGGCAACAAGAAATAGCCAGAAAAGCTTTTTCGGGTTTATTATGGACCAAGCAATTTTATTACTATGATGTATATAAATGGCTTTTTGGTGGTCCGGGAGAACCAAAACCTTATAGAACGGATTCTCGTAACTCTCGCTGGGAACATTTGACAAATAGGCATGTTATTTCAATGCCAGATAAGTGGGAGTATCCTTGGTATGCCGCTTGGGACCTTGCTTTTCATATGGCATCATTTGTAGAAATAGACCCTTATTTTGCCAAAGAACAACTGCTTTTGGTGCTGAAAGAAAGTTACATGCATCCCAACGGTCAAATTCCCGCTTACGAATGGAATTTCAGTGATGTAAATCCGCCTGTGCATTCTTGGGCCGTTTGGACGGTTTATGAAAAGGATAAAAAGCGAAATGGCAAAGGGGATGTCAACTTTCTAGAGAAAGCATATCATAAGTTACTGGTCAATTTTACGTGGTGGGTTAATCAAAAAGATAAAAGCGGAACCAACCTTTTTGAAGGCGGTTTCTTAGGGCTGGATAATATTGGTGTATTTGATCGCAACCACATGCCAGAAGGTATTACACGTATGCAACAGGCAGATGCAACCAGTTGGATGGCTATGTTTACTTTAAACATGTTGCGTATGTCGTTAGAACTTGCAGCAGTGAACCCTAATTATGAGGATAGTGTTGCCAAGTTCTTTAGACACTTTTTAAATATAGCCTGGGCAATGCACCATATAGGTCAAAAAGATATTTCACTTTGGGATGACGAAGATAATTTTTACTATGATGTGGTAGAAATGGCCAATGGTAAAACAGACCGTTTAAAAGTGAGATCTTTAGTGGGTATTATACCAATGTTTGCGGTAGAGATCATTCACAAGGATTTGTTCGATGAGCTTAAACATTTTAAAGTGAGGGCTGCGGAAATTGTTAGGACCAGACCTGATCTAGCTTCTTTAATTTCCAATATTGAAGAGTTCAACTCAGACGGTAATTATCTGTTCTCCATTATGCGTGGGTTTAGATTGGAGAAATTATTGTTCCGTTTATTGGATGAGAATGAATTCTTATCTGATTACGGTATACGCTCACTTTCTAAATATCATGAAGAACATCCCTATGTTTTCCAACACAACGGACATCATCAAATTTCGTACGAATCTGGGGAAAGTCAATCCAATATGTTCGGTGGTAATTCTAATTGGCGCGGACCAATTTGGTTGCCTTTGAATTATATGATCGTTCAATCTTTACGTAAGTATTATTCGTATTACGGAGATCAATATGTATATGAATTTCCAACGGGATCAGGTGTAAAACTGAACTTGAACGAAATTGCCAATGAGATTTCTAAAAGGCTTATTAAGTTATTTGAGCCCAATGAGAACGGTAAATTTGTCTACCACTCAGAAGATGAGCAGCAATTATTTACGAAAAATGAGCAATTTAAAAATGAACATTTCTTCTATGAGTTTTTTGATGGCGACTCAGGTAAAGGTCTTGGAGCTTCTCACCAAACAGGTTGGACAGCATTAATTGCAAACCTAATTATGGAACTGGAGCAGAATACATAGGTTTATTTATTTAAAATATTGTATATTAGAGTATTGGCTATGTGTTTTGCATAGCCTTTTTAATTATTCAACATTTTACTGATGAAAACCGATACTATACATATATCGAAAATAGTCAAAAATGTTTCCCACACTTCTAATGTTTCTGACTATACTGTTTGCTGGATCAAAGATGAAATAAAAGGGATAGAAATAGATGGTGTCCTTTATGCCAATATTTCCAACTCCATTTTCTTCTTGGACAAAAAAGTACATTGGAAATTGCATATTAAAGACGGAGCTTCCAATACGGGGTACTTGTTGCAATTGTCGCAAGAAGTATTAAGTCACCCTTTACTAAGTAAGTTACATATCAATAAGGTAAGGCTATTTAATACGGGTTCGGTGCCATTATTTAAATTAAGCCCCGGTATTGAAAAACGTACCCAAGCCATTTTAGAGATGATCGATGAACTCTTGGGTTCTCATTTGAACAATAAAGAAGATGCCCTCATTTCTTTGTTGAATACCTTTTTTGTATACTGTGATGGTCAGTGCAACATTAAATCCATCATTGAAAAAAACCATACCAAGTCAAACATTGTATACTCCTATAAACAATTGGTAGATCAAAATATAGAAGTCTCTCATGAGGTGGGTTATTATGCCTCACGCTTAAATATTTCTACAAAGTATTTGAACGAATGCGTTCAAGAAGTGCTTAATGTAAGTTCTAAGAGCATTATAATTGAGCAATTATTGATTCGTTCCAGACATGCGTTAAAATTCTCGAACAAGACTATAAAGGAAATTAGTTACGAGTTAGGTTTTTCTACACCAGATTATTTTAGTTATTTCTTTAAAATACAGACAGGCAGTAAGCCTTCGGTATTAAGAAAGTCCGTTGGTTCTTAATTTCAAGGTTTATACCGTGATTTTCACATTTTAGGCACAGTGGTTTATGCCTAATTTGGCATAAAAACAGAATCATGGATAGACAAAGTTTTATTAAAAAATCAGGCGCAGGTATTAGTTATGCTTTATTCTCAGGATTCATTTTCTGTAAAAGTCAAGATGATGAAGTAGGTACTTTAAATTACAATGACCCAAAGGTTATACGAGATGCCGATGGAGAGGTGCTCAATGTGATAGGAGATATACAGACCCATAAACTTTTGGGCAGCGAAACCAATAATCAAATCTTTGAGTGGGTAGATAACGTTGAACCCGGTGTAGGTATTCCGCCTCATGTACATACAAAGGAAGATGAAATTTTTAGAGTTGTTGAAGGCGAAGTAGAAATCGCGATTGATGGAGAGAGTACGGTCTTAAAAGCAGGTGATATTGCATTTGCGCCAAAAGGAGTACCGCATACATGGAAAGTAGTGGGTAGCCAAAAGGCAAAAATGATTACCTCGGCTTTGCCTGCGGGCATAGAGATAATGTTTCAAGAATTATCAGAACTACCTGCAGGACCACCGGATTTTGAGAAAGTTGCGGAAATTTGTGCTAAACAAGGTATTACCTTTGTGTAATGGCGTTATTTGTCCGAGTTTATAGCCTCATGGGCTATATGTGCAAAGCTCTTAATTTTAGGGTCCGGGTCATCAAGATATTGGGCTACTATGTGTAGATATCTTGGTTCTTTTTGTTGTGCGATAAGATACAATACGGCAAGTTTGATCTTAAGGTCATTGCCCTGTAAAAGAAGTTTAAAACATTCTAATTCCGTTGGTATTTTATGTTTGATTTTTTGAAGCTCTTCTTCAGAAGAAATATCCAGGGCAGATTCCTCAATGATGGGTAGCAATCTACGTTTTAGCTCACCGGTTAAAAGATTGTCCAAAAATTCTATGGCATTATGTTGCGCTTCTTGTTTCTGACTCAGTAAACCTTCATAGGCAATAGCTACATCTTTTTGTTGATAACGTAATCCCAAAAGTTTAAAAATCCGTTCTAACCCAGAATCCAATCTGCGTTCCAATAGCTCTAAAAGACTGGTGCGCGCATCTCTTTCTGCATCGCCAATTTCCTTTTTGGATTTATTTCTATTTCGATATGAAATAATGATTTGGGTGTGCATGGCGGATAAGGTTTGGTGATACAGTTTGCATTCGTCAAAAATGACAGATACCACCTTGTACTTATTAAATTTTAATTGCGGGTGCGTTGCCCGTATAGCACTTAATGCCCTCACTACTTCTAAACGAACCGTAAGGTCTTCATGGTTTAAAATACCCAATAAGTGATGTACGGCTTCCTTGGAATGGAAAGATTGCATTGCGGCCGGTATAAATCGTAATACCGATAAAGGTTGCCGGCGCTCTGCAACATGGTTCTTCAGTATAGGCAAAATTTGCTGACCATATACATTAAAGGCTTCCAGTACTGTTGGTCTAAATGCCTTTTCTGCCAAAAGGGGAATAATGTGCTGTACCATTTCTGGATCGGTTGCCGTACCTATAGCCTTTATGGTGGTTTTTACGATTTCTTCATTTTCATGCTGTAAAAATGCAACCAACCTGTTGTGGAAAATGGGCAGGTTGGCTACTCCCAATATTTCAATTACAGATGCCACGTATGGCAGGTCTTTTTGGTCAGATGCTATGGTTTTCAGTGCCAAGGATATACGGTCCAATAGTGAGTAGCGCTGTTTTAAGGAATAGTTGTTTTTTGCCGCTATAGCCAAGCAATATAGAGCAGCGGTCGCAATACGCTCGTTTGAGTTTTCTAGATACGCATCAAATATGAACGATTTGTCTTTATGGGCAAAACTTAGAATATAGGCCAAAGTGGCAATAGTCAATTCACGGTCATCTATTTTCAATAATTCGGATACCTCTGCCGTCATACTTTTAGAATTTAAAAAGTATAGATTCTGTATAGCCGATAACTTCACTTTATTACTTGGGTGCTCTAACAACAGCTCTACATCATCTGCGAATCTCTTGTCATTGATTTCCATCAATTTATCCAACATAAATAGAATTTGCTCTTCTGTACCTTTCTTAAAAACGGTGCGCATGCCTGCAACTACAGATACTTTGGTGTCCGTGACCTTCCTGGTTTTCTTATAAGAGTCGGTCAGTACTTCTAAATTGTTTCTAAACGTTTTGTAATATTCAATACGTACTTTATAAATAAAATAGAGCCAAAGACATACCAAAGCAATTATAAGAATGCCAATGTAAAAAGAGGGTAGGTCAAGCCCACGTACAACGAATATTAAAAGGCATCCGGCAATTCCTGTAGCCAAACTATCCACCACCACATCAATAAATGATTTGGTCTTGTTTTTTAGCTCAAAAGGTAAGGGCAAGGTCAATAGTTCAGAGGCGCTTTTATGTATGGATTGTTTCAATATGCCATCCATCGCTTTAATGACTACAACGGCAGAAAGTTCAGGAAGCATTAAAAACAAAATACTACCACCAAATATACCAATGGGCAATAATAACAGTGAAAACCCTACACCCCAAATACCCACAATTCTATGGGTGAAAAATAGCTGAATTATCAGCGAAAGTAGATTAAACGTAGAAAACCAAAAAGCAAAAAATGCGGTAAGCTCATCGGCATCCGTAAAAGACGACGACGCAAAATCACTGAACAAATAATCTACCAATTTAGCGACTACGACACTCACGGCTACAATGCTGGCAATATAGGTGAGATGTTTGGATTTTAGTATGAGTTTTAAAGGCGGTTCACTAAGGTTGGTCGCAGATTTATGTTTTTTTACACTACCATTTTTTTTAACGCGGATGTTCCAAATATTTCGCAGAAGGGGAATGCAAAAAAATAGAAGCAGGGCGGCTACGAACATTAAGTTTTCATTGCCGATTATAGGGGCTAGAATAGAAGTTAAGTATCCACCAAAAATTCCACCAATAATGGCTCCCGATCCTATAAAGCCAAACAGTCTTTTAGCCTCGCGAATATTGAACACCAAATTAGCCAATACCCAAAACTGAGAAGCGGATAAAACGGCATAAATGGCAACCCAGATGTAGAAGAAATACAATAGAACGCCACTCACTACCTCAAATGACAATAGAATGCCTAAACCGATCATAATAATAATGGAACTGATCAGGGTAATCTCAATTACTTTTTTAAGCGGGTATTTTGATACCGCCTTTGAGTAAAAATAAGAGGTGGCTACCGCCGTAACGGCAACCAATAAAAAAGCAAAAGGCAATTGTTCAACACCTAGTTCAGAAAGAAAAAGAGCGTTTACCGTAGGTTTTATGATCAGTAATACGGCTATGACCAAAAAAATGTAGGCGAGCATCCAAAGAGATACTTTGAACTCGCCTTCACGTACATCGAATATTTTTTTAATCAGTCTTTCTACCATCAAGAAATGGGCATCTGTATTCCAAGACCTAAAGTACTGGCTTTTTTAACACCTTTTCAATTGGTTTTACTAAATCTCTGATTATTTGTTCTCCATTGGCATCATCTATGAGTGCAACCAGAATATATCTTCTATTGCTGTCTTCGCCCCAAACCAATATGGAATCGGAATGATAGGTACGCCAAGAGCCCGATTTTCTGAACAACCTGGCATTGGGAGCGATCTTATCCAGTGTATTTACAAACTTATGGTGCAGTTCTGGATCTTCCATAATATCTAGCATTTGCTTGGATCGTTTTTCATTGACCAACTTACCGTTCGCCAACAGATAATAATATCTACATACTTGGGTAACAGATGCAGCGTGACTCAGATTTTTTAAGGGCTCTCTGTTGGTTTCACCACCACTGCCGTAACGTTTGCCTACCCAAAGACCGCCTCCTTTTTGTTCATCATAAAAGGCATACTTGGGATCGCACATCACCGATTCTAATTTTTCATACCCCACGCGATCGATCATTCTGGTAGATGCGGCATTGTCAGATTTACTGATCATTAAACGCATATCTTTCTTTACTTCTGCAGTTTCCTTTAGTTCGCCTTTTTCAATAGCATCCATGGCCGCCAATAGAATGGCAATTTTAGGTAGGCTGGCAGCATACATCATATGGTTGCCGTTGACCCTTGCAAATCTCACCTTTTCCGGATTGCTCAGATCAACTAGTCCAACTGCCATTTTCTTTTGCACGATAAGATCGTTCCATTCTTGGTGTGAAGCCAGTTCATCCCTTAAATTGGTTTGCAGAGAACTGTCTAACAATTTTTGCAGGGGTTTGATCTTCGAATTGTCCATACGAAGTGGTAGCTCATTTTGTGCTTGTACTGCGGTACAGCATAGAAGGAAAAAAAGAAAAATAACAGGGGTTGATCTCATTGACGTTCGCTTATTTAAAAATGTAGTCAAAATTAGGTAAAGCACTCATTGGCCATATGTTAATTTTTTTGGTTAGTGCATTTTTTAAAATCACCGTAAAATCAATATAAAGACATATATCGCATAAAATAGGGTGTTAATTTTTAAAATAATTTCGGATTAAATAGTACCTATGCGTCCTTTTTTTTGAGGGCAAATGGGTTAAAAATTTATATCTAATTTCAATAAAATAACTGTATCTTAAAAAATGGAATTTATACAGACTTATGAATCTTAAAGATGGCGTAAAAACGGCTGAGAACAAGGTGTCTACAGAGGCACGAAGGCTTAGTGATATGGTCAAGGATAAGGGTAAATCTTTGGTGGATCGCTTAGAGTGCTTTGAAGATATTATAAGTTTGGAAGTAGGCGATACCGGTCTGCACCGTGCCAAGACTTTAGAACGTGAGTTCGATGTTCGTCAGCTTTATTTAAAATACGAAGGTGATAACCCCACCGGAACCCAAAAAGACCGTATTGCTTTTGCACAATTGTATGATGCGCTACGTCGCGAGTTTAGCGTGGTAAGCTTGGCTACCTGCGGTAACTATGGTGTGGCAATGGCGTTGGCATCGGACCTGGCGGGTATAGCTTGTAAGATTTATATACCGGAAAGTTACCATACCGATCGAGTGATTGAAATGGAAAGCCTAGGCGCAGAGATTATTCGTATACCCGGTAGTTATGAAGATGTGGTTACGGAAAGCTCAAGGTTGGCGGCAGAACATGGCTGGTATGACGCAAACCCGGGAGGAGCCAATACGCCGCTGCAGATTTCTGCCTATGCGCAGATCGCACAAGAGATTTTTGAAGATTTGGGCGACGCCCCAAAATACTGTGCGGTACCCGTTTCTAACGGAACGTTGTTTGCAGGTATTTATAGGGGCTTTGTAAATCTTTACAAAAGAGGGAAGACCTCGCGTATTCCTAAAATGATCGCGGCTTCTTCTTCGCATAAGAACCCTATTGTAGAATCCTATTTGCAAGGTTTGGATCATTGTAAGGATCTTAATCCTGCCGCAATAAAAGAAACCAAATACAATGAGCCATTGATCAACTGGCACAGTTTTGATGGGGAAGAGGCATTGTATGCACTTAAGGAATCTGAAGGGCATGCCTTCAACATTAGCGACAAAAAACTAAAGGAGATGACTTCTCTTTTACATAAAAAGGAAGGGTTCCGAATTTTACCTGCATCGACAGCGGGTTTGATCGGACTCTTAGAATTAGACGAAAAAATGAATTTTGAGCCTGACCGATTTGTGGCGGTGCTCACTGCAAAAAATTAAATATAAAAATGAAAAAAGTTATTGACGGTAAGGCACTGGTGTATTGTGAGGGAGCATTTAATACGCCTAACGGTAAAACGGCACATGGGTTGGTTCGCTTTACCGAACGTTATGATGTGGTTGGTGTGCTAGATGCTAAATATGCCGGTAGAGATGCCGGTGATGTTTTAGATGGCAGACCAAACGGAATACCGGTTTTTAAAGATCTGGAAGCTGCTATTATAGCATTAACGGCCAGCGACAACTTGCCAAGTTATTTGGTAATAGGGCTTGCACCAGATGGTGGTAGGTTGCCACAAGTTGCAAAAGCCACTATAAAAGCTGCGCTGCAACAAGGCTGGAACGTTGACAGTGGTTTGCATGATTTTCTAACGAACGATGCGGCATTGGTTGCATTGGCCAAAGAAAAGAATGTGAATATCAGGGATATCAGAAAAACTCCGGATCGCGATCAATTGCACTTTTTTACGGGAGATATCGAAAAAGTAGACTGTTTAAAATTAGCGGTTTTAGGAACGGATTCGGCCCTAGGTAAACGTACAACTGCCTGGATTTTAGTACATGCATTTAGGAATGCCGGTAAAAAGGCGGAAATGATAGGTACCGGACAAACCGGATGGATGCAAGGCGCTAAATATAGTATGGTGATGGATAGTTGTATCAATGATTTTGTATCGGGTGAAATTGAACATGCCGTGGTCAGTGCCTACAAGAATGAAGATCCAGATGTTATTGTCATAGAAGGGCAGGGGAGCTTAATGAATCCTGCTTACCCGGGCGGATTTGAAATTCTGGCTGCAGGTAGACCGGACTATGTTATTCTGCAACATGCACCAAAACGTTTGGAGTATGATGGGTTCCCAGGATATAAAATGCATTCGTTAGAAGAGCAGATCAATGCCATACAAGTGATTTCGGGTAAAGAGGTAATTGCCATTACCGTAAATCATGAAGGCATGGAGAAAAG
Organism: Maribacter sp. 6B07; assembly: GCF_002700155.1. NCBI lineage: Bacteria > Pseudomonadati > Bacteroidota > Flavobacteriia > Flavobacteriales > Flavobacteriaceae > Maribacter > Maribacter sp. 6B07. The sequence continues at coordinate 484,955 of NZ_PDUT01000001.1, read as the reverse complement.
CGAAATTCTAGAGGTATGCAAAGCAATTACCCTTGAAACTAAATTACCGGCTTTTGATGTATTGGAGTACGGTGCAGATGATTTAATAGCCATTTTGATGTCAAAATTGAAATGAGAATAACGAACATTTCTTTTGAGCGCTTAGATTTAAAACTCTCCGATCCTTACACGATCGCTTATGAGACTATAGATCGCACCAGTAATTTTATACTAAAAGTAGAGACCGATGGTAAAATTATAGGTTATGGTTGCGCAGCGCCAGATCCTATAGTTACCAATGAAACTCCTGATGATGTTGCACATGCCATAGATAGCATTATTATACCGTATTTAAAAGGCAAGGATCCATTTACCTACGCGCTATTGCTTTTAGAACTTAAACAAGTATTGGGCAAACGGTCTTCTACTTTGGCAATGGTAGATTTGGCATTATTTGATATTATGTCTAAAAAAGCCGAGGTGCCTTTGTACAAGTTTTTAGGGGGCTATCGCAATCAAATTGCTACCAGTATTACCATTGGTATTATGGGTGTAGACGAGACCTTGGCTCAAGCTAGTGAATTTGTAAAGCAAGGATTTGGCATTTTAAAGGTTAAAGGCGGTTCTAACCTTGAAGAGGATATTGCTAAAATGCGAATGATTCACGAAAAGTACCCGAATGTTGAATTACGGTTTGATGGTAACCAGGGCTATTCTGTAAAAGAATCGGTTGCATTTGTGAAGGCTACTGCCGCAATTGGGGTAGAAATTTTTGAGCAACCCACCAAAGTGGAGGCTGAAGAACGCTTGGGCGAAGTAATGGATCAGGTAAATGTGCCTATTATGGCAGATGAAAGTCTAAAAACATTGACCGATGCATTTCGATTGGCACAAAATGAACGGGTAGATATGGTGAATATCAAGCTACAGAAAGTAGGTGGTATTTGGGTGGGTATGCATATCAATTCCGTAGCCAAGGCAGCTAAATTAGATGCTATGGTGGGTTGTATAGATGAGTGCGGACTGGGTATTGCCGCAGGTTTGCACTTTGCCCTATCTAGACCTAATATTAAGTATGCCGATCTAGATGGTCATTTAGATATAATTGATGATCCCTATCATTCCATTTTTAAATTGGAAAATGGAATTTTATATCCGACCGAAAAACACGGTTTAGGTTTCTCTGAGTCGGATATATAAGAGGATCTCATTATTCTTCCAATTCCTCAATAAGGTTGGCAACTAAGGCTGTCCAACCTGTTTGATGCGATGCTCCCAGACCACGACCGTTTTCTCCGTGAAAATATTCGTAGAATAATATCAAGTCCTTAAAATGAGGGTCTTGGTAGTATTTTTCGTAGTTCTTGTTAATTGCCCTATTACCTTTTTCATCTTTCTCGAACATGTGGATCAGGCGTTTGCTCAACTCATCGCTCACTTGTTTAAGGTTCAGGAGTTTGTTGCTCCCGGTTGGGTATTCAAAAAGGAAGTCATTACCGTCATACCATTGGTATTCTCGTAGTGCTTGAATGAACAGATAGTTCATGGGCATCCAAATAGGTCCGCGCCAGTTAGAATTTCCACCGAACAAGGGCACGGTAGATTCCGCCGGCTCATAATCAATGGAATATTCTATGCCGTCAATATGAATTTGATAGGCTTTCTCATGTACTTTAGATAATGATCGTATACCATATTCACTTAAAAATTCTTTCTCATCTAAAAGTGCAGTGACCAGTTTTTGCATTCTATCCTTAGGTACCAATGAAAGCAGTAGGTCGCCATCTGCTTCGTATTGCTGTATTACCTCATATTTTAAGTTTTCTGCACGGTATTTTTTAAACCAAAGAACACTGGCTTTAAACTTTGGAAATTTATCCAACACACTTTTTTTAATGGTAAGTACTGCCGCTAGGGACAACATACCTGCAATAGAGCGTACTTTAATGGTGGTAGATTGCCCATTGGGCAAGATCAACCTATCATAGAAGAAACCTTCTACATCATCCCAAACATTAGCCTTATCGGTATCCATTTTGTTTAGGGCTTCTGCTATGAATACAAAATGCCCAAAATATTTTGTCGCCATGTCTTCATAGGTATCGTCATGTTCCGCAATACGAAGACTTATTTCTAGCATGTTTAAACTATATAGGGCCATCCAAGCGGTACCGTCAACTTGATCCAAGAATCCACCGCCGGGCACACCATGGCTACGATCAAAGACCCCAATGTTATCCAAGCCCAAAAATCCGCCTTGAAAGACATTATTGTCATTTCTGTCTTGACGATTTACCCACCAGTTGAAGTTCAACGAAAGTTTGTTGAACATGCGTTTTAGGAACTTGATATCGGGTACACCTGTAATGGACTTATCGGTGCCGTAAATCTGTAATGTTGCCCATGCCTGTACTGGCGGATTTACATCACTGAAATTCCATTCGTATGCGGGAATTTGCCCATTAGGTGCCATATACCATTCTTTGGTGAACAGCAATAATTGATCTTTGGCAAATTCAGGATCTATAGACGCAAAAGAGGCACAGTGAAAGGCAGAGTCCCACGCCGCGTACCACGGATATTCCCAAGCATCGGGCATAGAAAGTACATCGTGGTTTCTAAGTGTTTTCCAATTGCTATTTCTTCCGTTTTTACGCTGCTCTGGCGGTGGGGTGGTTTTGTAATCGCCTTCCAGCCATTTTTCAACCTCGTAATTGTAGTATTGCTTTGTCCATAGTAAACCGGCAAAGGCTTGTTTTAAAATCGCCTTTCGATCATCGGTTGCTTTAGGAGCTATTTCTTCATAAAATTGGGCACATTCTTCTTGTCGTGCTTTAAAAATAGCATCAAAATCTGAAAAAGGTGTATTCAAAGTTTCTTCTGTCAAACGAAGTTGAAAGGTTTTAGATTCACCGCCACCTATAATTTCTTGGTATAACGGTGCAAATTTGGTCCCGGAGCTATTTTTGGTGGCCAATTCAAAATCATTGTTACAAACGGCATCATTAAATAAATCCTTTTTATATGGGTGGTCGTTTGTATCGCTATATACTTTTTTTCTGTTCGTTTCATTTTCGGTAAAGAACAACTGTGCCGCCTTTTGAAAATACAGATTGTAGCTGCCCACATAAGGGTGGTCTATATGCACAAAAGGATTTGTTTTGGTCCCTTTTTTAGTGATAACAGGTTTTTTGGACATTTCTTTAAATGTCCAATGATTACGCATTACCATTTGTGGTAATAGTGTTATGGGCGCTGCTTGGTTGCTTCTGTTGGTAATGGTAATTTTTATGAGGATATCGGTCTCGTCTCCCTTTGCATATTCGGTACTGACATCAAAATAGGTGTTGTCATCAAAAATACCGGTATCCAAAAGTTCATATTCCAGCTCTTTTCGATTTCGTTTTTGATTCTCGGCTATGAGTTCATTGTATGGATACGCTTTCTGGGAATACTTGTACAAGTACTTCATGTACGAGTGAGACGGTGTATTCTCTAAATAATAGTACAGCTCTTTTACATCTTCTCCATGATTACCTTGCGGACCTGTTAGCCCAAATAGGCGTTCTTTTATAATGGGATCTTTTCCGTTCCACAAACCTATGCTAAAACACATATTGCAATAGCGGTCGCTAATACCTGCAATACCATCTTCACCCCAACGAAAAGCGCGACTTCTGGCATGGTCATGCGGAAAATAGTTCCAGGCATCGCCACCGGCACTATAATCTTCACGTACCGTTCCCCATTGGCGTTCACTTAAATACGGTCCCCATTTTAACCAGTCTTTTTCTTCTTTTTGTTGTTGTGATAAGCGGATTTTTTCAGGGTTTTTCATAAGGTAATGTACTATGTTTTATTGTTCTGCAAAGATTTCAAAGTGAGTTACTTTTTCTGGAAAATCGATAAGATAGTTTTTGTCTTCAGGGTAGTATTTTGCTATTTCATAATCTTCACCGGCAAAATTTTTAATGACCTCCAAACTTTCCCAAACGGTGATGAGTTTAAAATAAGCGAATTTTTTGTCTGTATGCTTTAGAAACATAAGTTTTACAAAGCCGGTTGTCTTACTGTAATCAGGTATGGCGCGAGACTTCATAAAATCTTCGTATTCATTTAGATGATCCAATTTTGTTTTGCCTTCCCAAATTCGTGCGATCATGATACTTATTTATTGATTTCAATTAGTTGTTTCCATTTTTCCGACTCGGCAAACGCTTTAATTGTTGTATTTCGTTTTTTCAGAAAATTAGTCATGTATTTTTTTAAAAATAAACTATCAGCAATTTTACCTAAAAAACCCAAAGGAGAGGTGTAATCAAAATAGTCGGTCATCAACGTGCTGTTTTGGCGACTTTCAAATACATGTTTATGCTTAAAATTTTTAAAAGCGCCTTTCATCATTTCGTCGGTAAAATAATTGGGGTATTCAAACTCGGTAATTTTAGTGGTTAGTTTTTGACTAATACCAAAATGTTTAGCTTGCCAAGTAACCCATTCATTTAAACCAATTAGACCAGTGGTGACACCTGCAATAGCTTCTTCGTTGGTCTGTTCTGTAGAAATTTTATGTAAATCAATACTTCGGGAAATATCAAAAACAATTTCCTTACTAGCATTGATTTTAGTGGTTAGAACAATACGTGGCATATTAATAAATACGTCTACACCGCCCTTTGCACTACTTCAAAAACCTTATTGGCATCGCACTTGATAGTTTTAGAAGGGAATTTTAATATTAAGGCGTAATCATGGGTGGCCATTAGAATGGTTCTCCCGGATTTATTGATTTCCTGTAAAACCTTCATCACCTCTACACTGGTTTGTGGATCAAGGTTTCCGGTTGGCTCATCGGCAATGATCAGCTCGGGGTCGTTCAATAAGGCACGGGCAATGGCAATACGTTGTTGTTCTCCACCAGAAAGCTCATGTGGAAATTTAAAGCCCTTGGTTTTCATACCTACTTTTTCAAGTACGTTTGCTACCCTTGCATCCATCTCGGCTTTATCCGTCCACCCGGTAGCTTTCAGTACAAAGAACATGTTCTGGTTAATATTGCGGTCTGGCAATAGTTTAAAATCCTGAAAGACAATACCTAGTTTTCTGCGTAAAAATGGAATGTCCTTTTCCTTTAGCGTCTTAAGATCGAACTCCACCACATGCCCTTCGCCCTTTTGCAAAGGCAAATCGCCATATAGGGTCTTCATAAAGCTACTTTTACCGCTACCGGTCTTACCAATGAGGTAAACAAATTCACCTTTAGCGATTTTTAAACTAACTTCACTAAGTACCAAGCTCTCCTTTTGAAAGATAGCCGCATCTTTAAGTTCTAAAACAATCTCTTCCATAACGCAAATGTTGATATAAAAGTAATAAGTTCCATTAGATATTAGAGTCCCCATGTTCAAATTCTTTTCTTTTGTATGGGTATTGCACATACTTAGGTACAATTTTTGCCGTTATCACATGTGATAACGGTAATTCTAAATAGTAACAGAACACTATGCTTAAACAATTCACCGCTTTTATTCCAATGGTATTGGGTTTGGTAGCTTTGGGCACGGCCCAAGAGACAAAGATCTATACCCATGAACAGAAAGCATTTCAAGACGCGCTAGCGCTATACAACAACGAACAATATCAAGCGGCACAGACTATTTTTGATAAGGTCAAAGTGTCAACAAAAGATGAGGAGACTGCTGCCAACAGTGCCTATTATTCTGCCAACGCGGCAGTGCGCTTAAACCAGATGGGTGCCGATAGGTTGATGGAAGATTTTGTTGAAAAATATCCTACGTCCACTAAACGTAATTCTGCTTATGCCGATGTGGCGGAGTACTATTTTCAAACAGGAAAATATCCGTACGCTTTAAAATGGTACAACAAAGTAGATCAAAGTTCTCTTTCTCGTGGAGAGATGGATAAGTTCAACTTCAATTATGGGTATTCTTTATTTACGTCACGCAAAACAAAAGAGGCTGAAAAATATTTGGAGAAAGTAACGACCTCTCAGGTTTACGGTTCACAGGCAAAATATTACTTAGGTTATATTTCTTATCAGCAAGATGACTATGAAACCGCAAACCAGCGTTTTGATCAAATTACGGATCAAGATGTGTTAGAGGAAAAGTTGAGTTATTACCAGGCAGATATGAACTTTAAGCTGGGTAAGTTTGAAGAGGCTATTGCATTGGCAAAAAAGCAATTGCCAAAATCTGACCGACGTGAAGTATCTGAACTGAACAAAATCATTGGGGAAAGTTACTTTAACCTAAAGCAGTACGAAAACGCCATACCTTACCTTACGGAGTATAATGGTAAAGGCGGTAAATGGAGTAATACCGATTATTACTATTTGGGCTATGCCTATTATAAAGGTGGTGATTATGCGAATGCCATTGCCCAATTCAACAAAATTATTGGAGGTACCAATAGCGTTGCACAAAATGCATACTACCATTTGGCAGAATGTTATTTAAAGTTGGATAAAAAGCAGGAAGCTCTGAACGCTTTCCGTAATGCATCTCAAATGGATTACAGTGCGGAAATTCAAAAAGATGCATTCTTAAATTATGCACGTTTAAGTTATGAAGTGGGTAATGCCTATGAGCCGGTACCGCAAGTAATTACCAATTATTTAAAAACCTATCCTAAAGATGAGCATCAAGAAGAGATGCAGACCTTATTGGTAGATTCATACATTACCTCAAAGAACTTTGAAGGTGCCATGCAATTGTTGGAGGAGAATAAAAACTACGCCAGTAAATCGGTATACCAAAAAGTAGCTTATTATAGAGGTATTGAGCTTTTTATGGAAGGCGATTATAATGCGGCTTCAGAGAATTTTTCCAAATCATTGGGCAGTGCGGAAGACATGTTGTTCAAGGCCCGTGCCGATTATTGGAAAGCGGAGTCCGATTATTTGTCCAACCGTTTTGATGATGCGGTAAAAGGGTATACGGCATTTAAGAACAACCCGTCTGCACAGAGTACGGCAATGTATACCGATGTTGATTATAATTTGGCATACGGATATTTTAAGCAGAAAAATTATAATGAGGCCATTACCTATTTCAACGCATTTACGTCTAATGGTAATGCCGATGTAGAAAAATTAAATGATGGTTACCTACGTTTGGGCGATAGTTATTATGCGACCAGTAAATACTGGCCTGCCATAGAAACATACAATAAAGCTTTGGCTTTAACAGGACCTGAAAAAGATTATGCCTTCTATCAAAAAGCAATGAGCTATGGTTACGTGGACAGAGGTGCTAGCAAAATTGAAAACCTTGAAGAATTTGTAAGCAAATTTCCTAGATCAAGCTTTAGGGACGATGCTTTGTTTGAACTGGGTAATACGTATGTAGCCCAAGGCCAAGAGAGTAAAGGTCTAGAGGCCTATGATCGCTTGATCAGTGAATATAGGGCCAGTTCATTGGTGCCACAGGCATTAATGAGACAAGGTTTGGTCAATTATAACGCCAGCAGAAATGAGGCTGCATTGGCTAAATTTAAAACCGTGGTTAGAGATTTCCCAAAAACGCAAGAGGCTATACAGGCGGTTGCTACGGCAAAATTGGTCTATGTGGATATGGGGCAGGTAAACGAGTATGCCGAGTGGGTACGCGGATTGGATTTTGTAGAGGTAACCGATGCCGAATTGGATAATGCTACTTTTGACGCTGCCCAAAAACAGAACTTGGAGGGTAATGTTGATGCCGCTATTAAAGGGTATAAGAATTACATTCAGCAGTTCCCAACAGGTTTACATGCCGTAGATGCCAACTTCAGTTTAGCTCAATTATATTTTGGAAAAGGAGATAAGGAAGCTGCTTTACAGTATTACAAATATGTGGCGGATAGAAGCACGAGCGAGTATGCAGAACAGGCATTAACACGTGTATGCGAGGTCTATATCTCTAAAGACGATTACCAGATTGCATTGCCATATTTGTTAAAATTGGAGAGTCAGGCGAATATTCAGCAGAACAGAACTTTTGCACGTTCCAATTTAATGAAAGGGTATTACAAGCAAAAGAACTATCCAAAGACATTGGAATACGCGGATAAGGTATTGTCTACTCCAAGTATTGACGACAGAATAAAGAGCGATGCGCATATTATGATCGCCAGATCGGCCATTGCTACAAATGATGAGGCAAAGGCTAAAGCGGCCTATGCAGAAGTTTTAAAAATAGCTTCTGGTGCCACTGCTGCAGAAGCATTGTATTATGATGCTTATTTTGAGCATAAAGACGGTGCTTACGAAAATTCAAACGTAGCGGTTCAAAAATTGGCTAAAGATTATGCGGCGTACAAAGAATGGGGTGGTAAAGGTTTGGTGTTAATGGCTAAAAACTATTATGCCTTAAACGATGCCTACCAAGCAACCTATATTTTAGAGAGCGTAATAACCAACTTTACGCAATACCCGGAAATTGTTGCCGAGGCTAGAGCGGAATTGACCATTATAAAGTCAAAAGAGGCCAAGAGCAATTCATCTGTAGATCCTAATTAAAAGATTCACGTACACCAGTAAAAGAACACCTATGTACAACAAACATATATTTACGCTTATATTTTTAACGCTTGGCTTTCAAGTTACCTTTGCTCAAGAAGAGGAAGAGAAAGATTTGGGTACAGAAACCGTAACGGTGACCAAAGCCTACACGCCAACCGTTTCAGATGCTTTTAAAATTAAATCGGTACCAAATATGAACGATTCTATCGTTCTTCAGAAAAAACCGATCAATTACAGCATATTTTCTGTTCCGGTAGCATCTACGTTTACGCCTTCTAAAGGAACGGCATCTAAAGTAGAAAAATTACCTCCTCCGGTATTATATAATTCATATGCTTCATTGGGCGCCGGATTGTATGGTAATGTTCTGGGCGAGTTTTATACGAGTAGAACTATAAATAGAGATGAGAATTTTGATATTGGTTTCAACCATTTGTCTTCTCGTGGTGGAATCAACGGTGTAGAGCTTAACGATACCTTTTATGATACCAGGTTAGATGCATCGTATGCAAAAAGAGATAGGGATTTAGATTGGGGTGCGGCCATTGGGTTGCAACATCAACTGTATAATTGGTACGGTATTGAACCCGGTGTGTTCAGTGAAACGGTTATTAATAGTATTGATGAACGTCAAAATTATTACATGGGCGAAGTAAGTGGTCACATAAACGTGGAAGATGCTTATTTTAAAAGGGCCGATTTAAAGTATAGAAGATTTTTTGATGCCGTAAGTTCCGGTGAAAACAGGGCAATTTTCAATACCGGATTTGAGTTTCCAATGAACGAAGAAACCTTTAATGCTAAAGTAAAGTTGGATTATGTTGGTGGTACATTTGAAAGTGCCAGTGTTAGTAGTGCTGACAATGATAATGGTATTTCTTATGGCAATTTGCAAGTAGGTATAAATCCGACTTTGACCATGTTGCGTGATGATCTTTCCTTGAATTTGGGAGTAAATTTGGTCTACGGAATGGACTTGGAGAATAGTGAAAGTAATTTCTATATCTATCCGGCTGTAACGGCTTCGTATAGGTTGTTAGATGAAACCGTAATCGCTTATGGTGGGGTAACAGGGGAGTTAAAACAAAACTCGTATTATGATTTTGTAGAAGGTAACCCTTTTGTTTCGCCAACGTTGACCATTGCGCCAACAGATAGCCAGTACAATGCTTATGTAGGTTTTAAAGGGCAATTGTTACCTAATTTAAGCTATAATGTTAAAGGGTCATATACCGCCGAGAACAATACACCTTTATATACTTTAAATCCGAGAAACGATTTTAGGTCAGATGATAAAGGATATTACTATGGTAATTCATTTGGTTTGTTTTATGATGATATAAAGACCTTGGGTATTTTTGGGGAGTTGAATGTAGATGTTAACCGTAATTTTACCGCAGGTGCAAATGTTGAGATCTATGATTATAATACAGAAACGGGCAACCCGGCATGGAACCTTCCAAATTTACAGGCTTCTTTGTTTATGGATTATCAAATAGGTGAAAAATGGTATGCTGGTGTTAACTTGTTCTATGTTGGTGAGCGTGAAGATTTTTCATCCACGGTAGTACAAAATGCACAACCAAGTGAATTTCCCGCAACCCTTATTACTTTAGATGGGTATTTTGATGCCAACGCCCATGTTGGATATCGTTATACAGATCAATGGTCGTTCTTTATAAAGGGAGCCAACCTTTCAAATAACGATTATCAACGTTGGTGTAACTTTCAGGTACAAGGAATTCAAATTTTAGGAGGCGCAACCTATAAGTTCGACTTTTAACAACAATTCATTTATAAATGACAACGCCTAAGTGTCGGATGCTTCTGATACTTAGGCGTTTTTGGTTTTAGTATATTTTTAACACATTAAAACAAACCTCAAATAGTTCACTTCGTAAGTATGGGCAATTCAACTATTAAACCCAATATAAATTATGAAGAAATCTATTTTTTATTTAGCAATACTTATAGGTGCCCTTTTCATTGCTTCTTGCAGTGATGATGATGACGCCATCGTAGATATGAATCCAGATGCCACCTGTGATGATGGTGTAATGAACGGTGATGAAACCGGTATTGATTGTGGTGGTTCTATGTGCGAACCTTGTGGAGACGGAATGACCGTTTTAGGACGTAGAACTGATCTTTTTGTTACCAATAACGAAAACGGAAACATATCAAGATATAGCGTTACCGGAGATTCTTTGGTTACATATATGACCACAACTACGGCTGCAGAGGGTATTTATTATGATGCTACGGCCGATATGGTCTATCAGGCATCTAGAAGCGACTTACAATTAGAAGCATTTGCGGACATTAATACATTAATTGATGGTGATGCCATAACTTCTTCCTTTTCAGGAGCGGCAGATTTGGAAAGCCCAAGAGAATTAGCGGTAAACGGAAGTTCTTTTGTAGTGGCCGATAATGGGTCTAACAAATTCTTTGTATATGAAAATACAGGCAGCGGATTTACACTGATGAATACCGTTGAAGTACCGTTCCCGGTTTGGGGCATTACTTTTAAAGGTGATGATTTATACGCTGTTGTTGATACTACGGGCGACTTGGCAGTTTATTATGATTTTCTTTCTAACGCCAACTCGGCTATTTTAAGATCTTCTAAAAGAGTTACTATTGAAGGTATTGTAAGAACACACGGTATTACTTATGATGGTACGGACGATGTTATGGTATTGACCGATATTGGTGATGCTACAGATGCAAACACAGATGGTGGTTTTCATGTAATTTCAGAATTCTCATCAAAATTCGATGCATTATCAGATGGTGAATTATTACCCATAGGAATGCAGGTAAGAGTAGCGGGTTCATCAACTTTAATGGGTAACCCTATTGATGTTGCCTACGACTCTGAAACCGAAGCAGTATATGTTTCTGAAATAGGAAATGGAAAAGTATTAGGATTTACTTCTATAGGTTCTGGTGGCGATGTGTCTCCGTCTTTCAACAAAGATTTGGCAATGGCTTCATCTATTTATTTCAGTAGTGATGAAACAGATGGTAACACAGGAGATTCTAGTGACGCTAGGGCAACAAGATTATATGCTACGAGTACTGCCAATGGTGATGTCAGTATTTATGACGGTTCTGGTATGCTAACTAAAACTGTTGCCACAGGTTCTGATGCTACAGAAGGTATTTATTATGATGCTTTTAATGATGCTATAATACAGGCTTCAAGATCTGGCTTGGCGTTGGAGTTTTATGGTAGTTTTTCTGCTGTAACCGATCTTGCAAATATTGCTGCGGATTTTTCAGGTAGTGCGGAGTTGGCCAGCCCTAGGGAAATTGCTGTCTTTGGTAATAAGGTGGTAGTGTCAAGTAATTCGGAAAATAAGTTCTACGTATATGAATATAACGGTTCTAGTTTTAGTTTGATGAATACTTTTGATGCCGGTTTTAACACTTGGGGAATTACTTTTATGGGCAATAGCTTATTGGCTGTAGTAGATAACACAAGTGATTTAGCGGTGTATGACAATTTCTTGACCGCTTTTTCCGCTGATGGTGCTATTACACCAACTAAAAGAATTACGGTTGAAGGTATTGTAAGAACACACGGTATAGATTATAGCGAAGCTGATGATGTGTTGGTGATGACGGATATAGGAGATGCTGCAGATGCCAATACAGATGGTGGTTTTCAAGTAACCCAAGATTTTGCCGCTAAATTGGCAGCAATAAATGACGGCGGTTCATTGGCCTTGTCCGAGCAAACAAGAGTTGCCGGTTCTTTAACCGAAATGGGTAACCCAATAGATGTAGCTTACGACCACAAAACAAAAACAGTGTTCATTGCAGAGATAGGTAACGGTAAGGTACTTTCCTTCTCAGATGCTTTAAATGCTAGTGGTAATGTTGCACCAGCAGTTAGTAATGATCTTGCTTCTGCTGCATCAATTTACTTATACAACAATTAAAGGTTAAAGTAAGGTTTGGTTTTTATTGTTAGTAAGGCCCTTCTTTGAGATGAGAAGGGCTTTTTTTATGCGTAAAATTTGGCAAAACGGCCATATTTTATCTTTTCTGTATTTTAGGGAAACTATTTAATGCGCATGTTAACTATAAGACCATATCTAAATCTTCTGCTTTTGCTTGCGCTGTGCATGCCATTTTTTTTAGCGAGTCAGAATTTGGTATTGAATCCTAGTTTTGAAAACTATAAGCAATGCCCCGTTGCATTGGGCAATTTGGAAAAAGATGTGATACATTGGAAAATGCCCACTAAAGGGACTACGGATTATTTCAATGGTTGTAGTGTAGCCATGGGTACTCCAAAGAATTTTAATGGTAAACAACCTGCAGATTTCGGCGAAGGCTATGTCGGATTTTATATGTACGCCCCCAATGACTATCGTGAGTATATTGAAGCGCAATTAAGCGCTACGTTGGTAAAGGGCGAACGCTACACAATTTCTTTTTATGTTAGCCTGGCGGAACGATCAGACTTTGCGGTCAAGGAATTTGGTATCCGTTTTACCGAGCTTCCTGTTGAAGTTGCTACGAGCAAGGTTTTGTCTGGCTTACATTATGCCCAACTAAAAGGAGAGAAATCCAAAGAGCTAGTAATATCCTATTCCAAATACTATTCCGATGAAATTAAGTGGGTGAAATTGACCACCACCTATGAAGCCAACGGAACCGAAAATTTTATGGTCATCGGTAATTTTAAAAACAATAGGCGCACACAGAAATATCAGACCAAAAGGGAAATAACAAAAGGTTCTTACTATTATTTAGATATGGTCTCTGTATATAATGTGAACTCAAAACTGTTAAGCGACGATATTCGATTAAAAGAATACGAGTTAGACAGTATTCATGTTTTTAAAGATGTGTATTTCAATTCTAACAAAGCCAAGATTAGAGGAGACCATCAACTGGAAATGGAACTATTGCTTTCTTACTTGAAGAAAAATTCTACTGTTCATATTGAAATACGTGGACATACGGATGATATTGGCTCTGATAGTTTTAATCAAAAATTGTCAGTAAGACGTGCAAGCGAAATCGTTGGCTATTTGACTGAAAACGGAATAGGCATAAATAGGATATCCTCCATAGGTTTGGGTAGTTCATTACCAATAGCCACCAATAAAACGGAAGCCGGTAGATTTCTCAACCGGCGTGTAGAATTTGTACTTCGTAATCCTAATTAATAATCTGAATATTCTGTTGGGTACAATAGGTGAATATCTGCGTGACTAACAGTGTTTTGGTATTTGTCTAACACAGAAATTTCCTTCCATTTATCAGACGATCCAAAATCTTTCCAAAGAGCATCTCTTTCTTTCATATTGTTAAATGTTGTCATATACATGAGATTGGGCATCTTATCTCCAGAAATGACATCGGCATAAAAAACCGCATTAAAACCTAAACTTTCAAAAAGTTTCACTTCGCCGCCCTCGTTGAACATATCTACTTTTCTACGGTAGATGGCTTCTGTTGGTCCTTCGTAACTTCTAAGTTCATATACTCGGTTTGCTCGTGGACCATCTACCGTGCTGGGTTTCATTTTTGGCATATCGGAAAATGCACGTAACAACACTGAGCTGATGCGTTCATAAGGTTTGTTGTCGTGCGCGGCATTAATGTATGCATCACCCGCGGATAAATGGGTTTTATCTACCGCTAGCATAGCTTCTAATTTATTGAACTCCGCTAAGGATTGAAACGGAATTAATACGTAGATTTTATTGCTTATTGTAAACTTGCCGGGTATTACCTTAAAGACACCAATATTGTTGATTCCCATTCTTTTTAACGCTGGTAGGTAGGCATTTTTTAGGTAATGGTCTACCATATTTTCTTGAGTATCGTTCTTTATGGTATATGTTTTTAGTTGGTAATATTCCTGTTCTTGTGCAAAACTTGTAAATGAGCCGCAAGTGATAAAAAACAATAAAATAATTGATAGCGTAAACCTATACTTCATGAAATTTGAATTTGAATTAAAACAACAAGTTAATGATAAAATGAACGATTACGATGCTGTACTTTTGTACCAGTATAGTTTCTATGGCCAATATTTTTCAAAAACCGCTTATTGATCCAGCCAAGAGCCCTGTGTTTTATGGCTACGTTATTCTTTTCATAGGTACTATTGGGATTTATTGTAGTATACCCGGGCAAACTATTGGTGTCTCTGTCTTTACCGATCCCGTGAAAGATGCCTTGGGGCTTAGCCGTAATCAATTTAGTAATGCCTATATGATAGGTACCATTGTCAGTTCCTTGGTCATTGGTAGGGCAGGTGTTTGGTTTGATACCTATGGGGCGCGTTATGTAGCTTTCTTTGCAGCCATAACTTTGGGTGTTACTTTATTCTTGTGCTCTTGGTCTGCAATAATGAGTTCTTATATAAAAGATTTGTTATCGGTAGATACTTGGATGGTGCCCTTTGTATTAATGACCGTTTTGTTCTTTATGCTTCGTTTTGCGGGTCAAGGGGTTTTGACCATGGCATCTAGAAATGTAATTATGATATGGTTCGATAAAAACAGGGGTAAAGTCAACTCATTTAGTAGTGTGGCACTTTCCTTTGGGTTTTCTTCTTCGCCCTTGTGGGTAAATGCGCTTATTGAAGGTTATGGATGGGAAAGAACTTGGCAATTTTTAGCTATTGGGCTTTTACTGTTCAGCATATTTATTTACACTTTCTATAAAATATCTCCTGAGAAGCATGGTCTATTGCCAGATGGTGCAAAGTCACTTTCAACCGAAGACGAAGAACTAAAAGTAGTTACAAAGCAGTTTACCCTTTCCGAAGCTAAAAAGGAAAGGGCTTTTTGGATGTACGGACTTACACTTGCCTTCAACAGTTTTTTTATTACGGGACTTACCTTTCATGTGGTGTCTATTTTTACACATGAAGGTTTTGCCAAGGAAGATGCCATTTCTATTTTCTTGCCAGGATCTGTAGTAGCGGTTACCGTTTCTACTATATTCAATTTTTTAAGTGATTATCTACCATTGAAATTGTATTTGTATCTAATGTTATTGGGTGGTTTTCTGGCTTCTTTAGGGTTTTTATTGTTGTCTACAGTTGCTGGCGTACCTATGTTAATTGCCGGTTTTGGTATCCTGGGAGGATTCTTTGCCGTTTTGAATGCCGTAGCTTGGCCAAGGTTTTTTGGGAGGGCACATTTGGGGAGTATAACCGGTAAAATAATGAGTTTTTTAATACTGGCAAGTGCCTTGGCGCCTAGTATATTTAGCCTTTGTCTATCAACCTTTGGATCTTATGAAATGGTTGGTTATTTGGGTTTGGCATTCTTGCTCTTTCTGGTTATTGGATCCTTGAAAGCCAATAATCCGCAGTAAAAAAATCATTTTTAACTTTATCGGTCAACATATTGTGGTTCAAGTAGAAATCAATCTATCTTTACAAAAACACTACAAATGGATTTGAATTTAGCGGT
This sequence comes from Maribacter sp. 6B07, assembly GCF_002700155.1. Taxonomy (NCBI): domain Bacteria; kingdom Pseudomonadati; phylum Bacteroidota; class Flavobacteriia; order Flavobacteriales; family Flavobacteriaceae; genus Maribacter; species Maribacter sp. 6B07. The sequence goes on along the minus strand of NZ_PDUT01000001.1, from coordinate 468,998 downwards.
ACTGATAGATGGGGATAATATACCTTCTGCCTATGTAAAAGAAATGATGGAAGAAATTGCCAAATATGGCAACCCTACCATAAAACGTATTTATGGCGATTGGACCAATCCGCGTTTGGGAAAATGGAAAAACGTACTGTTGGAGAATGCCATAACACCTATTCAACAATATGGGTATACCCAAGGTAAGAATGCAACCGATTCTGCCATGATTATCGATGCTATGGATATTTTATATTCTGGTAAGGTAAACGGATTTTGTATTGTAAGTAGTGATAGTGATTTTACAAGACTGGCAACAAGATTGCGAGAAGCAGGCATGCAGGTTTTTGGAATTGGCGAACGCAAAACACCCAATCCATTTATTGTGGCTTGCGATAAGTTCATCTATATTGAAATTCTTAAAAGTAGAAGCGAAGAAGAAGCTGCGGATAACAATAAGACACCCACGGAAAAAAATACCGTTGATAAAATTACCCCAAAGGCATTACGCTTTATTGCCACCACTATTGACGATGTAGCCGATGATGACGGATGGGCTTTTTTAGGTGATGTTGGTAGTTTGCTTCAGAAAAAGCAACCCAATTTTGATTCTCGTAATTATGGATTTCAAAAATTGACGCCTTTGATCAATTCCATCCCACATTTTGAAATTGAAAGACGTGAAGACTCTAAAGGGCGTAAAAAATTGATTTACGTAAAAATTAAGGAAAAGGTTTCTTCAAAGGCAAAAAAGTAAAACAAAACTGTATTTCATTACTATTGTTTTAAAACGATCATATTAGTTTGTATTTTTCAGTATAAATTAAAATGCTATGTATCGTAAGCTGTGGTTTTTGGCTGTTGTTATTATTTTTGGGTCATGTAAAGAATCCTCAAAAAAAGAGCAAGTAAATTTAGCAAGACCAATTGCTGAGGTGTTTGCTGAATTTTATGAATTCAAAAAAGGAATTAATCCTATAGAGGCTACCAAAGCTGGTTATTATGAGTATAATGACACCATAGCCAATTACATTTCAGACGACTATATTTTACATTTAAAAGACCGGTATACCTACTTCTTAGAGGAGTTAGGTAAGTATGATTCCACTCAGATCAGTACGGAAGACTACATGAGTCTACGCGTAATGCAATGGGATTGTAATGTAAAACTAGAAGGTGTCATGAATCCAATGGTTACTGTTGCTTCACCAATTTATGATCTGCCCAGTTTTGAGTTAATGCCCCTTTTTCAAATTCAATCGTTGCATTTGTACGTGGCGCAATTGGCAGGTGGTACCAGTGTTCAGCCTTTTAAAAGCATAGAAGATTATAATAACTGGCTCAGTAGATTAGAGGATTACCTTATTTTTTTAGATACGTCAATAGTAAAGATGAAGGTGGGCATGGACAAAGGTATAGTATTGCCCAAGGTATTGACATTAAAAATGTTGCCGCAAGTTCGTTCTTTTATAGATGTTCCATTAGAAGATAATTTATTCTTTAAACCCGTTTTAAATTTTCCGGATGGTATATCTGACGTAGATATGGATATTCTAAAAAGTAACTATGAAGATTTCATTCAAGAGAAGTTGACACCCAAATATGTGGAATTAAATGATTTTTTAACAAATGAATACTTGTCTAAATGTAGAACGTCTAGCGGCATGCTAGATTTGCCAAATGGTAAGGAGACGTACAAGTATTTAATTAAATTACATACGACTACGAATATGAGTGCAGATGAAATTCATGAATTGGGTTTGTCTGAAGTAGATCGTATTTCCAAAGAGATGGAAGCTGTTAAAAATGAGATTGGGTTTACGGGAGATTTAAAGTCTTTTTTCAATTCTCTTAGAAATAAGAAAGAATTAATGCCTTTTTCTAAACCAGAAGAGGTTATAGAAAATTTTAATGCCATTAATGACCGCATAGCCGTGCGTATAGATTCTTTGTTTAATTTAACCCCTAAGGCAGGTTTCAATGTACGAAGAACTGAAGCGTTTAGAGAAGCATCTGCCAGTGCCGAGTATGTGCCTGGATCAAAAGATGGTTCTAGGGCAGGTATTTTTTATGTGCCAATTCCAGATGTAAAGGCGTATAATATGGTTCATGATGAGGCATTGTTTTTACATGAGGCCATACCGGGCCACCATTTTCAACTAAGCTTACAGCAAGAGAACAATAGTCTTCCAGAGTTTTTACATCCTGAAAGTATGGGTGTGTTTGTAGAAGGTTGGGCTCTCTATGCAGAGTCGTTAGGCAAGGAATTGGGAATTTATACTGACCCTTATCAATATTTTGGTATGTTGAGTATGGAGATGCATAGAGCTATAAGATTAGTGGTAGATACCGGTATTCATGCAAAAGGTTGGAGTAAGGAGAAAGCCATACAATATTCTTTGGATAACGAGGCAGAATCTGAAGAAAGCATAATTGCTGAAATTGAACGGTATATGGCAACACCGGGGCAAGCCTTATCTTATAAAATGGGTCAATTAAAGATCAGACAATTGAGAACTAAGGCAGAAAAAGCTTTGGGAGACAATTTTAATATAAGGGATTTTCATAGTCAGATATTAAATTCTGGGAGTTTGCCTTTGGTATTATTAGAAGAGAAGATAGATAATTGGATCGCACAGCAAGAAATGTAAGGTGCTTAAAGACCACTTGATAAGTGTAATAATCAATGAGAATCAACGTTTAGAAATTATAGTTTAACACAGCCATTAATGAAGACCATTAAATTTATAGTTCAGGTGATAGCGCTTTGCGTTGTTTTGTACTCTTTTACAACTACGGAAAATTATCCGTATAAAAATTCTGTTGCAAAAGAAACGATAGCTTTGATAAGTACAGATTCTGTTTTGGGAGTTTGGAAATATACTATGACAAATGTGGATGCACCTTATGAGAAAGGTATGTTCTTTATTACCCAAAAAGGTGATTCCTATGATGTTGCCGTAAAACTTGGAACCGGTATGCTTACAGGGCAAGATGTGGTGGTTAAGGATAATGGTATTAATTTCAATGTAAATTTTGAAGGGCTAAAACGTGTGTCGTTTGTATTGGTCGTAGAGAATGATAAAATTGTAGGAGAAAGTTATTCTGCAATAGGAACCAGTGAAATTTTTGGTGTTCGTCAACTACCTGGACAATAAATATTTAAAACTTTAGGAAAAAATACTTAGTTTTCAATATTATTTGAAGCATGCATATTCATGTTTGCTTTATAATGTTGCTAACTAACTATATTATTTTGAAAAAACTACTTCCAATGCTACTTGTTATTTTAACAGGTTGCGAACTCATGAAAGAAAAAGTTGATCTTGTTATTGTAAATGCAAAGGTCTATACTGTTGATGATTCTTTCTCAGAAGCCCAAGCTTTTGCCGTTCAAGACGGTAAGTTTATTGCTGTGGGTACTACAGATGAAATTAGGGATGTGTATACCTCTGATCAGTTGATAGATGCTGATGGTAGGGCAATTACGCCTGGATTAATTGATGCACATTGCCACTTTTATGGGTTAGGACTTAATCAACAACTTGTAAATTTAGTAGGTACCAAGAGTTTTGATGAGGTATTGGAACGTGTTAAGGAGTTTCATGCAGCAAATCCTAAATCATTTTTGAGGGGTAGAGGCTGGGATCAGAATGATTGGGAGGTTAAAGAATTCCCTACTAAAGCCGAATTAGATACTATTTTTCCTGATATTCCTGTTGCATTGGAACGTGTAGACGGTCATGCTTACTTGGTGAATCAAAAAGCTTTGGACATGGCGGGTATTGATTGGAGTACCAAAGTGGAAGGTGGTGAAATTGTGAAGAAATGGGAGAATGGCTATTCTGGTATTACCGGAGTTTTGGTTGATAACCCTATGCAACTGATTGATAGTATTATGCCTTCACCAAGTTTAAATGATAAAATTAAGGCATTGAAAGATGCTGAAAGAATTAGTTTAAACCACGGTCTAACTACTGTCAACGATGCAGGTTTGGATAGAAATACCATAGAGCTTATTGATAGTTTGCAGCAGGCCGGTGAGCTATCCATAAAAATCTATGCAATGGTCAGTAATAATAAAGAAGATGTTGATTATTATATAAACAAAGGACCAATTAAAACCGACCGATTGAACGTTAGGTCTGTTAAGGTTTATGGTGATGGGGCATTGGGTTCTAGAGGCGCGGCGCTAAAAGAAGAGTATAGTGATTTGCCCAATCATTTTGGTGCTATGATAACCCCTGTAGATGAAATTGAAGCTCTGGCGGAAAAATTGGCACGGTCGGAATACCAAATGAATACCCATGCAATAGGTGATTCTGCAAACGTTGCTGTGTTGAGAGCATATAAAAAAGTGTTACAGGGCAAAGAGGATAGACGTTGGAAAATTGAGCATGCCCAAGTATTGACCGATAATGATTTTGATTTTTTTGAAAGTGGTATAATTCCATCTGTACAACCTACACATGCTACCAGTGATATGTATTGGGCGGAAGATCGTTTGGGAGACAGGGTAAAAGGGGCTTATGCTTTTAAGACCTTATTGAACAAGGCAGGTACTATAGCGTTGGGAACAGACTTTCCGGTAGAGGATGTTAGTCCGTTTTTAACCTTTTATGCAGCCGTGGCCAGACAAGATACGAGTGGATATCCAAAAGGAGGTTTTCAAATGGAAGAAGCCTTGACAAGGGAAGAGACTTTAAAAGGAATGACTATTTGGGCAGCTTATTCAAATTTTGAAGAAGAAGAGAAGGGAAGTATAGAACCTGGTAAATCTGCCGATTTTGTTATCTATGATAAAGATATGATGACCATACCATTAAATGAAATTCCCACTATAAAGGCAGAACAAACGTTTATAGATGGTATTGTTAGATAATAAAGAAGCATAAAAAACCTCGGTCTAAGACCGAGGTTTTTGTTTTAATACTGTGTACTTTAAAATTACATTGTAATTGGTACTGCAACTCTTGTCTTATCCCAGCCCATTACTAAAGATGTACCACCTTTAGCATCTTTAAATGCAATCGAGAATTCTTCTAATGATGCGCTATCAGAACCATTAGGTACTTTTACACGTGCAACATCTGCAGATTCATCATAAAAATATGAACCCCATTGGTTTAAATTCTTATTTAAAATTACGGTCCACTCTTCTTCACCAGGTATGGTGAACAATGAATAGGTACCAGCTTTGATATCTTTACCTCCAAAATTAACATCCTTGTAGAAAGTAATTTCCGGAGCTTCGTTGGCACCAGTTCTCCATACCTTTCCAGTAGGAGCCAATTCGTCCATAGAACGGCCTTTTAATTGAGGTCTACCGTAAATAATACGAACCGCTTTTTCAGAAACTTTGTAATCTGTTGGGTAAGCAGCCATATCCATAGGGCTTTTGTCAATACCAGAGAAATCTTGAGCAGATACCGAAGTGGTCATCACTACAGCTAACATTAATGTTGCGAGTGTAAATACTTTTTTCATAATAATTGTTTAGTTTTTTTCTAGGTCATAAAACTAAGCAGTTCCTTACAGTGATATTTATAAAAAGAAGTTAAATTTTGGAAAGTTACATTTCGCCATATTTAGAACGTTAATTGCTTCTAAAACCTATCATATATAATATAAAATGAATTTTATAATTACAATTTGTAAGCATATTTGAGATATATGTTTGTTAATTGAAACTATAACTAGATATTTGTATCATAATTGATATAATAATTAGATTATGTGTGGAATAGTATGTGCATTTGATGTTAAGGAAAGTACTGAAGTACTTAGACCTCAACTTTTAGAAATGTCAAAAAAGATTAGACATAGAGGTCCGGATTGGAGTGGTATCTATGCTGATGATAAAGCCATTTTAGCTCATGAGCGTTTGGCAATTGTAGATCCAGCTTCTGGAAAACAACCATTATTGAGTCCTAATGGTAAATTGATATTGGCTGCCAATGGTGAAATATATAATCATAGAGAATTACGTAAGCAGTTTGAAGGTAAGTATGATTTTAAAACGGAGTCTGACTGTGAAGTTATATTAGCGCTTTATCAAGAAAAAGGTGTTGATTTTATTGATGAAATGAACGGAATTTTTGGTTTCACAATTTATGATGCGGAAAAGGACGAATATTTTGTAGCTCGTGATCATATGGGGATTATTCCATTATACATGGGATGGGATAAAAATGGTACTTTCTATGTAGCATCAGAATTAAAGGCTTTAGAAGGTACATGTACTAAAATAGAGTTATTTCCTCCGGGGCATTATTTGCATAGTTCAGACGGTGAACTCAAGAAATGGTATTCCAGGGATTGGATGGAGTATGATGCGGTTAAGGAAAACGAAACCAGTATTAAGGAAATTAAAGAAGCCTTAGAAGCTGCCGTTCATAGACAATTAATGTCTGATGTGCCTTACGGTGTATTATTGTCTGGCGGGTTGGATTCTTCGGTAACTTCCGCAATAGCTAAGAAATATGCCCAAAAGCGTATTGAGAGTGGAGATACTGCAGATGCGTGGTATCCACAATTACATTCATTCTCGGTGGGTCTAGAGGGATCTCCAGATTTGGCTGCTGCACAAAAGGTGGCTGATCATATAGGAACCGTACACCATGAAATTAAATTTACTATACAAGAAGGTTTAGACGCTATAAAAGATGTAGTGTATAACCTGGAAACTTATGATATTACCACCATTAGAGCTTCTACGCCTATGTACTTAATGGCGCGTGTCATAAAATCTATGGGTATTAAAATGGTACTTTCCGGTGAGGGTGCAGATGAGTTGTTTGGCGGATATCTATATTTCCACAAAGCACCTAATGCACAAGAATTTCATGAAGAAACCGTACGTAAGTTAAGTAAGCTGCATATGTATGATTGCTTAAGGGCGAACAAGTCTTTGGCTTCATGGGGAATAGAAGGTAGAGTTCCTTTCTTGGATAAAGAATTTATGGATGTTGCCATGCGTATCAACCCTCAGGATAAGATGATCAACGGTGAGCGTATGGAGAAGTGGGTCGTAAGAAAGGCTTTTGAAGATATGTTGCCAGAAAGTGTTGCATGGAGACAGAAAGAACAATTTTCTGATGGAGTTGGATATAGTTGGATAGATACTTTGAAAGAAGTGGTAAACCAAGAGGTGAGCGATGAGCAATTGGCGAACGCTAAATTTAGATTTCCATTACAGACACCTACATCAAAAGAAGAATTTTATTACCGTTCCATATTTGAAGAGCATTTTCCTTCAGACGCTGCTGCGTTATGCGTACCACAAGAAGCTTCTGTAGCTTGTAGTACTCAAATTGCTCTAGAATGGGATGAAGCATTCAAGAACATGAACGATCCGTCTGGTAGAGCGGTTGCATTTGTTCATGATGATGCATACATTAAGCAATAGGGTTTGAATTAGTCATTAATACTTATTGTAAGAACCCGTCTAATTCTTTAGACGGGTTTGTTTTTTTATGAATTGTTTCATCATTGCTTAGATGTCATTGATCATCTGCTTTAGCTTTTCTTTTGATTCACCGGTTTTTTCTTGTATTCTTCCCAGTAATTCATCAGACTTACCTTCAGCATATGTTAGATCATCATCTGTAAGGTCACCATACTTTTGCTTAAGTTTCCCTTTTGCGATATTCCACTTTCCTTTAAATTGTTCTTCATTCATGATATATTGTTTTTAAGATTATACCTCTAAGTTAATGACCACATGTAAAGGAAATCTTAATAAATCCCCATTATGATCAATAACGCAAACATTGATTTTTTTACCGTTAATTTTGAGAAGTTTTGTTGACCGGGTGTATCATTTCTAAGGCATTTTGCACATTTAAGAGGTAGTTCCGGTCATTTGATATCTATAAATGAGGTCTTGGTTGTATTATTTAATGTTTTCAATACAACCTTACCTAACATTGATACTTTAGGTAGCTCTGTTTTTTAGGATGGAATCTCTAATTTTCCACAATAATTGTTGATAACTTGCCATTGCCCAATTACTAGGAAGGCTATATTTCATGGGGTATTGCGTATATTTGTAAGATTGCAAAATTTGAAGTAAAACAACCTTAATTTTATGAGCGAAGAAGCAAATAAGAAAAATTATTCGGCAGATAGTATTCAGGCCTTGGAAGGTATGGAGCACGTACGTATGCGTCCATCCATGTATATAGGTGATGTTGGGGTCCGTGGTTTGCACCATTTAGTATATGAAGTAGTCGATAACTCTATTGATGAGGCTATGGGAGGTCATTGTGATAACATTAGCGTTATCATAAATGAAGATAATTCCATAACTACAAGAGATAACGGTAGGGGTATTCCTGTAGATTTACATAAAAAGGAAGGTGTTTCTGCACTTGAGGTTGTAATGACCAAGATCGGTGCCGGTGGTAAGTTCGATAAAGATTCTTATAAAGTATCGGGTGGTCTTCACGGTGTTGGTGTTTCGTGTGTAAACGCTCTTTCTGATCATTTGACCGCTACGGTTTTTAGGGACGGTGTAATTTGGCAACAAGAATATGAACGTGGTAAGGCTTTATATCCGGTAAAGAGAATAGGTGAGACCGAAGATAGGGGTACAGAAGTTACTTTTCATCCGGATAATACCATATTCACCCAAACTATTGAATATAGTTATGAAACCTTGGCAAATAGAATGCGCGAGCTTTCTTTCTTGAACAAAGGGGTTACTATTAGTATTACCGATAAGCGTCAGAAAGACGAGAAAGGGGAATACGTTGGTGAAACATTCTTTTCCAATGAAGGATTAAAGGAATTTGTTAAGTTCTTAGATGGCAACCGTGAGTCATTAATACAAGGGGTCATAGCAATGGAAGGGGAGAAAAACGATATTCCTGTTGAGGTTGCTATGATTTACAATACTAGTTATACTGAGAATCTTCACTCGTATGTAAATAACATTAATACTCATGAAGGTGGTACACATTTATCAGGATTTAGAAGAGGTTTGACTTCTACCCTGAAAAAATATGCCGATGCTTCTGGTATGTTGGATAAATTAAAATTCGAAATTCAAGGTGATGATTTCCGTGAAGGTTTAACGGCAATTGTGTCTGTTAAGGTTTCTGAGCCGCAATTCGAAGGTCAGACAAAAACTAAATTAGGAAACCGTGAGGTTTCTGCAGCAGTGAGTCAGGCAGTATCTGAAATGTTGACAGATTACCTTGAGGAGCATCCAGATGATGCTAAGACCATTGTACAAAAAGTAATTCTTGCGGCGCAGGCTAGACATGCAGCTTCTAAAGCTCGTGAAATGGTTCAGCGTAAGAATGTAATGAGTGGTGGTGGTTTGCCAGGTAAACTATCAGATTGCTCTGAGCAGGACCCAGAAAAGTGCGAAATATTCCTAGTTGAGGGAGATTCGGCGGGTGGTACCGCTAAAATGGGGCGTGATCGTAATTTCCAAGCGATCTTACCGCTTCGAGGTAAGATTTTGAATGTTGAGAAAGCCATGCAACATAAGGTTTTTGAAAACGAGGAAATTAAGAATATGTATACTGCCCTTGGTGTCACCATTGGTACAGAAGAGGATAGTAAAGCATTGAATCTAGATAAGTTAAGATACCATAAGGTAGTCATCATGTGTGATGCCGATGTTGATGGTAGCCATATTGAAACCTTGATCTTAACATTCTTCTTCCGTTATATGAGAGAATTGGTAGAGAATGGGCATATTTATATTGCTACTCCACCTCTTTATCTGGTTAAAAAAGGTCAGAAAAAGAGATATGCTTGGAGTGATAAAGAACGCGATGAAATTGCAGATAGCTACAGTGGTGGTGTAAGTATTCAAAGATATAAGGGTCTTGGTGAAATGAACGCTGAACAATTATGGGATACAACCATGAATCCTGAATACAGAACATTGCGCCAAATAACGATAGACAACGCAACTGAAACCGATCGTGTTTTCTCAATGCTTATGGGTGATGAAGTACCACCTAGAAGAGAATTTATTGAGAAGAATGCTGTTTATGCAAACATTGACACATAGAAAATACCTATTACACAACAAAAACCTGCGTCTACGGCGCAGGTTTTTTAGTTTTAGGTAAAATTTGAATCATGAAGAATTTATTTACGTGTGTTTTTCTAGGGGCATGTTTAACTACTGTTGCTCAGGCAGATTTTAATAATGTACTAGCTGCCGGAGTTGAAGATGCAGAACGATTTACGACCGATTATATGGCACCACTCTCTGAAAGTGTGGTGTACAGTATGTCAACCGGGTGGTATAATACTGCGGATGCAAAACCTTTGGGCGGATTTGAAATTTCTATCATAGGTAATATCACGGGCTTTAAGAACAAGGAGGATAAGAAAACTTTTATCCTAGATCCCAGTGATTATGAGAATTTAGATTTTGTAGAGAATCCAGGTGTGGCTAGGGAAGTATCCACGGCTTTAGGGGATATTTCAGGAACTCAAGTATATGTAGAAGGTGAGGTATTGGGGGTAACCGTTAGAGAAACATTTGAGCTGCCATCGGGCTTGGCAGGTGAAAATATCGACTTTGTACCATCGGGTTATTTGCAAGCAAGTGTTGGTGTTATAAAGGGAACTGAAATTAAAGCAAGGTTTTTGCCTAAAATGGAATATGAAGATGCATCTATAGGACTATTTGGCTTAGGTATACAACACGATTTTACGAAATTGTTGCCTGCGGATAAAATTTTACCAGTGGCAATTTCTGCCGTTATTGGGTATACGAATATCAATGGTGATTATGATTTAAGTAATGCCAGGTTAATAGAAGGTGAAAATCAACGTATAGAGGCGGAAATCAGTAGTTGGGCATTTGGTGCTGTAGTATCTACAAAGTTGCCTATCATTAATTTTTATGGAGGTGTAAATTATATTACTGGTAAGTCGGTAACAGATGTTTTAGGAACGTATAGAGTTAATAGTGGACCATTTGAATCTGAAACTTATGAAGATCCTTTTTCGATCGTAAAAAAAGTAAATGGGGTAACAGGTACTTTGGGAACGAAACTAAAATTAGGTTTCTTTAGGCTGAATGCTGAATATAATCTAGGAGAATTCAATACTGCTACTGTAGGTATAAACTTTGGTTTTAGGTAAATCAGAAGTAAATAATATCAAGGTTTAAAAATCAAGTATTGAGAATTTTGGGTTCATCCCTGTTCCAGCGTTGTATTAAGAGATGCTAAATAGTATTGATTTTGAGATAAATCAGGCTTTTGATATACCTTGATTTTTAAACTTGAACTTGAATTCTCTTGTTTCCGACAACCAACAAATAGAGAACACATAGGAATAAAAAAGACTGCCCAGATCCCTCCGGACAGCCTTTTTCCCATGGCCCTGTTAAAATCGTTTATTCCCTTATTGCCAAGGTGGCACCATCTTTCTTTTGAAGGTAAACATTCTCTTCAGAAGATTTTATGGTGATAATATTATTGGGCTTTCCTTCTAGACCTTTATACTCAACCGTATAAACATCGTCTTGTTTAGACCAGTTAAAGTCTGTTTTTAAGGTAATGGTAGAACCTTCAATTTCATGATATCTACCAAGATAGACATCATTAAAAATCCATTCTTTACGAATAGTTTGTTTAGAAGAGCTTTCGGTTACGGTCAAATCGGATTGTGACCAAATTCCAATGATGGGATCGGTGTTTTGTTCAATGCGAGAACAGTTCGCAAGAAACACAATGGCACATATGGCCAACAAAGAGAGGAACTTCTTAGTCATAAGTAGGTTAATTTTATGGTGGATTTGGGATCCATAGTATTTAACGTGACTAGTTTTGGCTTATTATTAAAATTCGATGTATGGTCACTATTTGACGATTTCTTCGTTAAAGCGCAATTTTTTTTAACAAAATGTGCATTTTATCGATGTTTTTAATCACTTTTTCAGTTAATTTAATCAAGTGGCGAATAGCATAATTCGTCAATAAATACCTATTTTTGAAGTGAAAATTCAATACACATAAGATGGCTATTCCATTTTATATATAATAATTCATAAAATAATAATAAATGAAAGTTACAGTAGTTGGTGCTGGTGCAGTAGGTGCTAGTTGTGCAGAATACATTGCCATTAAAGATTTTGCATCAGAAGTGGTTATTTTGGACATTAAAGAAGGCTATGCGGAAGGTAAAGCAATGGATTTAATGCAAACTGCGTCATTAAACGGTTTTGATACCAAAATAACAGGTAGCACAAACGATTATTCTAAAACTGCGGATAGCCATATTGCAGTTATTACATCTGGTATTCCAAGAAAACCAGGTATGACCAGAGAAGAATTAATCGGTATTAATGCAGGAATCGTAAAAACGGTTTCTAGCAATCTTTTAGAGCATTCACCTAATGTCATCATTATCGTAGTTAGTAACCCTATGGATACCATGACGTACTTGGTACATAAAACTACTGGTTTACCAAAGAATAGAATAATTGGTATGGGTGGTGCTTTAGACAGCGCACGTTTTAAGTATCGTTTAGCAGAGGCTATGGAAGCTCCTATTTCTGATATAGACGGTATGGTAATTGGTGGTCATAGTGATACCGGTATGGTGCCATTAACATCTCACGCAACCAGAAATAGCATACGTGTGTCTGAATTCTTATCAGAAGAGAGATTACAACAAGTAGCGGATGATACTAAAGTAGGTGGTGCAACTTTGACCAAGTTGTTAGGTACTAGCGCTTGGTATGCTCCTGGTGCAGCAGTTTCTTCTATGGTACAAGCAATTGCTTGCGATCAGAAGAAAATGTTCCCTTGTTCTACATTACTTGATGGTGAATACGGTCTTAAAGATATCTGTATAGGTGTTCCTGTAATTTTAGGTAAAGACGGTATAGAGAAAGTAGTTGATATACCTTTAAGTGATGCTGAAAAAGCTAAAATGAAGGAAAGTGCTGCTGGTGTAAGTAAAACTAACGGACTTTTAGAGCTGTAGTTAATACCGCTAAATCATATTTGAACCCTTTGTGACATTGTTGCAGAGGGTTTCTTTTTCTAAGAAGATAGGCTTCAGGTACATATATTGTAAAAAATATACTACCTAGCATATTTTTCTTTTTATATTTGCCGCATGAATGCAAAATGGTGCGTAAGTACTTTATTTATTATTCTAGCCCTATTAGGGTTATGTCAAGAGCAAAAGAAAGCTTCTAATCAACAAATTTCATTGGAATTTGCTGATGTGGAATTAGCTTCAAATACTGCCCATGATGAAATATTGGCTGTAATAACTAAAAAATTACAGGTTTTAGGTGTCGATACCATTGAGGTAATAGAGAATGACGAAACACAATTAAGTATTCGTTATTACAGTGATATTGATGCTGAAAGCGTTAAAAAGTTTCTTTCACAAGAAGGTCGGTTTTTAGCGAATGAGGATGAAATTCCAACCGAAGATGATTCTGATGGACTACCCGGTCAATATAATCTGGTTGTTTTAGATCTTCACCAGCATACCGATAATGGATATCAAATTAAAGCCACACTTGTTGCTGGTCAAGATCATAATTTTGATTCCAAGGTTATTCCGGTAGTACTGGCTTTAACTAATAAATTTACTTTAGAGTTCAATGCTACTGTAGAATTGGCTCTTAAAATCAATAGCAAGGTTGCTATTGTTGCAAATAATACTTCACATCAAATTCCAGAGGTAAGGGCAGGACCCACCTGGATCAGAAATAGCTAAACTACAACATCTAATAAGACGTGATTATTTTGCGAAAAAGTAATACGCCTAGATTTTTAAACTACTTAATAAGTATAATCAACATAAATTAAATAAATAAAAATGCAGAATAAGGGACTTATAAAGCTATTTGCTTTATTATTCGGGTTAGTTAGTATTTACCAGCTATCCTATACTTTTGTTACAAGCAAAGTAGAAAAAGAAGCGAATACCTTCGCGGCCAGTCGTGTGTCTGAGGCAGAAGAGGGTTACGTGGCAAAGCGAGAAATGGTAGCGGCAAGCTATCTTGATTCTATCGGTAATAATACCGTTTTTGGCTACACCAATTATAATGAGGCTAAAAAGAAAGAATTGAACAAAGGTCTTGACCTTAAAGGGGGTATAAATGTTACCCTTCAAATTTCAGTAAAGGACATCCTAAAAGGATTGGCTAATAATACAAAAAGTCCTGTTTTCAACAAGGCTTTGGCAGATGCCGATGCAGCCTCTAAAAATAGTGATGATACATATATTGAACTTTTCTTTGAAGCTTTTGACGCTATAAAAGGAGATACTAAATTGGCTTCACCTGATATCTTTGCTAACAAAGGTCTTAGTGATGAAATTAATTTTCAAATGTCAGATGATGAGGTTAAACCTATCATTAGAAGAAAAATAGATGAATCTATAGTATCTGCTTTTGAAGTATTAAGAGAGCGTATTGATGGTTTTGGTGTTACACAGCCAAACATTCAAAGAGAAGGTAATTCTGGTCGTATATTGGTAGAGTTACCAGGTGCAAGAGATATTGCTCGTGCGCAAGATCTTTTATCAAGTACTGCTCAATTGGAGTTTTGGGAAACGTACAAGCAAAGCAATACCAGTTTTAGTACATTCTTAATTCAAGCGAATGAAAAGCTAAAAGAAATAGTTGAAGTAAAAGAACCAGAGCAAGTTAAAGAAGAGTCAGAGTTAGATTCTTTGTTGTCCGATGTTTCTGCAGATTCTTTGGATTTGGCAACACAGGTGAATCCTTTGTATGAGTTATTGATTCCTGCTAACCCAGGTTCAAATGCAATGTTTCGTGCAGCTATAAAAGATACCGCTACTATTGGTTCTTATTTTAGAATGCCAGAAATTAGAAGATTGTTGCCTGCTGATATCCAGTTTACAAAGTTTGTATGGGAAAGACCATCTTCAGAAGATACAGAGGTTATTGATTTGTATGCATTAAAATCTAACCGCGATGGTACGCCAAGAATTAGTGGTGATGTTGTAAGTGATGCTAGAGCGGATTTTGATCAGTTCAGTAAGCCTGCAGTTTCAATGACCATGAATACCAAAGGGGCTAAAGAATGGGAAAAATTAACAGGTGATGCTTATAGCAATCAAACAGGTATAGCTATTGTTTTGGATAACAAAGTATACACTGCTCCTGGTGTTTCTTCTGGTCCTATCTCTGGTGGTCGTTCAGAAATTACCGGAGACTTTACCGTAAACGAAACAAAAGATATTTCTAACGTACTTAGAGCCGGTAAACTTCCTGCTTCTGCAGAAATTATTCAGTCAGAGATTGTTGGTCCTTCTTTAGGTCAAGAAGCTATTGATAGTGGTTTTATGTCTTTCTTGATCGCTATGGCAATTGTTCTATTATGGATGATCGCATATTATGGTAAAGCAGGTGCTTTCGCAGATGTTGCTTTGTTATTGAACATCTTGTTGATCTTTGGTGTGTTAACCAGTTTGAATGCTGTGTTGACTCTACCTGGTATCGCAGGTATCGTATTAACGATCGGTATGTCTGTTGATGCCAACGTACTTATCTTTGAACGTATTAAAGAAGAATTGGCAAAAGGTAAAGGTAAAAGTCAAGCCGTTGCAGATGGTTTTGGTAATGCATTGTCATCAATCTTAGATGCGAATATTACTACAGGTTTAACTGCAATCATATTATTCGTTTTTGGATCAGGACCAATTAAAGGTTTTGCAACAACGTTATTGATCGGTATTATAACTTCTTTATTTACCGCAATATTCATCACCCGTCTTTTGGTTGATTGGTATATTGGAGGAAAAGGTAGAAGCTTGGATTTCTCAACCGGAATTACAAAAAACCTATTCAAGGGAATCAATATCGATTTCTTGATCAAGAGAAAGATAGCTTATGTTGTTTCTGGAATATTGGTTGCCGTAGGCTTATTCTCTTTGTTCTTTGGTCCTGGATTACAACAAGGTGTTGACTTTGTGGGTGGTCGTTCTTATACTGTTCGTTTTGAGCAGCCTGTTAACCCTTCTGAAATTGCATCAGAATTAAATACCGTATTTGGTAGTGGAACTAACGTGAAAACTTACGGAGAGTCTAACCAAGTAAAAATAACTACTCCTTATAAAGTTGATGTTGAGGGAATTGAGGTAGATACTGAAATTCAAGATAAGTTATACACTTCTTTACAAAAATACCTGCCAGACGGTATAAGTAAAGATGCTTTTGTATTAGGAGGTGTTGATGATGAGGCAGTAGGAATATTGCAATCTGTAAAGGTTGGTCCTACCATTGCAGATGATATTAAGAATAATGCCTTTTTGGCAATTTTAGGTTCATTGGCAGTAGTGTTCTTATACATATTATTCAGATTTAGAAGATGGCAGTTCTCATTGGGTGCCGTTGTTGCGGTATTCCATGATGTATTGATCGTTTTAGGTGTGTTCTCTATATTTGGAAAGCTAATGCCATTTAACATGGAAATAGACCAAGCATTTATAGCGGCTATTTTGACAGTAATCGGTTACTCGTTGAATGATACGGTGGTAGTATTTGACCGTATTCGTGAGACTTTGGCAGAACGCGGCTGGAAAGGCGGTTCTAACATTAACTATGCAATAAACAGTACGTTAAGTAGAACGTTGAATACTTCTTTGACTACCTTAATTGTACTTTTGGCCATCTTCATATTTGGTGGAGAATCATTAAGAGGATTTATGTTCGCAATGATCGTAGGTGTTGTTGTAGGTACTTACTCTTCTGTATTTATTGCAACTCCTGTAATGTTCGATGCGTTGAGCAAGAAAATTACTTCTGGTAAAGAGTAATCAAGAGTTTAACTAACTCAAATATAAAAGCCGTTCAGAAATGAACGGCTTTTTCTATTTTATACTACCGGTTGAACCAGTTTCATTTGGAGTAAGGTAAAAGGTCTGTTTTGGTTTTAGACCTTTTTCTTTTCTATGGGAAACAAAGATGATCGCGGTATCCGTCTCTTCTGCAAATTTGTTGACTAAAGCTACTAACAATGCTGCGGAATCATCATCCATACCTGCTGTGGGTTCATCTAATATTAATAATGGTGGTTGCTTTACCATGGCGCGTGCCGTCATAACCAGTCTTTGTTTACCCGTAGATAAAGCATTGAAAAAAGTGTTTTTAATATCACTTAGGTCTAATAGCTTCAGCCATTGCTTTATTATTCTTTGCTGAAACTCTGTTGGCTTTACATATAGCCCTACAGAATCATTTAAACCGGAGATAAGCATATTTTCTATTGAGTGTCTTCCGCTGAACTTATCGGTCATCGCAGGGGCGTAATAACCTATCTTTTTCTTGATGTCCCATACACTTTCACCACTACCTTTTTTACTGCCAAATAGGTGAATGTTTTGACCATAGGCTTTTGGGTTGTCGCCAAAAATCATGGAAAGTATAGTAGATTTACCACTACCATTGGTGCCTGATAGCTGCCAAAAGTCGCCTTTGTTCACTGTCCAATTAATACTGTTCAATATTTTCTTTTCACCATAGGAAATACTTACATCTTTAAAATTGATCAACATATTAGGCAAGTTAATGAAGTCAATACCTGATTGTGGTACGGTGATGGTTGTAAAGCTTTCTGGGATTTGGATTTCGGCAGAAAGCGGACTTTCTATAACTTGAAAGTTGTTCTTTATAATACTGCCATAATGGGTGATAAAAGAAAGAGTGTCTTCTTTTCTACTAGCCAGTTGAATAAAGGAAATATGCTTTGAGTGATTTTTAAATATGGTTTTAAGATCTTCTTGAAAGGAAATGTCCAAATTATCAAAAGGATTATCTAGTATTATATAATCTGGCCGTTCATTAAGCAAGTAATGTAACAAGGCTCTTTTTTGCTCTCCACTAGACATGGTTTTTAACGATTGCCCAACACTGCTAATTATCTTAATATCATGTTTATCTTCCTCGTCTATTAATTTTTCTAGGGTAAAATGAGAGAAAAGTCTTCCTGTTTTTTGTTTAAAATATTGGAGTTCAATAGGTGTTCTTCCTTGTTGAAAATCTTTAATGAAACCTTTCTTGTTTGAGTTGTTGTCTAAATATATTACCCAATGATTCATTTTGCGTTTATTCTATAAATATGAACTGTGTTATTATGGTAAGTGGTGGTAAAATCTATAAGCATACCATTTTTCAATGCCGTTTTTTGCGATGGAATATTATCTACCTGTATAATTGAAATTAAACTGTTTGTCCATTTTTTTTCAAATGCTATATGTTTGCACTTTTCTGCAGCCTCAAAGGCGAAACCTTTTCGCCAATATTCTGGTAGAATGGAATAACCAATTTCAAACTCTTGTTTACCATCTACCTGTTGTAATAGAACACCACAGAGTCCAACCAAGGTGTTGGTGCCTTTTAAAAATAAAGCATTTAAACCACCTAGGTTTGCCTTATATCTCTCAAAGATTCTTTGAAATTGTTCTTCGCAGGCAACTCTAGGGTCGTTTGGTAGTCCAGACCAGTATTGGCTGCTTAATGGTTCTTCATGAAATGGTAGCCAGTGTTCAAAATCTAATGGTTTTACTTCTTTAAAAAGTAAACGATCAGATTCTTCATTGAATAAAACATATGCTGGCATTATTCTCTTTGAATTAAACGCAGGATTAAGATATTACTTTCTGCTAAAACTAATACTATCACCAATAGATAAGCCCAATTCTTGGGATAGACCTGCATTGACCTCTAGTACGTATTTTATGGGTACTTGTGAAGATAAACCATCTTCATTTAGTGGTTGTGCATTTTCTTGAAAACTGGCAATTTTCAAATTTTCTTTTATATAGATGATATCTAATGGGAATTCTGTGTTCTTCATGTAAAAAGAATGCATTCTTTCATCAGGAAAAATGAATAACATACCTTCATTGATTGCCATACCTTTTCGGTACATTAGTCCGGTTTGGGTTTCATAATCTGTCTCGGCAAATTCAATATTGAATTTGGTTTTAACGGTGTCACTGGAGTTTAGAAAAATAGTTAAATCTCCTTCATGTGAAAAATCAATAGTTTCTGTAGCTATGGTTTTTTTAGATTCTTCCTTGCATGAAAAAGCTAAAGTAGCTATGGTAGCCACTACTATCAAGCCTTTATTTATTTTACTGAACATTACGCAGTTTTTGTTTTTCTGAACATGAAATAGAAACCTACTAGTATAAAGGGGATACTTAACCATTGACCGGTAGATAGTAAACCTAACGATTCTTCAAATCCGCCTTGACTTTTCTTAACGAATTCAGCGAAGAAACGAACTGTCCAAAGTAATACGAAGAACAACCCGAATAAATAACCGGTTTTGTTCTTTTTATCTGTTTTCCAATATAGAAAATACAACAGAATAAAAATGAAAATATAACCTATTCCTTCATATAATTGTGCTGGATGACGGTATGGAATTTCTGCTAGATATTGAGAAAACTGTGGGTTATTTTCTATAGCGGCATAAGCGGCGTTCAGTGTTTTCTCTTGGGTAATACCCAATGCTTTTGATGGGTGTAAGTCATCTGAATCACGAATAAACTTTGTGGCAAAAATGAAATTTTCATCTACCACTTTGCCGTTGATCTCAGAGTTGAAAAAATTACCTAAACGAACGCAAAAAGCCCCAATGGCAACAGGTATTACCATTCTGTCAAAAATCCATAACATGTTAAATTCAGGATATTTTCTTGTATACAAATAGGTGCCAATTATAATACCAAGTGTAGCTCCATGACTGGCTAGACCAGTAAATCCGGTAAATTCATAACCATCTATTAAACCAAAAAGTAGACTGCCAGTATCACTTTCGCGTACAGGTATTAAAATCTCAATAAGGTGATTAGAGTAATATGCCCAGTCATAAAAAAACACATGACCTAATCTTGCCCCTAGCATGGTGCTTAGAACGGTGTAGATGAATAGGGAATCTAATTGTTCTACCGATTTTTTCTCGTTAAGAAAAATCTTTTTCATAAGAAACCAACCTAAGGCAAAGGCGGTTATCCAAAGTAGATTGTAATACTTTATTTGAATGAAACCAATATTGAAAAGTGTCTCGTTCGGATTCCAAGTAATTCCTAAGAAATGCATGTGTTGAATTTTGAATGGCTAAGATAATAAAATAGAAATCTACCTAGCCGTAAGATTTGGGAAATTGGTTTTGTTATGAGTTAAAAGAGAGTTAAGTATGTAAATGAGAGAAAATGGAGAATAGGGAATGGAATATAGAGGTAGGAAAATAGCAATATTTGGTGATTTGACTAAGTCAAAGTTTTGACCAACGAAACCTTTAAATTTTATTAGTTTTTTGCGCTTGAACTCGAGTTTTGATTTTGATCCTTATTTAAGGAACTGGGTCGTAGCCTTTTCCGCCCCAAGGATTGCAGCTAAAAATACGCTTTGTTGCCATCCATCCTCCTTTAAAAAGACCATGTTTTTTTAATGCTTCTAAGGTGTATTGAGAACAAGTAGGGGAGTATCTACATGTTGCTGGGGTATAAGGGGAAATTGCCACTTGGTAAAACCGGACTATAAATATGAAAGGAGCAATAAGAATTTTTTTAAAGAAAATTTTCACGATGATAAATTAATAGCCCAAATTTACTATAAAAGGATTAACTATATAAAATAAGAAGCCGGATGGTTTGCATCCGGACTTCTAAAATTAAAATGGTTTTTGTTTAGGCTCCTATTCTTATGGGTTCTAAATGTTCGGCCTCTTCTTCGGAGTATAACCTAGATTTGATCAAAAATCGAAGACCTAACGGAATTTCCAATGAAAAACTAGAGCCAATACCTGGGGTAACGTCAACAGTCAGTTGAGTGTGTTTCCAATATTCAAACTGATCCTTTGACATATGAAAGTCGCAACCTTCAATAGTGCCAAGCCAAACATCGTTATCATCCAGCATTAAATCGCCTTTTTCAAAACACATGGGTGAGGAGCCGTCACAGCAACCACCACTTTGGTGGAACATAAGTTCACCGTGTTTCTCTTTTAGCTGTGCAATCACTTCTGCGGCTTTTTTAGTTGCCAAAACTCTTTTTGTCTTCATCGTATTTCGTTTTTAAAAGAATCCCATTTTTTTCTTATCGTAAGAAATAAGCATGTTTTTGGTTTGGCGATAGTGTGCCAACATCATTTTATGGTTTTCCCTACCGATACCTGATTTTTTGTATCCACCAAATGGTGCATGTGCAGGATATAGGTGATAGCAATTTACCCAAACTCTACCGGCTTTTATGGCTCTTGAAATCTGGTATGCCTGGTGGGTATCACGTGTCCAAACGCCGGCACCCAATCCATATAAGGTGTCATTTGCAATTTCTATAGCCTCTGCTTCATCTTTGAAAGTGGTTACACAAAGTACGGGGCCAAAAATTTCTTCTTGAAAAACGCGCATTTTGTTATTTCCTTTTAGAATTGTGGGTTGTACATAATATCCACCTTCCAAGCCTTCATTATAGGCTTGTGCGCCTCCTGTAAGGACTTCACAACCTTCTTCTTTTCCTATATTGATATAGCTAAGTATTTTTTCAAATTGATCGTTAGATGCTTGTGCGCCCATCATGGTATTGGGATCTAAAGGATGCCCCATTTTAATAGCTTTAGTGCGCTCAATTACACGTTCAATGAATTTTTCGTAAATACTTTCTTGTACCAACATTCTAGAAGGACAAGTACAGACTTCGCCTTGGTTTAAGGCGAACATATTGGCACCTTCCAAACATTTGTCAAAGAATTCATCATCGGCATCCATAATACTCTCAAAGAAAATGTTCGGTGACTTTCCACCAAGTTCAAGAGTAACAGGGGTAATGTTTTTTGATGCGTATTGCATGATTAATTGACCTGTTGTTGTTTCACCGGTAAAGGCTATTTTGTCTATTCTAGGGCTAGATGCCAAAGGTTTACCTGCCTCAGCACCAAATCCGTTTACGATATTAAGTACTCCGTCAGGTAATATTCCTTCAATAATTTCCATTAATATTAAGATTCCCACGGGTGTTTGCTCTGCTGGTTTTAATACTACACAGTTACCTGCAGCTAAAGCTGGAGCCAGTTTCCATGTTGCCATTAGTAGTGGGAAGTTCCAAGGTATAATTTGACCAACGACGCCTAATGGTTCAGTAACGTTCAATGCCACAGTGTTAGCATCCAATTCACTGACCGAGCCTTCTTCTGCTCTAATGACACCTGCAAAATATCTAAAATGGTCTACAGCCAAAGGTAAATCTGCTGCGCGTGTTTCTCTAATGGCTTTACCGTTGTCCCAAGTTTCGGCTCTAGCCAACACCTCAAGGTTTTGTTCTATTTTATCGGCAATCCTTAATAGCATATTGCTTCTTTCGGTCGCAGAAGATGAATTCCATGAAGGTGCAGCTTCCCATGCGGCATCAATTGCCTTTTCAATATCTTCAGATGTTGATCTCGGAATTTTTGTAAACGATTTACCGTCTACCGGAGAAATATTTTCAAAGTATTCTCCTTTACTTGGGGCTACCCATTTGCCACCAATATAATTTTCATATTGATTTTTAAATTTGGGTTTTTGAAGTACGTCTTTTTCTACAGTTGCTGTTGTGCTCATAGTATATGATTTAAGTTAATATTAGAAATGTATGTATTGGGAGCTAGTCAATACGATATTCTAAATGTACCTTACACTTATATCTTTTGTCTGACGCATTCTACGAATAATATGAACAATCCTATCAATTATTGATTTTATGATTTTTTTAAGCATATATTTTTGTAAATTTCTTAAAATAAAATCAAAATAGTTGTGATTAAGTTATCAGATAATTTCCTGGAAGGAAGGCGTTTAGAGACCATGGTGGAGAACCAGACATCTTACACAATGAACAATGCCGCCATGCATGTTTTTGAGACCCATGAACAAGCAGCTAGTGTTCTTTTAAAATTTGAACAGCCAGTTTTGGCCAGTATGATCCAAGGGAAAAAGATTATGCATTTACGAGATTATGAGGCATTTGATTTTTTACCTGGAGAATCTTTGGTTTTACCTGCAAACGAAAGTATGTGTATTGATTTTCCTGAGGCTATGTCAAAAAATCCTACAAGATGTTTGGCAATGGCTATTTCAGAAGATAAGATAAATAAAGTATTACAGTTCATGAATGAGAATATGCCAAAAAGTACCAAAGAGGCATGGGGATTAATGGACTATAATTTTCATTTTGTAAATGATAGGGGTATATACCAAATCATTCAGAGATTGCTGTTTTTGTTTTCAGAAGACCACCCATCAAAAGATATTTTTGTGGATAATATGTTGAGAGAGTTGATCATTCGTATTTTACAGACCAATGAGCGTAAAATTTATAGTAACACCACATTATCCATTAAAAAAGAAAGTAGGTTGACCGAGGTTATACGTTATATTAGAAATAACGTTCATAAATCTTTAAATGTAGATGACCTTAGTAAGATGGCTTGTATGAGTCCCTCTCACTTTTATAGGACTTTTAAGCAAGAGTTAGGGATATCTCCCGTGGAGTTTATCAATAACGAGCGTATAAAATTAGCGGTAGGTCTATTGCAAGATCCTAAAAGAAGCATAAAAGACGTATATCTTGACTGCGGATTTGAAAGTAGATCTTATTTCAATAGGGTTTTTAAAACAAGACAGCATTTAGCACCAGGTGAATACCAGTCTAAAATTCAAAAATCAAAATATTTAGATTAAAGGCTATACGTTGTACCTTCTTTACCGTCTTTTAGTTGAATACCCAATTCAGCCAATTGATCTCGTATTTTATCTGAAGTAGCAAAGTCTTTATTTTCCCTTGCCGCTTTGCGTAACTCGATCAACAATTCTACAACACCTCCTAGTTTTTCAGTATCTGCGTCAGAACTGTTTTTGTTCTCCAGGCCTAAAACATCAAAAACAAAATTTTGTAAGGTTTGTTCTAATTCTTGTTTATCTGTTTCGGTTATAGATTCAGTGCCTTCTTTGATTAAATTAATATGCTTAACAGCATCAAAAAGCTTTGCTATTAAAATAGGCGTGTTAAAATCATCGTTCATGGCGGCATAGCAAGTTGCTTTCCAACCTTTAACATCAAAATCGGTAGTTTTGCCCGTTTGTAAAGATTTCAACGAATTAAAAGCCTCCATAAGTTTATTGAATCCTTTTTCAGAAGCTAACAATGCATCATTGCTCATATCTAAAATACTGGTATAATGCGCTTGCATCATAAAAAACCTTACCATGGACGGGGAAAAGGGCTTGCTTAAAATATCATTTTCGCCAGAAAAAATTTCACCGGGGAGAATGCTGTTTCCTGTAGATTTTGCCATTTTTCTACCGTTCAAGGTCAACATATTTGCATGTAACCAATAATTGACCGGACTTTGGCCATTGCATGCTTCAGCTTGGGCAATTTCGCATTCATGGTGTGGGAATTTCAAATCCATACCGCCCCCGTGAATGTCAAATGTTTCGCCTAAGTATTTGGTGCTCATGGCTGTACATTCTAAATGCCAGCCTGGGAAACCATCTCCCCAAGGTGATGGCCATCTCATAATATGCTGTGGCTCCGCTTTTTTCCACAAAGCAAAATCTTGAGGGTTGTGTTTGTCATCTTGGGCAGCAAGATCACGTGTATTGGCAATCATATCTTCAAGCTTGCGCCCGCTTAATTTACCATACTCATGTTCTTGATTAAATTTTGCAACATCAAAATATACAGAACCATTGGTTTCATAGGCAAATCCTTTTTCAAGAATATCCTTAATGATTTCAATTTGTTCTATGATATGTCCTGTAGCGGTAGGCTCAATACTTGGAGGTAAAAAATTGAATTTTTCCAATATATTATGAAAATCTACAGTATAGCGCTGTACAACTTCCATGGGCTCCAATTTTTCTAACCGTGCCTTTTTTGCAATTTTGTCTTCACCGTCTTCAGCGTCATCTACCAAATGACCTGCATCAGTAATATTGCGCACATAACGTACTTTATAGCCAAGATGTTTAAAGTATCTGAAAATCATGTCAAAGGACATAAAAGTTCTACAGTTTCCTAAGTGTACATTGCTATACACCGTAGGTCCGCAAACATACATGCCAATATGGCCTGTGTTTATGGGTTTAAAAACTTCTTTTTTTCCTGTAAGGGAATTGTATACTTTGATTTCTTGACTTTCGTACAATTGCATAAAGCTGTATGCTATTAAAAATGGGTGTCTAAATTAAGGTAGTTCAAAAACTCGCGGCGTACCAATTCTTCCTTGAATTTTCCACCATATTCAGCCGTTACCGTGCTACTGTCTATGTCACGTATGCCTCTTGAGTTTACACAAAGGTGCTTGGCATCAATTACACATGCAACGTCTTCCGTACCTAACGCTTTTTGTAATTCTCTTACGATTTGAATATTTAAACGTTCTTGAACTTGAGGTCTCTTGGCATAGTAATCAACGATACGATTCATTTTTGAAAGCCCAACTACGGTACCGTTAGAAATATAGGCTACGTGAGCACGACCAACAATAGGTAATAAATGGTGCTCACAAGTGGAGTACAAAGTAATATTCTTTTCCACCAGCATTTCACCGTACTTGTACTTGTTGTCAAAAGTAGATGCCTTTGGTCTTCTACTAGGGTTTAAACCACCAAAAATTTCATTGACATACATTTTTGCAACTCTATTAGGCGTACCTTTTAAACTGTCATCGTTTAAATCTAAACCTAAAGTATGCATGATTTCACGTACTTTATTGCGAATACGTTCAATTTTTTCGGCATCGTCCAAATCAAAAGCGTCTGAACGTAAAGGAGTATCTTCTGACGTAGAAATATGATCGTTTCCTATTTCGTCAAATTGATTTTCCAGTGTATCCTCAATTTTCATTTTATCTTTCTTTTACAAGCTGCAAAGATATACAATATGTGACACTTTATAACCAAATGCGGGCATTACACAACATAAATTAGCCATAACGTTAAGGTCTCGTTAATTTTAGTTTTCCAAATCAAGAGGCCCCTATGACCAAGTATGGTATATCCATTTTATTAATTTGTTTTTTTGGCATATTCACTTGCTTTGCGCAAGTGTCGGCAGATTGCGCCAATGCAGTTCCTATTTGTTATAATACTCCGGTCAATGGAGGTACAAATGGTTATGGAATTGATGATTATAATGGTGCGTCAATTTCTGGATGTATTACTCAAGGTAGTGGTACGATCGAAACGAACTCCGCTTGGTATACCTTCAAAATTGGAGAAGTAGGGCAATTGGGGTTTAATATTGGGTTCGATTCAAACGAAGATTGGGATTTCGCACTATACAGAACTAACGATTGTAATGCACTGGGAGATCCGGTGAGATGTAACTATTTTGATAATTCTGATGATAGCAGTTATATAGGGGTGGGCGAAGACCCTACAGGCATAGAAAACATACAGTATGATGATTGGTTATTGGTAGAGCCGGGTGAAGAATACCTTTTAATGATCAATAACTTTAGTAATAATAATTCCGGATTTTCCATTCAGTTTTCAGGGACTATTTTTGTTGAGTTTCCTAATTCAGCCCTGGACTGTGATATTATAGACAATTTGCTAGGTCCGCCTATTATAGCATGTGATAATGAAACGGTAGTATTAGATGCTACAACGACCGATGCTATAACCTATGAATGGTATTTAGATGCAGGTACAGGCTATCAACGTATACCTGGTGAGAGTGATCCAGAATTATCAGTGGCGGTTTCTGGAATGTACCGCGTTTTGGTTGTGAGACCTTTAGGGAATAATTTAATAAGTGAAACACAGGTGGCATATGCCCCTTCTCCAGAAACTTATGAACTAGAAGATGAAACGGCATGTTTAGATGGTACGGTCATTGATTTTAACGAAAAAGATGCTGAAGCATTGGGCGGACAAAGTCCCCTAGATTTTCGTGTATCTTACCATGAAAGTTTTGAAGATGCTTTTGATGGTGCCAATGCGCTTTCTAAAGAGTTTGTGCCTACACAAGTTTCCCAAACTATATATGTTAGAACAACTTCTATTGAAAATTCTATGTGTTTTGATGCTTCTGAGTCTTTTGAGGTTGAAGGAATAGAATTGCCCATTTTAGATTTTGATACTGAGGTTTATATCTGCGGAGATGAGCCGGTAGTCACCATTGGTCAACGTATACCTGATGCTAGTTTTGCGTATGAGTGGAGTTCAGGTCAAACAAGTTCTTTAATTACAGTGGCAGAACCTGGGGTTTATACCTTATCCGTGACCAATACGCAAGGGTTGATACAATGTATTACCGTAAGATCGGTTACCGTTGTTTTCTCTAGTCCGCCCGTTATATCCGATATTACCATAGAATATGAGGATGATGCATCAAACATGGTAAATGTTTATTTAGAAGAGAATGGTGATTTTGAATATCAGGTAGATGATCAAGCACCGCAAAATAGTAGTGTATTCAATAATTTATTTCCAGGAGAACATACAATAACGGTACGTGACCCCAATGGCTGTGGTTCTGATACCAGAGATATTGTTGTAGTGGGCTTTCCTAAGTTTTTTACTCCAAACGGTGATAATGTTAACGATGTTTGGAAAGTAGATGGTCTATCTGCATTAGAAGATCCGGTGATCACTATTTACGACCGTTATGGTAAATTGTTATATCAGATATTCGAAGATTCCAGTGGTTGGAATGGTTCTTTCAATGGGCAGTTATTACCGGAATCCGATTACTGGTTTAAACTTTCTTACACCAATTCTTTAGGGGAGAATACCAACGCATCATATATTAATAACCACTTCACTTTAAAGCGTTAAAGGTAATAATTGGCAGTGAGTAGTGTATTTTATCGATTAAATGCCAGAATCTTCGCTGTAAGATACTAAAGCAGGTCATGTGTAGTTATAATATACATCACGTATACTAAATAGTTACACTTTTTATGAGAGTACTCATTTGTTCTATTTGTTGTTTGTTTCTTTTCTGTTATAAAGTAAGCGCACAAAATTCAGCCGATTGTAGAACGGCTATACCTGTTTGTGCCGATCAACCTATTATGGGCATAGCCGGTGGTTCTGGTGATGTAGATGATTTTGATCCGGAAGTTATAAGAGAAACAGGATGTCTAGAGAAAGGAAGTCTAACTTCGGCCAATATTGAATTCAATACATCTTGGTTTGTTTTTAGGGCAGGTACCGGCGGTCAGGTTGGTTTTGATATTGAGGCGTTGCCTTCAACTGGTTCTACACCTACGGCAGAATGGGATTTTGCAGTTTATGGACCAGATGTGGATTGTGCAGCTATTAGCAATGGAACGGCACAGCCAATTCGTTGTAATTACGAAGTGAACGATACAAACTTTACCGGTCTTGGTGTAAATCCCGATAGTGGTCAAGAAGGTCAGGCATCGTTAACAGGTAATCAAAATACATATGATGAGTATTTAGATGTGTTGCCAGGTGAGATTTATTATATCTTGATCAACAATTTTGCAGACAATTTTACGGGTGACCCAGAGCCATTTATGTTAACTTTTACAGGTAGCTCTGTTAGTGCTGATCAAGATACTGCCTTGGATTGTACCTTAAGGGATGAATTTTTAGGATTGGATATTGTTGCTTGCGAAGGTGATGACCCTATCACCATTAGTGCGTTGAATTCACCAGCAGGTGCGGATATCGCCAGCGTTGAATGGACGGTAGATTATGAAGACGACGGTATTATTGATGATACATTAACGGGTTCAGGATATTTTGGAGCGGAATTGGTTATTGTTAGCCCAAATACAGGACGTTATTTTGCAAGTATTACAACGGCATCGGGCTCTCCGCCAACGGTAAGCGATGATAGTGGGGTGTTGGTTACGTTCTATGGCACACCTATTTTAGAAAGAGTGGAAACATTGGATACCAATCTCTCCATTGATCCAGATCAAAATAATATCGAATTTTTTGTTGAGGGTGATGGGGATTATGAATATGCGATCAATGACGGCGTATTTCAAGATAGTCCTGTTTTTATGAATGTTCCACCTGGTGTTAACACGGTTATTATTAATGATAAAAATGGTTGCGGTATTACTGATCCCTTAGAATTTTTGGTCGTCGGGTATCCAAAGTTTTTCACCCCTAATGGGGATGGTATTAATGATGACTGGAATGTAGAGGGAATAGAGACGTTAAGTGACCCTGTTGTGTTTATTTTTGATAGGTATGGTAAGCTTCTAAAGCAATTGGGTTCCACAGATGCTTGGGACGGAAATTACAATGGACAGCAAATGCCATCTACAGATTATTGGTTTCGCTTTGAATATGGTGAACAAGAAGATGCCTTATTGGTTGCCAAAACCCGAAAAACTCATTTTTCATTAAAAAGGTAAAACCCTCAGGACAGGCTCATGAGGCATTTAAAGGAAACAAACTTTTAAATTGTAGGCAAGCCTTGGGGTATTGTACTCTTAGGCGGTGTCAATAAAATAAAAAAGGGGAGCAATTTGCTCCCCTTTTTTATTGAATTCCATTTCCTTTAAAAGTTTATCGTATAGCTTAAGGTTGCATTGGTAATACCTCTATCTATCATAGCCGGTGTTGTAATACCTGCATTGAAAAGTCTTTCGCTAACGTCTTGTTGGGAACGGCTTAGTGAAAAGTCTAGCTTACTGCCGCCGAAGTTATAGCCTATACCACCAGAAATAGCGTTTAAATCACCTATAGTATTGCCATTTGAATATGGACTTTGTTCAAAGCGATAGCCTGCCCTTAAACTTACTTGTTGAATTCTATATTCACCACCAAGTCTAAAGGTTGAAACAGTGCCTAAGTCACTTGCAATTTGTGAGTTTACCGTCTGAAAACTTGAGTCGTTGGTAGGGCGGAGTTCAGATTGTGAGAAATCTTGGTAACCATAATCAAAACTCAAAAGCCCATCTTTTGCAAATATTACGGCTAAACTACCGGTAAGTTTACTTGGTGTTTTAACTGTATAGCTTTCAAAAAGATTAATAATATTAAAATTGATAAAATTAATATCGGCATCTGCAAGGTCAGAATTAATGCGTTGAGAAGTATTATCCTCTAAACGATACCAGGTTGGTGATTGGTAGCTACCGCCCAGACGTACATTATCGTTTAATTTCGCAATAGCACCTAGGCTAAAAGAAAAACCATTACCCTCCGTTTCTAAATAATTGTCAAAAGTAGTTCTGGTTATTTCAGAATTAGGCTCGTAACCACTCTCGGTAAATTGATCAAACTGCGTATAGAGTACACTGTGGAAGTTTAATGAAGCACCCAGATATATGTTTTCTTTGTACTGTGAAGCTACATTGATGGTAAACTTGCTATTATACCCGGTTGTTCTTCTTATGAAATCTTGCTCCACAAAATCATAAAGCGTGTTGCTTACATAATTAGTATTTGCGTCATCTTCAGTTTCTGGGTCAAGAATACCGCCATAATATCCTAAAAATGCTTGTTGATCCCTAAAGCCTTGTGCTGAACCGATGTCTAAATAAGCTTCCTCTAAAAATTCACCATCTTGTACAAGAATGGAGCCAAAAGGTGTGCCTTGGGCATATTCGGAGAAATACGTGTCTATACCTTGTGTGCTACTTCCTGAAACATAGTATTCATTATCAAAATTGTTCACCAAATCATAATTGAAAGCCAAGGTAAATTTCTGCCAATCGGAATTGGAGTCGGTATTCCTGAAAACAAAGGCGCCACCAATTTGATTTAATTCAATAGTATTGTCTTTTGTTATGTTGGTGTCACCAAAATAACGTGCTTCATTATTGGTATTGTAATTGGACCCTGAAATGGTGAAAAGGCTATTGTTGAATACCGCTGAACCGGCAGGGTTTATGTTTAAGGAGGATAAGTCGCCACCTAAAGCCCCAAATGCACCGCCCATAGCTTGAAAGCGAGCGGTACCTTGTAGGTTTTCTGTACCGTAACGTAAGGCTTCGTTTATATTTTGAGCTCTACCAATGGCACATGCCATTAGTATTACGAAAGTCAAATATCTTTTCATAGCAATATTTAAATGTTGATAAATGTTAGATTTTAGTTTCTTCTACTGCTGCTGCTTCTTGAAGAACCAGATGATCTAGAAGAGGATCCACTGCTTGAACTCCTAGAGCTGCTTCCAGAGCTTCTGTAAGAGCTGCCACTAGAACTGCTTCTTCCAGAACTGTAACTACTGCTTCTAGAACTGCTACCGGAACTACGGTAAGATCTGCTAGAACTTCCTGAGCTTCTGCCCGAAGAATAACTTCTTGAGCTACTACCGGAGTTTCTATAGGTAGACGTTCTGGGAACGCTAACCCTACTGCTTGATCTAGATGAGCTAGAACTGTATGTTCTTGGGCTGCTACTGTATCTGCTGCTGTAGTTTCTAGAGGAACTGCTATATCTTGGTGTTGCTCTAGTGCTTCTGCTTGTTCTGTATGCTCTGTTTTGGTCCACACCAACAGTTCTTCTTGTAGAAGAGTTGCCAGAATACGTTCTTGAACTACGTGTGTTTGCAGAGCTTCTAGAAGTTGTCGCTCTAGAAGTGGTGCTTCTATACCTAGGTGAGTTACCTCTTGTGTTTACATTAGAACGACCTCTAGCCGCTGTAGAAGATAATCCGCTATTATTTGTTGTGTTTCTATTGTAATTGCCTCTTCTTGAGTTGTTAACTGCATAGCTTCTATTGGAAAATCCACGATTTCGATTGTAATACCCGTTGCCATAACCATAACCGTATCCATAACCGTAGAAAGGACGGTTCCAGCCGAAACCAATACCTGCGTAGCCAAATCCAAATCCGCCATAACCCCAATTGTTCCATCTATTCCATCCCCATGGTCTATTCCATCCATAACCGTAGTAACCTCCATAGCCCCAATTGTTCCAACCCCAGTTGTTCCAGCCCCAATATGGGTCGTTCCATCCGTAGAATCCTCCGTAGCCCCAATTGTTCCATCCATTATTGTGAATATAGATGCTTACATCGGAATTGTTGCTGCCCCAGCTACCATAACCTTCATAGTCGTTAGAATTGGCATAATAATCGGTCAGTTGGCCTTCAGTAATTTCTTCGTCTAAATTATTACTTGAATAAGAATCGACATCGGTAAAGATCTCGCTATCCAAAATTTGATCATATTGATCCGCCTTTTCACCAAAATAAGATGAATAGGTATCGTTTTCTGAAGTATTTTGATTGTAGTTTCTTTGTTCAGGTCTT
The DNA here is from genome assembly GCF_002700155.1 of Maribacter sp. 6B07. Classification (NCBI taxonomy): domain Bacteria; kingdom Pseudomonadati; phylum Bacteroidota; class Flavobacteriia; order Flavobacteriales; family Flavobacteriaceae; genus Maribacter; species Maribacter sp. 6B07. The sequence goes on along the minus strand of NZ_PDUT01000001.1, from coordinate 436,795 downwards.
CTTTCTACCGTTCTTACAACGTCGTCTGAATAAATGCCGTCATTGTCATAATATGAAGATTGTTGGTAGGTACCGCAAGAAGCAGCAAAAACTGCCAAGGTTACCAACATTGTAATGTTGCGAAGTTTGTTGTGGGGTAAGGAATATATCATCGGATCAAAATTATATTGTTGAACATATTAAAAATAACTAGTTTTACCCAATTATTACATACAAAGAATCACAAAATTTGTGCCAAAGTCTAGATAATGAGTAAAAATTTGACAAAGAGAAGCGAGGATTATTCCAAGTGGTATAATGAATTGGTAGTTAAGGCCGATCTAGCCGAAAACTCCGGTGTTAGAGGTTGTATGGTCATAAAACCATATGGTTTTGGTATTTGGGAGAAGATGCAAGCTGGTTTGGATAAAATGTTCAAGGAGACCGGACATGAGAACGCCTATTTTCCATTGTTTATTCCAAAATCATATTTAAGTAAAGAAGCAAGTCACGTAGAAGGTTTTGCAAAAGAATGTGCAGTTGTAACACATTATAGGTTAAAGAACGCCGAAGACGGAAGTGGTATAATCGTAGATCCAGAAGCTAAATTAGAGGAGGAGCTTATTGTTAGACCTACTTCTGAAACTATTATATGGGATACTTATAGAAAATGGATACAGTCCTACAGAGATTTACCATTATTAATTAACCAATGGGCAAATGTGGTTCGTTGGGAGATGCGTACAAGATTGTTCTTGAGAACGGCAGAATTTTTATGGCAGGAAGGTCATACGGCCCATGCTACGGAAAAAGAAGCCATAGAAGAGGCAGAGCAAATGATGAACGTGTATGCTGATTTTGTTGAAAATCATATGGCGGTGCCTGTAATTAAGGGAACTAAGACCGAAAGTGAAAGATTTGCAGGAGCAATTGAGACATATTGTATAGAGGCTTTAATGCAAGATGGTAAAGCTTTGCAGGCAGGTACATCTCACTTTTTGGGCCAGAATTTCGCTAAGGCTTTTGATGTTAAATTTGCGACCAAGGAAGGCGGTAAAGAGCATGTATGGGCTACTTCTTGGGGGGTATCTACAAGGTTAATGGGTGCTTTGGTAATGACTCATAGTGATGATAATGGTTTAGTTATTCCTCCAAAATTAGCACCTATACAAGTTGTTATTGTACCTATTTATAAAGGAATTGATCAATTGGATCAAATTTCGGAAACTGTTAATCCGTTAGTGAAAGAACTAAAGAGTAAAGGTATTTCTGTGAAATTTGATAATAGAGATACGCACAAACCAGGGTTTAAGTTCAATGAATATGAATTAAGGGGGGTGCCTGTACGTTTGGCTATTGGACCAAGAGATATGGAAAATGGTACTTATGAAGTGGCAAGAAGAGATACCTTGGAAAAAGAAACGGTAAATGCTGCAGATGTAGTTGAAAAAATAGAGTTCTTAATAGACGATATTCAAAAGAATATGTACCAGAAAGCACTTGATTACAGAAATAATCATATAACCGAAGTGAATTCTTATGATGAATTCAAAAAAGTTTTAGAAGAAAAAGGAGGATTTATTTCTGCTCATTGGGATGGAAGTAAAGAAACGGAAGAACTAGTGAAAGAGGAGACCAAAGCCACTATACGTTGCATTCCTATTGATGCAAAGAGTGAAGAAGGTGTGTGTATGGTTAGCGGTAAACCGTCTCAAAAAAGGGTGTTATTTGCAAAAGCATATTAATTTTTTTAAAAAATTATATTCAGGTGTTGCGATAGTGAAAAATATTTGTATTTTTGCATCCGCAATTGCGCAAAGTATGGTCCGTTCGTCTAGGGGTTAGGACGCCAGGTTTTCATCCTGGTAACAGGGGTTCGATTCCCCTACGGACTACAAAATTAAATTTTTGGATAATTTTCCAAAGCAGTGACATAATGGTCCGTTCGTCTAGGGGTTAGGACGCCAGGTTTTCATCCTGGTAACAGGGGTTCGATTCCCCTACGGACTACAAAATTAAATGGATGAAAATCCGAAGAAATTATAACAGAGAATAAAATGGCAAATCACAAGTCGGCATTAAAGAGAATTAGAAGAAACGAAGCAGTTCGTTTACGTAACAGATATCAGCATAAAACTACACGTAATGCTATAAAGAGATTGCGTGCAGAAGAATCTAAGAAAGATGCAGAGGCTCTTTTTCCAAGTGTTGTTAGTATGATCGATCGTTTAGCTAAGCGTAACATTATTCATGATAACAAAGCTGCTAACTTAAAAAGTAAGTTGGCAAAGCACGTTGCCGCTTTGTAAGATATTGCCTTAAGAAATTAAAAAGCCTTCCAAAACTGGGAGGCTTTTTTTATGGGCTAAATTTTAGTTTGTCTGCCTCATTGGTAACCTTAGTCTTCTCATTGATAGAAAACCTATGATGAAGCAGAGGTACATTGTCGCTATTGAAATATAATGATACTTAGAGAGATTGTATGTAGTGTACAGTTGATAATCAAAAGACAATATATACATTGAAATAGGGTAGCAGATGTAAAACATAAGTAATCCTAAACTGATCCAAAATAGCAAGTTTTTTCTAGGTATAAATTTCTGTTCTTCTGTAAATATCTTGTATAGATAAGTTAGGCACGCAAATATTAATACTATTGCACCCGCAATAATTGCATAGTTCTGAGGTTCGGTGTAAAAGTCTTGTAAAAACAAATTGACTATGCAGGTCAATAAAAATAATACACCACCATATTTAATGAGAATTCTACTTCTTTTGTTTTCAATTAATTGATAGAAAATATAAAAGAAATATAGATAGAATACAATGTCGAATATATTGAAAATTATAGTGTTGTAATTATAATATTCAGGTATATAAACTAATTGTATATCATCTACATCCCTAACGATAGCACCTAGTATTTCTGATAATAAAACGTAGCTTAATATTATGGGTAAATATTTTAAGATGGTATCGTAGTATAGCCTATACTTGGTAATGGATAAAACCAGTGCTATGAAATAGAAACAGATGTAGTAATTATTTAAAATATACTCCAACATGGTTTAACGGGCTATTTGACTGTGAAATGTTTATTGGTTTTTTGGCGGCGGTACACCTGTGCCTCTATTCAAAGTTAGACTTTCTTGACCTTGTAATATTGCCGGTACAGCTTTTGGTGTACTTGTTGTTGGTGCAAATGAAGCATATGCTTTTGTATTGGGGTCATTATTATTGCCATAACCTTCATTTATTGGTTCAAAGCTATTGTTCATAGGTACGGCTTGTTTGCCCTTTGCTCCTTGAGCTATATAAAAAAGATAATCACGCTTACCGTCATTATAAGTAGGGGAGAGCATAATGCTGTTCTGTCTTGGGTGTTTGATCGGTTCTTTGCTTTGAGGGAAATATTCCTCATTTGGGTAGTTGGAGTAGTAAAGTCTTAATGTGGAAATTTCAACTCCGGCATCGGCAGCTTCTTGTTCAATATATTCTAAATATTGCTTGATGGTTTTATAATCGTAGTAAACAAATCTGCCAACATGAAACTCTTCATCTCTTTTAGTTATTTTATTTATGGAGTCTTCATAACGTTGTATTAATGGTACCCGCCTTTTTTCATATGAGTCATACATATTTTTTGCCTGTGAAATAGGTACTATTTCTTGAGGAGCTAATACCACTGGTTTTTCCGGTTTCTTTGGGTCTTGCTCTTTGGGTTGATCATTACAGCTCATAAAAGCAGAGATGATAATGGTGCATAAGATTTTACTGATTAGGATAGATGGTCTTTTCATTTTCTGAGATTTTAAGTGTTTACTAAAGAAAAATGCTAAAAGACTGGGGGATAGTTCTTTCTGATTTTATAAAGATATCAAAAAAATAGCAGCTTTAATTTTTGATGTTATTATTAGGGTAGTTTATTACAGTGGGTATGATACAAAATAAAAAATCCCGATTTCTTAATGAAATCGGGATTTAAAATTATAATTAAAAAGAATTACTGATTCATTGTCATCAAGAACTCTTCATTGTTTTTGGTTTGTTTAAAACGTTGCTCAATAAACTCCATGGCTTCTACAGGATTCATATCTGCAAGGTACTTACGCATTATCCACATACGTTGTAGGGTGTTTTCATCAAGTAGCATGTCATCTCTACGTGTGCTTGAAGAAGTAAGGTCAATAGCAGGGAATATTCTTCTGTTTGCAATCTTACGATCCAATTGAAGTTCCATGTTACCGGTTCCTTTAAATTCCTCAAAAATAACTTCGTCCATTTTAGATCCAGTTTCAGTTAAGGCTGTTGCAATGATAGACAATGAACCACCGCCTTCAATATTACGTGCAGCACCAAAGAATCTTTTTGGCTTATGTAATGCATTAGCATCAACACCACCACTTAATACCTTACCAGAAGCTGGTTGAACAGTATTGTAGGCTCTTGCCAAACGTGTAATGGAATCTAAAAGGATTACTACGTCATGACCACATTCTACTAATCTCTTTGCTTTTTCCAAAACAATATTAGCAACTCTTACGTGCTCAGTCGGTTCTTTGTCAAAAGTAGATGCTACAACTTCACCACGAACATTACGTTGCATATCCGTAACCTCTTCTGGTCTTTCATCGATAAGCAAAATAATTTGGTAAACTTCAGGATGGTTTGCAGCAATACCGTTCGCAATATCTTTAAGTAACATGGTTTTACCAGACTTAGGTTGCGATACGATCATACCTCTTTGCCCTTTACCAATAGGTGAGAACAAATCAATAATACGGGTAGATATTGTACTTTGGCGTTCTGCCAAATTGAATTTTTCTTGTGGGAATAACGGAGTTAAATGCTCAAATGATACACGATCGCGTACGATCTGAGGGTCTATGCCGTTAATTTTATTTACCTTAATAAGAGGGAAATACTTTTCACCTTCTTTTGGTGGTCTTACGTTACCTAAAACGGTATCACCTGTTTTAAGGCCAAAAAGACGAATTTGCGACTGAGAAACATAGATATCATCAGGTGATGATAGGTAGTTATAATCGGAAGAACGTAAAAAACCGTATCCATCTTGCATGATATCCAACACACCTTCACTGGCTATTATGGAATCAAACTCATATTCCGGCTCCTTGTACCTGTTTTTAAGGTCTTTGTCAAAATTACTTTTGTCATGAGGAGTCCTTGGGTTAGGTTTCTTCTTGTGATTATTATTCTGTTGCGAATTCTTATTATTGTTATTGTTTGACTGATTTGAAGACTTAGGTCTTGGTCTAGGTCTTTTTTGTTCAGTAACTTCTTTAACCTCATTTTCTTGCGGAGCTTCCTTTTTTACGGGAGTCTCTTTTGCCGTAGCCGGTTGAGCGTCTGTACTAGCATCCTTTTTGGTGTTTTGTGCAACACGTGTCCTAGGTCTAGGTTTAGGCTTCGGTTTTTCTTCTGTAGGCTTAGGTGCCTCTTCAGTGGTTGTGGGGGCAATAGCTGCGGCAACTTTTGGGTTGGCGGCTTGTAGGTCCAAAATTTGATAAACTAAATCTAGTTTTTTCAAGGTTTTGAATTTAGGAACCTTAAGTCCTTTAGCAATTTCCTGAAGCTCAGGTAGCTTTTTCGATTTTAAATCTGAAATCTCAAACATTAAGTAATAGAATAAATTATATAAGTAGTTTGTATTGTAAGAAGTAAATAATTTTATTTGGATAATCTATAAGGAAAGTTATTCCTTAACTGGTAGGTGTTATGACGTGATAACGTAGCAATATTACAAATTATTTTGAATAAAATGGTTATATTTTTTGAAAAGACCTGTATTTTTGCAATCAGAAAGCGATATTAGATTTATGATTCAAAGAATTCAGAGCCTTTTTTTAGTAATTGTTGCAATACTTACGGGTATACTTCCGTTCTTCTTTAATCTATGGATTAATGTAGATGGTACAGAAGTTTTTGCAAACAATGAATTGCTCATTTCTATCGCATTTTACGCAAGTGCCGTTTTGGCTATTTGGTCTATGGTACAATTTAAAAATAGAAAATCTCAGTTTGTAATAAACAGGCTGAACATGATATTGAACGTTTTTTTATTAGGATTTTTCGTTTACCGATCACTAAACTTATCCGGAGAAACTTTGGTTTCTGAGAAGGGTATTGGGATGCTGATTCCAGTATTTTCTATCATTTTTTTGGTCCTTGCAAATAGGGCAATAAAAAAGGATGAAGATCTTGTAAAATCTGTTGATCGCTTACGTTAAGCCTGTAATCTTAGTAGTATTAGTGCGTTAAAACCCGGGGTAGTTACCGGGTTTTTTTATGTCTCCACTTTCTTAAATATCACAGAAATATTGCAGTATTTCAATCATATGTGATAAACTGTTTACTTTTTCTTGAATTCTTCGTGATATCGTGGTTTTATGTTTGTCCTCAAGAAACAGCAAGGTTAGCGATAGTCGTTAATATCCTGTTTTAAATTAAAACAATTTTAAAAATTTACGATTATGAAAAACAGAAAATTTACACTTGTATTATTACTTAGTGCCGTAACAACATTCTTTGTTAGCTGCTCAGATGATGATGTAGAAACAGTAACCGTTACGGAAACTGTGGTTGAAACAGAAACGGTTGAAGTAGATTCTTCAATGCCAGTTGGTGACCTAACCGTTTCATTAAGCGGTAATTTGGTGGCAGAAAGTGGCACGCCTACCCAAGGTTTGGTTGAATTGGGTGTAGATACCGAAAGTTCTTATTTTGTGCATTTTGGAGATGATTTTACAACTGAATTAGGTACTGGTACCGTAGGTATTTTCTTTTCTACCTCAGACACTTTTACGGCCGATCCAGCTAACGGTAACCCAGATCTAATGCTTATTGGTAACGTTGCCGGTAATGGTGAAATGTTCATAAAGTTAGATGCAATGCCTGATGCTAAATACACACACATTATTCTTTGGTGTGCTACGGCTAATATTCCTTTTGGAAATGTAGCATTAAACTAAAAAATAGAATATTGATTGCCTTTGGGAATAGAGACACCTGATTCTGTTTTTCTATGTCTCCCAAAGGCTTTTTTTATAGGTTTTCAATGTTGTGGCCTATAATTTGAAAAAACAGAATTATGGAAAAAATAAAAATCTTCTTAGGTATTTGCTTTTGCTTGCTTACTGTTGGTCTGCAGGCGCAAAGCGGATGGACAAGGGAGGCAAAGGGATTCTATCTTCAAGCTTCGGCATCATATTTCTCTTCTAATAATTATTATACCACAGAGGGTAGATTGGCTGATCAAGGAAGCGATTTTAGAACTAGCGGACTCTTGCTTTACGGTGAATACGGTATCTCCGATAGGTTTACGGCAATCTTGGACTTGCCAATTGTTCGTTTAAATAGTTTTAGCACTACAGAAACTGTTGCTGGTGTAGGTAATATACAATTGGGAGTTAAGTATAAGCTACTTAAAAGCTTTCCTTTGTCTTTACAGGTTGCTTTGGATATACCTACTAATGATGGTACTAACTTTGCAAGATCTAACGAGCCAAATGCCTTTGGTCAATTTGATGAAATAAATTTACCTGTTTCTGATGGTGAATTTAATATATGGACAACCTTGGCCGCATCCCATGGTTTTAAAAATGGTAAAACATATGCATCGGCATTTTCAAGTGTAAATTTTAGAACTGAAGGATTCAGTAACCAATTTCAAGCCGGGGTTGAGTTAGGACATTTGTTCTTTAATAAGCTATATCTTATTGGAAAATTGAAAATTCAAGAAAGATTATCTTCTGAGAATAATGTGCAAAGTGGCTCTTTCTTATTTGGTGAGGGTACTACATTTACAAATTACGGAATTACGTCAATGTATAAGATTACAGACCATTTTAATTTGGTTGCGCAATACTCCGATTATGCCGGTTTTCTGGTAGATAGAAAAAATGTCTACGATGGTGGTGCCATTTCTTTGGGAGTTTCATTTGAATATTAATTAGCTAAATACAGGGTGTAAGTGTTAAGTATCGCCCTGTTTTTACCTTTTTCCAAGTTCAATTACTTCAAGATCTTTAATATTGTCTCCATCGATAACAAAACGTAACATGGTGCGTACTTGATGAAACCCATGTTTTCCACAGGCCCCAGGGTTCATATGTAGTACCCCTAACTTTTTGTCCATCATTACTTTTAAAATGTGAGAGTGACCACAAATGAAAAGTTTAGGCGGATTTTCTTTAATAATATCGCGTGTTCTACTATTGTATTTAGGTGGATACCCTCCAATGTGGGTAATAAGAACATCAACTCCCTCACAGAAAAATCTATTGTTTTCAGGAAATTCTTTTTGAATGATATGATCGTCAATATTGCCATGTACACCTCTTAGTGGTTTAAGTTTTGCAAGTGCATCGGTTACTTTTAAGTTCCCAATATCCCCTGCATGCCATACTTCGTCTGCCCATCTTGCATGTTTTAATATGGCGTCGTCCATGTAAGAATGTGTATCGGAAAGAAGAAGAATTTTGGTCATTATTATTGCTGAATTTTATATTTATTGACTTTCCATGAAAAATGAAAATAACCAACGTTTAAGTTTTCCTATTTACTGTGGGTACCAAGAATGTTAAAACGTATGGTTTTTAATACCTTTGTCAGATACAAAACTAGTATATCCTTTTGAGATTCTTCATTCAATTTTCATACTTCGGTAAAGCTTATCACGGTTGGCAAAATCAGCCAAATGCCATTACGGTGCAAGAAGTGCTGGAAAAAGCGATGTCCAAACTTTTAAACAGTCCGGTTGCATTAATGGGTGCAGGACGTACAGATACTGGTGTTCATGCCAAAATGATGTATGCCCATTTTGATGTTGATAGCTTGGGTGATATTCCTGAATATGTGTTCAGACTTAATTCTTATTTGCCAAATGACATTGCGGTAGACCGTATTTTTGAAGTAGAAGATGATGCACATGCACGTTTTCATGCTACTTCCAGAACATATGAATATCATATTGCAAAAAGCAAGGATCCTTTTTCTACGGACCTTGTATATTTCGTAAAAAAAGATCTTGATATTCAACTAATGAACGATGCAGCTGAACTATTGTTGGGCAAAAAAGATTTTGAATGTTTTTCTAAATCCAATACAGATGTTTTTACCAATATCTGTGATCTAAGAGAAGCACAATGGAAGCTAGAAAATAATACGCTTGTATTTACCATTACGGCAGATCGGTTTTTAAGAAATATGGTTAGGGCCATCGTTGGTACGCTAATTAATGTAGGATTGGGGAAATATTCACCTGACTATGTTAATACCATATTAAAAAGCAAGGATAGGGCAATGGCAGGCGTTTCTGTTCCTGCAAAAGGACTATATTTGACCTCTATTGTTTACCCCAATACTATTTTAAAGAATGGATAAGGATTCTGGCAAAGCATTTGACACTCGTCTTTTTAAACGCTTACTGGCCTATACAAAACCGTACAAAATTACATTTTATGGTGTTGCATTGTCTGCCATATTATTGTCTGGTTTTGCTATTCTAACCCCTTTGATCGTAAAAAAAATTATTGATGAGGCCATTAAGGGCAGCAATAAAGAAATGCTATTGTATTTAACGGTTGCTATGTTGGTGGTTTTGCTTGGTCAGGTAATTTTTCAACTGGCGTTCAATTATTACGCTAACTGGTTAGGAGAATCTGTGATCAAAGATGTAAGGATAAGTCTTTTTAAGAAAATGCTTTCTTTTAAAATGACCTATTTTGATAATTCCTCATTGGGTGTTTTGGTAACTAGGGCTGTTGCGGATATGCAACGAATTGGAGAGATTTTTAGTCAAGGTTTTTTTGTCATTGTGGCCGATTTATTGAAAATGGTCGTTGCGGCAATGGTCATGTTGTTTATTAATTGGAAGTTATCATTAATCGTATTTGCGTTATTGCCAATTATAGTATATGCTACTAGATGGTTTCAAAAAGCGATGAAAGTAGCGTTTACCGAGGTAAGGGCAGAGGTTTCAAATTTAAATTCCTTTGTGCAGGAGCGAATTACTGGAATGAAAATCGTTCAACTTTTTACCAGAGAGAAAATTGAAAGCGCCAAGTTTAGGGAAATAAACGAAAAACATAAAAAAGCTTGGTTGAAAACGGTATGGTATAATTCTATCTTTTTCCCTATTGCTGAAATTGTTTCTTCTTTAACGGTAGGGTTAATTGTTTGGTACGGTGGCTTACAGAATGTAGCGAATATTTCAACTGATATTGCAGGTACGTTATTTGCTTTTATTATGTTGATAGATTTGTTGTTTAGACCATTACGCCAAATTGCGGACAAGTTCAACACCTTGCAAATGGGTATGGTTGCGGCTAATAGGGTTTTTAAAATTTTAGATACCGATAGTCACATACAAAATGTAGGTTCTTATGAGAAAAAAGTGGTTAGTGGTGATATTTCTTTTGAAAACGTTCATTTTGGATATTTGGAAGATGAAGAGGTATTACATGGTATTTCCTTTGATGTTAAAGCAGGAGAAACAGTAGCTATTGTTGGTGCTACAGGAGCCGGAAAAAGTACGATCATTAATTTATTGAACAGATTTTACGAAATTAATTCAGGTTCAATTAAGGTTGATGGTGTTGATATTCAAGACTACAAATTATCTTCATTAAGATCTCATATTGCCGTAGTATTACAAGATGTGTTTCTTTTTGCCGATACCATTGCAAATAACATTTCTTTAAAAGATGAAAGTATATCTGTTGATGATATAGAAAAAGCGGCCAAGGCTATTGGGGTAGATGAATTTATTTCTAGCCTACCAGGTGGCTATCACTATAATGTGAAAGAGCGCGGTACCATGCTTTCTAGTGGTCAACGCCAGCTAATTGCTTTTTTACGTGCATACGTAAGTAATCCTAGTATCTTAATATTGGATGAAGCTACATCGTCCGTAGATACGTATTCTGAACAATTGATACAATTGGCTACGGATAAGATTACCCAAGGGAGAACTTCTATCGTAATTGCACACAGATTAGCTACTATTAAAAAAGCGGATAAAATTATTGTAATGGATGCCGGTAACATCGTTGAGACAGGCACGCACAAACAACTGCTTAAAAAAGGTGGTTATTACAGTAATCTATACGAAGCTCAGTTCTTAGCTGAGGAGGTTGCTTGATCAAGGAGTCATTTTCTGAAAAGTATCAGTGAAAAGGGCTATATATACTATTGCAATTAACATTAGTGCAAAACAAATCGTAGCGAATAAAACAAGAAAGAATAAAAGTTTCAATATGGTCTGCTTTATGGTCAAATTAAAGAGCTTGTAAAATACCCAAGTAAAGAACCCAATTTGAAATACCAAATTGAACATGGAAATGTAGTAAAGTAATTTGGAGTTCCATAAAACCAACATGTAAACGGTATTGATAATTATGGAAAGATGTGAATATGCGTAGATGTTTATTACAAAATGCTCACTAAGGTTAAATTGTTTTTTATTGATAAAAACTACTCTTGACATTAAAGCAAGAAAAGGTAGCATAGCTATATAGAAGAGACTTTGATATTTAAACAAGTAAGTATTCCATTGCTTTTGAAAATCTTGTGCCATTTTATCGGCTTCAGTTAAAGATGAAGAATTTTCATATTTAAAATCAAAATCTAAAGCATTAGGGAAAAACTCGGTACAGACATAAACAAAAAGACCGCCAAAGGTAATTGCTATGGTGAGGTAGCTAATAGGGTTTAAGTACTTCTTTCTAACACCGCTAATGTATCCTCCGATAACTTCATCAGGTTTAGTAAAAAGGTGTTTAAATGTTATAAGAAAGGTATTGTCAATGTTGAAAAATCGCTCGGTAGCATCATACCATAAATTCTTTACTGTAAGTCTGTTTCTAATTACCTTAGCGCCACAATGGGGACAATAACTAAAATCCGTTCTTAAGTTGTTTTGGCAGTTCTTACAATTCATTGCACCAAATCTTGCTTCAGCATATTAGTTAATTGGGTGATAGAATCATACAAAACAAATTCCCCGTTTTTAATATAGGAGATTAGTCCTGTTTCTTCACTAACGACTATACTTAGGGCGTCGGTTTTTTCACTAATACCGACTGCAGCTCTGTGTCGTAATCCAAAACGAAGGGGGATGTTTCGCTCGTTTGACACTGGTAAAATTACTCTTGTTGCAACAATGTAATTACCAACAATAACTGCGGCACCATCATGTAATGTGCTGTTTTTATAGAAGATACTTTCTAGAATGGGTTGGTTGATTTCAATATTCATACGATCTCCAGAACTTTTAATGAAATCTAAAGAGTTGCTACGTTCTATTACTAAAATGGCCCCGGTTTTGGTACTGGCCATTTTTTCACAAGCTTTAATTATAGCGTCTACATCGGTTTCTGTAGAAATCCCTTCTTGCTTTAAAAATTTAAAGTGTTTTACAAAGTTTCTTTTGTTGGCAAAATTGGTTGACCCGATCATTAGCAAGAACTTTCTGATCTCTTGTTGAAAAACAATGATCAATGCAATTAATCCAACTTGCATAAATGCACCTACCATGCTACTGATCATTTGCATGTCTAACAACTCGGTCAATTTCCAAAATGCCCAAACAATGACAATTCCGATGAAAATATTAATGGCAACAGAGCCTCTTACCAGCTTATAAATGTAGTATAGGAGCACGGCAACAAAGATGATGTCTAAAACATCGGTAATCTTAAAATCAATAAAATTTAAAAAATCCAATCAGGTCCGTTTTAGTAAAATTAAGAAATCAGTATAAACTTAGGCATTTAATTGTTCATATAGTTTTGTGCACTCTACAGCTTCTTTAACATCATGCACCCTTAGAATTTTCGCTCCCTTTTGTAAGCACGCCATGTGCAATGCTGTGGTGCCGTTTAAAGCTTGGTCCGCAGTTACGTCTAATGTCTTGTAAATCATTGATTTTCTGCTAATACCTGCTAGTAAAGGGTGTTCAATAATACTCATTACTTCCATTTGTTTTAAAAGCTCAAAATTTTGTTCCAGGTTTTTTGCAAAACCAAATCCTGGATCAATAATAATATCTTTAACACCTAATGCTTTTGCGGCGGAAAGTCTTTCTGAAAAATAAAAAAGTACTTCCTTTAAAATATCCTTATAATCTGTTTGTTGCTGCATGTTTTTGGGTGTACCGCGCATGTGCATCATAATGTATGGTACATTTAGTTTGGCTACAGTGCTCAACATATTATCATCATGTAATCCCGCAGAAATGTCATTTACTATAGCGGCACCATTTTCAATGCATGCTTTAGCGACATTACTTCTAAAAGTGTCTATTGAAAGAATAACATCTGGAAATTTATTGATTATTAAACTAACAATTGGTGTAATTCGTTTTAATTCTGTGTCCTCACCAACCTCTTTGGCACCTGGTCTGCTACTATAAGCTCCTACATCTATAAATGTTGCGCCTTCACTTAGCATTTTATCAACTTGGTTCAGTACACTTGCTTCATCCTTATATTTACCGCCATCAAAAAAAGAATCTGGGGTAACATTTAAAATGCCCATTATTTTGGGTCGTTCAAGAGAAATAAGTTTGCCGTTACAGTTTATGGTCATTTTCAATAATTAAAAGGAATTTGTGGCATTTTCCAAGTTTAAACCATCTATCTTGATGGTTACAATTTTTTAAGCGAAATTTACACAAATTAGATAGAATTACATGCTAGATACGGCAAAGGAATACGATGAGGTAATTGAGATTTGTATTAATCTATACCAGAAAAAAATGTCAGATTACGGCAGCGCTTGGAGAATTTTAAGATTGCCTTCGCTTACTGATCAAATTTTTATAAAAGCACAACGTATACGTAGTCTTCAAGAAAATGAAGTTCGTAAGGTGGATGAAGGTGAACGCTCAGAATTCATAGGTATCATTAATTACTCGGTAATGGCACTAATTCAGCTAGAATTAGGTGTAGCTGATCAGCCTGATCTTTCTACTGAAGAGGCTGTGGAGTTATATGCCAAGCATATTAAAATTACGAAAGAACTTATGTTGAACAAGAACCATGATTATGGAGAAGCTTGGAGAGATATGAGGGTAAGTTCACTTACAGATCTTATTTTACAGAAATTACTTCGCGTAAAACAAATAGAGGATAATAAGGGTAAAACATTGGTTAGTGAGGGTATAGATGCCAATTATCAAGATATGATCAATTATGCGGTCTTTGCATTAATACATTTAGGTTCAGAATCAGAAAAATAAATTTAAGAATGAAGTATTTAGTAGGTGTCGTTAGAATTTTTGTTGGAATACTTTTTATCATTAGCGGATTTATAAAACTGAACGATCCCGTTGGTTTTTCATTTAAACTAGAAGAGTATTTCAGCCAAGGTGTATTGGACCTTCCTTTTTTAACTCCGTTCGCATTGGCCATTTCTATACTGGTGGTAATCGTAGAGGTAATGGTTGGGGTAATGCTAATTCTAGGCTATAAACGTAAACTTACTGTGTGGACCTTATTGGCAATGATAATTTTCTTCACGTTCCTTACATTTTATTCTGCATATTTTAATAAAGTAACTGATTGCGGTTGCTTTGGCGACGCAATTAAATTGACACCTTGGGAGTCTTTTACAAAAGACGTGGTACTGTTGGTGTTGATTTTAATTATATATGTTGGTAGAAAATATATAACTCCTTTAGTGAATTCTAAGACCTTGATGTCTGTACTATATGTTTCTTTTATTGCTTGTGTAGGGTATGTGTATTATGTGTTGAACCATTTACCGGTTATTGATTTTAGACCCTATGAAATTGGCAAGAATATAGAGGAAGGTATGAACACTCCTGCAGATGCTCCAAAAGCTGTGTTTGAATATAAATGGAAGTTTAATGTCAATGGCAATGAGGAAATTTATGTCACCAATGGAGATTACCCAACGGTAGACGGGGAATTTATAGATGTGGAAACAGAAGAAATTCAAGCAGGGTATGAACCACCTGTTCATGATTTCACTATAGAACAAAACGGAGAAGATTTTGCAGCAGCATTATTGCAAGAGCCTAAATTGGTAATGGTCATAGCATACGATTTGCGTAAGTCCAATCTTGAGGTTTTCAAAGAAATAAAAGCTGTGACGGATAAGGCGTTAAAATCGGGTTATAAAGTTATAGGTATGTCTGCTTCCGGTCCTGATCAAACAGATGCGTTGAAAAAAGAAAACAACCTGGCGTTTGATTTTTACTTTACAGATGAAACTACACTTAAAACTATTGTTAGATCTAACCCGGGAGTTTTAGTATTGGAGAAAGGAACCATAGTGCAAAAGTTACATTACAATGATTTAGAAAATTTGATTTTCGAATAAATATAAACTGAAACTGAACAACTAGAAACAAAAATATGAGAGCAAAGATAGTAGCAGGTAACTGGAAAATGAACAAAAATTTGGCAGAAACAGAAACACTTTTGGCTGAGTTATCTGCAAAATTACCAGATACGAATGCAGAAGTAATGGTAGCACCAACCTATGTGAATTTAGCAAGCGCCGTACGTACTTTAGAAAACTCTAAGATTGAGGTTATAGCGCAGAACATGCACTTTGCAGAAAGTGGAGCTTTTACAGGTGAGATATCTGCAGATATGTTATTAAATATTGGTGTTGATACAGCCATAATTGGCCACTCGGAAAGAAGAGCCTATTTTGCAGAAAGTGATGCAATACTTTCAAAAAAGGTAACAACAGCTTTACAAAAAGGCATTCGCGTAATGTTCTGTTTTGGTGAGGAGCTAGAAGATCGTAAATCAGGCAACCATTTTAAATTGGTAGAAAGCCAATTGAAAAACGTACTTTTTAATTTAGAGCCATCTGCGTGGTCTAATATTGTTTTGGCTTATGAGCCAGTTTGGGCAATTGGTACAGGTGAAACAGCTTCTCCAGAACAAGCGCAAGAAATGCACGCATTTATTCGTAAAACTATTTCTGAGGCATTTGATGCAACCATTGCAAATAATGTAACCATTCTTTATGGTGGTAGTGTAAAACCGGGTAATGCGGAAGAAATTTTCTCTAAACCAGATGTTGATGGTGGCTTAATAGGCGGGGCGTCTTTGGTAGCAGATGATTTCATAGCGATTATAAATGCTATTTAAGTTCACTAAACAATAATGAGCGATATCGTATATATTGAATACCGTTTTACGGTAAAACCAAAAGAACCGGCTTCAGACATTCTCATTGCAGAATTGGGTGAAGCCGGTTTTGAAAGTTTTGTAGAGGAAGAGGATGATGTTTTGGCATATATTCAAAAAACAGATTGGTCTTCTGATATTTTAGATGACATTTATATTCTTGGAAATTCCAATTTTGAGATAACTTACCAGTATAAAGAGATTGCGCAAGAAAATTGGAACGCTACGTGGGAGCAAAACTTTCAGTCCATTATAGTAGATGATGTGTGCATGATCAGAGCACCTTTTCATGAGAAGATTCAGGTAGATTATGATATTGTAATTGAGCCAAAAATGAGTTTTGGAACCGGGCATCATGAAACTACGCACATGATGTTACAGCATATTTTACAGTTAGATGTAGAGAATAAAACCGTTTTGGACATGGGTAGTGGTACAGGGGTTCTAGCCATTTTGGCCGGTATGCGTGGTGCTACGAATATTGATGCAATAGATATTGATAATTGGTGCTATCTAAATGCTAAAGAAAACGTGGCACGAAATAATATGGATTTTATATCGGTTTATGAAGGTGATGTTACTTTGCTAAAGGATAAAAAGTATGATTTGATCATTGCGAATATCAATAGAAACATTTTGTTGGCCGATTTACCTAGCTATGCGAAATGTTTAAATAAAGGTGGTGTTTTATTATTAAGTGGTTTTTATACCGAAGATTTAGAAATGATTTCGCAAAAATGTACCGAATTAGAGTTAAAGTTTGAAAAAAACCTTGAACGAAATAATTGGGTTGCAGCAAAATATGTAAATTAGTTAGTATTAATTGAGATTCATATGAGCACAAAAGAAGAAATTTACGAAGAACTACTCCTTGAAGAAGAGACGGTTCAGCAAAATGAAATCGTTCTTTTTAATGATGAGGTGAATACATTTGATCATGTAATAAATACATTGATTTCAGTTTGCGAACATTCTCCTGAACAGGCTGAGCAATGTTCTTTAATTGTACATTACAAAGGAAAATGCACGGTTAAAACTGGAGAATATGAAGAACTTAAACCACAATGTTCAAAATTATTACAAGCAGGACTTAGTGCAGAAATTACTTAAGTTTAGTTCGGTAAAATGAAAGTTTAAAATGAATAAACGTAAAAAGACCCCTTATTTCTATAAGGGGTCTTTTTATTGATTAATCTAAAAAATAAATAAAATATAAGTTTAGATCGAAATTATACCAATGGCACGCCATTCAATCTTTTTTCAATCTTCTTCTTTTTCTCGGTTAATCTTTTCATTACGTCCATTAAACTAGGATCCTTAGTTTCTTTATAAACTTCGTTGATGCTTAAGATAAGTGCTTTTGCCTCTCTTGATGCTTCTACTCGGTCACTAGTGGACATATTGCTCATTTTTCGACTCTCAAATTCCTGAGCTTTTTCAAGTAACTCCATGTGATGCTTTTTTTTCAAAGTTAACATAATATTCAAATTACGCAATTCTTTGTCGATTGTATATAGTTATGAGGCTATTAGATAATAGTATTTATGAACAATTTAACGAAAATGGTCAGTTTAACGTCTTTTTTTCAGGGTTGAAATGCAATTTTTATGACAGAATAAAAATACCAACAGTTTATAATCACTTTTTAGTTGACGAAATATGAATAATTTGGGGTAATTAATTCAAAAATTAAGAATCAGTTAATAAGTTGTGCCTTAAAAAATCCTTATCTTATTTTTAGACGAAAATATTTGCTAAATCTTTAAAAAAAGATATATTTGTGTAATCGATTGCATTGAATTGAGTTTTTTATAGATTTAGAGCATTCCAAGAAAGTATTCATTTAGAAATACGGGGTAATTAAGTGTATTGATCAACTTCTATTTTTGACAATGTAACTAAAAGTAAAACGTATAACAGTGGTAGCTAGCAAGTCATTTATTAAGGAAGATTTTTTATTGGAAAATAAATTTTCACAAAGATTATTTCATGATTATGCTTCGCGAATGCCGATCATAGATTACCACTGTCATTTACCACCAATTGATATTGCCAATAACCGTCAATTTGAAAACTTGACCGAAATTTGGTTAGATGGGGATCATTATAAATGGCGTGCCATGCGAACTTTTGGTGTAGAAGAAAAGTATATCACCGGTGATGCCTCGGCAAAAGAGAAATTTACCCAATGGGGCAGAACCGTTCCCTACACTTTAAGAAATCCGTTGTACCATTGGACTCACCTTGAGCTGCAACGTTATTTTGATATTGACATTTTATTGAATGAGAATACAGCTAGTGAAATCTTTGATGAGGCTTCCTCAAAGCTGCAAACATCAGATTTCAGTTGTCATAATCTAATAACCAAAATGAATGTTGAGGTTATTTGTACAACAGAAGATCCAATTGATAGTTTAGATCATCATGTTAAAATTAAAAATAGCGGTTTTAATGTGAAAGTGTCCACTGCTTTTAGACCAGATAAAGCAATTGTAATATCTAATGAAAACTATCTGAAATATATTAATAAGTTATCCGAAGTAAGTAATGTGTCCATCGATTCCTATAAATCTTTGTGCGATGCGCTAAGCGTGCGTTTAGATTATTTTGAAGCTAATGGGTGTACCTTATCGGATCATGGCTTAAGCCATGTGCCTTTTAGAAATTTTACCGATACGGAAATAGAAGATATTTTTCAGAAAAGAAGGGCTAAAATACAGTTGACATTAGAAGAGTCTGAAAAATTTCAGACTTCTATATTGTTGTTTTTGTGTGAGCAATATCACTCCCGTGGATGGATTCAGCAATTTCATCTTGGAGCGTTACGGAATAATAATGCTAGAATGACTAGAATTCTTGGTCCTGATACTGGTTGGGATTCTATAGGCGACTATTCACAGGCAGAGACACTTTCAAAATTTTTAAATAGATTGGACTCTAAGGATAAGCTTACCAAAACCATTTTATATAACCTTAATCCAGCAGATAATGAAGTACTGGCTACTATGATCGGTAATTATAATGATGGTACCGTTAAGGGGAAAATGCAGTTTGGTTCTGGTTGGTGGTTTCTGGATCAAAAAGACGGAATGACCAAGCAGCTCAATGCATTATCCAATATGGGGCTAATTAGTTGTTTTATTGGTATGTTGACAGATTCCCGTAGTTTTCTTTCGTATCCCAGACATGAGTATTTCAGAAGAATTGTTTGTAATCTTTTTGGTCAAGAAATGGAGATGGGAGAGCTGCCTCAAGATTTTGATTTGGTAGGTAAAATCATTCAAGATATAAGTTATTATAATGCTAAAGAGTACTTCAAATTTTAAATATTAATATTCAGGTTCCTTTAAACCGTTTAAAACCATACAATGAAAAGTATACAATTGCTATCGCTACTAAGTTTGGTCATTACCTTTTTGGGTTGTGATATACAGAATGAAGCAAAGACGTTAAGGCTGGGGCATGGTTTAGATGTAAGCCATTCGGTACATAAGGCAATGGTTAAAATGGGTGAAGATCTCTTGGAGCGTTCCGGTGGTAAACTTAAACTTGAAATATACCCTAGTCAACAATTAGGAACTGAAAGAGAGTGTTTGGAGCTTTTGCAAATAGGTAGTTTAGATATGACAAAAGTTTCTGTAGGGGTATTGGAGAATTTTGCACCGAAAATGAAGGTATTGGGTCTTCCCTTTCTCTTTAGAGATCGTCAACATTCTTTCAGTGTACTTGATGGACCTATAGGCGAGCAATTATTGAACGAAGGGGAGCAATATTGGTTAAAAGGTTTGGGCTATTATGATGCTGGCAGTCGCAGTTTCTATACCATGAACAAGCCAATAGAAAAACCAGAAGATCTGGTCGGGGAAAAAATACGGGTAATGGAAAGTGCAACGGCAGTGAACATGGTCAAGGCTCTTGGGGGATCGCCAACTCCTATTTCTTGGGGTGAACTTTATACTTCTTTACAACAAGGTGTTGTTGATGGTGCCGAGAATAATCCTCCTAGTTTTTACCTGTCAAGGCATTATGAGGTTTGTAAGTACTACTCATTAGATGAGCATACGGTGCTGCCAGATGTTCTGTTAATTGGTACTTATGTATGGAATAAATTGAATGAGCAAGAGCAAAAATGGTTGAGTGCATCGGTAAAAGAATCTGTAAAATATCAGCGTGTTTTATGGGCAGAGGCAGAAGAGGAAGCTTTACGTGAAGTTCAAAAGGCTGGTGTTGAAATTATTCGACCAGATAAATCACTTTTTGCGGAAAAGGTAAAAGATATTTATGAAGGATATAAGGATGATCAGGATATATATCCGCTTATCAAACAAATTCAAGAAACAAAATAGTCTGCTATGCGAAATAAAATAGACGCCGTTTTAGGCAAGACCTTGGTGCTGATTATGTCGGTTATGGTAATTAACGTACTATGGCAAGTTTTTACAAGATATGTTACCGGTAACCCCAGTTCATTTACAGATGAGCTTGCTCGTTATTTAATGATATGGATCGGCGTACTAGGTGCGGCATATGTGTCGGGTCGTAATCTTCATGTTGCTATTGATATTTTACCACTTAGGCAAAATGAGAAAACACAGAAAAAGTTAAAGATAATTGTAACCATTCTGGTAATACTATTTGTATTGTTCGCTTTTGTGATCGGAGGGTCTCGTTTGGTTTACATCTCATATGTACTGGGGCAACAATCACCTGCATTGCAAGTACCTCTGGCATTGGTTTATATCATAATTCCCATTAGCGGATTACTGATTATGTATTACAAAATTTCTGACCTTAAAAATATGAAATCATGATGGAGCATTTACCTATTTTAGTATTAGTACTGAGCTTCATATGTTTGCTATCCATTGGTACGCCGGTAGCATGGAGTATCGCTATTTCTTCATTGTTGACCATGCTGGTAACTATACCCGCCATGCCTGCATTTACAACGGTATCTCAACGGATGGCTACGGGGCTTGATAGTTTTGCCCTCTTGGCAATTCCGTTTTTTGTGCTTTCGGGCGAACTTATGAATAAGGGTGGTATAGCCCATAGGCTTATCGCCTTTGCCAAAACTTTAGTTGGTGCCTTTCCCGGTGGTTTAGCTTTAATAAATGTCATAGCCGCAATGTTAATGGGTGCTATTGCAGGGTCTGCTATGGCTTCTGCATCAGCAATGGGTAGTATACTTGGACCTGAAATGGAAAAAGAAGGCTATTCAAAAGAATTTGGCGCAGCGGTCAATATTACATCCGCTACAACTGGTTTAATAATTCCGCCTAGTAATGTGTTGATCGTTTATTCATTGGCAAGTGGGGGAGCATCTATAGCTGCCCTGTTCTTGGCTGGATACGTTCCGGGAATTATGACCGGGCTTTTTTTAATGATCGTGGCAGCTTTTTGGGCAAAAAAGAAAAAATATAAGGTAGGTAAACGTAGTAGTTTTAAACAAGTAGGTAAAACATTCATAGATGCTTTGCCAAGTCTTTTTATGCTTGTGGTAGTAATTGGCGGTATTGTAACGGGAATTTTTACCGCTACTGAAGCCTCTGCCATAGCCGTGCTATACAGTTTAATTTTAGGTTTTATATATAAGGAAATTACCTTGCCTAAACTACCACAGATTTTACTGGATTCTTCTGCCACTACGGCAATTGTTATGTTATTGATAGGTTCATCTATGTGCATGTCATGGGCTTTGTCCTATGAAAATATTCCGCAAGATATAAGCTCTGGACTATTAAGCTTAAGTGAGAATAAAATTGTTATTCTTTTGATCATAAACTTACTATTGCTCTTTGTGGGAATTTTTATGGATATGACTCCCGCCGTTCTGATCTTTACACCGATATTTTTACCTGTGGTAACCAAGTTAGGACTTGATCCCGTTCACTTCGGTATTATTATGGTTTTGAACCTTTGTATAGGTTTATGTACACCGCCCGTAGGCTCGGTACTGTTCGTTGGAGTAGGTGTGGCTAAAACTACTATTGAAAAAGTGTTTAAACCATTATTGCCTTTGTTTATTGCAATGATCATTGCACTGTTCTTGGTCACTTATATTCCACAATTGAGCTTATGGTTACCAAGTTTATTTGATTTGTAGGATTAAAGAAGGTCTTATTGATTATGTGGGTATTGTTGAAGCTAAAAAGAATACTTCTAGAGAAATAGTCCAATAATTTTTATGTTTTGCTGGACGATTTTCTGACAATTAATTTTGCTGGCAGCACCACGTTGCTCTGAACTTTTTCATTTGAATCATTTTCAATTTGTTCTAAAAAGACCTTTGCCGCCATTTTTCCCATTTCCAATGGTGACTGATCTACAGAGCTGATTGATGGTTCCATAAATTGCGTAAAGGGTTCGTTACTAAAACCTACAACGCTTAAATCTTCTGGTATTCTAATAGATTTACTTTGTAAGTATTTGACTGCACCTAACAATCCGTTGTCCGTAGATGAAAATATGGCATCTGGTGGTTCTGGTAAATTCATAAGTGTTTTTGCCGCATCTTTACCTGCCTCCATATTACTTTGCAAGGAAATTACATATTCCTTTCTAAAGGGTATGTTATGTTTTGCCAGCGCATCTTTATATCCCTTAAATCTATGTTGGTAAAGTTCAATACTTTGGTCAACGTCAAAGTGCGCAATTTTTTTACAGCCTTGTGCAATTAAATGCTCCGTTGCAACAAAACCACCTTGGTAGTCATCAATGGTAACAGTGCTTATTTCATTGAACCGTAAAACCCTATCAAATAGTATAAAAGGCGTACTTTTTTTAACGGTCTCCTTGAATTCATCTTTATTCTGCTCGGTAAAAGATGTAGATAATAATATACCATCTACCTGCGCATTTAACAGGTTCTGTATAATTTTCTTCTCCCGGTTTCTATCCTCATAGGTTTGCGATATAATTACATGAAAACCTTTTGGATATAGTTCATCTTCTATACCACGAATTACAGAGGCAAAGAAATTTTTATTGATGAAAGGTACTACCACCCCAACATTTTTACTTTTACCACTTTTAAGTGCTAATGCAAGCCTATTCTGTTTGTAGTTTAATTTGGTAGCGGTAGCTAGTACAAGATTGCGTGTTTTTTCGCTTATTTTAGGATTATTGTTCAAAGCCCTTGATACCGTTGCAGCGGTAATGTTCAATTCTTTTGCAATGTCGTAAATGGTAGCCTTTTTGCTCATAGAAAAATGTATGATAAATTTACGAAGATTGAATAACTTACCGTGCTCAAAAATGTCTTAAAATAGAAGGATGTTTAAATTTTAAAACTAAAGCCTTTCTCTACTTTTTTATGATATTTATTTTGATCGAATTCAAATAGAAAAGCACCTTTTTTAGAGGAGCTCATATCTTTCTCTTTCAATTTTGTCAATAAATCCAATGAGTTGAATTTGTTAATAAAGTTTCGCTTATCCAGTTCGGTATCCAAAATAGCTTCGTAAAGCTTTTGGAGCTGTCGCATCGTAAATTTTTCTGGTAAAAGTTCAAACCCAATAGGCTTACAACTTATTCTATTTCTTAAAAGAGTCAATGCTTCTTTAACCATTATATTATGGTCAAAAATCAATGTAGGTATATCTTTTATGTCAAACCATTTAATCGGATTTTGCCTCAGTAATTCTTTACAATGGTGTTCTATATTTATAAGGGCAAAATAGGTTACCGAAATGGTTCTTTCTTCCGGATCACGGTCTATTTTAGAATAACAATGAACCTGTTCCATATATACCTTATTCAAGCCTGTTAAGTTCTTTAATATACGGGCAGCTGCTTCTTCTAGGTTTTCTTGCATTTTAAGAAAACCACCAATAAGTGACCATTCTCCTTTAGCTGGTTTAAAGTCTCGTTCAACGAGCAAAATTTTTAATTCTTCTTGATAAAATCCAAAAATTATACAATCTATAGCAAGTAGTACTTTGTCCTCTTTGCGATAATTATTCAAAACCATTATTCATTTTTTGCGAACCTAAATTAATGAGTTTCAATTGAACTGAACCACGTTTTTGGTAGAAAAGGTCTATAGTTTTTTCTATAGTTGGCTATTAATAAATGTGTTAGTTGTTTTTTAAAGGCTTTGATTTGCTTTGTAAATGGTTTTTTATATCTAGATAATTTTACGGGAGCAAGTGAAAAACGCAGGGAGAACTAATTTTGGAATAAACCCTGAAAATGTTAATCTGATGATTGTATTTTTTTTATTTAGAATCATTTAAAATTAGTTCGATTTAAAAAAATAAAAATAAGTCTCCCAAATTATTGTAAGAAGTTCGTTTTCATTAATTTATGAATATTTGTCACATATTATTATGAAATTGATTAATATATCTAAGTATTTGGTGTTGATTATTGCTATTTTGATAATATATTTAGATTTCAACATGGAATATGTTAAGGTGATTTGGCAAAATGATAAAATTTCAATGAGGATTAAAAAAAGTAATTATGGTGTTACGGTAAATAAGGATAAGGTAGAGTTATACAAACTGTATAATTTGAACGGAATTCAAGTAAGCATAATAACTTTTGGAGGAAGAATAACAGCTGTTGAAACTCCTGATAAAGATGGAAATACTAAGAATGTTGTTTTAGGTTTCAAAAACTTGGAGCAGTACGAAAAACCTAACCCATATTTTGGAGCTCTTGTTGGAAGATATGGAAATCGTATTGCAAAAGGGAAATTCATCTTAAACAATTACGAATATCAACTAGCAAAAAATAATGGTGAAAATAGTCTACATGGTGGTGTGGTAGGTTTTGATAAAGTGGTTTGGAAAGTTGAAGATATTCAGGAAAATAAAACCTCGGCTTCTTTAAAACTTAGTTACTATAGTAAAGATATGGAAGAGGGTTTTCCTGGTAATTTAAAAATAACGGTCACCTACACGCTTAATTCTGATAACAGTTTTGATGTTTTATACGAAGCAACTACAGATAAAACTACCATTGTAAATCTTACACAACATTCCTATTTTAATCTTTCGGGCGATTTCTCTCAACCTATAATTGATCATGTTGTGGAGATCAATGCAGACAAATTTGTGCCAGTGAATGCTTCGCTGATTCCTACAGGTGAGTTGGCAGCTGTAGATGGTACACCGTTCGATTTTAGAATACCAAAATTGGTGAGTGAAACTATAAACATGAACAACGATCAAATTACTTTAGGTGGTGGTTTTGATCATTGCTGGGTGTTGAATAATTCTGACAAAGGGTATAGGCGTGTAGCAAAGGCATATCACCCAGAATCGGGCAGAGGTGTTGAAGTAATTACGGATCAACCAGGTATGCAATTTTATACAGGAAATTTTTTAGATAGTACGCTACCAAGACCAAACGGTGGTTTTTACGCAAAAAGAAGTGGCTTTTGTTTTGAAACCCAACATTTTCCAGATGCACCAAATCAACCAAGTTTTCCTTCTGTAGTACTAACTCCGGAAGAAAAATACCTGACAAAAACCACGTTCAAATTCACAGTTAAATAAACCATACCATGCAACAGTTAGACCATTTAGATTGGATCAGTATTTCACTCTACTTTTTATTACTTGTAGGTGTAGCCATATGGGTAATCAGAAAAAAAGAAGATAATACGGAAGATTACTTTTTAGCCGGCAGAAATGTTGGCTGGTTTGTAGTAGGTGCTTCAATATTCGCATCAAACATTGGCTCAGAACATGTAGTCGGTTTAGCTGGCACGGGAGCAAGTAATAAATTGCCCTTGCTTATTTATGAGATACATGCCTGGGTTGTATTAATGCTAGGTTGGGTGTTTTTACCATTTTATGCTAGGAGTGGCGTGTTTACTATGCCAGAATTTTTAGAGAAACGTTTTGATGCCAGGTCAAGATGGGTGTTATCGGTTTTCTCTATTGTTGCATATGTGCTAACAAAAATATCGGTGACCATTTATGCAGGTGGTGTGGTAGTTTCTGCATTATTGGGTATAGATTTTTGGACGGGAGCCATAGCTACGGTCATATTAACAGGACTTTATACTGTCTTGGGCGGTATGAGAGCAGTGGTATATACAGAAACGTTACAGGCAATTTTATTAGTGGTTGGCGCTGCTGTATTAACGTTCATTGGGTTAGATAAAGTTGGTGGATGGGGAAGTATGGTAGATACCTTGGGACCAGAATATTTTAATATGTGGAGACCTGCGACCGATCCGGATTTTCCTTGGCCTTCATTGTTCATTACAAGTACTATAGTCGGTATATGGTATTGGTGTACAGACCAATATATTGTACAGCGCACATTAACGGCAAAGAACATAAAAGAAGGAAGGAGAGGTACCATATTTGGAGCATTGTTAAAATTATTACCTGTTTTTTTGTTTTTGATACCAGGAGTTATTGCATTGACGTTGAAAATGCGAGGAGAATTACATTGGGAAAGTGCAGATGAAGCATTTCCGGTGTTAATGAGTAATTTGTTGCCATCAGGCCTTAGAGGTCTTGTGGCCGCAGGGTTATTGGCAGCTTTAATGAGTTCTTTGGCTTCGGTATTTAATTCATGTTCTACCTTGTTTACAGTTGATGTCTATAAAAAATTACGTCCGGATACACCGGAGAAAAAACTGGTGAGAACAGGACAAATAGCTACTGTTTTTGTGGTGATTATAGGTATTATTTGGATTCCGATAATGGCAAATATATCAGGAGTGTTATATGAATACTTACAAAGTGTACAATCGTATATTGCACCACCCATTACTGCTGTATTCTTATTAGGAATTTTTTATAAGCGAATTAATGCCACGGGAGCTTTTGCAACCCTTATCATGGGAATTTTAGTAGCCTTTTTTAGAATTGCGTTAGAGTTGCTTAAAGATAATTTTGATTCCGATGGGATATTATATTATCTGGGGGATATGAATTTCTTGACTTTTGGTGCTTGGTTCTTTTTATTTTGCTTAATCTTTATGGTAGTAGTTAGTCTATTAACGAAATCGCCTGATAAGGAGCAAATAGTCAACCTAACATTTGGTACTATAACCGAGGAAGAAAAGAATAAAAATAAGAATAGCTATAATTGGATCGATATTATCGTTTCTATTTTTATTGTATTGATCGTAATAGGTATTATGGTGTTCTTCAACGGAAAATAACAACTTGGTTTACTAGTATAGAAAGTGTCACCTATTTTAGGTGGCACTTTTTTCATTAAAATAGATGTGCATTATAAATAATTGCAATAGAGATAAAGAATTGATTTTTAGAAAATTAATTTTAAAGCACTAAAAAAAATACACATGCAAAAACCAAATAAAAGACTCGTAGGGCAAACCTGTATCATCACCGGATCTAGTGATGGTATTGGTGAAGCGGTTGCCAAAGCAATGGGAATGGAAGGAGCCAATATTGTTATTAATTATCATAGTAGTAAAGTGGAAGCTGAAGAGGTAGCACATTGGATCAGTGAAAATTCTGAATGTGGTGATGCTATTGTGGTCAAATGTGATGTTAGCAAGGAAGATGAAGTGCAGAATATGTTTAAAAAAACGATATCAAAATTTGGTACTGTTGATGTATGTGTAGCCAATGCCGGTTTACAATTAGACCACCCATTGCATGAAATGCCATTATCTGATTGGCAGCGAGTGATAGATGTAAACCTTACCGGTCAATTTCTTTGCGCAAAAGAGGCTATAATAGAATTTAAGAGAAGGGGAATGCGACCTGATATTTCAAATTCATTGGGGAAATTAATTCATATGAGTTCTGTGCATGAAGTAATACCATGGGCCGGTCATGCTAATTATGCAGCAAGTAAAGGTGGTTTGGTCATGCTAATGCAAACTATTTGTCAGGAATACGGACCGGATAAGATACGTTGTAACTCCATTGCACCCGGTGCTATTAAAACAGATATCAATAAGGATGTTTGGAGTACCCAAGAAGGTAGAGATGGTATGTTAAAATTAATACCTTATAAACAAATTGGTGTGCCCGATGATATAGGAAGTGTAGCAAGCTGGTTGGCATCGGATGAATCTGAATATATAAATGGAACTACCATTTTCGTCGATGGGGGTATGACCTGTTATCCAGGTTTTACTGCTAATGGGTAATTGGAAACAAAAAAATAGCCACCGAATTGGGTGGCTATTAGTTATTTTAATGAGAACTAATTATTGCATCAAAGGAGTGTAATCAAATTTTTGACCACCTACAGATGCATCTGCCATTAAACCGGCTTTTGGTAAAGCAAAAACGGCAACACCATCTCTATACTTTGCATTTACAGCAACACCAGATTTAAGTGCAACTGCAGAAGCTTCAGCAGAAAACTCAAAATCTCCTTCTTTAAACTCGGCTAAATCTTCAGCTGTTTCAAAAAAGATTACTTCCGTAATAGCTTGCCCGCCAGCTTGTAGACCTACACTTAATTTTTTTAGGTCGGCCATACCAACCTTTTTGCCATTTTCATATACTACACCGTTCCCCGATGCACCACCAATTATGAAGCCTCCTTTTCCAACGTTAGGAAAAACTACATATCCTGCAGAGTTGTTAAAGAACTGGTCTAAGCCAACATCCATTGTCATTAATTTTTCCTTTGCATTTTCGGCATCTTTAATTACTTTTTTGTCCTTACTGCTTTGTGCATTTACTCCAACGGCTACAAATAAAATAGCTGCTAATGTTATAGATTTTAAAATTTTCATCTGTTCTAGTTTTATAAATTTATTAGAATTGTTTCTATACCACAAAGTTAATTTGAAAGACAGGTATTGTTTGTTGTTATCCACATAAATATTGATTCAAAAGCATGTTAAATATTTGTAAATCAGTTAATTGTAAGTTAAAAATTGAGATTTTATTTATTTTGAAGTAGCTAAATGATTTGTGCACAGCATTTTAAATGCTTTCAATATTTCTTAAATATTTGTTAATTTAAAGTTTTCGTTTTATATTCATGACATATTAAAAGGAGATAATAATGGAAAAGCAAGAATATTTTTTTGATTCTAAAATGATAGCTAACCTTTTAATAGCTCTGACATTACTTTTATCAGCTGCTTATTACATAAGTAATGCTAAGGAAATTGAAGACGAGGTAAATACAGTAATTGTATCCTCTCTTAAAGATGTTAGCAATAGCTTGGCTG
Organism: Maribacter sp. 6B07; assembly: GCF_002700155.1. NCBI lineage: Bacteria > Pseudomonadati > Bacteroidota > Flavobacteriia > Flavobacteriales > Flavobacteriaceae > Maribacter > Maribacter sp. 6B07. Next base: position 407,485 of record NZ_PDUT01000001.1, on the reverse strand, counting down.
AACAAGAGACAACTAGAAAATAATTGTAATTTCTGACCATTACCAAAGCTACAGGTGAATAATCTGTAGCTTTTTTTATTGCCTATTTTTTGCCAACTATAACATTTGCAACCAGCGCAGCTATAATCATAAGTATTCCTATAAGGCTCCAAATAGAATAAATATCTCCAAACCAAAATATGCCAACCATAATAGTGAAGATAACTTCAATATATTTTAATGGTGCCACTAAATTTGTTTGTGCAATTTGAAATGCTTTGGTCATGAAAACTTGTCCAAAGAATCCAAAAATCCCTAAACTTAATAATAAAAGCCAGTCTATGCCGGTTGGGGTAATCCAATTGTTTATACTTAATAACCCGCCTATTACGGTACCTGTAAACATAAAGTAATTCACAATGACCATTGGGTGATCGTTGTTTCCAATTTTTCTAATAAGTACATAAACCAGACCACTAAATACGGATGCTGCCAAAACCAAAAGTAAGCCTGTTGAATTAATAGTGTTGTCAAAACCTTTAAGGACTAACACTCCTCCAAAAGCAAAAATAAATAACAACCACTGAATAGGTTTTAGTTTCTCTTTAAGTAATAATACTGCAAAAATAGCGGCATAAATAGGTGCAAGATATCTTAACGATACTGCTGTGCCAACAGGTAAATATTGCAATGACATAAAAAACAGGCTCATAGCGGTTAATCCCGCAAGAGCTCTAAATATCATAAATCTACGGTTGTTACCCAATATTGGGATTTTCTTGATTATTATGTATGATGTTCCTAAAATTAAAGAGCCAATGGTTCTGAAGAATACAATTTCAAAGGTGGGAAAATGGCTTAGGTATTTTACGAACGAGTTCATTAAACTAAATGAAAACGTACTAATGATCATAAACAAAATGGCCTTCTTCACAGTTCAAAATTATCAGTACAAAGGTAAATGCCTGTATTTGAAATCTTCTAGTTAAACGCTGATAATTACATTTCTCATTAAAGTTTTATCACTTTGATAATATAACATACTTGAAAGAAGTTGTTCTATAGAATTAGAGTAGTTTCTTCATTAAACTAAGAATAAAACCGATCATTTCTTAGCATTTTAATGTCCTTCAAATTAATTAAGGGAAGTTTTAATTTTAAAGGTCTTGAAATTTGACAGAATTATTTTATGGTAATTGTTATAATAGCCATAATGGTAGGGGAAGTTTTTGATAATTCCCTTAACTTGGCGGTACAATGCAGATACATTGTAGCTAGTACTGATGAATAGTAAAATCTTAATTTCAATTACACAAATACAGATAAAATGAACGAATTATTATCCTTAAAAGATAAAAATTATGCACTTTCAGGTGGAACAGGAACCTTAGGTGGATCCATTGCTGAATATTTAGTTGAAAATGGTGCTAAAGTTTTATTGTTAGGAAGGTCAGAAGATAAATTAAAGGGTAAGCAGAACGAGCTGAATGCGCTGGTACCAAATAGTACATTTGTTTTTAAGGTCGATGTCATGGACGAGTCTGAACTTGTGAAGTTGAAGAATAAAATAAAAGAAGAATTTAAACACCTTGACGGACTAGTAAACCTAGCTGGCGGTAATATTCCGGGAGCAACCTTAAGGCCAGACCAAACAATTAGGGATATTTCTATGGGTGATACTAGAAAGGTTGTCGATATCAATTTATTCGGTACGGTTATACCAACTGTAATTTTAAGTGAATTAATGGTAGAGCAGGGCTATGGCTCAATTGTTAATATTTCTTCAATGGCCGCAAAACAAACTATTTCTAGAGTTCTTGGATATTCAATGGCCAAGAGTGCAGTGGATATTTTCACCAAGTGGATGGCCAATGAACTGGCTTCTAAACATGGAGATAAAATTAGGGTAAATGCCGTTGCGCCCGGGTTTTTTATAGGCAATCAAAATAGACGTCTATTGACCAATGAGGACGGTTCTTTTACCGAAAGAGGTAACAGTATTATTAAAAATACTCCAATGGGTAGATTTGGCGATGCGTCTGAGTTAAATGGTATGGTTCATTACTTGCTTAGTGATGCATCTAGTTTTGTAACCGGTAGTATTTTTGATGTGGATGGTGGCTTTACTTCCTTTTCTGGAGTGTAAATGCAATTTTTAAAGTTTGGCTATTCTTGTAATCGATTACCTAATTTACCATTAATTTTCATGCGCTTAATTTTTTATAGTTTACTTGTTTTCTTCTGTCTTTTAATCTCTTGTAATTCAGGTTATGATGAAACAGAAGTGTCTTTAGATTCATATGTTGTAGAGGACGGATTCAACTTAAAGGTTTTGGCGGCAGAACCACTTCTCAAAGCTCCTGTTGCCATAGATTTTGATGCTAAAGGTAGAATTTGGGTAGCGCAAATGCCTGGGTATATGAACGATCTTCAAGGGTCTGGTGAAGAAGAACCTTCCGGCAGTATTGTTATTCTTGAAGACTTGGATAAAGACGGTGTCGCAGATCATTCTAAAATATTTATGGATAGTTTGGTAATGCCTCGGGCCTTGGCGCACGTTTATGGTGGTTTACTGTATGCAGAACCTCCATATTTATGGTTCGTGGATATTGAAAATGATAAGCCGGTAAACAAAGTTATGGTCGATTCAATTTATGCGGTTGAAGGTAACCCGGAACACCAGCCAAACGGATTGGAACTGAATATTGATAATTGGATTTATAATGCAAAGTCTAATTTTAGATATCGAAGAATTGATGGTGTTTGGAAAAAAGAACCCACTACCTTTAGAGGGCAATGGGGCATTACCCACGATAATTTTGGTCGACTTTACTATAATGATAATTCTAGAATTTTATTGGGAGATTATGTGTTGCCAAATACGCTGATAGATAACCAATATTATACACCTAAAGCTAGCGTAGATAAACTATTGACCAATGATCAAAGGGTGTATCCTGCTTTTGCGGGGTCTGTAAATAGAGGGTATGCAAAGGGAGTTTTGAATGCAGATAGCTTACTCGTCAATGCTACGGCAGCTTGTAGTCCATTGGTTTATAGAGGAGGGAGCTTTACTCAATCTTATTCCGAGAATGTTTTCGTATGTATTCCTGAAGGAAATTTGATAAAGCGTTTGCGTTTAAACTTTATGGGAGATGCTACCAAAGCCGAACAAGTTTGGCAGAATAAGGAATTTATAACCTCTTTAGATGAAGGGTTTAGACCGGTAAGCTTAAAGAACGGCCCCGATGGTAGTATGTATGTGGTAGATATGCATAGAGGTATGATTGGGCATCATGCATATATGAGTCCGTATCTACGGGATAAAGCAAAGGCTAAAGAATTGGATACTATTGTTAACTTCGGAAGGATTTTAAAGGTATCCCATAATAATGCAACTAATAATTATTTAACGGATTTTGATTCCTTAAATGGTAGTGAATTGGTCTCTTTGCTACAAAGTGATAATGGATGGATCCGTGATCGTGCCCAGCATTTTTTAATCTTTAAGGAGCTGAAAACGGTTATTGACGACGTTAAAGACCTTGCATTGAACAACAAAAATCCTTTAGGTCAACTACATGCGCTTTACGTTTTAGAAGGCTGGCATGCCTTGTCCTTTGATTTTCTTGTAAGTGTTATTGAAGAAAGTAATAGTGATGTAGCCTCTCATGCTTTGGTGATTTCAAAGGATTTTATTTCAGAAAAGTCAATTGAACAGGCAAGTCATATTTTTAAGAGTGCTTTGAATAGGAATGAATTAGGTTTAGATGTATACCTAGCCAATGTTCTAGGTCACTGGGTTAAAATTGATAACCATCGATTTCAGCCTTTATTGACCAAAATCTTAGAGCGAAGGGAGCTGAATACCACTGTAATAGATGCTGCAATCAGTGGTTTGGAAAAGGTAGATGCCGTTTTTTATAATGATCAGGTCATAAAGAAAAACCTCAAAAACACCCCTTTTCTCAGTAAACTTGAAAATGCGATAACTAATAGAAAATCTGAAAAGAAGAATGCTATTTATACTCGTGAAGTAATACGTGAAGATACGCGTACTAGTGGGTCTAAAATGTTTTTTCAAATTTGCGCCTCGTGTCACGGTGCAGATGGTAAAGGTATTGATGGTTTGGCACCACCACTTATGGGATCTGAACATGTTAAGAATACAGAGCGTTTGGCATTGATTATATTACACGGGCTGGAAGGTCCTGTTCATGTAAATGGAGAACGTTATGATATAAATTTGGCAATGCCCGGACTTATTAGAAATGAATCTATAAGCGATCAAGATATTGCCAATATTATATCATATGTAACCAATGCTTTTTCTGATCGATCCAGAAGTTTAAGCAACAAGCGAATTAGTGAGTTGCGAAACGTAAAGTCATCTACGGGGATGGAGTTTACCGAACCGGAATTACAAGCTTTAGATAGAAAATAGAACTATTTTAAGCTTTTTCTAATTCCCATTTCCAAACCTCTTAATTCCGCTAAACCTCTAAGTCTACCAATGCCGGAATACCCCGGATTGGTTTTCTTTCTAAGGTCGTCTAACATTTTATGGCCGTGATCGGGGCGTAAGGGCATTCTAGTATCGTTACGACCAGCGGCCTTTCTTTTATTTTGCTCATTGATCAACGCTTTCATTACCGAGTACATATCAACATCACCTTCTAAATGATTCGCTTCATGAAAATTACCATCGGCATCGCGCTGGGTACTACGTAAATGTATAAAGTGAATTCGATCTCCTAAACGGTCTACCATGCCCGGTAAATCATTGTCCGGTCTTACACCAAAAGATCCTGTGCAAAATGTTAATCCGTTATTAGGGCTATCAACGGCTTTATAAAGATCAACAATATCTTGTTCCGTACTTACCACTCGTGGTAAACCTAAGATAGGAAAAGGCGGGTCGTCTGGATGAATACACATACGAATACCCGATGCTTCGGCTACCGGAATAATTTCAGATAAAAATTCAAATAGATTTTTCTTTAATTCTTTAGGTCCTATGGCATCATAGGTTGCCAAAATTTCATTGAATTCTTCTAATGAGTACCCTTCTTCAGCGCCAGGTAAACCGGCTATTATATTACTGATAAGCTTGTTTTTGTCCGCTTCTGAAAGCGTTTGAAAATAGGCTTTGGCAGCATTTTTTTGTGTCTCGGTATAGGTGTTTTCCGCTCCGGGTCTTTTTAACAGATATAATTCAAAGGCAGCAAATGCATTAGCTTCAAACCGAAGAGCGGTAGAGCCATCTGCCACTTCGTAATCTAAATTGGTACGTGTCCAATCTAAAACGGGCATAAAATTGTAGCAAACCGTATCTATGCCACATTGTCCAAGATTGGTAATAGTTTGTTTGTAGTTGTCGTAATAGGTTATATAATCTCCTTTTTGGGTCTTTATTTGCTCATGAATTGGAACACTTTCTACGACCGACCACGTTAAGCCGGCAGCTTCAATAGTGTTTTTTCGCTTCATTATTTCTTCTACGGACCATATAACTCCGTTGGGAATATGGTGTAATGCGCTAACAATTCCTGTTGCACCTGCTTGTTTTATATCTGATAACGATACTGGATCATTTGGTCCGTACCAACGCCATGTTTGTTCCATTATATTTTTTTAAATTTTATTAAACTCCGCTAAATGCGCTAAATCCTCCATCTATTGGTACAACAATTCCGGTAACGAATTTTGATGCTTCGGCACATAGATAGTGAATAGTACCATTTAATTCATTGGTTTCTCCAAATCTTTTCATGGGTGTGTTCTTAATAATTGTTTCTCCACGTTCGGTAAATTTACCGGTTTCTTGATCAACTAATAAGGTTCTATTTTGGTTACCAATGAAAAAACCTGGTGCAATTGCATTTACGCGAATACCTTCTCCAAATTTTGTTGCTAGTTCTACAGAAAGCCATTTGGTGAAATTATCTATGGCTGCTTTAGAGGCTGAATACCCAACAACTCTTGTAATTGCACTTTGGGCGGTCATAGAAGAAATATTTATAATTACACCCTTATTGTTCTTAACCATTTCTTTGCCAAAAATCAAGGATGGTAAAATACTACCAAATAGGTTTAGATCAACCACTTTCTTAAAATGATCAATATTCACGTCAAATATGGTTTGGTCAACGGATATAGTGGCTCCGGGCATATTCCCGCCTGCAGCGTTGATTAAGATGTCAATTTTTCCAAATTTGGCGATGATTTTATCAGAAACTTCCTTTAAGTTTTTTTCATCCAAGGCATTGCAAACAAATCCGGTAACGTTATTGTTGATCTTTTTTAACTGCTTTATGGCGCTATTGACGATATCTTCTTTGTAATCCAATATGACAATGGTAGCACCGTTGTTAAGTAGGTAGCTTGCCATTTCTCCGCCAAGTATTCCACCGCCACCGGTTATTAGAATTACTTTGTTTTCTATACTGAATAAGTTCATTTTTGTGTTGATTATTGTTTTAGGTCAATCGTATGGTTTCCACTGTTAAGGATGATAATTTGTTGTTTTGGTTTAATTTTCTTCCCGTTATGTCTGCCTTTTAAATTAATTAGAGGAACTTTAAATTCAGCGGACATGTTTTCAGGTATTTCTATGATATATTGATGTGTTTTTTTGTCTTTTTTGAAACTTGCTTTAATGACCCCGTTCATGGTGGGTACTTTAATATTGGAAAATTTCAAATTAGCTAGTTGAGGTTGTATTTCGGCTATTTTAAATCCTGCTGCTTTGGGTTTTATGCCCCACATGTAACGTGTAGTTATGTTCAAGGGTGCCGTACCCCAAGCATGGTTCCAGTCAGCATTTGGTTTGTATTTTACATCCCAAGCCTCTAAGGTCATGGTAGCGCCAATTTCTATCATGTTCCACCATGTTCTATCGCCTTTGGTATCTGTAATGAGGTCTAAAGCATATTGTGCTTCATTGCTTAAGTATAAACCTTCCAATAAATATTGTGCACCATATACACTGCAAGCCATGCCTCTGGTTTTTATATATTCGGTAACCGTTTTAACATGTTCCTTTGGTACAATGCCAAACGCTAAAGGCATCATATTAGCATGTAAGGAAGAATGTGTAGATCCTTCGCCATCTGTATAATATCCTCTGTCCGAATTAAAAAACTTTGTATTCATAGTGGTTTTTACATTTTTGGCTTTCTTATTGAAAAAAGCTGCATCCTCTATTTTGTCAAGTACAGTTGCGATTTCTGCCATTAACGTTAGATTATAATAATAGAATGCGTTTACCACGGTGTTTACCGGTACAATTTCGTAACCATCCCTTTCGCCTTCTGGGGTAGCTAATTTCCAACCTGTATCTTTTTGAGCGGGTGGCCAATCAATAATGTCTTTTATTTTAGTATCTGCCTTTTTAAAACCTAGTTTCTGAATATATGCTGCATTCAGATTTGGGGAAGAAGAACTGATAAGGCCATCTGCACGTTCTAGTTCCATTAAGGTTTTTAATTTAAGATTTTTATAATGTTGTTTTAACGGTTCTATATCTCCCGTATACATATAATCAGTGTAGAACATAGGCACCGTATGTAATAACCATTCTGTAGGCCAAGTAGGATTTTCAATAAAGTAAGAATTAGTTCTCCTTGCCATGATATAGAGGCTATCAACACTATAATGACTTAATTGATTTATGTAGGCATCTGCTTCATATGGTATTCGCTCTCTATCACCATCTACATAAAAACCTGTAAAACTTGTAGCTTTTATAGTGTGTTTACAAAGCTCCCATATGGAATCTAGAATTTTGTTGGATGATGAGAAGGCACTAGCTTCATCGTTAAATTTGTGATGTAAAGCTTTTTGATGAATCTGTAGTTCGGTAATTGGAATTTTTAGGTTCTCAATTTCACAATATCGAAAAGGCATTACCACACCAATACTATCTTGCAACTGTATGGCAGCACCTGTGGTATTACGCTTATCTGCAATTAATTTTGGAAGGATTAAGGTGTTGGCGGTCAATTGTGGTAATACAATTTTTTGATATCGTATTGTTGCTCCCGGATTTTTATCAACTCCATTTTTATCGTTTAATTTCTCACCTAAATGAATGATCAATGAATCTGTTTGAGATTTATTGCTATATAATTGTATGGTTCCAAAAAATGCTTTACCAAAATCTATTAAATAACTATCGCCTGTTAGTCTGTTAACCTTAGCAGGTGGAATGATAGTAGTTTTTAAATCAATATTTGTATTACTATTTTGAGCTTGGGTTACTGCAATAGAAAGTAGTATAAGACATATGTGAATATGCTTTTTCATAGTATTTACGATATGTATATTTATGATATTTAGAACTAGATACTATGCTGTCAGTAGCATAGTATCTAGTATAATAGTCTTATTGGGGGTATTACCTATATGTCATTGTTTTTTTAATAAGAAGGCAATTTCAAATAAGTATTGCTATGATAGAATATGATGGTTATACATCTTTTATTTCCCAACCTGGTTCGTATGTTCTAGACCATAATTTCATGGCTTCTCTATTAAAAATACGACCTGTAGCTTCATCAACTTCAAATGAATCATCTATTCTAGAAGCTATATTTGCATAATGTGTTAGCATTTGGCTAATAGCACCCTCATCTATAGGAGAGGTTAATTCGGCTTTTCCCCTAATGGCATCAAAGAAGTTGACAGTGTGTAGAGTTGACATATCGCCACCACCACCTAGTGCAGTACCTGCTTCTTCACCGGAAGAAAGGTTTTCTTTAATGAAATTTCCTTTTTGGTCAAATAACTTATAACCGCCGCGATCAATATATGCAGTACCTTCTGAACCTGAAACTATGGTGCCTCTACCATATTTATTACCAAATTTATGATATCCGGTTCTACTATTTCCATCCCACTTAATAGTTTTGTTTCCAGCGAATTTAAAAGTTGCTTCCATTGTGTCATACATTTCCCATCCATCATCTTTATAATGATACTTGCCAGCATCTACAGATACGTGTTCGGGATAGGTAACACCCAATGCCCAACGTGCAATGTCAAGTTCATGGGTAGCATTGTTGCCCATTTCTGCGGTACCATAATCCCATCCGTACCAATGCCAATTATAATCCCAAGTGTTGTCCGTGTACGCTCTTCTTGGGGCCGGTCCTTGAAAAAGTTCCCAATCTAAACCTTCTGGCGGGTTTGCCTTGGTTTGGTGAGGCACACGACCTCTTGCACTAATATAGAATGCGGTCGCCTTATAAACATCACCAATTACGCCGTTGTGTATATCTCTTATAATTTCTTGAGATTCTAGGGCAGATCTTTGCTGGTTGCCCATTTGCACTACTTTATCAAATTTCTTTTGATAGGCAACCACCAACTCACCTTCGCGCGGGTTATGACTACAAGGTTTTTCTAAATAAACGTGTTTGCCGGCTTGCATTGCCATACAGGCACCTGGTGCATGCCAATGATCTGGCGTGGACATAAATATGGCATCAACATTTTTATCGTCCAATATTTTTCTGATGTCGTTTTCCAATTTTGGTTTGCTGCTAATTTTAGATGCTACTTCTGTGGCAGCTTTGTCTCGCTGACTTTTCATTACATCACATAAATAGGTAAGCTCAACATTATTTTTTTTGTGTGCTATAGCAGGTATATAGGCACCATACCTTCTACCTAAACCTTGAATAGCTACATGAATTCTATCGTTTGCACCTATTATTTTAGAATAGCTCTTTGCTGTCATCGCATTTGCGGTACCACTGGCTATCGTAGCCCCAACTGCACCCAAAGCTGTTTTCTTAATAAAATTTCTTCTGTTTGAACTCATCGTATTTATTCTTTTGTATTATTTATAGCTCGGATTTTAACATTTTTGAACGATACTAAATCTCCATGGTCCTGTAGTAGTATTTGACCCTTATCCAATTCCCCGAAATTGGGCCACTTGGCATATTTACTTTCAGAAACCAATTTTCTATATGCATCACTTTTTCTTTCATATTCAAGAACTTTGGTCCCGTTTAGCCAATGTTCTACATGGTTGTCTTTAGATATGATATAAGCTGTATTCCATTCACCTATAGGTTTAATGGGTTTGTTTACATCTGCTTGAATTAAATCGTAAAGAGAGCTAACGGTTCTGCTGCCTTCATGGTTTCCTTTTTTTGCATCGGGGTGAAGGTTGTCATCCAATATTTGATATTCCAGGCCAATAGAAGACCCTTCACCTTTATTGATCTCAGTGTCAACATAATATTTAATGCCACTATTGGCTCCTGGGGTTAATTTAAAATCAACTTTCAATTCAAAATCTCCATAAAGTTCTTTGGTTACAATATCACCACCTGCGGCAGATTCTTCCCCACCAGAAGAAAGTACACTTAGAACGCCATCTTCAATTTTCCATCCTTTCTCAGGGAATTCATCTAACTTGGCACCTCTCCAACCATCAGTAGTTTTTCCGTCCCAGAGAAGTTTCCAGCCGTCTTTCTTTTCATCTATGGTCAGTTGATTATTGGTAATAATAGGTGTTAAAGGAGAATTTCTTGAGTATTTAGAAACACTATCGGTTATGATTCTTACATTTTTCCAAATAATATCTGTTCCTGCTTTTTGATCTTTATGTATGCTATGCACTTGTAGGCATATAAAGCCTTTTGCGGTTTTATCATCTATAAGATATGCGGCAGGTACGTCATTTACCCAAGTTTTAATCGTATCACCTATAGCTTCAATTCTATAATGGTTCCAATCGTTTTGCTTAAAGGCTTTTTGTGCAGCATGATTATCGGTCATAGGGTTTAGCCAACCACGCCTTGACTCATCATAAATACCGCCGCTCCAGGCTCTTTCAGAAGGGTCTATTTCAACTTGATATCCATGTACCCTGCCATCTCTATATGTTGGTATACTATTACTTCTAATTTGAATTCCCGAATTCATGGTAGAATCTACCTTATAGTCTAATTCTAATATGAAATCGCTATACATTTCATCTGTAGTTAAAAATGTGTTAGGAGTGTTGTGGGTTGTGGTTCCTACTATAGTACCTTCTTTAACGGCATAGGTTGCATCTCCTCCTAATTTATGCCATCCGTTTAAAGTTTCTCCATCAAAAAGATCCACCCACGGGGCATTGTCTTTAGGAGTATCGCCACAACTAATTAATAATGTAACGGTTGCCACGAGTAATAATTTACTGTTGATCAGGTAATTTTTCATTGTTGTCATTTTGGTTTTAAAAAGGCTTTACAAAGTATTGTTTTTTAGTTTTTTTATGATGGACATTTTAATACAAAGCATGGATTTTACCATCTAACGGCAAATTTCGACTTTACTTTAAATACTGAAAATATGAAATTTTGCCTCTACAAACTATGTGAATTTCGCAATTATTTGATGTGTATTTTGTCAAATATACAATACAGCAAATATGGACTATTTTATGATTGTCCATATTTTCGATGAATATGTCCATCTGTTAACTTGGTCTTAACAATACATTAGTAGTCAATTAACTTAACAATAACAAAAATGAAAAAACTAAAACTATTAATGGTATTCCTTTTATTGGGTATGTCATCGGTACTATTGGCGCAGAGTAGCGTTACGGGTACGGTGGCAGATACCCAAGGCATGCCAATTCCTGGAGCATCTATCGTAGTAAAAGGAACATCAAATGGAACGGTTACAGATTTTGATGGCAACTTTAGTATAGCGGTAGATGATGGAAATGTTCTAAGTGTATCTTATTTAGGTTATAAACCTGTAGAGGTGACTTATTCCGGTCAATCTAACATTCAAATTACTATGGAAGAAGATACGGCTCAGCTAGATGAGGTAGTAGTAATTGGATATGGTTCTGTGAAAAAGAGTGACTTAACGGGCGCTGTAGCTTCTGTAGACAGTGAAACGCTTACAGAGCAAAGAAAGACGGATGTAGGGCAGGCAATACAAGGGCGTATTGCCGGGGTAGATGTAAGAACCCTTAATTCAAAACCTGGAGCACCTTTATCTATAAAGATTCGTGGTAATACCGTAATTACTGCAAACCAAGGTAATGAGCGTGATGGTGTTAGTGATAATCTAGATGATGATCCTTCTAAACCTCTTTTTGTGGTCGATGGTATATTTTTCGATGATATAAGTGTTTTGAATCCTTCTGATATCGAGCAGATGGATATTTTGAAAGATGCTTCCGCAACAGCAATTTATGGTTCTAGAGGTGCTAACGGTGTGGTTATCATTACAACAAAGAGTGGTATTGAAGGTAAAACCGTTTTTACTTATGATTCTTCTTTTGGATTACGATCGGCAACTAATGTTCCAGAACTTTACTCAGGTCCTGAATATTTAGAGTTTGTGGATGATGTTCTAAGGGCTAGAGCTTGGCAAGGTACAGATAGAACGGTTGCATCTTATAATAGTATAGTAGTAGATCGCTCCACTGAAATTCAATCATCTAACGAAGAAGCATCTAATGTTGCTAATGGTAGGTATACTGATTGGATGGACCTTTTTAGAAAAACAGGTTTACAAACTAGCCATACCGTTGGTATGTCCGGTGGTAGTGATGGTTTGGTCTATAACGGATCAATTGGTTATTTACATGATGAAGGTGTCATGGGTATAGAGGAGTTCGAAAGATATAATCTAAGTGCTTCTTTATCTAAAAAAGTATCTGACAAGGTAACGGTTGGTATTAAATCTTATTTGGCTCTTTCAGAAAGAGAAGAAGGTAGTAGAGAACTGTTTAGAAGTACACTGCGCCTAGCACCAACGGTTAATCCTTATGACGAGAACGGAGAGCCTATTTTATTTCCAGATGATCAAGATTTACGATTTGTAAACCCTATTTATGATGCAGAGGGTGCTTGGAGAATTAATACTAAAACCTTAGATGTTATCGCCAATGTATTTTTTAACTATAAGCCAAACGATTGGATCAATTTTAAAACACAATTTTCTCCAAATATTAGTACTCAACGTTTTGGGGAATATAGAGGCTTGTTAACGAAATCATCAAGAAATGACCCATCTAGAATTCAGTCTCATTATCAAACAGACTTTAAGACATCTTATACATGGGATAATATTCTTGATTTTAATTTTGATATAGCTGAAGGTCACAACCTTAAAACTACCTTGATCAATTCATTGTACTATTCTAACCCTGAGGGAAGTGATATACAGGTACGTGATTTTGATACTGATGCATACTTGTTCTTTAATACTGAAGGAGGTGCAGAGATACCTAGAGATTATGGTAGTTTTTATGAAAAAGAGACTTTAGCCTCGTTTGCGGGTCGTTTAAACTATAGTATTAATGATAAATACCTGTTTACTTTTACTGGTAGATATGACGGTTCTTCTAAACTGGCGGTAGGTAATAAATGGGCATTTTTTCCATCCGCAGCTTTTGCATGGAGAGCTAGTGAAGAACCTTTTTTGCAGAATGTTGATTGGTTAAGTAATTTGAAATTACGTTTAAGTTACGGTGAATCCGGTAATGACAAAACGGTAAACCCATATAGTTCATTAGCATTTTTGGCACAGGATAGTTATTTGTTCGGTGATGATTTTAATGTTGGTAAATCTGTTGAGGGGCTGTCAAATGCAGATTTATCTTGGGAGGTTTCTAAGGAGTATAACCTCGGATTAGATCTTTCTGTTCTAAATAGTAGGGTTAATTTCGGTTTTGAATTTTACAACAAAGAAACAGAAGGTAGTATTCTTGCCCGTCAATTGTCTTTCGTAACTGGTTTTGGAGATTCTGGTACCGTAGGTAATTTTGGTTCGGTAAGAAACAGAGGTGTGGAACTTACCTTAAATACCGTAAACGTACGTACAGACAACTTTACATGGCGTACCAACATCAATTATACGAATAATGATAACGAAATACTTGAGCTTTATGATGGTATAGAGCAGATCTTAGTTGGTTCGGACTCTAGACTGAATGGAGTTTTGCAAGTAGGTGCACCAATTGATGCAACATTTGATTATGAGGTAGATGGTATTTGGCAAATAGACGAGGCTGCGGAAGCGGAGTCCTTTGGACTATTACCTGGGCAGTATAAATATGTAGATCAAAATGGTGATGGAGTTATTAACCAAGAAGATAAAAGGGTTATAGGTTCTCAATCTCCAGATTGGATCGCAGGTATGACAAATACCTTTAACTATAAGAATCTTGAATTGAACGTTCAAGTAAATACAAGGCAAGGAGTATTTGGACATTCTGAGTTTCATCAAAACTTTGCTTCATTTAATGGTGATGCAGCAGTATTCAATAGTTTAAAGCAAGATTATTGGACACCTAATAATCCTGATGCTAGATATCCTTCGCCAGAATATGGAGAATCTTCTTACCCTTGGTTCTATGAAGATATGTCTTTTGTAAGAATTGGTAATATTGGTCTTGCCTATTCATTTTCTCAAGACCTTTTAGACAAGTTGAATATGTCTACGTTACGTCTATCGCTTGATGTTCAAAATCCGTTCACCTTTACCGATTTTGCTGGTCCGGATCCAGAAACAGGTTTACAGAACTCCTATAATATGGGGTATTCTGTCAAAACAGTTTTATTCGGATTAAAATTATCGTACTAATTTTTAAACTATAAAAAGATGAAACTATTAAAATATATAAAGATTATAACTGTCTTCTTTATCATGATTTCGCTGAATTATGCCTGCGATGATTATTTAGAAGAAGAGATATACTCAGATATTACTTCTGAGAATTTTATTACACAAGATAATGCCGATCAATTGGTGGTTGGGGTGTATAGCAGTTTAAGAGATGTTTATAAGGAGTATACTTTTCAATATTTGGGCACTGATGTCTTTACAAGTAAAAGTGAAATATTCTCTTTTAGTCCAACAAACGACTATTTTAATTTAAACTCAGGTGAAGGCCTTGCGGTTTGGTCAAATAATTATAGTGTAGTTGGTAAAGCCAATATTGTTATTAACAGATATGAGAATCAAATAAACTGGAGCGATGCAAATTTAGGGGCAAGAGATTACGGTATAGCCCAGGCTAAGGCACTAAGAGGTTTGGCGTATTTTAATTTGGTACAACAATACGGAGGGGTAGTCATAGAGGTAGATGAGGTGCAGACCATTCGTACAGATTATGTCAGATCTACAGAAGCTGAAACATATGCACAGATTATTTCAGATTTAGAAGAGGCTATTCCTGTATTGTTAGATGACCCTAGTACAGGAAGAATTTCTAAACGCGCAGCACAACACCTTTTAGCTGAGGTTTATTTGACAAGGGCATACACTTCGGCCGGTACTTCGGCAGATTTTGATACAGCTGCGGCATTGGCTGAGCAGGCGATAGGTGATTATGATATTCGTAGCCAGTCTTTTGCAGAGGTTTTTGATTATGGTAATCAAGAAAATGACGAAGTATTATTTGCCATACAATATGGAAATAGTGGATTGGCAGATGATAAAAGTAATAACAAGCATTCGCTTTTTATGAATCAGGTATTCAATTATCCTGGTGTGAATAGAACTACAACACCCTATGGGGTAAGTGGTTTTGGGGCAATGCCTACACCATTCTTCTATTCTTTGTTCGCCGATAACGATACAAGGGAAGATGTTACAATTCACCGTGCGATCATAGCCGACAGTGATGAACCAGATGGTCCAGATAATATTGTTGCAGGTGATACCATAGTTTATTACCCTAAAAATGCACTAGATGCGGATGAATTAGCAGATCGCTTAAATCGTTATTGGGTATACCAACCAGATCAGTATCTATTTGGATTGCCCGATGATATACCAGGAGTTAATTATTTATATTCTTTAAATATTGAAAGAACAAATTTTCCAATATTTAAAAAGTTCGATGATCAAGACTTTAATGAAGATACCGATGGGGCTAGAGATACCTTCGTATTTAGGGTAGCCGGCACACACTTAATTGCAGCAGAAGCTTATTTGGGAGCAGGTAATACAGCATCGGCCCTTAATCATTTAAATATTGTTAGAGAGAGAGCCACTGGTGTTGCAAATGAATATACATCGATAAGCATTGATGATATTTTAAATGAAAGGGCTATAGAACTTGCAGGAGAAGAAAATAGATGGGCGGTACTAAAGCGTACCGGTAAGTTAGAAGAGCGTATTGCGCTATACAATCCACATGTTATGGATCATGGGACTTTCAATGCAGGCATTCACTTGTTAAGACCAATACCTGCCAATGAACTACAATTGTCAGATGGTTCTTTAGAGCAAAATCCTGGTTATTAAAAAATTATGGAATTTTAAGAGATAATAAGAAGTTAGTTTTCATTCCTTGAGTTGATATGGGCAGGTTTTGTACCTGCCTGTATTATGCTTTAGATGATATGGAAAAGACTATTATGAGGGTGAGATTATTTTAACCATATAGTATACTTGAGTTAATATGATTACAGCGCTTATTTCTGAGATTAGCTTATTTATCCCAATTCAAAATTCCTTTTTCAATTTATAGTTTCAAGATCACTTCATTTGTTCATATTAAAATGTAGTGAATTCAGATATTCAAAACTTCTATAAAATAGAAAGACGTAAACGAATGATTAAAAAAAACAGATTATTAAAGCATTTCTTAATTCTGTCTGCTTGTTTAGCATGTTGTATAGGCTGTAACAGCAACTTTAAAAATCCGTCGGCTGTATATTTAGTTATGGCAGAACATGCTACTACTGCTGCAACTTCGACGATTCGTGATCTAAAAAACGATCTAGAAAAAGTTTTAGAGGAAGATGTATTTATAATCACACCGAATTCTACGGTACCTGAAAATACACTTGTATTTATTTTAGGAACTTCTCAAGATACCTTTATAAATAAGTTTGTTACTAATGGCCAAGTAAAGCTTTCTAAATCGAAACCAGGTTCTGGAGGTGGCATTTGGGCTATAAATACTTATCATAAGAATAAAGCTATAGTTATTGCAGGTTCAGATGAGCAAGGTTTGCAATATGCGATATATGATTTCTCAAAAGATGTTTTGGGTGTTGATCCCTTAGAGTATTGGACGGGAAAATTACCTCAGAAGAAAAAGATCAATGACCTATTGAACTTTGAACCAAAGATTATAGCTCCACCAAAGGTGCCAATGCTAACTTATTTTGAGAATGACGTAGATGAATTGGCAAACTATAGGGGCGAGTTATTAAAATACGATTGGGAGAGCTATACTGAAATGATCAACTCTTTGGTACGTCTTCGTTATAATTCTATTCAACTTTTCGACATGTTGGGTAGACCCGAGTTTTTTATTAGACCTGAGTATAAAGCCTTAAAGCCAGACTATCAAATAGATATTGACTATGTAGAGAAAATGATAGATTATGCCCATGAGAAAGGAATGAAGATAGCGGTAGATTTTGCTCTTGGGTATCAAATTCATCCAATGGATGCTGAAAAAGCAGATTGTTGGAAAACATATAAAGCAGATTGGTTACAAGCTTGGCGCTATTATTTTGAGGATACACCGTTGGCAAAAACAGACGTTTTTATATTAAGACCACGCCACCAAGTATGGGATTGGAAATATGAAAGTACCTGTGGGGAAAGTAAAATTGAGGTATTTAATGAGGTTTATGCCGCATTTGGTGAACTGGTAGATGAGTATAAGCCAGAGTCTCAAAAGGTACTTGTTTGCTATTCTGATGGTATGGAAATGTGGAACAATGGTTTTAGACCTCCTAAAGATTGGACCGTGCTTTGGTCTGATCATGGATTTGGCGAATTTGAGCACTTACCAAGTACTACCGATGGTTATGATTTTGGAACATATATGCATGCTGGTTATTGGCTAAACCATACGGTACACAATCCATACCCAGAGAAGGTGGAGTCTGTAATGAAAGAAATGTTCCATAAATATGATGCTGATAATTATTGTTTGGTCAATGGGCAAAATTTTAGACCGTTTCTGTTAAATCTGGTTGCTTATAGCCAGGTATGCTATAGCCCAGATGACTTTCATGCGGATACTTTTTATAAAGATTGGACAGAACAATACTTTAGCCCAGAAGCAGCTGAACATGCAGTGAATTCAATGAAATATTTAAGTGAGGCACAAGAGGGCAGAAAGGGGTATGTAGAGCATTTATGGGAAATTAGGGAGGCAGTTTCTTATTTATCCAACGCCCCAATAGAAAGACCGGGAAAATCACCTGTGCCATATGATTATAATCGTGTAATTGGTGATGTAGAAAACGTTGAAAGAATCAATGTAGTTTTAAAGAAAGCAATTACTGAAGCAAAATTAGGATATGAAAAATTGGGTAACAATGATAATTTTTACCATTCCTATGTGCTTCTTCCAGCGCAGTTGTATTCAGATTTAATTGCCTTTGAAACATCATTACATAAAATGGCTCAACTCAAAAAACAATTTGAGAATACTAAAGATAAACAGTATTTGAAAGAAGCTATTTCTATACTACCAGCAGCAAAGACACAACTAGATACAATTTTAGATCGCAGAAGTACCGGTGATATCGATGATAAATGGAAAAACTGGTATGCTATAGCTAACAGAAGACAAAATAATGGTTTTCCTTCTTATGATATGCTTAATGCTATTGAAACTAATCTTACTAAAATGACTCTTTAAATTGATAAGAATGAGATTTGGCTACAATTTTAAATATAACGTTATTTTACTGAGCATATCAATATTGATGTTAGGTGCATGTAAAGAACGGCCCGTAAAATCTAAAACCGATGGTAAACAGCATATTGATTACACGGCTAAGGTGTATCCTCTTTTAGATACGGAAAATTCTAGATGGTTCTACTTTTCATCTGCAAGCAGGCCTTTTGGTATGGTCAACCTGAGTCCAGATACCCAAATTGGGGGTGCTTGGGGAAGTGGTTATAGATATAAAACAGATACAATAAAGGGATTCAGTCACATACATGCATGGCAAATGTCTGGTATTTCGGTCATGCCCGTAACTACAAATAAGGAAAGCAAAGAGGATATTTATAAAGATTTCTATTCAAAATTCAGTCATGATCAGGAGGTGGTTATGCCTGGTTTTCATAAAGTAAATCTTGATCGTTTTAATATTTCCGCCCAATTGACCAGTACTAAAAGAGTAGGTTTTCATCAATATAGCTATCCTGATAACCAAGAAGATAAAGCTATACTTTTTAACCTTAATACATTGTTAGGCCCTAGTAGTAATACAGATGGTTTTTTAGAGCAGAATTCAGCTAATGAGCTTTCCGGTAAAGTAACGATGGAACCTACGCATAGGAGACCGAAGCCTTTAACCGTTTATTTTAAAGTAAAATTAAACGCTAAAATAGTATCCGTCAATAAAGATGACAAAACAGGTAATTATCTCATTGTTTTGGATAAGGACCAAAATAATGTATTAATGAAAGTGGGTATATCTTATACCTCTGTAGCGAATGCAGCGCTTAATATGTCCAAAGAATTACCGCACTGGCAGTTTGAGAAGGTTAAAGAGGAAGCAAAAGGAGAATGGAACGGTTTACTTGGAAGAATTAATGTTAAAGGCGGTTCTGAACAGGATCAAAGAAGGTTTTATACAGATTTGTGGCATGCATTACAAGGTAGGCGTATTATTAATGATATAAATGGTGCTTACCCTAATAATACAGGAGAAATATTTAAAGTAGGGCAACTGCCTTTAAAAGCTGATGGCTCGCCAAAATTCAATCATTATAATTCAGATTCTTTTTGGGGAGCACAATGGACCTTGAATACTTTGTGGGGCTTGGTGTATCCTGAAATAATGTATGACTTTTCAAATTCCTTAATGCAGTATTATAAAGATGGCGGACTCATACCACGTGGTCCTTCGGGAGGTAATTATACCTACGTGATGACAGGAGCAAGTGCTACACCTTTTATGGTTACTGCAATACAAAAAGGAATTATTGTAGATGAATTGGAAGACGTTTACCAAGCTTTAAAGAAAAATCATTTAGCTGGCGGAATTATGGAGAAAGCCGGCTATGAGCACACAACTAATGTTGGTGGTGGCTTAAAATATTATATGGATCAAGGTTATGTGCCTTACCCTATTCCAGAAGGTAAATTTGGTAGCCATCAAGACGGTGCTAGTTTAACCATGGAATATGCGTACCAAGACTGGACGCTGGCGCAATTAGCGAAAAAGATGGGTTACAAAGAAGATTATGATTATTTCTTGGCGAGATCTTCTAATTATAAAAATGTTTTTGATTCCGAAATAGGATGGATGCGTCCCAAAAATGTTGATGGACAATGGAAAGCAGATTATGATTCGTACCAAGCAGAAAATGGCTTTATAGAATCTAATGGAGCACAATCTACATGGTTTGTCCCTCATGATATTAAAGGATTGGCAAGCTTAATGGGAGGTGCAGATGCTGCAATTAAAAAGCTAAATGAACAGTTTGAAACTGCAGAAGATTTAGGTTTTACGGCAGGTTCATCACATTCGGTAGAATTACATCCTGAGTATAGTAGAATTCCAATCAATTTTGGTAATCAACCTTCTATACAAACAGCTTTTATTTTTAGTCAATTAGATAGACCAGATCTTACACAACTTTGGTCAAGAAAAGTGGCGAAAACTGTTTTTGGCGGCTTATCACCATCCACCGGATATAATGGAGATGAAGACCAAGGATTAATGGGCAGTTTGGCTGTACTTATTAAAATTGGAATTTTTCAAATGAACGGAGGTACAGAAGCTAATCCTGAATACCAAATAGGCAGCCCTATTTTTGATGAGGTTACTATTAAATTGAATAATAATTTTTATAGTGGCGACCTATTTGCCATAAAAGCGAACAACAATAGTGATGCTAATTTTTATGTATCAGAGGCCGAGTTTAATGGAACATCAATAAAAGCTAATAGCTTAAGACATGACGATATTGTAAAAGGGGGCGAGCTAATTTTGGAAATGACCAATACAGTAAAATAAAAATATGAGAATCAAGGTATCAGTTCTATTGGCTTTTTTTTGCTCTACAATTTATTCACAAATAAATAATAGGGTAGATTTAGAACAGGATTTTATGGATATGGGATTTGGGATTTTTGTGCATTGGAGCGTTGATTCCCAATTAGGTAGTGTAATAAGTCACTCATTGGTAGGGGCATCAGATGATTATGTTAATCGGTATTTTAATGAACTTCCTAAAACATTTTATCCAGATAAGTTTAATGCAGACGAATGGGCAAGGTTATTTAAAATAACTGGTGCTGAATACGTTGTGTTTACTACCAAACACCATAACGGATTTTGCATGTGGGATACGGAAACCACTGATTTTAACATCATGAATACTCCTTACGGTAAGGACATAACTGGTGAGCTTTTTAATGCATTACGTAAGCAAGGGCTAAAGGTAGGTGTGTATTTTTCTCCTGAGGATTTTAACTTTTTAAACAAGCAAGGAGAACTCATTTCAAGAAATAGTAGAATGAGTCAGATTACAGAAAATGAAGAACTGCTGGAGTACGATAAAAAACAGGTTAAAGAGTTGGTGAGCAATTATGGACCTATTGACGTAATATTTTTCGATGCTTTTAAAACAACACCTATAGTACAGTATGTACATTCTTTAGACCCAAATATTGTAGTTACAAGAGGAGAAATGGAAACTCCAGAACAGAGTATACCCAATACGGCAATGCAAGGACCATGGGAAACCTGTATGACCATGGGAACCCAGTGGCAGTATAAACCTACTAATGAGTCTTATAAAACTGGAACTGAATTAATTGAAAAACTAATAGAAATAAGAGCAAAAGGAGGTAACTTTTTAATGAATGTTGGTCCTAAGCCTAATGGCGAAATTCCATTGGAACAAGAAGAACGGTTAAGAGAAATTGCCCTTTGGATGTATGTAAATAGTGAAGGGATCAAAAATGTAAGGCCCGTGCCAACTATTATTAAAGATGGCGATATGTGGTTTACTAAAGGTAAAGATGAAAATACGGCATATGTTTTTATAACTGGTCAAAAAGATTGGTTTAAAGGTTTTAGAAGAAATTTTCTGCTTAAAAATATGAAGGCAACTAAAAATACGGCTGTTTCTGTTTTAGGGCAGAATGATTTAGTGGTTGAATATTGGCCGGAAAACACACCAACATCTCATTTTGTTCAACATAAAGATTTACTGGAAATCTCAATAAGTAGAGCACAACGGCTATACAATGATAAGGTTTGGCCTAACCCTATTGTGGCTAAGGTGACAAATGTGGAATTTATTAAATAGCAAAACTGTCTGAGAAGGATGATCAAAATACGATTTATGTCGATTAAGAAAATTGTACCATTATTCGCAATATTTATATTGATTCCCTTAGCTGGTTTTTCACAAAACCAATGGGAATTTAAAAATCAAGACTTACCATTAGAAACAAGGGTAGCTGATTTAATGAGTAGGCTTACAATCCAAGAAAAGATTTCTATGTTGATTTCTACTGCTGAGGCTATTCCAAGATTGGAAATAGAAAATTATTATCATGGTAATGAAGCTTTACATGGTGTAGTAAAAGGTGGTCGATTTACTGTTTTTCCGCAAGCGGTGGCATTGGCATCAACATGGAATCCAAATTTAATTCATCAAGTTTCAACCGCTATTTCAGATGAGGCTAGGGGTAAATGGAATTTCTACAATCAAGGTAAAGAGCAAAAGAATGTGTATAGTGATCTATTGACATTTTGGTCTCCTACCATTAATATGGCTAGAGACCCACGCTGGGGTAGAACTCCAGAAACCTATGGAGAAGATCCATATTTAACTAGTAGAATAGGGATGTCTTTTGTAAAAGGTTTGCAAGGCGATGATGATAAATATCTAAAGGTAGTTTCTACACCGAAGCATTTTGTAGCCAATAACCAAGAGGAAAACAGGTTTGCTTACAACGCCAATATTTCAGAAAAATCTTTACGTGAATATTATTTCCCTGCATATAAAGTGGCTGTTCAAGAAGGTAATGCCCAATCTATTATGAGTGCATACAACGCTTTAAATGGGGTGCCTAGTACTGCAAATGGTTGGCTATTGAATACTGTTCTAAGAGATGAATGGGGTTTTGAGGGTTACGTAGTAAGTGATTGTGGTGCACCCACCTATATTCAGAAATCGCACAAATATGTAACTACTAAAGATGAGGCTGCCAAGGTAGCATTAGAAGGTGGACTTGATTTGGAGTGTGGAGACGATATTTATGCTGAACACCTGTTAAAGGCATATGAAAATGGGCTAGTGTCCCAAGTAAATATAGATAAGGCGGTAAAAAGGGTTTTAACCGCTCGTTTTAAATTAGGGATTTTTGATAAAGTTGACGACAACCCTTATACTAAAATCTCGCCAGATGTAATTGGATCTAAAAAGCATCAAGAACTGGCATTGGAAACATCAAGACAATCTATGGTTTTGTTGAAGAATCAAAATGATATATTGCCTTTAAATGTAAAGGATATTAAAAAAATTGCGGTTGTTGGTTTTAATGCTAATCAGGTTGTTTTTGGCGATTATAGTGGTCTTCCCGTAATTAAACCCATATCACCTTTAGAAGGTATTAGAAATAAAGTTGGTGATAAGGCAGAGGTCACTTATGTGAAATGGAAAACGGCGGCTAGAAACTTAAATTTAATTGAAGCTGAAAATTTGGTGAATGACCAAACAGGTGAATCTGGTTTGTACGGAGAATATTATGATGACAAATTTTTAGAGGGTACGCCACAAACGCGCGTTGATAAAGTGGTGAATTTTGATCCAGTAAATAATCCACCAGATCCGTTTACCAACTTTCGTCATAAATCTATGCGTTGGTCTGGTTACATAACCCGAAATTTTTCAGGAGTTTATAAGATTGGGGTGAATTCTGATGATGGGGTTCGTATGTGGTTGAATGGTGAATTGGTAGTGGATGAATGGCACAACCGTGGTATGACCACAGACCAGGTAGAATTAGATATGGAGGCGGGTGAAAAATACGCTATCAAATTAGAGTATTTTGATAATGGAGGCGATGCTATTTGTCAATTGCTTTGGGAAGTACCAGCAACTACAGACGATTTATATACGGAGGACAAGCAGGTTGCCAAAGAGAGCGATTATGTGATAGCTGTAATGGGTATTAATAAATCTATTGAAAAGGAAGGTCGCGATAGAACTTCGTTAGCGTTGCCAGAAGACCAGGTCAATTACTTAAAAGAGATATATGCCGAGAACAAAAATCTAATTGTTGTTTTGGTTGCTGGTAGCTCTTTGGCTATTAATTGGATGGATGATAATGTACCTGCAATTGTAGATGCATGGTATCCGGGTGAAGCCGGCGGTACTGCTATTGCAGATGTATTGTTTGGAGATTACAATCCTGCAGGTAGATTGCCATTTACCTTTTATAAATCGGTTTCAGATTTGCCTGATATGGATGATTACGAGGTGTCTAATGGTAGAACATATATGTATTTTAAGGGAGACGTACTGTATCCTTTCGGATATGGATTAAGTTATACCCAATTTAAATATGATTCTTTAAAAGTAAAGTCTGAATCTGATGCTGTTTTAATATCTGCAACAATTAAAAATACTGGGACTTTTAATGGCGATGAGGTAGTGCAGTTGTATTATACGGTTAATAATTCAGCTGTAAACAGACCTATTAAAAAGTTGATAGGGTTTGAAAGAATCAGCTTAGATATTGGAGAATCAAAAACTATTGAATTTAAAGTATCTAAAAATGACCTGCAGTATTGGGATGAAAAAGCTAAACAATGGTCGTTCGAAAAAGGCGAATATCAATTTATGGTAGGCGCATCTTCTAAAGATATACGACTTCAAAAATCAAAAAAAATAAAATAATGAAACAGACCATTGCTTTGTGTATGTTGTTATCTGCTTTTGCATTCGTAGGCTGTAAGAGCAAACATGTGTCACTAAACGATATTCAAGTAATAGGTAGTCATAATTCATATAAAATTGCGATTGAAAGACCGTTGTACGATTACTTGCATACGGTGGAACCAAAGAAAATGGAAAGTTTGCAATACACCCATATTTCTTTAGAGGAACAATTGAATTTAGGTTTACGGAATTTAGAATTGGATGTTTTTTATGATCCAAAAGGAGGTTATTTTTCTAACCCTAAAGGATTAGAAATAGTAAGATCTCTTGGTCAAGAACCTTTGACTTTTGATGTGGAAGAAAAGTTGAAACAACCCGGACTTAAAATGTTTCATGTTCAGGATATTGATTTTAGAAGCCACTATTTATTATTTTCTGATGGATTAAAAGCCTTGAAAAAATGGTCGGATAACAACCCAAATCATACTCCTGTAATTATTCTTATCAATACGAAAGATCAAAAAGTACCACAAACTAGAGAACCTTTGTCATTTGATAAAAGCGCCTTAAATGCGCTTGATGATGAAATAAAAAGTGTGCTGCCTGCAAGTCAATTAATAACTCCAGATGATGTTAGGGGTGATTTTGAATCCCTTGAAAAAGCTATTTTAACAAAGGGGTGGCCAAGCTTGAATAGTGTAAAAGGGAAGTTCTTATTTGTGTTAGACGAAAAGGAGAAACGAATTAATGAATATCTATTAGGTCATGAATCATTAAAAAGGAGAGTCTTATTTGTTAATAGTAAAGAGGGCAATGCAGAAGCTGGTTTTAGAATAGTAAATAACCCGGTTAAAGAGTTCGCGTATATAAAAGAACTGGTTTCAAAAGGATATATGGTTCGCACTAGGGCAGATGCCGGTACTAAAGAAGCAAGAACCAATGATTATGAAAAGTTTGAGAAGGCAAAGGCATCGGGAGCGCAAGTAATCTCTACAGATTATTATGTGCCCTCCACATTATTTGATTCTGATTATAAAGTGATTTTTGAAGATGGGACGTATGAGAAAATTAAGAAAAAGTAACTTAATTAAAAAGATAGTTGTAATGCTCATTTGCTTTCAAGTGGTGGTATTAGCGGCACAAGAGCAAGCTACTTCTGATTTTACACTTGTAGGGGACAATGCGATTACCTCTATTTTAATAGATAAGAAAGATGCAAAGGTTGTAACTATAGCATCAAATATATTTGCAACTGACGTTTATAACATCACAGGAAAAAAGCCTGGAGTCTCCACTAAAGATAGTAGGTCTGAAACTACAATAATTGCCGGTACCATTGGTAGCAATAAATTGATTGATAGCATGATCGCTGCTGGTGAAATTGATGTTTCTGTAATTGAAAAACAATGGGAACGGTATAGTATTCAGATTGTTGAAAATCCAACATCTACTATTAAGAAAGCTTTAGTGGTTGTAGGTAGTGATAGGAGGGGAACAGCCTATGGTATATTAGAACTCTCCAGAAAAATAGGCGTATCACCATGGGAATGGTGGGCAGATGTTACTCCGACTAAAAAAGAGTCACTTTCTCTTACTATGGAAAAAGAAGTTTCAAAATCTCCTTCTGTAAAGTACAGAGGTGTTTTTCTTAATGATGAAGATTGGGGATTACAACGATGGGCAGCTTTAAATTTTGAAACAGAAACTGGTGATATAGGCCCAAAAACTTATGCCAAAGTATTTGAATTGTTATTGCGATTACGGGCAAATACTATTTGGCCTGCCATGCATTCTAGTACCAAACCATTTTACTCGTACCCAGAGAATAAATTTGTGGCAGATGATTATGCCATTGTTATTGGTTCATCGCATGCTGAACCCATGCTTAGCAATATAAATACGGAATGGAAACATGATGAAATGGGGGAGTATAGATATGATACCAATTCAGAAACCATAAAAAGGCTATTCACCAAAAGAGTAAAAGAAACAGCCAAATTAGAAGGTGTTTACACTACGGGTATGCGTGGTGAGCATGATTCGCCCATGATCGTTGGCGAAGATGATACCGATGCACAAGTACATTTGTTGGAGCGTGTAATTACCGACCAACGAGCCATTTTAGCTAAGGAGACAAAGAAAGACCCGTCAAGTATTCCACAAGCTTTTGTGCCCTATAAAGAGGTGTTGAACTATTACCAAAGCGGACTTGAATTACCTGAGGATATCACTTTGGTTTGGACTGATGATAACTACGGGTACATACGTCAATTAAGTAATCCGCAGGAGCAAAAAAGAGCGGGTGGTGCCGGGGTATATTATCATACATCATATTGGGGTAGACCGCATGATTATTTATGGTTGAATTCTACCAATCCGGTTTTGATGTGGGAAGAAATGTCAAAAGCATTTGAGCTTCAATCTCGTAATATTTGGATTTTAAATTGCGGTGATATTAAACCACATGAGTATAACATTGAACTGTTTTTAGATATGGCTTGGAATATGGAGGACTTTAATGAAAGTTCGTCTGTAAAACAGCATACTAAGAATTGGGCTTCGCGTGAATTTGGTGAAACATTTGCAACTGAAATTACAAATGTATTATTTGAAAATAACCGTTTGGCGTATATAAGAAGACCTGAGTTTATGGCGTGGAGCCAGGTAGAGCCGGTTACTAAAGAAGGGGAAACAGAATTAACACAGTTTCATTATGGCGATGAGGTTACAGAGCGTATTGATAGTTTTAAAAGTTTAATAAATGCTACAGAGGAGATTTATAACAATATACCAATGTATAGAAAAGATGCTTTTTACCAATTGGTGTATTACCCGGTTATTGGTGCATCTAAATTAAATCAGAAGTGGTTGTATAGTTTTAAGAACCAATTTACAGCTAAACAAGGCAGGCAAAGTGCGAATACTTTTAGCGTATTATCAGAAGAAGCTTATAATCGAATCATTGAAGAGACCGATTACTACAATACAGTGCTTAAAAATGGTAAATGGAACCATATTATGACAATGGCTCCTCGTTTTCTTCCGGTGTTTGCAAAACCGGCAACCTTTGCCGTTGTTAACAGTGAAAAAACTAGTTTGGGTTTAGCCTTGGAAGGGTATCAGATGGAGGTTAATGATAAGGTAATTAATAGCTATGCAGATGTACTTCCTGTTTTTAATAGCTATACTAAGAGTGCTTATTATATTGATGTTTTTGCAAATGGTAAGGGTACGGTTAATTGGAAAGCAAAACCTAAATCAGATTGGATTCGCTTGTCAGAAAATAAAGGAACCTTAAATTCTGATAATTTGGAAAAACGTATTTGGGTGAGTATAGATTGGAGCAAAGTTCCCCAAGGCGAGAATAAAAAAGAAGCTCCGCTAGGACACGATTTTCAGTTGATTCCTCCGAGTTATAAGGTGAATAGTGCTATTGAATTTATATCAGAAGGGAAAACTACTACCATTGGTGTATCTGCTTACAATCCTAAATTCGAGGCATTAAAAAACTACAACGGTTTTGTTGAGGATAAGGGTTATGTATCTATACATGCCGAAAACTTTACAAGAAAGAAAGAAGGTAAAGAGGCAAATTGGAAGTTA
The DNA here is from genome assembly GCF_002700155.1 of Maribacter sp. 6B07. Taxonomy (NCBI): domain Bacteria; kingdom Pseudomonadati; phylum Bacteroidota; class Flavobacteriia; order Flavobacteriales; family Flavobacteriaceae; genus Maribacter; species Maribacter sp. 6B07. The sequence goes on along the minus strand of NZ_PDUT01000001.1, from coordinate 379,042 downwards.
TTTGAAGGTATGGGCTATACCAATAAGGTCATAACTGCACTGCCTAGAACTTCAACGACTTTGATAGATTTAGAGGAAATAAAAGCGAATAGTCCGGTTTTGGAATATGATTTTTATACATTTAATTTTGGTGAGGTAGATGTGAATATACAAGCGGTACCCACTCATGCCCCATTTGCTGGAATAGGAGTTCGCTGTGCAATTGCTATTGATGACGCTACACCGGTTTTTGTGAATTTTGAAACCAAAGGTCGAAGTGAGGTATGGAAACAGAATGTACTTAGAAACGCATCAATACAAACGGTAAAACAAATTGTAAATAAGGCAGGAAAACATACATTGAAAATATGGATGGTAGATCCTGGAGTATTAATTGATCAAGTGTTGATAGATTTAGGAGGATGGAAAAAGAGCTATGCCTTTCCGAAAGAAACGGTCAAAAAATAATTCAAACTAGAATTAGACAGCAATATAGATTTCTGTATGTTGCTCTGCTATTTTTGATGCTTTCTTGTGGTACTGGAAAGGAAGAAGAATTTGAAGAAGTGAAAATTGCATTTATTGCAGATGCACATTTTCAAGATATCTATGCGCAATTTGAAGATGTAGATTACACAAGAATTAAAAACCATAAAACCGGTGATTTTGTAAACATTCGTACTATGAATGCACAATTACAATCTACCAGAATATTCAATGAGAATTATTTTGCCTTTATTGAAGCGCTAGATGACATTGTAAAAAGGGGAATTAAAATAGTTGCATTGCCAGGTGATTTTAGTGATGATGGCCAACCCGTACATGTTAAGGGGTTGCGTAGAATTTTACAACGCTATACCGACGAGCATGATATTTTATTTTTTGCTACAACAGGAAATCATGATCCTGTAAAACCCTTTACGCATGATGCCGGTAAAACCGATTTTTTGGGTATTGGGGGAAAAGAACAGATAATTACAAGTTCAATTGAAAATATAAAGGATACTTTAGCTGGGCGGCTTACCCCAATTATTACCTCGGAAATTCAAAAGTGGGGATACCAAGATATTTTAAATGAAATGGCTGCTTTTGGTTTTTATCCACAAAAAGATTACGTGTATTGGGAAACTCCATTTTCAGATTACTCTTATCAAGGTTATACGTTTAACAAGGCAGAGCAAGCGTCTTCATTGGAAAATAGAACCTATGCGATCGATGCGTTTAATAAACACCCAGATGCAAGTTATCTAGTAGAACCAACCGAAGGCCTTTGGCTATTGGCATTAGATGCCAATGTTTATGTTCCAAAAAATAAATTATCTGGCGTATCAGAAAATATCAATGATTTTGAAAGTGCAAGTACAGGGTACAATAATGTGCTTTTACAAAAAAGACATTTAATAGATTGGGTAAAAAAAGTATCAGAGAAGGCTAAAAAAATGAACAAGGTTTTAATTGCTTTTAGTCATTATCCCATGGTTGATTATAATGACAATGCATCAGATGAAATGAAACATTTTTTTGGTGAATCGAAAATGCAACTACACCGTGTGCCAAAAGAGGAAGTGGCAGAGTTATTTGCAGATGCAGGTATTGAAATTCATTTTGGTGGTCATATGCATATTAATGATACTGGTGTAAGAACAAGTACAAAAGGTAACACTTTATACAATATTCAAACTCCGTCATTAGCTGCATACGCACCTGGTTATAAGATATTAACGATACATTCTAAAACCAAGTTTGAAGTGGAGACGGTTGTTATTGAAAAAGCTGAAAAATTCAATAGTCTATTTTCCTTATACGAGGAGGAATATAATTATTTACAAAATACGCAGACTACTGAAATTTGGAATAAAGACATTTTAACAGCTGAGAATTATAGAGATTTTACACAATGGCATTTAAAGGAATTGGTTAGGCTTCGTTTTTTGCCAAATGATTGGTCACAAGAATTTGTTGAAACTTTTATGCATAAAACAGGTGAAGAGCTTTTAATGGCTCAAAACGATAATCTTGACAATAGCTTTAATAGCGCCAATTTATCTAGAGGTGATTTTAAGGCCTGGACGGGTTTTGACATGATATATGATTTTTATCGCTTAAGAAGCGCAGATGAATTGGCCTTTGCCGATATTGGAAAAGCTCGTTTAAAACAGTACGAATTTTTATGTAGTCAATTAAAACAATCTGATGATAGCGCTTACAGATTGTGGTCATATATTTTCGAGAAAAGTAGTAACGGAAAACCATCAGATCATTTTACAATAGATGTAAAAGCTGGGACTATTGAAAAGAAACGCCTTAACGTTCTAGAATAAACTGTTATTTGTAGCTTTAGTACATTTATAACTAACCAAACTCAAACATTTAAAACAAAACATGCGAAATGTTTTCAGCATATTTATCTTAATTATTTTATTAGCAACAAGCGTAACTGCTCAAGATATTAAATTTGAGCATTATAATGATGACAGTGGGTTGTCTCATAATGCTGTTAGGCATATTGTTCAAGATAAGCATGGATTTTTATGGTTGGGTACATTTGCCGGTCTAAATAGATTTGATGGTTATGAGTTTAAATCTTATCTAAGCTCTTCTACCGATGGGTCTAAACTGCACAATGATGATATTACGGCCTTAGCTCTAGATGAGGACTTTAATAATTTATGGATAGGTACCAGAGATGGACTCTCATTATACAAAACGGATACTCATACGTTTAACACCTATTTACCTGATAGGAACAATAGTGAAAGTCTTCCGGAGGGAGAAATAAGATCGGTTTATGTTGATAAGTTTAAAAGAGTTTGGGTAGGTACAAAAAATAGTGGTCTCTATATCTTAAATGTTGAGACCAATACTTTTAGAAAGGTTCAAATTGAAAATTTCAACTACATAAAAGCAATTGTAGAAGATAAAAATGGGAATATTTGGATCGGTAGCTACGAATCTGGCGGTGTAGCCAAATTAATGTTAGATTCTAAGGGTGAAATCTCCCAAAAACATATTTATACTCTTACAATTCCAAATTCAACAGAGAAAAATCCATATTTAAATTTTATATATGAAGATGCAAAGTCAGATATCTTCATTGGTACCAGAGAAGGGTTGTATAAGTTGAACAAAGGGTCAAATGAATTTGTAAATCTGGAAATAGAAAATACAGAGATCAGAGATGGGTTAGGTCCATATTTTCTTTCGGTTACACAGGCAGATGATGGCAAATATTGGGTAGGTACATTAGGTGGTTTAATAGTTTGTAATCAATTGGAAGATATTGCTAAAGGTGAGTATAAGTGGCATTATTCAGTATTGACAGATGATACTTCCTTGGTAGATAATTTGGTATCAGCCTTATTTTTTGATTCATCAGGAGTGTTATGGATCGGTACAGAAGATGGTTTAGATAAGTATGATCCGTTTGAAAATCAATTTAATAGCAATAAGGATATTTCACTACATATTGATAATCAAGTTCCAAGAATTAGAGGTTTTAGTAAAACTTATGATGGTAAAGTTGTAGTTGCCACAAGACATAATGGACTTTTTATCTCGAATGAAGATGCCTTTTTACCCTTGTATAACAACCAAAAAGATATAGCAAGCATTTATTCCATAGATGGGGTAACATTTTACTGTGGCCTTTGGAACGGAAAGTTATTGGTGTATGATTATAAAAAAAATAGATCAAAAGAATTCAATATCGGCTTTGAGCAATCGCCAATCTTTGCTTTTGAAACATATGCAAAAGATCAGCTGTTAGTAGGGTCTTTTGGAGAAGGGGCTCTGATATTGAATACAACAGAACTTAAGAATGGTACAAATACAGAGATATTTTTAAAGGGATACCAAATAAATGAAATTGTAAAACAGAATGATTCCAGTATTTGGTTTGCTACAGAGACAGGTGTAGTTAATTATTTAAAAGGTGAAAATAGTTTTGAGTATTATACATCATCGTCAACCTCAGATGCTGGTTTACTTCATGATAATGTAAGTGATATTATGTTAGATCATGAAGGTCGCTTATGGGCGGCAACAAGAAAAGGACTTAATTTATTTGATTTCAATACCAAAAAGTTTGTGCCGTTAGATGAACCTTCTGAGCTTGCCGACAAGTGGATAACAGATATGCTCACTTATACAAACGGTGATATTTGGTTCAACATGAATAGTAATAGTGTTGCCAGGTTGAAATCTAATTTAAAGAGTCATAATATTTATGATGTAAAAAGTGGTAATAGATTAGATGTATTTAGTTCTAGTGGTTTTTACAATTTTGATGATTCAAACATATTTTTAGGTGGTAAAAACGGAATAATATATTTTTCTCCACATGCTATAAGTGAAAATAAAATAGCTAAAACCCCTATAATTACTGAGTTTAAAATACAAAATGAAGTAATAGAACCAGGTGTGGAAATCAATGGTCAAATTCCATTGCTTAAGGATGTAAACGATATTAAGAATGTAACCTTAGAGTATAAAAACAGAAATTTTTCACTTCAATTCTCTACACCTTCTTACGTTAAAGAAAAACTGAACAGCTTTGAATATATGCTAGAAGGCTTTGATGAAGACTGGATATCAACTTCTAGCAATTCACGAACAGTACAATACACCAATCTGTTTCCAAGTGAATATACTTTCAAGATAAAATCAAGCAACAGTGATGGTTATTGGAGTAATGTAAATTCGTATAACATTATCATAAAGCCTCCTTTTTGGTTAACCTATCAAGCTTTGATCCTATTTATTGCATTTTTGGTCTTGGTAATTTATTTGATAAGAAAAGAAATGAAAAATAGGCTACGCTTAAAGCAAGAATTGGTTACCGAAAAGGTAAATAGAGAGCGTGATATTAAACTGAACAATGAAAAACTTAGATTCTTCACCAATATATCTCATGAGTTAAGAACACCGTTGACATTAATCTTAGGGCCAGCAAAACAATTGTTGGAAGAAAGTAATGAGAACAGTAGTGACTATCAAAAAAGTAGATTTAATTTAATTCATCAAAATGCCAGTAGACTTTTAAATTTAGTCAATCAGGTATTAGATTTTAGAAAAGCGCAAACAGGTGAACTAAAGCTTAAAGTTTCTAAAACGGACATATTATTGTTCACCACAAATACATTCGATTCTTTTAAAGAGTTCGCTTTTAACAAGCAAATAGATTTTAATATAATTAGCGAAGTAGAACATCTTTTTGGTTGGATAGACCGAGATAAATTTGATAAGATTTTATATAACTTATTGTCCAATGCCATCAAATTCACCAACAAATATGGTCATGTGGATTTGTTTGTTAAGCTTAAAGAGAACGATGAAAATACATTGGTAATTGAAGTAAGTGATGATGGTATAGGTATTCCACTAAAAAGTCAAGAAAAAATATTTACAAGATTTTATCAAGCCACAAATAGTAAAGAAAATAATACGGGTTCCGGTATTGGTCTTTCTCTTGTAAAATCTTTGGTTGAATTACATAAGGGTACCATAGTTGTTGAGAGTAAACCCAATGAGGGTAGTACGTTTACAGTTGAAATTCCTATACATAGAGAGAGTTATTCTAAAAAGGAAGTGTTCGAGTTTATTTCTAACAAAGAAATTAGTGAACCAGAAACGTTTGTTCCTATTAAAAGAAAGACGACCAATACTGATATTAAAGATAAAATTTTGGTCATTGAAGATAATACCGAGCTAAGAAAATATCTTATTGATTACTTATCTGCCTATTATAAGGTGTACGAGGCAGAGAATGGAGAAGAAGGCTTGCAGCTTTGTAGAAAAATAAAACCAATGTTATGTGTTGCAGATGTAATGATGCCGGTAATGGACGGATTAGAATTTTGCAATGAACTAAAGAATGATGAGTTTATTAGTCATATACCTGTAATCTTATTGACGGCATTATCTGAGAATGAAGATAAAGTCAAAGGCTATGATGTGGGTGCAGATTCATACCTGGTTAAGCCGTTTGATCCTTCGTTGTTAAAATCTGTCATTGTAAATACGATTAAAACCCGTTTAGAGCTCAAAGCAAAGTTCTCTGATGAAGTTGAAAGTGAGGTAGGTTTACTTACCCATTCTCCAATTGATAGGGAACTAATGGACCAGGTAACCAATATCATTGAAGAACATATTGATGATGTTGACTTAACTACTAATGTTTTATGTCAAGAATTAGGTATGAGCTCTTCAAAACTATACCGAAAAATAAAAGAGCTTACGGATTTGGCACCTAATGAATTTATACGAACTATTAGATTAAAGAAATCTGCTAAGCTGTTAAGATCAAAGAAATACAATGTGTCTGAAGTCACCAATTTAGTAGGGTTCAATGATCCCCTTTATTTTAGTAGGTGTTTTAAGAAGCAATTTGGTTTCCCTCCTAGTAAATTGTTGAAATAGAATCTTTTATATTTTTATTGTTTGGCATGTAATCCATATTTATGATGGTATTATCCATCTAATTATTGTATTAATATGATAAATTGCATGTAGATAGTGGTACTATCATTACAACAAATCAACTTATTCAAAAACTTTAATATCGACTTTTATGAAAAAAGCGTTGAACAACAATCAAGATCATCCTATGGATAATATTGATGATTGGGAAGATAACTTATTAGAGAGATATCCTGATCCAGAAGAAACCACAAAAGAAAAAGAGGAGTTTAGAAATTATGTAGACTCAGAAAGATTAGATACGGTCAAAGAATTTTATAGGATAAATCATCAATTTCAAACCTATGATTTTGTAGTTGAAAAGGAGAAAGAATTTTTACAGTTCAATAAGAAGGAAATGTCTATTTGGGAGGCTGTTGATTTTCTAAATACATTGGTAGACGATAGTGATCCAGATATAGATTTGGACCAACTACAGCATTTATTACAGACATCTGAAGCAATAAGGGCAGATGGGCATCCAGATTGGTTTGTGCTTACTGGTTTTATTCATGATTTAGGAAAAATTCTTTGTTTGTTCGGTGAACCACAATGGGCTGTAGTAGGTGATACCTTCCCTGTTGGGTGTGCTTATTCCTATAAAATAGTATATCCGGAATTTTTTAACGCAAATCCTGATGCTACTGATAGTAGATATAATACAAAATACGGTATCTACGAGCCAAATTGTGGCTTGGACAATGTAAAGATGAGTTGGGGACATGATGAGTATCTTTATCAAATAATGAAAGATTACTTGCCGGAACCTGCCCTTTATATGATCAGGTACCATTCTTTTTATTCTCAACATAGAGAAAATGATTACACGCACTTAATGACCGCAAAGGACATTGAAATGTTCGAGTGGGTCAAAAAATTTAATCCCTACGATCTATATTCAAAAGCGCCTGTGCCACCGGATGCTAAAAAATTACTGCCTTATTACAAAGAGTTGGTAGCAAAGTACTTACCTGAAAAGTTGAGTTTTTAATTTCATTATTATTTGAGTTTGCCAATGCTCTAGCATTTTTTACTAGAGCATTTTTTTTGCTTTCCATTTTAATTTTAAACCTAACCAAATTCATATGTACACCACTATTACTTTTATTGCCTTTACAGCTTTTGTAGCAATTTATTCATGGTATAAACTGAGAAAAGAAAAATTAGATTCTAAAGATGGTTATTTTCTCGGCGGAAGAAGTTTAACCGGTGTTGTTATTGCCGGTTCAATGTTATTGACCAATATTTCTACCGAGCATTTAATTGGTATGAACGGATCGTCTTATAAGAATGGATTTATAATTATTGCTTGGGAGGTAACTTCGGCATTGGCTTTAGTTGCTGCTGCCATCTATTTTGTTCCAAAGTATTTAAAAATGGGACTGACTACAATACCAGAATATCTTGAGAAGAGGTTTGATAGTACTACCAGAACTTTGGTTGCTTTATTTCTAATGATATCATTTGTGGTTACATTACTACCAATTGTTCTTTACACGGGAGCAATTAACATTGAGAGTATTTTTAATATATCCGAAGTTTTAGATGTATCAAAAGAAGAGGGGCTCTGGATAACTGTTGTGTGTATTGGTGTTTTAGGATCCATATATGCCATATTTGGAGGGTTGAAAGCGGTAGCTGTTTCAGATACAATTAATGGATACGGATTGTTAATTGGAGGTCTGGCAATACCAATAATAGCACTGGTAGGTATTGGTGATGGTAATCCGTTTTTAGGTTTGTCAAAGGTGTTTAACCATAGTCCAGAGAAATTCAATGTCATTGGAGCTAAAGATTCAGTTCTGCCGTTTGAGGTGCTTTTTACAGGTTTGATCATTAATCAGTTATACTTCTGGAGCATGAACCAAACGATAATTCAGCGTGCATTAGGCGCCAAGAATTTGGTCGAAGCTCAAAAAGGATTGCTTTTTACAGGGGTTTTAAAGATTTTAGTTCCCATTATCATAATTCTACCTGGAGTAATTGCCTTCTATTATTTTGGAGATTCTATGTACAATAATCAAGATATGATATATCCGGAATTAGTAAAAAAAGTACTGCCTATTGGTTTTGTTGGTGTATTTGCGGCAATAATAATGGGAGCCGTATTAAGTACTTTCAATAGTGTGTTAAATAGTGCTGCAACCATATTCAGTATAGATGTTTTTAAAAGACATTTTGGTAAAAAAAGCAGTGATAAAAAATTGGTTAGGATAGGGAAACTGACATCGACCGTTCTTGCGGTATTTGCCATCTTAGTAGCGCCAATGGTAGCAAATGCTCCAGATGGATTATATCAACTTTTACAGCAGCTTAATGGTATTTTCTTTATACCAATAGCGTCAATAATGTTGGCAGGTTTCTTTTTGAAGAAAATCTCCGCTACAGCAGCAAAAGTGGCTTTGGTCATAGGTTTGACTTTCTATATTTTAACAACCTTTATCTTAAAAGTAGATATTCATTTTGTGCATATTTGGGGAATAGAATTTGTCTTGAATATGTTGGTAATGTTCATTGTCTCCTATTTCTATCCTAATAGGCAACCATTTAAAGAAGAAGATCATGATTATGTGGAAATGAAAGAATGGCAGTACACAAGACCAATGGCAATAATATTGTGTATAATTACAGTAGTAATTTATGTGCTACTAGGTACTAATTAATATGTGCTATGGGTAAAATATGGTGTAAAGGCTTTTGTATTTTAATTGCTTTAGCTTCGTTATCTTGCAAAGAAACACCTCATGAAAAAGAAGGTATACTGCGTATATCGGCAGATTCACTCCTGCAAATTCGATATCAGAAATTTTTAGATTATGCAGTAGATTCCATTTCCATCCCAAGAAGTTATGACCCCAAAACCAAAAAAATATTCAAAGTAACTTCAAAAGACTGGACAAGTGGGTTCTACCCAGGTAATCTTTGGCAATTGTATAAATTAACCGGTAATCCAGCCTTTAAATCTAAGGCAATGGAGTCAACAGATTATATTGAACAAGAAAAATATAATGATGCTACCCATGATATGGGGTTTAAAATGTATTGTAGTTTTGGAGAAGGTTTTGAAGTAACAAAAAATGACCATTACAAATCTGTTTTAATACAAAGTGCAACTACTTTGAGCACTAGGTTTAATAAAAAAGTAGGCAGTATACGTTCATGGGATTTTAATAAGGATATTTGGGAGTATCCCGTTATTATTGATAATATGATGAACCTAGAATTGTTGTTTGAGGCTACTAAAATATCGGGTGATAGCACATTTCATAACATTGCTGTGCAGCATGCCAATACCACTTTAAAAAATCATTTTAGGGAAAACAATAGTAGTTTTCACGTAGTTGTCTATGATACGGTTACCGGTAGGGTTAAAGATAAAGTTACGCACCAAGGTTTTAATCATAATTCTTCATGGGCTAGGGGGCAGGCGTGGGGTATCTATGGTTTTACAATGTGTTATAGATATACTGGCAATTCGGTTTATTTAGAGCAGGCAAGGAAATCGGCGGAATTCTATTTAGAACATAATAGTTTACCGGAGGACGGAATTCCGTTTTGGGATTTTAATGATCCAAGTATACCAAATACTATTAAGGATGTTTCCGCTGCAACCATTGTAGCTTCTGCATTGGTAGAACTTACAAATTTCACTAATGAAAAAGCTTATTTGGAATATTCAAAAAAGGTGTTGAAAACTTTAAAAAGTGAAGCATATCTTTTGCCATCTGAAATAGAAGCTCCTTTTATCTTAAAACATAGTACGGGTAATTGGCCTAAAAAGGATGAGATGGATGTGTCTATCAACTACGCAGATTACTACTTTTTAGAATTGATGCTTAGGATTAAGAACAAAAAATAAAAAAAAGCTCCATGAGAATGGAGCTTTTTGTAGTGACCTCGACAGGATTCAAACCTAATGTTGAAAATGCCTGAATACAGAGGGTTCTGCGAAATTTTATTTTTTCTGTTGTCGATTTGTTATCGACATTATTTTTAAAAGAGGTTGAATAACTAATCTCAAGATGTAAAGATAAAGAATTCAAAGTTGAAGTACAGTAAAGTCGATTTATAAAATCATTTGTTTAGATTATGAGTGTTAAAAAATCAAATAGTTTACTTTAAAATTTTAAAACAGCTATTCTTCGATTAATAGACTGGATTAACCCACGTTTTTGTAGAGATTCCTCATTTTGTTTTATAGCTTTTTTAAAAATAATTCAACAACAATCTTTTTTTATAAGATATTAGTTGTTCTTCAATAGTAAATATAAAATCGTTCATCATAATATTCTATAAGTTATAAAAAGAATAAATAGGTTATATGGGTTTTTAATTCATAAATTTTCTTAAGAAAAATCAATACTTTTTAAGAATAGATAGTGTTAACTGAAGTCTTTTTTTAAAATCAACTTATAGTATAATATTAACTCTAATATTGCAATTTTACTTTTTTATTGTGAATATATTATTATATTAGTAATTCTCAATTTCTATTATACCTTATTCAAAAATTAATCTATATGATTTTTATGATTTAAAGAAGAGCCTTTTATAACGACAAAATGAAACTAACCTATAAGCAAACCGATAGAAAACCGGAAAATTCTTTTTTAGCAAGACAGGATACAATACCATGTATTGAACAAGACTGGCATTTTCATCCAGAAATAGAACTTATCTATTTTTTAAAAAGTTCAGGTACCCGTTATGTGGGTAATTCAATAGGAAATTTTAATGAAGGTGAATTGTATTTAATAGGTAGTAATGTTCCACACTTATTTAGAAATCATAGAGAGTATTATGAGGATATGGGTGAGAATGAAGCGGCTGATTTAATAGTGGTAAAATTTGATATTGATTTTTTAGGTGAGACCTTTAGAGAGTTGCCAGAAGCAAAAAGGTTGCAAAAGTTGTTTGAGAATGCAAATAGAGGACTTAAATTTTCAAAGGCAGCAACCTATCTAGTACATACACATATGATGGGGCTGGTGTGTTCAACCGGACTATCTAGAATTGTAGGTCTTTTAAAAATTTTAGATATTTTATCAGTGAGTGAGAACTACAGCTTTTTATGTTCTAATGGATTTGATAATTCATATAAGAAAAGTGAGAAGGAACGTATGGCGAGAATAATTTCTTATCTAAATGAAAATTTTGAGAATAAAATAGAATTGGAGACAGTTGCATCAATTGCCCATATGGCACCCAATGCGTTTTGTAGATACTTTAAAAAAAGAACACAGAAGTCTTTTGTCCAGTTTTTAAATGAAATTAGGATCGGACATGCATGCAAGCTGTTAATTGAGGGAAAACTACAGATTACGACTATTTGTTATCAATCTGGATTTAATACCATTACTAATTTTAACCGCCAATTTAAAGCACTAATGAAAATGACCCCTACAGAATACATGGAGCCATATCTTTCTGAGCAACAGGCGGAATTAGAGGAGGTTTAAAATAGAAGTAATTCTAAAATCTAGTTCCTTACTCTTTTAGTTTCATGATTTTATATATAAATGGTAAAATTGTGTTCTAACATGAAAAAATGCAACTACATTTTAAAGGCATTTTCCTTTAAGTTTGTATGGTAGCTTAACATTTTATTTACATGTTAAGTCTGGTAATTAAATGGTTCCTCCTGTGAATTAAAATACTATGACTGCTTTTTTAGTTTTAATTTTCTGTATTGTTTTACTTATAGTAGCGGTTACTGTATTTAAAATACACCCAATTCCTGCGTTATTAATTTCGGGATTAATTTTAGGTTTGGCTACAGGTAATTCTGTTCAAATGGTAACAGAAAGTCTTTTGAATGGTTTTGGAAACACTTTAAAGTGGATAGGCCTTGTAATTCTCTTTGGCACTTTATTAGGGGAAATTTTGGCAGAAACCGGTGGGGCAGATGTAATTGCAGAAAGTATTATTAAGTTTTTTGGTATTAATCGTCTACCCTTAGGAATGGCTGTTATCGGGTTTCTGGTGGGTATACCGGTTTTTATGGATGTTGCCTATTTAACTTTATTACCAACAATGGTAGCGCTTTCTAGAAAATCTGGTGTATCTGTTTTGGTTTTAGGTCTTTCTCTTGCCATGAGTTTAACAGTTGCACATGCTCTAATACCACCTACTCCTGGACCTTTGGCAGTGGCTGCCTTATTGGAAATTAATATAGGAGCTATGGTACCATATAATGTAATGGTAGCATTGGCAGCAGTAATAGGTGGTTTAATTTGGATAAAACTGAATACCAGCAAACTGGCATTGCCAAACTTTACTAAAGACGGAGATGACAACTTAAAATCTAAAAAGAAAGAATTAAAAGGGTATAAACTAATATTACCTTTTGCATCATTACTTGTTCCTTTGCTTTTAATGTCTATTGGTAATATATTTCCAGGAAATAATCCGTTACTGGAATTTATAAAAAATCCAGTATGGGCACTAATGATCGGTGTTTGTTTTGCACTTCCTCTAATTGGTAAAGATAACTTTTCTACGTATCTAAATACTTATTTTCAATCTGCGGGAGCTAAATGTGCAATAGTAATTTTAATTACTGGTACAGGAGGAGCTTTCGGTCAGGTTATAAAGGATACCGAAATTGTTGGTGCTTTATTTTCTGAAGTAGAGATGGGCGGTCTTTCAATTTTAGGTATTATAATTCCGTTTTTACTTAGCTTTTTATTTACCACAGTTACCGGTTCAATAACCGTTTCTTTGATTACAACGGCTTCTATAACAGCTCCTTTGGTAACAGGTGGTATTTTGCATCCAGAATTAACGGCAGCAGCTATAGGTGCAGGGTCTTTAGGTGTGGTTCATGTAAATAGTAGTTTCTTTTGGCTGTTTAAAGAAGTGCATAATGTTTCAGTATCTAAGCTTTTAAGATCATTTAGTGTATTGTCCGGTGTTGTGGCTATTTGTGGAGGTCTCTTTCTATGCCTCTTATTCTGGTTAATGTATTAACGAAAGTTCAGTTAAGTTGCGCTGTATCTATTAATTACGCTTAAAATTTCAATTTTATTAGAGAAAATATCTTTTTGTAGCTGTTGTTTTTGTCAAATTGATAAAATTGTGCAGTCTATAGGTAATAAATGCATGTTTGGTATTCCTAATAACCTCGATCTTTGAATTGTTAGTTGAATTAATACGATTAATAATCGTTGAGTTAGTTGTTGAATTTAAGCACGGTAATATTGGAGACATATTACCGTGCTTTGTGTAAAGGGTTTGCAATTATAAAAATTCATGAAAGAATATTTAGATGCTAACGGGTTTTTCAAATCCTCTTATAATTATATCAGAAAAATTAGGGTAATATAGTGTGTGTGCATGGTAATTTATTGCAGTTTCTATGCACGGTTATACACTTGTTTTGTATAAAGTTAAATTATGAATATTGAATTTCTTCCTTTAGTATTAGTGCTTTTGGCAAGTTTCTTTCAAGGAACTTTTGGCCTGGGTATGAAGTATATGGCTCCATTAAAATGGGAGGCATGGTGGCTGGTACACGCTTTTGTAGCTATGATTTTTGTTCCAATGTTATGGGCTTTTTTAGTTATTCCTGATTTGATAGGGGTAATATCCAGTACCGAAAGTAGTGTTTTATTCGTCGCAGCTTTCTACGGGTTCTTATGGGGTATTGGGGGGATTCTGTTTGGTGTTAGCGTTGAAAAAACGGGTATTTCAATTACTTATGGTATAGTAATGGGGCTTGCAGCTTCTATGGGCTCGATCATACCTTTATTTCAAATTGAAGGTGCTATGTCTCAGCCCACTTTTCCAATAATACTGTTAGGTGTAGCTCTTTTATTGGTAGGTGTTGCAATTACTGCGGTTGCCGGGGTTAAAAGAGATCAATTGAATATTTCTGAAAACTCTAAGAAAGGAGCTATAAAAATAGGGGTGTTAATAGCCGTAACATCGGGTGTGCTTTCTGCATTTTTGAATGTTGGTTTTGCTAATGCGGCACCTGTTGCAAGTATGGCTACCGATTTTTATGGGGTAGGTGCTCAGAATGCAAGTTTAGCATCATGGGTGGTTGTTTTGATTGGCGCCTTTGTAATGAATGGCGGGTATGCCCTTTTTAAATTATCGAGAAATAATTCTTGGTCTTCCTTTAAAACACTAAATAGTCGCAAAGCATATACTTGGGCTATTGTATCCGGTATTTTTTGGTTTTGTGCCTTAGGTGTATATGGGCAGGGTGCAGCATTAATGGGTAAGATGGGACCAGTTATTGGCTGGCCAATTTTATTGGGCTTAGCTTTAATAATCAGTAATATATGGGCATTTAGAGCTGGTGAATGGAAGAATGCGAAAAAACCTTTTTCCATCCTTCTAATAGGTTTGTTCGTTTTAATATTGGCCATTTGCATATTAGGTTATGCCAATTATTAAATAGTAGAGGTAGGATTATAATATCAATAGATTTCAAGAAGTAAATAATATATATAATGAGAATAGCGAAAATCGAACCTTATATCATAGTACATAAGTTAGACACTCCTTTCTATTTTTCTCAATGGCAATATGATACTCGTAGAATTTGTATTGTTAAAGTAATATTGGAAGATGGCACCTATGGTTGGGGAGAAGGTTATGGTCCCGCAGGTGTTATTAAGGCAGGTATAGAATTTTTCACTCCTTTTTTAATGGGAAAAGATGCTTTGGGGCATGAGATTTTATGGCAAGAGATGTATCGCCGCTCATTGGATTATGCTCGTAGCGGCAGTCTTCAGGCGGCAATAAGTGCAATAGACGTTGCTCTGTGGGATATTAAAGGCAAGTTATTGGGGCAACCTGTATCTATGTTATTGGGCGGTGTTAAAAATCCGGTCATTCAACCTTACGCCACCGGCCTTTATTTTACAAGAGTTGATAATCTTGAAGAAACATTGGTAAAAGAATCATTGCTATATAAAAGCCAGGGTTTTAAAGCTATAAAAATGAAAGTTGGGCTTGGTGTCAAAGAAGATATCAAATATATTTCTGCGATAAGAAAGGCTATAGGACCAGATATTAGATTAATGATAGACTCTAACCATGCCTATAATTTTCAAGAATCGGTTAAGCTGGCACAACAAGTGGAAAAATTTGATATTTCATGGTTTGAAGAGCCGGTTTCTCCAGAAGATTACGAGGGCTATCGTAGATTAAGGGAAAGTACTACAATTCCTATAGCAGGCGGAGAGTGTGAGTATCTAAAATTCGGGTTTAAACGCTTGTTCGAAAATGAATGTGTTGATATTGCCCAGCCAGATATTTGTGCGACAGGTGGTTTGACCGAGGCTAAGCGAATTGCTACTTTGGCCCAGGCGTATAGTAAAGATGTAGTTCCGCACACATGGGGAACTTGGATAGCCATTAGTGCTGCCGTTCATTTTGTCGGTAATTTAGATATGAACCCTGGGCGTATGTACTGTGAATTACCTACAATGGAATTAGATCGTACCGAGAATGCCCTTAGAGATGTGGTTACGAAAAGTGATATTGAGGTTGTAAATGGTTTTATAAATGTGCCAGATTCTCCTGGTCTAGGAGTGGACGTAAATATTGACGTTTTAGAAAAATTTAGCGAGAAAGAAACAAATACAGATAATGAAAGCATTGAAATTCGGTCATAAAAAATTATATATAAACGGGGAGTTAACAGATTCTTCCAATGGAAAGACCTATGAAGTTATTTGCCCTGCGGATGAAGAGACCACAGCAACTATTGCATGGGCAAGTAAAGAAGATACAAAATGGGCTTTAGAATCTGCTCAAAATGGTTTTGAAACCTGGTCAGTAATGCCCTTGGACACAAGACTTGAGTGGATAGATAAACTTAGAAATAAAATAATTGAGAATAGTGACCTTTTACGTGAAAGTATCATGTATGAAATGGGTAAGACGTGGGAAGGTTCAGAAGAAGATCTTACAAGTATAGTAAATTCTTTAAAATACTATTCTGAAGAAATTCAACTTAGAAAAGACCTGCCTATTGAGGATAAAGAAGGCAGTCATGAACATCGTATGGTTTTTCAGCCTCTTGGGGTAGCGGTCGCCTTTTTGGCATATAATTTTCCGTTGCTGAACTTAGGGTTTAAATTGGGTCCTGCTCTGGCATCTGGATCTAGTATCATTTTAAAACCATCTGAATTTTCACCATTATCAGCCTACATTATAGGTGAGCTATGTGCAGAAATTAATTTTCCGGCCGGCGTTATAAATATTCTTTGTGGTGATGTGCAAGATGTTGGAATACCATTGTGCGAAAGTAAGATTCCGCGTCTTATTACTATGATAGGTTCTACTGAAACTGCTCAAAAGCTCATTGTACAAAGTGCAGGTACTTCAATAAAGAGGTATAGTATGGAGTGTGGTGGCAACGCCCCGTTCATTGTAATGGGCGATGCCAATTTAAATGCAGCAATTGAACTGGGAGCGGCGTTAAAAATTGGTAATACAGGTCAAATCTGTGTAGCACCAAACCGTTTCTTTGTTCATGAATCTATGATTGATGAATTTACTGCAGGAATAGCAAAAATATTTGAAAATGCAAAAATAGGATTCGGTCGTGAAATCAAACCTGATATGGGACCTTTGGCTAATAAAGCCTCAGTTAAAAAGGTGCAAAAAATAGTTGATGAAGCTATACGACAAGGTGGTGAGCTTATTTATGGTGGCAGTGCCTTGCAAGGTAAGGGCTACTATTTTCAGCCTACAGCTATTCGCTTAAAGGACAATAATGCGGAAATACTTCAGCATGAAATTTTTGGTCCTGTAGCTATTATAGTTCCATTTAAAACCAAGGAAGAGGTCATTGATCTGGCAAATAATACCGATGCCGGTTTGGCTTCTTATGTCTTTTCCGAAAATGAGGATACCTTAAATTATTTTGCTGATAAGTTAGAATTTGGTGAGGTTCAGCTGAACGGGGTAAAATATGATATTTACCTGCCTCATGGGGGAGTAAAAAATAGTGGTATTGGTGCAGATTGTTCAACATATGCATTAGATGATTATTTGATTAAAAAGAGAGTCTCGCTAGCTTTGGATAAATGAAAATACCAGATTATTTTATTAGTTGCGATTGGGGTACCTCTAACTTTAGGCTTAGGTTGGTAGAAACCAAAACCTTAAATGTTTTGGTTGAACATAAAACTGATCAAGGTGTAAAAAATGTATATCAAAAATTCTTGCAGCAAAATCAAATTGATCAAACTCAATTTTTCAAGAATTATCTTGAAAACCAAATTAATAATCTTGATGAGCATCATAAAGCGGATTTAGTCTTAGCTGCAGGTATGGCTTCTTCAAATATTGGGATGAAGGAGTTGCCTTATGGTGAGATACCTTTTAATGATAAGGGAGAGGGTCTACATTGGGAAATAGTACCGTTCAAAGATAAGTTAGATATCATATTGATTTCTGGAGTGAAAACGGAAACCGGTATGATGCGTGGAGAAGAAATACAAGCATTTGGGCTCTCAAAATATTTAGAGTCTTACCTATCTGGAACTCTCATATTACCAGGTACCCATAGTAAGCATATTAACTATCAAAATGGGGAGTTCAATTCCCTAAAAAGTTTCATGACAGGTGAAGTTTTTGAGTTGTTGTCCTGCAATAGTATTCTGTCAAATAGTGTTGAAAAGTGTCATTGGATCAATAAAAGACATAGGGCATTCAAGCAAGGGCTAGAAATTGGTTTTAAGGGAGAATTAAGTGCACAATTGTTTTCTATTAGGGCTAGACATATACTCGATGATGCCAATAAAAAAGACAACTTCTACTTGTTAAGCGGTATGCTCATAGGTGATGAACTTTCATATTTGAAAAATATTGAACAAACAATCTTTCTTGCAGCGTCAGAACCATTTTATAGTATGTATAAAATGGCATTGGAAACCATTTTAGACGTTATACAGGTAGTATGTTTTGGTGATAAGGTCTTAGAAAAGGCTTTGCTGGTAGGTCAAAAAAAAATTATAGAACTGTATGCAAAATAAGACGGATTTTTCTTGGGAAAGATACAGTAGTACACCAATTGTGGGTATTATAAGAGGGTTAGGTATAGATACGGTAAGGCAGATTGTAAAGGCTTATACCGTCGCAGAATTCTATACTATAGAAGTAACTATGAATACACCCCATGTGGCAGAAATAATAACAGAGTTACGTTTAAATTACCCTGATTTAAATGTGGGTGCGGGTACGGTGTGTAATATGGCAGATTTGGATAAAGCCATTACTGCGGGAGCACAGTTTATTGTAACTCCTATTTTAGATGAAGAAGTGGTAAAGAAATGTGTGGCTAAGGAAATACCAATATTTCCAGGTGCATATACCCCAACGGAAATTTATAGGGCATGGACCTTAGGTGCTTCGGCAGTTAAGATTTTTCCAGCTACTCAACTGGGTACAAGGTTTATTAAAGATGTTTTGGCACCTTTAGATGAAATTAAGTTAATGCCTACTGGTGGTGTCTCTAGACAAAATATTAAATCTTTCTTTGAGGCAGGAGTTACTGGAGTAGGTATGGGCAGTTCATTATTTGATAAACAAATGATCAAGGATAATGATTTTGATTCTTTACAACACCATTTTACGGCTATTAAAAAAGATATAGAGCCTTTTTGTAATTAACTATTATGAAGTATACATTTAGCCATATTGGAATACCTACTACAGAGGAAAAAGATTGGGATGGTTATTATGAACCTGGTAAAATTCATTACACAGATTTTAAAACTGATGAATTTAGGGTAGAATGGGTAAAATTCGATGCCGATAGCCCTATGCCGAAAATGATGCGAACCATGCCCCATATAGCTTATATTGTAAATAACATTGAAGAAGCTTTATTGGGAAAAGATATATTGGTAGAAACGTTTTCTCCTGGCAAGGGGGTACGTGTGGCTTTTGTTTCTCATAATGGTTCCCCTGTAGAGTTTATGGAAATTTCAGAATAACCTATCTCTACTATACTACCTTCTTATTATTTCATTTTTTACCATTTTGTTCATTGCTCCTTTTTGATCATAACAAGTACTATTTTCCTATTTTACAATTCTTGATCATTTACGATTATTTCAGATAATCAATCAAAATGAATGCCTCTAACTGGCATATTCATAAAATTGAGCCTATAAAAATAGGAAATAACTAAAAAGGTTAGAATAGTGCTTGCACTAGGTAATTTTTTGGAGTTAAAACATGACTTCTTCGGCTTCTTTTGTAAAGGAATTGTTAAAAAAGAGTAAAGAGCATTAGTATCTATCTTAAACTCAATCAAGTAAACAAAATGAAAGACTTAAACTTAACTTAAAAAAACAACAGAAAGCTTTATGGAAAAAATAAAAAAAGCAATCGCTAAGAAAAACAAGCCTAAGGGAGGTGGTTTTTATTTTAAAGTACTACACGGTAGGGTGCTTTGTACTTTTCTCATTGTACTTATGGGTATTACATTTGCAAATGCCCAAGATGTAACTATCTCTGGTACGGTTTCAGATGCGCAAGGACCTTTGCCTGGGGCAAGTGTAGTAGTAAAAGGAACTACAAATGGAGCACAAACAGATTTCGATGGTAATTTTACTCTTAACGTAAGTGGTACAGATGTAACCTTGGTGGCATCTTATATTGGTTATGCTACAAAAGAAGTTTCTTTAGAGGGGCAAACCAATATAGATATTCAATTAGAGGAAGATGCTGCCAAACTAGAAGAAGTAGTAGTTCTTGGCTATACCACTAAAAAGAAAGGAGAGGTAACAGGATCGGTCAGTACTATTGATAGCAAAGCTATTGAGCAATCATCTAGTAAGGACATTGCCAAATCATTGGCAGGTAGGGCTTCTGGTTTAATTATTAGTGACCGTGGAGGAGTGCCAGGTGCCGGAAATGGCGGTGGCGGTAATACAGATGATGATGCTACTACAATTTTAATACGTGGTAAATCTACTTTGAACAATAACTCACCTTTAATATTAATTGATGGTATACAGGCTGCAACATTTTCTAACCTATCTCCACAAGATATAGCATCATTAACTGTGTTAAAAGATGGAGCTGCCGCAATTTATGGTTCAAGAGCTGCCAATGGTGTCATATTAATTACGACTAAAAGAGGTAAAGCAGGTAAACCTAAAATTAACTTTTCTTCGGCATATAATATTTCTTCTTTTACGAAGCAGCCTAACTTAATGTCTTCTGAACAGTATGCCATTTACGAGAATGAAATTGCGGCAAGGGCTGGTAGTGCATTGCCATTTACACAAGAACAGATTAACAATTATGCTTCTGGTAGTGATCCAATTAACTTTCCAAATACAGATTGGGCAGATTTAACTTTTGCCAATTCAGCACCTGAATCAAGAAATACACTTTCTGTTTCCGGTGGTGCAGAAAACGTAAAGTACTTTGTTAGTGGTGATGTGTTGGAACAAAAGGGTGTTTATAGATCAGGAGCTTTAAAATTTGGACAAAAGCAAGTAAGATCTAATCTTGATATAAACATTACAGATGATATAAAACTAGGAGTAGACTTATTGGGTAGTTTTGGTGATAGAAATAGACCTGGTGTTGATGAGGGTAATATATATAAGCAGATATACACCAACTTACCTACAGAGGTAGGTGTTTACCCTAATGGTTTACCTGGTTTTGGAGGTGAGAACGGACAGAACCCATTGGTAATGTCAAGTAATCAATCTGGGTTTATAAATCAAAAAAGTACTGATTTAAGAGGTAAGTTTTCTTTAGATATCAAACTTGATAAAATTTTAAACGGCTTAAGTCTTAACGGGTTTTTAGGTATCAGAAAAATGAACAGTGATACCAAAAACTGGTACACACCATGGACCGTGTATAACTTTCAAGAAGGTACGGGCGAATATATACCTACAGTAGGTTTCTCTCAAAGAGGACAACAAAGAATACTACGAGAATCCTTTGGTAAGTATGATGAATCGCTTATCAACGCTACATTACGTTATTCTAAATTATTTGGAGATGACCATTCTTTAAGCACCTTTGTTGGTTTGGAAAAATTAGATTCTGATACTCGCTCTTTCTATGCTGAAAGAGTAGGATTCCCATCTAGTGACAAGCCAGAGTTGTTTGCAGGAGGTTTTGATCAACAGCAGTCTTCCGGTATTAGAAGTGAATTTGCAAGAATGGACTTTTTCGGTTCTCTTTCATATGATTTTAAAAAGAAATATTTCTTGGATTTGACTGTTCGTCATGACGGTTCAAGTAATTTTGGTCCAGGTAAGAGATATGGTACGTTTCCAAGTGTTGGGGCATCTTGGGCATTGGATAAGGAGAACTTTTTAGATGATGTTTCTTGGATTAACTCCTTGAGATTAAGAGGTTCTTGGTCTAAAATGGGTAATGACCGTATAGGGCCAAATCAGTTCTTGACCCTGTATAACTATGGCGTTGCCATACAAAATGGAAATCCTAATTTTAATGTGCCACAACCAGATTATTATGTGCTGGGTAGCCCTGGAAATATAGTAAATGGTTTCAGTTCTTCAACTACTCCTAACCCAGATGTTACTTGGGAAACAGCTATAATGCAGAATATAGGTTTAAGTTTTAGTTTATTTGATAATAAGCTTAGTGGTGATGTCAATTATTTTCATCAAAATAGAAAAGACATTCTTGCACAACGCTCTGCGGCAATACCTGATTATATAGGGTTAGACTTACCTGCAGAGAACTTTGGTGAGGTTAAAAACTACGGTTACGAATTTGAATTGGCATGGAATGATAATATTGGTAACGTAACGTATAATCTAGGAATGAACTTCTCGCAGGCTAAAAATGAAGTTGTGTTCTTAGCTGAAGCTGAAGATGTTCAAGAAAGTTTAAAAAGAGAGGGAACTCCAATTGATTCTTATATAGTTTACCCAACAAATGGCATATTTAATGATCAAGCACAGGTAGATGCTACTGAAGCTAAATTGACCGGAACTCAAGAAGGTGATATTTTCTATACAGATACAAATGGTGATGGAGTAATTAATGCACAAGATAGAATAAGGGTGGGTACATCTAACATTCCTCAAATTCAATATGGTATTTTCGGTGGTATCAATTACAAAAATTTTGGTCTTAACTTCTTGTTCCAAGGTCAGGCTAAAGCAGAAACTTTGGTATTCTTTGATCAAAGTGGTGCCAAACCAGAATTTGTATTTAACCAAAGATGGACTCCTAGCAATAGAAATGCGTCATTTCCACGAGCTTTTCCACAGGGTGATGGTATTAACGGAAATCAAAATGGTAATGTTGAAGTCTTTCAAGGTGCAGATCTTTGGTTGCAAGATGCTTCTTTCGTAAGACTTAAAGAAATAGAACTAGGGTACACCTTAACTAAAGATATTACTAAAATTGGTGATATTAGGTTGTTTGTGAGAGGGTATAATCTAATAACTTTTGCATCAGACATTTACGATCTTGGGTTAGACCCAGAAGCTACCTCTTATAATAACTTTAGAGATGCTACATATACCCCGTTAAAGACATATACTTTTGGACTGAATTTTAGTTTCTAATTTAAAAAATTGCAATAAAATGAAAAATAATAAATTAATAATCATGTTGATGGCAGCAGTGTTCTGCATCAACCTCAGTTGTGAAAAAGCGTTAGAAATTGACGCGGCAGATTCATTCACCGAAGATTTTGTTTATAGTGATCCAGAGCAAGTAGAACGTATTGTTTATTCGGTCTACAACAGTACTGAAAGCTGGGGTTTGAACAAATTTGTTTGGTGGTCCCGTAGATATAATATCGAAAATGGATCTTTTGAGGCTAAATTCAATTTTAGAGATCTTGACAGACTTGGTCTTAGAAGAGGGTGGAATCCTTCTAACGTTGGTGACCTTGGCGATAAATGGCGAGATTATTGGGGATATATACGTGAAATAAATTTGTTTTTTGATAAAGTTGATGAGTCAGAAGCTAGTGAGTTGGATCCTGAAAAAATAGCTTTGCTAAAAGCGGAAATGCAATTTTTAAGAGCTAATTTGTATAGTAAGTTGATTAAATATTATGGTGGTGTTCCAATTATTTCAGAGGCAATAAGTTTAGAAAGTGAAAATTTCAATATTCCTAGAAATAGTTATGAGGAGTGTGTGGATTTTATAGTTGCAGAATTAGATGCTGCCGCTTCAGTTTTGCCAGAGACAAGACCTGATAATGAGTTTGGTAGAGCTACAAAATTAGCTGCTCTTGCGGTAAAATCAAGAACATTGTTATATGCAGCAAGTGAATTGCATGATCCTAGTACAGAACCTAGCGGTCCATTATATGATTACACAAAGTCTACCAAATGGGAAGAAGCTGCTGCTGCTGCCCAAGAATTGATTGATCTTGTGGGTGAACGCGATCTTATTGCAGTTGAAGGTGAAGAAGATTACAGAAGATTATTCTTAAGTCCAAATGAAGATATACTGTTTGCAAGACCTTACGGTTCTGATCTATATGACTTTGGTACAGATGTAAACTCTCTTTGGAACCAAACTCAGGCACCTAGTGGTTATGGTGGTTGGGCATTGTCTTCGCCAACGCTAAATTATGTTCTTCAATATAATATGGCAGATGGCACTACAACCAGTGATGGGGCTTATGACCCAATGAACCCTAATGAAAATAGGGAAATGAGATATTATGCCAATTTAAATTTTAACGGTGCTAATTATAGAGGTAGAGATGTTCAATATTATTTATCTGAAGATGTTAATGTCTTTCCTCATGGTTTAGATTCACCAGAAGGATTAGGTAATGTACTACATTCTTCTAAAACAGGTTACAATATCCGTAAATTTCAAGATGAGAGTGTAGGCTTAACAGAAACATCGGCTGATCGTCCGTTTATTCTTTATGGTTTGGCAGAAGTATATCTAAATTTAGCGGAAGCATCTTATCATTCGGGTAATGAGATAGATGCAAGAAAATATGTGAACAAGGTGTCTACCCGAGCGCTACAACCAGAGATAACCACTAGTGGTACTGAGTTATTAGATGCTATTAGAAGAGAGCGTAGAGTAGAACTAGCTTTTGAAGGTCATAGCTTTTTTGATGAACGAAGATGGATGATTCCAGAGCATTTAGGTTTTGATGTAAAAGGATTGAGATGGACCAAAAAGGTAGATGGATCAGTAGAACCTGAAGAATACACGGTAATTGAAAGACCATGGTTTGATCGTCAATATTATTTGCCGATTCCTTTATCGGAAATAGAAAAAGCTCCTGCGTTGATTCAAAACGCAGGTTACTAAAAATATAGTAATTCTTATGATAAAAATACCGGAGCATTACTCCGGTATTTTTGTCGATTATACACCTAATATATAATAGAAAAATAAAAATGAAAAAGGTATTATTTATAGCACTGTGCATTTTTGCTTTTTCCTGTACTGCACAGGAAAAACCCAATATAGTGCTGTTGTTTTCCGATGATGCAGGTTATGCTGATTTTGGTTTTCATGGTAGTAAAATAATGAAGACCCCAAATCTAGATAAACTGGCAAAACAAGGCGTACGCTTTTCACAAGCGTATGTGTCCGATCCTACATGTGGTCCGTCTAGAGCTGGGTTGATAACAGGTAAATATCAACAAAGATTTGGCTTTGAAGAGAATAATGTACCTGGTTTTATGAGTGCTGTATCTGCAGTGGACAATAGGGAAATGGGCGTACCCGTAGAAGAAGTAACCATAGCGGATTACTTGAAAAAGCAAGGGTATGCTACTTCGTTTTATGGTAAATGGCATTTAGGAGGTGATGATAGGTTTCACCCTACCAAGCGAGGTTTCGATGAATTTTATGGTTTTAGAGGAGGTGCAAGAAGTTATTTTCCGTATTCTGATGCGCCTGCGAGTGAATTGGATTTAATGGAACGTGGTTTTGGTAATTTTGTAGAACCAGAAAAATATTTGACCGATGCATTGGCAAAAGAATCTGTAGATTTTATAGAGAGAAACGCAAAAGCATCTAAACCATTTTTTACCATATTATCTTTTAATGCGGTCCATACGCCTATGGATGCCACGGAAGATGATTTAAATCAATTCCCCGATTTACAAGGTAAACGAAAGACTGTTGCCGCTATGACTTTGGCACTAGATCGTGCGTGTGGTAAGGTTCTAGATAAATTAAAAGAATTGGGTATTGAGGATAATACCATTGTCTTATTTACAAATGATAATGGTGGTCCTACCGATAAAAATGCCGGTGTAAACTATCCATTAAGTGGTACTAAATCCAGCCATTTAGAAGGTGGCATACGCGTACCCTTTTTAATGAAGTGGCCGGGTAAGTTGCAACCGAATACGGTATATGACTACCCAATAAGTACTTTAGATTTGCTACCTACATTTTACGCTGCAGCAGGTGGTAATGAAAAAGAATTAAAAGACATTGACGGTGTAAACCTTATGCCTTACATCAATGGTATAAATGAAGATAGACCGCACGAAACGTTATTTTGGAAAAAGGATGCAAGGGGTGTAATTCGTAAAGGAGATTGGAAACTCATTAGATATCCAGATAGACCAGCTGAACTTTATAATATTCCAAATGATATTTCTGAAATCAATAACGTGGTTGCGGATCACCCTGAAATGGTAAGGGAGCTGTTTAAGGAACTTTTTGCTTGGGAACTTACTTTAGAAAGACCTAGATGGAT
The DNA here is from genome assembly GCF_002700155.1 of Maribacter sp. 6B07. Lineage (NCBI taxonomy): Bacteria > Pseudomonadati > Bacteroidota > Flavobacteriia > Flavobacteriales > Flavobacteriaceae > Maribacter > Maribacter sp. 6B07. The sequence continues at coordinate 352,929 of NZ_PDUT01000001.1, read as the reverse complement.
GTTAAAAAAGTCTTTTGAAAAAGTTGATATAGATCGCATGGATGAATATAGGGATCAATCTAAATATTTGAACGGGGATTCTCAAAAGTAGAAATTCAATTATATGAGCAAGAAACGCTATAACATACTTGCCTTAATTTTTGGAAGTGTAGTTATTAATTATTTGGATAGGACCAATATTTCTGTCGCCGCTCCGGCAATTAAAGAAGCTTTAGATCTTTCATCCGTACAATTGGGTTTGATTTTTTCGGCATTTGGGTGGACGTATGTTGCACTGCAAATACCGGGCGGCATCGTCGTGGATAAAGTAGGGGCTAGGTTGTTATATGGTCTTATGCTATTTTTTTGGTCAATAGCTACATTGCTACAAGGGTTTGTCAATTCATTCATTGTTTTGTTAGGTCTGCGTGCCAGTATTGGCATATTTGAGGCGCCCGCATATCCTGCAAATAACGCCATAGTTACAAAGTGGTTTCCTGAGAATGAAAGGGCATCCGCAATAGCTATATATACTTCTGGGCAATTTATTGGTTTGGCCTTTCTGTTTCCGGTTTTGACCATAATTCAAGATAATTTGGGTTGGCGGGGTTTGTTTATAGTTTCGGGAGTAATAGGTATTCTTTGGGCAATTGTTTGGTATACCTTTTATCGTGATCCAGATAAACACAAGTCTGTAAGTTCTAAGGAGATTGAACATATTAGAGAAGGTGGTGGTCTAGTGAAGTCTACAAAGGCTACAATAGAAAAAACAAAGTTTAGTTGGTTAGACTTAGCACAAGCTTTTAAACATAGAAAATTGTGGGGGGTATACCTTGGTCAGTTTTGTGTAGGTTCTGTTTCTATATTTTTCTTGACTTGGTTTCCAACTTATTTAGTAGAATATAGGGGATTGGATTTTATAAAGTCGGGTTTTTTGGCATCGTTGCCTTTTTTGGCCGCATTTGCAGGAGTATTGCTTTCTGGCTTCACTTCAGACTTTTTAATCAAGAAAGGCAAGTCTAAGGAGATTGCTAGAAAAGCACCGGTATTATGCGGTTTATTATTGTCAGTAAGTATTATAGGGGCAAATTTCACCAATGATACTTTTTATGTCATCTTATTTATGACACTTGCTTTTTTTGGTAATGGGTTAGCTTCTATCACATGGGTATTTGTTTCGTTAATGGCGCCAAAGCATTTGATCGGTTTGGTAGGTGGTGTGTTTAATTTAATAGGCGGACTTTCGGCCGTGGTAGTTCCCGTAGTTATAGGGGTACTTGTGAAGGATGGCGATTTTAGTCCGGCATTATATTTTATAGGCGCAATGACACTTCTTGGTTTTTTATCCTTTTTGTTGATAGTTGGTAAAGTAAAAAGAATTGTAGTAGTAGAACTCAAAGTATAAAATCTTAAATGAAAATTACAGCAGTAAAAACATATCCTATCAATATAGGTTTTGGCAGTCAATTGGTTATCAAAGTAGAGACCGATGCCAGTATATACGGTTGGGGAGCGTCGGGTTTATCCGGTAGAGAATTGGCGGTCATTGGTGCTATAGACCATTTTAGACCAAATATAGTAGGTAAAGACCCTCATCAAATCGGAGCCATATGGCAAGATTTATATAGAGGTCAGTATTTTGAAGGAGGTCGCGTATTGACCGCGGCCATTTCTGCCATTGACATAGCCTTGTATGATATAAAGGGAAAATCTTTGGGTGTACCGGTCTATGAACTATTAGGGGGTAAACAAAGAAACTATATAGATTGTTTTGCTTCATTACGATTCACTTCAGAAGATGAATTAATTGGAAGGGCCCAACACCTGATCAAAGAAGGTTGGAATGTGTTGCGCTTGGCACCTGCTGAATATGAAGAGAATAGTCAGGCTATTTTTGAACCTAGGGAATCTATTGCAAAGATATCAAAATGGGTTACAAGGTTACGAGAAGTTATAGGACCTGATCCGGTTGTAGGTATAGATTATCATCACCGACTCTCAGCACCGGAGACTTATTCTTTTTTGTCGAAAATGCCTAAGGGAACTTTAGATTTTATTGAAGAACCCATTAGGGATGAAACGCCCGAAGCGTATGAGAGCCTACGCAAAATGGTAGATGTACCTTTTGCAATAGGTGAGGAATTTGCAAGTAAATGGCAATTTCTGCCCTACATTGAAAGAGGCATCACCCAATTTGCCAGGGTAGATGTTTGTAATGTAGGTGGTATTACAGAGGCTATGAAAGTGGCTGCTATGGCAGAAGCGCATTATATTGACTTAATGCCACATAATCCGTTAGGTCCAATTTGTACTACGGCTTCTATTCATTTGGCAGCGGCATGCCCCAATGTTGCTTGGTTAGAGGAAATCAATACTCCGGCAGAACAGCCAGGTACCAATAATGCTGAATTTTATCCAAATCAACCGCAATTGCAAGGTGCTAAATATAGTATTCCAGATGTTCCAGGGCTAGGTGTTGATTTCAATGAAGAGTTGGCTTTGTCCAAAGAATTTATTCCTGTAGAAACACCCCGCTTAAAAAAGAGAGATGGTTCTTATACAAATTGGTAAAAGAAGTTTAATTATGAGTACTCAGCTAAAGTTTAGATTGTCAAGAATATTGATTGCGGTAACCATTATTTCTACCTGCTCCATTTTACGATCACAAGATCGCCCTAATGTTATCATTATGATGAGCGACGATCAGGGCTACGGAGATATAGGTGCTCATGGTAACCCGTATTTGGAGACACCTAATATGGAATCTATAGGAGAGCAAGGTGTAGAGATGACCCATTTTTTTGCATATCCAAATTGCTCTGCATCCCGTGCTGCTGTTTTAACTGGTAGATATCCATATAGAACTGGGGTAACAGCTGTAACTCAGGTAGATCACTTTATGAATACTTCAGAAGAGACTTTGGCTGAAATACTTCAAGATAATGGCTACAGAACTGGCATTTTTGGAAAATGGCATTTAGGCGATAATGCACCAATGAGACCCACAGATCAAGGGTTCCAAGAAGCGTTGGTACATAAAGGTGGTGGAATAGGTCAGGCTGCAGGACCTGCAGGAAATACCTATTTCGACCCTATTTTAGAACATAACAATGTGTCTAAAAAGTATGAAGGGTATTGCGATGATATTTTTACCAATGCTGCTTTAGATTTTATCGGTCAAAAGGACAAAAAGCCTTTTTTAGCATATTTAGCGACCAATTTGCCTCATTTTCCGTTACAGGTTCCAGATGAACGGGCAGAGCCTTATCGCAAAAAGGGATTGCATGAAGACAACGCACTAACTTATGGTATGATCGATAACATTGATTACAATGTTGGTCGCGTGTTAGAGAAATTAAAGGAACTGGGGATTGAAGAGAATACCATTGTAATTTTTCTTTCTGATAATGGTCCAAGAAACAGAAGAACAAAGAATGATGTTTACCCCGGTCGGTGGACAGCTAATTTAAGAGGTACTAAGACAAGTGTCTATGAATGTGGTATTAGAGTACCGTTTTTTGTAAAATGGCCCGGTCATATACAACCGGATCAGACCAAGAAAACTATGGGTACCGTAATCGATATTTTACCTACCATACTTGATGCTTGTAATATACAGGCACCAGAGAATATTAAGATTGACGGAAAATCTCTTTTACCTTTGTGGACCGGTAAAAAGACTTCTTCTGAGAATAGCTTGTTTTTCACTCAAATGCATTATGGTCCTACACCTTTTAAATACATGCATTTTGCAGTAAGAACCCAAAAATATAAATTGATTAGTCCGCATGATTTTCCACATGGCATTCTATACCAACCCAAAGATGAAGAATTACAAGAAGTACTGGCAAATTTAGAGTTATATAATGTTGAAGAAGACCCAAGTGAACGCATTAATTTAGCTAAAGACCATCCGGATGTTGTAGAAGATTTATTGGCCAAGTACGAGAATTGGTTCGATGAGGTTACGGAAGAGCGAGACGCTAAAGGTATTCAAAGAATATATTTAGGTACACCGCAACAACCAGAAGTAAACCTATCTAGATTTGATTGGGGCGGACCTCGTGTAATTTCAAAAAATGAATTGGGGCACTGGCGGGTTACTACAGAGTCCGGATTGTATACCATTAGCTTAGATCTCCCAGAGGTAAACGAAGATGGCATGGCACATATAAAATATAACCGTTTACATCTAACAAAGCCTATTGTTAAAGGACAGCGAAATGTTGTTTTTACCTACGTTTCTTTGCCAAAGGGAGAAGGTAATTTTCATGCGTATTTTAAAATTGGAAGATTGGCAACAGGACCGCTATTTGTTGATGTTAAACGGCTTAAAGACGGGCAATAACAATTTATAATCTAGTTAAAGATATGGAGAGACATAAAAACAGGGCATTTACATATGCCATTATAGTCGCCATTGGCGGTTTTATATTTGGCCTGGACGCAGCCTTAATATCTGGAACAGTAAATTTTATAACCAATGAATTTGGTTTAACGGATTTAGAACTTGGCACTGCGGTAAGTGCACCCGCTCTTGGAGTTTTGTTGGCGTTGCCATTTGCAGGGTATGCATGTAATCAATTTGGACGAAAAAGAACATTGCAGATTGTTGCGGTGCTTTATCTTTTTTCTGCAATAACTTCTGCCTTAGCTCCAAATTATTGGACTTTGGTAATAGCCCGTTTTATTGGAGGCTTGGCTTTTAGTTCAATCTCTTTGGCATCAATGTATATTGGTGAAATAGCGCCCCCAAAGCTACGTGGTAAATTAGTATCGATGACACAAATAAATATTGTAGTTGGTTTATCGACTGCCTATTTTATTAATTATATCATTTTACAAGCTGTAGGAGTTAATGGAGGATGGGCAGAAAGCTGGGGTGTTACAGAACATACATGGCGGTGGATGCTGGCATCTGAAATCTTACCAGCCTTGGTGTGGCTTGTTCTATTGTTTTTTATACCTGAAAGTCCGGCTTGGTTGGTTTATAATAGTAGAATAGCTGATGCAAAAAGAACTTTGATGAAAATTATTCCGTCTAATGAAATAGACGAATATATTCAAGAAACTCTTAATGGCTTAGGTAAAGCGGATGAAAAAAGATCGATGTGGGCTCAGCTAAGGGAAATTTTCAGTAGACCAATGCGCAATATCCTGATAATTGCAACCACTATTGCAATAGTGCAACAGTCTACAGGTATAAATGCCATATTATTTTATGCTCCTACTGTTTTTGAACAATTGGGATTGGGTACGGATGCTGCATTTGCTCAAGCTATTTGGATAGGGCTTACGAGTGTTGTTTTTACCATATTTGCCATTTTATTGATTGATAAAATTGGGCGTAAGCCAATGATTATTTTTGGTATGGTTTGGATTATTATTAGTTTGGGTATGTGTTCATACGGATTTAAAAGTGCTAGATATACTATAACCAAAGATGCTATTGCCGAAATTACTAACGTAGAAACTGGTGGAAAACTAAACGTACTTATAGGAAAAGAATTTAATAGCGATACAGATTTTAAGAATGCTATTAAGAAAGTTTTAGGTGAAGAAGAGGCTCGAAATTATACCAGTTTGCTTTTAGAAGAAGCAGCTGATCTAAACGCAACTTTAATATTGATAGGTCTATTAAGTTTCATAGCTGCATTTCATTTCTCTGTAGGTCCAATTATGTGGGTGTTATTTTCTGAAATCTTCCCTATTTCTATTAGGGGAGTAGCTATACCTTTTTTTACAATGATTACTAGTTTGACCAATTATGTGGTACAGCAGTTTTTCCCATGGCAATTGGCAACTATGGGAGGTAGTGCTATTTTTCTTTTTTATGCAACTACGGTAGCAATTGGTTTGATCATTATATGGCGATATTTAAAAGAAACCAAAAACAGAAGTATTGAAGAAATACAATTGGCGATGCTAAAAAAGTAATTTCAATTTTATCACATAATAATTTATAATCTAAACATGAGTGTTTTTAAAGTAGAGCAACAAAAAAATATTAAAAGTTCGGCTATGACCCATATTAAACTAAAAAGTATAGGTATTGGTGAATGTAACTGGACAGAAGGTTTTTGGGCAGATAAATTTAAGATGGCAGAAGAAGTAATGGTGCCTTATATGGGTGATCTACTCTGTGGTGATATAGGTCATGCTTTAAATAATTTTAAGATTGCAGCTGGTTTAAAAGAAGGAGAGCATAAAGGAATGTTTTGGCATGATGGGGATTTTTATAAATTCATTGAGGCAAAAACTTATATCTATGCATATACTAAAAATGCTAAGCTACTTTCTGAAATTGATGAATTTATTTCTATTATTTCTCAAGCTCAAGAAGAGGACGGTTATCTACAAACGCAGATTCAACTACGTGAAAATGTAGATAGATATGAGAACAGAAAGTATCACGAAATGTACAATACGGGGCATTTATTAATTAGTGCCTGTACACATCATAAAGTAACAGGTAAGGATAATTTTTTGAATATCGCTATTAAACATGCTAATCTGCTTTATACTATTTTCATGCCGGAAACAAAACATTATGCACGATTTGGGTTTAACCAAACTCAAATTATGGGTTTAGTAGAACTGTATAGGTCGGTGGGTGATGTTAAATACTTAAGGTTAGCGGAAAAATTTATCAATAATCGTGGTAAATATGAGGTGAAACATGATTCAACAACTATAGGGTACCCTATAGGTGATATGGTTCAAGAGCGAACACCTCTACGAGAATCTAAAGAAGCGGTGGGGCATGCCGTATTGGCTTTGTATTACTATGCCGGTGCTGCCGATGTGTATTCTGAAACAGGTGAAAAAGCTTTAATCAATGCTTTAGATTTACTTTGGGACAATGTTACACAGAAAAAAATGTATGTTACTGGGGCCGTAGGACAGGCACATTATGGGGCATCAACGAATTTAGATATGATTGAAGAGGGCTTCATAGATGCGTATATGATGCCTAATATGACCGCGTATAATGAGACTTGTGCCAATCTATGTAACGCCATGTTCAGTTATCGCATGTTTGGTATTCATGGAGAGTCAAAATACATGGATATTATAGAGTTGGTTCTTTACAATAGTGGGCTTTCTGGTATAAGTGTTGGCGGAAAAGAGTATTTCTATGCCAATCCTTTAAGAATGGTCAATAATACACGAAATTATAATGCTCATGAAAATGTAACTGAAACTCCAGATAGGGAACCTTATTTAGAGTGTTTTTGTTGTCCACCAAATCTTGTTAGGACAATTGCAAAGGTTTCTGGCTGGGCATATAGCATTACCAATGCCGGAGTTTCCATAAACTTATATGGCGCAAATACTTTAAAATCTAAATTATTGGATGATTCTTTAATCCAACTTACACAAGAAACCAATTATCCGTGGAACGGACATATTAGAATTAAAGTTGATAAGTGTAAAAATGAACCATTTGAAATGGCATTTCGCATTCCAAATTGGGTAAAAACAGCATCGATTAAAGTGAATGAGGAGCCTATTTCTGTAGAGATGATTTCAGGAACATTTGTCAGGATCAAGAGAGTATGGAAAAAGGGGGACATAGTTATACTGGATTTTCCAATGGAGATAAATCTAGTTGAAGGTCATTCAAGAATTGAAGAAGTTCGTAATCAAATTGCGATCAAAAGGGGGCCTATCGTTTATTGTATAGAATCTCCGGATTTACCTAAGAATACAGAAATATTAAGTGTGTATTTTAATGGTGATGCTGTGTTGGAAGAAGAGTATCAGTCAAATTTTTTAGGAGGAATATCAATTATCAAAGGGGAAGTTTTACTGCGTAAAGATAGCTCTGATGGAATGTATAACACCGTTACCAAGCCTGTATGGGAGCCTTTTAAAACTAAGTTTGTGCCTTATTTTGCCTGGAGTAATAGGGGGCAGGCAGAAATGACTGTTTTTATGCCAGTAGTTTGGAGATGATTTTAATCTGGTGCTATGTTTTTATATGATATAATAAAGGGTAAAATAGTGTAGGTCATAGTTAATAATCACATCTCACATTTTCTTGTTTATGCGTTTCTTGTAATCCTTATTTCAACTCTAAGTAAAATGAAAAAAATCACTTTGTTCAGCTTTTGTCTTTTAGCCGTTTTCTTTTCCTGTAAAGAAAATCAAGAAGTTGCATCAACAGATGTAAATCAAAAAAAAGAAATATTATCACTAGATACCAATAGAGGTATTATTAACAATACGAATAGTCCTAATGTTAAACTTAAAAGTATAGATATTGGGGATTGTCGTTGGACCGAAGGCTTTTGGGCAGATAAATGGAAAATTGCCGAGGAGGTTATGATCCCGCATATGGGAGAAATTCTTAAAGGCGATGTTGGTCATGGTTATAATAACTTTAAAATTGCGGCAGGTCTTAAAGAAGGCGAGCACAAAGGTTTTTGGTGGCATGATGGTGATTTTTACAAGTGGATGGAAGCCAATTTGTATCTATACGGAGTAAACAAGGACGAAGCTATTGTAAATGAACTAGATGAGATTATAGAGGTCATCGGCAAGGCACAACAAGATGATGGGTACCTTTCTACCCCTGCTATCATTCGTGAAGATATAGACCCGTTTACCAACAGAAGATATCATGAACTTTACAATAGTGGGCATTTATTGACCGCTGCATGTATCCATAATCGTGTAACAGGTAAAACTAACTTTTTGGATATCGCCATTAAACATGCAGATTATTTATACGAATTATTCGTACCAATAAAAGACTCATTGAAAAGGTTTGGCTTTAATCAAACCCAAATTATGGGCTTAGTTGAGCTTTATAGAACTACGAACGATAAACGTTATTTAGAGTTGGCGGAACAATTTATAAACCTTAGAGGGACCTATAAAATTGACGACGACTCTACAACAAAAGGATATCCTATAGGTGATATGGTGCAAGAAAGAGTACCACTTAGAGAGGAAACAGAAGCTGTGGGCCATGCCGTACTTGCTCTGTATTACTATGCGGGAGCTGCAGATGTATATGCTGAAACTGGTGAAAAAGCATTGATAGATGCCTTAAATAGGCTATGGGACAATGTTACTAACAAAAAAATGTATATAACCGGTGCTGTTGGGCAAACGCATTACGGTAGATCCTCTCGTTTAGATAAGATAGAAGAAGGTTTTATAGATGAATTTATGATGCCTAACATGACCGCCTATAATGAAACCTGTGCCAATATTTGTAATTCAATGTTCAATTATAGAATGTTGACCTTAAGTGGAGATTCTAAGCACGGAGATGTTATGGAATTAGTGTTGCATAATAGTGGACTTTCAGGTATTAGCTTAGAAGGAAAAGATTACTATTATTCTAATCCTTTGCGTAAGGTAGATGGTGCTTTGGATTATGATAAAATGAATGTTGAATTTCCAGAACGTCAGCCTTACTTAAAATGTTTTTGTTGCCCGCCAAACCTAGTGCGCACTATAGCTAAATCTCCTGGGTGGGCATATAGTAAATCAGAGAACGGAATTGCGGTAAACCTTTATGGCGGTAATGAGTTGAATACGACTTTATTGGATGGATCAGCAATAAAATTGAACCAAAAAAGTAATTACCCTTGGGACGGTGCAGTGCAGATTACAATAGAAGAAAGTAAAGCTGAAGCCTTTGAAATGTTGTTGAGAATTCCTGCTTGGGCAGAAGGCAGTACCATTAGTGTTAATGGTAAGGCAATTGACAATGTTGTTGCAGGTAGTTTTGCGAAAATTAATCGTGAATGGAAAGCTGGAGACGTCATTTCTTTGAATATGCCAATGGAGGTGAAATTTGTTGAAGGTCATCCTAGAATTGAGGAAGTTCGTAATCAAGTTGCGTTAAAAAGAGGCCCTGTAGTGTATTGTGTTGAGACTGCTGACTTGCCTGAAAATACTAGTATTTTTGATGTTTACGTAAAGGGTAGTAACCAATTTAAACCTACCTACAGACCAGATTATTTAGGAGGTATGGCTACTTTAGATGGTGAGGTTATGATCCGTAAAGATAAAGCTATGGGTATGTACCAGGAAGTAGGGGTGCCAAAATTCGATGCTTACCAAACCCATTTAATACCTTATTATGCTTGGAGTAATCGTGGTAATGGTGAAATGACAGTATTCATGCCAATGATATGGAATTAATGGTATTTCAAATTACTGATTTAAAAAAATTAAATAGTTATAAAACCAAGAAAAGGCTAATGAAAGGGATATACCTCTTTGTTTTATTGCAAGTTTTTCTTTTGAGCTGTAAAGGCCAAAATGAGAAATCAATTGAGAAACCTAATATTCTATTTATCGCCATAGATGATTTAAGACCTGAATTAGGCGCCTACGGTTCAGAAGTTGCAATAACGCCCAATATGGATGCACTTGCGGCAGAAGGTCTTTTGTTCAATAATGCTTACTGCCAAGAAGCCATTTGTAGCCCCTCTAGAGCAAGTGTTATGACAGGCGCCCGACCGGAGACTATTAAGGTTATCGAAAATTTTTCATATTTCAGAGACCTCAATCCAGATATAGTAACCTTGCCACAGCATTTACAAACGGCAGGGTATGAGACTGTTTATACGGGAAAGATATTTCATCCTGGTTACACTGATGAAGAACTTTCATGGAGTAGAAAAGCATATTCAGGGCCTAAAGTTGAGGAAATGCCAGATAGGGTTAGAGGATATGTACTAGCTGAAAATCAAGAGATATTTAGGAAAAACCGAGCTGAAGTCATTGCCAAATATGGTGAAAATGCACCTAGAAATGGCTTAGGTAAAGGTCCGGCTTATGAGTTTGCAGACGCTCCTGATAATAGCTATGAAGATGGTCATAATACTGAATTGGCCATTGAAACTATGAAGGAAATGGCGCAAAACGATAAACCATTTTTTTTAGGGTTGGGATTTTTAAAGCCTCATTTAGAATGGATCGCTCCTAAAAAGTATTGGGACATGTACGAGGATGTGGATTTGCAATTGACAGATCAACATGAGGGTCCGGTAAATGGTGCGGCAATGGGGCTGCATGCTTCTTTTGAATTACGTGCTAGAGCAGATATTCCTAATTATGGTGATATAAAAGAAGAACAAGCTAAAAACTTAAAACGAGCATATTTGGCCACAGTGAGTTATGTTGATGCTCAAATAGGTAAAATGCTAAAAGCTTTGGAAGAAGAAGGGTTAAGGGACAATACCATTATTATGCTGTGGAGCGATCATGGTTGGCATTTGGGCGACATGGGTATTTGGGGAAAAGCAACTAACTACGAAATAGCTACGCGAGTGCCGCTTATAGTTTCAACACCTAATATGCCAGATGCCGTAAGAGGTAGTAAAACCAATGCCCTCGTTGAACTAGTGGATATGTACCCAACGCTATGCGAATTAGCAGGAGAGTCGATTCCTGAGAGTGTTGAAGGACAAAGTTTTAAACCTTTGTTGATGAACCCTAACATGGAATGGAAAACAGCGGCATTTACTCAATTTCCAAGTCCGGCATTACGAGAATGGGCTGCCAACCCTTTGTCTAAGGGGATGAGAGAAACATCGTTCGGACCATTGTTAAAGGAGGTCGAAGATAGGATAAAGAAACAACAGGGCGATAAATGGAATAGGGACCTTTTTGAAAATAGATTAATGGGATATTCTATGCGTACATCTCAATATCGTTTTACGGTTTGGAAAGATTATACGGATACTAAGGCCAAACCTATATTTTTTGAACTTTACAATCATCAATCAGATCCAAAAGAAACTGTGAATATCGCAAATGATAATCCAAATTTAGTAGCGCAACTTTTAGTTCAATTTAATAAGGGTTGGATGGGTAATATGGCTGAGTTTAATTAATTTCTTACGGTTATGAGACAATGTTTTGTGCGCTTTGCGTTCGGTTTTTCTTTTCTATTATTAGGTGTTAGTTGTAAAGAGATGTCAAAAAATGATGTATCTCGGTTAACTGAAATAAAAAAAAGACCAAATATTATACTGATCGTAGCAGATGATTTAGGGTATGCTGATGTTGGTTTTAACGGTTCTAAAGATATTGACACCCCTCAATTAGATGAGCTGGCATTGAACGGTATAATTGCAACTTCAGGTTATGTAGCACACCCCTTCTGTGGTCCTAGTAGGGCTGCATTATTAACGGGCAGATATCCACATACAATAGGTTCTCAATTTAATTTACCTGCAAATAGTGAAGTGAATGTGGGTAAGGGTATACCGTTACAGGAAGTCTTCATGAGCAAAATGTTAAAGAACGCTGGCTATACCACCGGTGCTATTGGAAAATGGCATTTGGGCGCAGTGGCAGATTATCATCCTAATAAAAGAGGTTTTGATGATTTCTATGGATTTTTAGGCGGTGGTCATAAGTATTTTCCAGAGGAATATACTGTTATTTATAACAAGCAAAAAGCAGAAGGACGAGAGGTTATTTTCGATTATTTAAAGCCATTGGAACATAATGGCAAAAATGTGGAAAACCCTACGGAATATCTTACGGATGAGCTATCTAGAAAAGCCGTGGATTTTATAAAAGGTACAAATACAGACGAGAATCCTTTCTTCTTGTATTTGGCATATAATGCCCCTCACGTACCGTTAGAAGCAAAGGCGGAAGACCTAGAGTTATTTAAGCATATTGAAGATAAAGACAGAAGAACGTATGCTGCCATGGTATATGCAGTTGATAGAGGCGTTGGCGGGTTAGTAAAAGCGCTTAAAGCTAAAAAAGAATATGAAAATACGCTTATTGTTTTTCTTAGTGATAATGGAGGTAAACTCTCAAAAGGAGCAAATAATTACCCTTTAAGGGAAGGAAAAGGAAGCACTTGCGAAGGCGGTTACCGCGTGCCAATGTTTTTTCATTGGCCGGCAAATATTCCTTCAGGGAAAAAGTTTGATTATCCGGTTTCTACGCTAGATTTTTATCCTACGTTTGCGACATTGTCAGGGGCTTCTATCCCAAAGAGTAAAAAATTAGACGGAAAAGACATTTGGCAAGATTTAATAGAGGATAGTAACCCGAGAAAAGACGAGCCTGTATTTGTTTTAAGACATAGAGAAGGGTATAGCGATGTTGGTGTTAGACAGAATGAATGGAAAGCCTTAAAGACAAATGAAAACCCTTGGAAGCTCTTTAATATAGAAAATGATCTAGGTGAAACTAATGACCTAAGCAAAGAACACCCGGAGCAGTTGAAACAAATGGTTTTAGAAGCTCAGAACTGGAGTAATACCCATACAGAACCGCAATGGTTTGATCCAGAAGAATTACAAAAAGATTGGGTAGAACAAGAAATGGCGAAGTTCAATCAAACTTTTGACCTGAGTGGAAAGTAAGTTATTTAACACTTTTTTATAATCCAGTTTATTTTTTATTTCAGGTATATAGCTCTTTGTTAATCTAAAATTTAGCGATGTACATAGTGCTAATTCTAAATCAACAACTAATAGGGGTAATGTATTTTGCGTTTTACGCTCTTAGTAATTTCTATTTGTTTTCTATAATGATTTCTCATTCTAGCTTTATTAATTAAACCCCATCTTTTTAAATAAAATTATAGCTAATTAATTATTGATTTCGACGTGGCTTCGGTTTAGACGGCTATTTTTTTACAAAGTGTAATTTGTGTTAGTGTATCGATTTTCTGTAATCTGAGCTATTTATTCTTGGTTTTATTTCAGATTTTTCAATACAGATTTTTCCGCTATCTTGTAATTGCTAACTCAATTTTTATGAAAGTTAAACGCTGTAAAGTTTTTACTTTATTATTGCTATGCTTGTTTTCCATGATGTCCACGGCTCAAGAAAATAGCTTGGAGTATAAAAAGCATTTGACCATTTCCAATGGGCTTGCCCATAATGGTGTAACAGCTGTTTTAGAAGATTCTCAAGGGTTTTTGTGGTTTGGTACTTATGATGGTCTTAATCGTTATGACGGGCATGATTTAAAAACATTTAAGAATACCGTTAATAGTGAACTTTTTACAAGTAATAGAATAAGAGCGTTGGCCGAAGATCTAAATGGAAATATTTGGATAGGCACAGATGAGGGTATAACCCTATATTACCCTAAAACAGCTCAGTTTAAAAGTTTGTTTTCAAATAAAACTCTAAATAAAGAGAAGAAGGGCCCCGTTGTTAGAAATTTTATTTTTGACCAAAGCAAAGGTAGGATCATTGCAACAACCGAAACTGATGGGATATTGATATTCAATACTGAATATGATTTTCTAAAACAGTATAGTTTGCCTAATTCATATTCCAGTAAAATTGAAATTGTAGGTGCATTAAACCTAAAATCCAATAACTTTCTATTTGCAAGTACCGGTGGTTTATTTGAATCAAATTTAGAGGACGGCAAATTTCAACAAATACTTCCTGATGAAATACCTTTTTGTAGATCGGTAACTTCAATAGGTGAAAACTTATTTCTGGTAACTCAGCGCAATGGTGCCTCTATCGTAAGATATGAGTTTGATGGGGCTAAACTTGTATATCGTTTGATCAAAAAAGATATATTCTCGGAGTATCGCTTTAATTTTGCAGAAATAGATCCATCAAAAAAGCTATGGTTGGGTACTTTAAGTGATGGTGCACTGCGTTTTAATACCGTGTCAGATTTCATTAACGAATCTGGGTCTGGTTATGATTATTTTAAATCAAACTCGGGTTTACTTCGGGTAAGTTCTTTTAAGTCGATAGGGAATACTGATCTTTGGATGGGCACTTTTGATAAAGGAGTATACCAGTTCAATACTTCTACAAATCCTTTTAAAACATCAGATTCTAAATCAGAATTTGATTTTGGTGTTAGCGATACGCATATTAGACACATTGCCAAACTTGATGAAAACAGATTTTATCTTACTAAAAATGAAGGGGGAGTAGCTCTTTTTAATACGGTTACAAATCAGTTTGAACCAGTTGTTCTAAAATTGCCTCAGAGGTATAACAGTAAAATTTCTGCGATTTATATCGATAAAGAAAAGAATACTTTATTTAAAATCTCGGAAGAAGGATATTTTTTCTTAAGGAAAAATGAAAGCAAGCCAAAGCACTTAGACACTTCCCTGTTGCCAGAATTTGAGAATGATACGCCTTTCAAATTTTCTGAAGATAAAAGGGGGAATATTTGGATTACCTGTAAGAACGACGTCTATCGGTTAAAAATAAACGAAAATGGAGAAGTTCTAAGATTAGAAAATTTAAATGCCCATGCCTTGTTTAAAAATAACAGATTATCATTGATCAGATATGTCTACGTAGACCCTTTAAAAGACTTTGTTTGGCTTGGCACCGCAGAAGATGGTCTTATTAGAATAGATGTTAATAATGATAAGCTACTTACATCATTGAATGTAAAGCAATATAAAAAGAATGGTCAGATTAACGGCTTGCCAAGCAATTTTGTTTCGTCGATTATAAGAACAGATGGAGAACTTTGGCTAGGTACCGAAGGTGCAGGTATCTGTAAGGTGTTAAATGATGATACAACACCGGAGTTTATTACATATTCTGAAAAACAGGGACTGTCGAATAACGTAGTAAAAAGTATTTTAGTAGATAATTCCGAGAACCTTTGGATTGCGACCAATATAGGGTTGAATAAGTTTTCTACGGTAAACAAAACTTTCCGAACGTTTAAAAAAGAGGATGGTTTACCGTTTGAGGATTTTTGGTATACGGCAGATAAAATGGGTAACGGAAAACTATTGTTAACAGGTTTAGAAGGTTTTTGTTTGTTTAATACTGCAGACGTTCCTGTTGAAGAAGAGCTTCCTAAGTTACAATTTGGAGATTTTAAAGTCTCTAACCGAATAATCCAACCATTGGATACATTAAATGGTAGGATCCTTTTAACAGAGCGCCCAATTGATTCATCAGTAATTAATTTACGTTATGACGAAAATGTCTTTTCGGTAGAATTACATTCACTTCATTTTAAGGCTCCCGATAATCATAAAATAAAATATAGATTATTACCTGTAGATAAAGAATGGATAGAGGCTTCCTCTGATCAAAAGACAATAAGTTATAGTGGTTTGCAACCAAATAACTATTCTCTACAAGTTGCGGCATCTAATTCGGTTGGTGAGTGGACAGTACCTAAAACACTTTTTATAGCCATATCGCCACCATATTGGAAAACTACAAAGGCATATGTCCTATATCTTATATTAACGCTGTTGTTACTTGGGGCCATACTTTATTATATTTTGAAAATGCAAAAGCTGCGGCATAATATTCAAATCGAAAAACTTGAGAAAGATGCCGAAAAAACCATCAATGAAGCAAAGCTTAGATTTTTTGCCAATATTTCTCATGAGCTTAAGACACCATTAAACTTAATAACTAGTCCTATAAAAGTGTTGTCGGATACATTCAAAGGGAATTTGGATGTTGAAAATAAATTAAATATAGTAGAGCGACAGTCACGAAAAATAAGCCAACTTATAGATCAAGTAAATGATTTTGAGCGTGTAGACGCAAATGTTATGGAAATGGATTACTCTAGATTCTATTTTGATAGTTTTCTTAAAGAGTTGCTAGTAGATTTTAGATTTTTGGCGGAAAATACAAATCGTGAATTAGAAGTATTGGCGGATCATTCTAATATTGTCGTATCGGCAGATCGTTATAAATTAGAAAAGATATTTAATAATCTTCTCAGTAATGCTTTTAAATATTCTGATCCTGGAGATAAAATATATGTTAGCTATTCAGTATCCGAGAAAGATTTGAATGTGATAATCCGTGATACGGGCAGAGGTATCGATAAAGAAGATTTACCTCATATATTTGAACGCTTTTTTAGATCAAAAAAGAATCAGAATATTCATGCAGTAGGTTCAGGTATAGGCTTAGCGTTCTCTAAAAGATTGGTAGAAATGCATTACGGCTATATTGAAGCGGATAGTGAATTGAACAATGGTACGACTATGAAAGTACGTTTGCCAGTGGTGAAAAAAGAGTCGGCTTTAGATCAAGAGACTAGAAAGTTAGAAATACTTACTGCAGAGAATAATGCAGTTAATGAGAATCAATGGTTTCAGAATACTGAGCTAGCTCCTATAGAAATAACAAATAATTATGAGGACAAAATTGTCTACTACGTTGAAGATAACGTAGATATGCAAATTCATGTCTCCAATATTTTGTCTAAATATTTTGAAGTAAAAGTCTTTGATAATGGAGCTCAATGTATTGAGGCAATGGATGAACAATGGCCAGATATACTTATAAGTGATATTCAAATGCCCATTATGGATGGTCTAGAACTTTGTAAACGTATTAAAGTAGATATAAAAACGAGTCATATACCAGTTATTTTACTAACGGCTTTAGCAGACATTGAAAATCGTATTCAGGGCATAAAAGATGGTGCCGATGCGTATATTCAGAAACCTTTTGATGCTCGCCAATTGATTACCCGCACGGTTGCTTTGCTAGAAAATAGAAAAAGACTTAGAGAGCGTTTTGAAATTGGACTACCAATGGTTAAGGACAATAATATAAATAATAGGAACGATGACGCATTTCTAGAAAAGCTATATAATTTAATGAACGAAAACCTTTCTAACGAGAACTTGGATATGGATGAATTTGCCCGAAATTTATTCATGAATCGTACTCATTTTTATCAAAAGGTAAAAAGTTTGACAAACAAAACTCCTTTTGAATTACTAAAGTTATTTCGATTAAGAAAGGCCGCTGAATTATTGGCACAAGACCAAAAAATATCTGTCAGTGAAGTATGTGTAATGACAGGATTTAAAAGCAGAACCCATTTCAGTAAACTGTTTAAAGAAAAATACAACGTTTCCCCTGGTAAATTTGTTGCCACCCAATTGTCTAATAATTAATTAGAAATTATCCTTAACAATAATACATTTTTTACTTTGGTATTCATACTATCAGTGGTGTATGCTAAAATAGTAATACCTAAGTATTGTATTTTGGTCAACACCTTTTCAGTTGTTTTTAAAGTATGATCAAATCTTAAACTGCGCAAGTAGGCAATGGTCATTGCTCTTTAAGATAAAAAATGACCTTACCATCATCTTTTTGGTAGGTGAGATTACTAATTTACAGAGAGAGACATTAGATACACTCGCAAATACATCAAATTATGATTTTTAAACGTCATTTGAACTAGAGCAATACTTAGTTTTAAGTAGAAAGATATTGTGGTAAAAATTAAGAAAGTTGCCAATGTTAAGCTATTAAAAACAAACAACCATATGAGTAAATTTTATTTTAATGAAGAGCAAGATTCTTATGATGCCATTGTAGTAGGTACTGGTATATCTGGAGGATGGGCTGCCAAGGAATTATGTGAAAAGGGATTAAAGACTTTGATTTTAGAACGTGGACCCATGGTTGAGCATATTAAGGATTATAAAACGGCTCTTATGGACGATTGGGATTTTCCTCATGGCATGGAGCTTTCGTTAGATGAAAAAGCAAAGAGACCAAAGCAAAGCAGAACCAATAAAGGGAGGTCGGCAGATTCGTATAAATGGTTCGTTAATGATCTTGAACATCCATATAACGAGACAAAACCTTTTAATTGGATGCGTGGTTACCATGTAGGCGGTCGTTCAATAACTTGGGGAAGACAAAGCTACCGTTGGAGCGATCTTGATTTTGAGGCAAACAAAAATGATGGGCATGGTGTAGATTGGCCTGTTCGTTATAAAGATATTGCACCTTGGTATGATAAAGTAGAAACATATATTGGGGTTTCTGGAGAAAATTTAGGACTCCCTCAACTTCCCGACGGTCAATTTTTACCGATGATGCAATTGAACTGTGTAGAACAGCATTTTAGAGATGGTGTATCTAAAAATTTTGATGGTAGAGTGGTTACCGCTGGTAGAATTGCCCATATTACAGGTGATAAATCTTTTGAAGGAAGAACTAAATGTCAGTTTCGAAATCGCTGTGCAAGAGGATGCCCTTTTGGTGGGTATTTTAGTAGCAATTCTTCTACACTACCTGCTGCTGAACGAACGGGTAATTTAACTTTACGCCCAGATTCTATTGTCACAGAAGTAGTTTATGATCCCAATACAAAGAAAGCTAGTGGGGTAAAAGTAATTGATAGATTAACAAAGGAAAAATTGGTTTTTAATGCCAAAGTGATCTTTTTGTGTGCCTCGGCCGTTGCCTCGACCTCCATTCTATTACAATCAAAATCTGACCGCTTTCCCAATGGTCTGGGTAATGATTCTGACCAATTGGGAAGAAATATTATGGACCACCATTTAGGCGCCGGAGCTAATGGTAAAATAGATGGTTATGATGATAAATATTACAAAGGTCGTAGACCAAATGGAATATATATACCAAGGTTTGAAAATTTAAATGGAGCTTCAAAAGATAAAAATTATATAAGAGGATTTGGTTATCAAGGTGGCGCCAATAGAAAAGATTGGAAAACGTCCATTGCAGAATTTGGTGTAGGAGTTAAATTAAAAGAAGCAATTTTAAAACCAGGCGGATGGGTCATGGGTGTTGGTGGATTTGGTGAAATTCTTCCTTATTCGGATAATAAAATGACACTTGATTATGACAATTTGGATAGTTGGGGTCTACCTACGGTAACTTTTGACGCTGAGATAAGGGAAAATGAATTGGATATGCGTGAAGATATTGCCGTTTCTGCGGCTGAAATGCTTAAAAAAGCAGGTTTCCGTGATATTAAAATGAATAATAGCAAGTACAATATGGGGCATGGTATTCATGAAATGGGGACTGCGCGTATGGGCCGTGATCCTAAAACTTCAGTATTAAATGGGCATAACCAAGTACATACCGTACCTAATGTATATGTTACTGACGGCGCGTTCATGACTTCCTCAAGTTGTGTTAATCCTTCGTTAACCTATATGGCATTTACAGCACGTGCCGCTGACCATGCCGTTCAAGAACTTAAAAATGGAAATATCTAATGGATAGAAGAAAAGTATTAGTACAGATGGGGTTAACCATGGGATATGTTATCGCTGCCCCAACATTTACAAGTTTGTTACAAAGTTGTAAAGGTGAAAAGACAATAACTTGGGTACCCACTTTCCTTACAGAAGATGAGGGGAATTTGCTTAAAATCATTGTAGATGTGGTATTGCCCAAAACTGATACACCTTCGGCTTCTGAGTTAGATGTGCATAGGTTTATAGATTTTTTTGCTGATGAATGTTTAGATTCTGAACAGCAAAAAGCCTTAAAAATTACTTTGAAGAATTTAGCTTCAATAGCTTTGTCTAGATCTGATAAAACAGAAATGGCAACATTGTCCGTAAGTGATTTAACTCCAGTTATAAATTCAGCGGTAGTAGAAAAAAACAATGATGAATTTCCTTTTGCCCTAAAATTACGTGATTTGATTATTTGGGGCTACAAATGCAACGAGTATGTAGGTGAACAGGTGCTGGCTTATTTACCAGTTCCTGGTGAATATATACCGTGTGCAGATTTAAATGAATTGACTAATGGTAGAGCTTGGTCCGAATAATTGAGAACAAATGGAAAGAAGGAGATTTTTGAAGAAATCAGCTTTGGCAGGTAGTGCATTACCGTTGGCAGGAAGTTTCATGTCATTTAATGGCCAGCAGAACACCAATATAAAGAACAGTTTTAATTTAAAGTATGCACCTCATATTGGGATGTTTGAAAATCATGCAGGTAAAGATCCTATTGACCAATTGAATTTTATGGCTGATCTAGGCTTTACAGCTTTTGAGGATAATTCAATGCGGAAAAGGGATGTAGCCTTGCAAGAAAAGATGGCTAAAACAATGCAAGACCGCGGTATTGAAATGGGTGTTTTTGTTGCCGTATTTCTAAAGGAAGGTCATGTGGGGTCTGGTGATATAAGTAAACGAGAGGAATTTCTTGCGTATTGCAAACAGTCTGTTGAAGTAGCTAAAAGGGTTAATGCTAAATGGATGACAGTGGTACCAGGTAATGCGGCACCTAAAATACATATGGGATATCAAACGGCCAACGTAATCGAAACCTTAAAACAAGCATCGGCTATTTTTGAACCTCATAATTTAACCATGGTTTTAGAACCGCTCAATTTCTTCAACCATCCTGGTGCATTTTTAACAAGATCACCGCAGGCTTATGAAATATGTAAGGCAGTTGATTCGCCTTCCTGTAAAATATTATTCGATATCTATCATCAACAAATTCAAGAGGGTAATCTTATACCTAATATGGAAGCCTATTGGGATGAAATTGCATATATCCAAATAGGAGACAATCCTGGGAGAGCTGAACCTACCTCTGGTGAAATTAATTACAAGAATGTTTTAAAATATATAAATTCAAAAGGATATAATGGTATTCTTGGTATGGAACATAAAAATTCAAAACCGGGTAAAGAGGGTGAAAAAATGGTAATCAATGCCTATAAAGAGATAGATAATTTTAAATAGTTAAGAAGTAATGCAAAGACGAAAATTTATATCAAATACTATAAAAGCAACAAGTTTAATTTCAATGACGGGTTATTCTGCGTTAGGTATGGGCAACGTCAATTTTTTGAAAAAGGACCTGTTTTTTAAAATATCACTAGCTCAGTGGTCATTTCATAATGCATTGCGAGCCGGAAAAATGGATAATCTTGATTTTGCTGAGAAGGCAAGGAGTTTTAATTGTGAAGGGCTTGAGTATGTGAATCAATTTTTTATGGATAAGGCTAAAAACAAAAAGTATTTATCTGAAATGAATAACAGGGCGTCGTCTGAGGGTGTAGAAAATGTTTTAATTATGATCGATAGGGAAGGGCAGTTGGCAGATGTTGATTCTAATAAACGTATACAAGCTATAAATAATCACCACAAATGGATTGATGCTGCACACTTTTTGGGCTGTCATTCCATACGGGTAAATTTAGGTGGTGGAGTTGATAAGAATGAAGCAACAAAAGCTGCATTGGACTCTTTGCAGCAGTTATCGGATTACTCTAAAGGTTCAGGTATTAATATATTGGTAGAAAATCATGGTGGGTTTTCTTCTGATGGATTATGGCTATCTAACATTATGAAAAATGTAGATCGTGAAAATTGTGGTACCCTACCAGATTTTGGAAATTTCTGTACTCAAAAAAATATAGATCGCGAATGCATTGAAGAGTATGATAAGTACAAAGGGTTTGCAGAAATATTACCTTTTGCCAAAGGAATAAGTGCTAAAGCAACAGCATTTGATCAAATGGGTAATGAAACAACCATAGATTATGTAAAAATGATGAAAATGGTCAAAGATTCTGGTTATACTGGTTTCGTCGGTATCGAGTTTAGTACGGCTAGAGACAGCGAGGAAAAAGGTGTGCAGTTGACTCGAGATTTACTTGTACGTGCAGCGTCTAACTTGTAAGGCTATATTTCATTCGTTAGGCAAGGATAAAATCAATTGTGGACTCTTTAATGTTGTTGTTAAAACTCAGCATAACAAAACTTAGTCTAGTTTAGTGGTCATAGGTGTTTAATTTCTATGGCCACTAATATCCATTTCTTAGGTTTTGCTCCCATTTCCAAGAAGAAAGGGTCATATCGTCTAACGTTAATAATGCTTTCCAATTAAGGTTGGTTTGTGCTTTGTTTGGGTTTGAATATAATTGTGGTACGTCCCCATCTCTTCTTTTATCGTAAGAGTAGTTAAGACTTATGCCTGTTGTTTTTTCAAAAGAATTTATAACATCCAATACAGAGTACCCTGTACCTGTACCCAAATTGTAAACTTCAAAATTGGATTTTGATTGGTTGCTTATTAGTCTTTCAAAGGCTAAAACGTGAGCTTTAGCTAAATCTACTACATGTAGGTAATCTCTAACAGCAGTTCCATCTGGTGTGTCATAATCATTACCAAAAATTTTTAATTCACGTCTAATACCTGCCGCTGTTTGGGTAATAAAAGGCATTAAATTATTGGGAATTCCATTAGGAGCTTCTCCTATCTTTAAAGAATCGTGAGCCCCGATCGGATTAAAGTACCGCAAAGAAATAGCGTTGAGAGACTCGGAGACTTTGGTTAAGTCTTCTATAATTTCTTCAGCAACTTTTTTTGTGTTACCATATGGTGATGTGGGTCTTTTGGTTTGGTTTTCTTCGGTAATCGGAAGAACATCAGGTAAACCATACACAGTAGCTGATGAAGAAAATATTAAATTGGAAATTCCTTGGTTTTCCATGTTTTCTAGAACGTTCAATAAAATGTTTATATTATTGTGGTAATATTTAATAGGCTTTTTTACACTTTCACCTACTGCTTTCAATGCGGCAAAATTGATGACTCCACTTGCATCTTTATGAGCATTAAAAAAAGATTTTGTCCTATTGTTATCGGTTAGGTCTATTTGTTCAAACAGAGGTTTTGTTCCCGTTATTTCCTGTATTCTATCTAATACTGAAACTTCAGAATTACTTAAATCGTCAACAAGGACTACGTTAAAGCCTTTCATAATGAACTCAACTGCCGTGTGCGAACCAATATAGCCCGTGCCACCTGTAATTATGATTTTTTGTTTCATTTTAATAGTATTGAACAACTTGTTTTTTAAATTAAATCTTTTAATTTTCTGGAAGCGAATTCAGCCGTAATATCCCGTTGGGGCGTTCCAAACATCTCATAGCCTACCATAAATTTTTTAACCGTTGCACTGCGCAACAAAGGTGGGTAAAAACTCATATGCCAATGCCAATGTTCATTAGTTTTACTATTGGTAGGTGCTTGGTGAATTCCACTTGAATATGGAAAAGAACATTGAAACAACTTATCATATGCCCTTGTAATTGCAGAAATGGCATCGGCAAAGGCTACAGTTTCATTAGATGACATATGGGTAATATCAGATTGTTTTTTCTTTGGAACAATCATGGTTTCAAATGGCCATATGGCCCAGAAAGGGGTTAAAACAATGAAATCTTTATTTTGGTAAATTATACGTTCTTCAGCTTTGATCTCTTGAGCTAAATAATCAACTAATAAACTACTGTTGTTATTAATGTAGTAGTTCTTTTGCTGTTTATCCTTTTTTAATACTTCGTTTGATAATGTGGAGTGGCTCCATATTTGACCATGGGGATGTGGGTTGCTACATCCCATAACTGAGCCTTTGTTCTCAAAAATTTGAACGTATTTAATGGTGTCGATAGCACCTAATTTTAAATACTCTTTTTGCCAAACCTTAACTACTTTGTTAATCTCGTTAACCTCCATATCCGCTAAGCTCTTAGAGTGATCTGGACTAAAACATATTACTTTACAAATACCTGTTTCGCTTTGCGCTTGAAACAGGCCGTCATCTAGTTTAAAATCTTTAGACTCCTTTTGTAGTGCTGCAAAATCGTTTGTAAATACAAATACATCTTTATAATCTGGATTTCTTTCTCCATTGATTCTTTCATTTCCTGCGCATAAAAAGCAATTTTCATCATGAGAAGGTCTCTCCTCTTTTGAAATTTTTTCATTTTGTCCTTGCCATGGTCTTTTTGACCTATGTGGTGAAACTAACACCCATTCGCCTGTAAGTATATTTAAGCGTTTATGTGAATAGTCTTGTAATTCTGTCCGCATTTAGATTTTGTTTATTCAATTATTTTTGTGCCGTCTGAAAGCCTTATAGCATGAACGGTACAGTCTATGTTGAACTTTTCTTTATAACATTTAGATACTTCTATAGTAAATGACTTTGTATGTTTAGTCAATATCAAATTAATAGTACAACCGCCAAAGCCGCCGCCCATCATTCTAGCTCCCAAAACATGTTCGTTTGCACGTGCTTTACTAACCAGAAAATCTATTTCATCACAACTAACTTTATACTGATTTTGTAACCCGTTATGAGATTGGAAAAGCAGTTTCCCCAATAATTTTAAATCTCTTTCGGTAACAGCTTTAGCTGCTCTTAGCACTCTTTCATTTTCCTCTATGATATATAGTGCTTTTTGATAATTTTCAGGGGTTACCCGTTCTTGTATCTTTTTGAGGTCGTTTTTGGTAACGTCTCTCAATGCTTTTACCTTCAATTTTTTGGAAATAGTTTCACAAACAGAGCGTCTGTCATTATACGCGCTGTCAGTTAGGCTATGTTTTACATTTGAATTTATCAATATAAGTTGATAGTCTTGAAAATCAATTTTGTAAGCCTTAGATTTTATTGTTCTACAGTCTAGCAGTAATGCGTTGTTTTCAATACCGAACATACTAGCGTATTGATCCATAATCCCGCATTTTACACCTACAAAATTGTGCTCTGCTTTTTGAGAAATTAAGATCATTTCTTTTTTAGAAAGTCCTAGGTCAAAAAGTACATTTAAACCAAAGACAACACTGTTTTCTAGTGCAGCTGATGATGACATACCGGCACCGCCCGGTATATCTCCGCCAAAAACCAAATCAAAATTTTTGACTGTTTTACCACAGTTCTGTATTTCTGCTATCACACCTATAATGTAATTTGCCCAACTACCTTTTTTTAAGGGTTTTAAGTTGGCAGTTGAAATGATATGTTCCTCATCTTTATCAATGGCATAAGCTGTAGATATATTGGCATTACTTTTTTGGATTGCCAAAATAATACCCAAATCTACGGCGGCCGGAAATACAAACCCATCATTATAATCTGTATGTTCTCCAATTAGATTAACTCTACCAGGAGAAAATATCATTAAAGGGTTAGCATTAAACTTTTCAATAAAGCTTGTTTTTATCTTCTTTAGTAATTTTTTATTCATCTACATATTTTATGCTTTAACACCTATTGGTGTCTTAAAAATGCCAGCAGTATTATATTTTCTTTGCCTTATTTATGAGGTTTAATCCTAAAAAGGGAACTGCTTTGAAGCGGTTCTTGCTTCTTTCATGATTTGTTTGAACTCTGTAACTATTTCAGGATGTTGATCTGCAACATTGGTAGTTTCAGCAATATCTTTACCTAGATCGTAAAGTTCTAATTCGCCTTGCCTATCTGTATTAATATTATACCAAACCCCTTTCCAGTTTCCCTTTCTTATAGCTTTTCTACCACCTTTTATATTAAATTCCCAATATAAATACTCATGTAAATCTTGGGTTTTATTGCCTATAAGTGTTGGTAAAAATGAAATTCCGTCAATATTGTTTGGTGTTTGCGATCCCGTGATTTCTGTTAAGGTCGGTAATACGTCGTAGAAGGTTGATACATGATCGGTAATACTACCTTTTTTAATTTTATTTGGCCATACAACTAAAAACGGAGCTCTAACTCCACCTTCATATAAATCTCTTTTATAACCTCTAAACTTACTATTACTATCAAAAAAATCTGGATTTGTGCCACCTTCTGGAGATGGGCCATTGTCACTAGAAAACATAATAATCGTATTTTCAGCGAGACTTAATTCATCTATCAAGTTCATAATTTCACCTACATAGTTGTCAATTCTGGTAACCATAGAGGCGTAGGTGGCCAAAGGCTTTTCTACAGGTGCATAATAGTGTTTTACAATATTAGGTCCATAGTCAGAGGTGTAAGAATTATCAGCAGTGTATGGTGTTTCTTTAAACTTGCCATCGTATAATTTAAAAATGGAATCATTTGGAGAAATTATTTCGGCATGTGGTAACACCAATGGAATGTAGGCAAAGAAAGCTTTGTCTTTATTTTCTTTAATGAACTTTAATCTTTCGGCTTGTATTTTATTGGGAGCGTAAGTGACCTTATTTGTCCAATCATTACCTTTTAATGAATCTCTTTTTTGATTGTGATTTAGATATGCCGGGTAATAACGATGTGCTAATTTTTGATCGTTATATCCATAAAATTCATCAAAACCTTGGTTGTTAGGGTCCCCTTCGTTAAAACCTAATCCCCATTTACCGAACATACCTGTGACATAACCTTGCTCTTTTAGAATTTCAGCAATAGTTAACGCATTTGTCGGTAATGGTATTTGGCCTTCTTTATTGTCTCCGGCTTCTTTATTACCTCTTATTGGAGTGTGCCCGGTATGTTGCCCTGTCATTAGAGTTGAACGAGATGGAGCGCAAACAGCTGCCCCACTATAATGTTGTGTAAACCGCATACCATTGGCGGCCATTTTATCAAGATTGGGCGTCTTAATGTATTTTTGACCGTATGAACCCAAATCGCCGATTCCCATATCATCGGCTAAAATGTATATAATGTTTGGCTTACTATTTAATTTTTTGGTTTCTTTTATGTGGGTATCCTGTTCTTGAGCAAATGAACTTATTGCTACAGAGAATATGATAATTGATACTTTAGTTTTGAAATTCATAGCCTTACTTATCTAAATTGTACATCCTTGACATTTGAACTATAATCTTTACCTCTAATTGACTCAAAAAGTTTTAACATTTCTTCAAGTTTATTGGGGTTAGTCTCGGCTAAATTGTTTTGTTGTCCCAAATCTTCTTTTAGGTTGTATAGTTGAAATTCTGGAAAGCTTCCTACTTCAATTCCTACTTTTTCTCTATAATTTATTCCTTTATAAGGAGGTATCATTAGCCAATCTCCACTTCGTAATGCAGTTCTGGAAGTAGCTTCTATAATTAGGTTATCTCTTCCTTTTTTACTTTTTCCTAATAATACATCCATTATATCTTTACTGTCTGTAGTATTCTCTTCTATACCAACTAAATCAGCTAGAGATGCTAGCAAATCCATTTGACAAACAATAGCATCTGAGGTTGCAGGTTTTATTTTTCCCTTCCAATAGGTGATGAACGGTACCCTTGTTCCGGCTTCGAAAATGCTATATTTGCCTCCTCTTAAACCACCATTGGGATCATGTTTCCCTAGTTTTTCGACAGCGTCATCATAATAACCGTCATTTAAAACTGGTCCATTATCACTAGAGAAAACAATGAGTGTATTTTCTAATAATTTCTCTTCTTCTAGGGTTTTTATAAATTCACCTATACACCAATCCGCTTCTAGAATTACATCGCCTCTTGGCCCTAAACCAGATTTGCCCGCAAAACGTGGATGAGGTGTGCGTGGCACATGTGGTTGTTGCATTGCATAATATAAGAAGAAAGGCTTCTCTTTATGATGTTTTACATAGTCTTGTGCCCTTGCCAAAAAATGGTCTGCCATATCAGTATCGCTCCATATTGCAGCGTCTCCACCCTTCATGAAACCAATTCTTGGAATTCCGTTTACAATGCTATTATTGTGTCCATGATGCCATTTCATTTTTAACATTTCTGGATTGGTAATTGCAGTGGGCTCGCCTTCAAAATTATTTTTATAATCTACAGAAATTGGATCTTTGGGGTCTAAACCGACCACGTTTCCGTTGTCTATATATACTGTTGGGACTCTATCCTGTGTTGCAGCTAGAATATAGGATTCATCAAACCCAACTTCATTTGGTCCTGGTGATACTCTTTGGTTCCAATTTACTTTTCCGGTTCCTAATCCAAGATGCCACTTGCCAACAATTGCGGTTTGATAGCCTTGGCTTTTAAGCATTGTTGGTATGGTTTGTTGCTCAGTACTTATTAATAGGGGAGCAGTGCCCGGTAGTATTTTTGCATCTTTATTTCGCCACGGATACATACCTGTGAGTAATGCATACCTACTTGGTGTACAAGTTGCGGAAGATGCATAGCCATTTGTAAATTTCAACCCTCCTGAAGCTAAAGCATCAATATTTGGAGTTTGTAATTCTGTTGCCCCGTAAGAACTGATATCTCCATAGCCTAAATCATCTAGGTAAATGACTACTATGTTTGGTTTTAATTGCGCATTATCAATAGCTACTTGCGTAACCTTTTTGTCTTTACAGCTGACACCTAATGCCAGGCAAGCCAATAGTTGTAATACGTATGGTTTTAAGATTTTCATGTTTAAATGTGATATAAGTTTGAATAGATACTCCTCTTGTATCAAGAAAATTTTCCCACCTAAAAAAAGTAGGTGGGAAAAAACTAACTACAACAAAAATGTGAATGCTTAAATGTTCTAATAATTAGGGTTTTGGGTTAACACACCATCTGATAATGTTATTTGATTTATAGGCAATGGCATTACTTCATTTGTACCCTCCGTAAAGCCATAAGAGCTTAATAGGGCACCTGCTCTACCTGTTCTTACCAAATCGTGAAACCTTAAACCTTCACCTGCTAGTTCAACACGTCTTTCATGAAAAATAGCATCTAATAGATCTTGCCCGGTCAAAGAATTGGGTAGGTTAGGTACCACAGAAGGATCAGCTGTACCTCTAGCTCTAGTTCTTACCCTATTGACATATTCAATTGCTGTGGTAGGATCTGAAAGGTAAATAGCTTCGGCATACATTAAATATGCATCTGCTAATCTTATAATTCTAATATTATTTGCACTGTTGTTATTACCACCTATAGCAGGAAGGTCATAATTTGAATAAGGAGCCCATGCATATTTTCTAACATACCAATCAGTACCATAACTATAATCTTCAAAAAATAAGGTAGCATCAAATCTAGGGTCATTGTCCTCATATTCATTTCTAAGCCCTTCTCTTGCTTGTACAAAACCTCCACCTTTGTTACTTATCGGGTTTACACGTCTAGGAATTCCTGTCCCCAAAATACTCGCATCTGAAGAAAAGTTAATTTCAAAAAGTGACCCCGAATTCCACTCTCCTTCTGGTTGAAAAATGGTAGTATAATCTGGCGTTAATTCAAAACCCAAAGCAAACAACTGATTTCCATACGTCTCAACTTGTGACATTTTGTTTTGATATAGTGATACACGCATCATCATACCTAAAGCAGCACCTTTATCTGCACGGCCGGTATAACTTGCGTCTCTGTTCAATCTTGAAGGTAAATCAGCAATAGCAATTTTTAGATCATCTTCAATAAAGGTGTAAGTGGCCTCTTTTGTTGATCGTGGTACGTTGAATTCTCCTATTGCCAGTGGTCTGTCAATAATAGGCACACCTCCAAACGAGTTTACCAAATCAAAATAATAAAAGGCACGTAAGAAATGCGCTTCTGCTAAAATTTCCTTTTTTCTTTCTTCATCATCAAAGTCAATGTTAGGTATGTTTTCTAACACCAAATTTGCAAACAGAATACCTTTATAATTTACTTTCCACATTTGCTCTATTATTTGACTTGAGGTAGAAATTGACCAAGTATCCCTTTCAAAAAGTGGTGCATTATTTTCTGCCGTTCGTCCTCCTTTAATAAAGTCATCTGTACCTATTTCACCAAAAATGACGTCGTTGCCCATGGTGCCCCAAAAATTACTGCCCGCTATTTCACTCATAGATGAGTATGCTGCCACTAAAGCTTGTTCCGCTTGAACAGGGTTGGTGTAAAAATTTTCTAAAACAGGTTCACCATAAGCTTCAGAATCTAGTTCATCTGTACAAGATGTTACTGCAAGAATTACTGTAAGAATTACTGCAGGTAATCCATACTTTATATGTCTCTTAATGTTATCTAATAATTTCATAAGTGTTTTTTTAAAAGTTAATGTCAAGACCTACTGTTACTGTCTTTGTTGATGGGTATCTACCCCTATCAATACCTAAATCTAAAGTAGTTCTGCTACCGTTTTGTGTTTGAGTTTCATCAACGCCCAGCTCTGGATCTAAGCCATTGTAGCCTGTTATTGTAAGTAAGTTTTGACCCGCTAAGTAAATTCGGGCTTTTGTAATAAACGTTTTCTCAAGAACACTGCTGGCAAAATTGTAACCCAACTGAATGTTTTTTAGCCTTAAATAAGATCCATCTTGTACAAACCTGCTTGAGAGTCTACTATTATTGGCGAAACCGTCAAATGTTGCTCTAGGTACAGAGTTAGAAGTACCTTCACCCGTCCATCTATTTAAGTACTCTGTACTTAAATTTGAGTCTAATTTTCCATTTAATAAATATCCGGTTGCATTGAATATATCATTTCCTTGTACACCTTGAAAGAACATAGACAGATCAAATTGTTTGTAGATCATATCTACATTAATTCCATAGGTAAAGTCTGGTAATGGTGAACCAATAAATGTTCTATCATCATCGTTAATTACATTATCTCCATTTTGGTCTTTGTATTGAACGTCTCCGGGCAAATTGCCACTTAAACTTGGGTTATTATCAATATCAGATTGGTTCTGGAAAAGTCCAATCGCCTCTAAACCATAGAAAGATGCAATAGGTCTACCAGCTTCTGTTCTACTAATATTGGAATACCCATTACCTGCGTTACCGGTATTTATGGAGCTGCCTTCTGAAGCTAAGCTAACCACGTTGTTGTCAATTATTGATATATTACCACCTACGCTAAAGAAAAAATCATTGATGCTTTTCTTATAGTTGGCAGAAAATTCAAATCCCTTATTTTCAATTTCCCCGGCATTTATAGTAGGGTTTAAACCAAAACCCGATGTTTGTAGTATTGGTGATTCCAATAACATATCTGAGGTGGTTTTAATGAAGTAATCAGCTGTAAAAGTGATAGAGTTCTCTAAAAACCCTAAGTCAAGACCTACGTTTGTAGTTGTTGTTGTTTCCCATTTTAAATCAGGATTACCCGGCCTAAGAGGTGCTAAACCGACTGCTGTTGTTTCATCATTACCCAATAAATAGTTCTCACTAGTGCTTAATGTGCTGAAAATTGCAGAGTTTGGTATGTTTTGATTTCCAGTTTCTCCCCAGCCAACTCTAAATTTAAATTGATTGATCGCTTCGCTATTAAAGAATTTCTCATTTTTAATATTCCAGGCAAGTGCTAATGAAGGAAATTGGGCAAACCTATTGTTCTCTCCAAATCTTGAAGACCCATCTATTCGGTAGGTGCCAGTAAATAAATACCTTCCATCATAGCTATAGTTTAACCTTCCAAAGTAAGACAAAAGAGATGAACTTGATATACCACCTCCATTTGTAGATGTGTCAACTGCACCAGCTCCCAAAGTAGGGTTGTCAACACCTTCTGGAATATTACTTCTTGATGCTACTACATTATTAAAATCCGATTTTTGGGACTCATGACCTAACAGTGCGTTAACACTATGTTTTTCTTTAATAGTAGTTCTATAGTTCAAAGTATTGGACCAAACGCTAACCTTGTTTTCAGACCTCATTAGATTATAGCTATTTACAGGTCTGTTTTGTTCTGCAGATATAAAATATTCAGGTTGAAAGTTGTCTATTTTTCGGTTATTGATCTCTAAACCATAATTTGATTTAAATGACAAACCTTTGAATAAATCTGCCTCAATGAACACATTTCCTAAAAAACTTTCCTTTGTGAGAGGTGTTTGGTCATAAATGGTTAGTCCAACAGGGTTTCTTATTTCTGTGGAATATAAGGGTCTGGCTGGTGTGCCTTCAGCAGTGTATATTGGTGATACCGGGTCTACAACATAACCAATAAATGCTGTTTTTAAATTGGAGTTTGAGCCTGTAGAAGTTACGGAGTTTGTTTTCGATTTAGAATATTGAAGATTCTGCCCAATTTTTATTTTTGGCTTTATTTGATACGTGTTGTTGACCCTAAAATTAGTTCTATCAAAAGATGTATTTTTTAAAATACCTTTCTGGTCCAATTTACCAAAAGAAACATAATATGATATTTTTTCACTTCCTCCAGAAATAGCTAATTGATGACTTTGAATATTACCAGTTCTATAAGCAGCGTCTTTCCAATTATAGGATTCTAGTGAAGATGGGTTGGCAAAATCTGGTTCAGAAGCGGCACCGTCATTTGCTTTTCCTTCATTATACAATGTTGCCCACTGTTCGGCATTCATAACATCTAAATTGTCTATTCTGGTTTCCATACCTGTATAAGTCTTGTAAGATATAGTTGGTTTAGATGTACGTCCGGATTTTGTTGTTATCAATACCACCCCATTAGCTCCTCTAGAACCATAAATAGCTGTTGCAGATGCATCTTTTAATACTTGAATTGATTGGGCATCGTCCATATTAATATTAGAAATATCATTTATAGGTACACCATCAACTATGTATAAAGGGTCTGAATTATTAACCGTACCAACACCTCTGATTCTTACTGTAGGTGTAGATCCGGGTTGACCTGAACTTTTTGTAACGGCAACACCGGCAGCTCTACCCTGTATTGCCTGAGCTATAGAGGTTGTTTGTGTTTGTGTAATTTGTTTTGTACTTACTGAAGCTACTGAACCTGTAACATCCTTTTTGGCTACCGAACCGTATCCAATGATTACAACTTCATCAAGACTTTCTGCCTGCGAAACCAACACAATGTTCAATGTATTATTTGTTACCGCAATACTTTGGCTCTCCGTACCTATAAAGCTGAATTCTAAAGTGTCGCCAACTTTTGCATCAATTGAATAATTTCCATCAAAGTCTGATACTGTACCCGTAGTTGTTCCTTTTATGATTACCGTTGCCCCTGGTATTGGGTAACCATCTTCAGCACCTGTAATGGTACCGGTTACGGTTATCTCTTGAGCTTGAGTTTGTAGGCAAACGAACATTGTTAGTAGAAAAGTAAAGAGCAATGACCTACTCAATAGTTTATTGGTTAATAAGAGTGTTTTTAGTTTCATAGAATTAGCTTTAAGTTAGATTTAAGTTGATTTTATTAGATTAATATTTACTTGTAAATCATGAAGTTTTATTCTTCAAGATTTTAATTTGATTGATTGTTCAGTTTTAAATTAGATTTAGAACCGTCTATTGTTATCAGTGAATTTGAGTTTACTTTTCCTTGATAATTGTTTTTGTCTAGAATCAAATTTTTAGAATATGCAATTTTGATTGCAGGATTTGCTGGATGAAGCTGTGGAAATGTGCCTGAGTTGGTAATTAAGTTTCCTTTAAAAATTAGTCCGTCAACATTGGTGACTTCTAAGATTAAATTGTCAAATTGATTAAATGTATTATCAATGATTTCAATATTTTTGAAGGCTATATTCTCATTGTCATCATCTGTATCAAACCTGATCACTCCGCGGTTTTTTCCTCCGTGTTGACAGTCTTGAAATGTGTTATTTTTAATAAGGACGTTTGCGGCATTACCAGATTCGTACCAATGTCCACTTTCTACAGGTATTAAAAGGGCTTCCATTTCAGTATGGAAAAAATTGTTTTCTATAACAGTGTGTATCGGATTAGAAATCAATAAACCTCTTGCCCTATTATTTCTTATGATGCAGTTTTTTACCAGTAGATCTGGGTACCCATCAAGATTTTCAACTAAATCACCAGGTTTTAGATTCTTTGGTAACCTATCGTTCAGTGTTATTATTTGGTATCTGTTATTTATATATTCAATACTTTTAATAGTTGATTTGTTATATGGAAAAAAAGATTCACTCAATCTTACAAAGCCTAAATTGTCATTAGGCCTGCCGATCACAAAAGCTTTTTGTTGGTGATGTCCCATTCTAACTCCAATTCTGTAATCATCAAGTACGTCTACTATTTTTTGATACGTACCATGAATGTTAGAAGCGTCATCTAATTGATTTTCAAACGTGCAATTTTTCAATACCAATTTTCCTCTGCACCCAACAAAATGTGTGGCATCTGCTGTTGTAGATACCATACGGCCTTGAGATGGTGTCACATTAAAATTGTCTAGAATAATGTCGGCAGAGTTTTCGGCAATAATACCCATACCGCCAGCATGATGTACGTTTACGTTAAAAGCATTGAAACCAGTTGTGTTTTTTACGCTAAATGCGGGAGAAACCCTATTTAAACCTTGTTCACCTTTCATAGAAAGAATATGACCTATTGGGGGCATTTTCTTTTTGTGCCCGAAAACTCGCAGTAAACCTGGTTTAATTTCTTTAACCGTTATACCATTTTCCATGCCTATTTTTTTGTTGTCTACATCCCGTTTATCATATTCATATTTATATGTTATGGTGTCTATATTAAAAGTGGTTTCAGATTTTGTTTTTGTGGTAATACCCGTATACGCCTCAGTGTTAAGAGAGATTGCTTTTCTTTCTGGGTCAAATAAGATAGATTGCCCTATGGTATGTTGATAATATTCTTTAATGAAAAACAATTGACCATTTCGAATATCGTAAGGGTATTCATTTGAAATTTGCATATCAAATGTTCTATTAGTTTCATCTATTGCAACTATTACCCCTTCGCTATGAAATGATTGATGCCAGTCTATAGATAGATTTTTTACACTTATATTATTACTATTCTCTATTAAAAAAGGGATCATTACACCATGAAATATAAAGGTGG
Source organism: Maribacter sp. 6B07 (assembly GCF_002700155.1). NCBI lineage: Bacteria > Pseudomonadati > Bacteroidota > Flavobacteriia > Flavobacteriales > Flavobacteriaceae > Maribacter > Maribacter sp. 6B07. Next base: position 317,709 of record NZ_PDUT01000001.1, on the reverse strand, counting down.
ATCCTTGACCATCTATAGTGAGTTTGTCAAAATTGAATATTGGAAAAGGTGTATTGATCATTAAATCACCATGGTTTGAGATATAGCAAAATTTTTCAAAACCTTTATCTGGATAAAAATGATAGGTTCCTTTTTCAAACTTTATTTCTGATATTGGTTTTTCATCAGCTTTTAAAATTCTGGATACCAAGGCCGGTGTTGCGTCTTCAGCAATGTCTAGACCAAATAGTACTAGCTCATTTTCTGGTAGTTGTTTGCTGTAACTATAGATACTGAAAAGGAGTATCGTTATTAGATGAAATCTTGAAAAAATAGTTTTGGTTGACATTGATTGTGATTTGCTGGAGTAAATATCAATCAATTCATAAAAGTCTATGTACATACCCGTACATAAAATGTATTTAAGGGTAAATTATCGCTAAAGCCCAGTAAATATTGATGTTTTGAGAATGTTTAATTTGTCTGGAATAGAAATCACTTGTTTCTTTAATTAACTATTTTGGTGAAATCGACATAGTTTTTAAATGCAATAATTGTCTTTTATTACAATTGATAAAAATTTAAAACGGTAGTTGCTATTTTAGAACTTCTGCTTTTATATATATTTAAAATCCAACCCTTATAATAAGAGTTGGATTCTGAATATCATTTTTATTTGAGAAAGTAATACTATGGAATAGGGGTAAAGCAAGTATTTAAATATACGCTATTTTTTACTCTGGTAATCTTTGTGAATCTTCCCCCATTTTTTAAATCCAATTTCTACACCAGCCTCCATTTCTTTGCGTACATCTGGGTGTTCGTCTATGATCCACTGTACCAAATCAACCGTAGTTTGAACTGATTGAGGTTCGTAGATATCACTTACGGGTTTCATTCTATTATCAAAATCAATAGTTTTTGCTCTCATTTTAAGCAATATTGGTTCATATTCGGCATTGTTAGCTAAATTGACCAATTCTTGTGGGTCTTTCTTTAAATTATATAATTCTTCTACTGGCTTTTTGTTTTCAAAGAAGAATTTTTGTTCATCGGTTAATTTTCCTTCTTTTTTAAGTTGACGCATAATATGAACGGCCGGTCTATAAAACTCCAGGTATGCTTGGTGGGCGTCAAAAGGTGTTTTTGGCTTATCGTTTCTAATATATTTCCATTCACCAGAGGTGATCGCCCTTGACTTTTCTTCTATTTCATCCCATAGATCACGTGCTCCATAAACATATTCTCTATTGAAATTGGCATCAAATATAGGTCTGCCGGTCATATATGAAGGCACTTCAACTTGGGCAAAATCTAAAATACTAGCGGTAATATCTGTTGCACTCACAACATCTTTTCTTATTTCACCACCTTTAAATTGCTCTGGATAATAAACAATTAAAGGTATTCGTAACCCCGGATCATGTAAATAACCTTTTCCTTTAATATTACATCGCCCATTATCGCCTATGAAAATTACAACAGTGTTATCTGCCATATTTTTATCTTCTAGTTCTTTAAAGATCATACCTACTTCATTATCCATATATTCTATCTGATCAAGGTATTTAGCCCAATCTAAACGAATTGCGGGGTGATCGGCCATATAAGAAGGCATTACAACACTATCTGGATTTACGGGGTGTTCAGATTTTTCACGTACTTCATTCCACCAATCTCCTCTGTGTGTTGCTACTAATTGAATTTGAGCAAAAAAGGGCTCGTCTGCCTTTTCGAAATTATCATACTTATCAAATAAGCCAAAGTTTGTTTCACCGTCCCATTCCCCTAATGGATCATGCTTAAAATTAACATCTATTTTGCGTCCTTTTTTCATAACAGAATGATTGCCTAAGATAGTTGTATAGCCTGCTTCTCTTAATTTTTGAGTCATTGGCGTAAACTGTTTGTCTAATGGAGTATCTCTGTTGCTACGATGGTTGTGCGTATTTGTTTTTATTTGATGGGTGCCGATCATCATTGCAGAACGGCTAGGCGAACAGATAGGGTTGGTCACAAAAGCATTGTCAAAACGAACACCTAGGTTTGCCATCTTATCCAAATAAGGTGTTTTTACATTTGGCATACCATAACAAGCAAGATCTGTGCTTATATCCTCTGCCATAAGCCAAATGATATTGGGCTGTTTTTGTTGAGCCTTGCTATCTTTCTCGATTTTCTTTTCACCACATGATACCATCAATGTAATTAGAAATAATTTTGAATAAATGGTCGGTAATGTAAAGATTGATCGTTTATGAGTTCTCATGTTCAATATTTAGTAAGTTGGTACCGCCTCTTTTTCCCAAGCGGCAATATCTGCAATTAGTTTTTTTTCAATATCCAGCCCTTTACCTATTAAATTGTTTTGCTCGGTTATATCTTCAGATACATTGAAAAGTTGAAATTTTCCGCTATGATATTTAATCAATTTCCAATCTCCAGAAATTACGGCAGCATATTGATCTTCATAACTTCTGAAAAAATATAGATTTCGTTTTTCAATTTTTTTACCTTTTAAAATTGGTAGTAAACTAACACCTTGAATTTGGTTGTCACTATATGTATTTCCTGAAGCAATTTCAATTAAAGTTGGGTATAGGTCAATTGATTGTACAGGGGTGTCATTTTCTGTGTTTGCCGTGGTAACACCTGGGTATTTTATGATAAATGGTACTCTTGCGCCACCTTCACCTAAAGTATTTCCGCCTTTTTTTCCACCACTAAGAGGTGCATTGGTGTAAGCACCGCCTTGATCAGATAGTACTATTATAATTGTATTATCTTCAATGCCTTTTTCTTTTAAAGCATTTTTAACCCTGCCTATAGATTCATCCATAGCTTCGACCATTGCTGCGTGATGCGCGTATTTCCCTTCTAGACCAGACTCTTGATATTTCTTCAATAAGTCTTTTCTACCTACAGATGGTCCATGTACGGAATAGTACCAAAATGAAAGCATAAAAGGATCTGCCTTGTCATAGGTTTTGATGAAATCTACCGCCCCATCGGTTAACACATCGGTTAAATAGTCTCCTTCCTTATAGTTCTCCATAAAACCATTAGGGTCGCCATTATTAAAAAATGGAAAGTAGTAGCTTTTAGGATGTCCATGATCTGTTGTTCCGAATTCTTCATCAAAACCTTGATCAGTTGGGTAACGACCTTTATGGCCCAAATGCCATTTGCCTACAAAATAATTGTAGTATCCTAAATCTTTTAGTCTTTCTGCATAGGTAATTTCTTCAAGTGGTAAATAATTTCTTGATGGCATTTGAACAGGATCGGTTGGCCATAAATTATATTCGGCGTCCGGTTTATTGGGATCTATCGCAATATGCCTTGGCATGCCCAATCTAATGGCTTCTTTACCGGTTAACAAAGAAAGTCTACTAGGGCTACATGTTGGTGTTGGTATGTATGCTCTGTTGAAATTTAAACCTTCTTTTTTTAGTTGATCAATGTTTGGGGTACTAAAAATATTGTTTCTAAATCCAACATCTGACCACCCATAATCGTCTACGAATAATAATACAATGTTGGGTTTCTTATAATCTTTAGCTACTTCTTCCTGCTTTTTTTCTTGCTCTTTACAAGATGAAATCAAAGTGGAAATAAAAACAAAAAGGAGTAAAATATATTTGGTTTTCATAAAGGTGTATGCTTTTTATAAATTATCAATTTTGCTTAAACTGATCATATTCAGGGTTAATCTTTGCATTTTTAAAACGTGGTCTGTCTTTCCATAAATTAAAGGTTGCTTCTAATTGCGCCACATCTTCAGGATACTGCCCTTTATCGTCGGTTTCTTTTATCCAATTTTCTAATACGGTTCTATGGTCAACAAGTATTTTATGAAACTCTGGATCTTTGGCAAGGTTATTAATTTGGTGTGGATCTGCTTTAAGATCGTATAGTTCCTCAACTGGTCGTTCTCCAAACCAATGTTTTTCTTGATATGATGTTAGTTTACCTTCTTTATGAGCTTTCTTTAAATCCAATACAATGGGTTTGTTATCTCTGTAACCAGCTTGCATCATAGGCCTATTTGGGAAAAAGTTTTTGATATAGCGAAAATCTTCGGAAACAACTGTTCTGATTCTATCAATGGTATAATCGCAACGATCTCTTGCTCCTATAACATACTCATTTTTGTTATAAGTTTCTTCAAATAAATTTTTACCATCTAAATATGCAGGCATTTGAGCTTGGCCCATCGCTAATGTAGTTGCAGAGACATCTAATAATGACACCAGATCATTTCTTACAACACCTGGTTGTAAAAGAGGGTGGTTGCCCTTTATGATCAAGGGGACCAACATACCACCTTCATAGCAGAATTGTTTATGGCGAAGGGATGTTGGACTACCGTGATCAGAAAAGAAAAAGATGATAGTATTTTCTAATTCTCCATCTGCCTCAAGTTGTTTTAGTATATTTTCAACAGTAACATCAGAACCTCTATTTGCGTTATAATGTGTGGTCCAAGCTTCTCGTTGAGAAGGTATATCAGGAAAGTATGGAGGTAGTGGTACATCATTAGGTGCTAATTTTTCTCCTTCTCTAACATATTTGAAATCTTTTTTTCCGCCCATGATTTGAACTTGTCCAAACCAAGGTTGGTCTTTGTTTGGTCTAGCATTCCATACATAATTCTTTACCGTCATATAGTCAATAGCATGGTTCCCTTGCCAACCGTTCATTCCCGGCTTATAGTTTTTCTTTGTACCAACATCGTACAAAGCTGTTCTGTCATAGTGGAAATTATAATCATCTTTTCCACTGTTAAAGGTGAAATACCCTGCATTTTTCATTAATTCAGGAATGGTTTTCATGTCTTTGGGTAGTAGAATACGTAAATTTTGAGGCACTATACTATCTTCTGTATATCTACTGGATCTATGATTGTGAGTGCCCGTGGTTGTTTGCATAACACCTGTAATTATAGCAGATCTTGCTGCGGAACAAACTGGTGCGGTGGTATAGGCACGCTTAAAAAGTACCCCATTACTAGCTAATTTATCTATAACAGGGGTATGTCCTTTATTGATAGAGTCTCCATAACAGCCCAAAAATGGGGATAGGTCTTCTGCAACTATCCATAAAATATTCGGCTTTTTAACTGATTCTGTCTTAGCTAATTTTTCATCTTTACATGAAAAAAAAAGTAAAATAATAAATAGCGACAAATAGTATTTCATAGTATTATTTTTTTAACCCTTTGTTCTTTTTAAATATCAATGTCTTTTTAGATTCTTCATCTGTTTGTAATATTCTTTTACTTGTACCTTCATACCTGTTATCAGAAATCTCCACATTCTTACAATTGATTAAATCAAACATAAAAGCATCAGGGTATTGCGGTTTTTCTGTAAACGTTTGTTTAATTGTATTGTTCTTAATTATTAAACCGTCAACTCTATCGGCCCATATAATTCTATTGTCGAATGTTTCAATGGTGTTATTTATAAATTGAATGTTTCTGTCATAGGTAATCGAATCATCAAAATCTTTACGTAATCTAGGCGATACTTTTAAAACTGCATGTTCCGCACCACCATATGCACAGTGTATAAACCTGTTGTTTTGAATTATAACATCTTCAACATTACCAGATTCATACCAGTAGAATGTTTCACCACGCAACATAATGGAAGACATCATTGATGATAGATCGTTATTTTCTATGATAATTTTCTTGGGTGTTTTTATAATTATATTTCTTGCTCTATGATCTCTGATCGTATTGCCGCGCATTGTGAAGGTAGGATTCCAGGTTTTGTTCTCTAAGATATCTCCTGATTTTAGGTCTGATGTTAATTTGTCTTCAAAAGTAATTTCAGAATAAATATCATTTATAACCTTAACAGAGCTCACTGTATTTACTTCAGTTCTATTGGGGTCTGGGCTTTTAATAAACCAAATTTCATCACCATTACCGGCAAATTCAAAACCTAATTGCTGATCATGTCTTAGGGCCACTCTAACGGTTTTATCGTTTATGATTTCATCTATTTCTACATAAGTGCCATGTACATTGGTTCCGTCATCGTACATGCCTTCAAAACGACAATTTTCAATTAAAATATCACCTTTGCAGTTAGCAAAATGTGTTGCATCTGCAATTATCGAAATTACGCGGTCTACACCGTCTTTAATATAAATTCCGCTGTTTTGAATTTGAATGTCTTCTGATCGTTCAAACAAAAATCCCATGCCTAAAGCATGATGTATAATAACTTTATCAAAAGTTACATTTGATGAGTTTCTAACTAAAAATGCAGGAGCATATCGGTTGTTTTTTTTATCACCTTTAGATTGTAGAACGGTCCCTATTCTAGGGAAATGTTTTATGTTTTTATCGTGAAAACGTAAATTTCCATTTGGCAATTTTTCAACAAAGTTTGGGTTCAATGACATGTCAAAAGCGCCGTAATCTACTGCTTTCGTCGTCTTATTGTGAGACAAGGTGCTGCCTAAAGATGTAAAATTAAAATCATTAATACCTGGGAATTGAATTTGTCCTTTCGTTAATTTCCAAGAATATCCGTCTGTATAAGGTTTTAAATCATAATAGTGCTCTTTTTCGTTAACATTTATGACATCGCCTTGAAAAGAAAATGGAACCTTCCAGTCTAAAGTCAGGTTGCTGACTTTGATGTTTTTACAACCTTCAAAAATGAATGGGGCTGCTTGTCCATTAAAGATAAATTCAGAATTATTGCCCTCTACTTCAACAGAATTAAAGGCATCAAAGTTGAAAATTATATTTTTGAAACCATTACCATGATTTGTAATTCTCAAATATTTGCCAATAGCGTAATCGGTTAAAAAAGTATAAACCCCTTTTTCGAAAACTAATTTGATATCCTTTTCTTTAGCTTTTTCAATAGCATTGCGTACGGTTATTGTCATATCATCCTTTGTATGCTTAAAGTGGATGATTTCGGTTGCGTAGCTAGTATTCGAAATTAATAGAACGAATACTGTAAGAAATATTAATTTTTTAATGTCTTTCATATTTAGTTTATAAGTTTACTCCGTTACCTTGCAGAGATGCATCATGGTTCCACATAATCATCCATGGGTCATTGGTTTGTATTTGAAAAGCCTTCATTTTGTCTTTCATATGCTTTAAAATCGTTTTATAGTTTTCATCGTTTGCCAGATTTTTTGATTCTGTAGGGTCTTTTTCTAGATCATAAAGTTCAAACTCTGGTCTAAATAAATATTCGTTCACGGTTTTTGACCCGTAGTATTCAATATCATTTCTATATATAGCTTGCCATGTTGATGAAGCCCATAAATCTGACGCAAAAGGATACTCCAATGGGTATGCAATATTCCAAATAAGTTTATAGTTTTTGTTTCTTACTACACGCATTGGGTAATACATTGTAATTTCATGGAAAGTATGAGAGGCATATATTTCATCCCAGCCCTTAAACTCATCTTTACCAATTATATCATAAAAAGAGCGACCATGAAATTTATCGGGGTCATAAGTTATATGGGCCATTTCAAGAATAGTTGGGGTAAGGTCAACCCAAGAAATCATTGCATCGCTAATTGAACCTTTGTTATTTTTTGTAGGGTCTTTTATTATACATGGTAGATTTATACCTGGTTCGTATACTGTAGTTTTTGCACCTGGGAAAGCCATGCCATTATCAGATATGTAGAACACAATAGTGTTATCAGCTTTTCCTGTTTCTTGAAGCATTTGCATCAGTTTACCAAAACCTTGGTCAATCCGAGAAATACTTTGGTAATACTGGGCTATTTCCTCCCTTGTTTGTTTTGTATCTGGTAAAAAATTAGGTACAACAACATCTTTAGGATCGTACGTTATTGTTTCAACATTATTATAACCTTCTTTTTTGTTGCCAAAACTGTTTGGTGCATCCCATGGGTCGGGTTCAAATGGATCACCTCTGTGAGGGTCATCGGTACAGAAATATAAAAAAAACGGTTTGTCAGATTTTAAAATATTGGCACATTGTTGCGCCATTTCTACTGTGTTCCTTGGATCTGCTTCTAAAACCTGGTTAAAATGATAAACCTTTTCCGGTGCTACATGATATTTGCCAATTCTGGCTGTTTCATATCCGGCCTTACTTAATAGAACAGGAAGTGATTTAATAGAATCATACGAGCTAAAATGATGATAGTCATGTACATGCCCATAAGAACCCGTAGCATGACCAAACAACCCAGTAAGAATTACAGAACGGCTAGCTGCACAGCTGGCACTTGTGCAATAGGCATTTTTAAATACGGTGCCTTCGGTAGCTAATTTATCTAGATTTGGGGTTTTAATCTTTGTGTTACCATATGCACCAATAGCATCTGTACCATGGTCATCTGAAACAAAGAGAATAATATTTGGTCTTTCTTTAACCTGAATAGTAGTCTTAGCAATTTCTTTTTGTTTAGAGTCACAACTGTAAAAACCGACAATGATTACGATAAAAATAATTTTAGCGATGTACGTTTTCATAGTTAATATCTTTTCAAATTAATCAGTATCACTTTCATCTTTTAATTACAAAACATGGCTTTAAAAATCAGCTTATGGCATAAGTTGAAATAGTAAATAATGTATAGATTTCGGAGTATTTCAATTCACCGTAAATTAAAGGGTTTATAAAAAAATAAGTGTATTTGAGAATATATATTATGTAGTCTTACGTAAAGATGTTGGTTTTATATAAGCGCAATCTACGTGTAGCTGTTGATATACTGTTTTTTTAGATATATCAATAGTAAGCTAGAATTAAGGGAATGAAAAAATGTTAGTTATTTATTATAATTTGATTTGTGAAAACTAGTAGAAAGCTAAGAAAAGAAAAAGGTCACCTCTAGTCCTTTTTTTGATTTGGTCCTAAAGATTTTAAAACAATATTCGATAGCTAAAGTCAGATAGTAGCTTTTTGTGATTAATCAATTTTTGGATTACGCGATGCCATAATTATTTTTACTCACTAAATAATACAAAGCCTCTGAATTTACAGAGGCTTTGTATTAGTAGCGGGGACTGTACTCGAACCAACAACATTCTGTTTATAAGCTCCTTATTTTGAAAAATTCGATCGGTTTTTATTAGCTTAATTAAAAGTGCTATTTAAATAGGTCCATGATTTTAGAGCATGTAGTTATTTTATAACTTAAGAACTATGAAAGAAGGTCAAAAAAAATAGGAAAATTGTACTTATATATTAATTAGCGGTAATACCCACTCAGCACATTCCCCTCCATTCCGCGAAAAGCTTCATTTCGAAAAAAGAGCTTCACTACCAAAGGTCTTGAACAAGATGCTAAAATTTTAGATTTCCACTTCACTTCTCCAGCCGAAAATGGCAGGAACGCTACATTCCCAATATAAAATTTTAACATCACGTTCGCTTAAAAGGAAAATTGAATTTCAATTTGTTCCGCATCCAATGATTATATATTTCTTAAGGCATTTAGTACTACTTCCGAACCTCCACTATTATCTTTTTTTGACAGCAAAATAACAACATTCCATCTTGGACAACGGCATAAAGCCGCTACGCTTTTTATACGTCTAACCAAGTTGGAATATTGAAAAGTCTAGGCAACAAAAAAAGGTAACAGTGAAGGCACTATGGGAAGTAAATCTAAAATGAATCTTATGAAATCTTACATAATAATTAAAAAGGACGTGGAACAAAAGTTAAAAAAACAACAAAAGGAAAACGCTCTGGATATAATAAGTAAATCATTTCAAAAAAAATAAAAAATACTTACAGTCTGAATGGTTCAGATAGTTTATTAATTAATCTTTAAATATTTTATTATGAGTATGTTAAAAAACAAAGTACAGTTAATTGGGAATGTAGGAAATGCTCCTGAAATCAAGTCTTTAGAAAGTGGCAAGAAAGTCGCTAATTTTTCAATTGCTACCAATGAGTTTTATAAGAACTCGAATGGTGAGAAAGTACAGAATACGGAATGGCACAACATTGTAGCTTGGGGTAAAATTGCCGAAATAGTTGAAAAATTTGTAGGCAAGGGGAAGGAAGTAGCCATTGAGGGAAAACTGACTTCTAGAAGCTATGAAACTGAAGCAGGGGAAAAACGATATGTTACCGAAGTGGTAGCTAACGAAATCTTATTATTAGGTATCAAAGGCGAGTAAAAATAAAGGGGGCGTTCCCGTCGAAAGATACGCCCTCTTTTTCATTATTAAATTCTTAAAGAAAATTACAATGAATGATAAAGTTAGAGAAATTACAGAAGGATTACAACATTTTAACGGTACTGAAATCTTTTATCAAATACCATTAACACGGACCCGTTTTACGGATGGTTTAAAATACTTGGCTAACGTCGCAGGGTGTTTTTGGCTGATAACGGATGTTTCAGTTATTGCCAAGAGTTTGATGGATAAAAGTTATTTTATAACTATTGATTTTAAACGCTTAGCTGAAAAGGAAAAAACTGAGCTTGAGTGTGAAGCAATAATAACTTATAGTGATGGAAACGACAACATTTTTGAATCACATAGATATAGTTTTACAGATTTTCCTTTGGATAAATTACGATTGTATTTTGTAGATAATACATTAATGCTACCAAGCGAATATTAGCGGTATGGTATATCTAAATTATAACAACTTGGATGGTGAAACTCAAGAGCGATTGTTGAAACGATCTCGAGAAGAAATTGAAAATAAACATGGTAAAGAACTTCGCATGTATGCGGTAAATTATCATAAGGATTATAGTGTTGTCTTGGAAGAAGAAGCAATCCGTAATCTGTATAATTACAAATTCATTTTTACAATTTAAATCAAAACTAATTTGAAATTGAACGGGCAGCTTTAAAAAGTTGCCTTTTTGTTTTAGGAAAAATTCATCGGTTTTCAAATTATACTTCTAAATAAATAATACTGTCTCTAAACCGCTCTTAAATTTTTCAGTTTTAAAGCTAGTGGGTAAAAGAGCCTTTACCTTAAAGGAAAGGTATTCTGAATTTCCCCTGCGGGAAAAAAGGAATAGCAAGAGGGTAACCCGCTGGCGCGAGGTGTCGGTTTTCAGTTTTTTCAAAACATTAGTATTTATGGGGTCTAACAAGGTTTGGTTTTTTTTTTGAATTGAATATTAGAGTTTCTTTTTTACTAAAATCTCACTTCAGCCCCATTAATGAGCGAAATTTTTTACTAAAAAGATGGATAAAGGATATGAAAAAGAAGGCTTTGTAACCTTCAAGATTAAGATTTCGGTAGCGATTAGATTTAGACGGTTTTGCAAGAAAATGTCTGAATCGCAATCGATGGCTTTACTTCTGATGATAGCTTTTTTCGAGGAAAATGGTATTTCTCCACATGAAGCTATCGGACCTAAAATGCAAACTTTGGAATCGCTAATTAAGAAGCGAATCAATGGAGTGATTGCGATTATGAAAGACATCGAAAAGAACCAAACCAAACCAACGGTTGCTATGATGCAATCGCTTTTTGAACAAGCTGAGCCATCGAAGAAGAATTTGATTTTGGAAAAGGAAATTCCAGAAGAAAAACTAAAAGTCAGGTTTGTTGAGCGATTAGAAAATGATGAGGAATAATAAAACACTAGAGGAATGTATATAACTGTAACAGCACAAAAACTAGGGGGTAATTATTCACAAAATTCAGCGGGTTTCGTGGAGTACTTAGAAAAAGAAAACCAAGGATTGGAACAAGTGGATATGGAAGATTTCTTCAATCAATATGGAGATGAAATAAGTGCATCTGCAGTGGTTAAGGAAATTGACGGAAATACATCTAAACTGAAAAAGAAAGAGCCAAAGTTTTATTCCATTACTGTTAGTCCAAGTAAGTATGAGCTTAGAAAATTAGAAAATAGTCGAGAAGATTTGAAGCGATATACGAGAGCGATAATGAAAGATTATGCGAGCTGTTTTAATCGTGAGATTAATGGTAAACAGGTAACTGTTGATGATATTAAATACTATGCTAAAATTGAACATCAACGAACTTTTAAGGGAACGGATAAACAAGTCCGGGAGAATCAACTAATCGCCACCAAAATTTTAAATCTAAAAAATGAAATTAGGCAAATCAAGCAAGGGCAACAGGAGGGAAGCATCAAAAGACTAGAAAGTAAAATCAACCGATTAGAGAAAGAAGCGCCACATCAACAAAACGGAAAACGCATTGTTCAGGGAATGAATAAGGAGGGCAATCAGAGCCATATTCATATTATCGTAAGTAGAAAGGATATGTCTGATTCCGTCAGTCTTTCTCCAGGAAGTAAATACAAAGCTTCTGATGTTTTGATAAATGGAAAATTGGTAAAGCGTGGTTTTGATAGGGATTCGTTTTTTACAAAAGCGGAAAAGACATTTGATGCCACTTTTGACTATAAGCGTAATTATGCGGAATCCTATAAATCAAAGAAGGATTTTATCAAGAACCCTAAAGTCTATTTCACAACTTTATTGGGGTTACCTACAAGTGAGAAAGAAGTTGCTTTTAAAATTTTGGGAAAGGCAGGAGTGCCATTAAATAGTTTTCCATCCAATAAAGTACAACTGGCTTTAAAAACCATCAAGTATCTAAAGCGAGGTGTTGATGTGGCTCTTAAATCAGGTTCAATAGGTATTTAATATGGAAACACACGGTCTATTTTTTACACTTGTTTTAATATCAGGAATGGCTTTGGTTTTTTGGAGTATGTTTAAAATTACTCGATTTGCTTTTCTTATCAATTTGGCAATTACATCAGGATGTTTGGGTATTCTATTTGCTTTAGATTCGAATTTTTTAAGCAGGGCAGAAGCGGGGCTCTACATTAGTTGTCCTTTATTGTTGCTAAATGTGGTGCTATATGTATTTCTTCAGAAAGAAACATTAAACATTCACAACAAATATCAGGTTCATTTTAAAGTAAAACGGGGCAATTTTAAAATTGAGAACATAAAACGAGGAGCGTCTGTAATTGGTTCTGCAGGAAGTGGAAAGACGGAAAGTGTGGTCTATAATTTCTTAACACATTTTAGTAAGCATTCCTTTTGTGGGTTAATACACGATTATAAGAATTTTGAAATAACCGAAATGGCATACCCTTTATTTGAAGGTAATGGAGTTGATTTTAAAATTATTTCTTTTGACGAAATTTACGACAGGGTAAATCCAATTGCACCTCAGTATTTGCAAAATGAAGAGAGCGTAAATGAAGTGGCACGTGTACTGATGGAAAACTTATTGGAACAAAAAGAATCGGGAAGTTTTGGAGCGAGTAAATTCTTTAATGATGCCGCGGAAGGGTTAATAGGCGGTATGATTTGGAAACTACGAACATATTATCCAAAATACTGCACATTACCCCATCTTATAGCTATTTATCAATTCCTTGACACAGACAGCCTTATTGCTTTTTTGAGTTCTAATACTACCTCTAAAGCTATGGCAGATGCTTTTATAAGCGGAAAGGATTCTGATAGACAAACAGCTGGTGTTAAAAGTACATTGGCCAATGCGTTAAAGAAAATAAGTACGCAAAGTATTTTTATGGTGCTCTCAGAAGATGAAGTACCATTGAACATTAGCACTCAAAAAAAACCAACTGTTGTATCTGTTGTAAACAACCCCAAATATGAAACTGCTTATTCACCGATTATTGCAACTATAATCCATACAATTACTAAACAAATGAGTATACGTTCAGGTAAATCGTCATTTTTAATGATGGAGGAAGCACCAACTATCCGACTCTTGAATATGCACCGTATTCCGGCAACGCTGCGCAGTTATGATATTGCTACTGTTTATGTGATGCAGGACAAAATACAGAACGATATGATGTATGGAGACAAAGCCAGTAAAGCTATATTAAGCAACTTATCTTATCAATTCTTCGGAAAAGTAAATGATCCAGACACTGCAAAATACTACGAACGCTTCTTTGAGATAGTTAAGAATGAAACCACAAGTGTAAACAGAGGTTATAATTTAAATTTTGATACACGAATTACTACTGGAGAGCGTGAAGTCGCTAAAATTAGGGCAGATGTTTTCTTTCGTTTAAAACAAGGTGAGTTTGTAACTTTCGCTGATGGCGAGGATAAAAAGGTTCATTTTAAATTGCCTAAAATTGAAAAGCGATTGCCAAATAAAAGGAATTCCTATACTACAGAAGACTTACAGAAAAACTTTGAACGCATATATTTAGATGTAAAAAATTTATTTAAAGTCGATTAGATGTAAACTTCAAAACGGCAATTTCTCCTTAGGTTCCCTAACAGTAACTTTCCAAAACCCATCCACTTTAACAAGCTTAAACACCCCTGGAATTTTATCATAAGAAGTAGAATACTTCACCCAAGCCACATCACCTTCAATACTTTTTTCGATGATTTTAAAATTCATTTCTGAACTCTTGGGCTTGGCAAACATTTTCATAAGGTTTGAGAAATTGGCAAAGCCTTCTGGAGTAGTATACTTTTTTAAGGTTTCTTCGTCACTTTGGTAGAAACTTTCAGCAACGGTTTTGGCAATAGAAGTGGGAGATGAATCCTGAGTTTCCGCGCAACCAATAAATAATAACATCAAGGCAATTAGTACAATATTCTTCATAACAGTTTTAATTTGGGTTATTAATATATTTATGTGAAGCTTTCAGCTCAAAATTACGCTCACCGTTATTTTCTTTAAGTTCAATGACAACTCTACGGTCATTGCTTAATGAAAATTTAGGCAGTACATAAACCATTCGCACAGTTCCGTTTTCTGCTATTTTAGTTGGTCGATTATATACGAACAGCGGTTTTTGGTATATGCGCTGCAGTGATTTCTTTTTTCCTTTTTGTTTTGTTTGAATTGATATCTCCAAAAAATTCAAATCATAATCTAAAGTAGATGTGTTTTTAATTTGGAGAACGAAATACAGTTCTTCCTTATCAAAGACAATATTTTTAATACTTAACTCAATACCCTCATATCGTTTTTGAAGGTTTTTAAAACTCTGTTTTCTCTGAACCAAATAGTTACAGGCGCGTAAATAGTAATCTGATTTACTAACACTGTTAACCTCTTTGCCAACAATAGGCATATTAGAACTTGATTTTTCATTCCCAATACTACTAGCACTTGGAACAAAATAATTGAGCTTTGAAAGCTGTTCTTTATACCTTACAATATACGAAAAAATAGCTCCGTTTCTATTGATTACCAGTAGATTACTTTCTTTTCCAGGAGTAGCTTGTAATAGTCCAAAGCACTGTTCTTTGTCACGATTATAGGTGAATATGAAATTATCGGAGCCAGTAATACCTTGCCGTATAGGTTCCGGGAAAAACAAGGCTACATTCTTCTGATCGTTGGCATAAATGGTGTCTAGTATTATTTTTTCTTGTGCATACGTGAGAACGAAAACACAGCTTATGATTGAGGTAAGAATATATCTTTTCATAACAGTAAGTTTTTAAATGCCCATTATAGGCTCATAATTTTGGTTTTAGAATTAGCTTGTAATTATTGAGCACGGTGACTTTTACGGTGCGATTATTTCTGCGAAACACTTTTGTAATACCATTTACTTGTGGAACACTTGGGATGTTAATATCCTGTATCATATCATCTAGAACCTCATTCGTAGCTTCTTCTCTAAAACTATTTTCGACATAAATTCCCTCGCTACCGTCCGAAAGGTCATATGCTTTTAAGTTTGTTGGATGATGGTTAACATTTTCAATTTTAATCAATGCCCTATTAGGCTGAAAGCTGATGAAACCGAAAAGGAGTGTGTTTTTTGGAATTAACTTATTATTGATGGTGGCGGTTTCCGTTAATCGCATCCGTAGCCGGGTATTGGTTTTTACTATTTGGCTACCATCCACTGTAACCAAGATTTCGGAATCTGTATTTCCTAAATTAGAAGCATCATTGGTTAGAGGCGAAGACGCAAAGAAGAGCTGATGTTCTAAACCCATTTCCTTTGCTTCGATTTTAATTTCTCGTTTAATATCTGATGAATCTATCTCTTTAATAACTTTTGGAATAGGTATTCGCTGCCCAATGTTTTCATAAGTCCTATCGGAATAGTTTATGCGACTTGCATTGTAGATACTATCAATTATACGCTCCTTTTTATTTTCATCTAAATCTGGATTATAAAAGCCTAAGGAGTCAATAAATTTTTCATCATAAATGCTAGGTGCATTTGTTTCACGGACTTTTTTTAAATCATTAATAGCATCTAATTTAGAATCATATTCCTTTTGTACCTCTTCAAGTTCAGGAACTAGTGTTTGTTTTAAATTTCCACTTTCACTTTCATCATCTCCCATAATTAAAATCGAATAGGATATTAGGAATATGAGAATTATGACCAATACAGAACCAAAGACTATTTTATTCTTTTCTATTTGCATAAGAGTTTGTTTTTAAAAGGTTTCCTAGCTACCTCTAGTTGGATTATGAACTTTCATTATTTAATTTTTTCAAACTTTTTTCATAATATTCTGTAATAAGCAAACCATGTGGATTATTTGGAAAGTTTCGGTTTACGGAAATAAGATTTCCTATGGTAATTAGTTCGTAGGTATCTAATACGGACCCACGATTGATTTCGAAAATAGTTACCGTCATAAAACTATATGCGCCTTTCTTTTCTTCGATTTGCGTATCAATACGAACTACTTTCTGGACTAAGGAATATTGCAAAAGGCGATTGTAAACACCATCAGATTTCTTTTGACGGTATAGATTATCTACCGAACTATTCCCAAGCCATAAGGCTTTCTCTAAATTCTTTTCGAAGTTGCTTGCATCAATATTATAGAAGTACCTATGAAATAATTCTATATGTGCCAAGGCTTCCACGTCGAAACTTTCTTTTTGTGCCATTAGCTTCAAGGGAATTATAGTACCGTCTGTATTCACAGCAAAGGCGCTATTCATTGCTTTGGCATTGATATTATAAACCATCCAAATTGAAAATAGGCTTGACGCCGTTGCAAAAAATACCGAAGACAATACAATGAGCCTATTGATTTTTAAAACAGCGTAGATGTCTTTGTATGGTGTTTTCATTCCATATTATTTAGTTTGTGAATAATCTTAAGGTGAAAGATGTAGCTCTTCTGTAGAGCTTGAATTTGAGGAATACGATAAATCCAACAGATCCTAATTGAACAACTGGAGCAAAAAAGCCCTGGCCGAATTCAGTTCCAAATAGGTTGGTCCAAAAGTTGGTATTGATTTCAGTGTAAATAGCATTCACGAATACATTCACCAAAAAGAAGGCTGGTACCAGCATATATACGGCTGCATACAGTTTGAAAAAAGTATATGCTAGAGATCTAAATTTTTCAAAGACCGCTAGACTAATAATCAATGGAAAAAATGCCTGCATTATCCCAAGTAGAAAAAAGCGTTCGGCTAAGAATAGTGGGTAGATAAAAAGGTCTAGAATCCAAAGAAATGTGCTGATAATGAATGCAAATATTTTGAATCCGTATAATGGAGTAATTAAAGCTTCATAAAGTAAAGTCATCGCCATACTAGCAGCATCCAACATACTAACATCTTCTTCCAAGGGTATATCTTGTAATTGCAATGGTAGTAGCGCAGGAGCTGTTCCCCTGTACTGCGACTCAACAGCCACCAAAATGCCATCAAAAAATCCTAATAACTGTGTAGAGAAAATAACCAAAAGCACAACTGCAAAGTTTTTAGCTAGCTCTGCCGGACTCAATCCCCAGGTATAACCATCTTTATCAGCAATACCTTCATTATATTTTTTTAAGATATTGATAAGAAAGAACAATACAGCAAGAGTTTTCATGCCGGCAATCGTGTATTGCGAGAAGTTACTATCCTGTATAGTTTGGAATACAGTATCAATGTATTCCAGCCCAATTCCTAAAAGTATTACGGCAGTCATCTTTAGTAATTTATTTGACGATTATTGACTTTGTCCTGCATTTTTCTAAAGGAGATAATTTCACGGTAGCGCTTTGTTTTTACTGTAATATTTGAGACCATTTTTTTTGACTCTAGTTCTTTTTGTTTCAATATCAGTGCTCTTTCAGAATCGGTCATTTTTAGAAAATCGTTAGATAAAATTTGATCAACAAAATCAAGACTTTCAAGTGCATTTTCTATGACATAATTAAAAGAATCGGAAATGCGTTCCACTTCATTAGGCTCTATGTAAGGTGAGTTGAGAATATTACGTACATCAATTTGTACTACATCAAAAAGTATTTGATTATTTCGTGCTAGTTCTCGTACTGCTTTTAACTGTCTAACTACATTGTTAACCTTCTCTAGGTTTTCTTTTTGTTCTTTTAGAAATTGTACCGTTTTTAATAGCTCTGATGTTTGCTTCGCAGATTCTATAAGTGATTTAGCTAAACCAATGAAGTTGGTATTATCATAAACTGGCATTCCTTGAGATGTTACTCTGGAAGACATTAATAGGGTTAGCATGATGGCAAATACGAGTATTTTAATTTTCTTTATCATTACATTTTTATTTAGAATTAATATTCATTTTGAATGAATTCGGAAATAGCTTTTTCCATACAATTATGTTTTTTATAAAGCGCCATTATGGCATCGTTCTCCTTACCATCTGTTAGGTAAGCTGCGTATACTTCTTTCGGAACTTCTAGCCTAAATATGTTGCTCTCTTTCCCTATTTTGATAAACATTTCGGTGTATTTTCTAGGTCCTGTAAGATTGTTTTTAATAGATTTTAATTGGTTTAAATCATGACTGGAAAGGTTTAATCTTTTCTGAAGCTCATCATACCCTTTTTCATTGTTTAAGCTGTAAATGACTTGGGTGTTTTCAAGAATACTTGCCGATGTAGAATTGTTAGGTAATTGATTGATAGATTGAAGAATGATGCCAATAGCACCATTTTGTTTTCGAATAGCTTGGTAATAAAATTCAACACTCTCCAGAACATTGTCGAACTTTAACTGCTTTGCAAATTCATCAAATAGGATGATACCTTTTTCGGCTCTATTTTTCCAAATGGTTCTTTGAATTGCAGATTTAATGAGCTTAAGCATTACGGAAAGTATTTCCTTATTATCCTTGACTTCATCTAATTCAAAAACAATTAATCTTTTGTCTTCTATTTTATAGGTTTGGTCTTCGCTGGCTTCAAAAAGAAAACTGTATAGACCATCGCCAACATACTCCGACATAACATGTAAAAAACTTATAACATTGAAGTAGTCAGGATGGATTTTAAGTGCTACTAAAAGGGATGTTTGATGATTCTCAATGAACTTATAGAAACCGTCTAGCGAATGATTTATAGAAGTACTATTATAATAATGACGAAGAATCTTTTTTACTGATACCGATTGCGCTTTTGTAACCTTTATGTCTGAAGCGAATAGTTCAAAAAGAAAGACAGATAAATCCTCTAAACGTTCAGGAGTCAAATCATTAATATCACTGATATAAAAAGGATTTATGCCTAAATTCTTTCCACTTTCATATCGTAATACGGTGTATTTCTCTGGATAAAGTTTAGCGAATTTGGTATAGGAACCTCCTAAATCTATGATGACTAGGCGCACACCACTTTCAAAATACTGTCTTAGTATATTATTTGCCAAGAACGATTTGCCTTCACCCGTTGGGGCGAATATGGCAAAGTTTCTCGCCTTAATGCGTTTTTTAGTTTCATCCCAAACATCCTTTAAAATTGGGGTGTTATGAACTCTATCGTTGAAAATAATTCCTGTAGAGTCAGACTTGTAATTACTATTGTTAATGAACAGGCATAAGGCATGTTTTAAATCGGTAACATATAAGTCGTCATCTGAAAAGTTTGAAGAAAAGCAACAGTAACTGTTTAAAATATAATTTTTACGTTCCTCACCTTTTGGGTAATAAGGGTTGATATCTAGTTCTTTAAATTCTGTTTTAATTTTAGAGGCAATTTTTTCTAGCTGTCGAGCTTCCTTATCCCAGTAAATTATATTTAAATGTCCTCTTATAACACGTGTTTGGTCATCAGCATTTATTTGTTCTAGAATGTGTTGAATCTTCGATAGCACAACTTTGTTCTGCGAACCAAAATTGGAGCTTTTGTTAAGTTCTTCTACTTTCTTATCTAGTTGCTTGCGCCATTTATGTTTGTCATCCAAATAAATAATTTGGTTTACGATATGGTTTTCATGGAGCGTTAATCCCAAACCATCTATAAAACCTTGATGGAATACAAAGTCATCGGTAGTAAAGCGTTCATTGGTTTTGCTTGTTTGCACGCTTTCACTAAAACATAATTCACTATTTACAGCAAGTACATCAAAGTTGTTTTCTCCTACAGTAATATTGGACTTATCTAGTATAATATCGGTATCGAAACCTGAATTAAAGCCATTGAAATAGGTATGCGTAAAGTTGTGTATGGCTTTTGCATCAATTGAAGTATAATGTACTTTTCGGCTATTGTTAAGAAAAGAAACAGCATCATTTACAGCGCTAATGAAACTTGCTACGGTTTCATCTGCATCACGAATAACTTGTTTAGAAACATCACGAAACGGATTGACGAATTTGCTGTTGTTTAACGCATTATTTTTAGTCAAAATAAAGAATAGATAGCTGTGATGTTCTATATACTCTCGACCTTTAAAATACTCATGTGTAGCTTTTTCTAGAAAAGTAGAATTGGGCAATACTTGAGAGGTATACTTTTGTTTGAGGTACACATCTTGCTTATGAATAACGCACCCTGTCGGTAATGATTTAATAGCCTGAAACCATGCTCCATGCATATCCTCAAAGTCCTTTTCTGATAAGGAATATATTTCAGGTAGAGTGCCTTTAAAGCATACTACTACATTGCCGTTATTGGCAAACACCACATTCTCATTGATGTTTATAATAGGATAGTAGGATGCCAAGTTTATCTTATTCATAATACAGTGCTGATGTTTTTTTGTTGCTAATACTTTTAGGAAATACTTTGGCGATATGAAGCCATTGTGGATTTTGAGAAAATTTGGTCAAGCCTATATACAGCATTGCATTAAATAGAATTACACAGATGATAATACCTAAACCAAAAGAGAATATGATGATTAATAGGGATGCTATAACAGCTATCATCATAAGGGCGAATAGTGAAATAGGTAAGCCAAAAATCATTGCCCGTTTTCGTATGTTTTTATAGACTTCGAACTTTTTCATAATCTGATTTTTATAAATCGCGCTATGCGGATTAGACTACTATTGAAATTAGATAGGTGAATATGCCCACGACGGCACCGGCAATAAGTACGAAAACCAGAACACGGGTAATCCCTTTTTTAAGGTCTGCATTTTCACCGAAGAAATGCCCTGCATTGAACAGAAATCCAATTAGGAAGATAACCCCGAGAATAATAGGAAAAATAGTTCTAATAGTATCTGAAACATCGTTTACGGATTCTTCAATTCCCCCAATTTGTGCAAGTATTGGTGCTGTAACAAATAGAAATACAATGACTGCAAATTTTGATTTTTTCATGATAATTAGTTTTTAGGTTTTAGCCTGTGAGGTTATATGCTTTTATTGAGCTCTTCTCTAAGACGTACTTGCGAAATCTATCAGTGATAGCTCGTAATGCATGAAATCTTCCAAAATTTAACTGTAGCTGCTGTTAAATTTTGGAAGATTCTTATGGTAAGGAAGTAATCGTTGCATTTTGTGTAACGAACAATACTACTATGGGCTTTTTAAAACTTGTTATTGCTGGGATTATTTATGGGACCTTTTTATCATTTTCTTATGGTCAAAATACTGATAAAATTATTATGGTAATCGATCCTGGACATGGAGGAATAGATACGGGTGCAGTAGGTGTAAATGGAGTTTTTGAAAAGGATATCGTTTTAAGTATTGCTAAAAAGATCGATAGTTTAAATGCCAATCTATTTGACGACCGATTTGAAATCTATTTGACTAGATATCGTGATACATTAATTTCGTTAAGCGATAGAACAAAGCTCGCGAAAAGGCTAAATATAAATGTTTTTATCTCATTGCATTGCAATCAAGCTGTAAATAAGAAAGCCATTGGTATTGAGGTATATGTAGTTGAGAGAAAAAGACATTATTCAAAATCTTCAATTAGATTAGCAAACATTATGCAACGTGAGTTAAATGATAATCTTGGTTTTAAGAGTAGGGGAGTGAAAACAGCAAATTTTCAAGTACTGCGAGAAACTGCCGATAATTGTCCAGCAGTATTATTAGAGTTGGGGTATTTGTCCTCTGTTGATGAAGCCGAGCATTTGATCAATGAAGAAAAACATAATGGTATTGCGCTTGTAATATTGGAATCTATATTCAAAAATATGTAGGTATGGGAGAAGTATACTTGTAGGATTTAATTTGTCTTATAAATAATATTCAAGACGGGGTGAGTTAAATAATTAACTTATCCATTTTTAGCATTAAGTATAAATCACTTTTGTATATTATTACCTTGCATTTTAAAAATTAAATTTAATATATAAAATGATCTAAAGAATACTAATATTATAAAATTAGCACAAACTAAATTTAAATATAACCCAAAATCTGAATAAATGTTTGATGTAAAAATGCTTATTGCTAATGACAAAAATGAAATAAATAAAAGTGAAGCAACGCCGTTTTTTAAAATAGACACTGCTTTAGAGTATAACTTAGAAGCTAAAAAGACTTTAAAACTATTTACCGTATTTGATTCATTCGAAATTATTGAATTTGATTTTAGAGTAAGCAAAATTGTTAATAAAGTCAATATGAATCCAGAAACAGTAATACCTATAGATGGTATTACTTGAGAAGTATTGTCAAAACTTAAATGCAAGCAATTCTTCTTCTCGAGAATAATTACTATTGTTATAGTTATTATATTAATAAATACATCGTAGACTAAAGGTCTCTTGTAATATATATCTAAAACTTTATTAAGCCACATTTGAATTCATTTTTTCGGCTTTGTAATTTACATATTTTTGTTTAATATCATTAAATAGTTGCTTTGTATCTAAAAGACCTTTTTTTCCATCTTTCAATGGGCATTTTGTTTCCAATTGTACTTTTCCACGAATTAGGTTGAAGTCGCTATCAATACCATCGGTATCTTCATATTCTAAATAAAAGTCTTCAATATCCTCCATTACTTTAGTATCCTGTAAAATAGCACTAAGTATTTTTTTAGATGTACTTACCATTTTATGATTTTTTTCAGTGACTAGTTTTTTTCCTCCTGAATCTCTAAAAGACAGGTCTACTTTAATAGATTTAGGATCTACAGTATTTACTAAAGATTGCATGTTTGAAATGAATGCATCATCAATATTTCTATATAATGACGGTAAATTCTCTGGTTTAGCTTTAAATCTAAATTTAAATACCTTTTCAAGAGAATCAATCACTTGTTGAACGGACTTCTCCATATGTATACGCGCAGTACATGCTTTCGAAATATATAAATGTTTTCTAGATGAAATAGTTCTGAAATAAAATTCAATGTCTGAAATTTTAGGGCCTAAGCTATTATATTCACAGATAATTGTAGGGTCATTGAGCTTATTCATATCAACATAAAAATTTGTTGATTCAACGAGCTCTTTGTTTTTAAGATCAATAGTTGAAGATATAGTAAGTTTTTCTTTATCTAAAAAAGAGGGGAATTTGTCTCTAAAAAGATTTATTTTACATTTGAACATTTTGTCAGGATGCGAATATGATGCTGATGAGATAAAAAGTCTCCTAGATTCTGCTTTGTCTCGTGATTCATATCTATCTATGATAATAAAGCGCTGATTTTCTGTACGCTCATCATTTATCTTCTTTATACATGATTTTATTATATTGAAGCTTCCAATTTCAGAACTTCTTTCCTTATATGGTTGAAATATTAAGTCGAAAATATGAAATTTTACATCTAAATGATTTGACATAGCTTGTCCAATTATTATTTTAAAATTTAAAAATACTAATATGTGCTATATAAAGAGAATAAGTAGTAAAATCTTACAATAATAGTTATTCACATTTTTAAAACATTAATGGTTATTTGCTATAATTTTTTTCTCTCAATTTATAATTAATATCTTTTTTTAGTCAAATTTCCCCAAACCAAAGGATGCTCACTTGCAGCATTATATTTACTAGAGACCTCCTTGTAAGTAGACCATTGTGGTTTTTTAGTGGGCCACATCGCTTTGCGATGTAATCCGCTGTCTTGCATTCTTTCAAAGAGCGCTGGAGAGAATAGTAAATAATCTTTTTGCTTAATGTTGACGCCTTTCCTATAAGCACCTAAACGATAGTAGGTTGCATCGTCCCCCTCATCTGTTGTAACTTCAAATGAGAAATGTTTTGTAATGTCTTTTACATCGGTATCTTGAAATAACGGAGTTAAAGAATCGCAATAGGAGGGTGTATTAAAAGTTCCGGCAATAATAACATTGGTCTTCCCTTGAGCGATCAAGTTTTTATAGATTCTCGCAATATTTTCAACCAGGCTCTTTCGAATCTTATGTGCTATTTCTTGGTCATCGGTTTGATTAACTAGGTTGGTTGCTAGAATATGTATTTCCTCTGAATTTAAAGTACTGATTTCATATTCAACAAGTTGTTGAAACAGGTCACTATACCCTCCAATTAAATGAGTTTTTATAGTTTGTAAGATATAGCCTTCGTGAAGTAATATGGCTATTTCTAAACCCTTCATATCATTACTCTGTATTACGAAAGTATGGCTGTATGGTTTGTAATTAAATTTTGGCAAAACTATTTGGTTAAATTCCTCAAGTGATGCTCTGTCTTCTACCTCTTGCAGCAATAGAATATCTGCATTGGTATCGGCAATTACTCGGGCTTTGTTATCAGTGGCAGCTGGTGAAATGGGCTTGGTTTGAAGCTCTATCCATCCATTCCAATTGGTCAAATGACCAGCTCTTGACTCAGTGGAATGATGAATGCCTTTCATATATAATAATCCGGCTTTACGCCTCATTACTGCATAGGGCAGAGGAGTTGTTTTTTCAAACCCCAGTAAAAAAGATAATTCTCTAATCCGTTCTTGTTCAGATAATGAATTGCCCGTCTTTCGCATCAACATATCAAGCTCCTCAATCCAATCTGTCATACATTTTCCAATGGGCTGTTCGATGAGACTTTTGTCCCGATGGAATAAATTCTGAATATTAAATGTTGCTATTTTCATACTAATTTGTTTTATGCCCATTAGGGCTTATTTGCGTTTATCATTTGTGTGTTCATCAAAAGCCACCAGGTTAAATAATTGCCGCATTCGGCTTCGCACTCTATTGCCATACATATCTTCCAATTCTTGTGCGCTTAAGTTTGTGGTGGCATGGGTCTTAAGGTTTGCTTTTAAAAACAAATCATATCGAGATAAAAGAACTTCGCCCATTACATTGCAATTTTTACCATAGTGACGACCAATAGGTTCTACACCTAAATCGTCAAAACAATAAAACTGTCCGTCACCATAATCTTCTATAATTTTATACCCAATATGGTTGAATCCGAAGACAATGTTTCTGGCAGGGATAACTTGGTAAGGTCGTTGTAGCGGTACAATATGCCGTAGTAATCGCATTAAGCTGGTTTTACCACAACCAACCGGACCAGTAAGTAAAATACCTTTGTTGGGGTCTATTCCGTTTTTTGCACACATTTCTTCGTCTTTTATAAAGTAGTTGCAGAGTTTAAAAATTACTCTATGGTCATCCTCAAAAATTTTAAATTCTTTTCCAAAAAGTAGTTTCCCTTTAGCGTCCAAATAGATTATAATCTTATTGAAATCATAGATGACGGTCTTTCCATCAAATTGCCCAATGGAGTATTGAACTCCACCTTCATCTATTTTAGAGGGGTTCACCATAGTTTTTAATTTTGGTCGTCTTAAGGTTGTCCTTAAAAGGGGACTGCTCTTTTAACGATTTTATTTCTTTTGCTTTTAACATCCAATTTCTTGCACTTGCCATCCAATCCACAATTTTTATTTTCCCACCTTGCTTCCAACCAATGGCTTGATAATGATTGTAGAATTTAATTGCTTCTACAGCTTGCCATTTCATGCTTTTAAAAAAATCAATCACTTCAATTTCATTTTTTGGTAGCTTAGGTTTATTATAGTTTTCTTTTTGTTTAGTACTGTTTGTATTAGATACCAGTACATGTCCAGTTGTAGTTTCCTTGTTGTCCAGTACATGTTCAGAGGTTGTCCCGAATTTGGGCATCCTCAATTCGCTGCCTTTATAGATGTTATGGGAAGGAAAATATTCGATGTATTTCCAATTGTCCAAATCTTGTAAACATCGGTGATAGGTAGTGTTTGAACCAATTTTTGAAAGTTGCATTACTTCTTGACGGTTTATAAAGAATTTTTCTGCAAATCGGGTGGTGTTCCAAATTTGAAATAATGCCATGTAAAGACTTACATGCGTAGGATTCAAGCGTGAATCTTTCGCTATAAGTTGATACACTGCGCTCAGTTGCTTTATATAATTCATGCATGTTTAATCGATTTTATGATGAATACGATTTGAAAGCATGACTTCTTGGAGCTCATCAGAATCATAAAAAATGATACCACCGACTTTGGTGTATGGTAGCGTTCCATTAATGCGCAAATTCTGTAAGGTGCCAGGACTAATTTGTAATAGTTTCATGACCTCTGAAGATTTTAGATATTTTTTAAGTTTACCTGAAGCTTGTTTGGTCATAAGCTTTTTAATATCATCGAGCAGTTCAAGTTTAAACTCTCGTAAATCGTCTGTTGTAATAATACTTGTTGGCATAATGGAATGATTTTAAAAGAAAGGGACTATCAAACTCTTATTGTCTTTAATTGATAGCCCCTAACTTGATTTGACTTTCGTTCCGTAAAATTGAATTGTTTTAGTAGGCTTTGTTCACTAGTATCACCGTACTATGGTGAAAATTTAACATCTATAAATTTTCTTAGTTATGGGCAATCCCAGCGTTCTTATCCTATTTATAGTTAAGATTTTAAGTAGTAATTCTAGTAATTATGTAAAAGCAGGAGGTTAACCGTAGTACGGTATTTTTTAATTATTTTTCTGATTCTTCCATGAACGAAGTAAGACCAGTAGATAGGGTGTCAAGAAATTTTGTTCTACTTATTTTGCGTGTTTTAATTTCGGCGTATGTTTTGTAAAAATCACCTAGGTCAAATTGAAAGGTATTTTGTAAGGCAACTGCAATTTCTTTAATATCGGCATCTCCATTATTTATGGAACAAGTAGAATAAAGTGCATATATTAACTCTGTAAGTCCGGCTTTTGAGGAGGTCCAATGCAAATTTGAACTTGTGGTTAAATTATTGGATTGACCTTTAGTTCTATTCAGACTAATTGTTGCAAGTCTATTTTTAAGATAGTCTATAAACTTCTGATATGCTTTTACCTTCCCTAAAAGCATATCACGAGCAGTTGTAAAATCTGGATCTTGAAAATAGAATTTAGAGGAAACAATATGATATGAATCTGAAAATTTTCTAGTAAAATATTGATGGTCGAAGTGTGAATGTCCTTGTTGAATGTATTGCACAAAATCAATATTGTAAATGAAGAATCTATTTAGTTTAGCTATCTTTTTGTTAATATACTTTTTTTGAGTTGTACAATTAGCTACTGGAAACTGAAGTTCAAAGGAGCGTACTTCAGAATAGTAAATTAGAGGTATGATTGAAATTTGTTTCGTATGCTTAAAAAATTTAATCTCATCGTCATGGGAATCGAAATTAAATTCTAGAACTAATTTTTTAAGGGTGTATAATGTATTTCGACAAAGTAGTATTGCATTTTTAGAGCGCACTATAGTTGTAGAACGTGTGGATTCAATTTCTTCAAGAAGTTCTAAAAACTCGGTCGATATTTCCTTTAGGGGCTCGGTCATTTCATCGATTTAGTTATGTAACTATATCTGAAAAATGACCTCCTTAAGAATACGGACTATAATACGGTTCATAATTATCCTATCTCTATGTGTAAATGTAATGTGGGGCTTCTTTCCATTGACATAAGGTATAAATATAATGGGAATGACTAAAAATTAGGAGGGCAAATTGCCGTATTTTTCTACGGAGAAGCCCGTATTTTTATACGTAAATAATTTTATAGATTTGATCTTATCCGTTTAATTAGCGTTTGCTAAACTTTTTCAAGAATTGTAGTCTGTTTTTAACATTGGTTTTCTTGAAAATATTTGAAGCGTGTTTTGATACGGTGTTTTTAGCGATAAAATATTCTTCACCAATTTCCTTATAGGTTTTATTATCAAAGATTGAAAGTGCTATTTCAATCTCTCTAATTGTAAGTCCGTTATTTATTAACGTTGAATGTGATCCTTTCTGACTTGTATTTTTATAATAGTCAAAGACTTCGCTCATTTTAGTTCTATTCTCTAAAAAGTAGATATAACGATCTATCTCTATAGCGGTGATAAGAAAGAATGATAGATTTATAATTGGGAAAGTCAACCATTGATAGTCCCCGATTAAAGTTAGCAATGGAAGTAATGACATACACCCAACACTAATTACAGATAAACGGTTACGCCTTAAAACAAAAGAGTTTGAATTTTTCTGTTTTGAAATTCTGTTATAAAAAGAAAATACAAAATAGAGTGTGACAGCTGAAACTGGAATTGTGAAAAATGCTCTCGAAATATCAATTGAATTTGTTATTAAATAAGGAATTAAGAAAAGACCTAGAAGAAAGAAAACACTACTTATTGCTATGTTTTTAATGGTTAGATATTGACCTAATACCTGTATATCATATTCTTTATAAATATAATAATATAGGTAAACTCCGGTTGTTAAAGCTACACTGTAAGTAATTATATATTGTAAAATGAATGGTCCTGAAAATTCTTTAAACGGTAAAAATCCGCCAGTTAAATTGTATAAAACAAATAACCCGGAGAGTATTAAATAACTGTTGAGATTACTATGCTTAAGTTTAGATGATTTTATAAAAGCAATTATTAATAGAAATATATCTATTAACAACAAAAAAAAGGTAGTCCAATGTATTGAGGTTCCAAACATATGAATTCACTTTAGTTCAGGATTTTCTCAAATCTTTTTTCAGCTGTATTTTTTCTAACATTATCCCAATTAAAAATTTCACCATGCATAGCTATGTAAACTCCTTTTTCTAAAGTCTGAAGTGTTTTTAATGCGAACCCTAGATTAAATGTTGCATCTGACTTAGGATCAGTTCCTAAAATAAATGAACCCACAAGCACTATAGTTTTATCAATATTGTGTTTACCTAAATAAATAGCAGTTTCTATCATGGTTATTGTTCCATGGGTAATTAGTATTAGATTGGAATTTTCATTAACTATTTTCTCCTGTAGAATTTCTCTATCCTCGTTAGTGATAAAGCGGCTATCTTTTGAAAATGCTTTCTCTATTTGATATTCCTGAGAAATATTTACATTTTGAAGTATACGCTGTATCGAGACGAGAGTTCCTTCATTTTCGGACTCACTAGTGTACTCAATACCTTCAATAGTGCCCCCTGTAGTAATTATCAAAATCATTATATATAAGTTTAAGCAGGTAAAGGTTATGTTCTTTACGCTGTTATTTTTAAATAAGGATATTTGGTAATTTGGTTTGTAGTAAATGCTCGGTATCTTATTAATTTACTTATTTAATATTAAAATTCTTACATTATTTATAGATTTTAGACAAAATCCACTACAATTGTTAATTATAGTGGATTAAAGATTTGATCTATTTAAGTTTTTCTTTTAATATCATCATATCATTACTAACCTTTCTTTCTAATACCCTTGCATAAATTTGTGTAGTTGCGATTTTGGTATGGCCTAAAAGTTTTGAAACAGTTTCAATAGGCACACCATTACTTAAGGTTATTGTAGTCGCAAAAGTATGTCTGGCCATATGAAAGGTTAGATTCTTTTTAATACCACATCTATAGGCTACCTCTTTAAGGTATGAATTTAGCTTTTCATTAGTAATTTTAGGGAAGAGAGTACCAGTATTCATTGTCATGGGATGTAGTTTATATTTATCAATAATATTCTGAGCTTTCGGCAAAAGAGGGATTTTCACTTTTGTTTTTGTTTTTTGTCTATGAGTAAAAATCCAGTTACTTCCATCGATTCCTAGAGAAATATTATCTTGTGTTAAATTCATTACATCGATATAGCTGATGCCTGTATAGCAACTAAAGATGAACAAATCTCTTACGCGTTCTAGTCTTTTTAACTCAAACTCTTTAAACTCCATATTTTGTAATTCATATTCTGATAAAAATTCTCTCTCTCTTTTTTCGAAGATAGGTTTCCATCTAACAAATGGGTCTTTATCTATCCATTCCATATGATATGCCAAGGTTACCATTTTTCTCAACCTTTGTATATGCTTCATGATTGTATTTTGGCCCATACCTTTTGGATGACCTTTGGGCCAGTAATTGGCTAAATAACATTCGAAATCGCAAAGGAATTTATAATCTAATTTTTTAAGAAAAATGTTATTTGTATTTTTTTCTTTAGTTATAAACTTGATTATATAGTTTTCAGTAATGCTAAAATTTCGAATCGAACCTACTGCAAGGGTGTTTGAAATTTTATTGTTATGGTATTTTATAAGTTCTAAAAGAGTTTTAGAGTCACCATCAAAACCTAAATATGTTGCTTTGATTAATTGGGCTGTTATCAATTGGTTTTTAAATCTCAATTCTTGATAACATTGTATAAGCTGAGCATAAACCTGATCTAGATAGAGGTTTAGCCTTCTAGATTTCTCTTTATTACCTTTTGCTCGTTGCTTCTCATTATTCCAATAACGAATATCTGCTTTTAATTTAAGACTAATGGTTGCTCTTTTACCATCTACCGTAATCCTGGCTTGAACTGTGGTTAAGTAATTTTTAGCACGTGAAGAATTAATCCAAAATAGGATTGAAAATGTGTTTAAAGATTTCATAGTTGTCGTCTTTTAATTAATTATTAGAGACGAAAGCCAAATCAACTATACTTTTAAAATTACAACGGTTTTGCCAAATCGACAACAATTGTTGTCGATTTAGGTTTTTGTTGTCGATTTGTTGCCAATACATATCAAATCAATTGATTTCATATGATGCCCTTAAAACCAACAAACCCTGCAAATCATAAAATTTGCAGGGTTTTGACTCTTTTAGTGAGTTAACCTTGTGACCTCGACAGGATTCAAACCTGTAACCTTCTGAGCCGTAATCAGATGCGCTATTCAGTTGCGCCACGAGGCCGTTATTTGTTTCCCTTAACGGGGTGCAAATATATTTCTTTTTACATTTACCACAAAATTAAGAAGAGAATATTAAATGGATTTTAAAAGCTTTATAAGAGATGTACCCAATTTTCCAAAAGACGGAATCATTTTTAAGGACATAACTCCGCTGTTACAGAGCCCGGAAATGCTCAATAAAACTACTGAGGCATTGGCACAACTGGTAAACGGCCAAAAGATTGACAAGGTAGTAGGGATGGAGAGTAGAGGATTTATTTTTGGTCCAATGCTAGCAAGCAAATTAAACGCAGGATTTGTACCAATTCGTAAACCAGGGAAATTACCTTCTACAACCTTGAGTGAAACTTATGATTTAGAGTATGGTAAGGATACTTTGGAAATTCATACGGATAGTATACAGAAAGGTGATATGGTATTGATTCATGATGATGTTCTTGCAACAGGTGGTACGGCAAGTGCTGCATGCAAATTAGTAGAAAAACTGGGAGGTACTATTGTACAGTGTAATTTTTTGATAGAGTTAACCTTTCTTGAAGGTATTTCTAAAATAGAGGAATATCAGGCAAAATCTTTACTTAAATATTAATCTAGTGCTTTGGTGGTAATAAAATAGCGCCAACCAATGATTGCCATCTGTAACTTACTGGCCTTAGATAAATCTAGTCGTTGTTTACTATAAGATGGTAGCAGTGCCTTATTCAATTTGGCAATAAATTTATAGAACTTATTCTTCAAGGTTTCTGTTTTATGCTAAAATACATAATTATGCTACAAGGTAGAAAATACACTTATGCTTACATCTTAAACTACAGGTTATAAGAATACCATATTTATAATTAAGCTGAAAATAAAGATGATTATAAGTTTAATTAAGGCTATCATAATTTTGATTTAATAGTTGGTTATTGAATGTTCAACCAAGATATTATAGTCTATTTCCCTAAACAAGAAATTGATCTTATTTTAATACAATTGACTATGTATTTATAAGTTAAATGATGGATGTTGTTTTAAATTTAAATAATATGTCTACATGTTATATTCAAATTGTTAACATATAGTATTATTTGATTTATAATTGTAAGAAATAAAGGGGCGGTTTTAATCGAAAGATTATTTTGTAGACGAAAAAGTAGATGAAAATTCAAATTTTGAATACTTTCATTATGTGTCAAAAAAAAATCCGAAGTAAATAGTTCTTCGGATTTTAGATTTTAATTAGAGACGCATTCTTAGATTTTACTTTTTCAGTGTAATTTCAACAACTCCGTTTTTTCCATCTTCACCATATTGCTCTTGAGCACTTAGCCCTTTTATAACATTCATTGAAGCAATTTTATTCGGGTCTAAATTTGATACCTCTTTCGACTCCCATTTTTTTCCGTCAACAAAAAATAGAGGTTCTTTGTTATCATTACCAGATATGAACTTGAAGCCATTATCGGTTTCTTCAGAAACTTTTAAATCATACTCGCCAGATGAAGATGTGGAAATTGAAATTTGCTGATTATTATTATTATTATTACTGTTACTAGTTTTCTTAGCTGAAGTAACATTATGGGCTACATCTACATGACTAATAAATATGCTGTTTTTATCGGTGTCTATAATGATATGAATTTTATCAATAGTGTCGTTATCAGATGCTGAATTAAATCGGCTACTGACTTCACCTTTGTTTTTGTTTCCACCATTTATCTCTATAGATATATTTTGAATCTCTGAATTTTTATTTCTTACCGTAGTATAAGAAAAATCAAAGCTTTCTTTGATCAAGTCGTTTTTGATTTTTACCAGCTGATCATCCGTAGTATTCTTGTCTATAAGTATTTCTATTGTATTGTCAGAAATATTTTTTTCATTGGTGGTATACACCTCTTTGGTATTAAAACTGATGAGAAATAACGCAAGCATAGGTAGAATGAATAAACTTTTGATTGCATTTACTTTTTTTGATTTTTGTTGATTGATCATGACTATTCGCTTTTTGATTAATGAATTAAAAAATGGATTTATGATTGATAAATTTTGCTGACCAACAGCCTGTTTCAACAGTATGTATTGGTAATCTTTTTTATTGAGCTTTATTTCTGTGTTGTCTGTGTCGGCTAGAAATTCTAAGTTTTGTTTTATTGCAATTCTATAATACCATGCAAAAGGATTAAACCATTGCAGTGCTAAAAAAATCTCCATGAAGACTACATCATATGAATGTTTTTGTTGAGCATGGACCTCTTCATGCGAAATAATGCTTTTAAGTTCCTTTTGATCGTGTAAACTAGGATTGTAAACAATAGCTTTAAAGAAGGAAAAAGGGGTTACATTATCTGTTGTGACAATATGGCTAATGCTATCAATATGCTTCTTATTTCCGTTTTGTATTAACTTTCTAAGCTTATAAATTTGAAGTAGGAATTTCGTTAAAAATAAGCTGGCTCCTATACCATAAATTGCTAGGGCAGTATTAAATGGGTAGTTGCCAATAAAATTGTTTTGTTCATTTGGCAAGATGATGTTGTTTGTGGCCTCACTTATGTGTTGTACGGGTAGGGTAATGGTATTTGTAATATAGATTAATGGAAAGAGTACAGAAGTAAACAAACCTAACAGCAGAAAAAATCTATTGAATGTATAAAAGGTTTCCCTGCTCAACAAAAATTGATAGCAAAGAAAAAAGAGACCAAGTACTAATCCGGACTTTAGCAAATAGTAACAAAAAGCTTCCATCTATTTTCCATTTTCAATAAGGTTGATAATTTCTTTTAATTCGTCTACCGATATTTTTTCTTCTTTGGCAAAGAAAGAAACAATGTTTTTGTAAGAATTGTCAAAATATGAAACCATGTCTTCATTTACATATGTCTTGTAGTAGGCTTCTTTGGCTATAATAGGATGATATTGATGTGTTTTGCCATAGGCAGTAAATCCTACGAATTTCTTTTCTTCCAGGTTTCTTACAATAGTAGAGAGGGTATTGTAATGTGGCTTATTTTCCGTTATTTCTTGCATAATTTCCTTGACAAACGCTTTTTTTAAGCGCCAAAGAATTTTCATGATCTCTTCTTCCTTATTTGTAAGTTTTTCCATTGCCTGTCTTTTGATAGATCCAAATTAAACTATTTTTTTAGTTATACAACTATAAAAATAGTTATTTAACGAAATTTTTAGTTTTCAATTGATGTCAATTATCATATGTCCAAAAAAATGTTCTATCTATATTTGTTAAAATTCTTTACATGCAAGATTTCTTATTTATTGTTGCCGGACTAGTTTTGTTGATAGCTGGGGGTAATTGGTTGCTAAAGGCGGCGGTAGATCTATCGTTAAAATTAAAAATTCCGAAAATAGTAATAGGTATGACGGTTGTGTCTTTCGCAACTTCTGCACCTGAGCTAATTGTAAGTATTAATGCAGCTTTAGATGGTTTTCCTGATTTGGCCTTAGGTAATGTTGTGGGATCTAATATTGCAAATTTAGGTTTGGTACTTGCAATTACTATTTTATTAGGACCTATAGATGTTAACAAAAGCTTTTATACTACAGATTGGCCGGTAATGATGTTGGCTTCCTTACTATTCTTTTTCTTTATCTATTTTGATGGAGTTCTTCAGCAATATGAAGGGGTGGTCATGGTAATTTTCCTATTTGTATTCTTGGTGTATTTATTACGATTTCAAAAACCTGCTGTTATCGATGCGGAAGATGAGCCAGATGTAATGTTACCAACCTATAAGACAGCCTTGTTCTTAGGATTAGGTGGTGGGGCACTTTGGGGCGGTTCTGAGCTGCTAATCAGTGGAGCAGTAGGTATGGCTACAGCATTCGGAGTTAGTGAACGTGTAATAGCAATTACGATAGTTTCTGTGGGTACAAGTATACCTGAGTTAGCGGCATCGATCATAGCTATTATCAAAAAAGAAAAAGCAATTTCCTTAGGGAATTTAATAGGTTCTAATATTTTTAACCTCTTGGCCGTGTTAGGTATTACTTCTATAATTACGCCTATTTCCGTTATGGATCAAGGATTGTTGACCAATGACATTTTTTGGTTGTTGGGTATTTCCTTTCTTGTCCTTCCTTTGGTTTTTATTCCTAAAGGATTGAGATTGGGTTGGCGAGATGGAGTGGTACTGTTAGGCGTATATCTTGCTTTTGTCTATTTTACCATAGGATAGTTTCTTACTCGGAGAATGCAAAAAAAACGCCCTGAACATGTTCAGGGCATTTTTAATATATAATCTACAATTAATTTGGTATTAAACCTTAGCTGATTTTACAGTTTTAACGATAACACCTGCAATTTTATATGGATCACCGTTAGATGCCGGTCTTCTATCTTCTAACCATCCTTTCCATCCGCTTTCTACCGTTGCGATAGGAATACGTATAGAAGCTCCTCTATCAGAAATACCGAAGCTGAAATCTGTAATAGCAGCAGTTTCGTGTAAACCTGTTAGACGTTGATCGTTAAACTCACCGTATACAGAGATATGTTCTTTAACTACTGGTCTAAATGCCTCACATATTTTTTCGTAAGTTGCTTGGTCTCCACAAGTTCTTAACGTAGTGTTAGAGAAGTTTGCGTGCATACCAGAACCGTTCCAGTCCATATCTTTACCTAATGGTTTTGGGTGGTACTCAATATAGTATCCGTAAGACTCTGTAAGTCTGTCCAATAAGTAACGTGCTACCCATAATTCGTCACCGGCTAATTTTGCACCTTTAGCGAACAATTGAAACTCCCATTGACCACAAGCAACTTCTTGGTTGATACCTTCAAAGTTAAGACCAGCAGCAATACAAAGATCTGCGTGCTCTTCTACAATATGTCTACCGTGTGTGTTTTTACCACCAACTGAACAGTAGTACATTCCCTGTGGAGCTGGGTAACCACCTCTTGGGAAACCTA
Source organism: Maribacter sp. 6B07 (assembly GCF_002700155.1). NCBI lineage: Bacteria > Pseudomonadati > Bacteroidota > Flavobacteriia > Flavobacteriales > Flavobacteriaceae > Maribacter > Maribacter sp. 6B07. The sequence continues at coordinate 281,509 of NZ_PDUT01000001.1, read as the reverse complement.
AAGGTAATTCAGTAGCAGTATCCATGATGAAATATTCTTGCTCAAAACCAAACCAGAAATCATTATCGTCATCATCAATAGTAGCTCTACCATTAGAAACGTGAGGCGTACCATCTGCATTAAGTACTTCTGTCATTACCAAGTATCCGTCCTTTCTTGCTGGATCAGGGTAGATTGCAACTGGTTTAAGCAAACAGTCAGAAGAACCACCTTCGGCCTGGCGCGTTGAACTTCCATCAAAAGACCACATTGGGCAATCTTCTAATTTACCACCAAAGTCATTAACCACTTTGGTCTTACTTCTCATGTTTTGGGTTGGAAAATATCCATCTAACCAGATGTATTCTAATTTTGTTTTGCTCATAATGTGCTCGTTATAATTTAAAATAAGTTACAAACAAAAATATGTTTTTTATCAATCTGTATGAATTTTTAAGGGGGTAAATCTGTAAAAATTAAATTTATTTCTATCCACCCCTAATTTTTGTCGGGTATTTTATCATATTTATATTTATAGAACGTAATTTTGTGAAATTAATAATGAATTTAGGTATGATGTCCTCAAGATTTACAGCAATAAAAGAAAGTCAAAATAGAAATGCCATCGCTATTCAGGAAAATGGAAGAAGGTCTGACTTGTTCGGTGTCAATGTGTTCAATGAAAAAAAGATGTTGCAATACCTAACCAAAGATGCTTTTGAAGGATTGAAAGGTGCTATGGATTCTGGTTCTAAGATCGACAGAAAAATTGCAGATCAAGTCGCAGAGGCCATAAAGGGTTGGGCAATTTCAATGGGAGCTACTCATTATACCCACTGGTTTCAGCCTTTAACCGGTTCAACTGCTGAGAAACATGATGCCTTCTTTGATCTTATGCCAGATGGTACGGCTTTAGAGAAGTTTGGTGGTGGTCAATTGGTGCAGCAAGAACCAGATGCATCTAGTTTTCCAAGTGGGGGCATTAGAAATACATTTGAGGCTAGGGGCTACACGGCTTGGGACCCATCTTCACCCGCATTCATATATGGTACTACTTTATGTATACCTACAATATTTGTTTCTTATACGGGTGAAGCTTTAGATAATAAAGCTCCATTGTTAAGAGCATTGGGTGCAGTGGATGAAGCGGCAACCGCAGTGGCTAAATATTTTGATAAAACCGTTACCAAGGTCAACGCAACTTTAGGTTGGGAGCAAGAATATTTTTTGATCGATAAAGCTCTTGCCCATTCTAGACCGGATATTATGATGACCGGTCGTACTTTGGTGGGCGAAACTCCTGCAAAAGGACAACAATTAGATGATCATTATTTTGGGGTTATACCTAGTCGTGTGCTGAGTTTTATGAGCGATTTGGAAAAAGAATGCACAAAATTGGGTATACCTGTAAAGACCAGGCACAATGAAGTTGCCCCAAATCAGTTTGAACTGGCTCCTGTTTTTGAAGAAGCAAATTTGGCAATTGACCATAATCTTCTACTGATGGATGTGATGGATAAGATTGCGGATAAACATCATTTTAAAGTGCTGTTCCATGAAAAGCCATTTGCTGGGATCAATGGGTCGGGTAAGCACAACAATTGGTCTCTACAGACCAATACAGGGGTAAATCTTCTTAGTCCCGGTTCTACACCAATGAAGAATTTACAGTTTTTGACCTTTTTTATTAACACCATTAAAGCGGTAGATACTTATGAAGAACTTTTGCGTTCTTCAATAGCTTCGGCAAGTAATGATCATAGGCTGGGGGCAAACGAAGCTCCACCAGCAATATTTTCAATTTTTGTAGGTACTCAATTAAGTAATGTTTTAGATGAGCTTGAAGGGGTGTCCAAAGGAAAATTGTCTCCAGAGGAAAAAACAGAACTTAAGCTGAACGTAGTAGGTAAAATTCCAGAAATATTGATGGATAATACCGATCGAAACAGAACTTCACCTTTTGCATTTACAGGTAATAAATTTGAAATGCGTGGCGTTGGTTCCAAGACCAATTGTGCCAAGCCAATGACCATTTTAAATACCATTGTTGCAAAGCAATTAAAAGATTTTAAGAAAGAGGTAGATGCACTGGTAGACAAGAAGAACCTTAAAAAAGACGAAGCTGTTTTTAATGTACTTCGTGAATATATAAAAACATCCAAACGAATTCGTTTTGACGGTGATGGCTATAGTGTTGAATGGGAAAACGAAGCTAAACGAAGAAAATTAAGTAACAATAAAAATACTCCCGAAGCTCTAGAGGTCTTGACATCAAAAGACAGTATTGCACTTTTTGAATCTATGGATGTAATGAGTGAGGTTGAAGTGGGCGCCCGCCAAGAAGTGGATCTGGAGAATTATATTATGCACCTACAGATAGAGGGTAGGGTGTATAATGAATTGGTTTACGGGTATATTTTGCCGTCAGCATTGGAATATCAAAATAAGCTGATTAAAAATGTGTCTGGACTTAAGGAAATTTATGGAGCGGCACATAAAAAATTCACTGAAGGGCAATTGACCATGATAGAAGAAATTGCAGAGCATGTAGTAAGCATTAAAAAAATGGTTGATGCCATGGCAGATGCAAGAAAGAAGGCAAATGCTCTAAAAGACACAAAAAAGAAGGCAAAGTCATATTGCTTTGATGTAAAACCATATTTTTCTGAAATTAGATCACATAGTGATAAGTTGGAAAAATTAATGGACAATACCTTATGGACATTGACCAAGTATAGGGAATTGTTGTTCATTGAATAAGCCTAGTCTTTAATTATTAAAAAAAATGGGGAATTATTAAGCTGAACTAAGGTTACAGTTTTAATGATTCCCTTATTTTTGTTTCAAATTTTAGTTATGTCAACACCTAGCAATGAAAGATATCAGCAACGGGGCGTGTCAGCTTCTAAAGAAGACGTGCACAATGCTATAAAGAATATTGATAAAGGTCTTTTTCCTAAGGCTTTCTGTAAAATAGTTCCTGATTATTTGACAGGAGACAAAGAGTATTGCTTGATCATGCACGCAGATGGGGCGGGTACAAAGTCGTCGTTGGCATATATGTACTGGAAAGAAACGGGAGATATTTCCGTTTGGAAAGGTATTGCGCAAGATGCCTTGATCATGAACATAGATGATTTAATCTGTGTTGGGGCTACTGACAATATTATGCTTTCATCTACTATTGGCAGAAATAAAAATAAGATTCCGGGTGAGGTGCTTTCAGCTATAATCAATGGAACGGAAGAGTTGATAAACGACTTGGGTGAGTTTGGTATCACTATTCATTCTACCGGTGGTGAAACTGCCGATGTTGGGGATTTGGTAAGAACAATTATTGTAGATTCTACGGTTACTGCTAGATTGAAAAGAAGTGAGGTGATCGATAATGCCAATATTAAGGCAGGCGATGTTATTGTAGGTCTAGAATCTTTTGGTCAAGCAACATACGAGAAAGAGTATAATGGCGGTATGGGAAGTAACGGACTCACCTCTGCACGGCATGATGTGTTCTCTAATTATTTGGCAGAAAAATTCCCTGAGAGCTTTGACGCTGAGGTGCCAGAAGATTTGGTGTATTCAGGAAAGGTGAAATTAACGGATGACGTTGAGAATTCTCCAATTAATGCCGGTAAATTAGTGTTGTCGCCAACAAGGACATATGCACCGATCGTAAAAAAAATACTTTCTACATATAGCCCTGATCAAATTCATGGTATGATCCATTGTAGTGGAGGGGCACAGACCAAAATTCTTCATTTTGTAGATGACCTTCATATTATCAAGGATAACTTATTTGATGTGCCACCTCTTTTTCAATTAATTCAAGAACAGTCTGGTACAGATTGGAAAGAGATGTATAAGGTTTTCAATTGTGGTCATAGACTAGAGATTTATCTTCCTGAAGATATCGCAGGTGATATTATTGAAATATCAAAGAGTTTTGGCGTAAATGCTAAAATTATAGGTAAGGTAGAGGCATCGGATTCTAAAAAATTAACAATTTCCAGTAAGTACGGCACCTTTGTGTATTAGAACATACGATTAATGTAAATAAATCGTTCTTTTTGTATAAACTTATCTTGCTATGGAAAGAAAAGAATTTTTACGAACTCTGGGTGCGGGTGCTGCATTTGCAATAACGTTTCCTTGCTTGGGCAGTTGTTCCAAGGACAATGAAGTTGAAGGGGATATTGTTACGCCACCAACCAATGTAGATTTCACTATTGATCTTACTTCTTCCGAGGCTGCTAAATTGGCAAATAATGGCGGATTTATTTTAAAAAATCTTGTTGTCGTAGTTAGAAATCTTGAAGGTGAATTTGTTGCCGCTACGCAAATCTGCAGTCATGAGCAATATGATCAGGTAAGATTTGTAAATCAAGAAGGTGGTATTTTTTACTGTGATGTGCATGGATCAAAGTTTTCTCAGACCGGTACTCCTTTAAATGAAATTCCTAACAGTACTTCAAGAGCGTTGAAAATATACAATACTTCACTTGAAGGTGATATTTTACGAGTTTTTGAGTAATGACCAAACAACAATTCTAAAACCAACAACACCAACCTAACTTATTATTCTTTGATGATAAAATTGACCCCCAACTAGAGAAAGTAAGTGAAGTATATCAGTGCCTTATTAATAGTTATGTTGACCTACATTTCGTATGGTCAAGATAAAAAGTACGTTACCGTAAAGAAGTCTTACGAGGTAATGGGCGGTGATTTTGACATCACCGTAGTTTCTGTAGATGAGGAGTTGGGTTACATTTATATACAGGAAGCTTTGGCCGAAGTTCAAAGAATTGAGAAGTTGATCTCTTCCTGGGACCAGGACTCTGAAACAAGTTTGATTAATAGAAATGCCGGTATTAAGCCAGTTCACGTAAGTTGGGAACTATACAAGCTCATAGAGCGGTCTATTCAAATTTCTGAAATTACCAACGGTGCATTTGATATAACATTCACTGCACTTAAAGATGTATGGAAATTAGATGGTTCAATGCAGTCTTTACCTTCTAAGGCAAACGTAGAGGCGGTGCAATCTAGAATAGGGTATAAGAATATTGTTTTGAACAATAAGGATCAAACTGTTTTTTTAAAGAAAAAAGGAATGAAAATTTCTTTTGGTGGTATTGGAAAGGGGTTTGCTGCAGACAAGGCAAAGGCGTTATTGGTGTCAAAGGATGTTAAGGCCGGTATTATAAATTTAAATGGTGATATTACCACTTGGGGAACCAAAGTTACAGGTGATAAATGGTTGATCGGGGTTATGAATCCAGATTTAAAAGGTGGTATTGCATCATGGATTCCAATTCTTGAGTCGTCTGTGGCAACAACGGCCAGTGACGGCAATTTTATCATGTCGGGCAATAAAAAATACACCCATATTTTAGATCCTAAAACAGGTTTTCCCGCTACGGGTATCAACAGTGTATCGGTATTTGCAAAAAGTGCGGAGTTATCAGATGCCTTGGCAACATCCATCTTTGTAATGGGACTAGATGCAGGTTTGGCTCTCATAAATCAACTTGGAGATACAGAGGTTATTATTGTGGATAGTGCCAATAAAATGCACAAGAGTAATGGCATTCTGCTAAACTAAGTTTTTCATAAAACCAAGGTGCTCGTTTTTTAATTATTTCTTCCCACGATAATCACCTTAAAGTGTCTGTAATTTTATTGTAAATTTGCCATACAAGTGAAGTAAGCATATGATAGAAAAATTAAACATAGTAAAACAACGTTTTGATGAGGTTTCCGACCTTATAATTCAACCGAATATTATATCTGATCAAGATAAATATGTAAAGCTTACTAAAGAATATAAAGATCTTAAAGACTTAATGGATAAGCGAGAAGAATATCTTGAGCTTACCAATAATATTGCCGAAGCTGAGGAAATCATTGCCGATGGTAGTGATGAAGAAATGCTTGAAATGGCCAAGATGCAAATGGAAGAGGCCAAAGGGGCTCTGCCAAAGCTGGAAGAGGATATTAAACTGATGTTGATACCAAAAGATCCTGAAGATGCTAAGGATGTCGTAGTAGAAATCAGGGCAGGAACGGGTGGAGATGAGGCTAGTATCTTTGCCGGTGACCTTTTTAGAATGTATACTAAATACTGTGAGGGTAGAGGTTGGAAAACAAATGTAATTGACCTTAGTGAAGGTACTAGTGGTGGATATAAGGAAATTCAGTTTGAAGTATCTGGTACAGATGTATACGGAACTTTAAAGTTTGAAGCCGGTGTTCACCGTGTACAGAGGGTTCCGCAGACCGAAACCCAGGGTAGGGTACATACCAGCGCCGCTACGGTTATGGTTTTGCCCGAAGCTGAAGATTTTGACGTACAAATAGATCCTAAAGATGTACGTATAGATTTTTTCTGCTCGTCAGGTCCTGGTGGTCAATCTGTAAACACTACATACTCTGCGGTGCGTTTAACGCATATACCAACGGGTTTAGTGGCTCAATGTCAGGATCAAAAATCGCAGCACAAGAATAAGGACAAAGCTTTTAGGGTTTTGCGTTCTAGGTTATACGATTTAGAATTGGCAAAAAAACAAGAAGAAGATGCTGCAAAGCGAAATTCTCAAGTAAGTAGTGGTGACCGTTCTGCAAAAATTAGAACTTACAATTACCCGCAAGGTAGGGTTACCGATCATCGTATTGGTCTAACCTTGTATGATTTGTCTAATATTATAGATGGAGATATCCAAAAAATAATAGATGAATTGAGTTTTGTAGAAAATACCGAAAAATTGAGGGAAGCCTCTGAGATATTTTAAAATATGACTACCCAGGAATTGGTTGCCCAAATTCATAAAAAACAATCCTTTTTGTGTATAGGTTTAGATACCGACTTAGAGAAAATTCCACCTTTTTTGTTGGAGGAAGAAGATTCTATTTTTGAGTTTAACAAAGCAATAATTGATGCCACACATGATTTATGTGTGGCTTATAAACCTAACATAGCATTTTATGAAGCGTATGGCGTACAGGGGTGGTCTGCATTGCGAAAAACGATTAAGTATTTAAATAAGAATTATCCTGAAATTTTCACCATTGCAGATGCTAAACGTGGTGATATAGGTAATACGTCTACAAGATATGCGAAGGCATTTTTTGAAGATTTAAATTTTGATTCCATCACAATTGCTCCTTATATGGGCAAAGATTCGGTTGAACCTTTTTTGGAGTTCAAGGATAAACATACCATCTTACTTGCCTTAACGTCAAATGGTGGTGCTTTTGATTTTCAAACTAAAAAGATTGGAGATAGAGAGCTATATAAAGAGGTATTATCGGTTTCTACTACCTACAAAGGGGCAGAGAATTTAATGTACGTTGTGGGTGCCACAAAGGCTGAATATCTGAAGGAAATTCGTCAAATAATACCTAATAGCTTCTTATTGGTGCCTGGTGTTGGTGCCCAAGGCGGTAGTTTAGTAGATGTTTGTGAATATGGTATGACAAAAGATGTTGGACTACTTATTAATTCTTCACGCGGAATTATCTATGCATCTGACCAGGAGGATTTTGCAGATGCTGCTAGAAAAAAAGTTAAAGAGTTACAAGAAGCTATGAAAATAGAGCTCCAAAGACTAAACTAGGTCTTCTAAAGTTTTTTTGATTTTCTGGGCTTTAGATTCAAAAAATTCTCCCAACTGGGTATTGGTTTGCATGTTAGAAGCTTTGTCTAAAAACATTTGATATTGATACTCCAATAAGCTTATTATGTCTGTATTAGCTTCCATTGGTGTTACTGTCCCTACCTTGCAATATTGCTTTTCCATAATCCTGGTTTTAGTTTCTTACAAATATACGTTCAGATTCAGGTTTTGGATGTGTGTATGTGTAGCTGTACATCTAATTTATAGGTAATATGTCTTTTTTTTAACAAATACACCTGTGATAATTTAAAAGATAGCGCTTTACAAGTGATTTTTTAAAATCTTAAACAGATTGTGAAAAACTATATTTACATTGTACATTACAATTTTTTTTAAATACAAACCTGTGCTTCATTATATTACGTATCATCATAAAACAGCTACTGAATGGGTGACATTTGTACATGGCGCAGGAGGTAGTTCTTCAATATGGTTCAAACAAATACGAGAATTTAAGAAACACTTTAACGTATTGCTATTAGATTTAAGAGGTCATGGGAATTCTAAGTCTAGTTTAAAAAATGTTTTTAATGAAAAGTACACCTTTGATGTTATTACTAACGATATTGTTGAGGTTATTGATCAAGAAGGTATAGAAAAATCTCATTTTGTAGGGATATCATTAGGTACTATTTTAATACGGAATTTAGCGGAGAACCATCCTTATCGGGTTGAAAGTATGGTTATGGGCGGTGCTATAATGAAATTGAACCTTAGATCTCAAATATTGATAAAACTTGGTATCATATTTAAATCGATCGTGCCTTATCTATGGTTATACAAGTTCTTTGCTTTTATTATAATGCCAAATAAAAATCATAAGGAGTCTAGGTCGCTTTTTGTTCGTGAGGCAAAAAAGCTATATCAAAAAGAGTTTATAAGATGGTTTAAGCTAACCTCGGAAATTAATCCATTATTACGCTTTTTTAGGTCTGCAGATATCAACATACCTACATTATATGTCATGGGAGAAGAAGATTATTTATTTCTTCCCAGCATTCGCAAAATTGTTTCTTTGCATAAAAGTTCGCAATTAGTGGTGGTTGAAGACTGTGGTCATGTTGTAAATGTGGAACGACCTGTATTTTTTAATGAGAAGGTAATTGCATATTTGGGAGGTCAAAAAACAATCTAAAGTGCTTTAACATTGATTTACAAAGATGTCGTCTTCAAGTGTTAAAATAAAAAAAACCGATGCTCCCACCGGTTTTTGCTAACTAACTAACTCAAAAAATAACTAACTCAAAAAATTGAAAATGAATGCTTTAATATTCTTTTGTTTAATTTTAACGCATATATTTTTGAGTTATTGTTTAAGTTGTTGAAAATCTATTTTTTATCTTGAAGTGCAAATACTTTTTTAAGGATATCTGTAGTTCTTGAAGAGAACTTTGTTCTAATTTCTTCTTCCTCTACAGCAATCATTTTATAAACTCCTGATAAAGCCTCCTGTGTTACATAATCTGTTAAATCTGGGTTTACATTGTTGGTCAATGGGATTGAATTGTATTTGGTGATTATAGAACTCCAAATTTTATCTGCACCTACTTTTTGAAAAGATTCGTTGATTACAGGATTGAATTTAGCATATAGCTCTGTATTCGTTTTTGTTTCCAAATATGTAGTAGCAGCATTGTTTTCACCAAGAAGAATATTTTTTGCGTCTGCGAACGACATGTCTTTTACAGCATTTACGAAAATAGGTGTAGCTTCTGCAACAGCATCTTCGGCAGCACGGTTCAAAACCTTTAAGCCTTCGTCTGCCAAATTGCCTAAACCTATATCGCGTAAAGTTTTATCTACCTTTTGTAGGTCTTCTGGTAATAGAATTTTGACCAATTCATTTTTATAAAACCCGTCAGTAGCGGTTAACTTGCTTACCTGTTTTTCTATACCTTGATCTAAAGCTTCTTTTAGACCATTTGCTATGGTTTCATTGCTCAAAGCAGTGTCTGTAGATGTAGGTAATTGATTTACTACTTGCTGTAATTCATTGCATGAAATTGCGAGCATCATGCAGAAGGCCAAACTAATTTTTTTAATCATTATTGTATTATTTGTATAGGTTTTACTTTAGTACTTACGAGAATATGACCGTTTTATTGTTGTAGACCATTGTTTTGCGTGCAATATGCAATTTTACTCCTCTAGAAAGTACAATCTTCTCAAGGTCTCTACCTTTTGTGATAAAGTCTTCTATTGTGTGAGAATGGGTTACCGTAGTAACATCTTGCTCAATAATTGGTCCGGCATCCAATTCTTCAGTTACGTAGTGACTGGTGGCACCGATAATTTTCACACCTCTTTTAAATGCTGCATGATAGGGTTTAGCACCGGCAAAGGCAGGTAAGAAAGAATGGTGTATATTAATTATTTTGTTAGGGTATTTGTCTATTAAGTTGCCACTGACTATTTGCATGTATCTAGCTAAAACGATAAAATCTACATCGTGTTTTTCAAGTATTGCAATTTGCTCCTGCTCTGCCGTAACTCTATTGGCTTTAGTAAAGGGTACGTGATAGAACGGTATGTTAAACTGTTCTGCAATATACCTTAAATCGTTATGGTTACTGAGTATAAAGGGAATCTCAACGGCTAGCTCACCAGATTGGTATCTACTTAATAGGTCATAAAGACAATGGTTGTATTTAGATACGAAAATGGCCATCCTGGGTAATTTGTCATCGGTATGTAGACTCCATTCCATGTTGTAACTAGTAGCTAACTCATTTTGGAATAACGTTTTAAAATGTTCCAAATCTGAAAAGTCATTTTGGAATTCAACAACCGTTCGCATAAAAAATACGTTGGCAGGCTTATCAACATGCTGATCAAGGTATACGATGTTGCCTTTATTGCTATGGATAAAACCAGTTACGGTACTTATGATACCTGCTTGATCAGGACAATGGACTAATATAGTTGCTTTCAATTGTATGGTATTTTTTATGTCAAAAATAGACCATAATCCTTAATATGATAACTATATTACGTTGTTGTGTAAGATTTTTAGGATAATTATAGGTGGTCAGCTTTCCAAGCCTTGTACGATTTTCTAAAACTTTTGATCTCTTTTCTTAAAAGATTAATGTACTCAGTCTCCTTTACTCCATGTTTTTCCAATCCCATACAGTAAGAGTTGATGTTTCTTATAATGATATTTATGTAAGAAATGGTTTCTTTGCGTTCATTATTACAATTAGAATATTCAACTTGTGCAATTTTTTGAGGTATGAGAATGGCATCTGTCAAAATAGAATTAGCCATAATGTCTCTTAAGCTCTTTGATTCATAAAGGCGCACCAAATCTTTGTTGAAAGATACATATGACGCAATCTCTCTACTCATGGTGCAGAGTTCCAGTGCTTTTCTATAAATAGGCAAATGTTTTAAACTTCTATATGCCATTGTGTGGGGTATTGTTAGTGTTATATAAAATTACGTTAGTTATTTGATTATTTTCTATCGATTTTAAATGTAATTTGTAAATTTACCTTTGATAATAAATAATTAAAACTATATTCTTTTGAATCCAAAGATAGACGAGCTTAATTGGAAAATACTAAAACAATTGCAGGATAATGCAAGGGAATCATTTGCAAATATTGGTCGTACGGTTGGGCTCACGGCACCGGCAGTGGCGGAGCGCGTAAAGAAGATGGAGGATCTTGGTATCATACATGGATATAAGGCTACAGTATCTCACGCGTTAACCGGACATCAATTAAAGGCGATTATAACCTTAAGGGCATTTATGGGGAAATTGAAGCCTTTTTTAGCTGTTGTACCTACTTTGCAAGAGGTTATTAATTGCTACAGAATTACTGGAAACGAAAATATTGTTATGGAAGTTGTTTTAAAAGATCAGTTTCACCTAGAAAAGTTTATCGACCAATTAATACAGTATGGTGAAACAAGGACTCATATTGTTCTTTCTCAAGTAATTTCTAATGCCCCAATGCATAAAGTTAAATGATGTATTTCTTAATCTCTTTTATTAATTTATTAATGGATATTTAATTTTGGAATTGGTGATCATTGTTAAATTGGTTGGTGATTAATGGTTCTAAGATATTTTGGCTAGATTTTTGATAGAAATTAAATAATGAAAAAATTACTACTTCTTACGTTCGTTTTAACCTCTACGGCAATATTTTCTCAAGAATTAAGGCTTTTAAGAGGTGCTATTTCAGAAAATTTAGTTGTTAATGATTCGGTCAATGAAACCTTCTCTCTCTATTTGCCTTCAAATTTTGAGGTAAATAAAGCCTGGCCAGTTGCCTTTGTAATGGATTTAAAGGGTAAGGGTAAGGCTGCCGTTTCAATGTTGCTGGGTGCAGCTGAGCAAGAAGGCTATGTTTTGGCTAGTTCAGATAATATAAGTGATTCGCTTTCCATTTCTGAAAATGTTTTAATTGCGAATAGAATGTTCAATTCAGTGATCAGTACCATCCCTTTAGCTAAAAATCGTATGTATACTGCAGGTTTTGGTAGTAGTGCAATGTTCGCTTCAATTTTGCCAACATTTGTACGTAATATCAATGGAGTAATTTCTATAGGTGCGTCGGTTGGTAATGTTGAGATTTTAAATCCAAAGCAACCTTTTCAGTTCGTAGGGCTTGTGAATAGGGAGGATTATAATTTTACCGAGATGTTGAATAGCAGGGAATTGCTCAATAAATTAAAGTTTCCTAATGAATTAATAGTCTTTGATGGAGATCGTATGCTGCCAGAAGGTGACTTAATTGCTAATGCATTTAGAATGTTGACGCTTACTAGTATGGCAAAAGGTCATTTGGAAAAGGATAGCAGTTTGGTGGCTTCTTCGTATGATCGATTCTTGACTTTGGCAAATTCCAACATTTCCAAACAAAAACCTCTTTTAGCTACATATCAATTGTTAGATATGGAAAAGATTTTCAATCCATTGGTAGATTTAGATACGCTAAAAGCTACGCAGAAAACTTTAAGAAGAAGTTCTAATTATAGACAGGCGAATAGAAGTCAAAACAGTTATTTTTTGAAAGAATCTTTTACCAAAGAAGATTATAACTACTATTTGGAAGAAGATATTATCACCTATAATTATGCAAATCTTGGGTGGTGGAATTATCAAATGCAAGAATTAAATAAATTGGATAGAAGTTCTAATTTATATGAGCGGCAAATGTCAAGTAGGTTAAGAGGGTATATTAATGCTCTGGTGTCAGATAATATTGATTTTATTGAAGCTGAAGATGTGGTAGATTATGAAGCACTAAATTTATTACACATGTTAAAGACCATTACTTCGCCAAAAGATTATAATGCTTACTTAGAGGTAATCTCAATTAGTTCAAAAATGGAAGATTACGGTACAGCCTTATTTTACTTAGAAGAGTTGCTTAAAAATGGTTATACGGATAAAAGCGGGTTATATTCTTTGGAACACACTGCATTGTTCAGGATTATGCCGGAATTCAATGAAATGGTTGAAAAATATTTAAAAGGTGCCAGATATGATGTTATTGAACGGTAATGTGAGGTACATCTTTCAATTTCCAATCTATGACCAGACCTTTTGCCAATGATTTGGCAATATCTTTTCCGTACAGTATTTCACATAAATATAAAGCGGCTTCAAAACTTTTTGCGCCTCCTGCAGAAGTAATGTATTTTCCGTCATGAACAAATAATACATTGTCCTTTATGTCTAAATTAGGAAACATGGCTTTGTAATTTTCAATATCACTGGGAAAAGTTGTTGAAGCTACCGAATCTAAAATACCAGCTTTTGCCAAGGGAAAGGCGCCGTCACAATGACTGGTCATATATAGTGCGCTCTTGTCTATTTGTTTGATAAAGTTGATCATGACTTCATCTTTTAAGTCTCTATCCATAGAATGTTCCGCACTAGGTACTACCAATATATCTATTTTAGGTAAATCATCTTTAGTGTAGTCAAAATCGGGTAAAATGCGAACACCTTCAAAAGTGGTTATGGGTTCTAAAGTATTTGCTACGGTAAATGTGTTCATGGCCTTTATGCCTTCTCTAAATTTTGTATGTTGAAATATATCGAATGGGGCTGTAAATTCAGTATTGAACGTTCCGTTCATTATTAGAAAAGCAACATTATAATTACTGGGTTCTAGCTTTGGTAATTGTCTTGTTTCTTTAACCACTGCGGTTTCTTTTTTAGCTTTCTTTTGATTGCAGCTAACTAGTATAAATGGTAAAAGAATAAGAAGGTATTTAAGTTTCATATGAATTGTTTTCGATTTCTAAAGTACGATTATATGTGAAAAACTTACAATGAATATATTGTATTTTTGAAATGTAAATGAATGGATATGAGAATAAGTATTGCAGTATTGATTTTGTGTGTAATGGTTTCTTGCGGACAAGAAAAAAAGTATCATGATGCCAAACCTAACATTGAATCAATAACAAAGTCAGATAAGCTAGCTGATATTTTGCTGTTTCAAGAAGAGCTGAACGCTGAGTTTAAAAATCCTGAATCTTCACCTTTGCCCGATAGATTTAGAATTGATTTTGAGTCTTTAGAATTTTTTGAGCCAGATACCAACTACATAGTAGAAGCGGAGCTTGTAAGAACGCCAGAAGCTTTACCATTTTCAATGCCAACAACAACAGGTAGAGAATCAACGGAGGTGGTTTACGGTATTGCTAAATTTACCTTGAATGGAAAAGATCATAAATTGGAAATTTATCAATCGCCGGAGCTAATAACGCAAGCCGAATATGAAGATTATTTGTTTTTGCCTTTTACAGATAATACAAACGGAGAAGAAACGTATGGCGGTGGTAGGTATTTAGATTTAAGAATACCAAAGGGCAATAAGATAATTTTGAACTTCAATAAAGCCTATAATCCTTATTGCGCTTATAATAAAAAATTTAGTTGTCCAATTGTGCCTAAGGTCAATAATTTGGATACAGAAATTAAAGTAGGGGTGAAAGCCTTTGAGCATTAATGGGAAAATAAAAAACCTCGGCAGGTATTGCCGAGGTTTTAAAACTTAAACTATAAAATCAACCATTAATTATATCAACAACTTAGAAAGAGTATACGGCTGCTACTAAGAAAGAAGATAAGCTTTTAGAAGCTGCGCCGTCTGCATCAAAGTAAGGCTCAACATCACTACCCCAAGAATCTAATCTGATTTCTGGTTTAATGGTTAAGTTCTCTACTGTATAGCTCCCTGTTAAAGTTAATCCTAATACGTTAGGGTTATCTATAGCTGGGTCATCTAAATCAATTGCGAAATATTCACCTCTTAAACCTATAGAGAAGTCGTCTGATGTAGCGTATTGTGGGTATAGTGCTACACCTGAGAATCCTGCACCATCGTTATCAGCATATGCTGCATTTATCCCTAAGAAGAAATCTTCTGAAAGATCAAAACCACCTGTATAATCAATTTCAAAACCTAAAGCCTCACCACCATCGTAGTAGAAGTTAAGGTACTGACCTGAATAACCCAATTGAGCTCCAGCAGAATATGCGCCAGTTAAGTTATTGTTGGTATCGGTTACGTTCATAATAGCTAACATTAAACTGAAATCATCAGATAAAGCAAAATCAGCCTTTAAACCTACATGAGAAAAAGGTCCGCTAGAGAACAAGTAAGATGTGCTGTAGTTAAAGTTACCTACCGGAGAAATTACTTCGTATCCTAAGTATGTATTAAATCTACCCATTGTTAATGTAGTAGCATCAGATACATTCCAGTAAGCATATAATTGATTTAGGTTATAACCACCCACAGCATCTTCACCTCTAGGGCCAAATACAACATCTGCAACTACACCGGTTTTTTCGCCTTCGTAAGCGGCAACTATATTGGCCATACCCAATGCAAACCCTAATTCGTTGGCAAATGAGCTACCGAATGATTGAGGGGTAGCATCAGAAGCACTTAAATTTGTTTGGTAATAAGCATCTACAGAACCGCTAATGCTAATTTTTTTCTCTTCCTCTTCTTGAGCTACTACACCTGCAGCTGCAAAAAGCATAAGACCTGATGCGAAAATATTTTTTACGTACTTTGTATTTATAATCGTTTTCATAAGTTTTGATTTAATCCCTAATGGGATGAATTAATTTTGAGAAATTTATTTATTGAAAAGGTTATGTAACGGAGCGTTCTGCAAAACGCTCCGTATTTTTTTAGTGTTGGTTCATTCTGAAATCAGCATAAGCATCCATTCCGTGCTCATGAAGATCTAAACCTTCAACTTCTTCTTCTTTAGAAACTCTAAGTCCAATAGTTGCTTTAAGTACTCCTAAAATAATACCAGAGGTTACTATACAGAACCCACCTACGATCAATACACCGTATAGTTGTGTCATGAACTGAGCTCCACTAGCCATGCTACCGAAGATACCTACAACCAATGTTCCCCAGATACCACAGATCAAGTGAACTGCTACAGCACCTACAGGGTCATCTAATTTTAATTTGTCTACCAAGGCAACACCACCTACAATGATAATACCGGCAATGAATCCAATGATTACAGCTTCATTTGGTGACATTAAATCCGCTCCTGCGGTAATACCTACCAATCCACCAAGAATACCGTTTAAGAACATAGTTAAATCCAAGTTCTTATAAAGAATAGTAGAGGTGATCATAGCTCCAAATCCACCAGCGGCTGCAGCCAAACTTGTAGTAACCAATACTAAAGATGTCAATTCTGGATCTGCGGATAATACTGAACCGCCGTTAAACCCAAACCATCCTAACCATAATATCAATACACCTGCGGTAGCCATTGGTATGCTGTGACCCGGTATAGCGTTTGGCTTACCATCTTTACCGAATTTTCCAATTCTAGAACCTAAAAGGTATATTGCAACTAAAGCTGCCCATCCACCTACTGAGTGTACTAAAGTAGAACCTGCAAAATCATAGAATCCCCATGAATCCAGGAATCCGCCTCCCCATTTCCAAGCACCTACTATAGGGTATACCAAACCAACGTAGATTACTGTAAATATCATGAAAGCTCCAATTTTCATACGTTCTGCTACTGCACCAGATACAATAGTAGCCGCTGTTGCTGCGAACATTCCTTGGAAAAGAAAATCTGTCCACCACGTGTAGCCGCCATCTGCATAGTCAGGTGTCATACCGCCTTCAGGGGCACCAATACCGAAACCTGCAAATTTTAATAAGCCCATATCTCCGTCTTCAAAACCTGGGTACATTAAATTGAAACCCCATGCATAATAAAGAAGTAAACCACCTGTAATAATGAATATATTCTTAAATAATATGTTGATTGTGTTCTTTTGTCTTGTTAAGCCAATTTCTAAAAAGGCAAAACCTGTATGCATGAAGAATACCAATGCGGTAGCCAACATCATCCATACGTTATTTGCTGTAAATAATCCTGCGTCCATTTCGTTTAGTTTTTTAGTTAGTTATTTTATTTAGTTAATACCGGCTAAACCGTCTTCTTTAGTTCTTATTCTATATGCTTGAAGGACTTCAGATACAAATATTTTACCGTCACCTACATTACCGGAGTAAGCTGCCTCTAGTATTTTATTAACTGTTTTTTCTAGAAAGTCATCTGATACTACAATGGTTAGGTACCTGCGTTGTATATCAGTAGTACTGTAAGAGATACCACGGTAAACGTGACCTTCTTTTTCATTACCTACACCTGTTACATCCCAGTAACTGAAGAAATTTACTTCAATACTGTGCAACGCTTCTTTGACATCGTCAAACTTTGATTTTCTAATAATTGCCTCGATTTTTTTCATTTGAATAAGTTTTTGATATTGCCAAATATATGTTAAAAACATTGTCACCCTAAAAATATTAGGGGTTCATGCGTAATTTTTACGAGTATCTTAATATATACCCCATAAATTTTAGGGTAATGTTATTTATGGTTAAATATTTTGACAATATCTATAAATGGAATTGATGAAATTAACCTGTGTGTAGAATAATCGTCAGAAAAACGAGAGATTATCTAACGATTGTTTAAAAAATGAGCAAATACCTAAAAAAATGAACAAAAATAAAATAGTGCTTAGTGAATGTTAATTCTATAACATTTTGCAAATCCAAAGACCTAATGAGATGGCTAAGACACCAATAACGACACTTAACCCCATATATAATGAAGTTTGAAGTAGAGAAGATTCTTTTAAAAGGATATTGCTTTCTAAAGCAAATGTAGAGAAAGTGGTAAAGCCTCCGCAAAATCCGGTGGCTAATAATAAAGTCTGATTTTCAGAAATGTAATTGTTCTTTAAGGAGAGTCCTATTAGTATACCTATTATTAGACAACCAATTACGTTGACAAGAAAAGTACCTAAATAGAAATTTGAATAGTAGGCGTTAAGGTTTTTAGATATAATATATCTTAATATACTACCGAACCCCCCACCTAAAAAAACCAGTATAAATTGTTTCATACCTTATAAAGGTAAAAACTAAACGGCTTTCTTGTAGCTGGTTGTAAGTAAATCTAATGGGTAAATAACAGAAATTGGTTGTTTGGATAGCTTTTGAGAAGAAGTTTTCGTTTTTTGAGAAACACTTATTAAGCTAACTACAACTAAGGCAACGTTAATACCTACTAATACTAAAAAAATTGTAAGAAATGTCATCATAATTTATTACACCTTTATAGATGAATAACGCAAAATTACGGTATTTGGTATATTAAACGAGGATATTGACCGTTTTGTTGTGAAAACGTTAATTTTTGTGGTGTAGGAAAAAAATTAACTATTCCTTTAGGAAAAACTTTATAAATAGTAGTAAAATCAAGAAAAGTGCAAAGGATATGCCAATCCATTTAACACCTTTAAAATTTTTACGATGAAAATCAAGGTCTTTTTTGTAAGAAATAATGATTATGATCGTAAAAACCACGGCAAAAGCGATTGCAAAAATGATTTGTCCGGTGCTAAACATATTTTATATTTTTACGCAAAGCTAACCTAAAACGGTAAAATAAAAATGAAAAACAAAATCAATGCAGTAAAGGAATTTCATAATTCTTTTGGTCTAGGTGTTTCTGAGGAAATGATTGCTGATTTAGGACCAGCCAAGAATATGTTGCGCTTTAATTTAATGGATGAAGAGAATAAGGAGTATTTAGAGGCTGCCCAAAATAATGATTTGGTAGAAGTTGCCGACGCCCTTGGAGATATGTTGTACATATTGTGTGGTACAATTCTAGAACATGGCATGCAATACAAAATTGAAGAGGTGTTCAATGAAATACAACGTAGTAATATGAGTAAGTTGGGTGAAGATGGTAAGCCAATTTACCGGGAAGATGGTAAGGTTTTAAAAGGCCCTAACTATTTTAAACCTAATATTAATGAAATATTGAGTAAATAAAAAAGGGGGCAATTTGCCCCCTTTTTATTATGAATTAATTTTTTAAGCTTTCAGTTTAAAGCGCCATCCAAACTCGTCCTCAGACTTGTTGTATTGAATATCCGTAATGATTTTCTTTAATTGTTGACCATAACTATTATCTAATTCTGGTAGATCATAATCTGTATCTCTAAAACCAAATCCAGCGATTGGTGATATTACTGCAGCAGTACCTGCACCGAACATTTCTTTTAATGAACCGTCTTTAGCTGCTTCAACTACTTCTTTTACTGTAATTTTTCTTACCTCGGTCTTTATACCTTGGTCTTTGGCAATTTCTAAAATACTCTTTCTTGTTATACCATCTAAAATACGATCACTTGTAGGTGCGGTCAATAAAGTGTCGTTTATTCTAATGAAAATATTCATTGCACCAGCCTCTTCTATATATTCGTGAGTGGTGTCATCTGTCCAGATTACCTGATTGTATCCTTTTTCAATGGCCAATTGGGTTGGGTAAAATTGCCCTGCATAGTTTCCACCTGCTTTTGCGAAACCAACACCTCCATTAGCTGATCTTGAATATTTTTCTTCGATAAGAACTTTTACTTTACCTGAAAAATATGCCCCAGAAGGAGCACAGGCAATAATAAACTTATATTCATTTGCAGGTGAAGCATGAAATCCGTTGCCAGAAGCGAACATAAAAGGTCTAATGTATAAAGAACCTCCTTCTTTTGTTGGTATAAATTCTTTATCCAAGTTTAACAGTGTAGTTAAACCTTCCATGAAATAGTCTTCGGGAATCTGCGGTATGCACATTCTCTCTGCAGAAATATTTAAGCGTTTAAAGTTGTCTAACGGTCTAAATAAAAAGACATCGTCATTTTTGTCCTTATATGCTTTCATACCTTCGAATATAGATTGTCCGTAATGGAAAATTTTAGAAGAAGGGTCAAGTGTTATAGGTTGGTATGGAGTTATTGTAGGTGTTTCCCATGCTCCGTTCTTATATGTGCAGACCAACATATGGTCAGTAAATACAGAACCAAAGGTTAAATTGTCAAAATCAACTTGGTCAATTTTTGAAGTTTTAACTTTTTCTACTATGATATCTTTCGTTGCAATACTCATGAAATACGTAACTTTAGTTGATTAAAATTAAACAAATATCCATAGTAGCACTTCTTTTTTTCTTTAAAATTGATCAGTTTTGCAGGGATATCAACATTTTTGAGATTTATGAAAGGATTTAACATATTACTTGTCTTTTTATTTGGCATTTTTTCATGTTTTGGACAACAAAATGATGCAAATACTTCTTCAAAGTTTTACGGTGAAGAGTTTACTGTCACTACATTGAGTGAAAAAGATGAAGTTATGAGGCAATTTGCCACCATGCCTGTTTCTGATTCTTTACAGCTACAATTTAAAACCAAGGTAAAAGAAGTGTGCAAAGTTAAAGGGTGTTGGATGACCGTTGAGCTAGCTGATGGAAACCAAGCTATGGTACGTTTTAAAGATTACGGTTTTTTTATGCCAGCTGATATTTTAGAAAAGGAAGTGGTTTTGAATGGTAAGGCATTTGTTGAAGAAATGAGTGTTGATGATCAAAGACATTATGCTAAAGATGGCGGTAAAACAGCTCAAGAGATAGCACAAATAACATCTCCAAAAAGAACTTACAGTTTTGAGGCTTCTGGAGTATTAGTTCCAAATTAATTGAAAAGGGAAATTATTACAACGGCTGATGGTTCTACGACCATTCAAATAAAAGATTGGCAAGAACAGTATCATTCAAAACACGGTGCTATTCAAGAGGCTTATCATGTATTTATACACTCTGGCTTAGACTTATTTGAAAATACAACGGTAGATATTTTGGAAATTGGATTTGGTACCGGTTTAAATGCACTGATTACTTTAATTGAATTCAAAAAAAGAAACCTAAAGATTAATTATACTGGTGTAGAGGCGTATCCCGTTTCTAAAGATGAACTTGGCCAGCTAAACTATTTAGAGCAGTTGAAAGCAAATTCCTTGAAAGATGAATTTGCTACAATGCACACATCTCCATGGGAAAAGTTGGTTGAGGTAACCGGAGACTTCAGCCTAATAAAGGAACAAAAATTCTTCAAGGATATTAGTAAAAGCAATGCTTTTGATTTGGTTTATTTTGATGCATTTGGAGCTAGGGTACAACCGGAACTGTGGACGGTTGAAATCTTTGAAACTATGTTCAAAGCAATGAAAAGTGGTGGTTATTTGGTTACATATGCAGCAAAAGGCAGTGTAAGAAGAGCCATGCTTGAAGTTGGTTTTTTGGTAGAAAGGTTACCTGGACCTCCTGGCAAAAGAGAAATGTTAAGGGCAAAAAAACAATAATTAATATGGTGTTAGTAAAACTTTAACGCCTTTAAATTCAATAGGTTCTGCATTTATGTTAAATCGAAATTAAATTGCATATCAGCGAGCATCAAAAGCAATATCTTTATTCCATGAAAGTATTGATTACAGGTGCAACGGGTTTAGTAGGTAGCGAGTTGGTATCTCAATGCCATGAAAAAGGTTATGCCGTTAATTACCTAACTACTCGAAAAAATAAAATTGTTTCAAAACAAAACTATCAAGGTTATTTCTGGGATCCTACTACAGGTGAAATAGATGCCAACTGCTTAGATGGTGTTTCTACCATTATCAATTTAGCAGGGTCAAGTATCTCTAAAAGGTGGACAAATAGTTATAAGAAAGAAATTATTGACAGTAGGGTCAATACCTTAGAACTTCTTAGGAAAACATTATTGGAGCGTGAAGGCCATACGGTAAAATATTTGGTGTCCGCATCCGCTATAGGTATTTATCAAGATTCTTTAAGTCATTATTATACAGAAGATAATACTAATGTTGATGATAGTTTTTTAGGAGAAGTGGTTAGCCTTTGGGAGAAAAAGGCAAACGAATTTAAATCTCTTGGACTAACGGTTGCTAAAGTTAGAATTGGTTTGGTGTTGTCTAAAGATGGTGGTGCATTGCCAGAAATGGCAAAACCGGTTAAATATTATGTAGGTTCCGCATTTGGAACAGGAGAGCAGTGGCAGTCTTGGATTCATGTTGCAGATTTGGCAGGTATTTTTATACATATTATAAAGTATAAGTTAAAGGGTGTATATAACGGAGTGGCACCCAACCCGGTGACTAATGCCAAGATGATCAAGGAAATAGCAAAGGCTTTGGATCAACCTTTGTTTATGCCAAATGTGCCCAAGTTAGTAATGTACACCGTGTTAGGTAAAATGGCGTATATATTATTCGCTAGTCAGCGGGTTAGTAGTAAAAAAATTGAAGAAGAAGGTTTTGTGTTTAATTATGTGAATATATGTCAAGCACTAGGTGCAATATATGATAGTGGTACTAAGTGTGTAGATGATAAAAGTAATGTGACAAAGCAATTTGTTTCTTAAATAAAATAGTTTCTTACCTAGATAGATAATCCGCTTTTGGCGGATTTTTTTTATTCTTTTGTGACATTTTGACATTTTTAAAGAATTGGCAGTACTTTTGCCTGCTTTTAAACAGCGATTTAAATTACAATTAATTATGAGTGATAAAGAAAACACTTTGGACGAAGAATTCTTGGAAGATGAGCTTTTAGAGGGCGAAACACAAGAACAAAAGGCAGGAGATGAAAAGGAAAATGTAGAGGAAGAAAAGTCTGTTGAAGAGACGCTAAGTGAAGAACTTGCAAAAGAAAAGGATAAGTTTTTAAGATTATTTGCTGAATTTGAAAATTATAAAAGACGTACTTCTAAAGAACGTATGGAGCTTTTTAAAACGGCAGGTCAAGAAGTTATAGTTTCATTATTACCTGTGTTAGATGATTTTGATAGAGCTATGAAAGAGTTGGCTAAATCTGACGATAAAGAGGTTTTCAAAGGAGTAGAGTTAATAAATGTCAAGTTTAGAGAGACCTTGAAAGCTAAAGGTTTAGAGATGGTTGAAGTTAATGCAGGTGATGTTTTTGATGCAGAGATTCATGAGGCCATTACTCAAATACCTGCTCCGGACAAAAAGATGAAAGGAAAGGTTATTGACGTCATCGAAAAAGGTTTTAAGTTAGGTGACCGTATTATTAGGCATCCAAAAGTAGTAGTAGGAAATTAAATAATTGGAATGAAGGAAGATTATTATGAAGTATTGGGCATTAGTAAAAACGCTACTGCTGCAGAGATAAAGAAAGCTTATCGTAAAAAAGCATTACAGTATCACCCGGATAAAAATCCTGGTGACAGTTCTGCCGAAGAGAAGTTTAAAAAATCTGCCGAAGCTTATGAAGTGCTTAGCGATGCAGATAAGAAAGCGCGTTATGATCAATTTGGTCATGCAGCTTTTGAAGGTGGTGCCGGCGGTTTTGGCGGTGGCGGCATGAATATGGATGATATCTTCAGCCAATTTGGTGATATTTTCGGTGGTGCTTTTGGCGGCGGCGGCTTTGGTGGATTTGGCGGCGGTGGCGGTCAAAGAAGGGTAAAAGGAAGTAACCTCCGTATTAGGGTTTCTTTGACCTTGGAAGAAGTTGCCAATGGTGTGGAGAAAAAAGTTAAAGTAAAGAGAAAAGTACAGGCAGAAGGTGTTACTTACAAAACATGTTCTACGTGTAATGGAAGAGGTCAGGTGACCAAAATTCAAAATACCATACTTGGTAGAATGCAAACAGCTGCAGTTTGTAGTACTTGTGGCGGTAGTGGACAGATTTTGGACGGTAAACCTGGTGATGCCGATGCACAGGGGTTAAAGGTAGTGGAAGAAACGGTATCTATTAATATTCCGGCCGGTGTAGAAGAAGGTATGCAGTTGAAGGTTCCTAACAAAGGTAACGATGCTCCGGGTAACGGGGTGCCGGGAGACCTGTTAGTGGCTATAGAAACACAAGAGCATAGTACATTAAAAAGAGAAGGTGATAACTTGCATTATGATCTTTATGTAAGTATCTCTGATGCGGTTTTAGGTACATCTAAAGAAATAGATTCAGTTGGTGGAAAGGTTCGTATTAAATTAGAGCCAGGAATACAATCAGGTAAAATATTGAGATTACGAGGTAAAGGTATTACTAGCTTAAACGGATATGGAGCTGGTGATATATTGGTTCATGTTAATGTGTGGACACCTAAAGAATTGAATAAAGAGCAAAAAGAGTTCTTTGAAAAAATGCAAGGCAATGATAATTTTGAGCCTAGACCGGAGAAATCTGATAAGTCATTTTTTGAAAAAGTGAAAGATATGTTCTCTTAATTTCTAAATATTTGGTTATTAAATAAAAAACGTATATTTGAGATAATATTGGGCGACCAATATTAATTTTCTTTTTCATAGCAATTTTTTTCCCATCCTTGATTTATTAAGGGTGGGTTTTGCTTTTTAGGGCACATCGTTTTATGCTTATCTCTACTGTAATTGGTTTGGTATAAAGGAATCATAAAGAGTATAGCAGGTCAAAACAATTCAATATCTTTGTAGAAATTGAGTACATGAGTCACATTTTGGTAGCTAATGATGTCACCAAACAGTTTGGGAGCCATACGGCATTAAAAAACGTTTCCCTAGAAATTCCTAAGAATAGTATTTACGGTTTATTGGGGCCAAATGGTGCTGGTAAGACTACATTGATACGTATTATTAATCAGATTACTTTTCCTGACCAGGGTAAGGTATATTTTGACGGCGAGCTGTTAAAAACCGAGCATATTGCACAGATTGGGTATCTGCCCGAAGAGCGAGGACTGTACAAGAGTATGAAGGTTGGCGAGCAGGCATTGTATTTAGCTCAATTAAAGGGACTGTCAAAAGTTGAGGCAAAAAAGCGGCTTAAGTATTGGTTTGAAAGACTGGAGATAGGTGATTGGTGGAACAAAAAGATTCAGGAGCTTTCTAAGGGTATGGCCCAAAAAATTCAATTTGTTGTTACGGTACTTCATGAGCCCAAATTATTGATTTTTGACGAGCCTTTTAGTGGCTTTGACCCTATCAACGCCAATATCATTAAAGAGCAAATCCTAAGCTTAAAGGATAAAGGTACTTCTATTATATTTTCAACACATAGAATGGAATCTGTAGAAGAATTATGTGAGCATATTGCCTTAATTCATAAATCCGAAAAAATACTTGACGGAAAATTGTCCGATATCAAAAAGGCATATAAAAACAATATTTTTAAAATTGGTTTGCAAACGGATAATCAAGAATTGTTGATGAACGAGATGAAAAGTAAATTTCAGATTCTTGACCATCAATATGATGTTCTGGAAAATCAGTTGAATTTAGAGGTGCAACTACCCTCAAATGAGTCTAGGGAAATTCTATCATTTCTAGGGTCAAGGGCAAACGTCAATGAGTTTAAGGAGACGATACCTTCTGCAAACGATATTTTTATTAAAACTATTCAGAACAAAAATATCGCTCATGAATAAATTACCTCTAATTATTAAAAGAGAATACATAGCCAAAGTTCGCAATAAGTCTTTTGTGGTTATGACCTTTTTGAGCCCTTTTCTAATGGTAGGTATGATATTGTTGATTGCATATTTAACGCAATTAAATGACAATGATAAAAAGGTAATAGGTGTATTGAACGAAAGCGAATATTTTGCAAATGAATTTGTAACATCAGAAGCTACATCATACATCAACTTTAACAACATCTCACTAGCACAGGCCAAAGACTCTACATTAAGTTTGGGTTTTTACGGTCTTATTTATTTGCCTAACGAATCTAGTTTGGAGAAGGTGGCAAAAAGAGCTTTTTTTTATAGCCAAGATGCTCCTAGCTCTACCATACTAGATAAATTAGAATCTTCCATTAATAGCAGATTACGGCAAGAAAGATTGCGTGAGTTGGGTGTGTCTCCCAAAGAATATGCTGAAATGGATCGCGATTATGCCATTAATATTGAAACTTTTGATGGTACACAGAACGTAAAAGGTATCAATGAGATAAAGGCCATAATAGGTGGGGCGTTCGGTTACCTTATAATGATGTTCATTATTATATATGGTGGGTTTGTTATGCGCAGCGTTATTGAGGAAAAAACCAGTAGAATAATTGAGGTCATTATTTCATCAGTGAAACCTTTTCATTTAATGATGGGTAAAATAATTGGTACCTCGTTAGCGGGTATTACACAATTTGGAATTTGGATTATCTCTGGCGGAATATTATTGATAGTTGGCTTGGCTATTTTTGATATTGACCCTGCGAGCTTAACCAAAGGTGGTGGTGTTGCTCCAGGTATGGTGAACGGGGCAAATGTAGATGTAGATGCCCTTACACAAAATGTACAGTTATATGCCCAAGAAATTTTTGAGATTCCGATCATAGCAATGCTAGTGTTTTTTATAATTTATTTTGTTCTGGGATATTTAATTTATAGTTCTATCTATGCAGCAATTGGCGCTGCGGTAGATAATGAGACCGATACACAGCAATTCATTTTCCCGGTAATACTTCCGTTAATGCTAGCTATTTACGTTGGCTTCTTTTCGGTTTTCAGTAATCCTAACGGCCCAATAGCCGTTGCTTTCTCTCTTTTTCCGTTAACCTCGCCAATTGTTATGTTAATGCGTTTGCCTTGGGGTATAGGTGAGGGTGGTGTACCGTTATGGCAATTGATTACATCTATTTTAATTTTAATAGGTACATTTATAGGTATTGTTTGGGTTGCCGCAAAAATTTACCGAGTGGGAATTTTAATGTACGGTAAAAAACCTACTTATAAAGAATTGTATAAATGGCTTAAATACTCGTCATAATGCAGGAGGGTACAGAAAAAATAAAGGAAATAATAGAAGATGATGTTTGGGGAACCATTAAAAAATTCTTGGACCTAGGCTATCAATTTGGTGATGGTGAAAAATCCATACATATTACTGTAGGTCTTCTGTTATTGCTTACGGTAGCTTTTTTACTTACTAGTACGGTTTTACAAGCAATTCGTAGATTTTTTACCAGAAAAATGGAAATGGATGATAAGCTGAAGTTTATCAGTATTTTCAAGTTTATCAAATATCTGGTCTACGTTGTAGTGATTCTTTTTACCATGAGCGCTGCGGGTATAGATATTACCATTTTAATTACGGCATCCGCTGCGTTATTCGTCGGACTTGGACTGGCTTTACAAGAAATTTTTCAGGATATTATTGGTGGTATTTTTATCATTGTAGACAAGTCTTTAAGAGTTGGGGATATCATTGAAATTGACAATAAAGTCGGTAAGGTATTTGAAATTAAATTGCGCACTACAAGGGCAATTACCAGAGATGATAAGGTGATCATAATTCCCAATCACAAATTTATTAGTGATATAGTGTACAACTATACTCAAAACCATAAAACTACACGAGAGTTGGTACGTGTTGGTGTAGCTTACGGTAGTGATATTGATTTAGTGACCAAAATATTATTGGATGTTATCAAAGGGCAAAGAAGCATATTAAAAAGCCCAAAACCATTTGTTATTTTTGAAGATTTTGGTGATTCGGCGTTAGTTTTTGCTGTTAATTTTTACATTACAGATAGCTTTACAGATCCCAAAATAAAGAGTGAAGTAAGGTATAAAATAGATGCTGAATTCAGAAAGCATAATATTTCTATTCCTTTTCCGCAAAGAGATGTTCATTTGTATCAACAGGCACCTTTTCAACACAGCAATGTATCAAATACAAATAGTGATGATAAAGCATAAGTATGCTTGCCTGGGAATTCTGTGTTTAATGATGTTTGTTGTTGAGCCCTTTTATTCTCAAACACCAGATGTGTTAAGGTTAGAGTATATGTTGATGCCGGAAAATAGCGGTGAGGTAGAGACTTCACGTATAAAATTGGTGCTCAACGTTCCCTTTGCGGTCCGTGATAAAAAAGATTACGTAGTATTGGGGGCTGAATATAACAGATATAATTTTGAGGTGCCAGATGATTTATTTCCGGATGCTGGCGATTTAAGCAAGTTCCACGTGTTGGATGTAAATTTTGCTTATTTATATAAATTAAGTGAAAAGTGGAATCTAATAGGTGTTGTAACACCAAGGTGGTCATCTAATTTTGTTGAAGAACTACAAGAAGATGACTTTAATATGAACTACACGGTTGGGGCATATAAAAACGTAAAGGATGTAGAAAAGCCATATATGTTGGTTTTAGGAATTTCATATAATGGCACTTCTCCTATAGACGTTCCGTTGCCTTTTGTGTATTATGAAAAAAGGTTCCACCCCAATTGGTCTTATGTATTGGGGGCACCAAAATCAGGGATGAAATATTTTACCAAGAAAGGTCATTTTTTTCAAACCGAAGTATTTTTAGATGGATATTATGTCAATATTCAAAACGATATTTTATTGTCTGGTAACAATTTATCTACTGATGTGTCTTCAACGGCATTATTATTGACATTAGGTTATCAGTATAAAATAACTAAAGATATGTCCGTCTACTTTATAGGTGGTAGATCCATCTATCAAAATAGTGCATTAAGAAACGAAGAAAGAGAAGATATTTTCACGTTGAACGATGCGGCCGGACTTTACTTTAGAACAGGAATTAGAATAGGAATTTAAAAAGCAGTTATGTCAAAAATATTAGTAATAGAAGATGAAGCGGCAA
Organism: Maribacter sp. 6B07; assembly: GCF_002700155.1. Lineage (NCBI taxonomy): Bacteria > Pseudomonadati > Bacteroidota > Flavobacteriia > Flavobacteriales > Flavobacteriaceae > Maribacter > Maribacter sp. 6B07. The sequence continues at coordinate 252,842 of NZ_PDUT01000001.1, read as the reverse complement.
TTAGAAGGGTGTTGGTTAAAATTTTATCTGAAGAAAGCGACTCTTATTCAGTAGAGGAGGCCGAAGACGGATTAAAAGGATTGGAAACTATAAAGAACAACGACTATGATTTGGTGCTTTGCGATATTAAAATGCCAAAAATGGATGGTGTAGAAGTATTGGAAGCGGCTAGAAAGATAAAACCGGAGATTCCGTTCATTATGATTTCTGGGCATGGAGATTTAGATACTGCTGTAAATACTATGAGGTTAGGTGCTTTTGACTATATCTCAAAACCACCGGATTTAAATAGATTGCTTACCACCGTAAGAAATGCCTTGGATCGTAAGGTTTTGGTCGTTGAGAATAAAAACCTAAAGAAAAAGGTGAGTAAGAATTATGAGATGATCGGTGAAAGTAATGAGATAAACATTATAAAAGAGATCATTGAAAAAGTTGCGCCTACTGATGCGCGTGTTCTTATTACAGGTTCAAATGGTACGGGTAAAGAGCTTGTAGCTCATTGGTTACATGAGAAAAGCGCCAGGAGTTCATCACCTTTTATTGAAGTTAATTGTGCTGCAATACCATCAGAATTAATTGAAAGTGAGCTTTTTGGACATGTGAAAGGTGCTTTTACATCTGCTGTTAAAGATAGGGCGGGTAAGTTTGAGGCTGCCAATAAGGGAACTATTTTCCTAGATGAAATTGGTGATATGAGTTTGTCCGCTCAAGCCAAAGTGTTAAGGGCACTTCAAGAAAGTAAAATCTCTCGTGTAGGTACGGATAAGGATATAAAAGTAGATGTTCGTGTAGTGGCGGCAACGAATAAAGACTTGAAAAAGGAGATTGAAGAGGGTAATTTTAGAGAAGATCTATATCATAGACTAGCAGTGATATTGATTCAAGTGCCTAGTTTAAATGATAGAAGAGATGATATTCCCTTGTTAATAGAACATTTCTCTAAGAAAATAGCTGAAGAGCAAGGTATGGCGGGTAAAACCTTCTCTAGTAAAGCTATTGATTTGCTTAAGGCCTATGATTGGACCGGGAACATTCGTGAACTTAGAAATGTAGTTGAACGCCTAATAATTCTTGGAGGTCAACAAGTTTCAGAAGATGATGTAAAATTGTTCGCTAGTAAATAACCTTTTATTTAGCGGCAGAGCAATTACCAATTCTGTTCAAAGCTTCTTGGGTTATCTCTTTGGTGCGTAAATTGTAATATTTACTTCCTTCTGTAATATTAGGTTTTAATAACTGAGCTTCGCATTCCTCATAAATTCTAGTAGCAAATGCGGTAGCCTCTTTACAATTTACACTTTCAACTACCTTGTTAAGAGAGAGTCTGTATTTCTCTAAAGAGATGTCTATAGTTTCAAAAAGGCTTTTACCTTTTTCTGGTGTTTTTTTAATGCTGGTATTTGAAGTAGATGTAGTCGTATTTACAGATAATTCATTGTTGGAATACACGCTGTCATGCGTATCGTGAGATTCCAATACCATAATAGTGTTATTGGTCAGTTCTATAGATTCATTTAAGTAGCTAATAGTGCCTTCTAGAGTTGTTGACCTTGTTGCTAGGGTCAGTACTTCTATATTCTCGTACATACTGGTTTTAGCAAATTTACAACCGCAAATATTCAGCTGTTCTTTAGATTTTTCCAAGGCGTTTAAAGCCTTGTAGGCGTAAAATCTGGCTTGGTTGATGTCTTGTGTTTGTAGGGCGGCAGTTATTTGGGATTTTGCATAACCCATGTTTGAATTGGCATACTCACATTCCACATTGTTGGCAAATGTGTGAAAGGAGAATAGAACAATAGTGTAGAAAAAAATGATATTTTTCTTCATAAGTAGGTGTTTTTGGGTGTAAGAGTTGGGACCTTACAGGCATAAATTTATATGCTTTACCCTATTGAAAATATTATTTTCGATACAATACCGTTCAATCACGTTAAACGGAAAGCTGTAAAATCAGTTTTAACAGTTTTCTAAATTATTAGTATTCGTAGGTTTAATATTTTATATTTCAGTATGAATAATATAAATATAGAGAAATATAAAGCAACTAAAGATTTTAAAATATCTGAAAATGAGACATTTGAAGATTTTGGTAAATCTGATAAAGAGTTAAAAAAAGACTTATCTAAAGTTAGAAGAGAGCTTGGGGAGTTTCAAGATACTATTTACGCACATGGTAAGTATAGTATTTTAGTATGTCTACAAGGTATGGATACAGCAGGGAAAGATAGCCTTATTCGTGAGGTGTTCAAAGACTTTAACGTAAGTGGCGTAGAGGTTCATAGTTTTAAGGTGCCTACTGAATTGGAATTAAGTCATAATTACTTGTGGAGACATTACTTGGTCTTGCCTGCAAAGGGCAAATTTGGCGTTTTCAATAGAACCCATTATGAAAATGTTCTTGTCACTAGGGTACACCCAGAGTATATTTTAAATGAACATATTCCCGGTATACATACCGTAGAAGACATTGATCAAAAGTTTTGGGATAAAAGGTTTGAGCAAATCAATGATTTTGAAAGACATTTAGCTGAAAACGGTACATTGATATTTAAGTTTTTTCTAAATCTTTCAAAAGAAGAGCAAAGACAGCGTTTATTAAGAAGACTTGCTATCAAGGAAAAACATTGGAAGTTTTCTCCCGGAGACTTAAAGGAACGTAAATTGTGGTCTGTGTACCAAAAGTGCTATGAAGAGGCTATAAGTAAAACTACACATGAACACGCACCATGGTTTGCAGTTCCTGCGGATAATAAAAAGGCAACCCGTGTAATTGTTGCAAATATTTTATTGCAATCGTTAAAAAAATACAAAGATATTAAAGAGCCTATGTTGAGCGAAAAAATAATGGCTAATTTAGACAGCTATGAAGAACAATTACAAAGTGAGCAGTAAGCTAGCTCTAATATGTATGATCGCTTTTATAGCTGTGGGTAAATCACAGAGCAAAGATGAGGTACAGATCAAAAAAATGTATGATTTAGCACTTACCGAAGGTAAAGGTTATGAGTGGTTAAATTATTTGTCTAACCAAATTGGGGGTAGATTGTCCGGGTCCGTGCAAGCTCAGCAAGGGGTTGATTATACAAAGTCTCAGTTAGATTCTTTAGGTGTTGATCGGGTGTGGTTGCAACCGGTCATGGTGCCAAAATGGGTTAGAGGAACTCCAGAATTTGCTTATTTTGAAACAACACCGGGTATAACTACAAATGTTGCCATTTGTGCATTGGGTGGCTCGGTGGCAACCCCGCCAAAGGGAATAAAAGCCAATATTATTGAAGTCGAGGGTGTTGAGCAGTTAACGACCTTGGGCAAGGATAAAATTGAAGGAAAAATCGTTTTTTTCAATAGACCGATGGACGCTACTGAAATTAATACGTTTACAGCGTATTCCAATTGTGTGGATCAGAGATATGCCGGGGCATTGGAGGCATCCAAATACGGAGCGTTGGGGGTTATCGTACGTTCAATGAACTTAAGGTTGGATGATTTTCCGCATACGGGGTCTATGACCTATGGTGATCAGCCAGAGTCAGAGAGAATTCCTGCTGCAGCTATCAGTACCAATGCAGCGGAAATGTTGAGTACTTCCTTAAAATTGAATCCGGAAATTAACTTCTACTTCAAACAGAATTGTAAACAGTTCAAGGATGTAGAATCTTATAATGTAATTGCAGAAATAAAAGGTTCTGAAAAGCCAGAGGAAATTATTGTCGTAGGCGGTCATTTAGACTCGTGGGACTTAGGTGACGGTTCCCATGATGATGGTGCTGGCTGTGTACAAAGTATGGAGGTTTTAAATCTTTTCAAAAAAACAGGATACAAACCAAAACGTACTGTTAGGGTCGTTCTTTTTATGAATGAGGAAAACGGATTGCGAGGCGGTAATAAATATGCTGAGGTTGCTATCTCAAATAATGAAAAGCACATTTTTGCTTTAGAAAGTGATTCGGGTGGGTTTACTCCTAGAGGTTTTACTTTTGATAGCTCTCAAGAGAATTTCGAAAAGGTCTTGAAATGGAAAAATTTGTTTGAACCTTATCTTGTACATTATTTTGAAAAAGGTTTTGCTGGTGCAGATATAGGACCTCTAAAAAAAGATGGTCTGGTAATGGCAGGTCTAAGACCTGATTCTCAACGTTATTTTGATCATCATCATGCAGAAAACGACACTTTTGAACATGTAAATAGACGAGAACTACAGTTGGGTGCGGCAACAATGGCAAGCTTAGTTTATTTGGTAGACGCTTATGGCTTTTAGTTTTAGGTTAGGGCTTGTGAAATTAAGGAAAGTGTAAATTTCAAAAATGATCGCCAAAGGTACAAACCGTTAAAATTCTTTACCTTTGCGGCTTACTAAAAAATACAATAATGGAAGAAGGAATTTACGCCAAGTTCAATACAAGTAAAGGCGAAATACTAGTTAAGTTAACTTATGATAAAACACCTGGTACCGTAGGTAATTTTGTTGCTTTGGCAGAAGGTGATAAAGAAAATAGTGCTAAAGCTAAAGGTGAGCCATATTACAACGGTTTAAAATTTCATAGGGTTATTCCAGATTTTATGATTCAGGGTGGTTGTCCTCAAGGTACCGGTACAGGTGATGCCGGATATAAATTTGATGATGAGTTCCATCCAGAATTAAAACATGACACTCCAGGGGTGCTTTCTATGGCTAATGCAGGTCCTGGAACCAATGGAAGCCAGTTTTTTATTACTCATGTACCAACACCTTGGTTAGATAATAAGCATACTGTATTTGGTCATGTAGCAGCTGGGCAAGAAGTAGTGGATGCAATTGCTCAAAATGATGTAATTGAATCTTTAGAAATTGTTAGGGTAGGTGATGAAGCTGAAAAGTGGAATGCATTAAAGGCCTTTGAAGATTTCAATGCATCTGGTGAAGCAAGATTGGCGGCAGAAAAGGCAAAGCAAGAAGCTGAACTAGATAAGGTTGCTGCAGGTTTTGAATCTACGGCATCTGGTCTTCGTTATAAAATGATTCAGAAAGGTGATGGCGCCAAAGCGGAAAAAGGAGAAAAAGTGTCTGTACATTATGAAGGATCACTTTTAAACGGTCAAGTTTTCGATTCTTCTTATAAGCGTAATTCCCCAATTGATTTTCAATTAGGAATTGGTCAGGTAATACCAGGCTGGGATGAGGGTATCTCCTTATTACAAGTGGGTGATAAGGCACGATTTGTTATACCTTCAGACTTGGCATATGGTTCTGCCGGTGCAGGTGGGGTAATACCTCCTAATGCTACATTGATTTTTGATGTAGAGTTAATGAAGGTAGGTTAATTACCTAAGCCTTAAAAAAATAATGAAACACCTATAATTTTAAATTATGGGTGTTTTTTTTTGTTCTAGTAATCTACTTTTTTCTAGTAACGAAACTACCTAAAAGTAAAATGATGTTAATAATCATCAGAACTAAAAATACGGTCAAAAATGTGGTCATAAATACATGTATAAGGTAGGGGAACCAGACTTGTTTATTCAATAGATATGTATTTACCTAAAAGGTTGCGTAGGATCTAAAAAAAAAGAATAAAAAAAACCCGAACTAATAAGTTCGGGTTTCATACTATAAAAAAGTTAAATCGTTACCTAGTCAATTACTTTCACATTAACGGCGTTTAATCCTTTTTTACCTTGTTGTAGTTCAAATTCCACAACATCACCTTCTCGAACTTCATCGATTAAGCCAGAAATGTGTACAAAATGATCTTCGTTTGAACCATCTTCAGTGATAAATCCGTAACCTTTGGAATCATTGAAGAATTTTACTGTTCCTTTACTCATAATAGAAAAATTAAATATTAATTAAAGTGCGAAGATAGTTTTTTTTTGTTTAACTACTTAAATTCTTACAGGTTATCTTAAGGTTAATAATTGACGTCTAATGTATTGAGAATGAACTTGTTTTTACGACTATGCAGTAGGGTCTGGAGTCATTCTTAAATAGGGTTTGATCTCTGTTACTCCCTTTGAAAATATATCTTTTGCATCGGCAGTACTTATAGCCGGACTTACGACTACCTCTTTACCTTGTTCCCAGTTTGCTGGTGTTGCTACCTTGTGATATGCTGTTAGTTGCAATGAATCTATTACCCTTAGAAGTTCATAAAAGTTACGACCAGTTGATGCTGGGTAGGTCAACGTTAATTTTACGGTCTTGTCCGGTGCAATGATGAATACAGAGCGTACGGTAAGATTGTTATCCGCATTTGGGTGGATCATATCATATAGATCAGAAACTTTTTTGTCCTCATCTGCAATTATTGGGAAATTCACCACAGTGTTCTGTACTTCGTTAATGTCTTTGATCCATTCTGCATGAGATGCAGCACCATCAACACTAAGCGCGATCATTTTAACGTTCCTTTTGTCGAATTCATCTTTGAATTTAGCAGCAGTGCCCAATTCGGTAGTACAAACTGGGGTGAAATCTGCAGGGTGAGAAAATAATATACCCCAACTGTCACCAAGGTAGTCATATAAATTAATTGTTCCCATAGAACTATCTGCCGTGAAATTTGGAGCTTTATCGCCTAAACGTATTGTTGCCATAATGGTATATTTTTAGATGTTTAAATTTATCCTATAAAATTAGTAGATTAAATGTCCTTGACTAAAGTTTTCGGGTTAAAAGTCTATTAAAATTTTTACTTTTAGGGTATGGAAGAACTTGATAAATTAAAATACCCCATCGGGCGCTTTGAGTGTCCGGAGAACATCACAAATGAAGATTTAAGTAAATGGATAGAGGTATTGGAAACCTTACCAGAACGTCTGTCTGCACTAGTAGATAATTTTTCTGAAACACAATTGGATACTCACTACCGAGAAGGGGGGTGGACAGTTCGTCAAGTAGTACACCATATGGCAGATAGTCATCATCATAGCTACACACGTTTTAAATGGGCCTTAACGGAGAACAGACCTTTGATCAAAGTATATCAGGAAAAGGAATGGAGTAATTTGATCGATGCCAGAACTGCCCCTATTGCTTTATCTCTTTCCTATTTAACGGCCCTTCATGCTAAGTTGGTGTACCTGTTAAAGAGGTTAACGCCTGAAGATATGGAGAATAGCTATATTCATCCAGATGGTAATGTAAATGTATCTGTAGCGGAGAATATTGGAAAATATGCTTGGCATAGTAACCATCACTTTGCGCATATTAAAAGTTTAGCCGACAGAATGGGGTGGTAGCGGATTAAATCATCTTTTTTAGAAGAAACATTGGCTTTTCTTCCTCTATGACATTTTTGAAGGGTACCGTGCTTTCAGCAACAATATCAAAATCATTCTTAAGATAGAATGGTAAGGCAGGTCCCTTCTGCATTGATTCCAAAAAGATCGCTTTTTTAGATAGCTTTTTGGCTATGCTTTCAACAAAATTAAGGCTTTTGTTACCTACACCTTTACCGGCAAATTCTTTAAGAATATAAATTTTATCTAGGTAAAGCGCATCTTTAGCTTCTAAACCTTTAATGTTTTTATGAAAAGTAATCTTTAAAAGACCTACGTAATCTATACCTGATTTTATTAAATATAGAGCGCTATTTTTATTGTTGTCTTCCTCTTCTAAAATTGTTTTGGTAAAACTATGTTCAATGTAGGTGGTGGTATCCCCATTTGGCCATAAGTGTCTATAGTGTTGATTGTAAGAGGTTATACCTGTTTTTATATAAATATCATGCAATGCAGGGGTCAACTCTTGAAATGTTATATCGATATTCATCAACGGTATAGATGTAGAAGATTAAGCTTGTCCTATTTCCATTTAATATTACAGCCTATACTTGGCTTTTGAATAGCACTTATTTCTTTTCCTTTAATGAGATTTTCCATTGCATTTCTCAAATCAATGCCGGTTAATGGTAAGCCATTACCTGGTCTAGAGTCGTCTAACTGACCTCTATAGACCAATTTTAATTCATTGTCAAAAAGAAAAAAATCTGGAGTACAGGCGGCATCGTAAGCTTTTGCGACTGTCTGATCTTCGTCATAAAGATATGGAAAGGTATAATTTTCAGCTTTAGCCTTAATTCGCATAAAGTGAGGCGCATCCTCTGGATATTTTTCAACATCATTACTAGAAATGGCAATAAATTGAATACCCTTGCTTTGGAACTCTTTAGCCATTTTAACTATTTCAGGGTTTACATGGATAACAAATGGGCAATGATTACAAATAAACATGATTAGAGTGCCAACTTCACCGTTCATGGCATGAAGGTTCATGGTTTTTTCGCTAACCGTGTCCATTAAACTAAATTCTGGCGCTACGGTTCCCAATGCCAACATATTACTTTCTGTTCTTGCCATACCAACTAAAATTTTAATGTACTAAGTTAACAAATTAATGGAGCTTGTATTTACTTTATATAATTCATAATCCTTAAAATTTTAATATCATGGAAAAGTCATATGTATCATTATCTGTTGCAATAGAAGCTTTACAGGCTGAAGGTTATACAGAAGATTTTAATCTGTGCGATGCAGGTATAGAAAATAAGAGTAAAAAGAAAATTCATAAAGCTACTGAGCTAGATGTGGTGAAATTTTATCGTTTTGAGGGTATGAGTAATCCAGATGATAATACTATATTGTATGTGATTGAAACCAGTACTGGTGAAAAAGGGTTATTGGTAGATGCTTACGGTATGTATGCAGGTAATGTGCCCAAAGATTTAATTGAAAAACTTAGACTTACTTAATGGAAACAACAATCTCGTGGGAAGATTTCAGTAAAATTGATATGCGAACCGGAACTGTAACGGCGGTCTATGATTTTCCGGAAGCTAGAAACCCGTCTTTCAAATTAGATATTGATTTTGGACCTGATATAGGGCTTAAAAAAACATCGGCTCAAATTACCGAAAAATATGATAAGGAAGATATCGTAGGGCTTCAGGTCATAGCTGTTGTCAACTTTCCAAAAAAGCAAATAGCTAATTTTATGAGCGAATGTCTTATATTGGGTGCTGTAGAGAACAGTTCGGTAGTGTTGCTGCAGCCTCAAATGACAGTGCCTAACGGATTGAAAATTTCCTAAATTTTTGACTGAGAATATTTTAGATAACATACATATTAACTTTGATTCAGGCTCACTTTGGGTAATGAACATTGTTCTAGGTTTGGTCATGTTCGGTGTTGCTTTAGAAATATCCGTATCAGATTTTAAACCTTTATGGTTAAGGCCAAAAGCTTTAATTGCTGGGCTGATCAGTCAGTTTTTAGTATTGCCGGCAATAACCTTCTGTTTGGTTCTGGCAATAGAACCTTTGCCCAGTATAGCTTTAGGTATGTTTATGGTGGCAGCATGCCCAGGTGGTAATATTTCTAATTTTATATCATATTTATCTAATGCCAATACGGCTTTATCTGTAAGTTTAACGGCTATGGCTACTATGTTTGCCATTATTATGACTCCGCTTAACTTTCATTTTTGGTCCATGTTATATGAGCCAAGTTCAAGTCTAATTAATGAAATTTCTATTTCATCTATAGAAATGTTCAAATTGGTCTTTTTATTGTTGGGCTTGCCCCTTGCACTGGGTATGTTAATCAATTACAAAATGCCTGAATTAGCATTGAAAATCGCAAAAAAGTTAAAGATTGTTTCGTTGGTGTTTTTTATAGGTCTGGTTTTCATTGCGCTATATAACAATAGGATTATTTTTATGGATTATATTCTATATGTATTTTGGATAGTTCTAGCCCATAATCTATTGGCTTTTACAACAGGTTATGGTATAGGTAAACTTTTTAAATTACCTGTGGATAGTATACGTTCTATAACTATAGAAACGGGAATTCAAAACTCTGGTCTAGGACTTTTACTGATATTTACTTTTTTTGACGGTCTAGGTGGTATGGCACTTCTTGCTGCTTTTTGGGGTATTTGGCATATAGTCTCAGGTTTAATATTAGCCGCTTTCTGGAATAGAAAATCGGTTGCTAAAGAAACAATAGCTTGAGCGGATTTATTTATTCAATGGTAAAGTCGGTGATTAAAACCGGACTCTATGGATATCATACAAAAATAGTGGTATCCGGGTTGGAGCATATCCCTAAGGATAAGCCGGTGATGTTTTTGCCCAATCATCAAAGTGCATTGATTGATGTATTATTAATTGCTACCGACTGTAATCGAAAACCATACTTTTTAACGCGTTCCGATGTGTTTAAGGGTAAACTGTTAAAGGGTATTTTCTCATATTTTCAAATGCTGCCTATTTATAGAATGCGAGACGGTAGAGATACGCTTTCTAACAACGATGCTATTTTCAACTCTTGTGCCGATATTTTGAGTAGAGGAGAGGCACTGCTCTTGTTTCCGGAAGCAAATCATAATTTGCGACGAAGGGTGAGACCTTTAAGTAAAGGCTTTACAAGGATACTTATAAGAACTTTTGAGCTATACCCAGATGTTGATATCATGCTAATTCCTGTAGGATTGAATTATAAACATGCCGATCAGTTTCCTGATCAAGTGGCTATCAATTATGGTAAGGCAATATCTGCCAAAAGCATGTACGTTGCCAATGATTTAAATATGACCAGCCGTAATTTAAAAAATGCAGTTTCTTTACAATTGAAACAATTGACTACCCATATACCAATAGTGCAAGATTATGATACTATGGTAAATCTTCTTAATACAAAAAATGTAGACTTTTTAAATCCTACAGAGGTGAACAATAAAATTAGGCATTATACCAATGAAGTTTCCAATTCAAGCGATTTAACCAATGCAGCTAAAGGGAAATCGGTGTTGAGAAGTGTTTTTAACGTATTAAATTTTCCCATGATTATAATGTGGCACAAATGGTTAATGCCAAAGGTTCCGGAGAAGGAGTTTATGGGTACGTTCAGGTTTGCATTTATCTTGTTAGTATATCCACTTTATCTTTTATTGTTATTTGTGGGGTTGTCTATGGTACTTTCTATTAAAGTGGCATTAACGGCTTTGGTTGTTTTAGTGTTATTGAATTTATGGTTCGTAAAAAAAGGGCTAAACTGAATTTTATAGCTATAAACTAAAAACGGCCCTTATACATAAGGACCGTTTTGTTTTTTTAAGGGTTGTTTTACCTAGATATCTTCAAAACTTACATCTGTAAAGCTAGAAGTGTTGGTAGTTGTCTTTTCTACGGGCTCTTCTATTTCTTCCTTTTTGAAATCTTTTTGGTGTCTTTCAGAAATTACTTCAGACCCTTTTTCGTTGATTATAAAATCCATCATCTCTTCAACGTTCTCTTTAAAAGCGTCAAAGTCTTCTTTGTATAAATATATTTTATGTTTTTTGTAATGGAATGAACCATCGTCATGCGTAAATTTCTTACTTTCTGTAATCGTTAAATAATAATCCCCAGCCTTTGTACTTCTTACATCGAAAAAGTAAGTTCTTCTACCTGCGCGTAAAACTTTGGAGTGAATTTCTTCTTGATCTGATAAATCTCTTTCGCTCATTTCTAATGTTTAGTGTCGTTATACTATCAAAAATGAAAAAAAAAACGCTATCCGACAACAATTTTCTAACTTTCTTTCTCTGAGAGCTGTTTGTGGTAGAGGTCTTTATAATAGCCTTCTTGTGAATTTAATTCATCATGTGTGCCCTCTTGAATAAGTCTTCCGTCATCTAAAACTAAAATTTTATCCGCGTTTTTGGCAGAAGAAACTCTATGACTTACAATTAATGTAGTTCTATTCTTAGATGCTTTTTTCAGGTTATTCAATATTTCTTCTTCCGTTTCCGTATCTACGGCAGACAAGCAATCATCAAATAAATAAATCTGAGGTTTTTTAATTAATGCCCTGGCAATTGAAACCCTTTGTTTTTGTCCGCCACTCAATGTTATACCTCTTTCACCTAAGATAGTATCATATTTTTTAGAGAAACCCATTATGTTTTCATGTACCACGGCATCTTTTGCTATGTCAATGATTTCCTCGTCTGTAGCATTCTCCTTACCAAATTTAATGTTGTTCTTAATGCTATCTGAAAATAGGAATGCGTCTTGGGGTACGGCACCAATAGATTCTCGTAAATTGGTAAGGTCTACATTTTTAATAGGTTCGTCGTCTATTAATATCTCTCCGGAAGATGTGTCATATAAGCGGGCTACCAAATCAAGTATGGTAGATTTACCAGAACCGGTTTTACCAATAATAGCAGTGGTTTCACCCTCGTTAATGGTGAACGATAGGTCTTTTATGGCATTAATATTGGTATCTTGGTATGTGAAATCAACATTTTTAAATTCAATTTTACCTTTGATCGTAAGGGTGTTGGTAGGATTATTTTTTATTTCTGACTCTTGGTTTAGAAATTCATTTATCCTCTTTTGACTTGCGGCTGCCCTTTGTACAATTGAAGTTAACCAACCAACAATGGCCACTGGCCAGGTAAGCATATTTACATATAAAATAAATTCGGCAATTAGTCCTACTTCAATTTCGCCGGCCAAGTATTGTTTACCTCCTATATAAATGACCAAAATGTTACTAATACCTATTAAAAGTATCATTAATGGAAAAAACCATGCATTCACTTTAGCAAGACTTACACTTTTCTCTTTGCCTTCAATGGCAAGTTTAGTAAGGTCACTATTGGTCTGCGGCTCTAATGCGTAGGCTTTTATAACGGAAACTCCTGAAAAAATTTCTTGTGTAAAGGTAGATAAGGTAGAAAGGTATTGTTGTACAATGGTACTTCGCTTATGAATTACTTTACTTATTTGATAAATTAGGACCGAAAGAAAAGGTAACGGCAATAGTGTATATGCAGCTAAAGTGGGCGCTTTTATAAACATTAACGGTATCAGACAAGCAAACAATGTTAAGGTCTGTATGCCGTACATAATTGCTGGACCTGCATACATACGTACTTCATTAACATCTTCACTGATCCTGTTCATTAAATCGCCTGTTCTATTTTTCTTATAAAAATTGAGACTTAGCTTTTGGTAATGGTCAAAAATTTCGTTTTTAAGATCATACTCAATATATCTAGAAATGTTAATGATCAATTGGCGCATTAAAAAAGTGAAGAAACCAGATAGTATTGCAGCACCTACGATAATTAGAATATATTCCATTAATAGTTCTTGTGCGGTAGATTTTTCAATTTCCGTTTTAATATACTGTTCAACTACCGTAATAGAGTTGTTCACGTAAGAAGGCATGATCAATTGAAAAAGCCTGGCTATAATGGTTATGATTATTCCGAGAAAAAGCTTAAACCAGTATTTTTTAAAGTATTTGTTTAGGTGTTTAAGTTCTTTCATACAATGCTAAAAAAAGAAGATTATCGTTTTCTTTGGCCAAAGATAGTTTTTTGACCTAAAACCATATGTTATAAATAAGCTAAGATAAATACGATTGCTGTTGTGACCCTTTAAATAGATACTTACCTTTGCGGCTTTAAATATCAATTTATTAAAAAAGTTCTTTAAAATGCTTACAAGAAGGCACATTAGAGTTAAGGTAATGCAGAGCATATATGCACTCGTTCAATCAAAAGATGATTCATTACAGAGACAAGAGAAGTTTTTAAAAGTAAGCATAGAGAATACCTATACGCTCTACTTGTTATGGTTAAGTCTTTTTGTAGAAATACAAAAAAGGGCGGCAGAACAAATTTCTCTTTCCGCAAAAAAATATATTAGTGACGGTAAGCAGGAATTTCCAAATCCTAAGAAGTTTGTTCAGAACAGATTATTGGTGCAAATTCTTGAGAACAAAACACTTGAGGAAGAAATTTCAAATAGAAAATTAGATAATTGGTACCTTAATGAAGAGTACGTTAAGCTTATTTATAAAGATATTATAGAAAGCGAAACGTATAAGGAATACATGTCTACACCAGAAAGCGATTATGCTGCGGACAAAGAATTGATATTGACCTTGTTCAAAAATATCATTGCCCCCAACGAAAAAATATATGATTACTTCGAAGATGATAAGTTAACTTGGGTAGATGACATTCCTATTGTTAATACGTTTTTGTTAAAACACTTGAAGAAGGTAAAACAAGTTCATCCTGATTCATACTTTTTGCCGAGTCTTTTAAAGGATGATGAAGACATGACCTACGCTATGCAGTTATTGTCTAGAACGTTGTTGAAAAATGATGCATTGGAAAAAGAGATAGATGGTAAAACACCAAACTGGGATAAAGATCGTATTGCAGGCATAGATAGTATACTTTTGAAAATGGCAATTTGTGAATTGTTACATTTTCCTTCAATCCCGGAAAGAGTAACCATTAATGAGTATTTGGAGATTGCCAAAGAATACTCGACTCCAAAAAGTAGCATTTTCATAAACGGAATACTAGATAAGCTTACTAAAGAATACAAATCTGAAGGAAAGCTTAACAAAATGGGTAGGGGTCTATTATAAAAATATTTTATAATTTTACAGTTAATTGATAAATCTAATATAGTATGAAAAAAATAGTTCTAATTGTTGGTCTTGTATCAATGGTAGCTTTTACTTCTTGCAAAGACAATGCTTCAAGTAAAATTAAAACAGATAATGTAGCGGAAGCAGCGGTAAGAGATGAAGCAGCTAAAGCGGTACCGGTAATGTCTTTTGAGAAATCAGAGCATGATTTTGGTACAATTGAACAAGGTGCGGCACAGGAAACAGTTTTTAAATTTACTAATACAGGTAACGCTCCATTAATTATCACAGATGCTAAAAGTAGTTGTGGTTGTACAGTTCCTAATCCTCCAAAAGAGCCAATTGCTCCAGGTGAATCAGGTGAATTAAAAGTGAACTTTAACGGATCTGGTCAAAACCAGGTTACTAAAACTATTACCGTTACGGCTAACACTGAAAAAGGTTCTGAGCTTTTGAGAATAAAGGCTTTTGTTAATCCAAAAGGAGCAACTCCATTAGGACCTGTTAAATAATTATAAATTACAGATATACCAAAGATGGGTGATATAGGGCAGTTTCTTCCGATGATTTTGATTTTTGTGGTCGCATATTTTTTTATGATCAGACCTCAAATGAAAAGACAAAAGGATGAAAAGAAATTTTCGGCAGAGTTAAAACGTGGTGATCGTGTTATTACCAAAAGCGGCCTGCACGGAAAAGTAGTGGATTTAAATGATAAGGACTTCTCTTGTGTTTTGGAAACAATGGCCGGGAAGTTAAAATTTGATAGGTCTGCCATATCCATGGAAATGAGCAATAAATTAAATGCTCCAGAAAAAAAATAATAATTTCTGAATTCATATAAAAAACACCGATGGAAACATCGGTGTTTTTTTTTGCCTAAATGTGGTATATTTAATTACACTTAAAACAACAACAACATGCTACACAACAGAAGAAATTTTATTAGAAAAGGCACCGCAGGATTGGTAATGACAGGAGCATCATTTATGTTCCCTATGGAGATGTTATCAATGATGCGTAAGAAGGTGGGCGCCAACGACACTATCAATGTTGGTTTGGTAGGCTGTAAGGGTATGGGTTTCTCTGACTTAAGCTCTTTTCTGAAAATGAGTGATATTAATGTCATAGCATTGTGTGATGTAGATGAAAATGTATTAAGGGAAAGAACAGCTGATCTTGAAAAGGCGGGAATTAAAAAACCAAAATGGTATAGTGATTATAGAAAGTTATATGAGAATAAAGACATAGATGTCGTTATTATTGGCACGCCAGATCATTGGCATTGCCTGCAATTAACAGATGCATTACAAGCGGGTAAAGATGTGTATTGCGAGAAGCCAATTGCTAATTCTGTTGAAGAAGCCAATATTATGTTGGACTTTGTGGAGTCTAGGGATAGAATGGTGCAAATAGGCCAATGGCAGCGTAGTCAACCGCATTTTGTAGATGCCATTAAATATGTGCATTCTGGTGCGTTAGGAGAAATACGCTTGGCAAAAGCATGGGCATATCAAGGTTGGATGAAACCTGTTCCCGTAGTAGCCGATGCTCCAGTTCCTGAAGGGGTAGATTATAAAATGTGGTTGGGTCCGGCTCCCGATAGGGCTTTTAATAAAAATAGATTTCATTTCGATTTTAGGTGGTTTTGGGATTATGCCGGTGGTTTAATGACAGATTGGGGCGTACATCTTATGGATTATGCGTTGTATGGTATGAAAGCCGGTACACCAAAATCTGTGATGGCCTTGGGCGGTAAATTTGCTTATCCCACGGATGCCTCTGAAACTCCAGATACTTTACAAACGGTATATGAATATGACGGCTTCTCTATTCTTTGGGAGCATGCCACGGGCATTGACGGTGGTAACTATGGAAGAAATCATGGAATAGCATTTATAGGTAATAATGGTACCCTGGTTGTTGATAGAGGTGGCTGGGAAGTAATACCTGAAACTGAATTTCAGGGCTGGGGTAAAGATGGTATTCCTAAGCTAGAAGCGGTTTCACATACCAAAGGTGAATTCAATGGGTTGGATCTGCATACCCAGAATTTCATAGAAGCGGTAAAAAGTCGGGATAACGCTATACTAAATGCACCAATTAAAGTGGGTTATGATGCCGCTTTGGTTTCACATATGGGTAATGTGGCCTTTAAAACCGGTAATAGAATTTACTGGGATCCAATGGCCGGTAAATTTAAAAATGAAGAAGCAAACCAGTTTTTAAAGGCTAACTATCATAATGGTTGGAACCTACCTAAATTATAAAAGGAATTATCTACGGTATTTATCATTAAGGCCTATGCCATTTAATATCAACGGAACTATCTTTTCTAATCTAGATAGTTTCGTTTTTTCTTGTTTTGCAGTTGCAATATATTCGGCGTAATCCTTTTGTTTGGAATAGGTTAATTTGTTAAAGGCAGTCTTTAAGTCATCATTATGTTCAATGGCAATAGCTAGGTGGGTAGGAATTACAATTTTTGTTTTGGGCTTTCTTTCCACTTTTAATGCCAGTCCCTTTTTTTGATTTACTATAGCTTCTTGAATGTACGCTGTAATAACGTTATGATCAATTTCAGACGTTGAAGAAAACTTCCAATGCCGCATGGCCTTGGTTTTTCCTTCTTGTGCATTTTCCAATACTTTGTGTGAGTCCTTTAAAAACACGCCGTTAAAGAACCATATACCAAAATGCGACTTAAATTTACAAATGGCAATAACATTTTTGTCTTGTGTTGTATACGTAGGGAAGCTCCACTTATATGTTTCTTTTAATTTACAAGCTAAAGCAAGCTTTCTTAAAATAGCTACACCAGTTTTATATTGATGTTCTTCATTGTAGAAATTATCTATTTTTTCTTGCCTGTCCATACTGTTATTGATTTGCTGTTAATTGGCAAATACGTACAATGACTTCCACTGCTTTTTGCATGCTTTCTACGGGTACGTACTCATATTTTCCATGGAAGTTATGTCCGCCAGCAAAAATATTAGGGCATGGTAAACCCATGTAACTTAGTTGTGATCCATCTGTACCGCCCCTTATTGGTTTAATTATAGGTTTTATGCCTATATCTTCCATAGCTTTTTTCGCGGTTTCTACAATATGAAAAACAGGCTCTACCTTTTCTTTCATATTAAAATATTGATCTTTCAATTCTAGTTCAATACAATTATCATATTCATTGTTATACCTTTTAACAATATCTTGTACTAACTGCTTACGCTCATTAAAACGCTTTAGATCATGGTCTCTAATGATAAGCTCTACAGTTGCATGTTCAATTTCACCGTTTATATGATGTATATGGAAAAAGCCATCTCTTCCGCCTGTTTCTTGTGGTATTTCATGTTTTGGAAATTCACTTATAATATAATTTGCAATGAGTAGGGCATTAACCATTTTTCCTTTTGCGTAGCCAGGGTGAACACTTTTGCCACTAACGGTAATTTTAGCACCAGCAGCATTAAAGTTTTCATACTCCAATTCGCCAATTTGGCTTCCATCCATTGTATAGGCCCATTCTGCACCAAATTTTTCAACATCGAATTTGTGTGCGCCTCTACCTATTTCTTCATCTGGAGTAAATCCTATTCTAATTGGGCCGTGTTTAATATCCGGATTGTTTATCAAATACTCCATTGCGGTAACTATTTCAGTAATACCTGCTTTATCATCTGCACCTAAAAGTGTAGTGCCATCTGTGGTAATAATGGTTTGCCCTATGTATTGTAAGAGATCATCAAAATATGATGAAGAGAGCACAATATCTTTTTCCTTATTTAAGATAATATCCTTTCCGTCATAATTTTCAATTACCTGTGGCTTTACATTGGTGCCAGAAAAGTCTGGTGATGTGTCAAAATGCGCAATAAAACCTATGGTAGGTACCTGGTGGTCTACATTGGATGGCAGGGTTGCCATAATATATGCATTGTCATCAATTGTGACATCGGTTAATCCTATTGCACGTAACTCATCAACTAATTTGTTTGCTAGATTCCATTGTTTTTTTGTGCTTGGTGTGGTATTAGATGAAGAATCGCTTTGCGTATCTATAGTGACATAGCTAATAAAACGGTCAATTATATGCTGCATTGTAAAAGGGTTTTATCAAAAATAAGCTTATAAATTGTAAATTGGTAAACGTTAGATTCTATAGTGGTAATCATGAAAAGATTTAGGTATATAATATGGTCCGTAATTATTTTGATAAGTGCTAGGGTACATTCACAGGCAGATTGCGTTTTAGGGGTTGGTGTTACCAATGATTCAATTATTTCTGAAATATTTCAGTTAAACGAAATGCAACATGAAAAACTGGTAAGTTTTAGTGCAGAATTAAAGTATAGAAACGATGTTTTGAATAATGAATTACAGAATGTTAAAGAGAGGCATCCACAAAGTAGCGAAACAGAATTAAGACAGCTTGCAGGTAAATATAAAAGTGTAATGGATAGCATGGGTAGGGTACAGGCTATGATAGATAAACGGATGTTGACATTGTTCAACTCCAAACAATATGAATTGTACCAATCTTTATGTAAACAGGCATACCGTTCACCTTATGTAGTTGTTCCAACGGTATATGCCGATAGCATTGTTGACAAAAACTGATAAACTATTACTTAACTTTCTCATTTACAGTTTGTATTTTTGCGGCTTCTAAAATATATACATGTACAGGCTTTTTATTAGACCTCTTTTGTTTCTGTTAGACCCAGAAAAAGTTCATTACCTTAGTTTTTCAAGCATTAAGTTTTTTTCTAAAATAGGCTTATCGGGCATAATAAAATCCATGTTCGCGGTAGAGGACAATCGTTTGGAGCGTGAACTTTTTGGGTTGAAATTTAAGAACCCAGTGGGGTTGGCGGCAGGTTTTGATAAAAATGCGGTGCTTTATAATGAATTATCGGATTTTGGATTTGGCTTTGTAGAAATAGGTACATTGACTCCTAAACCACAAGAAGGAAATCCTAAAAAAAGATTATTTCGATTAAAGGCGGATAAAGCAATTATCAACAGAATGGGATTTAATAACCATGGTGTTTTTGAAGCGGTCGAAAATTTAAAGAAAAACCATAAAGTTCTTATAGGTGGTAATATTGGTAAAAATAAGGTGACACCCAATAATGAGGCTATAAAGGATTATCTCATTTGTTTTGATGCCCTTTTTGACCATGTAGACTATTTCGTAGTTAACGTGAGCTCTCCCAATACACCTGGTTTACGAGAATTACAAGATAAAGAGCCATTAACGGCTTTGCTCAATGAATTGCAATTGGAGAACGCTAGGCAAAGCAAACGTAAAGATGTTGCACGTAAACCAATTCTATTAAAGATAGCGCCAGATTTAACCGATAGCCAATTGCTGGATATTATTGATATTGTGAGTGATACCAGTATTGATGGTGTTATTGCAACTAACACTACCATTTCTAGGGAAAATTTAAAATCTCATGCGTTAATAACGGAAGAAGCTGGCGGACTCAGTGGTGCACCTTTGAAAGATAGAAGTACAGAGGTAATTCGTTTTCTTGCAGAAAAAAGCAATAAAGCATTCCCTATTATCGGTGTAGGTGGTATACATTCAGCAGATGACGCTATAGAAAAGTTAGATGCAGGTGCAGATTTAATTCAATTGTGGACTGGTTTTGTATATGAAGGGCCTGCTTTGGTAAAAGCTATAAATGAGGCAATTTTAGAAAGGGTGTAATAAACTCTTGAAAAAAGAAAAGCCCTTGTACATTGTGTGCAAGGGCTTTTCTTTTTTAGCATTGGTTGTATGTTACTTTGCCCAATAATCAAGTACAAAGACATCATCTAAATATGGGGTCAGTATTGCTCCAAAAGCTTTATGGTCTGGGTGGGGCAAATAAATAGCACGATCTTCTTCACTTTTGAAAGTTAGGAAAAATGCATGCGTAAACCCTTTGTTTAATCCCTCTGGACTGTTGTTAAGTCCCCATTCGTAACCTTTGATCTGTTCAATTTTTGAAGGTAGGGCGCTAAAAGCATCTTCTACCTTTTTTATCTGTTCGGCGGTAGTGCCTTCTTTGAATTTGAAGAATACGGCATGTCTTAAAAGGCTGTCATTTTTAATCATGGTGTTGGTTATATTGTTTTCTTCTG
The DNA here is from genome assembly GCF_002700155.1 of Maribacter sp. 6B07. Lineage (NCBI taxonomy): Bacteria > Pseudomonadati > Bacteroidota > Flavobacteriia > Flavobacteriales > Flavobacteriaceae > Maribacter > Maribacter sp. 6B07. Next base: position 232,277 of record NZ_PDUT01000001.1, on the reverse strand, counting down.
TAACGGCATATGTATTGAATGCCAATGTAAAACAAACTAGTAATAGAAGTACTTTAATTTTCATAGTATTTTATTTTAAAACAAGTTATTAAAAATAGCTGTAAATAATGGTAATTTGTATTTTCATATCAACCAAGGCACTATTATATTGAACTACGAAATTTTAATGGCCTTTTCTGTGGCTACTTTTTTTTTGGCTTTATCACCAGGACCGGATAATATATTTGTTTTGATACAGAGTATTAGTAATGGTAAAAAATTTGGCTTGGCAGTTGTAGCAGGTTTAATGACAGGCTGTTTGGTACATACTACGCTGTTGGCATTTGGGGTATCGGCAATTATTAAGAATAGTAACACTCTTTTTACCATGATTAAATTTTTTGGGGCGGCTTACTTAGTCTACTTGGCTATTATGGTCTATAAAGGCGGTGATGTTATTTTTATTGCCGGAGAAGAAAAAAAGAAAAGTAAACTATCATTATTCAAACAGGGTTTTATAATGAACGTTCTAAACCCAAAAGTGACCATTTTTTTTCTTGCTTTTTTTCCTGGTTTTCTCTTTTCGGATAGTTTAAATAACGTAATTCAGTTTTATACACTGGGTGTTCTTTTTATTTTGGTTTCATCTTTTGTGTTTGGCGCTATAGCCATTTTGGCTGGTCAAATATCTAGCTTCTTAACTAACAATAAGCGTACAGGGTTTGTTTTAAAATGGATTCAGATAATTGTTTTTATGGGTATTGCGATTTATTTAGTTTTAGGTTAGTCTTATTAAAATATTAATAGGATTTACTTATTTAGAGTTCGTATTTTTACATAATGTTTAATTCAAAGATCAAAATAGTAGAGTGCCCTAGAGATGCTATGCAGGGTATTAAGAAGTTTATACCTACCGATGAAAAGGTGAGGTATTTACAATCTTTACTAGGTTGTGGTTTTGATACGTTGGATTTTGGGAGTTTTGTTTCGCCAAAGGCAATTCCGCAAATGGTGGACACTGCAGAGGTTTTGTCTAAATTGGATTTGTCGAAAACCAAATCTAAGTTACTTTCCATAGTGGCAAATGTTCGTGGTGCAGAAGACGCTGTTACCCATGCTGAAGTTGATTATTTGGGCTTTCCTTTTTCTATCTCCGAGAATTTTCAAATGAGAAATACCCATAAGACCATTGCTCAATCTGTAGAAACGTTACAAGAGATATTTAATATTGCCGATGCGGCGAATAAGGAAGTGGTAACGTACATATCCATGGGTTTTGGTAACCCTTATGGTGATCCTTGGAATGTTGAAATAGTTGGTGAATGGACCGAAAGACTGGCGAAAATGGGAGCCAAAATATTATCGTTGTCAGATACCGTGGGGTCATCTGATCCAGAAACTATTTCTTATTTGTTTTCCAACTTAATCCCAAAATACCCAAATATTGAGTTTGGTGCGCACTTGCATACCACACCCACAAAATGGCATGAAAAAGTTGCCGCGGCATATGAATCTGGCTGTAAACGGTTTGATGGTGCTATCCAAGGTTTTGGTGGCTGTCCTATGGCCAAAGATGATTTAACCGGTAACATGCCTACGGAGAAAATGTTATCGTATTTTACTTCGCAAAAAGTTTTTACCGGCGTTAATGCCATGACTTTTGAAGCGGCATATAACAAAGCTACCGAGCTTTTTTCCCAATATCACTAATTACTTGTTGTATTTCTTCTGGCTACATTATTAAAAAGTTAAATTTATTTAGATTTAATATAGATAAGGTTGTGTAATGTTAAAACATGTTATAGTTTTGCGCATTATTTAAAATAAGTCTTAATAAAAGAGAAATGAAAAAGAATCTATTATTGTTATCGTCTATTGCTAGTTTATTATTTATTTCATGTAGTTCCGATGATGACGGATTAGAATTGTCAGAATGTGTTGATGGTGATTGTGAACCTATTGAATCTACAATTGATAATCCAGATTCTTATACATTTACAAGGGATAATGAAAGTACTGTTAGCTTTGGTGGTCAGACTACGAGATTAAAAATGGGTGACGAAATTTTGAGCGCATTTACAGATGTAACTTCAACATCCGAGCAAATATTAAGTATGTATGCCCATGAAGAAGGTGCTAACGATTTTGAAGATGCAGATTTAAATGCATCTGATAAAAGTGTAAGAAGTAAAACAGCTGCCTCTGCAGATTTCTTTGCAACCAATGCTACCGATCAAGCTGTGATAAGAGCGGATTTTGATGGTTGGATCTCTGCTCAAGTAAATGAGGTATTCCCAAACTGGGAAGTTGCAGCAGCTGCAGGTACGGCAGGACAAATAGCAGACGGTTCTTCTACTAGATACATTAATGCTCAAGGGTTGGAATATAACCAAGCTTTTAATAAAGGTTTGATTGGAGCGCTTACCATTGATCAAGTAGTAAACAATTACTTAAGTACTGCCGTATTGGATGAAGGTGATAACGTTGCTGATAATGATGCTAATGTAGTAGTTGAAGGTGAAGTCTATACCAATATGGAACATAAGTGGGATGAGGCTTACGGTTACGTGTATGGTTTAAATGCAGATGCCGCAAACCCTAATGATGATTTAGGTGCAGATAGCTTTTTAAATAAATATATTGGGAGAGTAGAAGGAGATGACGATTTTGCGGGCATTGCCGATGAAATTTTTCAAGCATTTAAATTAGGTAGGGCTGCAATTGTTGCTAAGCAATATGATGTTAGGGATGCACAAGCCGAAATAATTAGGGAGAAACTTTCTGAAGTTATCGGTATTAGAGCCGTGTACTATTTACAACAAGGTAAAAATAGTTTAGATCAAGAAACACCTGATTATGGTGGGGCTTTTCATGATTTATCTGAAGGTTACGGTTTTGTATACAGTCTACAGTTTACAAGAAAACCCAATTCTACTGAACCTTATTTTGCAAAGGAGGAAGTTGATGCGTTTCTTGTAGATTTAATGGATGACGGAGAAAACGGACTTTGGGATGTGGAAGCAACTACATTAGATGCTATTTCTGCTGACATTGCGGCTAAGTTTAATTTTACCTTAGAGCAGGCTGCTGAATAAATAGGAGTTAAGTCGATAAAAAAAGCAATTCAATCTTATTTAGAATGAATTGCTTTTTTTATTTTTGCATTTAATTAGAATAAATAAAAATAATAGATGAAAAAGATTATTGGGATTCTTTGTGTTCTGGCCTTAGTATGGGCATGTTCCAATGATAGTGAAACCGATGATAGCGTAATTGTTGATCCGGTAGAGGAGGTTTCTTTTGAGCGCAGTACCATGTTGGTCAATTGGGCAGATAATATTATTATCCCTTCATATCAAGCTTTTACTGCGGATATGGATGATTTATTGAATACGTTCAATACGTTTAAAGCAGATGTCAATGAAGGTAATTTAATTGCTTTGCGTGCATCATGGTTGAACGCATACAAATCTTGGCAACATGTAGAGATGTTTGAAATTGGTCCTGCCGAATCTGTAGGGTTTCAATTGAACATGAATATATATCCAACGGATAATGAGAAGATTGATGGATTTATTGTCAATGGAAGTTATGACTTGTCCTTATCCTCTAACAGAAGCGCTAAAGGATTTCCTGCTTTAGATTACTTATTGAACGGCTTGGGTGATACCGATGCGGATATACTTGCTTTCTATAATGGAGACAACAAAGAGGCTTACCTACAATATACCGAAGATGTTTTGATGGATATGCAGTCTTTGACAGAAACTGTGGTATCTGATTGGACAAATGGTTACAGGGATACGTTTGTTGCCAATGACGGAGCATCATCTACGGCATCTGTTGATCGTATGGTAAACGACTATATTTTTTATTACGAGAAGTATTTAAGAGCTGGTAAAATGGGAATTCCTTTAGGAGTTTTTTCCGGTAGTACCTTACCTAGAAATGTTGAGGCTTATTATGAAGCTACTATTTCTAACGATTTGTTTTTAGAAGGTTTATCTGCTGTTCAAGACTTTTTTAATGGTAATCATTTTAATTCAAGTACTCAAGGTGAAAGTTTGGCATCTTATCTGGATGCATTGAACACGCTAAAAAATGGAGAGGATTTGTCTACGTTGATCAATGATCAATTTAATACGGCAAAAAGTATGGTGCTTGATCTTTCTGCGTTTAGAGCTGAAATAGAGAACAGCAATCCGCCAACCTCCATGTTATTGGCTTATGATGAAGTACAAAAGGCCGTACCTATGTTAAAGGTAGATATGGTTTCAGCAATGAGTATTAGTATTGATTTTGTTGATGCCGATGGTGATTAATGGAATCGCTAATAGCTAAATATATAAAAGCTCCTATAGAGACCGCCCCTTTGGCGGTCTTTCGTATTTTATTTGGTCTGATGATGCTTTTTAGTATTGTTAGGTTTTGGAGCTATGGCTGGATCGATAAACTTTATATTAAACCACAATTCTTCTTTTCTTATTACGGGTTTGAATGGGTAAAACCATTAGGTGTTTATACCTACCTTATTTTTGTGATTTGTGGCTTGGCGGCAGTATTGGTGGCTCTTGGTTATCGCTATAAATTAAGTATTATCATTTTCTTTTTGAGCTTTACGTATATAGAGCTCATGGATAAAACAACATACTTAAACCATTATTACTTTATTAGTATTCTGAGCTTCTTAATGATATTTTTGCCAGCTAACGCAAACTATTCACTAGATGCTTATTTAAACCCCAAAAAGTGCTTTCAATATGTTCCCAGCTGGACAGTTAATAGTATTAAGTTGCTTTTAAGTATTGTTTATTTCTACGCCGGACTGGCGAAATTAAATTCAGATTGGTTGTTGAATGCTATGCCCTTAAAAATCTGGTTGCCCGCCAAGTTCGATACCCCTTTTATAGGAAGTTTTTTGGGAGAAGAATGGGTGCAATTTCTATTTAGCTGGTCTGGCGTAATTTACGATCTATCTATCCCTTTTTTACTACTATATAAGAGAACTAGACCATATGCATTTGTAATGGTGGTCATTTTTCACGTACTAACTAGGGTATTGTTCCCTATTGGTATGTTCCCATATGTTATGATCGTTTCTGCTTTAATATTTTTTGATGCAAAAGTCCATCTTAAGATATTGAGGCTTTTATTTAAAGTATTCAAAATAAACGGTGCTAGATTCAATAATCAAACAGTTTTTAATGAACGGTCATCATTTAAGCTTAGGTTGAAGCATATGGTAGTTGTTCTATTTTTTATGCTTCAACTGGCCATACCTTTTAGGTATCTATTTTATCCGGGAGAATTATTTTGGACAGAAGAAGGCTACCGTTTTTCATGGCGTGTTATGCTAATGGAAAAATCTGGCTACGCCCAATTTAAAATTGTGGACCAAGAATCTGGTCGGTGGTTTTATGTAGATAACACTGATTTTATTACTCCGTTTCAAGAAAAACAAATGGCATTTCAGCCAGATTTTATATTGGAATACGCGCATTTTCTAAAAAACCATTTTGAGAAAGATGGCCATAAGAATGTGCAGGTATTCGTAAATTGCCAAGTTAGTCTCAATGGGAGGTTAAGTACAGAGTTTATTGATCCTACCATAGATTTGGCAAAACAAAAAGAGTCTTTTTTACATAAGTATTGGATAACACCATTTAAAGATGAAATTAAAGGAATTTAGTTATTTACTTTTATTATTAGTATCATTTCCGGTATTTGGTCAACTCACTATTTCTGGTCAAGTAACAGATGTAGAAGGGAACCCTGTTCCAGATGCTGAAATGTATATCAAAGAATTGGAACGCTTGGAAATCACCAATAATGAAGGTGCGTTTTTAATAGAGAACTTAACAGCAGGAACCTATACTATTGTAGTTTTCGCTTACGAGTTTGAAATTATAGAACAAGATGTAACTATCACTGGCAATACCGAATTCAACCCTGTCATGAATCCTTTGAAGGTCCAGAACTTATCAGAGGTGGTAATAACCCAAAAACGCCAAGAAATTTTTGCCCTAAAACAGTTGAAGAAAGTAGATGGTACTGCCATATACGCCGGTAAAAAAAATGAGGTTGTTTTATTAGACGGTATTACGGGTAATTTGGCGGCCAATAATCCCAGACAAATTTATAGTCAAGTCGTAGGTTTAAATATATACGATAATGGAGATGCAGGGTTACAACTTAATATTGGAGGTAGAGGTCTTGATCCCAATAGAACGGCAAATTTTAATACAAGACAGAACGGCTATGATATTAGTGCAGATGTTTTAGGGTACCCAGAAAGTTATTATACACCACCTGCAGAAGCTTTAGAAGAAATTCAAGTGGTTAGGGGGGCAGCTTCTTTACAGTATGGAACGCAATTTGGCGGCTTGGTCAATTTTAAATTTAAGCAGCCAAATTCCAGTAAGAAAATAGAGTGGACCAGTAGACAGACTTTGGGGTCTTACAATCTAAAAACATCGTTTAATAGTTTAAGTGGTACAGTTGGTAAGTTCAGTTATTACACCTATTTCAATTATAAGGAGGGAAATAGTTTTAGACCAAATTCAGATTATAACAGTAGAAATTATTTTGCGCATGTGGGCTATCAATTTTCGGACAAAACCAAGGTAACTGTAGAAACCACTTTTTTAAATTATTTAGCCAAACAACCTGGCGGTCTTACAGATGCTCAATTTATTGAGGACCCAACGTTTAGTAATAGGGAAAGAAACTGGTTTGATGTAGATTGGAAATTATTTTCAGTTCGTCTAGACCATAAATTCTCTTCAAAAACGGATTTTAGTTTAAATGTTTTTGGATTGGATGCTTCTAGAAGTGCACTTGGTTTTCGAACTAACAGAGTATCACAACCAGATGACCCTGAGGAGCCAAGGGAATTGTTAATCGATAATTTTCAAAACTGGGGTGCAGAGGCAAGATTATTAACAAGATATAAGTTAGGTGATACTGAATCTGCATTATTGATCGGGTCAAAAATCTATAGGACTGATAATGATCAAAGGCAAGGTCCGGGGACAACGGCGGCGAATGCAGATTTTAACTTTGCAGATGATGAGTTTCCCAATTATGAAAGACAATCTCAATTTAATTTTCCCAATGCTAATTTGGCTTTTTTTGGAGAAAATATCTTTAATATAAGTCCTAAATTAACTTTAACACCTGGTTTTAGGTTAGAGCATATTAAAACGGAAAGTATTGGTAGTTATAAGAATATTGTGCTTGATTTGGCTGGTAATCCACTCTTAAATGAGGAAGTGGAAGATAACAGGGAATTTGATAGAACTTTCTTGTTGTTAGGATTGGGTGCTACTTATAAATTGAATTCTAGTGTTGAGTTCTACGGCAATTTTTCTCAAAACTATAGGTCGGTAACATTTAGCGATATCAGGGTTGTCAACCCTTCTTTTCAAGTAGATGAAAATATCTCTGATGAAGATGGCTTTACGGCAGATATAGGTTTTCGAGGCAGACATAAAAATGTACTGTCTTATGACGTAAGTGCGTTCAGCTTGTTGTATGATAATAGATTAGGTGAGATTTTAAAAAGTGAAACACAAACCAATGCCTTGGGAGAAGAAGTAGAAACGGGAAGTATAGTTCGGTTCAGGGGTAATATTGGTACCGCTTTTATGTATGGTTTGGAAAGTTTTGCCAATTGGAGCGTAAAAGAAACTTTCTTTTCGGCTAGTGATAAGTTAAAACTGAATTATTTCATGAATTTGGCCTTGACCAATTCTGAGTATTTGTCTTCGGAAGAAACCAATGTAGAAGGTAACAAAGTGGAATTTATACCAGATGTAAATTTAAAGACCGGTCTTAATTTTGGCTATGGTAATATATTGGGTAGTTTACAATATACCTATTTGTCAAGTCAGTTTACAGATGCTACCAATGCTTTGCAAGATGTTAACGACAATCAACGTGGTATAGAAGGGGAAATTCCGGCGTATGATATTTTAGATTTTTCTCTATCATATGTCTATAAAAATTGGAAGTTGGAAACCGGTATAAATAATGTTTTGGACAATAGTTATTTTACCAGAAGGGCAACTGGTTATCCGGGTCCGGGTATCATACCTTCAGAGCCTAGAACCTTTTATGCAACCTTACAATTTAAGCTATAATTCAATTAATGATTGACATGGGGCATCCATTTTTTTATCGGACTAAAAGAGGGTCTGAATATGAAGTGATTGTTAAGGTATTGTGTAAGATAGATATCCCAACTTTATTCACTATATTTGCACGCAATTAAATCCTTAATTGCTATGCAAGCCCACCAAAACAAAATTCTAGGAGAAGGTCTAACATACGATGACGTATTATTAGTACCTGCTTATTCTGAAGTGCTTCCAAGAGAAGTAAGTATTCAGACAAAATTTACTCGAAACATTACGATCAATGTACCTATCATCTCTGCTGCGATGGATACGGTTACCGAATCTAGAATGGCAATTGCCATGGCTCAAGAAGGTGGTATTGGTGTTTTGCACAAGAATATGACTATTGAGCAACAAGCCATGAAGGTAAGAAAGGTTAAGAGAGCTGAGAGCGGTATGATCTTGGATCCTGTTACCTTGCCATTAAATTCTACGGTGAAAGATGCTAAGGCAAGTATGAAAGAGTTCAGCATAGGTGGAATTCCCATTGTGGATGCAGATGGAAAACTATTGGGTATTGTTACCAATAGAGATTTACGTTTCGAAAAAAATAACGACAGACCAATTTCTGAGGTTATGACTTCAAAGAATTTGGTTACCGCAGATGAGGGTACCTCTTTATCCGAAGCGGAAGATATTTTGCAACAACATAAAATTGAAAAGTTACCTGTAGTATCAAAAGATAATACCCTATTAGGGCTAATTACTTTTAGGGATATTACAAAGTTGACTCAAAAACCAATCGCCAATAAAGATCAATATGGTCGTTTACGTGTAGCTGCGGCATTAGGAGTTACTGGCGATGCTGTTGATAGGGCAGAAGCTTTGGTAAATGCAGGTGTAGATGCGGTCATTATAGATACGGCACACGGTCATACCAAGGGGGTGGTTGAAGTATTGAAAGCGGTAAAGAAGAAGTTTCCAAAGTTAGATGTTATTGTGGGTAATATAGCAACAGGTGAGGCTGCCAAGTATTTGGTTGAAGCCGGTGCAGATGCCGTAAAGGTAGGTATAGGACCAGGTTCTATTTGTACTACTAGGGTAGTTGCAGGTGTTGGTTTTCCTCAATTTTCTGCGGTATTAGAAGTATCTGCCGCTATTAAAGGTTCTGGAGTTCCGGTCATTGCTGACGGTGGTATTCGTTATACAGGTGATATTCCAAAGGCTATTGCTGCCGGTGCGGATACGGTGATGCTAGGATCGCTTTTAGCAGGTACCAAAGAATCCCCGGGTGAAACCATTATCTATGAAGGTAGAAAGTTCAAGTCTTACCGTGGTATGGGTTCTGTTGAAGCTATGAAACAAGGTAGTAAAGATCGATACTTTCAAGATGTGGAAGATGATATTAAAAAATTGGTGCCGGAAGGTATTGTAGGGCGTGTACCTTATAAAGGAGAGCTTTATGAAAGTATACATCAATTTGTTGGCGGATTACGTGCAGGTATGGGGTACTGTGGTGCAAAAGACATAGCAACATTACAAGACACGGGTAGATTCGTAAAAATTACGGCTAGTGGTATTAATGAAAGCCACCCACATGATGTAACCATTACTAAAGAGAGTCCTAACTATAGTAGATAGGGATTTCCAAGAAATAAAAGCAAAAAAAAGAGGTCATATAGACCTCTTTTTTTGCTTGAATTCTCAGCGTTGAAATTTCTAATTCTTTTCTAGAAGTTGAACTCTTCTTAAATCATCTGAGGCTTGCAGCACTTTTGATTTTAAGGAAGGTTTTAACTTTGGATTGGCATCTAAATAGGCTTGTAAAATTTCATATGCCTCTAAAGAAGTATAATTGCCAATGGTACTGCTTAGCCATCTCTTTGGAAAGAAAATATCGCCGGTTTTTTGAATTTCATCCAATAGGTCAAGGCTGTTCCTTAAATATTGTAAAGATTCCTTTTGATGTAACGGATGGTTTAAGTTGTTCATGGCATTTGTAACCCACGACTCTTTTGCTCTATTTTTTTCTTGTTTAAGTGATTCGAAAAATTCCTTTTTTGTTTCGTAATTATTAGAGATAGAAGGAAGTAGAAACTTAAATTTATTAAGTTTGTCGGTGTTGGTTATTGCTACTTCTGCTGTTTTAAGGATTTGCTCATTTTTTGGATGATTGTATAAAGCTAGGTCTATAGCTAATTCAGTATAATCATCATCATTGAGCTTTAAATTTTTGATGGTTAGTTCTTTACTCCATATTTTGAATAAATTTTCTAAAGATGTATTGGTGTAACCCATGGATACATAGGTTGAATACAGTGTTTTTTTAATACTAGCAGGTAATTCTTCATGTAATTTTGACCATATATCATCAGTAATTTTATCTTGGTAAAAAGCACGTTGTTCTTCTGTAAGATACTTCCAAAAAACAGAAGTTGTATATCTGGAAATAAGATTAATGAGCAACTCATTTTTTTCGGTGTTCAGTCCTTTTGAAAATAGTTGTATAGCTGCGCTTGGATTAATTGTACCATTCAACATGTTTTCATAAACATTAATATAGGAATAGCCACGGGCAACTTGATTATCTAATGTAGGTATAAGGTCAAGATCTTTCTCTTGCAGTGGGAAAACACCATACCCTTCGGCATTTGAGTTATAGATAATCGAAATTGGCTTGGGTAAACCAATCGCTTCCTTTATTTGATATGTGGCATCGGTCATTTGTACGCTAATGGTTTTAGAGCTGTCAGGATATATAAATAATATATCAAAAGCTTGTGACCATATATTTTCAGAACTGTCTTCTGCTGTTTGTGTTAGAGTGAATGAGGTTATCTTGTCATTATCATCGTAGGTAATTTCATCGTTGAATATTGGTCTACTGGAATTATTTACCCAAATAGAACTCCAAGCTATAATATCTGTTGACGATTTTTTATCAAGAATTTCAATTAGTTCGCCCCATTCGGCATTTTTAAAAGCAAAGGTTTCTATATACTCCTGTATTCCTTCTTTAAAAGCTTCTTTGCCTAATACGGTTTCTAATTGGCGCATCATTATAGGTGCTTTATTATAGATGATGCTTCCGTACAGAGAGCCGGCGTTATTAAGATTATCCAATTTTTGCCGAATAGGATTTGTACCTAAAGTTCTATCCTCGCCATATGCATTTGGGTAATGGGTAATCATAAAAGCCAACTGATGGTCTATATTTGGAAAAGCGGGGTTCATTATTTTATCTGCCATGAAATTTGCAAACACCTCTTTCATCCATACATCATTAAACCAGTTCATTGTGACTAAATCTCCAAACCACATGTGAGATGTCTCATGGGCGATCAATTTGGCTCTGCTCAATTTTTTATTGGCTGTGGCACCTTCATCCAAGAATAATGAACTTTCTCTATACTGTATAGCGCCTACATGCTCCATACCTCCATATTGAAATCCTGGAATTGCGGCGTAATCCATTTTTTGAAAAGGAAAAGGGTATGAGGTGTAATCCTCTAAAAAGGATAATGACTGCTGATGTAAATCAAAAATGGAATCTAGACTGTATTGAATTTTAGTGGTATCGGTTTCTCTATACAACATGGTCATTTCCATATTGCCAGGTTTCTTACTCACCGATTTAAATTTACCTGCTACGAACGAAAATAAATACGTGCTCATTTGATCTGATGTGTCAAATTTATGCTCAATATAATCACCCTTTGAGGTGCTATTGATTTCTTTTGTGCCGCATAGAACCTGCCAATCTTTTGGCGCGGTTATATTCAAGGTATATCTTGCTTTAATATTGGGTTGATCAAAACATGGAAATAATGTTCTAGCGCGATCTGGAACTAGAAGGGTGTATAAATAATCTTCGTTTCTATTTAATGAAAGTTCACCTGCTATAAACGCAATGGTAACCGTGTTTTTACCAGTAATTAAATGCTCTTTGGGTAGTATAATGTGCTCCTGTTCGTGAAGAATTGTGGCATTTTTGCCGTTTATGGAAATGGATTTTATTTTTGAGGTTTCTTCTTTGAAGTCTAAAATTACCGGCTCTTGAAGTTGTTCTACGTTAAAATTTAATTCAAGTTGAGAAGGTATGGGCTCTTTTAGCTCAGCAGGAATGTTAAAACTTAAATTGTAATGAACATCTGAGATTTGAGAGGACCTATACATTGCCATCTCCTCAGGTACACCAGCTTTTCGAGTGGTTGTGGAATGTTGCTCATTTTTACATGAACAAAGTATAGATAGTACAAAACCAAGGTAAATAAGGGTTCTCATGAAATAGCGTTATATGTTGTTGTGAAAATACTTTAATGGAAAATGCTTTCCAATTTTTGAACAACGTATAACGCTAATTGAGAATTATTTTATTGAAAAATAGATTAAATACGTGTACTGTTTACACTAAAAGTAAAATTACTTTCCGGCTTGGCCGGCGTATGCTTTCCAATCCTTTTCTTTATAAATGTCATCACCAAAATAACGAGCTATTTCCATAAATGGTTCAGGTTTCTGATATCCTGGTACTGGTGAAAGCATATTCAATTCTTCATCCAAGAAAATAGTTGTTGGATAACTAAGACGACCCTGCATTAATGCAGCGGCAAACTCATGATATCCTTTTCTTCCAGATGGTACAAATTTGTACGTCTTACCTTTATACTCAATTGGTTCTTTTCCTTCCCCATCGAATTTTACCATATAGTAGTTTTCCTGCATGTATGCAGCAACTTCTGGGTTTTGAAAGGTGTCTTTGTCCATTTTTTTACACCACCCACACCAATCTGTATACACATCAATGAATACTTTCTTTGGGTTTTCTTCCGTAGCGGTAAGCTGGGCTGCTTCATCCCAAGTAATCCATTTAACATCTTGTGCATTACTAATGGTTACAACTAAGACAAGGGCTAAGAACAAAAATGATTTCATAGTATATAAAAAAGACGCTTTCATATTTTTTTATTGGATTAGTCCAACTATTATACCAAAGCTAACGTATTTATAATTGCTTTATTTCACTTTTGCCGTTTCTTTAACAGCGAACAAATCTTTTATATCTACTTGGTTTCTAATTAAATCATCAAAATTCTCCCTTTCTCGTATTAGAATTGCTTTGCCCTTGTGCCAAAGAACTTCTGGTGGTCTAAATCTAGAGTTATAGTTACTTGCCATAGTAAAGCAATATGCACCTGCATTTTTAAAGCATAGAATATCACCTTCAGTAATTTCATTTATTCTTTTGTTACTGGCAAAAGTATCTGTCTCACAGATATATCCTACGACAGAATAGTAGCGTTCTCTTCCCTTGGGGTTAGATATGTTTTTAATGGTATGTGTTGCACCATAAAGCATTGGTCTGATCAAGTGATTGAAACCGGAATCTATGCTTGCAAATACTGTTGAGGTGGTTTGTTTAACCACGTTTACTTTAGCAAGGAAAACACCTGCTTCACTCACCAAAAACTTGCCAGGTTCAAAAGCAAGGGTTAAATCTTTACCGTATTCTTTACAGAATTCATTAAAGCGTTTGCTTAATTTTTTACCAAGTTCTTCAACATTGGTCTCAATATCTCCTTCTTTATAAGGTACTTTAAATCCGCTACCAAAATCAATGAAATCTAAATTTTTGAAATTTCGTGCGGTTTCAAATAGAATTTCAGAAGCATATAAGAATACGTCAATATCTAAGATGTCACTACCGGTATGCATGTGAATACCGTTAATGTTCATTTTCGTTAATTCCACTATTCGAAGTAAATGCGGAATCTGATGAATACTGATACCGAACTTTGAATCTATGTGCCCAACAGAAATATTGGAATTACCACCTGCCATAACATGTGGATTAATTCTAATGCAAACAGGAATATTTGGATGTTTGCTACCAAACTGTTCTAAAATTGAAAGGTTGTCAATGTTTATTCTAACACCTAATTTTGCGGCTTCTTCTATCTCTTCTAGAGAAACTCCGTTTGGGGTAAATATGATGGATTCTGGTTTAAAACCAGCTAATAATCCTAGTTGTACTTCTTGTATAGATACAGTATCTAAGCCACTACCAAGACTGTTCATTAATCTTAATATAGTAATGTTAGATAGTGCTTTGGCGGCATAATTAAGCTTCAGTTTCTTTACTGAACCAAATGCCTTGGTCAATCTATTGAATTGTGAAACTATTTTTTCCGAGTCATAAACATACACCGGATCACCATAGGTTTTTGCAATCTGCAATAAATCCTCATTTCTCATACTATCTGTTTTTATGCGAATTTACTTTTCTAGATGTATAAGTACAAAAATAATAACATAAAAACATTAAAAATAACAAATTGTGATATTTGCAACATTATATTGGCGTTATATCTTTTGGAGCAACGTAAAGACCTTTGTACTTTTAGCCATATGAAACTACCATTATTACCATTACAGTCCATTTTTTTTCCGGGAGAAACCGTTCCGCTACATATTTTTGAAGATCGCTATAAGCAATTGATCAATGATTGTAGAGATGAGGCTATTACATTTGGTATCCCCGTTTTTATTAATAACAAGATGGAATATGGCGTTGAAGTGCAGTTGGTTGAAGTTGTAAATACCTATGAAAGTGGTGAAATGGATGTGGTTTGTGTGGCTAGGCAAGTGTTTAGGTTATTGGCATTTGATAATATTATGGGTGATAAACTTTACGCTGGTGGAATTGTTAAGCTTATAGAATACGATTACGTTGCCACAGATGAAAAAAAGCAAACCATTATAAATGGTATAAAGCAGTTATATGAAATTATGGAAGTGCCTTATACACCTATTAATGTGCAAGAATTCAATAGTTTTACATTGGCGCATAAAATAGGATTGTCATTTGATCAGGAGTATCAATTACTGCAAATACCCACTGAAAATGATCGACTAAATTTCATAGGCCTGCATTTGACATCTACCATTACGGTATTGTCAGAAGTTGAAAGAACAAGAAAAATAATAGAACTAAATGGTCATTTTAAGAATTTTGATCCTTTAGATTTTAAGGATATTGAGATGTAGTTGTCAATTTATACTGGTTTTTAATCACATTTTAAATAAAATATGAGCTTAAAGCCTCATTTATATAAGTAACCTTTCAATTAATCTCAACTATTTTTAGATTATTACCTACTGTTTCCTATTTTTGCTTAACAATTAAAATTCACCATATATATGAACCTTCACGAATATCAAGGAAAAGAGATATTAGCAAGTTTTGGGGTGCGCATCCAAAGAGGAATAGTTGCCCATAATGCAAAAGAGGCTGTTGAGGCTGCAAAGCAATTGACTGCTGAAACCGGAACTGGATGGCACGTTATTAAAGCACAAGTACACGCAGGTGGTCGTGGTAAAGGAGGTGGTGTAAAATTAGCCAAAAACCTTAAAGAGGTAGAAGAGATAGCAAACCAGATCATTGGTATGAACTTGATTACTCCGCAAACTTCTGCAGAAGGTAAAAAAGTACATCAAGTATTGGTTGCTGAAGATGTTTATTACCCAGGCGAGAGTGAAACTAGCGAGTTCTATATGTCAGTTTTATTGAATAGAGCTACTGGTAAGAATATGATTATGTATTCAACCGAAGGAGGTATGGATATTGAAGAGGTTGCAGAAAGTACTCCGCATTTAATATTTACAGAGGAAATTGATCCAGCAACGGGTCTTTTAGGATTTCAAGCAAGAAAAATTGCTTTTAACCTAGGTTTGTCCGGTACTGCTTTCAAGGAAATGACAAAATTTGTTGCTTCTTTATATAAGGCATATGTTGAAAGTGATTCTAGCATGTTCGAGATCAATCCAGTATTAAAGACATCGGATGATTTGATCATGGCTGTTGATGCTAAAGTTTCTATTGATGATAACGCTCTATACCGTAGAAAGCAATATGCAGAAATGCGCGATCTTAGAGAAGAGAATCCTATTGAAGTAGAAGCAAGAGAAGTAGGACTAAACTATGTTGACCTTGACGGTAACGTTGGTTGTATGGTAAACGGTGCAGGTCTTGCGATGGCTACAATGGATTTGATTAAAATGGCAGGTGGGGAGCCAGCTAACTTTTTAGATGTTGGTGGTACTGCTGATGCTAAAAGAGTGGAAGAAGCTTTTAGAATTATTTTAAAAGATCCTAATGTAAAAGCAATTCTTATCAACATATTCGGTGGTATCGTTCGTTGTGATCGTGTAGCTCAAGGTGTTGTAGATGCATACAAGAATATGGGTGATGCCATGCAAGTGCCAATTATTGTAAGATTACAAGGTACAAATGCTGAATTGGCAAAAGAAATTATTGATAACTCAGGGTTGGCGGTAGAATCTGCTGTACTATTCCAAGAAGCTGCAGATAAGGTAAAAGCTGTATTGGCTTAAAGTAATTAAATTATAAGTTTTAAAAGACCATTCATTTTGAATGGTCTTTTTTTGTTTCAAGTTTTGTAGATGAGCTACTGCTTTTATACTTATTGTCTTTACAATTTTAATTTATTGTAATCAATAAAGGACTAAATCTGTAGTTTAGGTTATTGGAATGAAATAATAGTTAAGACTCAAATTACTTGTTTTTTCATTGGTTTGAATTTCTAATTTTGGGGTGTAATTATGAAATTAGTATTAAAGAGATGTTAAAAGTGGGTTTAATTGTAACATTATCATTTTACCATCGTCTTTTTAGTAATTCATCATCAATCAATTATTAATCAAGCTTCAGGAAATCTGAAGTAAAAAACAAAAAGTCATGAGAAAATTAAGTTTAGTAGTCGTAGCTGCAATGCTACTTGCAACAGGTAATGTATTAGCTAATGATGTAGTAAATGAAAACCCTACAAAAAAATTATCTGTACAGATTTCAGAAATGCTATCGGAAAACGATTTTTCTGTTGAGCATGACGATTTAACAGCCCAGGTTCGATTTACATTGAATGCAGACGGGGAAATCGTTGTGTTATCTGTACAAACAGAATTTGACAATATGGAAGGTTTTGTCAAAGCAAGATTAAACTATCAAAAAGTTAATTTGGCAAATGTAGAGGAAGGTAAGGTATACACTATTCCTGTGCGTATTCAGGCATAACCTTTAGGGGTATTGCTTTAAAAAGATCTTGATATACAGAGGTGTATCAAGATCTTTTTTTGTTTTTATATTTTACATTGCTAATTGCGGTATCTACCTTTTTCATTTGCTTGGATTTGAAATCCCTTTTCTCGGTATTCTTTGTAGCAGGTTTTGATGTTGCGGTCGCCATACCTAGTAAAACCTCACCAGGAATCTTAGGGTTTTCTTTAGTGCCACGTAAATGAATAACCAATCCATTTAAAAAATTACGTAATACTTGATCACCACACTCCATGTAATTAGGGTGATCTTCTTTTCTAAAGAAAGCACCTAATTCGCTTTTAGAAATTTTAAAGTCTACTAGTTGTAAAATTTCAACAATATCGTCATCTCTGAATTTTAAGGCAACTCTTAGTTTTTTAAAAATATCATTATTTGTCATACTGCAAATTTAAGGACTGCAAGTTATCATAAAATTGTGACCTGTGAATGATTGTATCTTATTAATAAATAAGCTGTTTTTAAAAAGAGTTTTTTTCTTGATAAAAAGAAAGTTGTATTTAAAATGTCTACGCAAATATTTAGAACAGACGTAAGTATATATAAGTGTGCAAAAGAAGACCTATGGAGTTAATGAAAATAGGATTAAATGTCATTATTATCGATTAACAATTTCTATAAATAGGATAAATATTACACAAACTATAAGAATAAGCTACTCACCGACACTTATCGTCCATTGCACGAAGAATCTAATTTTAAGCTTTGTTGCGAATGTAACTTTGTCATGTATAATAACAAAGCTGATAAAATGAAACTTTCAATTGTATTCCTAATGTTAATCTTAGTAGTAACAACTTCTTGTAGTAAATCTGAATTACCAGAAGAAAATATAACAGCTACTACTTTTGTTTCTTCTGAAGATTATAATGAAACGGAAATGGAAATATTTAGTTTAGTTAATAATTATAGACTGAATAATGGTTTTTCTCAATTAAAATATAATTATCAAGCAAAAGAATATACACAAAATCATAATACTTATATGATTTCTAAAGATGAAATTAGCCATGACAATTTTGCTCAACGATCTTCTGAATTATCTGTAGATATTAACGCAACAAGAGTTTCTGAAAATGTGGGTAGAAATTTTACTTCGGCTCAGGGTATTTTTGAGGCTTGGTTAGCAAGCGAAAGTCATTTAAAGAACATTGAAGGTGACTATGATGAAACAGCCATTTCTGTTTCTACTTCTGCAGATGGAACACTTTACTTCACTCAGGTGTTCATTAAATAAAAATAAACACATAATAAAATATTTAAGGCCTGCTTTGCAGGTCTTTTTTTATAATCGTCTATATATTAGTTTATTATGTTTTTAAAAACAATTAATTGCAATAAATAAGGCTCATTATTAATAAAATGAGATTATGACGTATTTCATCGATTATATTAAACGCTTTGTCGATTAAATTAAGGAAATTATGGTTTAGTAGGATTTAACTGATAATGATCATATTTTAAAACCGTTAGAATTGTAAGAATAATCTTTCAATTTTAAAAAATGAAAAGTAAATACGTTAATGCTTTAATACTTGCTCTTGTGTTGGTTGTTTTTCTTATTAGCATTCAATCTGCCTTTGGGCAACAACAATTTGCTACTGCGATTACAAGTGAAAATGAGGTAGAAAATTCTGGTTTTGCTATAGATGCTGATTTATTGACCAGTGCAGTGGTAAATGCAAATTCAGGTTTAGCTTTGGGTGTAGGGGCTTATTCCGGGCATATAGAATTACAATTTCCAGGTCAGATACCGGCAAATCAAACAAGTTATGTACGTTTTAATACTGAAGATGATTTATTGCCTTACTTGCTAGGTGGTAATTTAGGAGGACTTCTTGCAGATGTTGCAGGTTTGGTTCTTTTAGGTAATCAAGAATTTACCATTGATGTTAGAAATAATAATACTTCTTTATATCAAGAGGATTCAGGAATAACTGATGCTTTTGTTACAAACTCAATGAGAGTGGTATCCGATAAAAATGGAAATTACTTTATGGCGATTTCGCCGAATGAAGAATATAATAGTATTAGAGTGCAGAACAAAGTTGGCTCTTTAATTGGCTTAGGCACGACAAAAGAGTTAAATGTGTATGGTGCATTTACTTCTGATGATACTTTTGATTGTCTGGATGCTAATTATACTTCTTTTGATGGTTCAGGCATTACACTTGACTTACTGTCCATTGCAGGTACTGGTGTTACTAATCCTGAGTTTGCTATTGATGATGATGTAAATACGTATTCTGAATTAGGTTTCGGAATTATAAATGTTGCGGCCACAATACGTCAGACTATATATTTCGATGGTTCTTCTGATTCTACGGATGTTTTCTATGTAACTTTAGGTGTTGATCCTTCTTTATTACAGTTGGGAGTGCTTAACAATATCCAGCTCTCTGCGGATAATGGTACTAATACAGATGTTTATACCGGTAATTTGGCTAGTATTTTAAGTGTTGATTTATTAGGGTTGTTGTCAAACTCTGGAACAGTAACGATTCCTGTAGAGATTGGTGAATCCGTTGACAGAATATCTATTGATTTAAGTTCTTTGTTAGGGGTTAATTTAAATCAGAGTATTAGAATATACGATGTTTTCAGTGCGCCCATTATGCCTGAAATAGTCGTAAATTCTCAAAATGTCGCTATTTGTGAAGGGGCTTCTGCCTCATTAATGGCAACTACGGCAACCCCGGGTACTACTGAATTATTATGGTATGATGCCGAAACAGATGGTAACCTATTGGCCGTTTTAGGTTCTGGAGAAACTTTTGATACCAGTGCCCTTACTACTTCAACAACATATTACGTTTCAGCTCGAAGAATTGGTTGTTTAAATGAGTCTCCAAGAGTACCGGTTACGGTAACTGTCAGTCCTATACCTACTGCACCTGATATAGAAGTTAATACCAATAGTATTTATTGTAGTTCAAATGATGTGGTGCTAGTGCCAACAAGTGATATCAACGGTACATATGAATGGTTTTTTGATAGTAATGCAACCAATCAAATAACGCATAATATGGTAGATGGAGATGTGACATATACTATAACAGATTCAGGTACATTGACAATCAACGGGTTAGGTGAGGGTGATTCTCCTTATGATTATTTTGTTCGATTACAAACAAATGATGCAGAATGTATTAACGCTAGTGGTGATTTAAAAACAGTAAACGTTACGGTAGTTGATTCTAATTTTGATGTAGAGAGTACTTTGGACACTGTTATTAGTGTACAAGATATTCTAAATGTAAATAATACAAATACAGCTATTTCTTTGGAAGGATCTGTATCTGGTGATGCTAGTGAGGGTGATTCGGTGACCATTAGAATAAATGATTTAAATTTTACCGGTATCTTGGATGCCAACTTAGCCTTTAATATTGAGGTACCAGGTATAGACGTGTTGTCAGACTTAGATAACGCAGTAGAATTGCTGATCAGTTCAGGACTTTGTACTGTTACAGAGCAACTTCCAATCCCAATTCCTGAATTGCCGACTGAAGATTTACTACAAGTTTTCTGTGTATCGGATAATCCTACTATATTGGATTTACAACTGAATTTGGAGGATGGGGTTTTCTTTGATGCTTTGGTTGGAGGTACCGTATTGGGCGCTGACACCCCATTAGTAGATGGTGGCGTTTATTTTTCTGGATTATTGAATTTACCCGTAGATGTTTTTGCCCGCGTTGCAATTTCTGTTCAAATTATAGATGTTGAAGCACCTACGGCTGAAGACGGTGTGCAAACGTTTTGTGATTCTTCATCACCGACTATTGGTGATTTGCAAGTAGATCAAAATGAAGTGGTTTTTTATGATAGTGCTGTAGGTGGTAATATACTGGATCCGAACGCCACTTTAGTTGCTGGTGATTATTTTGTTTCCCGTATAGAAAATGGCTGTGAAAGTGAAAATAGATTACAGATTACTGCATTTATAATCGAAGAATCCCCTGTAACGCTAATGGGGCAAACAGAAGAGGCTTGTGTTAGTACTGAATCCTACACTTACTTTACTGAAAGCAATCAATCAAATTATGAATGGACTGTTACCGGTGGGGTAATTATGGATGGTGGTACCGCTATCGATGATTTTGTAACTGTTACTTGGAATAGTTTGCAAGATACGTCTATTGAAGTCGCATATTTAAGTACAGATATTTGTACACCTAATAAAATATTGATTGTTGATATAGAAACCATGCGATGCGGTGAGGTTCTTGGAGCAGAATTTTGTTTAGAAGTGTACAATGAGTTTTCGCCAAACGGAGACGGATTCAATGACTTTTTTGAAGTGGAATGTATTACCGATTATGCGAATACAACACGTGTATATAATAGAAATGGAAACTTAGTTTTTGAAACACAAAACTATCAAAATGACTGGAATGGTATTGCGACTGTAAGTGGTGTCTTAAATCGGGGAGACCATTTGCCTGCAGGTACATATTACTATGTTATTAATATTCCTGAATTGAATAGGGATTTAGTGGGTTGGTTACATCTAGCAAGATAAAATCAAAAACTTAATTCAATTTCATTCCAAATATAAAATCAATATGAAAAATAATATATCCTATATAAAACTGATTACTGTCCTTATTGTTGCTTTTTCGGCACTACAGGGTTACAGCCAACAACGAGCGCAATACACACAATACATGTATAACACTCAAACCTTAAATGCCGGTTATACTGGTACTCAGGGTACATTGGCGGCTAGTTTGTTATATAGATCACAATGGGTGGGTATCGATGGTTCACCAGAAACTCAAAGTTTTGCTGCACATGGTCTTGTAAAAGAACGAATTGGTTTAGGACTTACTATTGTAAATGACAACTTAGGTGCAACTAATAATTTAGAAATAAATGCAAATTTCGCTTACCATATTAGAACGGGCCAAAAAACAAAATTATCGTTTGGTTTAAATGCGGGTATGGATATTTTAAATGTCGATTATTCGAAGGGTAATTTTGCTAACGGGCTTGATCCCATTTTTCAAGAGAATATTAATAAATTAAGACCAATGGTTGGTGCTGGCGCTTTCTATTATGGAGCAAAATGGTATTTAGGCGCCTCAAGCACCAACCTATTGAACTCGCAAATCTATAATAGTGACGATGATGTTTTGACGGAAAGAAAAAGTCAGTACTATTTTATGGGTGGTTATGTTTTCGATATCAATGAATCATTGAAACTTAAACCGGCAATTCTTACCAAGCATGTTGCGGGTTCACCAATAACTGTAGATGTTTCGGGTAATTTCTTATTACGTGAGCGCTTAAGTCTTGGTTTGGCTTACCGATATGATGATGCTGTAAGTGCCTTGGCTGGGTTTCATATAACCAGTAAATTTTTCTTAGGCTACGCCTATGATTACACTGTTACGGGTCTTGGTGACTACAATAGTGGGTCGCACGAAATTATATTAACCTATAACCTAGAAGGTTTGAAAAAGAGAGCCTTATCTCCAAGATTCTTCTAAAAATATACCTATGAAAATAAAACTACTATTTACATACTTAGTGTTTGGTGCAGTTTTTACCTCTTATTCACAGACTAAAGAAACTCGTGCAAACGAATATTTCGAAAACTTTAAATATGATAAGGCAATAGAATTGTATACAGATATTGCCAATCGAACTAGAAAACCAGAAATATCGGTTATTCAGAATTTAGCAGATAGCTATTTTAATATGGGCGATTATACAAATGCCGAAAAATGGTTTTCTAAATTATATGTTTTAAAAGGCAACGAAGTCGGCGAAAATAATATCATAAAGCTCGTACAATGCTTAAAGGCAGATTTAGATGTAGATAGGGCAAACGAGGTGCTTTTCTCATATTATGAAGATCAAGATCGCTTAAAAATGATTTTGGCTCAGCAGAAGAATTTGGATAGCTTATTGTTGACAGATTCAAAATATCAGATGGATACCCTAAGTTTCAATAGTCCGAAATCAGATTTCTCACCAGCCTTTTATCGAGATGGTAAAATTGTGTTTTCTAGTACTAGAGATTCTATTAAAGCTGGTGGCAAAATCTATCCTTGGAACAATCAACCATATTTGGATTTATTTGTGACCCAACCAGCAAATATATTTGATATCCCGGAAAAGTTTGCTGCTAATAGACTTTCAGACTTTCATGATGCATCGGTGGTTTTATCAAAAGATAAAGAACGTATTTATATTACCCGTAACTATTTTAAGAAAGGGAAATTAGAGGCGAATAAAGAAGGACTCTCAAATATGCAAATAGTTAAAGGTAGCTTGTATAATGGGGAAGTCAATGATGTTATATCACTTTCCATAAATAATAAAGAGTATTCGTGCGGACACCCTGCTCTAAGCTCTAATGGGCGATATTTATACTTCACCTCTAATATGCCGGGTGGTTTTGGCGGTTCTGACATTTATGTGGTTGCCTTATCTAGGGAGGGCGATGTAGTTTCTGAACCAATGAATTTGGGAGCGTCCGTAAATACAAAAGGTAGAGAGATGTTCCCGTATATAGTAAATGATGTATTGTACTTTTCTTCAGATGGTCATTATGGGCTAGGTGGTTTAGATCTTTTTAAGTCTAAGATTATAAGTAAAAATGAATATTCCTTGCCTTTTAATATGGGTAAACCTTTTAACAGTAATATGGATGATTTTTCCTTAATTATTAAGGACGACTTTGCTAAAGGTTATTTTGCGTCGAACAGAATGGGTGGTGTTGGTGATGATGACATTTATTCTTTCGAGAAAATGGCTCCGGTTGATTGCTTAACATACTCAGGTCAAGTGTTGAACGAATTAACCAAGGAGCCGATACCATTCGCAAATATAGAGGTGAAAAATTCTAAAGATGGGTTAAGAGAAATCCTATTGGCGGATGAGAACGGTAATTATGAGATTCAGTTGCCCTGTGATAGGCAGAATAGACTTGTGTTTTTTAAGGAGCGTTACTCTAAAAAAACAATTTTAGTGGCTACTACCAAAGAGCCACAGGAACCTTCTTTTAATAATGTAATTTATTTAACACCGTACGATATGATTGTAGAGAATGATGGGAACGTGGATAAAATTATCGTAGATCCAATCTATTTTGATTACGATAAGTCGACAATAACATCTCGGGCAGAAATTGAATTGAAAAAAGTTCTTTTTGCTATGCAGCAATTTCCAGATATGCGAATAAAAATTGAATCGCATACGGATTCTCGTGGTAGTGACAGTTATAATTTAAAACTATCAGATGACAGGGCGAAATCTACAAGAGATTATTTAATATTAAAAGGGATTGAACAGGATAGAATTCTTAGTGCAGCAGGCTACGGGGAAACAATGCTTATCAATGAATGTAGAAATGGGGTAAAATGTTCTGATCAAGAGCATTTGGTAAATAGGCGTTCAGATTTTATTGTGATAAATAATAAGGAGCTAAGTAAATGATAATTATATAATTGATTATTATGGGAGGAGAGAATATTAAACTGAAAATTATTTCTGATATGATTCGATCTTCGATGGTTAATAATGGCTTGGAGCAAATGGAATATGATTTCATTTGTTGCATAGGTGAACAATTGGGGTTGGCACAATATGTTATTGACGGTTATATCGAGGATAATGAAATTTTCATACTCCCAGGTTCAATGCAAAGTAAAATTCTTAAGTTTTATAAGACGGCTTTGCATGATAAGAATTTATGCAAAAATTATTATAAATGGATTAGAAATTCTTATCGACAGGGTATGGCAATGGGTTTACCTCAAAAAGTGATTCGAAAATTTTTATACGACCTGCATTTTTGTGATGATTTTTCCAAAGGCGAGCGTATAATTAAAAATTACTTTGCTCTTGAAAAATAGCATTACAAAAAGATTATAATTGTCAACATAGTATCTTAAATGAAATAAAGCAGCTAAATTAAACGTTAAAGTAAATGCTGTCTGAATATCAAATCGTTACATAAGAATATGCCTACTAATAAAGAGAAATTAAGTATTTTATCAGAAATGATTTCATTCGCTAAAGTGAACAATGAAATAAAGGAATCTGAATATGATTTCTTGTTTTCGGTAGCGCAGCAATTGAATGTTACTAAGAAAACGTTTGACAAGCTCTTTACTACGAATGTGGAGCATGTTATACCCAAATCTCAATCAGATAGGCTTCTGCAGTTTCATAGGTTGGTATTATTAATGAATGTTGATGATAAGCAAGATGATGAAGAGGTGAGCAAAATTTATGATATTGGTTTAAAAATGGGATTGCCGCCAGGGGCAATTCAACAAGTTTTGACCATAATGCATAAGTATCCTAATAAGGTTGTGCCACCTGAGATTTTGATTGCTATTTTTAAATCACACTACAACTAGGACCAAGAGAAGTAATCTGCTTCTAATAGTTCAAGATCTCTCTTGTTCATGATGCTAGTTATGGCGTCTTGTCTTAATTGATCAATTTCTGCCTCAATTATTTTCAATTGATCAGAATGTACTACATGTAGTTTTAACGTTTTTAGTTTATGCATTAATTTTCGCATGACCGTTATATCATGTTTGCAGTACTGACGATAAGTAGCCATTACATTAAATAGTATTTCTGAGAATTCTGGACAGTTCAAACTTACCCAATTAACACCGTTTTTGTCCGTTAGAAATTCATGGTCTTTTTTTAGCAACAAATCAATAAATAATGAGGAAAGGTAGTCTATGGTATTCAAAGCGGTGCCAGGATCATTAATACCCGGTGACATGGCTTTAATGCCTATTTCTGAAATTTGTCTAAAACCATAAATGAAATTTTCACCAATAAGTTCTGTATGGCTGAACAGTAAAGTTTTTTCAATTTTTTTCTTTAGTTCGTCTTCAACCGGTTTTTCTGTTAAGAAACCTACAGTTCCATCTATTATAAACTGCCCTTTATGTAGTGAAATCATTGCTTTTAAGTTACTCTCTTTACAAAGCTCTATTAGGTCATCTTTAAGTATTCCGTAAAAGTATCCTCTCTGGGTAATTTTATGTTTTTCCCAATGATCGGTGCTTGGAAAATCTTGATTTTTATCTTCTTGATTTTCTATAATGATCGCTAACTCTTTTTTAGTTCTAGAATGAATTGCAGTTAGTATGTTTCCTACTTGTATGGCTTGGGAAATATGGTGAATAAAATAAATGAAGGCGGCTAAACACAGAACTGTTAGTATAATGCCGATTAGTACAGAGAACCCTGGTGTTTGGTATTCATTTTCGGTGGGTTCAATGGAAATCAAAATAAAAATATTGTAAAGGATGGTGCCAATATAAAGTCCAAGTACTACTTGATGTTTTTGATCAGAGATTATACCTGGTAGCACTCTTGGCGAGAAATTGCTTGAAGCTTGATTGAGCAGTACCATTACCATGGAAAAACTAAAAACGGTTAGAGATATTAAACCGCCAATTAAAGTACTTAAAATCGTTTTTGCGGTATCTGTGTCATCAATAACCAAAAAGGGAGCAACATCAATAAGAAAAGAAGAAATATTAATGGATTCCAAATAAATCAACAGAAATGCCAAACCAAGACCGCCTAAGGCTATTAAAGAAGGGTAGAAGGCAATTTTAGAGCGTATTTGTTTAAAAATATTCAGAAGTCGGTCCATGGTCAAAAATATGTCATAAAGCTAGTTTAAATGGTATTTAAAACTGGACTGATTTGAAGAAATTACAGACTCCTTTACTTTGTTAGTGACAAAATGTCATTAATAACATGGTTGAATAAGACAAAATGACATAATTTTGCTGTTGGTATGTATTTTGTCTATTACTAAGAGAATTTAAAAATCAATTAATTTAAAATATATAGTTATGAGTTTAGTAAAAAGAAATGATGTGTTGTTCCCAGCTTTTATGAATGAAATATTTAAACCAGATTGGTTCGGTGGTATAGAGAATAATAGAAATTCTATTCCTGCCGTAAACATCAAGGAGAACGAGAAAGAGTATTATTTGGAACTTTTTGTACCAGGTAGAAATAAAGAAGATTTTACCATTGAAATAGATGAAGCTGTTTTAACTATTTCATCTGAAGTTAAAAGTGAGAACGAAGAGGTGAATGATAATTTTACTAGAAAAGAGTTTAGCATTTCATCTTTCAAAAGATCGTTCACATTACCAGATACAATTGCAACCGATAAGATCGATGCAAATTACGAAGGGGGAATTTTAAAATTCAATCTTCCTAAAAAAGAAGAGGCTTTACCAAAGCCAAAAAGAATGATTGAATTAAAATAGTTTTTTAGGTTAGTTTGAGTTGTTTAGTTGAGTGCTTTGAGAAATCAAAGCACTTTTTTTATACGCTCTATTCATAAAATTATTTAAAATTTTGAGCTACAAATTCAGTGATTGATTTGTTGGAGTTTTTATTTTTTGTAACATACAGATTATCTCATATAAGGTTTTTTGAACATGAAATTTACAATCTCTTTTTAAACTGTAAATGTTGTTCCCAATATCTTAATATTTTTTGAAATTTTATGTTGAAAGGGTAGGCGGTTAGCTTGAATGTTAAACTGTATTTTTAAGAAGTGGTTTTCAGAATTAGATACATATACAATGTTGAATTTTTAGTTTTTGGAAAGCGAAGAATGGTTGAATTTAAAGTTTGAAAACTAAACATAAAATCGTAATATTAACACTTGAATTTACGAGAAAGAGTCGTCTTGTTAAAGGCAAAATCAGAATTTATATTCTTGAAGTTAAGCTCACTGGAGAGGTATTGAAAACTTGTTGAAATTTGACCCTAATTTACCTTTTATAGTCCAAAATAACTGTTTTAGCCTTGTCTAAAAATATTGTATAGATATATGCATTCCAGTAATTTATACATTATGAATTAAAGTATTGGTGTTAATTTTTTGAATTTTTATTAAAACAGGGTTTTTCTGAGTTATTCTTGGTCTTGTAGGGACTTTATTTCATCTCTTAACTTTGCTGCTTGCATAAAATCAAGCTCTTTTGCAGCTTTTTCCATCGCCTTTCTTTTCTCCTTGATCAACTTTTCAATTTGCTCTTTTGTTAGATAATCCATATCAGGTTCGGCTGCTCTTAACTCCTCTTTTATGAAGTGATAAGTAGACACGGAATTTTTAGATAGCACATTGTCCAAGCTTTTATTTAATGCTTTTGGAGTTACGTTATTATCGGTGTTGTATTTGATCTGTTTTTCTCTACGATAAGCTGTCTCGTCAATAGTTTTTTGCATGCTTTCCGTTATCTTATCTGCGTACATGATCGCCTTGCCATTTAGGTTTCTTGCAGCTCTACCAACAGTCTGTGTTAACGA
Organism: Maribacter sp. 6B07; assembly: GCF_002700155.1. Taxonomy (NCBI): domain Bacteria; kingdom Pseudomonadati; phylum Bacteroidota; class Flavobacteriia; order Flavobacteriales; family Flavobacteriaceae; genus Maribacter; species Maribacter sp. 6B07. The sequence goes on along the minus strand of NZ_PDUT01000001.1, from coordinate 203,720 downwards.
TCGGTTACTTCTTAGGAATCCTTCTTTATCGGCATCCAATATTACGACCAAAGATACCTCTGGTAAGTCTAGTCCTTCACGTAATAAATTCACGCCGATCAGTACATCAAAAATACCTTTTCGTAAATCTTGCATGATTTCAACACGTTCTAAAGTGTCAACATCACTATGAATATATCTACATCTAATGTTAATTCTATCTAGGTATTTTGCCAATTCTTCTGCCATTCTTTTGGTCAATGTTGTAACCAAAGTCCGTTCGTCTTTTTCTACCCGTACCTGTATCTCTTCAACCAAATCATCGATCTGGTTTAAACTAGGTCTTACTTCTATAATAGGATCTAAAAGTCCGGTTGGTCTAATTACTTGTTCTACATAAACACCCTGACTCAATTGCAATTCGTAATCCGCCGGAGTTGCACTCACATACAATACCTGATTTTGCAATGCTTCAAATTCTTCAAATTTTAAAGGTCTGTTATCCATTGCGGCGGGTAAGCGAAAACCATATTCCACTAAGTTGACTTTACGTGAACGGTCACCACCATACATGGCATGTACTTGTGGTATGGTCACATGGCTCTCATCGATCACCATTAAATAATCATCTGGAAAGTAATCCAACAAACAGAAGGGTCTTGTACCGGGTTCCCTACCATCTAAATATCTTGAATAATTCTCAATACCTGAACAATAACCCAATTCACGAATCATTTCTAAATCAAAATTGGTTCGCTCTTCAAGTCTTTTAGCTTCTAAGGGTTTTGCAATGTCCTTGAAATAATCTATTTGCTTAACAAGGTCATCCTGTATGTTATGAATGGCATTCTGTAGCACATCTTTAGAGGTTACGAACATATTAGCAGGGTATATGTTCAAATTTTCATAAACTTCTATAATGGTATTGTTAAACGGATCAAACGCCTCGATTTCCTCTATCTCATCCCCAAAGAAATGTATTCTAAAAGCGTGATCGGCATAACTAGGGAAAACATCTACTACATCTCCTTTTACCCTAAAGTTTCCATTTTTAAAGTCAGCCATAGTTCTTGAGTAAAGAGATTGCACCAATTGGTGCATTAACTTAGTTCTAGCTATTACTTGATCTTTTTTAATGGAAATAACGTTTTTCTGAAATTCAATGGGATTACCAATACCATACAGACAGGATACGGATGCGATAACGATAACATCTCTTCTGCCAGATAATAAGGATGATGTAGCGCTTAAACGTAACTTTTCTATGTCCTCGTTTATAGACAGATCCTTTTCAATATATACACCGCTAGTGGGTATATATGCTTCTGGTTGGTAGTAATCATAATAGGACACAAAATACTCCACTGCATTATCAGGAAAAAACTGCTTAAATTCAGAATAAAGCTGCGCGGCCAAGGTTTTGTTGTGAGCCAATAGAAGAGTTGGTTTCTGAACGTTTTCTATAACATTGGCTACAGTAAAGGTTTTACCTGACCCTGTAACACCTAATAAAGTCTGGTATTTTTCCTTTTCATTTATGCCCTTTACTAATTCTTTTATGGCATTTGGCTGGTCACCGGTGGGTTTGAACTCTGATACAACTTTGAATTTCATGCTATAAAATTACGAAAGAAGTACCATTTATATGAGTTGGATAAAAAGATTCGTTATACCTATCGCAACAGTGAGAAATGTCCTTTTATTATTTCTTGGTTTTCTGAATTTTCAAAACGATACCAAAAATCAGAAGAAGGTAATGGTTTACCATTAAAAGTGCCGTTCCAATAATTGTCCAATCTATTGGTTTGATATATTAATTTTCCATAGCGGTCAAAAATAGTTAATGTCCCATTAGGGGAACAACTTTCAATAATAGGAACGTAAAAGTCATTTATACCGTCATTGTTAGGTGTAAAAAAGTTTGGAAAATCTATAGTGCAAGATGCATTTTGATCAGTGTCTGTATCTTCGCAAAACTCTGAACTTATCATTATGGAGAAACTATTTTCAACAGAACATTGTTCGTTTTCAGAATAAACGTAAAGGGTCTGTGTCACAATTATATTATCACCTGGAAATAATTGGGAGCCAGTTCCATTTGGTTGGGTAAAATAATTACCTGTAGAAAGTTGGGGCAAAGTATAACTTGCACAAGCGTTGACATCGGTAGGGTCATCTGCTGTAGGTGGCGTACCGATCTGAATATCGAATTGGTTCTCATCCGAACAACCGCTAGTGCCTGCATACACATAAATAACCTGTGAAGTAGTGATCATATCCCCGGCATTCAACTGGGTACCGCCTGCGTTGGTCTGCGTATAATAGGAATTACC